>JAFYYU010000005.1 GCA_017557425.1 Muribaculaceae bacterium | reverse complement strand
GCGGTTGACTCTCTTCTTAATCATAAAAATCTGCCAGTTTTTTGATGCAAAGTAACAAAAACCGGCAGATATATCAAAGATATTATCGTTATAATATGTTAATAATCAAATAGTTATAACTTTTTGAGGGGCGACTAATTACAATATTTTTCATGCCCGAACGATTAAACTCCGATTTATATTAAACGCAGGAAAGATAGCGAATATTTCGCTAAACACTCATTTTCTTTTAGATTTCGGTGATTTATTGTTCATGAGGCGCTGGTACTCGTCCTGCGCCTGTTTTATGCCCATGTCGCCCGTCACGGTGTTGACGATGACGAAGGGCTCGTCCAATCGCTCGTTGAGACGGGCGATGATCTCTTTCAAGTCTTTACTCTCCTGGACAATCAATGTTTGGTAAGGTTAATGCTCATGCGCACCACGAATGAGAGTTGGTGGTCAAAGTGGCCGTTGGAAGTGGATACAGTAGGAGCTGAAGTATTATCATCGTAATTGAAATTTGAACCCACAACGATGCGTGGTGAATACTCGATTCCCAAATAGGTGGTACTAGTGGCTCGCCAACCTGCCGTCATAAGTGGGCCTAATGCATAGTGAATAGAACGGAAATCTTGTGTGCCGTATTTTGGTGAGCTGTCGCTGTCTTCTACGTCAAAGCTAACTCTTCTCCGCTCAAACGATGGACCCACTCCCAGCACCCATCGCTTGGCATACCACATGTGTACCAGCGATATAGTTGAGTTCAAGACTATACGCGTTGGCGGGTATGGAGGGAAAGTTTCAGCAATAGAGAACTGATTATTGCCAATTATTCCCACATGTGCCATCAATCGCAGTGTGCGATTGTCACGATAAGCCATCTCAACTCCAGTGCCAATGTTCAAAATACCAAATGACGATACGTCGGTTGTCTTAATGTTGGGTAAATAGGACCAGGCAATGTCATAGGCATTCAAATTGATTAGAGCTCTCCATTGACCTTGAGAAAATGTCCATCGGGTGCTGTCGGTTTGTGCCACAACTGGCAAGAAAACCGATAAACATATTATAAGCAACGATATTATTCTCCACTTGAAGAAAGCAATACCAATAGTTGTTTTCATCTCAGTAACAGTTAAAGTTTGTCCCCAAAGTATTATTTTACAAAGTTACTGCTTATGGTTGTTTCGCACAAGAAATTCGGTAGTTTTTTGAGTTCATTTTGCATTTTGTAAATAACTGAAATTCAAACATATAAAAAACAAAATATTCATTATGGGGAAAATGCAGTTAATTCGGCATTGTTTTGAGCCCAAAAAGCCGATAAAAATACCATGATTGCATTCTTCTATTCTCTCTTAGATTTCGGTGATTTATTATTCATGAGGCGCTGGTACTCGTCCTGCGCCTGTTTTATGCCCATGTCTCCGGTCACGTTGTTGACGGTGACAAAGGGCTCGTCCAATCGCTCGCTGTGTAGAGATTAGAGAGGCATCCGCGCTCGAGTTCACGAGGGCGGATGCTGACTTTGTTTAGTGCCTATTCATTTTTTTACGCGGTCAGGATGCTGGGCGATGAAGGTTTTCCAGGATTTGCTGCCCTTGGTGCTGAAGGGCTTGCTGCGCTCATAGAAGTGGCACAGGGCAGCGGCCAGCGCGTCGGTGGCATCAAGCAGGGCGGGCATCCGGGACTCGTCAATGCCTAGCGTGCGCTGCAGCATCATCGCCACCTGTTCCTTGCTGGCAGCACCATTGCCGGTTATGGCCATCTTGATTTTGCGGGGCTCGTATTCGGTAATGGGAATCTCGCGGTTGAGGGCGGCAACCATCGCCACGCCCTGGGCGCGGCCCAGCTTGAGCATCGACTGCACATTCTTGCCGTAGAACGGCGCTTCGATGGCCATCTCGTCGGGCAGATACTCAGCGATGACGCCGCTCACGCGTTCATAGATGTGCCGCAGCCTCATGTAATGGTCCTCCATGCGGCTGAGCTGCAGCACGCCCATGACGATGAGTTCGGGCTTCTTGCCGTTCACGCCAAGCAGGGCATAACCCATGACATTGGTGCCCGGGTCGATGCCGATGATGATATTCTCGTACTGCTTCTCCATGTTCCTTTGCGCAAAGGTAACACTTTTCCCCCACCCTGGCAACAAAAAAAACGCCCACCGTCTTCGAGATGAGCGTTTTTCTGTTTCCTGAGGGAAATTACCAGTTGCCGGACAGCAGGTAGTCGATCAACGTGGTCACGTCACTGATGTTGACGCTGCCATCCTCATTACAATCAGCATTGTCGAGGCTGATTTCCGCGGCATTGCCACTCAACAGATAGTCGATCAACGCGGTCACGTCGCTGATGTTCACACTGGTGTCCTCGTTTACATCACCACGCACAACCGTAATGGGCTCAGTCCATCTCTCCACAATCAAGGTGCCGCCTTCGAGATACAACGTCAGATTGTACTTGCCAGTGGGAATCCTGAAGGAATTCTGGCCTGCCACTACAGTGAGCGGAGTGCCCAGGCGGGCTTCATTGATGAGGAAATTGTTGCTCGTGGCACCCATGCGGTTGCCTGCAATCGCATCCCATGAACTGGCCAGCGCAGTCGAGAAGCTGAAATAGCTGTAGCCGCCGTAGGGATCCACAAAGTCGATGGTGGCGGTATATTTCTCGCCATTGGTCGTGGTCATCTCGATGCCGTTGTTGGGAGCCCAACCGGTAGAGTTGATGTTGCCCAGGACATAGACCTTCTGGAAGGTTGCACTGCCTGCACCGCCATACTTCTCGGTCACGTCGATATAGGTGTCGGCTGCAGTATATTTGTAGGTTGACAACTCACTGTTGGGATAGATGAAATAGGAGTCACGGGTCACGGTAATGGCAGTTGTCTGATTCTCAAAGCCAAATTGGCCGTTACTGAAGATGAAGCTCACCTCGCTCTCATCAGCATGCAGGCAATACCATTCGATGTCGTTTACAGTCACCTTGTCCAGCGTGCTGATTTTCTTGCCGGGCCAGTTGTCGCCCGTCAGGTAATCATCACCGCTCCATGCCCAGATATAGGCATTGCTCATTGAAGTCTTGACATAGACATTGATACCGGTGGTAGGAGCCTCGGTGATGGTATATACGTAGGTCTCGATATTCTCGACCTGGTCGCCATGGAGGATACCCACTTTGAGGACAGTGTTCTCGGTAAAGGTCATCGGGGTCGAGGACGTGATCGTGGCGCTGGTCGTCGTGGGCTCACTGCCGTCAAGGGTATAGACGAGCGTCGTGCCTGTGGCGCTGGGAGCCACGTTAAGACGCACACTGCCCACATAGTTGCCGGCGGCCTTGCTAACCACGGGATGGCCCAGGATGCTGCCGTCCTTGCTCACATGCTTCCAGTCGATGCCGTAGGTGATGTACAGGTTATAACCTTCACCACCCTGCACGAGTTCATATCCGTAAGGGGTGCCGTTGAACACAGCACCACCCACCTGCAGATACAGGTTACCGCGCGTACCTTCGGTCACGAGCACATAGCCGCCGTTGCTCTCCTCCTCCAAGAGGATGTCGCTCTGGTTGTGTACACCCGCAGCACGGCGGGCCTTGATGCAATTGTTGATCTCATCTTTATAGACGAGGTAGTGCTTGTAGAAAATGCACGGGGTGCCAGGCATCGTCAGGATGAAGGCGTTGGCGGGCATGACGTTGGTCTTTAGACAGTCATAATTAGTGTTTTGGCCGGTGTCATGGTTGTCAACAAAGGTAACCGAATAGCGCTGATAGTTCTTATCGGCTGCCAGGCCTTTGTTACTCAACGCGCTCCACGTTCCGCCGGCAAAAGCGCTCTGCATCGGATACTTCAACGCGAAGTCAAACACGGCGGTCTGAATGCGGTCGTCCTGCTTGGTCTCGTTCAGCCACCAGCGCAACGTTTCGGCGTTGCCGTCCCAGTACTCGCCCACCGAGAAAGCGGGCTCGCTGGCCTGGTTATACAGGCCCACGTAATAACCTGCATAGCCCTTGCACATGTCATAGCGGAAGCCGTCATATCCCAGTTCTTTCATGAGATACTGCTGGTAGGTCTTGACGTTCTTCTGAACATTGGCGCTGGTGTGGTCCAGGTCGCGGCTGCCGTCAAAGTTCTCGCCCTCGTCGTTGGCGCCCGTGGGGGCATAGCCCTGTGCGACACATTCGTCGTTCTGGCAGATATCGGCAAGCGACCATGTCATGCTGTACCGCTCACCGGTGATGGGGCCCGTAACGGTTTCATTAGCAAAATCAACCCAACTCGATTTGCCGCTCTTGTGGTTGATGACCATATCCATCAGCACACTGGTGTTGTGATGGTGGAAAGTGGCGATCATGTCGCGCAACTGTGACTCGGTGCCAAAGCAGGTGTTGTGTTTCAACCAATAGACAGGCATGTAACCCATGGCCTGACTCGACCCATTGGCGTCGATACTGCCCGAGTTGGGCACCCACACGATGTCAAAGTACTGTCCCAGTTCCTGGGCCTTGCTGGCCAGCGTGTTCCATTTGGTGGCGTTGTAGCTGTCCCAATAGAAGCCTTGCAGCATCACTCCGCCATACATCGACGGCCAGCCCTTGCCGGCCACCGGTCCGCCTCCACTCTCGCGGGTGATGATACAAGTGCGGCCACTCACGTCCACACTCAGCTGATAGGTTCCTGCAGGGATGCGGAAGGCCACATCCACATTCTCACCCAGCTCACTCATGGGAATCGTGTGACCCAGCATGGCCGAAGTGACCCAGAAGTTGCCCTCGCTCAATGCGGTGAAGCGGTAAGGCTCGATTCCGGCCCAGTCGGTACTGTCCTCGGCAAGTTTGGTCGTGAAGGAGAAATAGCTGACATCGGCGTCCTCCTCGCTGTTCTCGCCGTTGAAAGTCACTGTTGCGGTAAACACGTTGCCGTCGGTCGTGTTCATTTGCACGCCCACACTGGGATTCCAGGTATTGCCCTCGGCCTCGCCCAGGACATAGAGCTCACCAGTGATGGGATTAACAGGCTCATCGATGTCACCTTCAACCCTGAAACGCTTGTTGATCGTGTCAAACTTGAAAACATATTCCGAGCCGTTGCCGGTAAAGTAATAGGCACCGTGGTCACCGGCCTTCTGGGTGGTAATCCACGTGTCGATGTCCACCAACTGGTTGGTCGTCGTCGGACCGTAGCGGTAATCGCTGTTGAAAGTGTCCCAATCCGTAGAACGCCCATCGGCAAAGACAAAGTACACCTTGCCTGTGATCGTCGCTGTGTAAGTGTAGGTTCCGTTGGCACTACCGGTCATTGTAACACCGCCATTAGGGCTCCAGCCCCCAAAGGGCCCGTCACCAATAATATACATCGCGGCACCGGCTTGAAGCGTCAACAACGACACCAATAGCGCGAAAAACAGAGTAATCGTCTTTTTCATATTCATTTGTTTAATAGTTATGATTTGTTTTGGTAATTCAGATGAAATAGTCAAAAAAGCCTCTTTCGCTTTTGCGACCCCAAAATTAGTAATTCCATTCCACATTATTAATAGTTAATTCCGTCGCACTCCGCAAAAAACAACGCAAACGATTACATTTCCGCCCCCGGTGTACACATCTCACAATTTTAGCCCGTAACCGTTGCCCGAATGGTCTTTTTGAGTTATTTTTGCCCAGTAAATGTGTTGTTTTCAATGCACGTCTATTATGATGAATCATAAGATTAGAATAGGTGTGACGCTGGCAGCCCTGCTTATAGCCTTGACTACCGTAGCTCATGTTGTAGAGCAGGACAATATCTACTATCGCATCGACAGTTGCCGCGCCGTCGTCATCAGTGGCAAGTATCCCTATATCGGTGATGTGGTCATTCCTGAAACCATCTCACACAATGGCATAGTTTACCCGGTCACCGCCATTGACCGGGCTGCGTTTCGTGATTGCTCCGATCTCACGAGTGTCTCTATACCCCGCACGGTCACGGCAATCGGTGAACATGCTTTCGCAGGATGTACGGCACTGGACAGCGTGGCTGTCAGCGATTTGAACCGCTGGTGCGGCATCGACTTCGAGTCCGAGACGGCCAATCCCTGCTATCACGCTCACCGCCTGTTCCTGGAGGGAGAGGAAATTACGGATCTTGTGATACCTGATTCGGTATCGGTAATCAGTTCGTTTGCGTTTTCAGGATGCACATCAATCAGCAGCGTCAGCATTCCCAGAACGGTTGCAGAGATCGGTGCCGCATCATTCAGCAACTGTTCATCGCTCTCGGCCATAAACGTTGACAGCGCCAACCCTGTCTATGACTCCCGCGACAGCTGCAACGCCATCATCACGACGGCAAACGGAAGGCTGATTGTCGGCTGCAAGAGCACCGTCATCCCAGTCGGCGTAACCGCCATTGACGATTGGGCATTCTATGCCTGCACAGACCTCACCAGCATCCATATCCCGAATTCAGTCACCAAAATAGGCTTTGAAGCCTTTTACCGATGCTCGTCACTCGTTGGTGTGAATATCCCCAATTCGGTCACCACGATCGGATATCAAGCCTTCTACGGCTGCACATCACTCAGGCAGATCCATATCCCGGCCAGCGTAAGGAGCATTGGAGAATCGGCCTTTGAGTATTGTCCCTCACTCACCAGCATGAGTGTGGCTATCGGCAACCCCAGATATGATTCACGCGACGAGTGCAACGCCATCATCGAGACGGGCGACAGCACGCTGATTGCGGGGTGCCGGAACACCGTCATCCCGTCTACCGTGGCCACGATAGGCGATTATGCCTTTTCGGGATGCTCAACGCTCACCAGTGTTGATATCCCCATCGGTGTGACCGCTGTGGGCGACTATGCCTTCAGGGGGTGTTCCTCCTTGCGCAGCGTGGTCTTTCCTGCAGGTCTCACCAGCATCGGCGCTTCAGCATTCTTTGAATGTGCGGCGCTCAACCGGGTAGATATTCCTTCCTCGGTAGAGTCAATCGGCGGCTTCGCCTTTGAGCGATGCCCTGCCATCGGCGGCATGAGTGTGGAGAGCGGTAATCCCGCCTATGACTCCCGCGACAGCTGCAACGCCATCATCGAGACAGCGACCGGCAAGCTGATAGCCGGCTGCATGAACACGGTCATTCCCGCAACGGTCATGGCAATCGGCGACAATGCCTTCAGCGGGTGCTTCATGCTCACTAGAGCCAATATTCCCAAATCGGTCACGGCCATCGGTCATTACGCGTTCACGGGATGCACCTCCCTGTCCAGCATCACCATTCCGGGCACTGTGACCAGCATCGGTGACGCGGCATTCAACGGATGTTCGGCTCTCACTGTCCTCAACATCCCCAATTCGGTCACGGCCATCGGGCAGGCGGCCTTTGGCGGATGCAGCTCATTGGAGAGCATAAGCCTTCCCAAATCAGTGGCTTCGATCGGCGACTATGAGTTCTTTGGCTGCACCCTGCTCAAGGAAATCAACCTGCCGAACACCGTCAAGTCCATCGGGACAGCCGCTTTCAGGGGCTGCATATCCCTTGACCGCATCAACATTCCCAAATCAGTCACAGCAATCGGCCAATCAGCCTTCAGGGAATGTCCTTCACTCTCGAGTATAACTGTAGCCAGCGGCAATCCGGTTTACGACTCCCGCGGGGGCTGTAACGCCATTATCGAAACGTCCACAGGCACGCTGATTGCAGGCTGCCGCAGTACCGTGATACCGGCGTCGGTCAAGGCCATCGGTTACGCCGCCTTCGACGGATGCTTACTGCTCAATGCCATCACTGTCCCCAACAGCGTGACGGCTATCGGACGGAAAGCTTTCAACAACTGCCCCGCCCTGAAAGACGTCGTTTGCCTCTTCCCCGATGCCACCCTGGTTGACACATCGCGTGACGCTTTCCTGTTGCCGTCGGGGCAGTATAGCGACCGCACGCTCCACGTCCCGTCCTCTGCCATTTCAACGTATCAAAGTCTCGTTCCCTGGAGCGAGCAATTCGGGACTATTGTGGAAAATGCCCCCTCAACCCAAAACTAACGTCAAAAAAAAGAACAAGTTCTTTTTGTTCTGTGCTCGGCTTGCACTACCTTTGCAGCAATAAAATGAATGTGACATGAAAAAGCTGGTAATATTTGACCTGGACGGTACATTGCTCAACACTATCGAGGATCTGGGGCAGGCCGCAAACTACGCGCTTGAACGCAATGGCTTTGCTACCCACAGCATGGCCAGTTACCCCTACTTCGTGGGCAACGGCGTGCGCCGGTTGATGACACGTGTGCTTCCCGAGGACGCCCGAGACGATGACACAATAGACCATGTATTGGGCGATTTCCTGGAGTACTATGACGAACATTGCATCGAATACACCAAGCCCTACAACGGCATGCCGGAGTTGCTGCAAGACCTGCGTGACATGGGCGTATCGATGGCTGTGGCGAGCAACAAGTACCAGAAAGCGGTGGATAAAATCATCAATAACTACTTTCCTGACATCAACTTCGTCGCCATCGAGGGACACCGCGAGGGCGTGAACGTCAAACCCGACCCCAGCGTCATTTTTTCAATTCTTGCCAAAGCAAAAGCCGCCAAGTGCGATGCGCTGTACATCGGCGACAGCGGCGTGGACATGGAAGCGGGACGGCGAGCCTGCATCGACACCGTGGGTGTGACCTGGGGATTCCGCAGCAAGAAGGAACTGGTGGAGTACCATGCCGATGCTATTGTCAACAACCCGATTGACATCCTCGACATCGTCGAGAACGGCATTAAAATCTCCTGACATACTAAATCTGAAAACATGGACTGGCTAACTGAATTATTCATCGGCAACAGTGTGGCACACACGCTTTTCATCTATGCCATCGTCATCGCCTTAGGCGTCTTGCTGGGCAAAGTCAAAATTTTCGGCATCTCGTTGGGCGCCACCTTTGTCTTGTTCTGCGGCATTCTTGTCAGCCACCTGGGCGTGGACGTTGACCCTGCCACACTCAAGTTCATCCAGGAGTTCGGTCTCATCCTGTTCATATTCTCCATCGGTTTGCAGGTAGGTCCCAGTTTCTTCTCATCGTTCAAGCAAGAGGGCATTCAGCTCAACGGCATCGCCATGCTCATTGTGGGGCTCAACGTGGTCGTGGCACTGGCTATCTACTTCATCGCGGGCAACATCTCCATCACCGACCTGGTGGGCGTGATGAGCGGCGCCGTGACCAACACACCCGGACTTGGTGCTGCCCAGCAGACGCTCATCGAGACGGTGGGAGACCGCGCCAGCGACCTCAACGAGTCGATGGCGCTGGGCTATGCCGCCGCATATCCATTGGGCGTTATCGGCGTCATCCTGTCGATGGTGCTGCTCAAGTCCTTGTTCAAAATCAACGTGGACAAGGAAATCGAGGACATTGAACGTGAGAAAGAGGACAGTCAGCTCAAGCCCCACGTCATCACCTATCAGGTGACCAACAAACTCATCAACGACATTCCCGTGACGCGCCTGCACAATATCATCGACCGTAATTTCACCATTTCGCGCATGAAACGCGCCGACGGCACCGTCGAGATCCCGCAGGGCGAGACCATCATCCTCAAGGACGACGTGCTGCGCATCGTCATGAGCGCCCACGACCAGGACATCTTCGATGCCATCATCGGGCCGCACGTGGATTTTGACTGGCAGGTCGAGACCACGCCTAAAGGCATCGTCAGCAAGCGCATCGTCATTACCAATAACGAGCTTAATGGCCGCAAAATCGGCTCCATCCGCCTGCACGAGGGCTACAAGGTGAACGTCACACGCGTTTACCGTGCCGGCGTCGAACTGCTCGCTAGCCCCAACCTGTCGCTGCAGGTGGGCGACCGCCTCACCGTCGTTGGCCGTGAAGAAGACGTGGATCGACTGGGCAAGCGCATGGGCGACTCCTACAAGCGCCTTGAGCACCCCAATCTTTTCACCATGTTCATCGGCATTTTCCTGGGTATACTCGTGGGATCCATTCCCATCATGCTGCCGGGTATGTCGGTACCCATGAAACTGGGCCTCGCCGGCGGTCCTCTTATAGTGGCTATCCTCATCGGACGCTACGGCTACAAAGTTCGCCTCGTTACCTACACCAGCACTGCTGCAAGCCTGATGCTGAGGGAATTGGGCCTCTGCTTGTTCCTTGCCTCGGTGGGTCTTGCCGCCGGCGGCCGCTTCGTTTCGACCATTTTGAGCGCCAATGGTGCGCTATGGGTGCTCTACGGTTTCCTCATCACCATCATCCCGCTGCTCATCGCTATCGTCGTGGCGCGCGGCAAACTCCGTCTGAACTACTGCACCATTATGGGCCTCGTGGCTGGCGCTACAACCGACCCGCCCGCACTGGGATATGCCAACACCACCGCCGGCAATGACGCCCCCGCCGTCGCCTACGCCACGGTCTATCCTTTGACCATGTTCATGCGCGTGCTCATCGCCGAGCTGATCATCATCTTCGCCGTGGTATAGCCGCTGAATGTGAAAAAAAGTTGTAGCGAACTGTTTTTCGCGACTTGACGATGTGGAATATAGCAGTTTTTAGTAATTTAGCCGATTAAAACGAGGGCCCGAGTGTGCCCATAGATATTTGACATGAGACGTATATTGTTTTTTATCAGCACATTGATGGTGTCTGTGTTTGCTCTCACGGCTCAGGAACAGCTTGCCGAGCAACTGCCGGGCACACTGTTCGCCTACCCGATGGCACCCGACACCTGCTCCACTCTGGAGAGCCGCTGTAACTACATCATCTCTCACTTTTGGGAGAACTATGACATCAGCAAACCAATAACCGACATGGAGGCGTTTGAAAACACCTTTCGCGATTTTGTCGATTTCTTCCGTTATTCCCACCGCAACATTGTGATGGGCGTGGTACGCGACCTGGTCAACAAAGCCCAGTCCAACACATCCAACCTGCTCAAGCTGGGCGAGGTTGCCGAGCGGGCACTCTACGGCCCCGGTGCCGAGTACTGGAGCGACGAGGTTTACGTGGCCTTTATCAAGCCCATTGCCGCCAACAAGAGCCTGCCCAAGGAAGTGCGCGACCACTATGCCTCACAGTTGACCCGCATCAACGCGGTCCAAACGGGCTCGACCCTTGATTTTGAATATATTGGCGCCGATGGTTTAAAGCATCGGTTGAACGAGCTTCCCGAGAGTGAGTCATACATTATTTTGTTCCTTGACGACAGTACTGACAGTTCGATTGGCCGTCTGCGCCTGAGCACCGATGTTGCCTTGAATGCGTTACTCGAATCGGGCAATGCCACGCTGCTGTGCCTGAGTCTGAACAACTACAGCGCGGAGTGGGCCACGACAGCCCAAGCCTATTGCGAGCATTGGATCGTTGGATGCAGCGAGAACCTGTCCGACCAGTTAGACCTGCGCTCCCTACCCTGCTGCTATGTGCTCAACAGCGAACGCGTGATTGTGAACAAGAGCCTGTCGGTCGAGGGACTGATGAGGGCGGTAAATCCCGGTTTTTAGTATTTAACACTCAATCGATAGCGAAATGACCCGTTTTTTCAAGAACCTCTTTCTTTATAGTGCAGGCCACACCTACAGCAACCTGTCCCGCCTGTTCCTTCGCCTGTTCACGGGCATCATGTTCCTGCAGCTGTGCATCCGCCAGATGTTGAGTTTTGACCAGATTGTGCCCACCTTTCAGGGTTTCCTGGGCATGAGCCCCGAAGCGTCGATGACCGTGCTGGTGGTCATTGAGCTGTTGTGTGCCGTGTGCATCATGCTGGGTTTCCTGACCCGTCTGGCCGTGCTGTTCCCGCTGGGACTGATGCTGATTGCCGAGAACGTCATCATGTCGTCACAGACTGCCGTTCCCGACCAGTTGTTCAACTTCCAGCCGGGCTATCCCGTCATGTTTATCGGCATTTTTGTATTCATGCTGCTTGCCGGACCGGGAAAGATATCCCTGGACTACTTCATTGCCGCCCACTTCACCGAGAGTGCGGCCGACGAGAACGTCATCGATAAGGCATGAGCCGCATTGCCGTTCTCATATCGGGGGGCGTTGACAGCGCCGTGGTCGTTCACCAGCTCAAGGAGCAGGGCGAGGACCTGCACCTGTTCTACATCCGCATCGGCATGGATAATGACGAGGGCGACTGCAGCGCCGAGGAGGACATCGAGATGTGCACCCTCATTGCACACCGCTACGGCCTGCCGCTGGACGTCGTGTCGTTACACGAGGAATACTGGGACCACGTAATGGAATATGCCCTGCGCACCGTCAAGGCCGGCCTCACGCCCAACCCCGACATGATGTGCAACCGCATGATCAAGTTCGGCTTCTTTGAGGAGCGGTGGGGCAAGGACTTTGACATGACGGCGACTGGCCACTATGCCACCACACGCGTCATTGACGGCGTGAAATATCTGGCAACGGCTGTCGATCCCGTCAAGGACCAGACCGACTTCCTGGCGCAGATTACTTACGACCAACTGCTTCACGTGATGTTCCCCATCGGTGACATGCCCAAGGAGGAGGTGCGCCGCATCGCCGAGGCCGCCCACCTGCCCAACGCGCACCGCCGCGACAGCCAGGGCATCTGTTTCTTGGGACAAATTGACTATAACGACTTCATCCGCCGCCACCTGGGTGAGCGTCCCGGCCCCATCATCGAACTGGAGACGGGCCGAAAACTTGGTGAGCACCGCGGCTATTGGTTCCACACCATCGGCCAGCGCAAGGGCCTCGGCCTGAGCGGCGGTCCGTGGTATGTGGTGCGCAAGAACGTCAAGGAGAATGTCATCTACGTCTCCAACGGCTATGGCACCGCCAAGCAGTACGGCCGCACACTGCGGCTCGACGAGATGCACTTCATCTCGGGCAACCCGTGGGAAGGACAGGACGGCCCCATCGACATTATGTTCAAGAACCGCCACACGCCCAACATCATGCGCGGTAAGTTCAAGCATATCGAAGACCGCCAATGGGTTATCGAGAGCGAAGAGGACGTGCAGGGCATCGCCCCGGGGCAGTTTGCCGTCATCTATGACGCCCGTGGCGAGTTGTGCTACGGCAGCGGCATCATCACCAATTAACCGTTTACTTTTACTATCTCCACGCAATGAAAGCCAGCACAAACGACAACAGATTCCTGTCAACACTGCGCGCCCTGGTGCGGCCCGTGGTCCAGGAGTGGCCGTTGTGGCTCACCATGCTGCTGACACTCGTTCCCGTGTCATGGCAGAGCCTGGAGTACCACTGGCGATGGTTCCATGAGTTGCCTGCGGGTGTGTTTGTGGGAATGGTGTGCAACATGAGCGTGGTAGCCGTTGTAGCCACACTGATCGTGTGGTTGGTCACAAAACTGCCCCACCGCAGGCTAATCAAAACGCTGATTTACGTCCTGTTGTTTGTTCAGTGGGTGGTGGCATTGTTCCTGATGCGCAATTTCCACACGTCCTACACGCCCGAAGTACTGCAGCTGCTCGCCGAGACCAATCGTGGTGAGAGCAGTGAGTTCCTTCGCACCTGGATAGTCGCTCCAGGCACCGTTCGGGCCCTGATGATTGCCGGTTTCACCCTGCTGTGTGTACTCATCGCCGAGGCTAAGCGCCGTTCGGTCGCTTCATTCCTCTCTCGCCCAGTACCAACCATCCTGACTGCCGTCACACTGGCTGCACTGCTCCTGCAAGGCTTGTGGTTGGGCCATAAACTGGTAATGCCCTATCACTCGTTATACGACCTGGAAATTGCCGAGACGCGCTATCACAGCACCGACGTCATTTCCACCCTTCACTCCTCGCTGTTGACGCTGAAATTCCAGCGCCAAGAGACCCACAAGGCCGTCGAACTCGCTGTAAAAGAGGCGACAACGGGCCAAGCGACTTGCGAAGCCGACTCGCTGGAAATGGTGCTTGTCATCGGCGAGAGCTACAACAAGAGGCATTCGAGCCTGTATGGATATCCCCTGGAGACGTCCCCGTTGATGGCCGCCGAGCGTGACAAGGGCCTGCTCACCGTCTTCACCGACGCCATCGCGCCCTATAACCTGACCAGTGTCACCATTCAGAACATGCTCAGCCTGAACAGCATCGGCCATGGCGAGAAGTGGCATGAACTGCCCATGTGGCCCGCTGTCATGCGGCGCGCTGGCTGGCAGATTGACCTGTGGGACAATCAACGCGACTTCATGGTGGGTGAAACGTTCGCCGCATCGCTCAATTCGTTCCTGTTCGCGCCCGAGATAGTGCAACAGGTCTATCATGCCGTCAATGACACCGTCTGCGAATTCGACGGCGACCTGGTGAAGCATTATTACGGCCAATGGAAGCCCGCCGCGCTACGGCTTGTGATCTTCCACCTCATGGGCCAGCACACCGATTACGGCTCACGCTATCCCCACACGACTGATTGGGAGGTATGGACGCCCGACGAGGTGCCTGCCGCCGCTGCCCCTTATATCGATGCCCGCCGCCGTGGCATCATGCTGGATTATGCCCGTGCCACACTTTACAACGATGCCGTTCTGGCCAGCATCCTCGACCATTACCGTGATCGTGATGCCGTAGTGGTGATGTTGAGCGACCATGGAGAGGAAGTGTATGATTACCGGGACTTTATGGAACGTGACCACAACCCCGACAAGACGGCCCAGATGGTACGCTACGAGAACGGCATCCCCCTGCTGGTGTGGTGCTCGCCCGTTTATAAGCAACGGCATCAAGACCGAGCCGACGCCCTCACCCGTGCCGCTGGCCAGCCGTTCATGAGCGATTGTCTGGGACAGATGATGCTATGGCTAGGCATGGTCAACAGCCCATGGAACGACAGCACCCGCAACGTGTTGCATCCAGCATACCGTCCCGCCCGACGTCTGATCTATGGCGGGCTGGATTATGACCGCTTGGTCACCCAAAGGCCATGAAAAGCCGCTTGAATCCCGAAAGTTATTTACAATACTTGCTACAGTCGGGAATTCTCGCTATTTTTGCAAGCGGTTAGAAGCATTTGGATATGGAAAATGAAAATTTGATAGCATTGAATGTGCTGGGCATCACACGTAGCGAGGTGCAGCCCGGCGCTTACGCCCTGCTGCTCGAGAACGCTGACAGCACACCCGACCAGGCACGCCGCATCCCCATCGTCGTCGGTGCCGCCGAGGCACAGTCCATCGCCGTGCATCTGGAGCAAGTGATGCCGTCACGCCCGTTAACCCACGACCTATTTGTGAGCTTGTTTCATGCCTACGGCATCGAGGTGCGTCGCGTCACGATATACAGTTTCAAGGACGGCGTGTTTGCCGCGATGCTGCACTTGACCAACGGCACTACCGAGGTCGATGTGGACTCTCGCACGAGCGATGCCATCGCCATCGCCCTGCGTACCGGGGCACCGATATTTACCACGCCTGACGTGATGGAGCTCACCAGCTATGAATGGCGCCGCGACGGCAATTACAAGCCGCACAAGCCCGTTCGTCTCGAGGATTTGCCGGTTGAGAAGCTGGAGCGCCGTATGCAGCATTATGTGGACAAGGAGGAGTATGAGCGCGCCGCCAAAATCCAAAAAATCATCGCTCAGAAAACTAATGCGCAACAAAGCGGCGAATAATCGCCGTTTTTTATTATCTTTGCAGATTAAAGCAGATTAAACAATTTTAAACTAGATATCTTATGAAGAATTTAAAGTTAAGACTCATTGTAATGAATTTCCTGGAGTTTGCCGTGTGGGGCGCTTACCTGACCTGCATGGGCAACTATCTGGGACATGCCGGCATGGGCTCTGTAATTGCATGGTTCTATGCCATCCAGGGTATCGTGTCGATTTTCATGCCCACGCTGATGGGTATTGTTGCTGACAAGTACATTCAGCCCCAGCGCTTGTTGGGCATCTGCCACGCCATTGCCGGTATGGCGATGATCGGTCTGGCCTATATGGGCATGACCAATCCCGAGCCGAATCAGACGGCCTTCATCGCCCTGTACACGCTGAGTGTGGCATTCTATATGCCGACGTTGGCGTTGTCCAACACTGTGGCATTCACTATCCTCAAGGAAAACGGCATGGACACCGAGAAGGATTTCCCGCCCATCCGCGTGTTTGGCACTATCGGCTTTATCGCCACGATGTGGTTTGTCAACTGTGCATTCCTTGATAACGGCAGCTTCGGCTTCACCCTGGGCGAGAACGCCAACAAGTTCCAGTACACCTACATGCAGTTCATGGTGTCAGGTATCCTGGGTCTGGTGCTGTTCCTGTACTGCTTCACTTTGCCCGCCTGCAAGCTGGTGAAGAAGGAGGCCAAGTCGCTTGTCGAGTCACTGGGTCTGAATGCCTTCAAACTGTTCAAGACCAAGAAGATGGCGATGTTCTTCATCTTCTCGGCCATGCTGGGTATGTCCCTGCAGGTGACCAACGGCTTTGCTACGCCTTACCTGACGCACTTCAAGAGTGATCCCGCGATGGCCGACACCTTCGGTGCCAACAACGCCACCATGCTCGTATCGCTCTCACAGATTGCCGAGGCATTGTGCATCCTGCTGATTCCGTTCTTCCTCAAGCGCTACGGCATCAAGGTCGTGATGTTGATTGCCATGTTTGCCTGGGTACTGAGGTTCTTCTTCTTCGGTGCCGGCAACCCCGCATTCCCCGGTGTGATCCTGATTGTCCTGTCATGTCTGGTTTACGGTGTGGCATTTGACTTCTTCAACGTCTCGGGCGGTATCTTCGTTGATAAAGAGTGTGATCCCAATATCAAGGCTTCGGCCCAAGGTCTGTTCATGCTGATGACCAACGGTCTGGGCGCCACCATTGGTACGCTGGCCGCTGGTGCCATCGTCAACAGCCTGTGCCACTGGACCGAGGACGGCTTCCTCGTGGGCAACACCGCCAGCAGCTGGAGCACCGCATGGTTCATCTTTGCCGCATTCGCTCTGGTCGTAGCCGTTTCGTTCATGTTCCTGTTCAAGTACAAGCACGAGAGAACGAAATAGTTGAGGTATTAGGCTTTAGGCTTTAGGTTTTAGGCATTAGGTAAATTAGATGCACCGTTTCTATTGCCCCGATATTGCTGACACGTTGATGCTGGGCGAGGAGGATTCCAAGCACTGCGTCAAGGTGCTTCGCATGGCCGAGGGCGACACCATCGAGGTGGTGGACGGAAACGGCACCCTATACACCTGCCGCATCACGATGGCGCATCCCAAACGGTGCGCCATCGAGGTACTGGACAAAGAGACAGAGACCCCGCACTGGGGGCACCGCATCGTGCTGGCCATTGCGCCCACCAAGAATCTGGACCGCATCGAGTGGCTCGTCGAGAAATGCGTGGAGATGGGCATTGACCGCATCATCCCCCTGCGTTGTCACAACAGCGAGCGCACGGTGCTCAAGACCGAGCGGTTGAGGAAAATCATGGTTGCCGCCATGAAGCAGTCACTCAAGGCCACCCTACCCCGGTTGGACGAAATGACATCAATGGAGCAGGTCGTGTCAGAGCCTTTTGACGGCACACGCTGCATCGCCTATTGTGACGCGCTTTTGCCCCGAGAGCAACGACTCACGCTGGCCCATGCCTACCGCCCCGGCAGTGACGTGATGGTGCTTATCGGTCCCGAGGGGGACTTCAGCCCCGAGGAGGTGCAGGCCGCCATGGCAGCGGGGTTCGTGCCCGTGACATTGGGCGAGAGCCGCCTGCGCACCGAGACGGCCGGGCTCATGGCCATCGCTTCGATTCACGCTTTGGATTCAAAACGTGAAGTTTAGGATTAAAGATTTAAAGTATAGATTTAAAGATATGATTAAAGAATTATTGGCATCGCCACGACATAATTTCTTCCTGCTCGCCGGTCCATGTGTGATCGAGGGCGAGGAGATGGCCTTGGATATTGCCGAAAAGGCCATGAAGATCACCCAGGCGCTCAACATCCCCTATGTGTTCAAGGGCAGTTACCGCAAGGCCAACCGCTCACGCATGGATTCATTCACCGGCATCGGTGACGAGAAAGCGCTGCGCATCCTGCGCAAGGTGGGCGAGACATTCAAGATTCCCGTTGTGACCGACATCCACGAGCCCGTGGAGGCCGATATCGCCGCCGAATATGTTGACGTGCTGCAGATTCCCGCCTTCCTGTGCCGCCAGACCGAGTTGCTGGTCGCTGCCGCCCACACGGGCCGCATGGTGAACATCAAGAAAGGCCAGTTCCTGGCGCCAGAATCGATGCGTTTTGCCGTGCAAAAGGTTCGCGATGCAGGCAATGACGATGTTGCCATCACCGAGCGCGGCACAACGTTCGGTTATCAGGACCTGGTGGTGGACTTCCGTGGTGTGCCCGTGATGCAGGCATTTGCCCCTGTCATCGTCGATGTCACCCACTCCCTGCAACAGCCCAACCAAGGCGGCGGAGTGACCGGTGGCCGTCCCGAACTCATCGAGACCATGGCACGAGCGGCAATCGCTGCGGGAGCCGACGGCCTGTTCCTGGAAACGCATCAGGATCCCTCGGTAGCCAAGAGCGACGGGGCCAACATGCTGCGCCTCGACCTGCTGGAGGGCCTGCTTACCCGTTTGACCGCCCTGCGCGAAACCATCAACAGGATTGACAACAAACTGTAACAGAGACCGCTTAACAATCAATAGAACTATGAATGCTATCCGACAGTTCCTCTTTCTGCTCATCGTGGCTTCATGTGCGATGACGGCCGTGGCTCAAGGCAGCGATGCTCTGCTCAGGGACAAAATCACCGATGCTGTGATGAAGGTCTATGACGAGCAGCTCGCCAAGGACCCCAACGACTACAATACGCTGTTCGCACGCGCACACCAGCACTATTATAATGGCGAATACAACGCCGCAATCGCCGACGTCAACCAAGCCATGCTGCTCACCCCCAAGACCGACAAAGACCTGCGCTTTGACGAATACATCCTGCGTGCACGCATCAGCGACGCCCGTCGCGACTACACGAGCGAATTGACCGACCTGCGCCTGGCCCAAGAACTGAAACCCAAATCGCTGGCATGTACCGACCTGATTGCCAAGGCCAACCTCAAGGCCGGTAACATCAATGCGGCCGAGAAGGCTTTCAAGACCATCCTGCGTGCCGAATCGATGAACTATGACGCGATGTACGGCCTGGCCCAGGTGGAACAGGCACGCGGCAATGCCAAAGCGGCCATAGAGCACGTGGACAAGGCAGTGGAACTGTTCCGTGTCGAGCCGCAGGTTTATATCAACCGCGCCGACATCCTTACCCGTCAGGGCAATATCGATGCGGCTGTCAAAGACCTGCTCAATGGCATGAGCGTGGGCGATGGCGGCAAAGCCGTCCAGGGTCTGTTTGACCTGAGTGACACCCACTACGACAACGTGATGAACTCACTGGCCAACATGGCCGACATAAGCCCCGACCAGGGCGGCATGTACCGTTACCTGCGCGCCAACATCGCCATTGACCACTGCCGTTACGGCCAAGCCCTGCGTGACTTGAACCAGGTCAAGCGTTCTGGCCAGTATGACAACCATACGGTGTATTACAACCTGGCCAAATGCTACATGGAGCTGGGACGCTTTGACGAAGCGCTCGCTGCCGCCGACCAGGCGCTGAACCGTGACCCGTCACAACCCGAGTACTACTTGGCCAAGGCGCTTGCCGAGTACTATGTGGGCGAGGGCGGCCATTTCGACACCGCCATGGAAATCCTGAACCGCTGCTCGGCCATTGCTCCCCAATACGTGCCCATGCTCATCACCAAGGCCGAATTGCTGTCGGCTCAGGGCAAAGACAAGGACGCTCTGGGTTACCTCAATGCCGCTGTCGCCAACGAGCCCGGCAATGCCGAGGCGCTACTGGCCCGCGCGGCAACGCTCAAGCGCCTTGACAACCTGCGCCTTGCCGTCAACGACTACAACACCATGTCGCGGCTTAGCGATGACGTGTATGACCTCAAGGGCATCGGATTGAGCGAGTTGGGACGTGACAATGACGCCCTGCGCTGGCTCCAGCAGATCACTTCACTCAACCAGCCTGGTGGCGAGAACTTCTACTATGCCGCCGTCTTCATGGCGATGCGTGGCGACCATTATAAGGCGATGGAATATCTGCAAAAGGCTGTTGACCAGGGTTATGGCAGCCGCTATAAGCTCGAACTCGACGAATTATCGCCCATCAACCTCAAGTCGCTGCGTGGCGAGAGTGCCTTCGACCTGCTGATCGAAAAGGCACAGCGGAATTTTGTGGAGAGGTTCTAGATCAGGCTTTAGGCATTAGGTTTTAGGCTTTAGTAGTGGGTAAACGGGTACATATCACGTGGTGGGTCGTGGTCATGGTGGCCATGGCCGTGTTGCCGTCTTGCAGCTCAACCAAGCATGTGCCGCAAGACAAACTGCTGCTTGACAGGGTCAATATCAATGTTACCGACCCTCACAGCGAGATTGAGCAGTCACAACTTGCCAACTATCTGCGCCAGAATGCCAACCACCGCGTGCTGGGCGGCTTAAAGCTGCAACTGGCCTTCTACAACATGTCAGGTCGGGACTCCACCAAATGGTACAACCGGTGGATCCAGCGTGTGGGCACGCCGCCAGTCATCTATGACAGCACGCTCACCGTCGCCAGCGCCGACCAGCTGCACATGGCACTGAGCAACCTGGGTTTCATGAAAAACAATGTGACCTATCGTGTGGAAGCCGACAGCGCCAAGCGCAAGGCACGGGTCAACTACGACATCACCCTGGGCGAGCCCTACTACATCCGCTCCATCGACTATGAAATCCCTGACGAGGACTTGCGTGACATCATCCTGGCGGACTCGGCCCGGTTCACGGTCCACGAGGGCGACCTGCTGAATTACAACCATCTGGACGAGTGGCGGCAAGCCATCACCGAGAACCTGCGCAATCACGGCTATTACGCCTTCAACAAGGAGTATATCACCTTCCTGGCCGACACGGCAGCCGACTCACGTGCCGTGGACCTCACGCTCAACAGCCGCGCCCCCTACCACAACGACCACATGCCCTACTACACCGAGCACGAGCCTTTCTATGTGCGCGATGTGGTCTATGTGACCGACTATGACCCCGTTGCGATGCACGACGGCTTTGAGGGGATGGATGTGGTGACGATGGCCAGTGGCGTAAAGGTCATTGAGGGCGATGAGCGCTATCTGCGGCTGGATGTGCTGGACGAGTGCAACTACATCGAGCCAGGGCAACTCTATAATGCCGAGGCCATCACGCGCACCTACCGCGCCCTGGGACGCCTGAACATCCTCAAGCAGATCAATATCGACGTGAGACCCCTTGGCGAGGTGGACGGCGTGCTCATGGTCGATGCCTACGTGCTGCTGCAGCCCGACAAGTCCCAGACGGTATCGGTGTCGCTCGAAGGGACCAACAGCGAGGGAGACCTGGGATTCGGCGTCGGGCTGGACTATGAGCACCGCAACATCTTCAAGGGCGCTGAGGTGCTGAGCGCCAAGACAAAAGTGACCTATGAGAGTATCTCGGGTAACCTGAGCGGACTCATCAACAACAATTACAGTGAGTACTCCACCGAGTTGGGCATCACCTTCCCAAAATTCATGGCGCCCTTCCTTCACCGTTCCTTCAAACGCAAGATTCAGGCTTCGACAGCCTTCACTGTCAACTTCGACTATCAGGCACGTCCCGAATATACCCGTATTATCGCCGGCGGAGCCTGGCGGTACCAGTGGACCGAGCGAAGCCGTCGCATGGCCCACACGCTCACGCTGGTGGACCTGAGCGTGATCAGTGTGCCCAAGTTCAACGAGGAATTCTTTGACCGCATCACCAATCCGCTGTTACGCTACAGTTATCAGGACCACCTGATCATGCGCATGGGCTACAACTTCTACCGCACCAACAAAGCCGAGATGAATGTGCTGCAGATGGGGCGTTTCCAGCGCGACGTTTTCACCATACGCGCCAATGCCGAGACAGCTGGCAACCTGCTCTACGGCCTCTCGCATCTATCGGGCCAAAAGGCTGACGAGGACGGTAACTTCAAGGCGCTGGGCATACGTTATTCCCAATATTTCAAAGCCGATGCCGACTATGCCTTCACACACTATTTTGACCGCCGCCAGAGTGTCGCCTTCCATGTGGGTGCCGGTGTGGCGATACCCTACGGCAACAGCGATGTGCTGCCCTTCGAGAAACGTTTCTACAGCGGTGGCGCCAACAGTGTGCGCGGATGGGGTGTGCGCACCTTGGGTCCCGGCAGCTACGACAGCAACAACAGCCTCTCTAACTTCATCTACCAGTGCGGCGACATCCGCTTCGATGTCAATCTTGAGTATCGCGCCAAACTCTTTTGGGTCGTAGAGCTAGGCCTTTTCCTGGATGCGGGCAATATCTGGACTATCAAGGACTATGAGGACCAACCGGGAGGCGTGTTCAAGTTCAATAAATTCTATGAGCAGATTGCCGCAGCCTACGGTGCAGGCATCCGCCTGGACTTCAAATATTTCCTTGTTCGCGTTGATATGGGCATGAAGGCACACAATCCCGCCAGCGGTCAGGAACACTGGCCCCTGTTGCACCCCCGTTTCAAGCGAGACAGTGAGTTCCACTTCTCGGTGGGTTATCCCTTCTAAAAACCTAAAAACATGTTTTATAACATTATATTATTTTTTTGTTTCAATAAATTTTGTTAATATAAATAATTTTGCTACTTTTGTAACCAAATCTTGCAAATATTTGTTTTTTTGTTTAACTTTTTAATTTTCAACCGTATGAAGAAATTCGTTTTACTTTTGATGGCTGCACTGGCACTGCCAGTAATGGCCCAAATGACATCTACCAAAGCCGAATGCATGAGGTCGAAGGACCGCGACAAGACGGAAGTTTTTGCTCCGGTAAAGGCTTTTGACGCAAGTGCAATTACTGTTGCCGACAAGACCCGTGGCG
>JAFYYU010000020.1 GCA_017557425.1 Muribaculaceae bacterium | reverse complement strand
CTGATGTTGACGCTGCTGTCCTGGTTGCAATCGGCGGCTGTCAGATTAACGCCTGATGGATTACCGCTCAGCAGGTAGTCGATCAGGGCCGTCACGTCGCTGATGTTCACGCTGCCGTCGCCATTCACGTCGCCACGCAGGGTGGCGTTCTTGTCGGTGAAGTAGCCCGGGTTGCTGGGGCCGCCGTCGATGTGGGCGTAGGTCTTGTCCTTCGGGTTGGATGAGTTCCAGGTCGTGCCCTGGCCGCCCACAAGGCTGGTGCAGTTATAGAACATATCTGTGGAGTACGTCACAGTCGCAGTGCTCCAGCTATTGCCCACATAGATGGTCCGTAGATTATTGCTACCACCGAACATATACCACATCGTGGTCACCTTGGCCGTGTTGAAACTGCTCAAGTCAAGACTCGTCAAGCCACTGCAACTATTAAACATGCGCACCATATTGGTCACCTTGGCCGTGTTGAAGTGGCTCACATCAAGGCTCGTAAGTTTTTTACAATTCGTAAACATCCAAGCCATATTGGTCACCTCGCTGGTGTTTAGGTAACTCATGCCCGTGATGGATTGAAGGTTTGTCATATCATAGAACCAATCGTAGGTGGAGGTCGGGCGGGCATCAGCGAACGAGGGGTCAAAGACCACCTTGGTCACTTCGGCATTGGTGCCGTCGGTCTCCCAACCGGTATAGTTCTCGCCAGTGTTCAGGTCGTAGGTCGTGCCCGGGCGGCTGCTGCGCTGGGTGTCGTAGTAAAACGTCAGCGTCGTGTTCGACGACGTGTAGCATGCATAGGCCTCTGGAACGGTCCACGGCTCCTCACCCTCGGCGGTGAAGTAGCCCGGGTTGCTGGGACCGCCGTCGATATGGGCATAGGTCTTGTCCATCGGATTCGAGGCATTGTAGGTCGTGCCCTGGCCGCCCACCAGGCTGGTGCAGCCGTAGAACATACTAGATGAGGACGTCACAGCCGCCGTGCTCCAGCCATTGCCCACATAGATGGTTTTCAGGTTTTCACTTAAATAGAACATGTTATACATGTCGATCACCTGGGACGTATTGAAACTGCTCAAGTCAATGCTTGTCAAGTTGCTGCAGCCACTGAACATGCCGCCCATGATGGTTACCTTGGACGTGTTGAAACTACTCAGGTCAAGGCTTGTCAAATTTGTACAGTTCATAAACATATAACCCATATAGGTGGCCTCGCTGGTGTTCAGGTAGCTCATGCCCGTGATGGATTGAAGATTGGCCATATCATAAAACCAACTCCAGGTAGTCGTCGGGCGGGCATTAGCGAACGAGGGGTCAAAGACCACCTTGGTTACACTGGCATTGGTGCCGTCGGTCTCCCAGCCGGTATCGTCGTAGTCCGTATTCAGGTCGTAGGTCGTGCCCGGGCGGCTGCTGCGCTGGGTGTCGTAGTAGAACGTCAGCGTCGTGTTCGACGACGTATAGCAGGCATAAGCCTCTGGATCGGTCCAAGGCTCCTCACCCTCGGCGGTGAAGTAGCCCGGGTTGCTTGTGCCGCCGTCGATGTGGGCATACTCTTTGTCAACATGGCTGGCATCATAGGTCGTGCCCATGCCGCCCACCAGGCTGGTGCAGCCGTAGAACATACTAGTTGAGTTCGTCACAGCCGCAGTACTCCAGCCATTACCCACATAGACAGTCCGCAGGTTATTGCATCTATTGAACATGGCATCCATCCTGGTCACCTGGGACGTATTGAAACTGCTCAAGTCAAGGTTTGTCAAGCTGCTGCAGCTATAGAACAGCTGGCTCATATTGGTCACCTGGGACGTGTTGAAACCGCTCAAGTCAAGGCTTGTCAAGCTGCTGCAGCCGAACATGGCATCCATTCTGGTCACCTGGGACGTGTTGAAACTGCTCAGGTCAAGGCTTGTCAAGCTGCTGCAGCCATAGAACATCTCGCCCATATTGGTTACCTTGGATGTGTTGAAGTGGCGCAAGTCAAGGCTCGTCAAACCTGCGCAGTAACCGAACATCCATGCCATATTGGTGACCTCGCTGGTGTTCAGATAGCTCATGCCCGTAATGGATTGAAGATTATCCATGTGCATAAACCATTCGTAGGTGGTCGTCGGGCGGGCACCAGCGAAAGAGGGGTCAAAGACCACTTTGGTTACGTTGGCATTGGTACCGTCGGTCTTCCAGCCGGGATAGTTGTTGCCCGTGTTCAGGGTGTAGGTCGTGCCCGGGCGGGAACTGCGCTGGTTGTCGTAGTAGAACGTCAGCGTCGTGTTCGACGACGTGTAGCAGGCATAGGCCTCTGGACCGGTCCACGGCTCCTCACCCTCGGCGGTGAAATAGCCCGGGTTGCTCGTGCCGCCGTCAATGTGGGCATAGGTCTTGTTCATTGGGTTGGAGGCATTGTAGGTCGTGCCCCGGCTGCCCACCAGGCGAGTGCAGTTATAGAACATATCACCGGAACTCGTCACGACAGCCGTGCTCCAGCCATTGCCCACATAGATGGTCCGCAGATTGCTGCAGTTTTCGAACATGCAACTCATTTCGATCACCTGGGACGTGTTGAAACTGCTCAAATCAAGGCTCGTCAAGCTACTGCAATTATAGAACATAAAGAACATGTCTGTCACATTGCTTGTATTGAAACTGCTCAAGTCAAGGCTTGTCAATTTTATACAATTATGAAACATATAACCCATATTGGTGACCTCGCTGGTGTTTAGGTAGCTCATGCCCGTGATGGATTGAAGCTTCTGCATGCCGAAAAACCAATCGAAGGTGGTCGTCGGGCGGGCATCAGCAAACGAAGGGTCAAACACCACCTTGGTCACACTGGCATTGGTGCCATCATCTTCCCAATCGGTATTGAAATCGTCCGTGTTCAGGTCGTAGGTGGTACCCGAGCGGCTGCTGCGCTGGTTATCGTAGTAGAAGGTCAGCGTCGTGTTCGACGGCGTATAGCAGGCGTAGGACTCTTTGAATTCGCTGAAGTAGCCCGGGTTGCTCGTGCCGCCGTCGATGTGAGCATAGGTCTTGTCCGTCGGGTTCGAGGAATTGTAGGTCGTGCCCTGGCCGCCCACCAGGCTGGTGCAGTTTGTGAACATATTTGAGGAGGCCGTCACAGACGCTGTGTTCCAGCCACTGCCCACATAGATGGTCCGCAGATTGCTGCAGCTAGAGAACATGTTACGCATCTTGGTCACCCGGGACGTGTTGAAACTGCTCAAGTCAAGACTTGTCAAACCAGTAGAGTTAGCGAACATACCGCTCATATCTGTCACTTTTGACGTGTTGAAATGGCTCAAGTCAATGCTCGTCAACAGATCGCAACTTTGAAACATAAAAGCCATATTGGTGACCTCGCTGGTGTTCAGGTTACTTATGCCCGTGATGGATCGAAGGTTATGCATGCCGAAAAACCAATCGTAGGTGGTCGTCGGGCGATAATTGGCAAACGACGAGTGAAAGACCACCTTGGTCACATAGTCTTTGGTGCCGTCTTCGTCCCAGTCAGTATAGAGGCTGCCCGTGTTCAGGTCGTAAGTCGTACCCGTGCGGGAACTGCGCAGGTTGTCGTAGTAGAACGTCAGCGTCGTGTTCGATGACGTGTAGCAGGCATAGGCCTCAATAGCGCTAGCACCCAGGGCGCACATCATCGCCGCCACCAGGGCGAACAATCTAAAAAGAAGTGTTTTGTTTTTCATAACTTATATGGTTTAATTGGTTAATATCTGCCGCAAATATAGTAAAAATATCACAAAAACCAAACACAAAACCACTCTTAATTTTAAAAACAACTCAAACAATTTATACAACTTTTTATATTCGTCAAATTCGCGGAATTCGCATTTAAAAACCAAAATGAAGACAATAAGAACAATAAATACAAGCTATCCAGCGAGCAACAATCAAATAAAAAACAACTTGGACAGCTTAAACAACTTTTCCCTGCGGTGCTTCGCATCTTGGGCGAAGATAGGCTGCGCCTCGGGAATGCAAGAAAAAATGTGGTTTTTTCTTGCTATTCCGCTCGGCTTTCACTATCTTTGACCCTTCGGGTCGAAGATAAACTGCGGTTCAACAATGCTCAAACAAAAATTTGATTTTTTGTTTGGCATTGTATTCACCTTGTACTATCTTTGCAAGTTAGAATTGTGCCTAAGGGTTTCATTCGACATAAAGTATGACCTCTAAAATAATTTAATGTTATGATTATCATCGGTATTGCCGGCGGCACCGGCTCAGGGAAAACTACTGTAGTGCGTAAAATCATGGAACGCCTTCCCGAGGGCGAGGTAGGTGTGATTTCACAGGATTCCTATTACAAGGACTCAAGCCACGTCCCCGTTGAGGAGCGCCAGAACATCAACTTTGACGAACCCGCGGCCTTTGACTGGAACCTGCTGCTGGAGCATGTGAAGATGCTCAAGAAGGGTGAGTCCATCGAGATGCCCACTTACAGTTACCTGACCTGCTCACGCCAGAAGGAGACCGTACCCATGGGCCCGCACGACGTGGTGCTCATCGAGGGCATCATGGCCCTGGTGGACGCTCGCCTGAGGAAGATGATGGACATCAAGGTGTTTGTTGACGCTGACGGTGACGACCGCCTGATCCGCGTCATCTCACGCGACTGCATCGAGCGCGGCCGCACTGCCGAGGCTGTCATCGAGCGTTATCAGCGCGTCTTGAAGCCGATGCACCAGCTTCACATCGAGCCGACGAAGAAATTTGCCAACATCATCATCCCCGAGGGCGGCAACAACGAGGTGGCCATCAACCTGATCACCGATTACATCAAGGGGCGCCTCACCACCAACAAGAAGAAATGAAACTGCCCTGGCAACACGACAGCAAGAATGCAGAGGGTGGCAGCAAAGCCGCCGTCAAACCCAATGACAAGGCCATTGCTGCACGACTCAAGGCATCGGGCGACGAGGGCACGCTGGTGCTGAGCACCGACAATCTGGTGAAGAAATACCGCCAGCGCACCGTCGTGAACCATGTGTCGATCAACGTGCATCAGGGCGAGATCGTCGGGCTGCTGGGGCCCAACGGCGCCGGCAAGACCACGACATTCTATATGACAACGGGCCTTGTCACGCCCAACGAGGGACGCGTGTTCCTCAACGATGTCGATATCACTACCCTGCCGGTTTACCGCCGCGCCCAGCTGGGCGTGGGCTACCTGCCGCAGGAGGCCTCGGTGTTCCGCACCCTGAGTGTGGAGGACAACATCCGCACCGTGCTCGAGATGACCGACCTCACGCCTGCCGAACAAAAGGACCGCCTGGAGCAGCTCATCAGCGAGTTCCACTTGCAGAAGGTGCGCAAGAACCTGGGTAACCGCCTGTCGGGTGGTGAGCGCCGCCGCACCGAGATTGCCCGCGGCCTGGCCATCAACCCTCACTTTATCATGCTCGATGAGCCTTTTGCCGGCGTGGACCCCATTGCCGTAGAGGACATCCAGAGCATCGTCTATAGCCTGAAGGGCAAGAACATCGGTATCCTGATTACCGACCACAACGCTCCCGAGACGCTGAGCATCACCGACAGGGCCTACCTGCTGTTTGAGGGCAAAATCCTGTTCCAGGGCACCAGCGAGGAATTGGCCGAGAATCCGACCGTCCGTGACAAGTACCTGGGCCACAACTTCGTCTTCCGCCGCAAGAAATTTGACTAATTAGGTTTTATTACAATGAGAATCGGGATTTTTGGCGGTTCGTTCAACCCTATACATAGTGGACATGCCATCATCGCCCACCACATCATCACCAGCGGTGTCGTGGACCGCTTGTGGCTCATGGTGTCGCCCGTAAACCCGCTGAAAGTGGACAAGGAGCAACAGGTCAAGGACACCGACCGCCTGCGCATGGTCGAGATGGTTTCCAGGCCCATGGAAGGCGTCGAGACATCGGCATTCGAGTTCACGATGCCCAAGCCGTCCTACACCATCGACACGCTGAACGCCCTGCAAGAGAAATTCCCCGACGATGAGTTCTACCTGGTCATCGGGGCCGACAACTGGGTGGTGTTCGACCGTTGGCGCAACAGCGAGGAAATCCTGGCGAAATACCACCTGCTGGTCTATCCGCGACTAGGCTATGACGTGGTAATCCCCGAGGAACTGCGCGACCGCGTGACCCTGGTCGATGCCCCCATCATCGAGTTGTCGTCAACCGTGGTGCGCGAGCGGCTTGCCAAGGGGCTGAGCGTTCGCTATTACGTCCCCGACGAGGTATTAGGTTATATTGAAAGAAACCATCTTTACACATATGGAGAAACTGTCACCGAATGAGCTGGCGTTTATCGCCCTAGCCAACGAATACTGCCACGCCCTGGAACACGCTAACAACTGCGAGTCACGCGACCAGTTTGTGGCCCAGATGCTGAAACTGCTGCCTCGCCTGTATATCACCATCAACGACATCGAGGACGACACCTACAGCGAGGAGTACATCGACCAGGCGCTGGAAGAGGATGTCTATGACATGGTGCGGGAGCGCGTGGCGCAAATCATGGCCGAGGAGGACATCTATCTGGAGGTCTTTCTTGAAGACATGAAATACAGCGAGACACCCATCTCGACGGCGGTGTCCGAGAATCTGGCAGACCTGTACCAGGAGTTTTTCAACCTCATCCACTCGATACAGGATGCCCTCACCGAAACGCAGCACGAGATGCTGTGCCAATGCAAAATCAACTTCATCAACTACTGGGGACAGACCTTGTGCAACGTCCTCAGGGCACTGAATGCCATATACTACGGAATTTAAACTTTCAACAATATGAAAAAGACAGACAAATATGTGAGCTCGCTACTCGAGTTCCTGGATAACAGCCCCTGCAACTTCCTGGCTGTGGACACCGTGAAGAAAATCCTGACGGCCAACGGCTTCAAGGAGAAGAAAATCGATGACAAAATGACGGCCAAGGCCGGCGACAAGTTCTTCTTTACCAAGAATGACAGCGCCATCTTTGCCGTGCAGGTGGGCAAGAAAAAGCCTGCCGACACGGGATTCAAGATCATAGCCGCTCACAGCGACTCGCCCTGCTTCCGCATCAAGCCCGCCAGCGAGATTCCCGGCGACGGCGGCATCCTGAGGCTGAACACCGAGGTCTATGGCGGCCCGATACTGTACACCTGGTTTGACCGTCCCCTGTCACTGGCTGGCCGCGTACTGCTCAAGGGCAAGGACGCGCTGCATCCCGTCACAAAACTCCTCAAGGTGGACCGCCCGCTGATGTGCATCTCGCATCTGGCCATCCACTTCAACCGCGCCGTGAACGAGGGCAATCCCCTGTCGAAGCAAAAAGACATGCTGCCCATTTTGGCTAAGATCAACCGCGACATGGAGTGGCGCAACACCCTGCTCAACCTCGTTGCCGACGAGTTGCAGGTTGAAGCCGACGACATCCTGGATTTTGACCTGATGCTGTATGACGTGAACAAGGCAAACCTGTTTGGACTGAACAACGAATTCATCTCGGCTGGCCGTCTGGACGATTTGAGCATGGTACATGCCGCCATTACCGCCATCACCGAGGCCAAAGACAAAAACGCGACGCTGGTAGCCGCCATCTTTGACAACGAGGAGACCGGCAGCGGCACCAAGCAAGGTGCCCACTCGCCCGTGCTGGGCAATATGCTGTTGAGGCTTGTCATGGCCCTGGGCGGCGACTTTGAGGACTTTGGCCGCGCCATCCACCGCTCATTCATGATTTCGGCCGACAATGCGCATGCCTTCCATCCCAATTACGGCGAGAAATATGACCCGACCAACCACCCGGCACTGGGTGGCGGCCCGTGCATCAAGGTCAACGCCAACTGCAAGTATATGAGCGACGCCCACTCGGCAGCCATCTTCAAGAGCCTGTGTGAGAAAGCGGGTGCCCCGTTCCAGTACTTCGTCAACCACAGCGACGTGGCCGGCGGCTCGACGCTGGGCAATATCCTCACAGGACAACTCGACATCGAGGGCGTTGACGTGGGCAATCCCGTGCTGGCGATGCACTCGGTGCGCGAGACGGGCTCGACCGACGACCATGTGAACATGATCAAGGTGATGAAGCATTTCTTTAGTTGATCTCGATTGCCGCGGCAAAGCCACGGCACACATAACATGACATGGTAAGTTACTTGCAAGTGGAGGGCCTGAGCAAGGCGTTTGGCGTCGATGTGCTCTTTGAGGACATCACTTTCGGCGTGGCCGAGGGTGAGAAAATCGGGCTCATCGCCAAAAACGGCACTGGCAAGTCTACCCTGCTCGATATCCTGGCCGGCGTGGCCCCACAGGACAGCGGCACGGTCATCTACCGCAACAACCTGCGTGTGGGTTACCTGCCGCAGCTGCCCGACCTTGCCGGAGCGCACACCGTGCTTGACGCCTGCCTGCATGGCGATGACCCGCGATCAGGGGCGATTCATGCCTATGAGAATGCGCTTCGCACCGGCGACAGTGATGCCATGACGGCCGCCATCCAGTCAATGGATGCCAATGTGGCATGGGACTACGAGGAACGCTTCAAGCAGATTCTCACCCAACTCAAAATCACCGACTACAACCAGCCCGTGAAGGAACTGAGCGGCGGCCAGGTCAAGCGTGTGGCACTGGCGCGATTGCTCATTGACGAGCCACAGATGCTCATCCTCGACGAGCCGACCAACCACCTCGACATCGATATGATCGAGTGGCTGGAGAACTACCTGCAACGCAGCCGCGTCACGCTGCTGATGGTGACGCACGACCGCTACTTCCTGGACAACATCTGCAACCGCATCCTTGAGATGGACCAGCACAGCATCTTCTCCTACAACGGCAACTACAACTATTATCTGGAGAAGCGCGCCGAGCGTATCGAGGCCCAGAACGCCCAGGTGGAGCGCGCCCGCAACCTGCTGCGCACCGAGCTGGACTGGATGCGACGACAGCCGCAGGCGCGCGCCCACAAGGCCCAGTACCGCATCGACGCGTTCTATGACTTGCAGGAACGCGCCCAGCAACGGCGTGACGACGGTGAGGTGGAGCTGAACGTCAAGAGCGCCTACATCGGCAAAAAAATCTTCACGGCCCACCATGTGAGCAAGCGGTTTGACGACAAGGTCATCCTCGATGACTTCAACTACACGTTTGCCCGCTACGAGAAACTGGGTATCGTCGGAGACAACGGCGTAGGCAAGACCACATTTATCAAACTGCTGCTCGACATCGTCAAGCCCGACAGCGGCTACTTCGAGATCGGCGAGACGGTGAAATTTGCCCACTACAGCCAGGAGGGCATGGAGTTTGACGAAGGCAAGCGCGTGATCGACGCCGTGAGGGATGTGGCAGAGTATATCTATTTTGACGAGAAGCACCACTACACTGCCATGGCTTGGCTGAACCATTTCCTGTTCACACCCCAGGACCAGCAGAAGTACATCGCCAAACTGAGCGGCGGTGAACGCAGGCGCCTGTATCTGGCCATGGTGCTGATGACCAAGCCCAATTTCCTTATCCTCGACGAGCCGACCAACGACCTGGACATCTCCACGCTGGAAATCCTGGAAGAATACCTGTCGCAGTTCAACGGCTGCGTCATTATCGTGAGCCACGACCGTTTCTTCATGGACCGCACGGTGGACCACACCTTTGTATTCACGGGCAATGGCCATGTCAAGGACTTCCCGGGCAACTACAGCGAATACCGCGCCTGGAAACAACGCCACGAGCAGGAAGCGGCACAACTGGCCAAAGAACAGGAAACCGCCAAGCCCAAGGAGAACACTTGGCGTGAGCGCAGCGAGGAACGACGCTTGACCTTCAAGGAAAAACGCGAACTGGATCAGCTCAATATCGACATCGAGGCCCTGAACAAGGAGAAAGCCGAGCTGGACACCCTGTTTGCCAGCGGCGAGACGCTTGACGACGTCGCCAGCATGGCTGCCCGCTATCAGGAAGTCAAGGACCTGCTCGACGAGAAGGAAATGCGCTGGCTTGAACTCAACAATTGATTAACTAAACATCATTTTTCAAGGTGTACGGGCTGGTTGACTGCAATAACTTCTTTGTATCCTGTGAGCGGGTGTTTGACCCGCGCCTTAACGGGAAGAAGGTCGTTGTCCTCTCCAACAACGACGGTTGCGTCATTGCCCGCAGCAACGAGGCGAAGGCAGCCGGCATCCCCATGGGTTGTCCTGCTTTTAAAATCAAGGAGCACACCGATCCTCGCCAGGTCATCCAATTGTCGGCACGTCACATCCTTTACCGTGACTTGTCAGACCGCGTGATGAACATCCTGACCCAGGAGGTCGAGAATCTGCAGCAATATTCGGTTGACGAGGCTTTTTTTGTCTTGCCCCATGAGGACGTGGAAACAAGCCACCGCATCATGGCCGAACTGGTCAGGAAAATACGCCAATATGTGGGCATCCCCGTCAGCATCGGCTTTGCGCCTTCACGAACACTCGCCAAAGTCGCCAACCACATCGCCAAGCGCGACCGCCGCATCACCGACGGCGTCTATTGGCTTGTCCGGCCCGAGGCCATCGACATCATCCTGCGGCGCACCGCAATTGAGGACGTTTGGGGCATTGGGCGCAGACTGGCGTCATCACTCAAGTCAAGGGGCATTGTGACAGCTGCAGATTTCGTGAAAATGCCTCCGTCACTCGTGAGGTCACAATACTCGGTGACGCTGGAACGCACCCAACGCGAGCTCATGGGCCATGACTGCCAGATTGCCAATCCTGTGACCATCGCCCACAAGACGATCATGACGTCACGCACCTTTGGCAAAGTGCTGACCGACCGCGATGCGATTGCTGATGCCATCGTCAGTTTTGCTGAGCGCACGGCCCGCCAGTTGCGTGACGAGGGCAGTGTCGCAGGCAGTATAATGACCTATGTTCGCGGCGACCACTTCCGCAAGGATCTGCCTTTTTATTCAAATTCCTGCCAATTGAAGCTCGACACGCCATCAAGCGACACGATGACAATCGCACGCATGGCGCTCAAGGCCTTTAACAACATCTGGCGTGAGGGTTTCGGATACCGCAAGGCGGGTGTCATGGCTCTCGACATTGAGCATGGCGGTGCCATCCAACTCAACGTGTTTGACCCCGAGGACCACGGCAAGTTACGCCGTCTGATGACCAGTATCGACGGCATCAACAATATGTACGGATCACGTTTTATAAAGCTTGCCCCAGGCATCCATCATGGGGAATGGGCTCCGAAACAAAAGCATTTCAATAACCAGAGCCAAACGCTGCACTTCTTTACCGGTATGATTCATCCGGGGCCGCAGTGCGACGGGGCTAACGACATCGAGGAGGAATCATTTGGTGAGTTTAGTAGCGACTAAGCGCAACCCGCACTCGCTAGTGCGCATCTCTGGGGCCGAGACGCCACGGAATGAAACACGGCACAAAGTGTCGCTCTGCTTCCAGCAACCGCCACGCATCACACGTCCTTGACTCTGATAATCGCCGACAGGGTTTATCTGAATATCATCGGAGTAGAAGTTTTGCCAATCCACACACCATTCCCACACATTACCGCTCATATCATACAATCCCAATTCGTTAGGTTGCTTGCCACCCACAGGATGTGTAGTGGCTTCGGAATTCTCATTATACCATGCCACCTTGTCAAGCTCGTTGCTGCCGGCATACATATAGTGGCCGCTTCTATTGCCTCCACGGGCGGCATACTCCCATTCGGCTTCAGTGGGCAGGCGGAACGTGATGCCAGTTATCTCGTTCAGCCTATTGATAAACTTATTGCAATCGTCCCAAGAGACCGTTTCCACGGGTCTGTTCCATCCCTGACAGGAACTCGGATTGCTCCCCATAACAGCATCCCACAATGCCTGGGAGACCTCTACCCGACACATATAGAATGATGAGAGTTTTACCTGATGCGCCGGGAATTCCAACTCCCAAGCGTCATCCTCCTGCTCTGGAGTAGCTCCCATGATGAAAATGCCACCCTCGACAAGCACCATGTCGCTGATGAGTTTTTTGAGTAACTCCTCTTTTGTCTTGGGCTGTTCATCATCATACAAACGGAAAACCATCTCAGGTTCTTCACTGGTCACTTGGCTGTGTCGGATTGTATGGACCTCGACATTTGACGGCAGTTCAGGGGTGCCCTGATTTGTCGGCGTAGTGGCAGACTCATTGCTTTTTGCCGTTTCGGCTGCCAGCAGTTTAGTGTCGGCAGAAGCCGTTGCAGGGGCTTCTTCGTTAAAGACCCTGGTCCGATAGCTCAAATATTCGTTCAAATCCGCTATCAACGCAGCCAATTCCAACGTATCGGCCAACTGAGGGGGTGCCGACCAGTCAATCGTCGTTGAATCGTTATTGGTATTGCACACTACCCTCTCGCCATTCTTGCTGTCACTGCGGTAGATCGTCGTCTGATATTTGCCGTTGTCATACCGCATCTTCTTGAACCACAGGCGGCCAGCCATGTCGTAACGGTCAACATAGTCATACTCATAGGTTGTGGAATCCTGCCCGTTCCTGCCTTTTTTCTTATAGATGGCGGCCACGTCGCCGTCATCATTATATCGATAGACGAGGTTCACATTTCCACTCAAGACCGACTTTTCGATTCTGAAATCATTGTTATAGTAATCAGTCCTTACCGGCTTGCGGCCATTATAGCGAGCCACACACTTCATGTGTTCATAATCACTTGTGTAACCGTAGGTAGTGCCGTCACTGCCAGCGATTTCCAGGATGTCGCCATATTCATTCCACTTGGTCACATAACTAACGGTATTACCACTAGCATCGACCTTTGACTTCAAAACGAAGCCCTTTTCCGGATCAAAGCCATAAGTGTAGCTATCGTTAATCTTCTTGCGGGAGTCATAATGACGGACCATCAGCCCCTGATCGTTGAAAATCATGATTTCCTCATCCTCCTGAGACGCTGATTCATCAGTGAGCAGGACCTTGCCCAATGCGCCGTCAAATCCCTTCATGAAGGCTGATGTGGGCATAAAAACCAGATTATGGTACAGGGTATTCACGCGTGACCTGTCAACCTGGGGAAGGGCATGAAGGTCAACATATATCCTGTGCAACTCATCCAAAGTGACGGCGGGTGAGATATAGCGGCGCTCAAAGGCCTGCTGCAGCAGCGGCTTCACCTCGTCCTCGAACGGAGATTCGGGGTAAGTGTCGATGAAATGTCTATAGGCTCCAATATCGTCCTGTTTCTTGGCATCACGAAACGCATAGGAGACTTCCAGCGACCTCACAGTGTCGTTATATTCTGACTTGGGATATAGTCGCTGGTACTCCTGACATGCCTCGACGGTATTATCCATCTCTTCAAAGGCATACTTGTGGAGCAACTCCCGCACACTGTTATTGAACTGGGAATTGGGATAGGCGGCAAGATAGGCTTTGCAGGCGGCAGCGGTCTTTCCAATTTGCTCAAACGCGGTGCTGTCGCGGCGCCACTCTATCGTGAAATGGTGAGTTTTATTCGATTCGCCGTATTTATCCAGATAACGCTGATACCGGGACAATTCGTGACAATACTTGATCGTCTCATAGGCTATCATTTCACGCTCGGCCTCGATTGTGGCCATATCATCGTAGTCATACAGCATTTCGATCAACTGATCGTAGGCTTCTTCGGTATTCAAGTGCCTGACGGTATCAATCAACGATTTTTCAAAGTCGGCCTTAAGCTCAGACAGGTGCATCTTCAGATTTTTGTGCGACAGGAACTGATCAGCAGTCTGCCAATCCGTAGTGCTGGAGCAGCAAGCTTTCTTAAACTGCTTGTAAGCCCCCCAAGGGTTATAGGGCACGATACTTGTCAACTTGCCACGCCCGTCACGGGTATTCATCATCATGGCCTCGGACAGTTGCCATACGGGCCACAGTTGTTGTGAAATCGGAGTGCTGGAACTGATGTCGTTATCTGAACTGGCTTTTTCTTCAATCTCTTGCCAATATTTAGCCGCCTTGTCGAGTTTGTGCTCCTGCAGTGCTTCGAACACCTTGACCATGCGCTTCTGATAAAAATTATCGCCCAGGCACAACGGGGTCTGTGCCAAAGCGATTCCTGCAGCGCCAATCCATAAACAAAGGGTAACTATCGTATTTTTCATCATCATTATATCCCTTAAGGTCACTGCTTGTTTCGCGCGAAATCAATTCTCTTATCTGGGAGCTTCGGTATCGACGCGAAAAGTGACAAAACGGTTGTAAGCGTAATTGGCTAGTGTATAAACAACCATCGCGAGAATCATGACGATATTCTGGCCGGCCTTCTGCATCGGGAAGAATGGGATGATATCGTCGGGCAGGCTCTTCCAGCCCAATCCCTCAAGCAGTATCCAGCTGACGCAGAGCTGCAGGGCGAGACAGATGAGGAAACCGCAAACAAACAAAACAAGCTCGCGCTTAAAGTTGTTCTTGGTCTTGAAGACCCAATTGCGGTTCCACAGGAAACTGTTGACGACACCCAGGACATAGCCCGTGACGTTGGAGATACCATAGGACAGCCCCAATTTGGTGTTGAGCAGATAGAACGTGACCAGCGTGATGAGCGTGTTCAACACGCCAATCACTCCGTACTTGAGCAGTTGTATGCCCGTCTCGCGGGCTTCGGCCTTATCTATCTTCATTGCTCTATATCGACTTTCGCGCGAAGGTTAAACAGTGGTGCGAAGGTTCTTGATATTTATTTCGTGGCAAAATTAAGTGATTTTAACGAATTGACCAAATTAGTCGGGATTTTTTGGCTATAGGCTTTAGGAAATCAAGACTATAGCCTATTTTGCAGGGACAGGAATAGTGATAATACCCACATTGACCAATCCCCTGAGGGTGTCACAACCGCCCATCGACTGCCAGATGACGATACTGCGCGCTTTGTCAGGAGCAACGGCCTCGACAACAGGCACCGTGCTCTGGTAAAGGGCGCCGAATCCCCCACCCGTCCAGTTGCCGTACTCGTCAGCCAGGTGCATGTCCACCGTCTGGCGGCTCACGGTAGAATCGGCGGCGATGACGTCAACAACCATCGAGAGGTTACGGTAACGATAGCTGTTGTCGTGACGTATTGCGAGAGTAATGCTGTAAGTGGCAGCCGAGTCATCGTACTCGGGGCTGAAAGTCAACGGAATCGTGCGCAGCCAGCCATCGACAGGAAGGTGGACAAAATCCGCATGTGTCATGACAGGTTTGCGTTGACATGCCCCCATGACGAGCATAACGGAGACGGTGGCAATGACCAGTGCCACTGCCACCGCTCTCGATGATGTATAACGCCTTAGACGGCTATTCGTTTTTTGGCTTACCTTGGCCATGTCCATTATCAGAAACGCCGGAGTCATTGGACCTGCGGGGCCTAAAAGTCTTCTTCTCCATCCGTTGCGGTTTTTCCCGCCGCGGCTGTTGGCCATCAACAGGTTGCTGCTGTTTTCCATCCTGCTGGGGACGTTTGGGCTTACCCTGTCGGGGCTGCCGACGCTCAGCTGCGTTATTGCCGTCATCCTTGGTCTCTGCCTCATTGGATGGTTCAGGCTTAGCCCCCTTAGACGCATTGCCGCTTTTCTTTTTCTTTTTCTTCTTCTTTTTGTCAAAGCGGTTAATAGCGTCCTGGTTGAGCAGGTCGCCAAAGGGTGCATCCTTCTTGCCGTTATCCTCGGGCTTGAGGGTGTCGGGCTTGACGCCGTTCTTGTTCAGGGCGATCACCTCAAAAGCCTGAGCCGCAGTCAGCGTCACGGTATTCACGGGCGCATTCCGCTCGGTGGAATAGGTGATTTCCCGCTTGAGGGCATCGGCTTTGAAGTAATAATAGGTTGCGTCCTTGGTCTCGAGGTGGACATCCTTGGCAGGAAGCTGACGGATGGCCTCGACATAGGTATTCACCTCAAAGTTGATGCAGCACTTGAGTTTGGCACACTGGCCAGCCAGGTTCTGCGGGTTGAGGGAGATGTCCTGGAAACGGGCGGCACTCGTGGCCACCGACACAAATCCCGACATCCATGTCGCACAGCAGAGCGGTCTTCCGCAGGGGCCGATTCCGCCGATGCGCCCGGCCTCCTGGCGGGCTCCGATCTGTTTCATCTCGACACGAATCCTGAAGACGTCGGCCAACACCTTGATCAACTGCCTAAAGTCCACGCGCTCGTCAGCGATATAGTAGAAAATCGCCTTGTTGCCGTCGCCCTGATACTCGACGTCGCCAATCTTCATCTTCAGTCCCAAATCGACAGCGATTTTACGGGATCGGATCATGGTGTCCTCTTCGCGAGCCTTGGCCTGCTCATAACGTTCCATATCGGCAGGTTTGGCTTTGCGGAAGACACGCAGTATCTCGGCATCCTTGCGAAGGTTCACACGCTTCATCTGGTTTTTGACCAGTCGTCCTGTGAGCCCCACCCTGCCAATGTCATGTCCCGGGCTGGCCTCTACAGCCACCCAGTCGCCCTGCTTGAGGGGGATGTGGGCACTGTTGCGGTAAAAGCCGCGACGTGTGTTCTTGAAGAGCACCTCGACAATCTCAAAGTCATTGTCGGGCACATCATCAAGCCAGTTGGTGCTAGTGAGATTGCAGCGGCCGATGTCCGAAGGACAGCTACACCCGCCGCCACTACACTTGACACAGCTGGTGTCAGCGCCATCGGGCAGATTCACTTGCTTGTTATTGTTCTCGTCCATTGCGGTACGCGCACTCGTTATTTAGCGTAGCTTACAGCGCGCGTCTCGCGAATGACGGTAATGCGCACCTGTCCGGGATAAGTCAACTCGTCCTGAATCTTCTGGGCGATTTCGTTGGACAGTTTCTCGGTCTCTTCGTCAGAAATCTTATCGGCACCTACGATAACACGCAGTTCACGGCCTGCCTGGATGGCATAGGTCTTGACCACGCCGGGATAGGACAATGCGAGGCGCTCCAGGTCGTTGAGGCGCTTGATATAAGCCTCGACGATTTCGCGGCGGGCACCCGGGCGGGCTCCACTGATGGCGTCACACACCTGCACGATGGGGGCATAGAGGCTCGTGGCCTCTTCCTCGTCGTGGTGGGCACCGATGGCGTTGCAGATGTCGGCCTTCTCCTTGTATTTCTCGGCCAACTTCATACCCAGCTGTGCATGCGGCAGTTCAGGCTCGTCATCGGGCACCTTGCCGATATCGTGCAACAGGCCGGCGCGACGTGCCTTTTTGGGATTCAGGCCCAATTCGCTGGCCATGATAGCACACAGATTAGCCGTCTCACGCGAGTGCTGCAGCAGGTTCTGGCCATAGCTGGAGCGGTACTTCATCTTACCGATGAGGCGGATGAGCTCGGGGTGTAAGCCATGGATACCCATGTCAATGGCCGTGCGCTTACCGGTCTCAATCACTTCTTCCTCGACCTGTCGGCGCACCTTGGCGACAACCTCTTCGATACGGGCGGGGTGGATACGGCCATCACTCACCAGCTGATGAAGCGCCAGACGAGCGATCTCACGGCGCACAGGGTCGAAGCCCGACAGCACGATGGCCTCGGGGGTGTCGTCAACAACAATCTCGACGCCGGTTGCAGCCTCCAGGGCGCGGATGTTGCGCCCTTCACGGCCGATAATGCGTCCCTTAATCTCGTCATTGTCAATATGGAAAACCGTCACCGCATTCTCGACAGCGGTTTCAGTGGCCACACGTTGGATGGTCTCGATGATGATGCGCTTGGCCTCCTTGTTGGCGGTCATCTTGGCATCGTCCATGATGTCATTGATATAGCTGGCGGCATTGGTCTTGGCCTCGTCCTTGAGTGACTCGATCAGCTTCTCCTTGGCTTCCTCGGCCGACAGTCCGCTCACGTGCTCCAATGTGTCGCGCACGCTCTTCTCCATCTTGTCAACCTCCTTCTTGCGCTCCTCGAGCACAGCAGCCTGATTGTCCACGTTCACCTTGAGGTTATCCAGCTCGTTGCTGCGGCGCTTGAGCTCACCTTGTTGCTGGTTGAGCGTCATCTCGCGCTGTTTGAGCTTGGCTTCGCTGGTCTGCACTCTGGTCAGACGCGCATTGGCTTCCTTCTCGGCATCACTCTTGATGGACATACCGATTTCCTTGCCTTTCATCACCTCGTTATTCTTGAGCACCTCGGCTTCAAGACGGGCTTTTTCAATAATCTCGTTGGCTTGCGACTTAGCATTCTTCTTGCTCAAGAACAATGCCAATCCACATCCAATCGCCATCGCCAGGATGGCTACAATCACAGTAACTATTATGTTCATTTAATGCAAATGATAAAAATATTAAACAAAGCGCCACCTAAGTACACAATGACTAACACCCTGAAAAACAGTGGTGTTAAATCATCAGTCCTAAAGTGGTGCAGGAACCTAATTATCTCAACAATGATATCATCGCGTCACCGGATGCAGGCCACATGGTAGCCAATTCACACGGCATCGACGGGCATTACTGCCACATCACGCAATAGTCACTCATCGCCACCAACCAGGGCGTTGAGCTGTTTGTCCAAATCTGTCAGGAAATCATTGACCTGTCGGTTTTCACCGTATGCCTCAAGATAGAGGCGTGCAAACTGGAAAGCCACCCTGCCAAGCACATCCTCGGAAGTGCCGTTAAAACGGTTCATCCACTTCTTCCACAGCGTGTTGACAAGTTCCTCGGCCTTGCGGTAATTCTCCTCTTCCTCGGGGTTGATACTCAGAGCAATGGGATTAGCCGCATCAGCGAGTTGTATCCATATTTTCACTTTATTATTGTCGGCCATAACGGTAGAGAGCGTCGTGTCAAGCGTTCAATTGTTTAATGCATCGGTCAATGTCCCGCACCATTTTGGAAACCTGGCCCTTATAGCGGGAAATCGCTTCGGGATTGCTGGGAATCGAACGCGCCACGCGCAGGAACTCATTATCGATCTTCAACTGGTGAACTTCCTTCTCCAGCTTGGCTATCTCAAGTTCCTGACGCTCGATTGTGCGTTCCATCTCCTTTTTCTCTCTCATGAGGGTAAGATAACGCTGACGCAAGATTTCCACCTTGCGAGTCACATTCTGCAGCTTATCTTTCAACTCCATTGAGGGCATGGTTACCAATTTTCTGCAAAATTACAATTTTTTTTCTAAAACCAAGGCCCAGCACACAAAAAAATGGCCTGATACTAGCAAATTGCTGTTCAAGAATGCGCTTTTACCATGATTTCACCCAAATCAACCCTGTTTTTCCCTCATCGACCATTTTTTTTGCTCAAAAATTTGCCAGTTCAAAAAATGGCATTACCTTTGCAACCGCAAATCGGGGCATTAGCTCATCTGGTAGAGCGCAACACTGGCAGTGTTGAGGTAAGCGGTTCGAGTCCGCTATGCTCCACAATCGATTTTATAAGTGACTGAAAATCAGTCACTTATTTTTTATTCGATGGGGTGCTTCCCCCCAATGTACCCCCCTTCCTGTTTTCGGCGCGTAATTCGATATGATTTTTTGAATATCTCTATCGAATACTTGTTGGTCTTCGCTCTTAGCACGTTTCTTCAATTTACTCACATCTATTGTCTTTCCGTCTCCTTCGCAGAACACACTCGTGATCACGGATTTGACTTCATTGTCATCAACTTTCTCGCTTGCCAATGTTCTCATCAGAATGAACAAACAAGAATAATTCGTATACCCACTCTTAGTCGTACGCGTCCACCTCAATTTCTGTGACAACGCTATCACCGAAGCGCTGAAGATTGCCAAAAATATGTCTTCTTTGTTTGGTTCAATGTCTTTCTTTTTCACCAGATACTGATAAATGTCTTTCAGCGCAGCCATGCTCAAATCAGTCGGCATGACTCGAGTCAACATAAATCTTCCATCTATCCTCAAACCAAACCCTGAACACCTATCATTGACAATATGATAAAGCTTAACGAAGTACTTTTCATAGTCCTCAAAAGCACGTCGTTTTGGGTCCGACTTATCTATGTTAAAATCGGCAGCGTATCTTAAATGAAGCACATCGATATAATCGTTCTCATCCAAGACTTTAGTTGCGCCTACTAAAACATCAGTCCATGAACATCCTGATTTTAAAGATCTATCAAACATGCTCGTCGGGTAAGCATACATCCAACAATCATGCAGCATCTCAACCACCACGCCAAGTTCGGTTTCAGATGCGATGCCATCGAGATAATATCGGAACGATGCCAACGACGGCAATTTTAGAGAGTGGTCGATGATTGCGCACTTCAGTCGATAGCACAGCGATTCCAATTTATACATGCACAAATCGGATTTCACAACCATCATGGATTCTTCGTTTATATCACACATAAGTCATAGCATCGTTTACTCGGTTGCAAAGATAACATATTTATCTCAATTACCCAAGCGTGACTAACGCTATCGTCTTTCCTGCGGTTGGTGGAGAGGTCTGGGTGCTAATTCTGCAAGATGCGCACAGCACGAACGGCTACCGTGTAGCGGCCGCAGCAGCCCCAGTACGCACCACCCCCGAGTCGAAGTCCCGGAAGTACGGGTCGTTGGAGTTGACCGTGCGGAGCGTGCGCGACCAATAGAAGCCATACGAACCCGTTTCGAGCGCCCTACCCCAGCGGCAGCCGGAGGTGGGCAAGAAGTTGGTGTTGCCGTTCAGACCGGTCACTAAGACGCCCGTTCACGCCGTTGCATGTCGCACACAGAGTTCCGCCGGGCCGCATTGATACCAGCGATATAACTTAATACTAGCCAACATAGCTCACATATCAGCATCACTCCCACCAATGCATGACAACCTGTACAACCTGACAAAAGACAAAGTGGCAGGTGTCAGTCAGTTTTCTTCATTTTTTTGGGACCCTTTATCCCCTATTAACTTTTTTGCTTGATATCCAGCGAATTAAACCAATCCAACCAAAAAAGTGCACTCCCCTATTTCCCCTTGGCACGAAGGCAAAATTGTTGCTGCATGTATGGCCGATGAAGACTTCTAGAAATACAACTGACGCCAACTTGCTCGGTAAACGAGTAGTTGACATGACCGGCGAAGAAATCGCGAGCCTGATCCGCGACACTATTGATGCCGCTGTAGCCGGGAAGCCTTCAACCGAGCAGGCCAAAGAGAGGAAGATACTGCACGGGAAGAAGGAACTCGCCAGAGAATTGAGCGTATCTGTATCTACAGTGAGCAGATGGCTCGACTCAACGATCAAGCCTCCTGCTGTGATCCGCGCCGGTAGAGTGCTCTTGTTCGATTATGATCTTGTCCTTGAGCAGCTAAAGAACTGCGATGGGCTTAGGTGGAACAACCGATAAGCACTCCTAAACTGACAAGGCTCGACCTTGGCACCGACCTCACGACCTCGAGTTGTTCTCCCGGCACGGCCGCCCGCCGGTTCTAAATAGGGCGGCAGCATTAAGACTATTATTAAACAATATATTTAATTTATTTATTTTATTATGAGGTACTTAGATGTTTTTTCGTTAACTGGTTCTACCAGTTGTATGGTGCGCGCAGATGCGGTGGCGTTGACCCTGTACGTGCTCGCCAAGAGTGTATCCGCATTGTTTAACAGTTTTATTCGTTACGCCTATGCCGCTGAATAAAAGTAAAGGACAAATGTTTGGATTTGTGAACTACACGTTCAATTTTATCAAGGGTCTCTGTCTGCACGCGTGTTTGTACTGTTTCATGTTGGCGCTTGATCACCGTTTCAATAACGTGGGAGCGCTCAGACTCGACGAGGAAGAGTTGCGTGTCAATCTCGGCTCAGACAACTTCATCTTCGTCGGCAGCAGCACTGACATGTGGGCGACGAACGTCCCGAGTGAGTGGATTGTTCGTGTCCTCGACCGCTGTGACGAGTTCGACAACCGTTACCTGTTCCAGTCCAAGGATCCTGCCCGCTTCCTCGAGTTCATCGATCACCCCGTGATGAGCAAGTCGGTTCTCAGCACGACCATCGAGACCAACCGTTGGTACCCGGACGTGATGAACAAGGCTCCTCACCCTAACGACAGAGCCAATGCTATGGCCGCCGTCGCCGCTCATGGTGTAACGACCATGGTGACTGTTGAACCGGCTATGGCCTTTGACCACGACGAACTGGTTGCTATGATCCGCGCCTGTAATCCCACACAGGTAAATATCGGTCGCAACACTAATCGACAGGTGCAGCTGCCCGAGCCTACGCGTGCCGAGGTCCAGACCTTGATTGCTGAGCTCAAGACCTTCACTAACGTTGTTGTTAAGGATAATGCCTCTGCATGGAAATAAGATGTAGTATCTGTTAACTTGGGGGTGGTTCACCCCGCCCCCAAGCCTTTAAAAATCAAATAAATATGAACAAAATAGTAATAAGAGAAGGTATTAAACAGATCGCTCCCAACCAGTATGCCGGTAGGGACGACATCGATGAGCTTGTCATCGCTGATTCCGTAGAGGAAATTGGTGAGTTCGCTTTTCGCGAGTGCCCCAATCTCAAGAAAATCACTTGGGGTTCGGGCATCCACGCCATCGGTAGGATGGCGTTTTACAAGTGTGAGTCCTTGGAGTTATTGTATTTGCCCGGCTCGATCAAGCGGGTCGGCGACTGTGCATTCTCATCGTGTTCTAGCCTGGCTTGTGTTGAGTTCGAAGATGGAGACGGCGTGGATTTCGGAAATGGCGTCTTCGAGTGTTGCACGGGGCTTATCTATGCTATCTTGCCCAATGGTTTGAAAGATATCTCTGGAGGGACTTTCATCGGATGTGCTAAACTCGAGGACATCTTTATCCCCGGGACTGTAACTAGTATTGGTCGCGGGGCTTTCTGTGGAGTCGCTGCCGAGCAGATAGAATTGCCTAATTCCATTGAAGCTATCGGTGAGTTTTCATTCTTCGGATCAAAACTCACTAGCGTCGACATTCCCGATCGTGTTTCAATGATAGGCGACTCAGCCTTTGTGGATTGCAATAACCTGAGAAGCGCCGAAATAGGTAATTCTGTTGTATGCATTGGAAAAAAGGCCTTTAAAGACTGCCCTGTGCTCAGCGAGGTGACGTTTAGAAGCACCATTATAGGTTCAATCGGAAAAGCTGCCTTCACGGGCTGCGAGAAGTTTATGCGAATCAACGTTCCGGCGAGTGCGATGGCCACCTATAAGCGTCTGCTGCCGAAGTACCTGCACAGGGAACTGGTGGGATTTTGATGACCACACGGTCTAGGGGCGGCAGCGAGTCGCCCCTTTTTTATGCGGTTAATAGACGGTCTGGGTGTCGCTGGTGCCTGGGGGGGGCAATGGGAGTCCCCTGCCTAAATCAATCAAAACCACCGCCATTCCCGTTGAAACGTGAAAAACGCGCGCCATTTCCTGTCGAAACCTCACCCATGAGAATAACACAAATTATTGATAATCAAATTTTTAATTAAAAAATAGCAGAATATGATGCAATTATTACAAGCTATGTTCTCGACGCTAACGGGGGCATGGCGTGGGCCGACTGTGGATGTGCGCGCCGCCATTATTAAGGCTCAAAAGGAAAAGAGTGTTAATAGCGCGCCACCGGTGAAGGGTGATGATCCCTATGCTGGTGAAATAGACAGGCTGGAGGCGGCTCTCGGTCACCCTCTAGAGAAAGGTGCCTGCATAGAATTCAAGTTGCAGGACCTATTACAGATAGTTCCGCGAAAGAGAAGGCGCATCGACGCTTACCGCGGGCTCGTGAGTAAACTCGACAAGATGGGAGTGACGCTTACAATCAAATCTCAAAAATCAAAGTACAATGATCAAGAATTTGAGCAACGGGGACTTGTACAGTAACCGGAAAGAGGCCAAAATTCGACTCGGCGGGCTTGGTGCCTATAACGCGTCGATGAGGAGAGGCGAGCTGCTGTTCGTTAACGGCAACTCGATGAGTAACTATTTAAACCAGAAGCAATCTTATGAAAAAGATCGGTGAATACTATGGTGAAGTATATAAATACACCTTAAAAGCAACAGAGAAATCAATAGCTAACGGTGATGCCGGGAAATGTTATGTCGGGCAGACTGGTAACGCAAAGAAACGTCAAGGCAATTGGGACAGCATAGATCCCAGATATGCAGGACCTAAAATAAACAAAGCGAGGGAGATATATCCTCCCGAGGACTGGGAGCGTGAGGTGCTCTTTAGTAGTTTCTACATGAAGAAGTCCACCAGAAAGAAGAAAATTGATGCTATGGAGACGGAGATGATCCGCAAATATGACTCAATCAACAACGGCTTCAATATATCTGAAGGACGTGGAATGAAAGGCTTACATCATACCGAGGAGGCCAAACGCAAGATGTCGTTGACGAAGATGGGGCATCCCGTGAGTGACGAGACGAAAGAGAGGATATCGAAAGGGGTTAGGAAATACTGGAGGAAAATGCGACGCACTATGCAGAAGGCGGTATCGGGGAAAAGTAAATCGCCAGTGAACGGCCAGGATTTTGAGCGTTTCTGCCAAGATTGCCGCCAACTGTACGCAAGATTTGGTCTGCTCGATGGCGTTTTTCCACCGGCTCATCATCTCGATAATACACCAATAATGTTAAATAGTCGCCCCTCAAAAAGTTATAACTATTTGATTATTAACATATTATAACGATAATATCTTTGATATATCTGCCGGTTTTTGTTACTTTGCATCAAAAAACTGGCAGATTTTTATGATTAAGAAGAGAGTCAACCGCCCGT
>JAFYYU010000024.1 GCA_017557425.1 Muribaculaceae bacterium | reverse complement strand
GCATTGGTGCGCTCACCAAACCAGATGGCTGCGGCAATCATCGAGATAATGGGGCTCAAATAGAAATAATTGCTGGCGCGCACGGCTCCAATGCGCTTGACCGTAATACCCCAAATGAAGTAAGCCGCCATAGAACAAATCAACCCTAAATAGAGCATATTTCCCCACACTTCAGGCCGGCTGACAGCATTCCAATCCAATTGATGGTCTTCCAGGGCCAGCAGAGGCAAGGCCGAGAGCACGCCATAGAAAAACAGCTTGCGGGTAATGAACAAGGTCGTATATCTGGGGTTCAGCTTCTTCAACGCCATCGGATAGAAGGCCCATACCAGGGCTGCAAGCATGGCCAACAAGTCACCCACCACGCTGTTTCCCCAGACAAAACCGTCCTTCAGCGCCAGCATAGCCGACCCTATAAAGGCAATAATCATACCCAGGCACGTGAGCAGCGTGATGCGCTCGTCACGGTAAAAGATGGCCCCTACCAGCGCTGTCGTCAACGGTGCCGTGCACACCAGAACCGCGACGTCACTGATAAGCGTGAGCTGCAGCGCGGTGTTCTCAGCAATGAAATAGGCAGAGCCACCTGCCACGCCGCACACCACAAACAACAGCTCGTCACGCCAACCCGTATAACGAACCTTGAAACGGCAGATGGTCAGCAATGACAGGTACGCTATCGTGAAACGAGCCACAAAAATCTCGGTGGGCGTCAGTCCCGCATCCAGCAACACACGGGTGTTGAGGAACGAGATGCCCCACACCAGAATCATGGCGAATGCCGCCACATGATACCAAAAGTCGCTATTTTTCTTGACCTGCCCCATGAGAATTACGGTGCAAAGTTACGATTAAGTTTTGAAAAACCATTACCTTTGCAATAGTGAATCCACAAGAATTCTCACAACGCATCCTCACTAGCAAAGAGGCCCAAGAGGTTAAAGGACATCCCGTGCTGGTGACGCTGAGCGGCGGAGCCGACTCGGTGGCATTGCTGCGAGTGCTGCTGGAGGCCGGATTCGACTGCCGTGCTGCACACTGCAACTTTCACCTGCGCGGCGAGGAGTCGATGCGCGACGAGCGCTTTGTGCGCGACTTGTGCCAGCGGCTCAACGTGCCCCTGACGGTCAAAGACTTTGATGTGGCGGCATGGCAACAGGAGCACGGCGGCTCGACCGAGATGGCCTGCCGCGACCTGCGTTATGCCTGGTTTGAGCAGGAACGACAGCGGCAAGGATGCCGGGTTATCGCCATTGCCCACCACAGCGACGATCAGGTGGAAACCTTCTTCTTGAACCTGTTGCGAGGCACCGGCATCAAGGGCCTTGCAGGTATGCAACGACTGAGCGGCAAACTATGGCGCCCCCTGCTCGATGTATCACGCAGCGACATTCTTGCGTATCTGTCATCCATTGGCCAGGACTATGTCACCGACAGCACCAACAGAGAGAACGACTTCCGCCGCAACCGCTTGCGCAACATCGCGTTACCCGTCATCGAACAGCAATTCCCGCAAGCGCATGAACGCATTCTCAACACCATGGGCAACCTGAGGAATGACCATGAGCTGATGATGTCTCTTGTCAATCAGATTATACCCAACGAGCGGCACATCGATATCGAAAAGTTGTGTTCGCAGCCATTTGCCTCTACCCTGCTCTACCACCGTATCCGCCACATGGGCTTTAACCGGGACCAATGTAACCAGGTGGTTGAAGCCGCCCGTCAAGGGCATACGGGACGCCAGTTTGCCGCCAGCGATAACATGCTCGTGGTCAACAGACAAACAATAGACATCGAGACCGCCACAGCGCGTCAAGACATAGAAATACCCATAGATTTAACTCAAGGCATTGACAGCCCGGTCCGCCTGAGCATCGCACGAGGCGACACTCCCTTTTCACCGCTGATGTGCGACGGCCGATGTGTCGTAGCCTTCAGTGATCATCTGCTGGACAGCAAGCGCGTTGTACTGCGCCACTGGCGTCGGGGCGACCGTATCAAGCCTTTCGGCATGAACGGCAGCAAGCTCGTCAGCGACCTGTTCGCCGACTTCATGCTGGACCATGCCGCAAAACGCGATGCCTGGCTACTCGAGGCCGACGGCGAGATTCTTTGGGTGTTAGGTTACAGAGCATCGGCATTATACCCCGTCAAGCCAGAATCCCAAGACTATCTGCTGCTGAAAATTCAAAATTAAGCCAAAAAATTTGCACAAACCGAAAGTTGGCAGTACCTTTGCACCCCAAATGGGCGCGTTGGCTCATGTCAACACGCTTTCGGAGAGATGGCAGAGTGGTCGAATGCGGCGGTCTTGAAAACCGTTGAGGCTAACTACCTCCAGGGGTTCGAATCCCTTTCTCTCCGCATTTTTTTGCCCGTTAGTGAAGGGCAAAACAGGTTTGGTCCTGTAGCTCAGCTGGATAGAGCAACAGCCTTCTAAGCTGTGGGTCTTGGGTTCGAATCCCAACAGGATCACTTTATGAAATCGCAAGTGTTTTATTTTCAAACACTTGCGATTTTTATATTGTCATTTTACCCCACATTTGCCCCACCGAATTATAAAGGAAACGCATAAGAGAATCCGCAATAAGGCATTGTATAGTTCAATGCTACTAAGGTCGGGGTATTCATCTTTACACCTTGATTTTACACCATATTCTTGTACGAGCTTGCTCCCCAAAATCATATTTTGGCAAGGACAACCATATGTTAACGAAAGTTAACTCTTATTAGGCTAAGAGTTTTTATAAAACACTATTTCTTTTGTCGTTTCTCAAAAAAAAGAAGGGGCCGAGAAGCAAGCTTTCGGCAACCCCTTTTTTGCATCTTGAATTTACAGCTCTTTTTCTTTTTTCCGCCTTTGGTACTCTTCATAGGTGATGGCGTTCTTCTTCCATTCCTCACGCTCACGTTCTCTTTCCCTTTGCTCGCGTTTATCATAAGCCCGGTTCCTGTCACACAGGAAATCACGAAGGCTAAGAATGATGATGGACGGGTCGAAGGTATTGAAAAAGTGACGATATTTCGCTGAGCAGAAGTTGAAGAAGAACAGTTGCAGTTCGTCAACCTTCAGATAGCCATATTGCAGTGCGATTATCTTGACCAACTTCTCCGTCTGGTT
>JAFYYU010000023.1 GCA_017557425.1 Muribaculaceae bacterium | reverse complement strand
TGCACACAAGACGTGAACGTCTATCAAGTCTCGTTCCACAACGTGCGTTGGGGAAGCCGCACCTATGGCATCCTGTGCGAGCCTGTCAAGCCCGGCAAATACCCTGCCCTGCTGCGTGTGCCCGGTGCCGGTGTGCGTCCCTATCAAGGCGACGTCTATACCGCTTCACAAGGTTTCATCACACTCGAAATCGGCATCCACGGTATCGACGTGACCATGCCGCAGAGCGTCTATGACAACCTGGCTAATGGCGCTCTCAACTGCTATTGGGAATTTGGTATGGACGACCGTGACAAGAGTTATTACAAGCGCGTCATCGTGGGTTGCGTGCGTGCCATCGACTACATTGAGCAATTCACCGACTGGGACGGCAAGAACCTGGGCGTGACAGGCAGCAGCCAAGGCGGTTTCCTGTCGCTGACAACGGCCGGACTCGACAAGCGCGTGAGCTGCTACGGTGCAGTGCACTCTGCTCTGTGCGACCACACGGCTTCGCTCCAGGGCGTGGCTTGCGGTTGGCCCCATTATTTTTACTGGATGTCGCCCGAGCAGCGCAAAGCCAGCCAGGACAAGATTGAGACCTCGCGGTATTACGATGGCGTGAACTTCGCCCGCCGCATCACCTGCCCGGGTTGGTTCTCGTTTGGCTACAACGACGACGTGGTGCCTCCCACAACCGCCTATGCGACCTACAACGTGGTAACTGCCCCCAAGAAGTTGAGTGTCTATCAGCAGACGGCCCACTTCTGGTACCAGGAACAATGGGACGAATGGCTTCAGTGGCTCATGGACCAATTGAGGAGCAAGTAAAGACCAATGATACAGTAATTTAAACGCTAGAGCCTCCAGGAATTCTAGACTAAAAGACAACAATATATCCACTACATCTATAATGAGTGAATTCAAGGATAAAATTGCCGCTTTGCGCAAGCACCACGAGGAGTTACTGAACCGCAAGAATGAACCCCTCGCTTGGGGCAACGGCATCTACGAGAAATACAAGAATCCCATCATCACCGCCGAGCATACTCCGCTGGAGTGGCGCTATGACTTCAACGAGCAGGACAACCCCTACTTGATGCAGCGCATCATGATGAACGCGACGCTCAATGCAGGCGCCATCAAATGGCAGTGCAAATATGTAGTTGTCGTGAGGGTTGAAGGCGCCGACCGCAAGTCGTTCTTCGCTGTGGCCGAGAGTCCAAACGGCGTGGACAACTTCCGATTCTGGCCAGAGCCCATCACGATGCCCGATGATGTGGTTCCCGCCACCAACATCTATGACATGCGACTCACGGCTCATGAAGACGGCTGGATCTACGGCGTCTTTTGCGCAGAACGTCACGATGACACATGCCCGGGCGACCTGAGCGCTGCCACGGCTACTGCCGGCATTGCCCGCACCCGTGACCTCAAGACCTGGGAACGCCTGCCCGACCTCAAGAGCAAGAGCCAGCAGCGCAACGTGGTGCTTCACCCCGAGTTTGTAAACGGCAAGTATGCCTTCTATACCCGTCCCCAAGACGGCTTCATCGACGCAGGCAGCGGCGGCGGCATCGGCTGGGCACTGGTGGATGATATCACCCATGCCGAAATCGTTGATGAGAAAATCATCAACGCGCGCCACTATCACACCATCATGGAAGTGAAAAACGGTGAGGGTCCTCACCCCATTAAGACACCGCAAGGCTGGCTGCATCTTGCCCACGGCGTGCGCGGCTGCGCTTCGGGACTGCGTTATGTATTATATATGTACATGACAGCACTCGACGATCCCACACGCGTTATCGCACAACCAGGCGGATATTTCCTCGTTCCCGAGGGTGACGAGTATATCGGTGATGTGATGAATGTGGCCTTCTCTAACGGCTGGATTGCCGACGAGGACGGACGCGTCTTCATCTACTATGCCTCGAGCGACACCCGCCTGCATGTAGCCACCTCGACCATCGACCGCCTGGTGGACTACTGCATGAACACTCCGCAAGACGGCCTGACCACCACGGCCAGCGTGGAGACCATCAAGCGACTCATCGAGAAGAACCGATTAACCAATAAATAATAACGAATCATAAACGAGACGACGGACTGAAAACTTTTCCCGATTTCTCACTCCTAATTCCCAATTAATCGAAATGGCAAGTTTAAAAGAAAAAATCGGCTACGCCCTTGGTGATGCGGCTGCCGGTGGCATTACCTGGAAAGTCATGTCAATCGCTTTCCCGTTGTTTTTCACCAACGTCTTTGGCCTCACGGTTGCCGACACGGCAACGCTGATGCTAATCGCCCGCATGTTTGACGTCATCACCGACCCCTTGATGGGCAGTCTGGCCGACCGCACACAGTCGCGCTGGGGTACCTATCGTCCCTGGCTCATCTTCGGTGCCATCCCCTTGGGCCTGGTATTCGCATTGTTGCTTTACACTCCCGACTTCGGTCCGGTGGGCAAGCGCATCTATGCCTACACGCTCTATCTGCTCATGATGGCCGTTTACACTGCCGTCAACGTGCCTTACGGCTCGCTGTTGGGCGTGATGACCGATGATGACAACGAGAAGAACCAGTTCTCGTCGTTCCGCATGGTAGGCGCCTATGCCATGGGCTTTATCACCCTGCTCTCGTTCCCCTATCTGCAAAAGATGGTAGGCGGCACCGAGGCACATCAATATGC
>JAFYYU010000004.1 GCA_017557425.1 Muribaculaceae bacterium | reverse complement strand
CGATCCACCGGTCTGAATCAGCTGGTTGCCACGGTTACCGCCGCCACCCAGCAGGTTGAGCATGGGATTGACCACGGTGTTGAGGATACAAACGCAGAAACCGCAGATGAAGGCACCCAACAGGTAAACGACATAGGTGCTGATGGCGTTAGCGTCCATCAAACTTGAGAAATACTGGACTAAGATGCCGATAAAGCCTAAGGCAAGAGCTACAAGAGCCGTTTTCTTGTAGCCGATCTTGGTAATCATGATGCCGGCGGGAATACCCATGAACAGGTAAGCGGCAAAGTTCATCATGTTGCCCATCATGCCGGCCCAATTGTAATGCTCTTTCCAGATGGTGCCAAAAGGCGCTGCCATGTTAGTTACAAAAGCAATCATGGCAAAAAGGAACATCATGGCGATAATTGACACCAATGCTCCGTTTTTCTTTTCAGTTGTCATTTGGTTCTAAATTATTGTTATTATAAATGTTGGTTTTTGTATACTTTGGCAAAAATACGTCAATTTTACCAAAAAGACGTCGTTTTTTATGATTTTTTCGTGAAATCAATAGTTGCGGCTACCGAAAATAGCTGTTCCGATGCGAACGAGTGTAGCGCCATACTTGACGGCAACCTGCCAGTCGTCGCTCATGCCCATGCTCAGGTGGTTGAAATCTTCGCTCTCATCAAACGCGCCGTCTTTCAGTGTGAGATAAGTACGGCGCACGAGGTCAAACTCTCGGGCAACCTGTTCCATATCGTCGGTGAGCGAAGCCATGGCCATCACGCCGCACACGCGCACGTGAGGCAAATTCTCGGTCAATAGACCTGCTTCAGCGGCTTCCAGAACCTCATCGACGCTGAATCCGCTCTTTGTTTCTTCCTGAGCCACATGCAGTTGAAGCAATACTTCAACATTACGGTCGATGCGGGCGGCTTCTTTTTCAATGAGTTGGAGCAACTGCACGCTGTCCACGCTCTCGATGACGGTCACATACGGCATGATCGACCGCACCTTGTTCTTCTGCAGGTGGCCGATAAAGTGCCAGCGGATATCTGCAGGCAGCTGTGGCGCTTTAGCTACGAGCTCTTGGGCTCGGTTTTCGCCAAATAGCCGTTGTCCGGCAGCATATGCTTCGGCGAGTTCTTCAACGGGATGGAATTTCGAGACGGCCACAAGTTGCACACCTTCAGGGAGTAGTGCGACAACCTTCTCGAGATTCTCTTGAATGCTAGGCATAGCGGGTGGGTTTAGGCTTTGTTTTGGGATTTCTGGCGTGCTTCGCGGTCGGCACGGGTCTCCTCGAGATTGGCAGGGAAGACGTCCATAAGGGGCGTTTCGGTGATGGAAGCGATTTCAAAGTCGGCCATTGTGTCGTTCATGCCCTCCATAAACACGGCGAGAGCGCCTTTCAGGTCGCTGGCCTGCACCAGTTGATAGGTCGCTGTGCGTTTCTCAACGGCAGTTTTCTCGTCGATGGTGATGAAGTTGGTTTTCACCTTATACCAACGGTCGCCGGCATCATTATAGAAGATGTCGCTCAGATTCACTCGCTTGACGGCGTCAACTTTGAACTCGCCGCTGATGTAGGGTTGCATCTTGTCGGTAATACGTGCCTCAGCCTCGGTGAACGATAGGGCGTCGACCAGATAAGGCTCAGAAACGGTTTTTAATACTCCGTTTTCCATCATGCGGTCATATTTGACCTTGCATTCAAACCATTGTGACATATTTTGTTATAAAATTATCTTTAAAGTAAATATTTAAATATTTTTAGAATTATCAGTCGAAAAACCAAGAAAACACTTCGTAATTGCCTCACTTGAGAAGTGATTTTTACATTAAAGTTCTTCTTGAAATCATAGCTTCCATTGCTTGGTTAATCAGCTGCCTACGCGAAGAATAATACTCTTCAACAAAGCGTTCGATGACAATGGAGACTGGCTCAATTTCGCGTCCTTTGAGCAGGCTGGTTACTTGGCCAATTTCCAGTTCGCCATTCTCGATATCTCCTTCAAATATACCGGTTTTGGTTTTCCCAATGCCAATGAGTTCGAGCAGCTCGTCTTCGGTCGCGCCACGGTTCTCTGCTTCCTGGACGGCATTTTGGAAACCGTTTTTCACCAGTCGTGTGGGTGAGAGTTTCCTGAAGTGAAGCATTGTTCCTCCTTCGTCCAGGTTGAGGCACAAGCGCTTGAAATTCTCATGGGCGGAACTCTCTTCAGTCAGGGCAAACAGGGTGCCGATCTGAACTCCGTCGGCGCCCATGGCCTCAACTGCCAGCATGGCATCACCTGTAGCAATGCCGCCAGCGGCGATGAGTGGCAGTGTTGTAGCACGGCGTACTGCAGGAATCAGACACATGGTGGTCGTTTCCTCCTTACCGTTGTGGCCGCCTGCCTCAAATCCTTCGGCAACAACGGCATCCACGCCGGCTTCCTCGCACTTGACGGCAAATGCCGACGACGAGACCACGTGGGCGACCTTGATTTTGCGCTCATGCAGCCAGCTGGTCCATTTCTTGGGGCTGCCGGCCGAGGTGAACACAATAGGTACTTTCAGTTCGGCGATGACTTCCATCAGTTCGGCCGCTTGCGGACGCATCAAGGGCACGTTGACGCCGAAGTTGTAAGGTGTTGCTTGGCGACACTTGATGATGTGTTCGCGCATTTCCTCGGGGGTCATCGACCCGGAACCGATCAGTCCCAGGCCACCAGCATTACTCACGGCCGCAGCGAGCTCCCAACCGCTGCACCACACCATACCGCCTGATATGATTGGATAATCAATATCAAACAGTTCGGTTATTCTAGATTGCATGGCCATAATTGTCGGGATAGAAAGAGATATAAAATAATGAGTCTCTGTCGTTTAAATGATGCCGAATGCCACGTCCATCATCTGGGTGAAGTTGTTCTGGCGCTCCTCGGCTGTGGTCACTTCGCCGGTCACCAGCGAGTCGCTGATGGTGCACAGGCACAGGGCGCGGGCGCCGCAGCGGGCTGCGTTCATGTACAGTGCAGGAGCTTCCATCTCCACGGCCAGGACGCCCATCTTCTGCCAGCAAGCCGTATCGGGAGTGTCATCGTAGAAGACATCCGATGAATATACGTTGCCTACTTTGTAACGGTAGCCCAACTCCTCAGCCTTCTCAACCGCTGCACGCAGCAGGCCGAAGTCGGCGATTGGAGCATACACGCCAGGCAAGTGGAACTGCATGGCATAGGCGCTGTTGGTGCATGCACCCATGGCCATCACCAGGTCTCCGATGTGCAGGTCGGGGTGCATTGAGCCTGCCGAACCCACACGGATGATAGTCTTCACGTCATAAAAGTTGAATAACTCATAAGAGTAGATGCCGATTGAGGGAATACCCATGCCGTGGCCCTGAACCGATACGGGTTTACCTTTGTACATGCCGGTATAGCCCAGCATGCCGCGTACCTGGTTGTAAAGTTTGGGGTTTTCCAGATAACGTTCAGCCATCATCTTGGCGCGCAGGGGGTCGCCTGCCATAATCACTGTGGGTGCAATCTCGCCATATTTGGCGCCGATGTGCGGAGTAGGTGTTTTGTCTGCCATAATCATTTAATTTAGTTTTGTCAGGTTCTTTGATAGATTGATGGCAAAGATACACATTTTCTCCTGAATTCTCCCAATACTCCCAAATAATTTCAGTACTCTATACAAAATAATATGCAGATTCTCCGAGATTCTGTGTAATTTTGCATCCGAATTCCAATTATGAACTATGATAAAGATTAATCCCAAAAGGAAATTGTGGCAGGAAGTGCTTGCTTACACCCTGCTGGTTGTCGGTAGTCTGCTGTTCGCTGTGGGCGACGTGATGTTTGTGAACCCTTATCTGATGGCGCCAGGCGGCACCTATGGTCTTTCCAACGTGTTTAACACGCTGTGGCCCTGGAAGATCTCGTTTTACGCCATTTGCATGGATATTCCTCTGCTTATCATTGGCACCTGGATTTTGGGACCCAAGTTCGGCGTTAAGACAATCGTCTCGACGGCTTTGATTTTCCTCTTCACTTTTGTCCTGGAGAGCTGGTGGGGCTACAATCCCGTCATCCTCGATGGGGCCATCATGTCTTCTGTCGATCCCACGATGGCCAAGTCAATGGTCGAGATTCCCCATCATGGCGGCTGGTTCCATCCTGACTATTTCCTGAATACGGTAGTCGCCGGCATCATCTATGGTGTGGCTATCGGTCTGATTTTCCGCTCTGGAGCTACCAGCGGAGGCTCTGACATCATCTCGATGATTCTGCACAAGTACACCAAGATCTCGCTAGGCACACTTGTCATGATTGTCGACGGCATCATCACCCTGAGCACCCTTGTCGCTTTCGGTGACATCCGTCTGCCCATATACTCCATCATTATTATATTTATAGAGGGCAAGGTGATTGACCTCGTGGTCGATGGCATAAAGACCTATAAGACCATGTTTATCGTCACCGACAAGGCCGATGCAGTTCGCGACTATATCATCAACGACATCAAGCGCGGTGGCACGCTCATATCTGGAACGGGCTTGTATAAGGGGACCGAGCGTAATATGCTCTACGTCACCCTTGACCGCTCCGATATGATCAAGCTCCGTTCAGTGCTCTATCACATCGACCCGCACGCCTTTGTCAACATCCTCGAGAGCAGTGAGATCCTCGGCGAGGGCTTCCGTCGCCTTCCCCAGGAGTGACACTGCCCCAAAGGCCTTTTATCCACCTTTTACCATAAGAATCATGAAAAAGAGTGCAAAAACACTGTTGATTATATTGCTGGTACTCATTACGGCCGCATCGTGCGGAAAAGATGAGCCTGATGGCATGTGGAACAAAATGAAATGGAAAGCACCCAGCGATCTTGTCGAGTTGCAGGAAGGCGTCTATCAGGTTCCCTTGTCAGGAGGCACTTACACATTCATCTGCGAGAACTATGAACCCTGGATTGAATCACTCTACGAGAGCGGCCCCAATGTCTCAATTGAGACTCATGGCCCCAGTTACTCCATCGAGGGTGATTGGTGCAGTGTGAAATGTGTGAAAAAGAATGTGACCATCACATTCACTCCTACATCTGAGGATGAACCCCATGAGTTTGAGATCGGATTCACTGCAGGAGACATCTTTTACTACTTGCATTTCAGGCAAAGGAACCGTCTTTACTAGACACCAGCCAAAGAAATAAAGAAAGAAGCCCATATCAGGCTTCTTTCTTCTTTTGCGGAAAGGGAGGGATTCGAACCCACGGTACGCAAAGCGTACAACGGTTTTCGAGACCGCCCCGATCGACCACTCCGGCACCTTTCCAGTCTTGCCTTAGGGATTATCTCCCAAAAGCGGGTGCAAAGTTATTGCAAATTTTCCACCCGACAAAATTATTTTAGAGATTTTTCAATCCGTCAATGGTTTTCAAGGGGTCTTGAGCGCCAAAGACGTAGCTGCCGGCGACAAGGATATCGGCGCCAGCCTCGGCGAGTTGGGCGCCGGTAACGTCATTCACGCCGCCGTCAATCTCGATTTGAGCATTTGAACCGGTGAGGGTGATGAGCTGACGCAGTTCGCGCACCTTGTTCAGCGTCTGCACGATGAACTTTTGGCCGCCGAAGCCCGGGTTGACCGACATGAGCAGCACCAAGTCAATGTCACAGATGATGTCCTTGAGCAGTGAAACGGGGGTGGCCGGGTTAAGCGATACGCCCGCTTGCATGCCGGCATCGTGAATCTGCTGCACGACGCGGTTGAGGTGGACGCATGCCTCCTGATGCACGGTCATGATGGCAGCACCGCAGTCACGTACCTCGTTGATGAACTTCTGCGGCTCGACAATCATCAGGTGGACGTCGAGAGGCTTTCGGCTAAGTTGTTGCACATACTTGATGACAGGGAACCCGAACGAGATGTTTGGCACGAACACGCCGTCCATCACGTCAAGGTGCAACAGGTCTGCGCTGCTGCGGTTCACCATGTCGATATCCTTGGCCAGGTTGCCAAAGTCGGCTGATAACAGGGAGGGAGATACTTTCATATTGTAGTCTTTAGTTGTTAGTCTTTAGTTGTTGGCTTCTTTTTGATAGCTTGATAGGCCAGGAACAGCACGATAAAGATGGCCAGGGCATAGCCTGCCCATGACAGATAGCGGTTGTAGTGCTCGAGTTGCGCCAGCAGTTCCTCTTCGGGGAAATGCAGGCTCAGCCAGTACCCCAAGGTTGCCAGCACCACGTTCCACAGGCCCGCACCCAACGTCGTGAACAGGGCGAAGGTGCCGAAGTTCATGCGCGACAGGCCGGCGGGAATGGAGATGAGTTGGCGGATGGCGGGAATCAGCCGTCCCAGGAATGTTGAGATGGCGCCATGGCAGTCAAAATAGGCCTCAGCCTTCTCTACCTTTTCTGCATCGATGAGGCACATGTGCCCGATACGGCTGTTGGCAAAGGCATACACTACGGGACGTCCGATAATCAGCGACAGCACATAGTTGATGACAGCTCCGATGAGCGCGCCCAACGTGGCGATGACGACGATCATAATGATGTTCATGTCGCCGTTACGCGCGGCAAAGTAGGCTGCTGGCGGGATGACCACCTCACTGGGGAAGGGGATAAACGAACTCTCAATCGCCATCAGCAGCAGGATCGTGCCATATGTCAAGTGCTCCTTGTACCAGTTATAAATGGTGACGATGTCGTGCGGCATGTACAATACCACGGCCACCGCAGCAGCCACCAGCACCGCAAGTATAATAATCAGTTGTATAGTATCTTTCTTCATAATCGCCCACAAAGTTAGTAAAAATTTCTATTCGATAAAGTCCTTAGGGCCGTTGGCAAGGGTTAGCTGCATCTCACACGTTTTGCAGTTGCAGTTGACACGTAGTAGGGTAGAACCGGTTTTCAGGTAGAGGTCACGGGGCAGGGCCATGGCGTTCTTGTACTTGAGGCAGGCGCCCAATTGGCGACGGATGCAGTAGCGGGTGTGCATCAGTGGGGTAGAATCAGTTGTAGGGGTGCCGGTTTCCAGTGCCTTGATGATATCGGTCACGCCGTGGTCGCGGTAGAGCTGCTCGGCGAGGTGGTTGGCTACATTATCGGCAGGCTCCAACTTCGTTACAGGGCAGGGAGCAGATAGGTCCTCGCTGCGGCGCTTGTCGATGGGGCGCGTGATTCGGTGTGAGTGGTCAAGCAGTTCGATAGCTTCCCGACGCAGCTTGGCCAGTAATGAAGCAGGTATAAAGATATCGCAAGGCACCTGCACGTCACCCACGCGGTAGATGGTGCCACCTAGTTTCCCCAATTCAGCGATTTGTCGTTCTTCTTGTGGTTTGGCGGCTGGCTGTAGCTCATACGGTATCGAATGCGTGACGCGATTTCCGCGCTCGTCGTCGAGCGTGAGCGATAACATACCGTCAGTGTAGCGCAACTCGGCATCAACGGCGATGGTGCGTGTGGCCGAGGGTTTGGCAAGCAGGTCGTTAAAGGCTTTGTCGGCGGTACGGTAGATGCGGGCTCCATGCGGGATGTCGGCTCGTTCACGCAACAGCACCGTGCCGCCACCCAGGGCGCGGTTGACACGAGCACCCGAGAATTGTCCCTTGTTGTCAACAAAACTCAAGCCGTCGCCATTGGCAAGGGCGGCGCGGGTGTCGATGGTGAGGCGGTTACCGCTGCAGCGCAGGGCTCGTCCCAAATACTCGCCTTGTGATTTGGGCGTGTCAATCGAAGCCATGGCAGTGCCGTCTTTCGGCTGCCTTTGGTCAAGGAAATAATGGGTGAAGCCGCGGTTGAAGCTTTTTTCAATCGCGGGTTCAAATGTCAAGTCCACGTTGCCATACGAGGCACGGCGGTAGCGCTCGGGGTGGCGGGCAATGACCTTATCGATGGCACGGCGGTAGTAAGCCACCACATTATTGACATAGCCCACGTCCTTAAGGCGTCCCTCGATTTTGAACGAAGTCACGCCAGCTGCCATCATCTGCTCCAAGCGGTCGTGTTGAGCCATGTCGCGCAGCGAGAGCAGATGTTTCCCCTCGACAAGAATATTTCCCTTTCCATCGACCAAATCGTAGGGCAGCCGACACAATTGAGCACACTCGCCGCGGTTGGCACTGCGGCCCTTAAGTGCCTGGCTGATAGCGCAACGGCCACTGTAGCTCACACACAGCGCCCCATGGACAAATGCCTCAAGCGGTACTGTCGTCACTTTACGGATGGCCGCGATTTCGTCAAGGGTGAGTTCGCGTGCCATGACCAACTGAGAGAATCCCAGAGCTTCAAGGAAACGCGCCTTGTCAGGTGTGCGCAAGTCACATTGTGTGCTGGCATGCAGCGCGATGGGCGGCAGATCCATCCTCAACAGTCCCAAGTCCTGTACAATGAGCGCATCCACTCCGATACGGTACAGGTCATGGATCAGGCGTTCCACCTCCTTCAGCTCATCATCATAAACCAGTGTATTGACCGTAGCATAGATTCTGGCCCCGAACCGGTGCGCATGCTCGCAGGCCCGTCGCACGTCATCCAACGTGTTAGTGGCATCGGCACGAGCCCCGTGATGGGACGCGCCCATATACACGGCATCGGCGCCATGGTCGATGGCGGCGATGGCAATGTCGGCGTCACGGGCGGGCGCCAGCAACTCTATGTCAACCGGTTTGAGCATGTCACGTGGACTGCGGCTATGCCGCAGTACTATTCTCAAATGTGGAGAGTGAACTTGTCGGCGTCACGCCAGGCAGGGAATTTCTCCCTGAATTGGGCCAGCTGGGCTGGGGAGAGGTCGGCAGTGATGACAGGACTGGTCATGCGCTGGGCAATGACCTTGCCCTTGAAGTCTATGATCAGCGACGAGCCCTCGGGATACTCCACGCCGGCGGGGTCGGTGCCGCAGCGGTTCACGCCGCACACATAGCACTCGTTCTCCATGGCGCGGGCCGCCAGCAGCGTGCGCCACACCTTCTCGCGGGATTTGGGCCAGTTGGCAATAACCACCAACAGGTCGTAGTTGTTGTTCACGTTACGGCAAAATACCGGGAAACGCAGGTCATAGCACACCACCAACTTGATGTTGAAACCGCGAAAACGCACAATGGGAGCCGCAGTCAGTCCCTGGTTGAACACCTTGTCCTCGCCACCAAACGAGAACAGGTGACGCTTATCGTAATAGGTCTCGTCACCGTTAGGCTCGATAATAAAAGCGCGGTTATAAAGCTGTGCCGCAGTGTTGGCCAGGAAACTGCCGATGATGCCCACATGGTACTCGGCAGCCAGTTTGCGCAGGGTATGCAGCGTGTCGCCGCTGTTCCACTCCGCCACTGCAGTGGCCTGCTCGCGGTCACCGGTCATGAATCCGGTGGTGAACAGTTCCGGCAGGATAACCAGGTCGGTATCGTCGGGCATGTTGCGCAGGTTGCGCTCCAGTTGCTTGATATTGGCTTCGCGGTCGCCCCAGACGATGTCGTCCTCGATGAGCGTGACGCGCAGGTTGCGGGAAATCATATTCAATAATAATGAATTAAGAGTAAGAAAATGAGGAATTGCGGGCCAAGAGAGTCCGCAATTCCTGTGAGATTATTCAAGTCCGGTGACGAACTTCTCGGGATATTTACCTCTGCCGTGCTCTTGGAAGTACTGCTTGATGCGCAACAGGTCGGCATCGGCATCGTCGCTGAGCTCAAATTCCCGGTCGATGCACACCACCTTCTTCTCGTAGTCAAAGTAGGCCAGCACCGCGGGCACGTGGGCATCACGGGCCATGAAAATGGCGCCCTTATGCCAGTTGGGATTGGGACTGCGGGTGCCCTCTGGAGTAACGCCGATAGCCAGTTTAGGGGTTGTGTTGTATGCCTCGACAATCGATTGGGTGAGGTTGCCGTGCTGACGGCGGTTGACGGGAATCCCGCCCAGTCCCTTGAGCAGATACCCCATAGGGAAGAAGAACCAAGTGTCCTTCATCAGAAATCCGGCCTTCATCCCCACCGAGTGGATGCCCAGCTCTCCCAAAATGAAATCCCAATTGCTGGTATGGGGCGCAATGACGATGATGCACTTGTCAGGCATCGTCAGGTTGACTTTAAAGGTCCAACCGGCTTTCTTCAATATCCAACCAGAGAGGTTCATTCTCTAAATCCAAACACCAATGATCACTAATCTCTAATCACTAATCATTTATTCGAAGGCATGAGCTCGTTCATGCGCTTGGCGATGTTGTTCACCTCGGCAGTGAAGTATTCGCTCAGCTCCTTCTCGCACTGCTTGAAAAAAGCGCGGCGCGCCTTGTTGTACTCTTTGCGGTTGGCAAAGTCTTTTACCTTCTTGCCGAACTTGTTGTTCACGCGGTTAACGGCCTCCTGCTGCAACAGGGCGGTATCGATGATGATGCTGTCCCATTCCTCAAGCTTGTTCTCGCCGAATGCGGATTCTGCAAAAATGCACTCGCCTGCGATGTCGCCACAGGCATTCTGGATAGCTTTCTTAATCTGTCGTTTACTTGCCATAATGATATAAATGTGATAACAATTAATGTTTGTAACAATGCGCTAAGGTACAAAATATATCTTAGTTAAACACTTTTTGTGAACAGAAAAATGCCGAAAAATGTCAAAAATGACCTTTTTAGGTTTTATTTAGAAAAAAAGTGCTCAAAAAATTTGCCAGTTCAAAAAATGGCAGTAATTTTGCAACGCTTTTGAAAGGAGATATCGTCTAGTGGTCTAGGACGCCGCCCTCTCACGGCGGAAACCAGGGTTCGAGTCCCTGTTTCTCTACCAGCAAAGCCTTCACCCAACCACGAGCGAGGGCTTTTTAAATCGACGGAGATATCGTCTAGTGGTCTAGGACGCCGCCCTCTCACGGCGGAAACCAGGGTTCGAGTCCCTGTTTCTCTACCAAACAAAGCCCCCGGCAATAGTCGGGGGTTTTTGTTATGCTATCATGAGCTGATTAATCTATCAGTTGATGAAGTCTTCGATGAGCTGATGCACCTCGTTGACTGCGGTGTCCAGGTCATCATTGATGACCGTGTAGTCAAACTGCGGACCGATGGAAATCTCAAACTCGGCTTTGTCCACGCGGGCCTGAATATCCTCCATACTGTCGGTACCGCGCTTGATGAGCCGCTGTCGCAACACCTCCACGCTAGGTGGCTGGATAAAGATGGACAAGGCACGGTCGCCATACATCTGCTTGACGTTCACGCCGCCCAATACGTCGAGGTCGAGCACCACATTCATGCCCATGGCCGTGATGCGTTCTACCTCGCTCTTGGGAGTACCGTAGTAACGTCCCTCATACACTTCTTGATACTCTACCAGCTCATCATTCTCAATCATCTGTTCGAACTCCTCGAGCGTCTTGTAGTAGTAATCCACACCGTGCACTTCCTGGCCGCGGCGGGGGCGGGTAGTCGCCGAAACCGAGAAGGCCAGCCTTAGCGACTCGTCCTGCATGATGCGCCCGATGATGGTCGATTTACCAGAACCCGACGGCGCCGATATGATAATCAGTTTACCTTGTTCCTTTTTCATCTCATAAACGTTTTACCTAAAACCTAAAGCCTAAAGCACGTTAAGCACCTGCTCTTTGATCTGTTCCAGGTGGTCCTTCATGTGCACAACAAGATTCTGCAGGTCAGCTTGGTTGGCTTTAGAGCCCATCGTGTTCACTTCGCGACCGATTTCCTGGCTGATGAATCCCAGTTTCTTGCCCTGGCCGGGTTCCTCGCTTCGCATGGTCTCCAGGAAGTAGTTCAGGTGGTTCTGCAGGCGGATTTTTTCCTCAGTGATATCCAGTTTCTCAATATAATAGATGAGTTCCTGCTCAAAGCGGTTCTTGTCGTAGTCCATCTCTTTAATCTTGGCCAGTGAATCGAGAATGCGTGCCTTGATCTTCTGGATGCGGGGCTCTTCATATCGTGGCACCTCGTCGAGCAGGGCCTGGATCGCGAGGATTTTCTCTTCAAAGAAAGCTTCCAGCCTTGCGCCCTCCTGGCGGCGGAACTCAATCAGTTGTTCAGTGGCCTGAGCAACGACTTCCTTCACGATGTCCAATTCCTCTTCATCGGCTTCGGTGGCTTTGGCATCGGTCTTGAGAGCGTCGGGCATGCGCAGCAGGGTGGCATACCAGTCCTCGGGTTCTGGCAGGTCTAATTGTTTCGCCATTTCCTCGATTTGTGCCTTGTATTGTTTCAGCATCGGGATGTTGATCGTTCCCGATGTTGCTCCCTCAATGGGCTCACAATAGACAAACAGGTCAATCTTACCGCGTTTCAGCGCCTGCGAGACGCTGTTGCGCAGTTCCATCTCAATCTCACGGTGACTCTGAGGCGTCCGAACCCCAAAGTCCAGCTGTTTACTGTTCAGGGACTTGACTTCAGCAGTGATTTTCTTGTTGTTATAGACTTTCACGGCCTTGCCAAATCCGGTCATCGATAGTATCATTGTCAACTAGATTAACTATATCTCTGCAAAATTACAAAAAAATTCAATCCATAGTCATTTCATGCCCTCAAAAACATGCATACTGCTTGCTATAATGGCTCTTGTAAAGAAAAATGCGTCTGTTTGCGGGATTTGTGTTGCACATTACGTTTTTAAACTGTACCTTTGCAATTTGGGGAATAATGGTTCCCCGTGATAATTACGTGTGATATGGAAAATTCTGTTTTAGCGATAGTGGTGCCTTGCTACAACGAGGAGGAAGTGTTGCCACAGACCAACCAGCAGTTACGTGCATTACTGGATGGCATGATGCGCGAGAAGTTGGTGGGCGAGGGGAGTTACATACTCTATGTGAACGATGGCTCCCGCGACCGCACATGGCAGCTCATTGAGTCCTATGGCACTGGTGATGCCCACGTGCGCGGCCTCAAGCTGGCCGGCAATGTGGGTCACCAGAATGCCCTCATGGCTGGCCTGGAAACCGCTCGTGAGGATGCTGATGTGACTGTCTCGATCGATGCAGACCTGCAAGACGATATCAACGCCATCCCCGAGATGGTGAAAAAGTATAACGACGGCTGCGATATCGTTTACGGTGTGCGCCGCAAACGCACGACCGACACGTTCTTCAAGCGCACTACGGCTCAGATGTTCTATAAATTCATGACTGGAATGGGCGTGAAGTCGATCTATAACCATGCCGATTTCAGGCTGATGAGCCAACGGGCTGTTGACGCGCTGTGCCAGTATGAGGAGCGCAACCTGTTCCTGCGTGGACTTGTGCCGTTGTTGGGCTATAAGACCGATTCGGTCTATTACGACCGGTTGGAGCGCCAGGCGGGAGTGAGTAAATACCCGTTGAGCAAGATGTTGTCCTTTGCCGTCGATGGCATCACCTCATTCAGTGTCAAGCCCTTACGCCTGATCTTTGACCTGGGCGTCATATTCCTGTTTATCAGTCTTGCCATTTTAGTCTATGTCATTGTGGCACTGTGCAAGGGTAATGGGGTGCAAGGTTGGGCGTCGCTAATGTTGTCCATCTGGTTTGTGGGCGGTTGTGTCCTCATTTGCCTGAGTATCATTGCTGCCTACATCGGCCGTATCTATACCGAGGATAAACACCGTCCCCGTTACAACATCGAGAAATACCTGAAATAAACGATGAATACCGATCAACAGATACCGACTCCAGCCGACATCCGTCTTTTCCTCACTGACGTGGATGGAACGCTTACCGACGGCGGAATGTACTACGGCACCGACGGCACCGAATTCAAGAAATTCAACACACGTGACGGCATGGGCCTGCAAATGCTCCAGCGCACGGGCGTAAAGGTGGGCATCATCACGAGCGAGAATACACCCATCAATGTGAACCGTGCCCGTAAACTTGGCCTTGACTACCTCAAGCAGAGTGCCCGCGACGGCGGCAAGTTGGCTGCAACGCAAGAGATTTGTGATGAGATGGGTATCACTCTGAAAGAGGTTGCCTACGTGGGCGATGACGTCAACTGTTACGACCTGCTCGCGGCTGTGGGGTGGGCGGCTTGTCCTGCCGATGCCTGCGACAAGGTCAAGGCCATATCTGGCATACATGTTCTTGAGCGCCGGGGCGGTGATGCCTGTGTGCGCGAGTGGATCGACCAGATTTTGGGTGAGTGATGATCAACGAGGGTGTCGATAATCAGAATTTGAAGCAGAAAACGGCCCAGGGTTTGTTCTGGGGTTTTCTGAGCAGCGGCGGCATGCAGTTGCTCAACCTGATTATCGGTATTTTCCTGGCACGCCTGCTATCGCCTGGAGAGTACGGCATCGTAGGCATGCTGGCCATTTTCACCCTATTGGCTAATAACCTGCAGGAGAGCGGCTTTGGCGTAGCACTGGTCAACATCAAGGACATCAAGCACAACGATTATAATGCGGTGTTCTGGTTCAACATCGCCATGAGTTTGCTCCTGTACTTAATACTGTTCCTGTGCGCGCCGTTGATAGCCGCGTTTTTCCATCAGCCATGTCTCGTCTCGTTGTCAAGGTTTGTTTTCTTGGCAATCATATTTGCTGCGGTAGGCATTTCGCCCAATGCGATGCTTGTGAGGAGCCTGAAGATGAAGGAGAAAGCGATTACCTCGCTTTCGGCATTGGTCATCTCGGGCACAGTGGGAGTGATAATGGCTTTCAAAGGTTTTTCTTATTGGAGCCTTGCGACACAGCAAGTGTTATATAATGTGGTCATCAGTATAGGTCGTTTCTATTATACAAAATGGTGTCCTACTTTCAAGGTGGATTTCACCCCTGTGAAGCAGATGTTCTCGTTCAGCTACAAGGTGCTGATAACGGCAGTATTGACTACAATCAACAACAATGTGTTGACGGTCATTTTCGGCCGCTTGTTTCCTGCCCAGTCAGTGGGTAACTTCACCCAGGCGAATAAGTGGAACACAATGGCCAATCAGTTGGTGACCAATACGGTAGCCCAGGTGGCTCAGCCAGTGCTCACCCGTGTTACAGACAACAACGAGCGTCAGCGCCGCATTTTTGGCAAGATGTTGCGTTTCACGGCATTCCTGTCGTTTCCCGCGTTGTTCGGCTTGGCGCTGGTGGCGCCTCAGGTCATCTTGTTGGCCATCGGCGACAAGTGGATCGACAGCATACCGTTGCTGCAGATCCTGTGCGTCAGCGGAGCCTTCATTCCCCTGTACACAATTTATCAGAATCTGTTTTTGAGTCAAGGTAAATCAGGCACCTACATGTGGCTCACAATAGGCCAGATTGCTGTCATGCTCATCGCCGTGCTTGCTTGTCATTCCTTGGGCATCAAGGCGATGGTCATTGCTTTTGCCTGCATCAATATCTTTTGGCTATTGGCATGGCAGGTGTTTGCCTATCGGCTCATTGGTTACCGATTCCTGACGATGTTGCGTGACCTGTTGCCGTTCATGGGAATTGCATTGGCTGTGATGGCTTTGACCTATTTTGTCACCCTGTACATCAGCAACATGTGGATGCTGTTGGCGTCACGCCTGCTACTCGCTGCTGCACTCTATTTTATGGTGATGAAACTGCTGCGCGCGCGAATCCTTGAGGAATGTATCGAGTTTATCCGTTCTAAGAAATCAAAATCAACAACATTATAAATACTATTACAATGAAAGGTAAAATATTAGTGACTGGCGGAACCGGGTTCATCGGTTCACACACCACGGTTGAATTGCAACAGGCAGGTTACGAGGTGGTCATCATTGATGACTTGAGCAACAGTAACATCGATGTGCTGGACGGTATCGAGCGCATCACTGGCGTGCGCCCTGTGTTTGTCAAGGGGGACTGCACCGACCGGGCTGTCGTGCGCAAGTTGTTCGAGGACAATCCCGGCATCAGCGGAATCATCAACTTCGCGGCCAGCAAGGCTGTGGGCGAGAGCATCGAGAAGCCCATCATGTACTACCGCAACAATATCAACATTCTGCTCAATCTGCTGGACCTGATGCCCGAGTTCGGCGTGAAGGGCTTTGTGTTCTCTTCCTCGTGCACGGTTTATGGCGAACCCGACAAGAACCCCATTACTGAGGACGCGCCCACCAAGAAGGCCACCTCGCCCTACGGTGCCACCAAGCAGATTTGTGAGGACATCATCACCGATGTTATCCGCAGCGGCAGTCCCATCAAGGCCATCCTGTTGCGCTACTTCAATCCCATCGGTGCCCATCCCAGTGCCGAAATCGGCGAGTTACCCAACGGTGTACCCCAGAATCTCGTGCCTTATCTGACACAGACCGCCATCGGCGTGCGCAAGGAGTTGAGCATCTTCGGCGACGACTATCCTACACGCGACGGCTCGTGTATCCGCGACTTCATCAATGTCGTTGACTTGGCCAAGGCCCACGTCAAGGCCTTGGAGCGGATGCTGGAAGACAAGAGCGAAGAATCACTCGAGATTTTCAATATCGGTACAGGTAACGGTGCCTCGGTGCTCGAATTGCTGCACTCGTTTGAGCGTGCCACTGGTGTGAAGGTGCCTCACAAGATTGCACCGCGCCGTGCCGGTGACATCGTCCAAATATGGGCTGATCCCAAGCGCGCCAACGAAGTCCTGGGCTGGCATGCCGAGATATCCCTCGACGACACCATGCTCAGCGCCTGGAACTGGCAAAAACGCCTCCGCGAGCGCGGCATCATGTAATTGATATTATTCAGAATGAACACCAATCCTACATTCAATCAGGAAGAACTAAGGGCCAGATTCAACCCTGAAGGTTCTCCGTTGCGTCGTCAACAGATGGTCATGTTGGAGATGGTAAAAGTACTTGATTCAATCTGCAAAAAGTACGATATACCTTACTTCCTCTATGGCGGTACTTTGCTGGGCGCAATTCGTCACAATGGATTTATTCCATGGGACGATGATTTGGATGTGGCGATGTTGCGTAACGATTATAAGCGGTTATTAAAGGTCTTGCCGGATGAGTTGCCTGAGCACATCGTTCTCCAGACAAACGATACCGACAAGAATTACTTCTTTTTTGTCGGTAAACTGAGAGATAAGCGCTCTTTTCTCGATGAGGGTGGTTTCGACAGTGTTTTCAAGGAACGGGGTGTCTTCATTGACATCTTTCCTTTGGACAGGCTTTTGCCTTGGACTCAGAAGTTACGTTTCCAAAGTCTTGCTTATAACTTTTTTCGCAAGGGTGGTGCCAGTGTTTCGGCAATGAGGAAAATAAGAGCTTTGACTTGGTTCAATCGTCATGTTTCATTCCCGCTGCTTCGCGGCATCAGCCGATTAAGTGGCACCAAAGCCCTCATGTGCGACTATGGAATTCCGTTTCACAACATCTATAATTTGAACGATATCGTCCACCTGACAACCCACGATTTCGAGGGCGTTCAACTCCCTGTACCTGGCAATAGCCATAATATGTTACAGACGATGTTTGGCGATTATATGCAACTACCTGCTGACCTCGACAACGTTAATCACCATGTCAAGCGTCTGGAATTCTTCGATTAACTCGTTTTTACTCATGATAGATTAACTTCATATGCAAGCAATCATTTTAGCGGCTGGAATGGGCCGTCGTTTAGGTAAATATACTCGCGATAACACCAAGTGCATGTTGCCTGTCAATGGCGTTAGGCTTATTGATAGGATGCTGGAACAGTTGTGTCAGTTGAAGTTGTCACGTTTGGTGATTGTAGTGGGGTATAAAGGTCAAGAATTGATGGATCATATCGGTAACCGTTATGACGATCGTTTGACCATAGAGTATGCCATGAACCCCATCTATGATAAGACCAACAATATCTATTCTCTGGCATTGGTGAAAGACAAGTTGACAGAAGACGATACATTGCTTATCGAGAGTGACTTGATTCTTGATGATAGCCTCTTCAAAATGATTCTTGACGATCCGTTCCCCAATTTAGCATTGGTGGCTAAGTATGAAACATGGATGGATGGAACAATGGTTCGTATCGATAAGGATAATAACATTGTCAATTTTGTACCCAAAAAAGCTTTCAGGTACTCGGAGGTGGACACTTATTATAAAACCGTGAATGTTTACAAATTCAGTAAAGAGTTTTCTACCAAAGTGTATGTTCCCTTCCTTGATGCGTACTGCAAGGTAATGGGTGATAATGAGTATTATGAGCAGGTACTGAGGGTCATAACATTGCTTGATCAGGCTAATCTTAAGGCTTTGCCTATTGGCAATAAACCATGGTATGAGATAGATGATGTTCAAGACAAGGATATAGCTGAGACAATATTCTCTCCTGAAAAAGATAAGTTATACAAGTATCACATTAGGTATGGAGGGTACTGGCGTTTCCCGCAGATGCTGGACTTTTGTTATCTCGTCAATCCATTTTTTCCGACCAAGCGCATGCGTGAAGAAATGCGTGCCAACTTTGATGTGCTTTTGACCCAGTATCCTAGCGGTATGGCTATCAATTCGTTGTTAGCGGGCAAGTATTTTGGGATCAGTAGCCAATATATCGTTGTTGGAAATGGGGCTGCCGAGTTGATTAAGAGTCTGATGAGTCATTTGATGGATAATGGCAGCAAAATAGGAGTAGTTTATCCAACTTTTGAAGAATATCCGAATCGCTTGACTAAGGATGCCATCGTGCCATTCTTCCCCGACAATGAGGATTTGCATTATACCGCCGATGATTTAAAATCATTTTTTGGCTCTAAGGATATCAAAGCATTGTTGATGATTAATCCTGATAATCCTTCAGGAAATTTCATACCAAGAGAAGATGTCTTATCATTGGCCGACTGGTGTGCTGAACGTGAAATCAGTTTGCTGGTTGATGAATCGTTTGTAGACTTTTCTGACGATGGCCCGACCAATTCACTTCTGGATGATAGCATTTTGGAGACTCATCCCCAACTGCTTGTGATGAAGAGCATCAGCAAGTCCTATGGTGTGCCTGGACTCAGATTGGGCGTTCTCGCTGGTGTGAATACTGATTTGCTTGATAAGATGAAGAAAGATGTGGCTATATGGAACATCAACTCATTCGCAGAGTTCTATATGCAGATTTTCAACAAATATGAGTCTTTCTATAAGGTCGCTTGCCAAGAATTTGTCAATGAACGTGACCGTTTCGCCAAACAGTTATCATTGATCCCGTATCTACGTGTGATTCCAACTCAGGCCAATTTCTTCCTATGCCAAGTGATATCAAAGTACACGTCACACCAACTGACGGTATTATTGTTAAAGGACTACAACATACTCATCAAGAACTGTGATAGTAAGACGGGACTTGAGGGCAAGAACTATATCAGAATTGCCATTCGTGACCAACGGGATAACGATATCCTTGTGGAAGCCCTAAAAAGGCTTTAAAAAATGAACTGCGAAGGGTTGCTGATAACACACCCAGTTTTATAACCAAAACTTTGAGGCTTCTTTATCTTGGATAAAGAATGTAATGTCATCTTTATCCTTCAGGCAATCATAGATGTGGCTAGCAAAAACTGCGTCGTGAAGTCCCAATCCGATGTTGTAGGCTATGATTCTCTCAGAATCACTCTCTCTGCCCGGATCATTTCCTAACAATACTTGACTTAGCTCATTATACTTTTTGAAACGTGAAAAGTATTTGAATCCTTGAATGTGGCCAGTATCATCTCCATAAACCTTATCAAAGAAAAGGTCGCAGTTTTGAAAACCTCGGGTATGTACAGGAATAAGCAATATTCCGGGATTGAATAACTTGTCATTTGGGCACAAAATGCCGTCTGCCGAAGTGATACAAGATATGAGCACATTCGATTCTTTGACAAGTGTTTCAATATCATCTATCACTTTAATCGTTAGATTGCTGTAATCTTTGAAACGATCAATGAAGAGATCTGCTTGATTCTTGTATTTTAGCAAACGGAATGTGATCTGCTGGTCTTTATTGTCTTCAAGAATGCATAACGCGGTTGCTCGGGCTGTATTACCCAAGCCGATAAATGAGTAATCATGGGCAAACGATGGTTTAAGAAGCCTTGAGGCTAATGCGGCAACCGCACCTGTTCTCATGGTCGTGATCCAGTCTCCGTCTATAATAGCTAAAAGGTTACCCAGCCTTGAATCATAAAGCAATATGTCACTTCCCAAAGACGGAACTTGTCCGGCTATGCGATGAACTTCTTTCATCGAGAAACGGCCAAATCGTTTAGGTAAAAGGCACGGCATGGTGTTGAAAAAATCGTCTCCTTGAGGATGAAGGCTGATTTTAGGCGGAAGATCAGATTCATATTTAATGCTGAATGATTCCTCTATCCATTCCAGGCATTGTTTTGGCGAAATGGCAGCCTTGACTATATCTTCATGCCGAATGATTTTAACGATATTGCCCATACTCATATCATTGATTAAATGGTGATTTCTTTGCGCAAAAGTAATGATTGTTTTTTATTAAAAAAAATATTCAGATGATAATTGATGGCTACCATGATGATGAGAAAGAAACGACAGGATATAAGACTGGCTCCCATACCTCTGTGGGTAGGGAGCCAGCATTTGATGAATAGTAAAAAGAACGGGGTTCTTCTTATGCCTCGGGAGCAGCCTCCTCAGCGGCGGGAGCTTCTTCAGCGGGAGCCTCAGCGGCAGGTGCCTCCTCAGCAGGAGCTTCAGCGGCAGCAGCCTCTTGAGCGGCCTTGGCGGCCTCAGCCTCGGCAGCAGCCTTAGCGGCAGCGATCTCGGCTTTCTTCTTGGCTACGGCCTCAGCCTTTGCCTCGTTCTTCTTGGTCTCCTCGGCGATGGTCTTCTTGTCGGCAGCCTTCTTGTCGTCGCGATCCTTGTTGCGGATAGCGTCGAGCTTAGCCTGCTTCTCAGCCTTCCAGGCCTCGAAACGCTTCTGAGCCTCTTCCTCGGTGAAAGCGCCCTTCTTGACGCCGCCCTGGAGGTGCTTCATCAGCATCACACCCTCGCGAGAGAGAATGTTACGTACAGTGTCGGTGGGAATTGCACCTACGTTGATCCAATAGAGTGCACGCTCGAAATTCAAACTGATGGTAGCAGGATTAGTGTTGGGGTTATAAGAACCAATCCTCTCAATAAATCTACCATCTCGTGGTGCCCTGCTATCGGCAATAACAATGGGATAGAACGCGTAGTCCTTGTGACCATGGCGCTGCAATCTGATCTTAGTTGCCATAATAAAACAGTTTAAATTTTTTAATAAGTTATTAATTTTCACTTACGTGCAATCTCGGCTGCACCTCAGCCATTTGAAAGCAGACTTTCATGGCATTCGGTTTGCACGAGATTTCACATGAAAAGTGACCTTGTTTAAGGGTCACTTCTCTTTGTTGTCCTGGAAGGATTCGAACCCTCGCAAGCGGAACCAGAATCCGATGTGCTACCATTACACCACAGGACAATTCCTTTATTGCGACTGCAAAGGTACTGCTTTTTTTCTTACTGGCAAGAAAAATCGTAACTTTTTTTCATTTTTTTTGATTTCGCCCTGTTTCATCCGCCATCCGTCTTTATCGTTATATCCCTTCAATCAGCCAATTACTCAAAGCGCATCGTAGCAGTGGGCTTGATGGTCGAGATGATGTGGCTTGTGCCGAGCAATGTCAAATAGGAGACGACAATGATGCCGACATTGAGCAATAGCAGGGCAGGGATGCTCAAATGGATGGGTACATAGGGCATATAGTAAGAAGCGGGGTCAAGGCGCACAATGTGACAATACTTCTGGATCAAGGCCAGACCAATGCCGATGATGTTGCCAATAATGAGGGCTTTGAGGATGAGTTTACCCGTCAAGAAGATAAAGACACGGCGGATCGTTCCGTTGGTTGCTCCCATGGCCTTGAAATTGCCGATTACACGGATGCGCTCCAACACGATCATCAACATGGCCGATATTAGTGTGAAGGCTGCTACAATCATCATCAGTGTGAGAATAACGGCGACATTCATGTTGAGCATGTCAAGCCAAGCGAAGAACGCAACGTTGTTCTGATGAGTAGTAGAAACGACAAACAAGTTTTTGCTCTCGTGTTTCACGGTGCCTTGTGCCATCAGGGAATAGAGCTGGTAACCGTCGCCTTCCAGATTGCGCGTATCTTTCAGATTCACGGCCACCTGGGTTCCCGTATCACCATTCCAGCCGTTCACACCCTGCACAATGTCGATGTCACCCACGATGTAGGCCCCGTCAAAGGCATCAAGGTCGGTCTTGAAGATGCCGCTCACGGTCAGGTTCCTGGCTTTGATGCTGTTGTCGATGAAATAGGTCATCACCTTGTCACCCGTGTGCAGTTGCAAGCGGTCTGCGACCGTCTTCGAGATAACGATCCGCTGTGATGAGGTCGTATCGGGCACGTCAAGGGTATTGCCATCGATTAACCTTGAATGGAGGTAACGCCAGTCGTAACCCTTGTCCACTCCGCGCAGGATGATGCCCATGAAATCATTTTCGGTCTTGAGAATGGCGCTCTTGTCGGCTATCAGGCTCACGCTCTCGATCATCGGGGCAAAGGCACTGTCGCCCGCTATGGTTTCACGCACCTCACGACCGTTAACCGTGGCATAATTCTCGTCAATGCCCAGGGCCGCATTGCTCACACGCAAGTGTGCGTCAAGGTGCATGATTTTTCCGGAGATTTCTCCCTTGAAACCCATCACGATGGCGATGGACAGTATCATGATTACTACCGCAAGCACAATGCCCACCAAAGCCACCGTCAAGCTAGGAGATACTTTACCTTGACGACCGCCACGCAGCGACATGCGCCGTGCTATGTACAATTCATGATTCATTCAGGCTACAAAGGTAGTGCAAGCCGAGCACAAAACCAAATTATCATTTGCTTTTGTGCTCGGCTTGTAGCCTGAATGAAGCCAATATCCGTGCATTGGAACAGTTGGCACATTATTTGCTTTTCAATTCCTAGATTGTTTTATTATTAATGGATTGTTTTAGGTTCCTTTCAGGTAATTACACTGGAAGAACATTTAATAGAAATGTATATTATGGATAAGTCTAACAAGAATACCCCCAACCCCCGTAAGGGTCAACTCCCTCCGCATGCCTGTCATCCTAATGCGTCAATGCTGTTGCCACGGCCACCGTTTATAGCGATGCCCGATTCGCAGGCGCATTTGTCTTCATAATGATATGTTGATAGATTGAAGTGGCAGTACCGGGTGACAAAATGTCGGTTTTACGGCATTGGCACACTCGTTGCATCCTAACACTGAAGACAAATAATTCAACAATTAACGTTATAAACATTAAAAGAAATCATGACAATTCAACCATTAAATGACCGCGTTCTCATCGAACCGGCAAAAGCAGAAGAAGTCGTCGGCGGCATCATCATCCCCGACAGTGCCAAAGAAAAACCTCTCAAAGGCAAAGTGCGTGCCGCAGGTAATGGTACCAAAGACGAAGAAATGATCGTTAAGCCTGGTGACACTGTGCTCTATGGCAAGTATGCAGGCAACGAGATTGAAATCGACGGCGAGAAACTGCTCATGATGCGTCAGAACGACATCCTGGCCATCGTTTTGGATTAAAGAAGAAAGGAGAAAAACAGATTATGGCAAAGTTAATCAAATTTGATATCAAGGCTCGCGAAGAGCTCAAGAAGGGTGTTGACCAGTTGAGCGACGCTGTGAAGGTGACGCTGGGTCCCAAAGGACGCAACGTGATTCTCGATAAGAAGTATGGTGCTCCCCACATCACCAAGGACGGTGTTACCGTAGCCCGTGAAGTGGAACTGGAGGACGAATTCCAGAACATTGGCGCACAACTCGTTAAGGAGGTTGCCAGCAAGACCAACGACGATGCCGGTGACGGTACCACCACCGCTACCGTTCTGGCCCAGGCCATCATCACCGAGGGCTTGAAAAACGTAGCAGCCGGCGCTAACCCCATGGACGTGAAGCGCGGTATCGACAAGGCCGTCAAGGTCGTTGTCGACGGCATCAAGGAGCAGGCTCAGGAAGTGGGCGACGATTTCGGCAAGATTGAGAATGTGGCTCGCGTGAGCGCTAACAACGACGATGCTATCGGCCAGCTTATCGCCGAGGCGATGAAGAAAGTGAAACAGGATGGTGTAATCACCGTCGAGGAGGCCAAGGGCACCGAGACCCGTGTTGACGTGGTCGAGGGTATGCAGTTTGACCGCGGTTACATCTCGCCCTATTTTGTCACCAATGCCGACAAAATGGCATGTGAGATGGAGCGTCCCTATATCCTGATCTTTGACAAGAAGATCTCGGGTTTGAAGGATATCCTACCGCTGTTGCAGGGCGCTGTCCAGGCTCACCGTCCCATGCTGATCATTGCCGAGGACGTTGACGGCGAGGCACTGGCATCGCTGGTAGTGAACCGCTTGCGTGGCTCCTTGGAGGTATGCGCTGTGAAGGCTCCCGGCTTTGGCGACCGTCGCAAGGAAATGCTGCAGGACATCGCTATCCTCACTGGCGGCACCGTCATCAGCGAGGAGACTGGTCTGACCCTCGAAAAGGCAACCCTCGAGATGTTGGGTACTGCCGAGAAGGTTACCGTTGACAAGGAGAACACCACCATCGTCAATGGCGCTGGCAACAAGGATATGATTGCCGACCGCATCGCCCAGATTCGCGTGCAGATCGAGAACACCAAGTCCACCTATGACAAGGAAAAACTTCAGGAACGCCTTGCCAAGCTCTCGGGTGGTGTGGCCGTCCTCTACATTGGTGCTCCCAGTGAGGTGGAGATGAAGGAAAAGAAGGACCGCGTGGACGACGCTCTGAGTGCTACCCGCGCAGCCGTTGCCGAAGGTATTGTGCCTGGTGGCGGTACTGCCTACATCCGTTGCCTGAAGGCCCTCGAGGGCATGAAGGGTGACAACGATGACGAAACCACTGGTATCCACATCATCCAGCGTGCTATCGAGGAGCCCCTGCGCCAGATCGTGGCCAACGCCGGCCTTGAGGGTGCCGTTGTAGTGAATCGCGTGAAGGAAGGTCAGGGCGACTTCGGCTATAACGCCCGCACCGAGAAGTACGAGAACCTGTTTGAGACCGGTGTTATCGATCCCGCCAAGGTGGCCCGTATCGCTCTTGAGAACGCTGCCAGCATCGCCGGCATGTTCCTCACCACCGAGTGCGTCATCGCCGAGAAGAAAGAGCCCGAGCCCGCAATGCCCGCAGGTGGCCCCGGTATGGGCGGTGGCATGGGTGGCATGATGTAATCATCGACCATAGTACATTAAATAATACATTGATGACCTCCTGCAAGGCTATAGTGCCATGCAGGAGGTTTTTTTGGGAAATAATGATTATCTTTGCACCTGTTGCAATGCCGCAACCCCAATAATGAACAGGTCATGAAACAGTGTGTTAGATTATCATTTGTCATCATGTTTGCGTGGTTCTCTCTGCTGATGGGAGCAGCTGTGCCCGTTGTGGACGGCGTGTCCCGTGAGTTGGCAGTTTACCGCACAAACCATATCAGCCAGGTATCTTACGACTTGTCGTTCACAGTGCCCGAAGAAAAGTCCAAGCCAGTCCATTTTGAGGAAACGATAATGTTTGATTGGACTGGTGATGAAGACCTACAGATTGACTTTCAAGGTGATGCCAGTCAGTTGTCTCGTGAGCTGATGGTTAATGACAAGACCATGAAGACCGTCTTGATGAATGAGCACATCATTATCCCGGCTCAATTTCTTGTTCAGGGTGAGAACTCGGTGATATTGAGTGGCTATAGCGGCGACAAAGCGTTGAATCGCAGCGATGAATACCTCTACACTTTGTTTGTCCCTGATCATGCCAGGAGCGTCTTCCCGTGTTTTGACCAGCCTGACCTGAAAGCTGTTTTCAGCCTTAAACTTGACATTCCAGAGGGGTGGGTGAGCATCAGCAACCAGACCAGTAAACCCATTCCTACCTACCTGTTCTCGTTCACGGCTGGAAAGTTCCAAGTCAAGAGGGATATCCGTGATGGCCGACTATTGACAGCCCTCTACCGCGAGACTGATCCTGCCAAGGTGGCACAGTTGCCCATTGTATTTGATCAGGTGGCCTTGTCATTGCGGTGGATGGAGGAATATACGGGAATCCCATATCCATTTGAAAACTATGGCTTTGTCGTGCTTCCAGGCTACCAGTTCGGCGGGATGGAGCACCCTGGCTGCATCCAGTATAACGACCAGCGCATCTTCCTCGGCCCTGAACCAACGCCTGATGAGGAAATGTCACGCCTCAACCTGATTGCTCACGAAACGTCACACATGTGGTTCGGCGACTTGGTCACGATGCGCTGGTTCGACGATGTTTGGACCAAGGAAGTGTTTGCCAACTTCATGGCCGACAAAATCGCCCGTGAACAATTCCCTGACCTGGACCACGACCTGGCCTTCATCAAGGCGCATTACCCGTTGGCAATGAGCGTTGACCGCACACAGGGCACACACCCCATACAGCAACCCTTGGACAACTTGAATAAGGCAGGGTTGCTTTACGGCAACATCATTTATCACAAGGCACCCATCATGATGAGCAAACTCGAGAAAGAGAAAGGGGAGGAAAACCTGCGGGACGGTTTGCGCAGCTACCTGAACCGGTATGCTTATGGTAACGCTACATGGGATGACCTGGTTGTTGAATTGGACCGTTTCGCTCCTGAACACAGCGCCCAATCTTTCAGCGATGTGTGGGTAAAACAGAAAGGTATGCCAGTCGTTAAGGCCGCCAAGGAGATGGATGCTGTCATCAAGGTGACACAGTCTGATCCTTATGGGCGCAATATAGCATGGAAACAGGGCTTTAATATCGGTTTTCTTGATCAAGAAGGAACATTTTGCCAAAAGCCGGTTTATATGAATGACGATGAAATAGTTCTCTCTGATTATGAGAACCAGATTCTCAACAGCAATGGTGAGGGGTATGGACAATTTGCCCTTGACGAGAAAGCGATATCATTCTTGGCTAAGACCTGGAAAACGATGCCCGACAATGATATGGTACGCTATGCTGCTGTGCTCAACCTTTATGAAAACTACCATCTGGGCAATATTACAGCAGAGAATCTGATGAAGATGCTGCTTGACTTCCTCTACCATGAGAATAACGAACTCATTGCCTCCACGACATGCAGTTTTATCAACAATCTGATGCCTAGACTTGACCGTAAGATGCGGTCAAAGACCGAACGGCAGTTGTTTGAGATGATGCAAAAGCACAGCCTGCAGTCAGTAAGACAGGCCTTGCTGCGGCAACTTTCACTCACGGCTGTTTCGCGGGATGTCGTCAACAAGCTTTATGATATATGGAAAGACCAGAGCGCCTCATTTTTCAATAACCGCGACTACATGCGATTGGCCTATCACTTGGCCATTATGCGACCCGATATGTGGAACAGTATCCTTGATGATCAGCGCGGACGCCAGTTGACCACTGACCAACGGCGGGAGTTTGACTTCATCTCCCGTGCCTGCAACCCTGATACCCAAGTCCAGCAACAGTTGTTCAATGACTTACTGCAGGCCGAAAACCGTCGTGTGGAACCATGGGCACGGGATATGCTGGCTCTGCTCAATGACCCGACGAGGGAGTCTATCTCCAACCGTTACCTGATTCCCGGCCTTGATGCGCTTGAAGATGTGCAACGCACGGGTGACATTTTCTTCCCCGGTTATTGGCTGACAGGCCTGCTGGCAGGCCACATGAGCGATGAGGCCAAGCAACTGGTGCGCCAATGGATTGACACACATCCTGGCCTTGAACCGGCCTTGATGAACAAACTCAAGGAAAATGCCTATTGGCTGTTGCGCTGAGTTTATAACTCAATGGCATCTTTCACCTTTTCGGGAAGGAGAGCCAGGTCAAGGACGTCCTTGATGGTGTTGACATAATGGAACGTCAGACCATTAAGGTACATCTCGTTGATTTCGTTAATATCCTTGCGGTTGGCTTCACACAGGATGATGTCGGTGATTCCGGCACGTTTGGCAGCAAGGATTTTGTCCTTAATGCCACCCACGGGCAACACTTTGCCGCGCAGGGTGATTTCACCGGTCATGGCCAAGTGGTCCCTGACCTTGCGCTGGGTGAACGACGAGGCGAGCGAGGTCACCATCGTTACACCTGCCGATGGGCCATCCTTTGGTATGGCACCCTCGGGCACATGGATGTGGATATTATACTTGTCAAACAATTCCGGGTCGATGCCGATAATCGAGCAGTGCGAGCGCAGGTATTGGAGCGCAATCACTGCCGATTCCTTCATCACGTCACCCAGATTGCCCGTCAGCGTTAGTTTTTCGCCCTTGCCACGCGCCAGCGACGATTCCACAAACAGGATTTCGCCTCCCACGGCAGTCCATGCAAGGCCTGTCACAACGCCTGCGAACTCGTTGCCCTCATACTTGTCACGGCTGTAATCAGGTGCTCCCAGGTATTCTTTCAGGTCTTCAATCTTGATACTGGTAGGGTAGGTATCACCGCTAGCCTTATGACGTGCCACACGGCGCAGCACGGTAGCGATTTTCTTCTCCAACTGGCGGACGCCCGACTCGCGGGTATAATCCTCGATGATCTTGAGCATTACCTGCTTGCCGAACTTGATTTCATTCTTCTTGAAACCGTTGTTTTCCAATTCCTTGGGAACAAGGTGACGTTTGGCGATTTCCAGTTTCTCTTCAGGGATATATCCGTTGATCTCGATAACCTCCATACGGTCCAGCAAGGGACGGCTCACGGTGGCCAGGCTGTTGGCTGTGGCGATGAACAGGATTTTGGACAAGTCATAATCGATGTCAAGATAATTGTCATGGAAGTGACCGTTCTGCTCGGGATCCAATACCTCGAGCAATGCCGATGACGGATCTCCCTTGAAATCTTGTCCCACCTTGTCAATCTCGTCAAGGACAATGACCGGATTGTTGCTTCCGCACTTGGCCAGTGCAGCGATGATGCGGCCAGGCATAGCGCCGATGTAGGTGCGGCGGTGACCGCGTATCTCGGCCTCGTCATGAAGTCCGCCCAACGAGATGCGGGCATATTCACGATGCAACGCGTCGGCAATGGATTTTCCCAAAGAAGTTTTACCCACGCCCGGAGGACCATACAGGCAAAGGATGGGCGCTTTGAGGTCTCCACGCAACTTGAGCACGGAAAGATGCTCCAGAATGCGGTCTTTTACTTTCTCCAGGCCGTAGTGGTCGGCATTGAGTTTCTCCTCGACCTTCTTGAGGTCGAAATTATCCTCAGTATAGGTGTCCCACGGCAGGTTGAGCATATTGTCCAGATAGGCATATTGTACCGAGTAGTCGGGAGACTGGGGATTCAGCCGTTCTAGTTTCCTGAGCTCTTTGTCGAATTGCTTCTGAACCTCCTCGCTCCACTTCATTTTGGTGGACCGTTCCTGTAGTTCCTCGATATCGTCAATGTCAGTACCCAGCTCTTCCTGGATGGTGCGGATTTGCTGTTGCAGGAAGTGGTCTCGTTGCTGCTGTGACAACTCTTCACGTGTGCGCGACTGGATATTGGCCTTGATCTCGACCAATTGTTCCTCGCGCATGAGCATCGAGTAAAGGAGATAGCCCCGTTTCTTGATGTCACGCTCCTCCAGCATGTGTTGCTTTTGATCCGGGTCAAAAGCGATGTTGGTGGCCAAGAAATTCATCAGATACATGGGATTGTCGATGTTTTTCATGGCGAATGCCAGATCGCGGCCATTCTGTCCCATGTTGCGCAGCATGCGCAGGGTGACTTCGGCAATGGACTGCATCAGAATCTCAAATTCCTTGTCTCCTGCCAGCGGCAGTCTGTCTTCCACCAGGGTGACAGAGCCTCGCATGTAAGGTGCGGTTTGGGATATATGGTCCAGCTGGCAAGCCGATCGGCCCTGCAGGATGACATTGGTCGAGCCATCGGGCAGTTCCAGCACCTTGATGATGGTGGCAATGGTGCCATAACGGTACAAATCTTTTTCGGCAGGGTCCTCAACGTGGCTGTCATATTGGCAGAAGACCGCAATTGAAGAATGACTCTCCTCGACATCTTTAATCAGGCGCATGGACTTGTCGCGACCTACCGATACCGGCATGGTCATCATGGGGAATAATACCATGTTGCGCAAGGGCAGGATAGGGATGTCATCAGCCTTATTATCGTGAATATCAGTACCGTCGCTCACCTCGTGAATCTCGGTGATGATGGGAAGCACACGGGCTCCTCCATCATTCATTTCGGCATCTATATTATCTAAAAAATCGATCATATTTCTATTGTTGATGGGTGTATAGGGGTAATATACACAAATTGGGTGCCAAAATTACAAAAAAATTGTGCAAGCCGAACACAAAACCAAATTATTTTGAGTTTTGTTTAGGCGCCGCCAAATTTATACAAAACACTCGAATTGCTGCCCCAATCATCACATCATTTATAGAAAAAAAACAAAACAAGCGACCCGCATGACACGGGTCGCCTGTAATGAGAATTGATTAACTCGATTGACGATTAGTGGGTGAGCAGGTAGTCAATTAAGTCGGTCACGTCACTAATGTTAATCTTACCATCCTTGTCAACGTCAGCAGCATCTGAGTTGAAGGGCTCGGGATTGGCACCCAGCAGGTAGTCGATCAATGTAGTTACATCGGCGATATCGGTCTTGCCGTTGCAATCCACATCATAGGTCGTATCGCCACCGGGAACGGTGATGGTGCCCATAGCGGGAGTGGTGTGGACGTTCTCGTCGGTAGGTATTGAGTACATACCGATGTTGCCACCGGCGCAAACCAGGTTGCCAGCATAGTCGAATGCCATCTGGAAGATGGGGCCTTGACCGGTCTTGTATGAATACTTTGGCGTGATGTCGGGCGTGGTGCCATCCCAAGTTACATCAAAGAACTGGAGTTCATCATTGCCGTCGTTAACGACAAGAATGCTTGCATCATCGCTGACGGTGAAGCCCGCACGGTCGCTACCGTTGAGCATCTCGTTGTAGGGCGTTCTGCCGGAATTGAATGTCAAATTGCCATCATTGTCAACGAAGATAAGCGAGGGAACGCCAGCGGCATTATTGCCCGTACTGCGGTATTGCGATATCCAGACACCGCGGCCCAGAGGATCAGCTACAACGTTACCATTGGTGTTAGCCTGCAGGTAGCCTACATCATAGTACTGGCTAGGAGCGGTATCCCAGGTGTCAACGATTGTGCCGTCGGGCTGGCCGATGTTGTAAACACCCACACCGTTGCCAAAGTCCTCAAGATACACATACAGCTTGGTGTCTGCGCCCTTGCCGCCGATGCCTACGCCAGGCGTCGAAGAACCGACATTAACGCCGTTGTTAGAAATCAGACCATCGCCATTGCGCTCACCGATAAAGAACTCAGTCCATGTGCCTCCCAGGTCGTTAGGATCGGCAATGAATACGCCCGAGGTGGGATCGCCCCAATCAGGAACATAGAGCTTACCTTGGCTGTCAATGCCCATGCGGTAGTTAGCGCGCCAAGTGCGGTTACCGTTATAAACCTGATCGCTCACACGCACACCGTTGACATCATACAGATAGACACCGTTACCAGCATTGAGATTAGCGACACGGTTACCGGCATAGATGGTACCCATCTTGGGGCTCTCAGGCGACTTGTCGACCGCAACGAACAACTGTCCGCTATAGCTCTGGCCAATCGGGTTGATGCGGTTGATGGTGTTGATGGGTTCACCCTCAACGGTTACTGCCCAGGTCAGCGTGCTGCCAGGCTCAACGCCTTCGAGTTCGCTAACGTTGATAGTGGCAGTGTTTTCGCCTTCTTGAACATTAGGAACGTTAACAGTAGCCACTGCAGTGCCTTCCTCGTTGTAGAACGTGATGTAGGCATTATTGGCTGCAACGTTGGCATTGAAGGTGAAATGATCACCATCGTTGCTAAGACCATAAGCGTAGATTCCGGGAACGCCGGCTTGGTTAGCAATATCGGTCTGCCACTTGGTGATCTTGTTGTCCTGCATCAGGTAGAGGTAGATTTCCTCACCATCGACGTTGGCGCCAGTTGCCATGAATGTGGTGGCAAGCGGAGCAATCTCGGTATTGGTAGTTGCAACCAATGCGGCTTGATCCAGACCAGCAGTGATATCATAGAGCTTGATACCACCCACGTTGACGACGTCATCCCTGTCGACAGCAACATAAGGAGTTACCATGAACTGGTGCTGAGCATACTTGAAGAAGGAGGTACCCTTCACGGGGGTGTCGGCCTCATCGCCGGCGAAGCGTCCCACAACTTCACTGTCGGTGCCGTTAACGTTGGCGGGAGCAACCTCCATGAGCAGAGTGCTTTCACCGTCAAGCATGACTTGGTCATCGCTGCGCGGTGAGAGAACGAGTTGCGGCTCACCGATCTTGGCCTTGGTGAAGTTACTCTGGGCGCTGATGGTCTTCTCGGTATAAACTGTGCTGACAATCGTGTTGTTGATGATGTTCAATCTCAAGAACCTCATGCCACCTGCGCTGCTTGCAGCATCGTTGGTTCCAATGATGTTAACGGTGCAGTCTGCTGAATAACCGTCAATGGTCAACGACTGGGCACGATAGTAGTAGAAGTTGGCTGAACTCTGGGTGGTTACCCACTGGATAGGATCACTGTCGAAGTCAGCCCACTTGTAGAGGCGCAGCGTGCCACGCTCATATCCTTCGTTAACCTGGCCAGCGCCATACTGGGTCTGTACGCAGTTGATACCCACGAGCTGGTCGTCGGCAGTGAAGGCGATGTCGTTCAGACGGCTGTAGAAGCCGGCATTGTTGGGCTCAACGTCAGCGATGCCTTCGATGCTCAGTTCCTTAACGATCACCTTGTCAATGTTGTTGATCAGGTAAACGTGGGGCGTACCGTCCTCGGCATTGGTCAGGACAACAGTGCTGTCACCACGCACGAGCATACGCTTGATGGTGCCCACGAGGTCATACTCGGTGCCCTCGTCACGGGTCAGATCAAGCTTAGTGGGAGCGGTAACGTAACCGGGCAGTTCGGGCTCGGGATAGTTCTGATACAAGTCGGTCGGGATCACATAGTCTGTGGCCTCAAGCATGGGAACGGCATAGGTCGTCTTGTTGGCCTCTACCACAATTTCTCCTGCAGCGGCATTGATAAGATCTCTCCACTGGCTGTCAACGGTCTCGGCAGTGTACTCGCCCAGCGGCTTGAAGCCTTCGGCCTCAACGCTCAGGGTGTATGTGCCGGGATCCAGGTCTTCAAACACGAACACACCATTGTAGTTCTGGTCGGTGGTGTAACGTGCCACTTCCTGACCGTTCTTGTACAGGATGACAACAGCGCCGTTGATGGGATACCACTGGTCCATCGACGTTGCATTGTAATTGTACAGGTTGTGAACAAGGTGGTTGTGGATATCCTTAACGGTACCCATGATATAGCCCTTGTTATAGGGAGTGAGACCGAAGTACTCACCGATACCGCGGGCGATGCGGATACCCTCCTGATGGCAATAATCCATGTTCAGCGCACGGTGGCGTGCTGGCTGATAAGTGTGGAAATAGCCCTCAATCAGGAAGCCCGGTGCACCATGTTTCAGCACACCCAGATAGCCTGTATAAGCAATACCGGTATTCGGGTCAACACGGGTCGATGAACTGCCATAGAAGTTGATGTCACCACGGATGTTGGGACTTGCGGGGCTATAGTTCGTCATCGGGTCGATCTCGTTGGTGTAGAAGATGGGCCAGCAGGTCTGTCCCATGGCACGGCTGCCCGGTGCCAGGTCACCGCCTTCACCATCATTGCCGCGATACAGGATCAGCGGGTAGTTGGTAGCGGTGCCGTCGGTTAAAGCATTGGAGTGGTGCGACAGGAACATGTCGTAGTTGCCTATTTCCACTTCCTCGCAGATTTCTGACAACGGACGGTTGTAGATTTCGGCGTCAGGTGCTCCTGATACATAAGGATACGGGCCATTGAACCACCTTGACAAGGTGATGTTTTCGGCTTTCACGCCCATTTTGATGAGGGCATGATAGGTCTCAATCGATTTCCACAAGTTGGTGTTCGACTCATAGAAACCGTTGGTGTCGGGGCGTCCCGTCTCGGGCAGCATCGGGTAGGAGATCGTCGCCATCGGACGGTCATTGGGACCCCAGCTACCGTGACCAGGATTCAGATAGATGCGTAATTCGTCGGCCGTCTTAGCCTGCATTGCGCCGACTGCCATGATGGCAGCTACGGCAAGTAATAAAATCTTTTTCATAGCGGTCATCATTTGGTTACGTTAATCATATAAGCCTCGCCGGCGGGAGTGCTGAAAACAATCTTGCCGGACGTGGCGTGGGGATACATGGCGACGGTGGAATCGTCGGTGAGCACCTGAGTGGTGCCGTCGAGAGTGGCTGCAACGATGGTCGAAGCATAAATGAATTCGCCGTCGTCCAGATCCATCATGCCCACTACGGTATTGTCGTCATACCATACCGGAGCACGCATCTGGCCCACCTTGCGCACATTGCTGCCATCAAGGTTGCACACGTAGGTACCGTGAGCGGCCTGATAGTAGAGCACCTTGCTGCCGTCGGGTGACAGCGATGCCCACATGTAGCTGAACTGGGTGCCGTTGGGTGACAGCTGGCGGGTCTTGCCGTTGATGGTGATCATCAGCTGACCCTTGTTGATCGAGAGCACGGGCAACTTTTGGGCCTTGGCGGTGCCAATAGCCTTGTTGCTGAACTTGCCCTTGTTAACGGCGCCAACGCTGGTAGCGTCAACAGCATAGCCCTGCAGGTCACGAGTAGGTTTTACCAGCACTTGGCTGGCACCCGTTGTCAAGTTCACGCTCTTGAGCGTGGACATGCGCAGGTGCTTCTCATTGAACGAGCCTTCGCGGTAAACGACCGTCTGGCCGTCGGGCGAAATCTTCACGTTATGGCCGGCGCTGGGAGCGGTGCTCAGCACTTGTGTCTGGCCACTTGTCAGGTCTAACTTGGTGAGGCCCTGGTTGGTAGAACTGGTCAGCAGCAGGTAATCGCCTTGGGGGCTGATTGCCGCTACTGCAGCATTTTCAGGTATATTGACCTTGTCGATCGAGGTCACATTCAATACCTGACCCATTGCGCTCATCGAGAAACCTAACGCGAGTACGAAAAGAAGTTTTCTCATCATGATTGTTAAATGGTTGAAGTTAAACAATATAGGTTATTAAAACGAATAAATATATCCATACTTATGTATTCAGCGGCGAAGATAATTGAAAAAAATGTAAACAACAAATAAATACTTTTAAAAAAATCAAACTGTAAATAAATGAATAGGATATTAGTTGATGTATGAATTTCCGCCGAACTGAGGAAAATGAAAAACGGGGCCGCAAAGCGCAGCCCCAAAAAATATTGTAGAAATTATTATTAATCGATTAAGGATTATTTGAAGAGGAAGAGGTCGTTGATGGACTGCTTGATATTGACATGTTTAATGGCATGGGCAAACATCTTGTCCAGGCTCAGAATCCTGACCTTAGGGCATTTTTTGGTGTCAAAGGGGATACTGTCGCTGATGACCAGTTCATCCAGACCGCTGGCCATGACTCTTTCACTGGCAGGGTCGCTCATCACGGCGTGGGAGATGTAGGCGCGCACGCTGTTGGCGCCGTTGTCCTTCATCAATGATGCTGCCTTGCAGATGGTGCCTGCCGTGTCCACCATGTCGTCGATGAGGATGACATCCTTGCCCTTCACGTCGCCGATGATGGTCATAGATTCAACCACGTTGGCCTGCAGGCGGTGCTTGTGGCACAGCACGAGCGGGGCATTGAAATATTTGGCATAAGAGTTGGCGCGCTTTGCACCACCCACGTCGGGCGAGGCGATAACCAGGTTCTCGAGGTTGAGCGACGCGATGTCGGGGACAAACATCGTCGAGGCATACAGGTGGTCCACGGGAATGTCAAAGAATCCCTGGATCTGGTCGGCATGCAGGTCCATCGTGATCAGGCGGTCGATGCCGGCGGCAATCAGGATATTGGCTACCAGCTTGGCGGCAATGGACACACGGGGTTTGTCCTTACGATCCTGTCGCGCCCATCCGAAATAGGGGATGACGGCAATCACCGTCTGGGCCGACGCGCGCTTGGCGGCGTCAATCATGAGCAGCAGTTCCATCAGGTTCTCGCTGGCATTGAACGTTGACTGCACGAGATAGACTTCGGCACCGCGCACGGGCTCCTCGTAGCACACCTCAAACTCACCGTCGGCAAAATGCGAAATATTGATTCTGCCTAGTTCCACACCAAGTTGTTTCGCAATCCGTTGGGCTACATAACGAGAGTTCGTGCCCGAGAAAACCTTCATTTCTGCCATAACAAGAGATATCTTTAAAAACTATCGGCAAAGATAATCATTTTTTATATACCAATCAAAATTATTCTAAATATTTGGCTTGCATCTATTATTAAATATGTAATGGTTCGATTATCCATCTAGAAAGGGTTTGCAGATCATTTTAGAGCGCCTGTAGCTCATCATCAATAAAGTTTTTATGCCTTTTTTTAAAATAATTGCGTCAATATGATGTGTTTGTCAAAAAAAGTAGCTACCTTTGTTGCCTCTATAGAACACCTGGATTTGAAAAATAGAAATCACATGTTTAGAACTATGGCTTCCAAAATTGTTAGAATGAAACTGATGTTGTGCCTGCTTTGCGGCTTTTTGAGTGTAAACGCAGGGGCGCAAGTGGCATTTAATGGAATTAAGCCAGCTGTCGACAACTTGACCGGTGACTGGTTGCTCTCTGTTCCCAAATCAGTGTATGGCAAGAGTTATCAAGCAACGGTAACGTTAGATGATGACGTTACTTCATGCTCTATCAATGGCGTGGATGTAACAGAGACGGGTCAGTACACCTTTGCCTTCGTTAATCCAGCTGCCTCCTATAACTTACAGATGGTGATCGGGACCGAGACGGTGGATGCTGTTATTAAGTGCACTTATTGGCCAGTGATTCAGATCTATGGTGAAGATGAGTTTGTCAAGAGACCCTATGAAGAGGGTACGGTTACCATTACAATCCCTGATTCGTCTTATCAAGAAACAATCAAGTCCCGGGTACGGTGGGCTGGCAGCTCAACGGCCGAACCTTTCCGTGAGAAGCATAATTTCCACCTCAAATTTTATAATGAGGATGGAACCAAAAAGAACATGTCTTTCTTTGGCTTGCGCAGCGATTTCCATTGGCGCCTTGATGCCGGACAGATCGATTTCTCGAGAGTGCGTAACCGTGTTTCCAAAGACATCTGGGCCGCGTTCTCCACTCCTCCGTATTATGCCGAACAAGAGCCCAAGACCGTTCGCAACTATGTGCGCGGTGATTTTGTCGAGGTGTTCCTCAACGACAATTACATGGGCATTTACTGCCTGAATGAGCACATGGACCGTCAACAGCTTAAGCTCAAACAATATGACTATGAGAACAAAGTGTTTCATGGCGGCTTGTGGAAACCGATGAAGTGGACGAACACCACATTGTTTGACAATTTGCCTGGCCTTAATGCACGACGGAAGTACTGGGATGAATTCTATGTGAAGTATCCCAATATTGATGATGTGTCGCCCACCAACTTCAAAACACTGTATCAGGCTGTGAAGTTCGCCAAGAATTCGTCAGATCAGGAATTCCTTGACAGTGCAGCTTATTATTTCGATATTCCAGTGTTCCGCGACTACTACCTGTTCACTATATTGTTACAGGGAATAGACAATATTGGCAAGAACGTGTATTTCGCGTGCTATGATGTGGCTACCGACAAGAAGTTGACATTGGCCGTTTGGGATTTGGACTGTACACAAGGGCAGTTCTATGACAACTTGGAAGGTTACCACCATGCATGGGTAGGGCCTCAGCGCAGCCTCAGGACTCACGAATTGGCCAGTCACAAGGTCCTTCATCGTTTAGATGAGCTTGACCCGACCTTCCATGGCTTAGCCACCGAGCGTTATTGGGAATTACGTAACAGCATCTTCCATCCTGACAGTATCGTGGCACGATTCAAGGCTTATATCAACGACATGAAGATTTGTGGCGCAGATAAGCGTGAAATCGCGCGATGGAGTAATAGCAGTGATCTGGGTGGATATGAACTGAACTTCACCAATGAGATACAATACCTGCGTTACTGGTGGACCTATCACAGTGCCTATCTTGACAATACTGTCTTCGCCCCCTATCCGATGGGAGATTTGGATTTTGACCGTGATGTAACCATTACTGATGTCACCTTGCTGATAGATTATCTGTTAGGTGATCGGACAACTACAATTAATACAGTACGGGCCGATGTAAACCAAGACCACAAGATTGATATAACAGATGTGGTAGATGTCATCGATATGATCTTGCAGAATTAAACGGCGCAACAATGAGCCGCGTCCTCTTTGAGGATCAGTCGTGATAAGATACTCTAAAACAAACAATGACTTAGTATTTACGAGTCATTGTTTGTTGTTTTTGTGGATTTTTACGAGGATGGCGTCGTTTGGGTTAATGTGGACGGGAAGAGTCGTATGAGAGCTAAGACTGACGGCAACAGTGTCGTCGGTGAGCAGATTCTTGCACTGGTAAGAACCGTGAGTCATCTGGGCACAGTCGAGGGCGTGTTGGGGAATACAGATGCTTGTATCGATAGCATCATCACCGAAATTGGCAACCACTACGGTCATTTCACCATCGCAGTGCCGCAGATAGGCATACTGGCGGCTGGTGTTGAGCGTTTCCTGGTTGACATACATCAAATCGAAAAACTGACCGTGTGACAGTGTCTTCTCACTGTTACATAATCGCAGCAGCTGGCGGTAAATGTTGCGCAAGCGGCGCTCATCGGCCGTCGGTTTGCCCTGATGCCAGCGGCGCAGGGTGGGGACGCTCCAGTAGTCAAAGATGGTTGTGTGGCCGTCATGGCCGCTGAAGCCCTCGGCGTCAGCAGCGGACTCGCCGAGTTCTTGACCTGCATAGACCATAAACGGACCTTGTGACATCGTGGCGCTCACCACCAGAGCAGGAAATGCCTTGAACGGGTCGCCATAGAACTGACGGGACGCAATGCGCTGTTCATCATGGTTTTCCAGGAAGTTGAGCATGTGATCAGCAATGCCTTCCACCGTCTGCCAACAGCAGGTCAGGTCACTGGCGGGCCAACCGTTGCACAGGATTCCACGCAACGTATCATAGAGTGTCACCTTGTCATACAGGTAGTCAAAACCGCCGTCATCGATATAGCTGCGGTACAAAGCCACATCATAAATCTCGGCAATGAAGATGATGTCAGGGTTGATTTCCTTGATTTGCCTGATGGCCCAGTGCCAGAACGCTACCGGCACCATGTGTGCCATATCGCAGCGGAAGCCGTCGATGCCTTTGGATGTCCAGAACTTGAGAATCTCAAGCATTTTTATCCAGGTGGGTGGGATGGGGTCGAAATGCGTGCTGCCGTTCCATGGATCAACACCATAGTTCAATTTAACAGTCTCATACCAGTCGTCACGGCTAGGCGAGGCGGTATAGCAGTCATTTCCCGTGGCTCGGGCTGGAAATTCGCGATAGGCTTCTGACCCTGTGCCCAGGTCAACTCCATTGGGGGCAAACTCCTGTCCAGTGATGTAGTAAAAATTGTTTCTAGGATCAAAGAACATCATGAGGTTGTCGCCCTCTCCCAAATCCTGGATGCCAGCAGGCTTTGCGTCGCTCTCATACTCGCGGGCCACGTGATTGGGCACAAAGTCAATGATTACCTTGAGCCCGGCAAGGTGAGTACGCTCGACCAGAGCCTCAAACTCCGCCATGCGTTCTGTTACGTTAATAGCCAGGTCAGGACAAACATCATAGTAGTCGCGGATGGCGTATGGCGAGCCGGCCTTCCCTTTCACCACATGGGGGTTGCAAGGAGTGATGCCCTGATTTGAATAGTCGGTTGTGGAGGCATGTTCAATGACCCCGGTATACCATATGTGAGTCGCACCCAGCGAGCGAATTGACCGCAACTTGCTCAGGTCGATGTCGTTGAATTTGCCGCAGCCGTTCTGTTGAATGGTGCCGTCAGGCACACAGCGAGAGTTCATGTTCGTGAACCAACGTGGCATCAACTGGTAGATTATTGTCTTTTTATCCTTTTTCATGGGGCAAAGATACTTATTTTTCCCGTTTTTTAAACTACCTTTGCGCAATAAAAAACTAAAGCAAAGACAATTATGATTTCTTTCGAAAGCGATTACAACAATGGTTGCCATGAGGCTATCCTAAAGAGGCTTTTCGAGACCAACGACGAACGGGCAACAGGATACGGCCTGGATGATTACTGCGCATCTGCTAAAGTAAAAATCCGCCAGGCATGCGGCAAGCCTGATGCCGACGTTTTCTTCCTTGTCGGCGGAACACAGACCAACGCCACTGTCATTGACGCCATGCTGAAATCCTATCAAGGGGTTTTGACGGTTGAAACCGGTCATATCAATGTCCACGAGTCGGGCGCCATCGAGTTCGGCGGCCACAAAGTGTTGACTTTACCCTCACACGATGGCAAGATGGATGCGGGCGAACTGGATCAATGGCTCCACGATTTCTATGCCGATCCCACCTATGATCACATGGTGTTCCCGGGCATTGTTTACATCACTTTCGCCACCGAGATGGGCACGATTTATTCATTAGCCGAGCTGCAGACCATCAGTGACGTGTGCAAGTCATACGAGTTGCCTTTATTTATTGATGGTGCGCGCTTGGGTTACGGCCTCATGGCCGAAGGTTGTGACGTGACACTTCCTCAGTTGGCCGACTTGTGCGACGTGTTTTACTTGGGTGGGAGCAAGTGTGGTGCCTACTGCGGCGAGGCGGTGGTGTTCACAAAACATAACGCACCGGCCCATTTTTTCACGATTATCAAACAGCATGGCGCTCTGTTGGCCAAGGGGCGCTTGTTGGGCATCCAGTTCGATACCCTGATGCATGACGGGCTCTACTTTAAGATTGCCCGTCATGCCGTAGAACTGGCAATTCGTTTGCGTGACGCTTTTATTGCCAAGGGATATAAGATGTACAGCAATTCTCCCACAAACCAACAGTTCGTTCTCTTGGACAAGACTACCATTGCACGGCTGGAGAAAGACTTCGTTTTCGAGCAATGGTTCCCGGTGGGCGACTTGATGAATTGCCGCTTCGTCACCAGTTGGGCTACCAGCCCCGATGACGTGGACGCCCTGATTGCCGCTCTGTAAAGCTGCTTTTAATGGCATTTAACGGCTATCTCAACAATTTTGACTACCTTTGCACGTTTTTAGGATAGATGAGATGGCAACAATCTTGAACATAGAGACTTCGACCGAGGTGTGTTCGGTGGCTTTGACCAGCGAAGGCCAGGTGCTGGATCATCGTGAGAATTACGATGGTCAAACCCATGCCACGCTCTTGAGCCAGTACGTGAAAGAGATGCTGGACTACGCCTGCTCCCGCGAGATGACTATTGATGCCATCGCTGTCAGCATCGGTCCTGGATCCTATACTGGCCTGCGTATCGGGCTGAGTGAGGCCAAGGGGCTGGCCTTTGGTCTGAACGTGCCGCTGATAGGGGTAAATACCCTCCAATTGCTCACGGTCAGCACCATGTTCAACCACTTTATCGAGGAGAGTGGTGAGAAAGGTATTCTTTATGTACCGATGATTGATGCCCGGCGCATGGAAGTTTATACTGCTGCTTACAACTCTGCTCTTGAAGCCGTCTTGGAGCCCCAGGCGATGATTCTGGATGAGCATTCATTCGAGAATCTCGTGGGACAGGGCTATGAACTTGTGCTCATGGGAAATGGCAGCGATAAGGCCCGCCAGGTGTTGACCTGTGATGGAGTTCGCTTTGTCGAGGGTGTCAAGCCGGTTGCCGTCGATATGATGGCCCTAGCCGAGAAAGCCTTTCGGGAACAGAATTTCATCGATGTGGCCTATAGCACACCTCTCTATCTTAAAGAATTCCAGGCGACTAAGCCCCGAAATCCCATCCTTAACTTATAGGGTGAGGTAGGGGATTGAGCTGATGGATTTTCGTCATTCAAAAAAATGTAGTACTTTTGCCGATTATGTTGACATATAATTCACAACTCAAGAAACTGGTGTTGCCCGAATACGGCCGCAACATCCAGCAGATGGTTGACCACTGCTTGACGATTGAAGACCGCGATGAGCGTACGCGTTGTGCCTATACTATAGTGCAAAACATGGCCAACATGTTCCCTCAGCTTCGTGCCGAGTCTGATTACCAGCACAAGCTGTGGGATCACCTGATGATCATGAGCGGCTTCCAACTCGACGTGGACGCCCCCTTCGACGATATTATCAAGGAAGAGAGTCTGGACACTAAGCCCATTCCGATTCAATATGAGTTGGAACCCATTCAATACCGCCATTACGGCAAGAACATTGAGCGCATGATCGAGCGTGCGGCCGCTTATCCCGAAGGTGAGGAGCGCGATGCCCTGGTAATGCTCCTGGCTAACCACATGAAGAAACTGATTTTCCAAATCAATAATGAGGATGTGGAAGATGCCAAGATTTTCAAGGATCTGGAGCGTTATAGCCATGGCGCCATCAGATTGGATCCTGAGACCCATCATCTGCATGAGTACCAGATCGTAAAGCCCGCCCAACCGGCAAGTAAAAAGAAAAAGAAAAAGTGACGTTAAGTTGACTTGCTACCGAGATCATGATAACGCGAGAGGAACTCATTGCCATAGGGCATTTCAACAAGCCACACGGCCTTTCAGGCGAGATATCGGCCACTGTCGATGTTGAGCTTGAATTGTTTGAAAGCCTGACTTGCCTGGTGAGCGAGATGGAAGGCATCTTTGTGCCCTTCTTCGTTAATTCTTCTCGGCCTAAGACCGGTGAAACGGTGCTACTGACAATAGATGGTATCGACAACGAACAAGAAGCGGCACGCTTAACCAATCATGAGATTTTTGCCCTTAAGCATGATTTCCGTCTCGAGAGCGAAAACATGGATGCTGACGGTTATCCGCTGGATTTCTTTATCGGCTTCACACTTAAGGGTAGTGACGGAACAAGAGTAGGAGAAATCGTTGATGTGGATGAGCAGACCGAGAATGCTATTTTCATTGTCGAGGATAATGACCAGGAGTATTTGTTGCCGGCCACCGACGAACTTATTGTGGAATTTGATCTTGACAAGAAAGAGATCGTCATGGATTTGCCGCAAGGAATCCTTGATTTGAACCAATAAATGAAGTAAAAACATGATGCGACGTGTATCACATATTTTCCAGATTACCTTGTTGCTGATGGCAGCGGCTTGGACACAGCCACTGTCAGCAAAGGTTCATGTCGAGGACATCTATGATATGTCGCTCGACGAGAATCTGATGTCCCCTGAAATCAAGAACGACAAGCAGGCCGACAAGATTCAGGAATTCCAGTACAATATGGCAGTCGCTTTCAAGCAGGCGAACTATGACGTGGAAATCATGCGTGACGACGAGGTGATCGTGGTCACCATTCCCGCCAGCCAGCTTTTTGACCCCAACGACACCGTGTTGAACAAATTGGGTGAAGAGCAACTCAAACCGTTCCTGCGAATGCTCAGTAACCCAGGCTTTTACAAGATGCTGCTGGTCATGCATAGTGACAACACCGGCAGTTCCGAGTACACCCTCAATCTCACCCGCCAGCGCGTGAATGCCATATTTGACTGGTTTGACGAGAATGGCAGTGTGGATTATGTGGTGCCATACGCTCTGGGTGAGACCGACCCTGTCGTGGACAACAATTCGGTGGAGAACCGTAAAGCCAACCGTAGGCTGGAGATTTTCCTCATACCCGAGCAGGTTATGTTACAGCAGGCAAAAAAGGGCCGCATCAACATGAGCCAAACAAGTAAAAAATAATACATATATAAATAACAGATTTATAAACGTTACAATGGCTAAAGAGCTTAAAGATTTAACTAAGAGAGCTGATAATTACTCTCAATGGTATAATGAACTTGTGGTGAAAGCAGACCTCGCCGAACAGTCAGCAGTGCGCGGCTGCATGGTCATCAAACCCTATGGCTATGCCATTTGGGAAAAGATGCAACGCAGGCTTGATGACATGTTCAAGGCTACGGGAGTGCAGAATGCCTATTTCCCCTTGCTTATTCCCAAGTCGTTTCTCAGCCGTGAGGCCGACCACGTCGAGGGCTTTGCTAAGGAGTGTGCTGTTGTCACCCATTACCGCCTGATGAATGACCCCGGTGGCAATGGTGTTGTTGTCGATCCCGCTGCCCGTCTTGAGGAGGAACTGGTTATCCGGCCCACCAGTGAGACGATTATCTGGAACACATACCGCAACTGGATCAATAGCTATCGTGACCTGCCATTGCTCATCAATCAGTGGGCCAACGTCTTCCGTTGGGAGATGCGCACCCGCATGTTCCTGCGTACGGCAGAGTTCCTGTGGCAAGAGGGACACACGGCCCATGCTACAAAGGAAGAGGCCGAAGCAAAGGCTATCGAGATGCTGAATGTATATGCCGAATTTGCCGAGAAATACATGGCTCTGCCCGTCATCAAGGGCATCAAGACCGCCAACGAGCGCTTTGCCGGCGCACTGGAGACCTATACCATCGAGGCAATGATGCAGGACGGAAAGGCTCTGCAGTCAGGTACCAGCCACTTCTTGGGTCAGAATTTCGCCAAGGCATTTGACGTGAAGTTCATCGACAAGGAAAACAAGCTGCAGGATGTTTGGGCAACCTCATGGGGCGTTTCCACACGACTGATGGGTGCTCTGATCATGACCCACAGCGACGATAACGGCCTGGTGCTGCCCCCGCATTTGGCTCCTATTCAGGTTGTCATTGTTCCCGTCTATAAGACCGATGACCAACTTCAGGAAGTGAACAAGGTGGTAGAACCCATCGTCAACAACCTGCGTGGCATGGGCATCTCGGTGAAGTATGACAATGCTGACAACAAGCGACCGGGCTTCAAGTTTGCCGACTACGAGCTTAAGGGTGTGCCCGTGCGTCTCGTGCTGGGTGCACGCGACATCGAGAACGGCACCGTCGAGGTAATGCGTCGTGACACGCTCGAAAAGTCCAGCGAGCAACTCGCCGGCATTGAGAACCGTGTCAAAGACCTGCTCGAGGAAATCCAGCAGAACATCTACACTAAAGCCCTGCGTCACCGCGAAGAGATGACTTTCAAGGTGGATACCTGGGACGAATTCAAGGAGCAGATCGAGAAGGGTGGCTTTATCCTGGCACATTGGGACGGAACCACCGAGACCGAGGAGAAAATCAAGGAAGAGACCAAGGCGACGATTCGTTGCATCCCGCTGGATGCTCCGGACGAGGAGGGCAAGTGCATCTACACTGGCAAGCCTAGCCCCCGCCGCGTAATCTTCGCACGCAACTACTAAAAAAGTTGTAATCGGCGTTTATTTGAGAGTAGAGTATTGATATTAATAGGTTGGTCACGGGAGTCTGATGATTCCCGTGACCTTTTTCTATATTTCTGAGGAATAATAAAAGCACTTCGTTTCGCAACGAGGTGCCCTAGGAAAAAATAGTATGAATAAAAGTTGATTTAAGGTATCGCAAAATTACTTGATTTTTTTGATTTGGCCAATGATTTAGCCCAAAAACGACTTATCCAATAGGCTTTTTGAAAAAAAGCAGAATATTTTTTTGCTACATTGTTTTCTTTGTGAGGATAAATAGTTAATTTTGTCGTTTGATTGTTATAAACCAATTTTGGTGACGGCAGTCTAACGGTAGTTAAAAGACTTTTAGCATGAACAATAATCAAACAGGCATAAATCGAGTTGTGAAGATGTTCTTCGGCATCTTTATGGTTTTTGTGTATCTGGGAATGGCCGCTTTATTGGCAGTGAATTACTTTGATTGGTCCAACGCGCCCTTATGGAAGGCCCTCAGGTGGCTATTCGCTATCGTCTTTGCCGCTTACGGCCTTTATCGAGGCTATCGCGAGATTAAGGGTGAGCACACCTACGGCATGCGCCGCTACGATGACCAGGATAAGAACAACTCTTAAGAACGAATTTTTGACCAATATGAAAAAGCAGTTTATAATAGGGTTACTTGTGGTTATGGCAGCTATGTTGCTGTTGCCCTCTTGCGGTGATCAGCGTCCCAAGAGCACAAGTACACGTGGCATTGCCAAAATCATGTGTGACGAATCCTTCCAGAGTGTGCTGGAACAGGAAATCGCTGTGTTTGAGTACCAATATCCCGAGGCCAGTATCATGCCCGATTACATCAATGAGCATGATGCCCTGGATTCTCTCTTTAAAAACAAGGTGGACCTGATTATCATATCACATGACCTGACTAAAGAACAAAAAGAGAGCCTCAAGAAACTGGGCCGCGGTTACCGCTCCAGGATGATTGCCGTCGATGCCATCGCCGTCATTGTCAACAAGCAGAATGATATCAGTGACTTGTCGATAGGGGACCTGCGTGAGATTTTCACTGGAAAGGTAAAACGATGGGGTGAGGTGTATCCCACAAAACTCAAGAACGACACCATCAAGGTGATGTTTGACGGTTCGGGAACCGGTGTCGTGAATTATATGAAAGAGAAATTCTTGGGTAATGCCAAATTCGGACCTAATGTTTATGCTAAGAAATCGAGCACTGAGGTGTTTGATGCGGTCGAAAAGTACAAGAATGTCATTGGTTTCATCGGTGTGAGCTGGATTACCAGTGACCTCAAATCTATCGAGAAACCGATTGCGGATAAATATGAAGAACTTAAAACTAAAAACGAGGTGAGCGTCATCGATTTCACCGATCGTATCAAGGTGATGCCGCTCAGGGCTGATGATCAGTTAAAGCCTGTCAAGCCTTATCAGGCCCACATTAGTAGTGGCGACTATCCGTTGGTACGCAAGATTTGGGCTATCGACGCTTCCTACAACGGCACCCTGGACCATGGATTCTATGCCTTCCTGACGGGTGTCATTGGCCAGAAGATAATCCTGCAAACTGGCGTTTTGCCCGCTGCAGAGCCTGTGAGAACCGTTGAGGTTCAATAAATTATAAGATTGGCACGGAATTTGCAAAATAGATAATCAAACAAAATTTACTCATAAATATTAACATTAAATTGTTACTGCAATGAAACGGAAATTCTTTTTAGCATCACTCATGTTAATGGGTGCATCGCTGGTAGCTAACGCACAAGGCTACAAAGATGGTATTGAGTACTACAAAGTTGACAAACTGGACAATGCCAAGGAGCTGCTCGAGCGCAACCTGAACTCTCCCAGCACCGACAAGGCCGAGGCATTCTACTATCTGGGTCAGATCGCCTTGCATCAGGGCAAGGTATCTGAGGCTGCCGCCAACTTTGAGAAAGGTATCGCTGCTAACGCCATGAATCCCTACAACTATGTTGGTCAAGCAGCTATCGCCCTCAAGAACGGTGGAGATGTCAAGACGCTGCTTGAGAAGGCTCGCAAACTCACCAAAAAGGACGCCAAGCTGGAAATGGAGATTGCACGCGCTTTCTACGATGCCAACCCAACAACCTATGCCAAGGATATTGAGAAATGCATCAAGAATGCCCGTAAGTGGAATCCCGATGATCCTGACAGCTACATCTTTGAGGCTGACACCAAGGCCGACAAGAAGGACTGGGGTAACGCAGCCGGTATCTACGAGTTGGCTTTCGACAAGGATCCCAATAACATCGAGGCCTATGTGAAGTATGCCAACACTTACTTCAACGTTAACCCCACGATGGCTATTGAGCGCCTTGAGGAGCTGCAGGCCAAGGTTCCCAGCTCGGCTCTGGTTCAGCGTGAGCTCGCCGAGAAGTACTATGCCGACAACTTGGGCGCTAAGGCCGCCGAGCAGTACGGCAAGTACATCAAGAACCCCAACCACTTTGCCCAGGACGAGGTGCGTTACGTGCAGCTGTTGTTCTTCGGCGAGAAGTACCAGGACTCTTACAATCTGGCTACCCAACTCGTTAACCGTCTCGCTCCTAACGACGAGAATGTGTTCTACATGAAGCGCATGCAGCTTTATAACCTGGTACAGTTGGAGAAGTGGCCCGAGGCTGTTGAGGCAGGTAAATCCTTCTTCGCCAACCAGCTGCCCAAGGGTTCCAGGTATGAGGTACGCGATTATACTGACTACGGCCAGGCTTTGCAGACCGCAGGTCATCCCGAGGAGGCTATCGATGCCTATAACAAGGCCATTGACCTCAATCCCAAAAATACCGACCTGATCCGCAACCTGGGTGACACCTATGCTGACGCAGAGAATTATGTGAAAGCAGCCGAGTACTATCAGCGTCTCGTGGACGATGGTAACCATAAGGCCAACGACCTGTACACGCTGTCGACCTACTATCTGGGTATCGCCAGCACCGAAGATCTGGATGCCGCCACCAAGGCTGACGCACTGGCCAAGGCACAGAAGTATGTTGACGAGGTGGACGAGCTGGTTCCCGGCAACGTGAGAATCGTGAATCAAAAAGCCAAGATCGCCAAGTTCCGCGAGGGTGACAATAATAATGGCGCCGCGCTGGCAGCTTACAACGAGTTGCTGCAGATTCTCGAAAACAAGCCTGACAAGAACGAATACGCACGCTACTTCAAGTATGCCTACAACTACCTGGCTACTTACTACTTCACCAAGGGTGACAAGGCCACAGCTAAGACTTACTACCAGGAGTGGCTGAAATATGATCCCGAGAACGAGTCACTCCGCAACTACGTCAACAGTTTGAAGTAATTGATGTGACTTGACATAAAGCCCTGTGGGCTAACCCTATCAGGCGACTGTCTCAACGGCAGTCGCCTGACTTTTTGTGCGGCATGGCGTGGGATAAAATTCGCAGAGCGGACCACAGCTCCTTTTTATATAATGAATAATTTTTAAAATCTGTGATAATTCACCAAAAAGGTTGTACCTTTGCAGATTGGTTAGACTTCTAACCGGTTTTGAACAACAGTGACTATAATTTTTTAAGGTTACTATATATTTTACTATTTATGGCAGAATCAAAGAAATTGTTCGACCAATTCGCGCCGGTCACTCCCGAGGAGTGGCGTGCTAAGGCCGAAGTTGACCTCAAGGGGGCCGACTTTGAAAAGAAAATGGTTTGGCGGACAAACGAGGGATTCAGTGCCCAGCCGCTCTATCGCAGCGTGGACATTGCCGACCTCAAGCAAACCAAATCTCTACCTGGCGAATTCCCCTATGTTCGCGGTACTCGCCACAACAACGACTGGAAGGTGCGCCAGAACATCGATGTTGACGATGTTCGTGCCGCCAATGCCAAGGCTCTGGAGGTGCTCGACAAGGGCATCAACTCGATTGGCTTCCACATGCACGGTGGTGATGTTGACCTGAAGGCTCTGCTGGCAGGTATCAACTTGCCCGCTTGCGAGATCAACATCCACTGCTGTCCCAAGTGTGCAGTAGGCTATGCCAAGCAGCTTGTGGAACTCTGTAACGAGAATGGTTGCGTTGACACCTTCGTGGGCAGCATCGCTTTTGACCCGTTCAAGCGCATGCTCAAGCACGGTCAGCCGTTCCCCGGCGACATCGTCGCTATCGCTACCGAATTGATGAACGTTGCCAAGCCCGTCGCCCACCTGCGCGTGCTCAGCGTGGACTCGCTGATGCTCAACAATGCCGGTGCTTACATCTATCAGGAGCTGGGTTATGCCCTGGCTTGGGGATGTGAATGGATGGCCATGCTGACCGAAGCAGGTTTCACCGCCGACGAGGTGGCCAACCGCATCAAGTTCAACATGGGCGTTTCGACCGTTTACTTCATGGAAATTGCCAAGTTCCGCGCTGCACGCGAGCTCTGGGCTCTCATCGTGAAGCAGTTCAATCCCGCTAACGACTACTCGTGCATGATGAATGTCAATGCCGAGACCAGCCGTTTCAACATGACGATCTATGACAGCTATGTGAACCTGCTGCGCACCCAGACCGAGGCTATGAGTGCAGCACTCGCATGTGTTGATTCGATCGTTGTCACTCCGTTTGACGCGCCTTACAAGAAGGGCGACGACTTCAGCGAGCGCATCGCCCGCAACCAGCAGATCCTGCTCAAGGAAGAGAGCCACCTCGACAAGGTCGTTGACCCCGCTGGCGGTTCCTACTATGTGGAGATGCTGACCAAGAACCTCGCCGAGCAGGGCTGGAAGCTCTTCCTCGACGTGGAGGACAAGGGTGGCTTCAAGGCTGCTCTGGAGAGCGGTGACATCATCGAAGCCGTCAACAAGAGCGCCAATGAGCGCTTCGACAAGGTGGCCAAGCGTCGTGAGCAGTTGCTGGGTACCAACCAGTTCCCCAACTTCACCGAGAAGGCTGCCGACAAGGCCGACGCCCGTCAAGGTTGCTGTTGCTGCTGCAAGGGCGAAGAGCCTGAGGGTGCCGTGAAGCTCAACAACAAGCGTCTAGCCGAGCAGTTCGAGGAGATCCGTCTCCAGACCGAACATGCCGCTAACACGCCCAAGGTGTTTATGCTCACTATCGGCAACCTGGCTATGCGCCTTGCCCGTGCCCAGTTCAGCGATAACTTCTTCGCTTGCGCCGGCTATGAACTCATCGACAACAACGGCTTCAAGACCGTCAAGGAGGGTATGGATGCCGCTATGGAGAAGAAAGCCGACGTTGTCGTGCTCTGCTCCAGTGACGACGAGTATCCCGAACTCATTCCCGAGGCCGTCAAGGAACTCGACGGACGTGCCGAGCTCGTGCTCGCAGGTCCCGAGACCGACGAATTCAAGGCTATGGGCATCACCAACTTCATCAATGTGCGCACCAACGTGCTTGCTACGTTAAAAGCCTTCAACGCTAAACTTTTAAAATGACGAGACGACTATGAGACCGAATTTTAAGAATATAGATATTGCCAATGATGCTTTTAATGTAAAGCACAATCCGCTCCCCAAGGGCGAAGTGTGGAAAAATGCCGAGCTGATCGACATCAAGCCCATCTACACGCATGAGGACATCGAGGGTCTGGAGCACCTGGAGTTCGTTGCCGGTCTTCCTCCCTTCCTGGGTGGCCCTTATTCACTGATGTACCCGTTCCGTCCGTGGACCGTACGTCAGTACGCCGGTTTCTCGACTGCTGCTGAGTCCAACGCTTTTTATCGCCGCAACCTGGCATCAGGTCAGAAGGGTCTTTCCGTGGCCTTTGACCTTCCCACCCACCGTGGCTACAATGCCGACAACCAGCGCGTGGTCGGTGACGTCGGCAAGGCAGGTGTGTCCATCTGCTCGGTCGAGGATATGAAGGTGCTCTTTGACGGTATTCCCTTGAACAAGATGTCGGTTTCCATGACCATGAACGGTGCTGTGTTGCCCGTAATGGCGTTCTACATCGTTTCAGGTCTGGAGCAGGGTGCCAAGCTCGAGGAAATGGCAGGTACCATCCAGAACGATATTTTGAAGGAGTTCATGGTGCGCAACACCTACATTTATCCTCCCAAGTTCTCGATGCAGATCATCGCCAGCATCTTTGAGTACACCTCGAAGTATATGCCCAAGTTCAACTCCATCTCCATCTCGGGTTACCACATGCAGGAAGCCGGCGCTACCGCCGATATCGAGCTGGCTTACACCCTGGCCGATGGTATGGACTACATCCGCACGGGTGTGAATGCTGGCCTGTCGGTTGACGCCTTCGCTCCGCGTCTTTCGTTCTTCTGGGGCATTTCGATGAACTTCTTTACCGAGATTGCCAAGATGCGCGCAGGCCGTCTGTTGTGGGCTAAGATCGTGAAGAGCTTCGGCGCTGAGAATCCCAAGTCGATGTCGCTGCGTACCCACAGCCAGACCTCTGGCTGGTCGCTGACCGCTCAGGATCCCTTCAACAACGTGGGCCGCACTTGTATCGAGGCAATGGCTGCCGCTCTGGGTCACACCCAGTCGCTGCATACCAACGCACTCGACGAGGCCATCGCACTGCCCACCGACTTCTCGGCACGTATTGCCCGCAATACCCAGATCTACATCCAGCAGGAGACTTATACCACCAAGGCTATCGACCCGTGGGCAGGTTCCTACTATGTAGAGGCACTGACCAACGAACTGGTGCAGAAGGCATGGGCTCATATCGAGGAGATCGAGAAACTTGGCGGTATGGCCAAGGCAATCGAGACCGGCGTGCCCAAGATGCGCATCGAGGAAGCCGCAGCCCGCACCCAGGCCCGTATCGACAGCGGTCGCCAGACCATCGTTGGCATCAACAAGTATGCCCTCGAGAAAGAGGCGCCCATCGATATCCTGGAGATTGACAATACCGAGGTTCGCAAGGAACAGGTCGAAGGACTTGAGAAACTGCGTGCCAACCGTGACGAGGCTAAGGTTAAGGCCGATCTCGCCGCCATCACCGAGTGTGTCAAGACGGGTGAGGGCAACCTGCTCGAACTCGCTGTCGAGGCCGCCAAGGACCGCGCTTCGCTGGGCGAAATCTCAGACGCATGCGAGGAAGTTGTCGGACGTTACAAAGCTGTCGTTAAAACCATTTCAGGCGTGTATTCAGCAGAAACCAAATCAGATCCCGACCTTGAGGAGGCTCGTCGCTTGACCGCCCTCTTCGCCAAGAAGGAAGGCCGTCAGCCCCGTATCATGATTGCCAAGATGGGTCAGGACGGTCATGACCGTGGCGCCAAGGTTGTTGCCACCGGCTATGCCGACTGTGGCTTTGACGTGGACATGGGTCCCTTGTTCCAGACTCCCGAGGAGAGCGCTCGCGAGGCTGTCGAGAACGACGTGAACGTCCTCGGCGTGTCATCACTTGCCGCTGGTCACAAGACCCTCGTGCCCGCTGTGATCGAGGAGCTCAAGAAGTTAGGCCGTGAGGACATCATCGTCACCGCTGGCGGTGTGATCCCCATGCAGGACTACGACTACCTCTATAAGGCAGGTGTAGCCGCCATCTTCGGCCCCGGCACCAACGTCATGAAGAGTGCCATCGAGGTGATGCACATCCTCCTCGACGAGGAATAATCCCCTGGATTGAGTAAACGCATTCCCTAAATAATCAAGAGCGCCGCGACAACAACGTCACGGCGCTCTCGATATTTACCACACCCTCACCAGGATCAGAAAAATCAGACTAATCAGAATTCGTAACAATTGAAAGCGGATGCTAATTAGTCAAATTCGTGAAATTCGTAGTTTTTAGTTTATCCGCAGTCCCAGCAGTAGTAGCAGCGTGAGAAGTCGAGGGCGGCGAGGTCTTCACGGTTGATGAAGATGAAGCCGCTGCCCATATCTCCCCACATGACCACTTCTTTGCGGTCAACGGTGGAGAATTGCGAGTCGAGCTGGAACAGCAGGGTGTCGTCACGGGAGATGTTTCGACGAGCGTCATCCTGCGAAAAGACTGGATAGCCTAGCATCTGATGACGGGAACGCGGCATGCCCAGGTTCTTCTCAAAATACAGGCAATCGTCGTTATCCAGATATTCATACCACATTTTGTCGGTGTGCTCAACGCCCGTGATTTCCTTGACGATATCAAAGAACATATTATTAAACAAACCGTTATTCACGCCCATCGAGGTTTCTTCAGCCACCACATCAATAGCTACCTCACGCTTAACGGGTGTGAGTTGTTCCTCCACGCTGTTGTGGGTGGGCACATCGAGTGGAGCGACGTTCTCGTCAATGCGCTCGTGATAGACGATCTTGAAGCCTTTGCCATCATCGTCGTAGTTGCCCTTACAGCCGTACATGAGTTCAGAATCCAGGCTGATAAACCACTGCAACAGGCCTTGTTGGGGCAGGGGAGAACCCAAGCCCGCTTCGGCACAGTTAATCTGCATGACCATGAGCATTTTATTACCCTTTTCATCCACAGGGAACTCCTTATCGGCAGGCCAGTAGGGAATACCGCCAATCTTACTGCCCGTAATGGCAGGTTGGCGCTCCTCGTTCAAGACCAGTCGGTAATGCTCACATGTTGTGCGTCGGTTAATCTCCTCAGCAATGCGCAAAGCACGTTCACTCACATTCTCCATATCTATTATCTGCTATCTAATATCTATTATCTAATCTCTATTATCTCTATAATACCCTTCGATGTTGTTGATGCATGGGCAGGCGCGGGCATCAAGGATGCGGATGCGCCACTCGTCGGCCGTTTTCTCGTGGAAGCGCACGATGCGCTTATAGCCGATAGTCGTCGTTTCCTCGTCAACGATGACAGGCACCCATTTGCCGCAGCATGTCTTGTACTCGATGACAAACTCTTTGACACGTTGTCCTAGCGGAATATACTCCTGCAGCATGATGCAGTCGAGCGTGACATCCTTCTTCGTCTTGATGATGATGTCGGCAGCGGTAATATCATCGCTAGCCGCCCAATAGGTATTATAATCGCCATCGCCCATCAAGGCAGCGCTATAATTGTTGTTGCGCGTGTCGGTTGCCGTGAATTTTGCTCCGGCCAACAGGTTATGGCCCAGTTCACTGTCGATGCGCTCCCGCCATGCGGAAAGGGTTGCCGAGTCTGTGGGGTGGATCAAACCTTCTTTATCTACAGGGAAGTTGAGTAGCAAGGTGCCGTTGTGGCCCACGCTGCGATAGTACAAATCCAGCAGTTGATCAACCGTCTTGACCAGGGTGTCTTCTTTCTCGTGATAGAACCACCCTGGACGAATACTGGTGTCGCACTCACTGGCACACCAGCCGTCGCCATCGGCATGGCCCGACTGCAGTTCCTCATAGGCAGGGTAGCCAGGATAGACTTCCTTCATGCGCAGAAAAGACCAGTTGGTCGGGTTGGCAAAGCCTTTCTCGTTGCCCACCCAACGGCAACCGGGACCGCCGTCCGAGAAGATGATGGCATTGGGCTGCAGCCGATTGACAATGCCCCAGGCCTTGGGATAGTTATAATAGGTGCTGCGGTCAATCTCGCGCTTCTCGTTGGCACCGCCGTACCAGCCGTCACCGCCGTTGGCTCCGTCAAACCACACCTCGAAAATGTCCCCATACTGCGTCATCAGCTCCTCCAGCTGGTTGTAATAATAGGTGACATATTCGGGCGTGCCGTAGCTGGCCTGATGCCTATCCCACGGCGAGAGGTAAACGCCGAACTTGATGCCGTATTTCTTGCAGGCGTCCGACAATTCCCGCACCACATCGCCCTTGTAAGGGGAATTGGCTACATTGTAATCGGTGTATTTTGTAGGCCACAGGCAAAAACCGTCATGGTGCTTGCACGTGAGGATCACGCCCTTCATGCCGCCCTTGACCAGGGTCTGCACCCATTGCTCACAGTCGAGTCGGGTAGGGTTGAATGTGGCTGCAGGCGTGTCGCCATAGCCCCATTCCATGTCATTGAACGTGTTGAGCCCGAAGTGGATAAAGGCATAAATCTCCAACTGCTGCCAAGCCACCTGCTGGGGTGAGGGTATCGGATAACAAGGCTCTGGCGCACTATTGTTGTCGGCCATCGCCGATAAGCAACAAGATGCCAGAACAATAATATAGAGTAAACGATGCTTCATGTATCAATCATTGATTCAGTTTCACGGTATCGCCTAGGGTGACTTTCTGCTGCTTGTAGAGCAGCCCAAGGGCTTTCTTGAAGTCTTTCTTGCTGCACTCAAAGGCTTTGTTGATATCCTCAGGTGAGCTTTTGTCGGTGAGAGTCATTTCACCGCCATGGCTCTTGAGGTAATCCTCAATGCGGTCGGCGAGGTCGTCAACGCGCATCTTTTCTATCTTGGCTAGGGTGACATCGATCTTGCCGTCAGGACGCACCTGCTTGACATAGGCTTCCAGACGGTCTCCAATGTTCACATTCTGATAGATCTCGTTCTGGTAAATCTGCCCCCAGTGTTCGTTATTGATGATGACGCGATAGCCCAAGTCGCTGCGCTGTACCACAAGCACCTCAACGCGCTCACGATGATAGTAATCAGGCTCGGTCTGGTTAAGGAATTTGGCGAGTTTGGCACTTGCAACGATGCGCTGGCTGGCAGGGTCAAGATAAACGCGCACGATATAGCTGCGACCTGCCTGCATGTCCACGCGCTGCTCGCTGAAGGGCACGAGAAGGTCTTTAGCTACCAAGCCCCAATCCAGAAAGGCCCCCACCTTGTTCACCGCCTTGACGCGCATGAGCGCAAAATCGCCGACAACCGCTTTGGGAACTTCGGTCGTCGCCACAGGGCGGTTCTCGCTGTCGTTGTACACAAACACACGGATGGTGTCGCCCACCTTCATGTCGGGTGTGAGGTATCGCTTGGGCAATAGCACTTCATGGGTGTCCTCATCTGTCAGATAGGCACCGAAATCGACCGTTCGGCTGATGCGTAACTCGTTGAATTCTCCAATCTTCATAGTTCTGGCTGGAATTATTTTTTGCAAATATCGGTAAAAAAAACCATTTCTCAACTTGGTTTTCGTTATTTTTGTCGTACCTTAGCGTGATTATATAGATAAACTAAACTGAACTGGAATGAAAATCAATTTCTTCTCAATAGTTATACTGCTGTCTTTCACAATGTTAGTTGGCTCGTGCGGAAAGACGGGCAAGGGCAAGACCGGTGATGGCAAACCCGCCGTAACGCTGAAAACACAGCAATTAAACGACAAATCGACTTTCAAACTCTCGAATGGCGAGCGATGCACGATTGTGGCCGATGCAACCATCGATTATCCCGTGTCCACGTGGAATAACATGGCGGTGGACAGTTTGCAACGATTGTTTGCGGCTTATGTGCTTGAATCCGGCGACTCTCTTTCGCTGCAGGATGCCATGCGTCAGGTGGTGGCCAACAGTATGCACCAGTATGACTTTATGGATGAGCCCATGGATGAGAATGAAACCGAAGAAGTCGATGAGTTTTCAACGCTCACCTATGCCACCAGCACTCGTATCACCCCTATCTACAACAAGAATGGGGTGGTGACATTTGAGCGCGTGGATGTAGTGAAGAAAAACAGCAAGGTGACTTCGGTAACCCACCGTTATTACAGTTTTGATGTAGAGACTCAGACGTTTATCGATGTGAACCGCCTGTTCCGTGATGATGCTGTCGCCGACGTGTGCCAACTGCTCAAGCAGCAATTGCTCAAACAGAACAATGTCACAGGAAATGAGCAGTTGAACGATTTGGGCTATTTCAATGTGGAAAATATCACCGTGTCGCGCAATTTCTATTTTGAAGATAACGGTGTGACATGGAGCTACTTGCCTAACGAGTTGGCCGTTGAGGCCGTTGGCGAGCCCAAGATCACCATTCCTTATGGTGAACTGGGAGACTTCCTGTGTGACAACAGCATTATCGAGCGTCTGAATTAACACATGAGATGGAATACATTCTCAAATATTTTCCTGAACTGAATGAGCGACAGCGTGAGCAGATGGCTCAACTTGAGGAGCTCTATCCCGAGTGGAACGCGAAAATTAACGTCATCTCACGCAAGGACATCGAAAACCTGGAGATTAACCACATCCTGCACTCCTTGGGACTGGTCAAGTTTGTCAAGTTCACCCCTGGAACACGGGTTATGGATTTGGGAACAGGTGGCGGTTTTCCCGCCATTCCTCTGGCTGTGTATTACCCTGAGGTGACCTTCCATCTGGTGGACCGTATCGGCAAGAAGCTGAAAGTGGCACAGGACATCGCTGAGCGCATCGGGTTGACCAATGTCACATTCCAGCATGGCGACGTCAAGGAAGTGAAGGGCAAGTTCGATTTCGTGGTGAGCCGTGCGGTAATGGACTTGGGCGACATGGTGCCACTGGTTAAGCGACTGATTGCTCGTGAGGATCACAATGCCGTGCCCAACGGACTGATCTGCCTAAAGGGTGGTGACTTGAGCGGTGAGGTTGCCAAATACCGCAACCAAGTGCTCATTGACGAATTGTCTAGCTACTTTAAAGAAGACTTTTTCAAAACCAAAAAGATACTCTATCTGCCATTATGAATGCAACGATGATGACCGTCAACCCGTTTGGCGAGAACATGTATATCCTGTGGGACGAGGCTTCACACGAGGCCGTGGTTGTTGACCCGGGCATGATGCGTGATGCCGAGCGCGAGATGGTGACCAAGTTTATAGACGAAAAGGAATTAAAGGTGAAGCATATCCTGCTCACTCACTTGCATCTTGATCACGTTACCAGCGCCCGATGGTTGGCAGACCAGACAGGTGCTGACGTATGCGGTAGCGAGTTGGATGCTGCATTGGGTATGGAACTGCCTGAGCAAGTGTCATATTTCCATCTCAAGATCGAGTGTGATGCGTTAACCATCGACCGTAACCTCAAGGATGGTGATACTCTCCCCTTGGGCAGTGAAATCATCCAAGTGCTGCATGTTCCCGGGCATTCTCCAGGCGGACTGGCATTCTATCTGCCCGAGAGCAGTCTGCTCATCTCGGGCGACACTATCTTCAACCGCAGTATTGGCCGCACCGACCTCATGGGTGGCGATATGGCGCAACTACTCAACAGCATCCGTGAAAAGGTGATGACTTTGCCTGACGAGACCGTTATCGCATCAGGTCATGGACCCACCACCACCGTTGCCGACGAAAAATTGTTTAATCCATTTCTTTAATAGTTGTACAATGAAGAATATTTCTTATAGGATTCTTGTCGCAGCCCTCTTGATTGGTAGTTTGATGACTTCCTGCAAGAGTGCTCAGGATGTAACCCAATTGAAAGACAAGACTTTAGACTCCAGCCAGTTTGTAAACATCACTGATGTCATCCCCGACGTCATTTTGGAAATACGTTACTACAGCACCTATAATTTTGTGGGAGCACGCATCGACGGCTATGAGGAGCCGATTGCTCTGATGACCAAAATCGCTGCCGACAGCTTGAAGGCAGTGAGTGACGACCTGAGGTATCACGGTTATTGCCTGAAGATTTATGATGCCTATCGCCCTCAACGAGGCGTGGACCATTTCTTGCGATGGGCACAGGATCCCAATGATACCATCACCAAGGCCTATTTCTACCCTTATCTGACTAAAAAACAGGTGTTTGATGGAGAATATGTTGCCGAGAAGAGTGGGCACTCACGCGGCTCAACAGTCGATTTGACGCTGGTGGACATGAAAACCGGCAAGGAACTGGATATGGGCGGTACTTTTGACTGGTTCGGGCCCGAGAGTCATCCCGACTATGGTGGCGGCAATCCCGAGACGCTGGACTTTGTGCAAACCGACAGCGCATTCACGTCGGTTCAGTTCTACAACCGCATGGTGTTGCGCTCGGCCATGATGCGCCACGGCTTCCTGCCGTTGGATAATGAATGGTGGCACTTCCGCCTGGACAATGAGCCGTTCCCTGACACTTACTTCAATTTTCCCGTTAAGATGCTGGGGAAATAAAAGATTAATCAGTTTTCTAAAGATACTTCAGACTCCGTCGGCTGGGAAGCAACTCGCTTGATTTTCCAGCCGATGGCTGCAATAAACATAGACATCAGAGGGCTGAGGTAATTGAAGAAACAATAGGGCAGATAGGTGAGGGTGGGGACCCCGAGCACTGTCGCCTGAGTCATACCGCAGGTATTCCAGGGAACAAGCACCGATGTGACTGTGGCAGCGTCCTCGGTCGTTCGGCTCAGCAGTCGCGCTTCATAGCCCTCTTGTTGATACACTTCACGGAACATATCGGCCGTTAGGACAATACTGATGAACTGGTCTCCAGTCGTAAAGTTCAGGAAAATACCGGTACCCACAGTCGATGAAACAAGTGTGAAACGCGAGCGTACCCAACGGATGATGACACGCGTGATACTGGAAATCATGCCACTGGCAACCATGGCGGCGCCGAAGCACATGGCACAGATAATCAGCCAAATGGTATTCAGCATGCCTTTCATACCGCCTGTCGAGACCAAATCGTTTAATGCCGCTGATCCTGTCTCGACAGCAGTCGAGCCATAGAAGGTAATGGCCAAGCCTTTTGCCATGGCAGCGGCATGGCTTAATGACGCATCATCAGCAATTTGACACAGGATGTGCGGTTGAAGGATAAGAGCCATTACGCCGGCCAATATGGAAGAAATGAACAATACGATACAGGAGGGAACTTGCCGTGCGATGAGCACCCCTGTCACAACAGGCACAAGTAATGTCCATGCCGAAATATTGAACGTTGATGAAAGCCCCTTAGTATATTCCTCGATGTGAAGGGTGCCCGTACTATGCAGCCCTAATCCTGCAATAAGGAAGATAATCAATGTGATGGTGATCGTCGGAACGGTCGTGTACATCATGTAACGGATGTGCTTGAAGATATCCACCCTTGCTGCCGACGAGGCCAATATCGTCGTGTCGCTCAACGGGGACATCTTGTCGCCGAAATAGGCGCCTGAAATAATGGCACCCGCTGTCCATGCTTCGCTCATCCCAAGTGCCTGCCCAATGCCCAACAAGGCCACACCAATGGTGGCAATCGTAGTCCATGAACTGCCCGAAAGCAGAGAAATCAATGCGCAGATGAGACATGCGCTTACCAGGAAAAACCGTGGCGACAAAATCTGCACACCGTAATAGATGAGGGTTGGAACGACACCGCTGATCATCCATGATCCTGCCAGCATACCCACCGACAGCAAAATGAGCAACGTGATGAAGATACCGCCCATCGTCTTGTTCAACTGCTCCTCAAACGCCCGCCATGGCACATGATAGAATGCTGTGGAAATGAGTACACAAACCGCCATGGCCAATATCAGTGCTATCTGGCTGCCACCACTCAACGAATCACTTCCAAACAACGAAATGACAACGGCCAGCAAGGCAATAAGCACCACTACAGGAATGATGGCTACCAGAGGATGAGGATTTACAGGATTCTTCATATCTTGCTTCAATTTGTCTGCAAACCTACAAAAAAATGAGAGAATTATACTTGACTTTCGGGCAAAAACATGCTTGATGCTAAAAAAATCATGTTTTTTTGATGCTTATGTTTGTTTTATGAAGATTCTTTGTTTATATTTGCAGCATTCATAAAGAGTTCCTTTGCTCTTTGGTTTTTATACCTGTGCCGCGAAAGATTTTTATTTGAGTATATTGTTTTTATTAACCATTAAAATTTTTGTGCAATGAAGAAACTTTACATGATTCTAGCAGCAATCGCTGCAATGACGTTTACCGCTCAGGCCGATGTAAACTATGGCGTTGTTGAAGTAGGTGATTTTGACAATGCTACCGAGACCTACAACGGTTCCTATTTCGACATGGCTCCCACCAACTTCTATCTTGCTCACACGGGTGCTCAAATGATCTACACACCCGCTGAGCTGGGCGAGATTGCCGAGAAAGACGTGAATATCACCATGTTGTCGTTCAAGTTCAACAATGCTGGTGCTTACGAGGACATTACCCGTGACATCAAGCTCTACCTCCAGCAGACTGACGCTACTGCATTTGAGACGGATGACGATGGCATTAAGCAGTTCTTCGAATTCGACAATCTTGTCCTGCAGGAGACTCAGGTTTATGAGATGCTTGACTTCTACTATGAGGATTATGAGTTAGTGCTCGACCTGTCAAATGCACCCTTCGCTCTCACTAAGGGTAAAGGCCTGCTCGTTACTGCAGTCTTTGACGCACAAGATGACGACAACTGCACCGAGGGCAGTGACTATGCACCATTCTACACCTCAGGCATCCGCAGCCAGGCTATGGTTTACACCAACAACTGGACCAGCTTTGTTGACTATGCTATGGGCAATGACTTCCCCAATGCAACCGCGATGCTGGGCTGCGGCACCAACGTTGAACTGCCCGTTACCCGCATCAACTTCTCCTATGAGGATACCCCCTCAAGCGTAGAGGAAATCGAGGCTGCAAACGCTCAGGACGGTGTTTATTACAACCTGATGGGTCAGAAATTCAACGGAAATGATCTGCCTGCTGGCATCTACATCCACAATGGCAAGAAGATCATGGTTAAGTAAGAAATCTGCCTGATTCGGCAAAATTATCGCCACGCCTCAGTATTGAAGCGTGGCGATTACTTTCTTCTATTGTCTAGCTGATAGAATTAACCAAGCAATGCGTTGGCCATATTGAGGGCGGCACGGCGGCCGTCGCCCATAGCAAGGATTACCGTGGCGCCGCCACGCACGATGTCACCACCGGCATAGAGGTCGCCCACCGACGATTGCATGGTCTCCTCGTTGACAACGATGGTGTTGCGCTTGCTGATGTCCAAGCCGGGAATCGAGCGGGGAACGAGTTGATTGGGCGATACACCCACAGCAACAACCACCAGGTCAACGGGAATCTCTTCGATGGCGCCCTCGATAGGCACAGGGCTGCGACGACCTGAAGCATCAGGCTCACCCAGTTCCATCTTCTGTACACGCATAGCTACCACGCGGCCCGTCTCGTCACCGATGTACTCGATGGGGTTGTGCAGGGTCTTGAACTCGACGCCTTCTTCCTTGGCGTGACCTACCTCTTCACGACGTGCGGGCATCTCCTCCTCGCTGCGGCGATAGATGAGAATGACACGCTCGGTACCCATGCGCAGGGCCGTGCGGGTCGAGTCCATAGCGGTGTTACCTCCACCAATGACAGCGATGGTCTTGCCACGCAGCACGGGGGTATCACCACCGCGACCAGCCTCCATGAGGTTGATACGAGTGAGGTACTCGTTGCTGGACATGATACCGTTCAGGTTCTCGCCAGGAATGTTCATGAAGCGCGGGAAACCGGCACCACTGCCGACAAACACGCCCTTGAAGCCCATCTCATGCAGATCCTCGTAGCTGATGGTCTTACCCACAAGACAGTCCTTAACAAATTCAACGCCCATCTTCCTCAGACCCTCAATCTCATAGTCTACGATGTTGTTGGGCAGACGGAATTCAGGAATACCATACTTCAACACACCGCCAATCTCATGCAGAGCCTCAAAGACCGTCACACTGAAGCCCTTCTTGGCCATGTCACCGGCAAATGACAATCCCGAGGGGCCACTTCCAATGACGGCAACCTTGATGCCGTTGGCAGGAGCCATAGCAGGTACTTCCTGGGGTAGGTTGTCACGTTGCCAGTCAGCGGCAAAGCGCTCCAGATAACCGATGGCCACTGCGGGGTGATTCATCTTGGTGTGGATGCACCGCGACTCGCACTGCTTCTCCTGCGGGCAAACGCGGCCGCACACGGCGGGCAGCGAGCTAGTCTCCTTGAGCGTTGCAGCGGCTTGGCCGAACTCACCACGCTCAATGTTCTTGATGAATTTGGGAATATTGATGTTCACGGGGCAGCCAGTCACACACTGCGGGTTGGCGCAGTCCAAGCAACGGCTGGCCTCAACCACAGCCTGCTCGGCAGTGATGCCCTGATTTACTTCCTCGTTGCAGGTGATGCGGTACTTGGGATCCAGTTGCGGCATCTCCACGCGGGGGATAGCGGTGCGCTCTTTGGGAGTCTTTGAATTACGCAAGTCAATGCGCCATTGTTCGTTACGCGAATCCATATTGTTCTGTTCCATTGTATTCTCAGTATTTAATAGGTTATTGCGCACCTTTCAAGCGCATCATCAACTCGTCAAAATCAATCTCATGGGCATTGAACTCGGGACCTTCGACGCACACGAAGCGTGTCTTGCCGCCCACAGTCACGCGGCAAGCGCCGCACATGCCAGTTCCGTCAACCATGATGGCATTGAGCGAAGCCTCGGTGGGCACCTCATACTTCTTGGTCAACAGGGCGCAGAACTTCATCATGATGGCGGGACCGATGGTCACGCAATAGTCCACATGTTCACGCTTGAGCACCTCTTCCATACCTACGGTAACGACACCCTTGTTGCCATAGCTGCCGTCATCGGTCATGATGATGGTCTCATCGCTCGAAGCGCGTACCTCGTCCTCAAGGATGATGAGGTCCTTGGTACGACCAGCCAATACGCTGATCACGCGGTTGCCAGCTTCTTTCATCGCACGGATGATGGGCAACAGGGGAGCGGTACCCACACCACCACCGGCACAAAGCACCGTGCCATATTTCTCGATATGAGTGGCTTGACCCAGGGGACCCACCACGTCATTCAGGTACTCACCAGGCTCCAGGGCGCAGATCTTGCGCGTGCTGTCACCCACACTTTGGATAACCAGCGTGATGGTACCAGCCTTGGGGTCGCTGTCGGCGATGGTCAGGGGAATGCGTTCACCTTTTTCGCCGGCACGGACAATCACAAAGTGGCCCGCACGGCGTGCCTTGGCGATGAGGGGAGCCTCAACGACAAGTTTGGTCACGTTAGCAGAAAACTGCTCTTTACTAACGACTTTGTTCATTGGTTCAGTGAATTAGTTAATTGTATTAGTTTGTACTTGTTGTTTTCATTCTTATAATGCAGCGGCAAACTCCTTGCCGAACTGGCGGCTCTGCTCCAAAGCATCCTGATCGGGAACCCACTGGGCTCGAATTCCTTCATTCACCGTCTCGAATCCGGCGGCCTTGAGGTGCTCGGTTATGAGTTTGGCGGCCTCACCGCTCCAGCCGTAGCTGCCGAATGCGGCGCCTTTTTTCTTCTTCAGCTTCATGCCCTTGAGCATCTCGAGAATGCCGGCAATGGCATAGCTGTAGCCGTTGTTGATAGTCGGAGAGCCCACGAGTACGGCACGCGAGTGGAACACCTCGGTGAGGATGTCGTTCTTATCGTTCAGTGCCGCATTGTAGATCTTGACGGTTGTCGTGGGCGACTGCTCACGGATGCCTTCAGCAATGGCTTGGGCCATCAGTCGGGTGCTTTGCCACATCGTGTCATAAACGATGGTTACTTGATCCTCCTGATAGTTATCACTCCATTGCAGATATTTCTCGATAATCAGACCCGGGTTATTACGCCAGATGATGCCATGGCTGGGGCAAATCATTTTCAAGGGCAAATTCATCCCAACGACTTCTTTCACCTTGCGGTTACACAACGGGCTGAAAGGTGCAATGATATTGGCATAGTATTTCTCGGCTTCCTGTAAGACCTCAGCCATGCACACTTGATCGTCATAGAGCGACTCGGTGGCATAGTGCTGACCGAAACCGTCGTTGCTGAACAGGATTTCCTCTTCGCTCAAGTAGCAGAACATCGTGTCAGGCCAGTGCAACATCGTCGCCTCGATAAACGTCAGCGTGGTGTCGCCCAGTTCGAGCTTATCTCCAGTCTTGACATTGACAAAATTCCAGTCCTGATGATAATGCCCACGGATGATTGCCTCACCCTTAGCGGTGCAATAAATGGGCGTATCGGGGATTTCCCGCATGAGGTCAACGAGGGCGCCACTGTGGTCAATCTCGTTGTGGCACATCACGATATAGTCAATCTTGTCGAGGTCAATCTCTTTCTTGAGATTATTGACGAACTCACGGCTGTAAGGCAGCCATGAAGTGTCGATCAAGACATTCTTCTTGTCACGGATCAAATAGGAGTTGTAACTCGAGCCGCGGTGGGTGGACAATTCGTCACCATGGAATGTTTTCAGTTCCCAGTCCACCTTTCCTACCCAAGTCACTCGGTCAGTTAGTTTTTTAGCCATTGTCAGGTCGTCGTTTATAGTCGGTTAATAGTTCATTTTCATTTAAAATCCATACAATTTGCAAAGGTAATGCAATTTTTATTCGCATGAACCAAAAATCCTGAAATTCTCATTATTTATTATAAAACAACTTTATTCCTTCTCTTCATCTTCCTCGACAAGGCTCTTGGCACGATAGGTCCAGTTATACAGTTTGTAAATCTCTGTCAAGTATTGCAACCGTGCTTTGAAGTCCTTGAAGTCCTTATCCTGAGGTTCAAGCCACAGTACCTCGGCAAGGGCTGCCATGCGTGGAAGGACCTGATACTGGACTTGCGGCTCACAGGTGATGTATTCGGTCCACACATTGGCCTGTGCTCCAAGGATGTGATGTCGCTTGTCGGCAGGGAGCTCGGGTGCAACAGGTTCAAAATCATAGACTTTCTTGAGGGTATTACAGCCTCCAAATGCCTGAGGTTCATTCCAGGTTTTACTGGTCTGGTAATAGTCAAAATAGAGAGGGTCAACAGGTGTCATGATGATGTCATGACCTAATAAGGCACCTTTGGAACCAGGCTCTGAACCCCTCCAAGACATAATGGTGGCAGTGTTATCCACGTCGCAGCCCAGCAGCTCGTCCCAACCGATGATGCGCTTACCGAATTTGCTCAGGTATTGTTGCACATGGGTAGTAAGCACCCCTTGCAATTTCGCTTCAGCGCTTTGGTTGCCTTCAGCCTTGATGCCCAAATCCTTGATGCGCTGTTGGCACAAGGGACACGTCTGCCAGCGCACCCGTGGCGACTCATCACCGCCAATATGGATATATTTGCCAGGAAACAGATCAACGACTTCGCGAAGCACTTCCTCGATGAAGCGTAAAGTGTTGTCCTTGCCCATGCAGAGGATGTCGTCGGTCACTCCCCACTTTGTCCATACCTCGTAAGGACCTCCAGTGCAGCCTAATTCGGGATAAGCAGTAAGGGCAGCCACCATGTGTCCTGGCATGTCAATTTCGGGGATGATTGTGATGTAACGGTCCTGGGCATATTTCACAATGTCGCGGATTTCTTCCTGGGTATAGAAACCACCGTAGCGAATGCCGTCATTGACAGGAGAGTTGTGGCCTAGTGTGGTTCCGTTGCGCCAAGCGCCAACTTCGGTCAAGCGAGGATATTTTTTGATCTCGATGCGCCACCCCTGGTCATCGGTCAAGTGCCAGTGCAGGCGGTTCATGCCGTGAAGGGCCATGATATCGATATAGCGCTTCACCATCTCGGTGCTGAAGAAATGGCGCACGCAGTCCAGGTGCATGCCGCGATAACCGAAGCGAGGATGTCCTTCAATCTGCGCGGTTGGTAAGAATACTTTGACATTCTTACAGATTGGCAGTGACTTGCGCAGCACCTGTATGCCCTGGAACACTCCTTCAGGTGTCTTTCCTGAAATCTCCACACCTTCACTGGTAACCGTGATGCGATAGCCCTCTTCCTGCTGCATTTCGTTGTCCAGCAGGAGGGTGATGTTATCGGTACGGTCTTTGGTAATGCGGGATGGGCGGATGCTCAGGTGCATTCCCGTCATATCTTCAATATACTGACTCAAGAACATCGCATTGCGTTCCATGTCGCGGTTTCCGGTGGGGTAATTGATCAACTTCTCTTGCGAGAGTACGAAACTTGTGTTCTTTATGCCGTTGATGGCATCAGGTAACGGAATCACACGATAATCAGCACGAAAGACAGGGGTTTTTCCAACTGCGGCGATATCACCCGCATTCATGGCGACGGCGGAGAGGCAACAAACAAATACGGCCAGAAAGGGTTTAAAAATCTTCATCATGATTCTTGTTTGGTAAATAATTGTGGCAAATATAGTGCAACAAGGTCAAACTGCCAAACGATAGTGCCTTAAATCCTCTCTCTCGAAGCACTATGCGGCATTTTTATAATGTGAATTGGAGAGTAACTCATTTTATAGTAATTTTGTCGTCGTGAAGGAATGCTTCAGACACATATTGGCATTAGTGGTGATGCTGGCCGTTGCAATTAGCGCATTTGGCCAGAATGCTGCCGTTACGCAGATTACCGGCATGGTGCGTGACTCGTTGTCGCATGAGGGTATTCCTTATGCGTCAATTACCCTGATGGGCACCAGCGAGGGTACATTGGCGACTGACCGTGGCGGCTTCACCATCAATTCCCGTGCCCGCTTCTCACGATTACGTGTTACCGCGATGGGATATAAGGCCAAGGAGGTGGAGATCAAGCAGGGGCAGGGGAGTGTCGTGCTGATTGACCTGGTTCCCACAGGAGTGGAGCTTGAAGAAGTCATCGTCAACAAGGGTAAAGAGAAATACAGCAAGAAAAACAACCCCGCCGTTGAGATGATCAAGAAGTTGCGGGAACGTCGTGATGACAATGATCCGAAACGATTTCCTCATTATGGCTACTCGCAGTATGAGCGCATGATGCTGGGGTTTGGCAACCTTGACGACATCATCAGCCGTCCCGAGGAACAGGCGTGGATTGACGAGTATGCCGACACGTCGCTGCTCACTGGCAAGCGCATCCTTCCCATTTCAATCAAGGAGACTGTGGCGCGTGACCAGTACATCGAAGGCGACCACAAGCGTTTAATCCTTGGCACTAAGTGTGCAGGTATTGATGAGCACATCGACCAAGAGAACATCAAAAAGATACTGGACGACTTCATGGGCGAGATCGACATCTTCCAGAATGATGTCACCCTGCTGACCAACCGTTTTGTCAGCCCCTTGTCGCGCATTGCGGTAGATTTCTACAAGTTTTATCTGAATGATACGGTCCAGGTTGATGGCGAGCGCTGCGCGGTGCTGAGTTTCGTGCCGTTCACACCGCAGACTTTCGGCTTTTTGGGCCGCCTGTATGTTTCACTTGAGGACTCTACCATGTTTATCAAGCGGGTGTCGATGGGAGTCCCGTATGATATCAACCTCAACTATGTGGAGCGGATGAGTATTTTACAGGACTTTGAACGAGCACCCAATGGTTCACGCCTCAAGGTTAGGGACAATGTTGAAGTGAGTTTCAAAATCATGCCTGGCGTTCCCGAGGCCTTTGCGCGTCGCGAGACCAACTACCGCGACCACAACTTTGAACGTCCTGAGGGCGGTGTATTCAATTTCAAGGGAGAGATGGCCACCGGCAGCGGCGCTGCCTTCATGCCTGACGAGTTCTGGCAGGAATACCGGCCTGCTGAACTCCGTACGACGACGGCCACGATGCAGGGGCTGATGAAACGCCTGCGTGGCTCAAAGTTGTTCTATTGGGCCGAACAGGTAGTAGTGGCCATGGTCAACGGCTATGTACCCACAGCAAAGGTCAGCAAATTTGATATTGGTCCCCTGAATACCGTTATCAGCGGCAACTCGCTCGAAGGCCTGCGCTTGCGTCTGGGTGGTATGACGACCGTGAACCTGAGCCGTCACTGGTTTGCACGAGGCTATGCAGCCTATGGCTTCCGTGACGAGAAATTCAAGTATATGGGCTCGCTGGAATACTCGTTCACGCCCAAGAAATCACTCGATCAGGAGTTTCCTATCCATAGCCTGCGCCTCACCCACCGCTATGATGTGGACAAGTTGGCCCAACACTACCTGTACACCAATGCCGACAACATGTTCCTGACACTCAGGCGTCACAAGGACGTGAGGATGCAGTACCTGCGCACCACACGCTTGGAGTACCGCCATGAGTGGTACAACCATTTTTCTATCGCCCTTGGCATCGAGCATAACATCCACGAGGCAACGCAGTATGTGCCGTTTGCTTATGCTGACGGTCGTTCACGCCAGCGTTACACACAAGCGGGATTTACGGCCCAGTTGCGCTTTGCTCCTGGTGAGACCTTCTATCAGACCCGTTCCTACCGTATTCCCATCAACATGGATGCGCCAATCATGACTTTGACTCAGACTTATATGCCCAAAGGCTTCATGGGCAGTCTGCATGAGATCAATAAAACCGAGTTGGGACTGCAGAATCGTTTCTGGTTCTCGGCTTTCGGCTATGCCGATGTTATTGTCAAGGGTGAAAAGGTGTGGAGTAAGGTGGCTTATCCCGACCTGTTGATGCCCAACGTCAACCTTTCTTATACCATCCAGCCCGAGAGTTACGCCCTGATGAAACCCATGGAATTCATCAATGACCAGGCATTGTCATGGGATCTGACCTATTGGGGCAACGGTATCTTGATGAACCGCTTGCCGCTGATTAAAAAGCTGCGACTGCGCGAGGTATTAAGCCTGCGTGGCATCTGGGGCAGTTTGAGCGATAAAAACAACCCCGCATTGACTGACGATGTTTTCCTTTTCCCCGAAGACGCCCTCTGTCAGCCTATGGATGACAAGCCCTATTTGGAGGCGGGAGTGGGACTCGACAACATTTTTACCATCTTACGTATCGACTACGTCTGGCGACTGACCTACCGCGATCACGCCGGCACCGACCGCCACGGCATCCGCATCCAACTCCACTTCAATTTTTAGGTCATTTGTTAATCGTCTGATTTCCATTACTTGTTAATAACTTTATTTTGGTGGATTGGGAAAATTGCTGTAATTTTACAATCCGTTTCCATTACAAAATTTTAGATAAAACGATGATACCATTTGTACACCTTCACGTACATTCACAATATTCGATTCTTGACGGACAAGCGCCCATCAAGTCATTGGTTGATAAGGCTATAGCCGACGGTATGCGCGGTATGGCCATTACCGACCATGGCAACATGTACGGCATCAAGGAGTTTCACGACTACGTCTCCAAAATCAACAAGGATCGCGCCGAGAACGATCAGTTCGTTCCCATTTTCGGCTGCGAGGTATATGTGGCCAATAAGGACCGCCATGACCGCAGTGACAAGCGCGACAACGGCAACCACCTGATTCTGCTGGCGAAGAACCTGCAAGGTTATAAGAACCTGATTAAGATTGTGTCGCATGCTTGGACCGAGGGTATGTACTACCATCCCCGCACCGATCACAGCGAGTTGGAAAAGTACCATGAGGGTATCATCTGCTGCTCGGCTTGCCTGGGCGGTGAGGTGCCGCAACTCATCATGAATGGTCAGATGAATCAGGCTCGCGAGACTATCCTGTGGTTCAAGAGTGTCTTTGGCGATGACTATTATCTGGAGCTGCAGCGCCACAAAGCGACTGTTGCCCGTGCCAATCATGAAACCTATGAACGCCAAGTGGAAGTCAACGAGGCGCTGATGAGTTTTGCCCGAGAGCTTGACATCAAAGTTGTGTGTACCAATGATGTGCATTTTGTCAACGAGGAAGATGCCGATGCCCATGAACGTCTTATCTGCGTTTCAACGGGCAGGAAACTCACTGACGAGAATGTCATGCTCTACAGCAAGCAGGAATGGTTCAAGACCACCGAGGAGATGAACGGGGTCTTTGGTGATGTGCCCGAGGCACTGCAGAACACCAACGAGATTCTCGACAAAGTGGAGATTTACAGCATTAACCATAAACCCATCCTGCCTGATTTCCCCTTGCCCGACGGCTTCGACAACGAGGACGATTACCTGCGCTATCTCGTGTATGAGGGCGCCAAAGAGCGTTGGCCCGATCTGGACGATGAACACCGCGAGCGCATCGACTTTGAGCTGGAGACTATCAAGAACATGGGCTTCCCGGGCTACTTCCTCATTGTGCAGGACTACATCCGCATGGCTCCAAAGCTGGGATGCTCGGTAGGACCGGGTCGTGGTTCGGCTGCAGGTTCGGCAGTAGCCTATTGCTTGGGCATCACTAAAATTGACCCAATGAAGTATGACCTGCTTTTTGAGCGCTTCCTCAATCCCGACCGCATCTCGCTGCCTGATATTGATACCGACTTTGATGACGATGGACGCGCCGCAGTGCTGAACTATGTGACCGAGAAATACGGAGCAGAGAAAGTGGCACACATCGTTACCTATGGCACCATGGCCGCCAAGAGCGCAATCAGGGATGTAGCGCGTGTCGAGGACCTGTCGGTGGCCGAGAGCAACCGCTTGGCCAAGTTCATCCCGTCAACGCCGAACGAGATGCCCGAAAAAGAACCCGGGAAAAAATATAAAATCACCGTTAAGAACTGCTTGGAATGCTTCCCTGAGTTCCGCTATGAGTTGGATAACCAGGATCCTAGAGTGGGCGAGACCATCCGGTTTGCCGAGAAGTTGGAGGGCAGTGTGCGCAGTACAGGCGTTCATGCCTGCGGCGTGATCATCGGCCGTGACGATATTACCGATTGGGTTCCTGTGAGCACTGCCACCGACAGCGACGGTGAGCGTATCATCGTCACCCAATACGAGGGCGGTGTGATTGAGGATACGGGCTTGATCAAGATGGACTTCCTGGGGCTGAAAAACCTCTCAATCATCAAGGAGGCCATCGCCAATATCAAGCTCAATCACGGTGTCGAAATTGACATCGAGAAGATTCCTATCGACGACCCCAAGACCTACGAGCTGTATTGCAAGGGCATGACATCGGGCACCTTCCAGTTTGAGTCGGCAGGCATGCAGAAGTACCTCATCGAACTTCATCCCACCTGCTTTGAGGACTTGATTGCCATGAATGCTCTCTATCGCCCGGGCCCGATGGACTATATTCCACAGTTCATCAACCGCAAGCATGGCCGTGAACCCATCGAGTATGATATCCCTTGCATGGAGAAATACCTGAAGGAGACCTATGGCATCACCGTCTATCAGGAGCAGGTCATGTTGCTGTCGCGCCAGCTTGCAAACTTCACGCGAGGCCAGAGCGACACCCTGCGCAAGGCGATGGGTAAGAAGCAGATCAAGAAGATGGAAGAGCTGGAGGCCTTGTTCTATGAGGGTGGCGAGAAGAACGGCTATGACAAGAAAGTGCTGAACAAGATTTGGGAAGACTGGAAGAAATTTGCTTCTTATGCTTTCAATAAGTCTCATGCCACCTGTTACAGTTGGGTGGCTTACCAGACCGCTTATCTCAAAGCTAATTATCCCAGCGAATACATGGCTGCCGTGCTGAGCAGCAACCTCAATGACGTTGATAAACTCTCCAAGTACATGGACGAGTGCCGCTCGATGGGCATCGAGGTACTTGGCCCCAACATCAACGAGAGTTACCAGAGTTTCAGCGCCACCAAGGACGGACGCATCCGTTTTGGCCTCGCGGGTATTAAAGGCGTTGGCGTGACTTGTGTCGATTCCATTGTCGAAGAACGTAACAAGAACGGCGCCTATACCGACATCTTTGACTTTGTGAAGCGCATCAATCAAGGTGTCTGCAACCGTAAGGCTCTGGAGTCGATGGCCTTGGCAGGTGCCTTTGACGACTTCAAGGAGATCAAACGTGAAGACTTCTTTGAGGTGAATACACGCAACGAGTCATTCAGCGAGACGCTGATGCGATTTGGACAACGCTACCAAACCAGCCAGCAGGAAATGCAGAATTCTCTATTTGGCGCATTTGGCGAGATTGAAGTCGCCACTCCCGTTGTCCCCAACGCCGAGCCGTGGTCCCAACTGGAGCGCTTGAACCGTGAACGTGAGTTGGTGGGAATGTATCTGTCGGCTCATCCGCTAGATCCCTATTTCATAGAGGTGAATTATGGCTGTGACACGCCGCTGGCTGAGGTCAAGAACCATTCCGGCCAACTTGACAAAGAACTCACGATGGGTGGACTTGTCGTGGATTTCCAGACACGTATGGGAAAGAAAGGCGGACAGTTCGGCATCCTGAAAATTGAGGATTACAGCGGATCCTTTGAGTTCATGCTGTTCGGCAACAAATTTGTGGACTACCAGAAATATGGTGTTCCCGGGTTTGCCATCGTCGTGCGTGGAGCCTACGAGAAGGGTTATGGCGACAATGTGCGCTTTAATGTCAAGACCATAGACCTGCTTGAAAACCTTAAAGGTAAAATGTTGAAAAATCTCGTCATCTCGCTGAAGGATGATGACTTGAATAATGTGGACTTCCTGAAACCGCATCTGGGGGCAAAGGGTGACAACTGTTGCGAACTGTACTTCCGCATGAAGGACCAGGTGAGCGGCAATTATGTCATGTTGCGATCCAAGAAGCCTATTGCCGTGGACAAGCGTTTAATGGAAGCCCTGCGTGAAAACGGAATCAAATTCAAAGTTAATGCCAGGGTATGACATCATGCTGTTGGCATTATAATTGCTGAACGACAATCAGAGAATATACAACAATATTAACCTGCAAATCAATTAAAGAAATGGCAAAAGAAATTAACGACGCTAATTACAAGGAATTATTGGAATCGGGCAAACCCGTTGTGATTGACTTTTGGGCTCCTTGGTGCGGTCCCTGCCGCAGCATTGCCCCCATTGTAGAGGAACTGGCAACCGCCTACGAGGACCGTGCTATCATCGGCAAGTACAATGTTGATGAAGACACCGACCTAGGTGTGGAATTCGGTATCCGCAACATCCCCACACTCCTGTTCTTCGACAAGGAAGGCAAGATGGTGGACAAGCACGTGGGCACGATTACCCGCGATGCTCTTGCAGCCAAAATCGACGCGCTGCTCTAAATTCCAGAGTAAATCAATCCTTAGACAAGCTGAATATACTGATTATTCAGCTTGTTTTGCGTTTGGGTGGTCGCCACGCGACCATTCGATGTGATAACCGATAGTAGCAAGTTCGTCAGCCAATTTCTGAATGCCCTGAGCCGATTCGGCGCCCAATGCGGCTTTGTTGTCATACAGGGCATACTGTTTGCGGGTATCGGTAGGCGAAAGATTGGGCATCACGACATTTGCCCCGGCCAAGATACCCCGCAACCTGCTGTCAGGCGACAACGAAGCCATGGCAGTAGTGCTGGGGATCAACGCTTGGGGCAAAGCCAAACGCAGGATGGCATACAGCCGTGCTGTCATGTCAACCGTACCGGCCGGAAAACGGCGAAACGGTGTGTCGTGTTGTGGGATAAACGGCCCGATGCCGATCATGTGGGGGCTAAATCTGATCAGGTATTGGATATCCTCAACAATGGTTTTCAGACTCTGGAACGGTGCGCCTACCATAATGCCGGCACCCACCTGATAGCCCAATTCTTTAAGCCAGTCAAGGCATTGCAGACGGTGCCGGGCTGTCATTCCGCTGGGGTGCAGCAGGCTGTACAGCCGCTCGTTGTGAGTCTCATGGCGCAGCAGATAACGGTCGGCGCCAGCCTTGCGCCACATGGCATAGGTCTCCCGTGGATGCTCTCCAAGTGATAGCGTGATGGCACAATCGGGCCAACGTTGCCGGATTTTGGCAATGATTTCAGCTATCCATGGCGAGCGCTCTTCTCCCCATTCGCCGCCTTGCAGGACAAAGGTGCGAAAACCGATCTGATGACCCTGTTCACAACAGTCCATCACCTGTTCCCGGGTGAGCGTATAGCGCTCAATATTACTGTTGCTACGCCGGATGCCGCAATACAGACAGTCGTTACGGCACACGTTGGTCAACTCCACAAGACCTCGCAGATAGATGCCCTTGCCGAACTGCCGCTGCGCCTCCTCACGGGCCTGGCTCATCAGGTAGTCAACGTCTTGGGGGTTACGCATGGTCAGCAGGGCACCGTATTCATCAGGTGCCAACTCATGCTTTTCCCGCAATTTGTCAACAAGGCGTTTCATGTTATTTATCCAGGTTATTGATGACCTTGGTGAACTGCTCGCCCAAACCGATGGTATAGCCCTGAGAACAGAACATGACCCGGTTAAACGTGTCCGCCAAGATGAAAATGGGCAATTGCGTCTCATTTTGCAGTTTCATCTCCTGAGCAATCTGGCGGCGGATGCTACCGTCACGGTCGATGCCGTAAATGATGTTTTTGGGCAGGGTGCCGTAGTTCTCTTGACGGTATTTCTGTGCTTCGCTCTCATTCTCAATCAGCAGCACCATGGGTCGGCCCCACTTGTCGAGTGTGGCGCTCTGTTGGGCAATGTCGCGCATGGCATGGTTGGTGGGTTCCTGGCCTACGCCCAGCACGCCGACGATGAAATAGCCGCGCCCAGTCTGCGACAGGATGCTCACATCATCAACGTCAAGGGGTTTCAATTCGCTGTCCAGCAGTCGGAATTTGGACTCGGAATTGAAATTGCCGATAACCGCCACGATGTCATCGCTATGACGCATCGTCAGGTTGATGGTCGTCGTTTCGTCGGGATTGACCTTGAAAATGCGGTTGGCAACAAGCACCTTGCCGCTTGCAGCACGGGTGCCGCTTGTGAGCATATAGGTACCGGCATCAAGCGTCGTGCCGTTCTTGAACGTGTTACTCCACGACAAGCCGTCCTCCAGTCCCGAGTCGCCCTCGTCGTAGTTCAGCAATTGGGTCGTGCCGTCGTCAAGGATGCGCGAGATGGAGAAATGATGGTAATACTTCGGGTCATCTAGGGCTGGGGTGGGGGTGTAGCGCAGCTTGAGGGTTCCCGTTTGGGCATTCTGCTGTTCTACGGCCTCAAAGTCCACGTCCTGCCAATCTTCACCCGTTCGATACTGTACCTTGCCGGTTACAGGATCCATATGGGACTCGATATCCAATGAGCGCGCAAGATCCACAAAGAAGATGTCACGGCCTCGGCTGTCAGCAACTCGGGAACGCCATACGCCCATGGGAGTCTGCGCGATATGCAGAGCGTTCTCTTCGTTATGGATGGAAATGTTATCGCGCACCCATGAGACGAGAAGTGCAGGATCATTTCTCATCTTTTGGGCAGTCGTGGCATCAAAGGCGTCTTGCAACTCGCACTTGAACGGGGAGGTGATCATCTCATATTCCACGCGCTGACCCAACTGGTTACTGCGGGCGTTGAAGGCATCTTCCAATATCGGCATCGTAACATCACGCATGTCCTTATCGTTCAGCCCTTTCAAGACACCAATCACACGATCCATATTGTCTTTGTGGTTTAAAGCAAAATCGATGATCGTTTTCCAGTTGCCACGTGCTTTGAACAAATAATCGCCAAGGCGAGGGGAGAGGGACTTGGCAGCATCAGCATCTAGAAAAGTGGCTTCGTACGCCTTGCGGATGCTGTCCTCACGTGCGAAGCGTTGCTTGTTCAGCGCTGCCATCTCGGGCGTCACTTTGGGCGTGTAAGCCTTTTCCGCTGGAGGAACAATATCAAATGTCTCATAGCTAGGAGCACTCTTCAGGCTATTGCTCTTGCTCAGCGTGACATCCACATTCTTGTCTTTGCCAAAGGAGACTTTGCGATAACCGTACCAGCCGTCTTTGCTGGCCCATACGAGCATATCGCCCTTGCCGGCGGTTAGTGAGGCCATGCCTTTGTTGTCGGAGTATTTGGTTGCGGCAGGGTAGAATTCGCCGTAGTTATAGATGCGGAATTCCACGCGTGCATCCTTGACGGGATTACCGGCTTTGTCCAACACTTGCACTTGGACCTTAGCAGTGGCGGCATAGTTGCCGATGAGGTTGATTTCAGTAAAGTTGCGTGTGCGTGACATCACTTCCTCGGGGCCGTTGTAGTCACCAAAGGCGCGGGTGTGTGTCAGCAAAGCCCTGGAGGCAGGAGCGTTGAACCATCCCAAGTCCAGCACGGCCTCAGGCTCACAGGCTCCCATGAAATGCCATTTCCCGTCGGCCCAAGCCTCGACCCAGGCATGGTTGTCGTTGGTGTGTGCCCAACGCGGGGTATAGACCTGTCGGGCGGGAATACCGATGGAACGCAGGGCGGCAACGGTGAATGTTGATTCCTCGCCGCAACGGCCGATAGCGGTTTTCATGCAGGCCAGCGGTGACAGCGTCCGGGAATCGCTGGGCTGATAGGTCACGTGCTCATGGCACCAGTGGTTGACTTCAAGGATGGCCTCTTCCATGCTCATGCCGGCAACACGCTTCTTCAGTTCCTCGAAGAACACAGGTCGCGACATGTCCAGTGCCTCGTTGTTGACGCGAAGGGGCAACACGAAGTGCCTGAACAGCAGGTCGGGCACTTTTTTACCCCACGGCATCTGCTCACGCGCGGCAAACGTGGCACGCACGTTCTCCAAATGGAACTGGACGCTATAGTCCGTTATGTCAGCTAGAGGCATGTAACGGTAAAGGAATTCCAGAGCAGTTTTCTCCTGCTCGTTCACTTGAAGGCCGCTAAAATCAGGCGTCCTCAACTCCTCTATAGTAGCAGCCTGGCCGACAAGTGCAGCCATCAGCAATAGCACAGTAAAGAATAGTTTTTTCATTATATCTAATGGCGATGATGATCTAACTGACAAAATTAGTGCAAGTCGAGCACATAAAAAAGAAAAATCATTTTTATGTCGATAATCTAGGATTAAAATGGATAAAACAGCAGTCGCAGAAAAAGGGGCCGCTTTGTACGCAGCCCCAAAAATCTTATTGTCTCAGCAAACCAATCGCGGATGCCTCTCTAACCCCTAAACTCTAAACTCTAAACTGCGAGCGCAGCGAGCATTTCAAATCCAGCTGCCGCTCAGCAGATAGTCGATGAGGGTGGTGACGTCGGCGATATCTACCTTGCCGTCAGCGTTCACATCGGCGTTCTGGCTATGGAACGAGGTCTGGCAGCCAGCCAACAGGTAATCGATCATATAGGTGACGTCCGCAATGTTGACCGATCCGTCACCATCGGCATCGCCCTTCACGGGCTGGTCGCATATCATCGTCACCTCGCAGCTATCTCCCTCCAGAAGGAACTCCACGCCCTCGGTAGTGGCTATTCTCGTGTTTTTCAACACGACTGTGGCGGGAGCAGTGAAATCCTCGGCGGCAGACAGGTTGACGATGACCAACGCACCGCTGTTTCCCTTATAGGGCTTCACACCGATGGAGAACGACACCATCCTGAGGGCGCCGTCGTCGCGCAGCTTGCTGATGATGGCTTGATCGCTGGCGTTGCGGCTGGTCAGGTCAAGCAGAAACTCGTCATCCTCCTGCACCACCGACAGTCCTTCAGGCAAAATCAAATCGGTCTGGAAGGCGGTGAACAATTCCTCATTTTCCAGAATCAATGCCACCTGCATGGTCTCGCCAGGACTAATCGTAAAGTCCTCGAGATACAGCCGATTCACAGCCGTGGCATTGAATACCGCCACTACTGCCGCAAGCACTATAATTGCTTTTTTCATTTAAACAACTAAGTTTATTGAATGACTTTTGTAGTGGAGCGTGTGCCGTCGTTGTAGGTGGTGACGACGAGGGTCACGCCGCTCTCGGGACGCTCAACGCGCTGGCCGGCCAGGTTGAAATATTCCACCTGGGCAATCGTCTTACCAGCAACTGATTCGTTGACTGTTGTGGCGTTATTCTTGTCAATGGTGAAGCCGTTTGGGCGCACGGTCTGGCCCTCAATGGTCACCAGTTGAATGCCGTCCACCAGGATTTCGCCTTCTCCAGCTACATCAAACGTCAGCACACTGCCGTCGTTCCCCTTGATGGTCTTCAGGTCGGCTGCGTAGCCCACCACGCGCATTTTGCCGTTACCGCGGTCCTTAACCATCAGGCCCAAGCCACTGGCGCGCTCTGCCAATGCAAAGTCACTGGCTGTCATCCCCTCGGGCATGGTCAAATCCAGTTGGAATGCCGTGTATTCCTTGTCATTCTCCAAGGTGATGGCGACTTCATTTTGGCTCATTTCACCGTCCATACGCTCACTGCTATTACCCCTAGTCATCAGCTGTGCAGGCTCATCATAATCCTGATCCAGCACCAGATGGGCAATCTTCACCACATCAGTAATCGTAATCTTCCCATCACCATTGATATCCGCAGCGTCAAAGATAAACGGCTCGGGATTGTAATTCAAGATGTAGCGAGCAGTCTGTACCACATCGGCCACCGTGATTTCGCCACTGGCGTCAACATCGCCCATAATATAAGCGAAAACTTTAATGTTATTAAATGCATTCAGGGCATGGACTTCATCCTCATCAATAGTGGTTAAAATCGTGTTATTGAACTCAATGCGATAGTTGCCATCGGCATCATCAGGCACCTTGACTGTAATGTAGAATAACTCGCCCTCATTATTCTTGAAGGTCTTCAATGTAGGAGAATAACTCAATATACGAACGGCTCCATCAGGCGCATCGTTGGTCATGATGACATGGTCACGACCCTTGCGGTCAGATAGAGTTACCATATAGTCGTCACCATCTTTAAGTAGTTCAAATCCATTTGGCAAATAAAGATCCGTTTGGAATGCAGTAATCTCATCCACATTTTCCATCGATACAGGAATAACCAGAGTTTCACCATGGAATGTGGTATAATCAGGCATCGAGAAATAATTCTCTCCAAATCCTCTAACATCTGTAAAATAGTTCCAACCAGATGTTGTACGATACAATTCAACAGATTCCAATGGAACATATAACTTTGCTGTAGAATTTGGAAAGCCATCTGCTGAAGGAGGAGTAGTAGCCAAACAAGTAATATAAGTTAACGGACAATTCCCAAAGGCACTTGAGCCTATAGAAGAAACCATATAACCAATAATAACTGTTTTCAATCGACTACAACTCCAGAATGAGCTTTGCCCTATTATGGTCACAGAATTTGGTATAGTTATATTGGTAATGTAATCGCAATCGTAGAACGCATAATCACCAATTTTTGTAACTGATTCAGGAATTGTAATCTCTAATAATTTATCACAATCTTGAAACGCGTACTTGCCAATTGAAGTGACCGTAATAGGGATTGAGATTCCTGAAATGCCTTCACTATTTGTATGACAAAAGGCATAATTACCAATTGCAGTAACAGTATATGTCTTTCCATTATAAGTGACGGTTTCAGGTATTGTTACGTTTCCTAAAATAGAATTATAGTATTTATAATAAGGATTGCCACTATTATAATAATATTCATTATACTCATACGTTACTGTAGCTTCATCACCATTTATATTGTAGTAGATGCCATTTACCATGAAGTCGTAGGCAGTGGCGGTGGTTGTGGTGCCGATAAAGGCGAGGGCGAGCAGAATTGTCCGTAGGGTTTGGTTAAGTGTTTTCATACTTGTTTTCGGTTGCTCATGCAGTTCTCACGGGCGGCTAATGGTATATAAAAAAGCGTGAACTGAATCGCCACACTCTAACAGATGGTCGTAGGAAACCATTAAAGGAAATGTAGTAATTGCAGCCCACGCCGTAGCGTGAAAGCCGCATTGCTACACTTGCCTTTAAAAGAAAATTTCCTACGTTTTCTGTCACAAGTTAGAGCAATACGCTTCTTTTTAGTTCAAATGTCGCGGATTGTCTCACAATCCACTGGCAAAAGTAACCCAAAACTTCCTATCCACCAAATAATGACGTCATTATCTATTGATGTTTTTGAATTGTGGGTTAAGATGACGGTAGTGTGGGAAAAAATCACTAACTTTGCACCCCAAAATACGACTATAAGAATGAAGACAATACGCAACTTCTGCATTGTGGCGCATATCGACCACGGCAAGAGCACGCTGGCCGACCGTCTGCTGGAAGTCACCAACACGGTGGCGGGCAAGGACATGCAGGCCCAGGTGCTCGACGACATGGATCTGGAGCGTGAGCGCGGTATCACCATCAAGAGCCACGCCATCCAGATGGACTACATGAAGGACGGCACAAAATATACGCTCAACCTGATTGACACTCCGGGACACGTGGACTTCTCCTATGAGGTGTCACGCTCGATTGCGGCGTGTGAGGGCGCGCTGCTGGTTGTGGACGCCACACAGGGCGTGCAGGCACAGACCATCAGCAACCTGTATATGGCTATCGACAACGGCCTGGAGATCATTCCCGTCATCAATAAGATTGACATGGACAGCGCCCACCCCGATGAGGTGGAGGACGAAATCGTGGAACTGCTGGGCTGTGATCCCAGTGAGATCATCCGCTGCAGTGCCCGCACGGGCGAGGGCGTTCCCGCCATCCTGGACGCTATTGTGGACCGCATCCCTGCTCCTGAGGGCGACCCCGAGGCACCGCTGCAAGCGTTGATCTTTGACTCGGTGTTCAACTCTTTCCGTGGCATCATCGTGTATTTCAAGATTTTGAACGGCTCGATTGCCAAGGGCGACTTTGTGAAGTTTGTCAATACCGAAAAGGAATATAACGTGGACGAGCTGGGTGTGCTCAAGCTGCGGCAACAGCCGTGCGCCAGCCTGTCAACCGGCAATGTGGGCTACATCATTTCGGGTATCAAAAACTCTGTCGAGGTGAGGGTAGGTGATACCATTACCCACGTGCAACGGCCGTGCGAGAAAGCCATCGAGGGTTTCCAGGAAGTGAAGCCGATGGTGTTTGCTGGTGTTTATCCCATCGACCCCGAGGATTTTGAGAACCTGCGTGCCTCGCTGGAGAAACTGCAGCTGAACGATGCCGCCCTGACGTTCACCCCCGAGTCGTCGGTAGCGTTGGGCTTTGGTTTCCGCTGCGGCTTCCTGGGACTGCTGCACATGGAAATCGTGCAGGAGCGCCTGAGCCGTGAGTTCAATATGGAGGTTATCACCACAGTGCCCAACGTATCCTATAAGGTCTATGACAAGAAAGGTGCCATGACCGAGGTGCACAACCCTGCCGGTCTGCCTGATATAGCCGTCATTGAGCATATCGAGGAGCCTTACATCCGCGCATCGATCATCACGCAGAGCGAGTTCATGGGGCCGATCATCACCTTGTGCCTGTCAAAACGCGGCGAGCTGGTCAAACAGGAGTATATCTCGGGCAACCGCATGGAGTTGACCTTTGACATCCCGCTGGGCGAAATCGTTATCGACTTCTATGACAAACTGAAGAGCATCAGCAAGGGCTATGCCTCGTTTGACTACTTTATCAACGGCTACCGCGAGTCAAAACTCATCAAGCTGGATATCCTGCTTAACGGCCAGCCGGTGGATGCTCTGAGCACATTGACACACGTGGACAACGCAGTGACGCTGGGTCGCCGCATGTGCGAGAAACTGAAGGAGCTGATCCCTCGCCAACAGTACGATATCGCCATCCAGGCTGCCATCGGGGCCAAGATTGTCGCCCGTGAGACGGTGAAGCAGGTGCGCAAGGATGTGACTGCCAAGTGCTACGGTGGTGACGTGAGCCGCAAGCGTAAACTGCTCGAGAAACAGAAGGCGGGCAAGAAGCGCATGAAGCAGATCGGCACCGTGCAAGTGCCGCAAAAGGCCTTCCTCGCCGTCCTCAAGCTCGACTAAGCGTCAAGTATCGCAAGTTACAACTTGTGCATCGTTAGCTATAAGTGGTGGATGACGAACTGCAAAATATTGACCTCAACAATCCGGAATTTCAGGATGCTTGGGATGTGTTGCAGCACACCCACCGTTCGGTGTTCCTTACCGGCAAAGCAGGGACAGGCAAAAGCACGTTCCTGAGATTTATCCGCGACAATATCAAGAAGAAAACCGTGGTGCTGGCACCGACGGGTATCGCCGCCGTGAATGTGGGCGGACAGACGATGCACTCGTTCTTCAAGATCCCGTTCAAACCCATGCTGCCCGATGATCCGGATTATGCCAATCCAGCCAGGATGCGCAAGATGCTGCGTTACACCAAGGAAAAGGTGAAACTCATCCGTGAACTCGAGCTGATTATCATTGACGAGATTTCGATGGTGCGTGCCGACATCATCGATTTTGTGGACCGGGTGTTGAGGGTGTATTCGGGCAATATGCGTGAACCTTTTGGCGGCAAGCAGTTGCTGCTGGTGGGCGATATCTTCCAGCTGGAGCCGGTGGTGACGCATGACACGCGCGATATCCTCAGGCGCTATTACAGGAATTTCTTCTTTTTCAACGCACGGGCATTTGACCAGATTAACCTGGTAGCCATCGAGTTACGCAAGATTTACCGCCAGAGCGACATCGACTTTATCGCTCTGCTGGACCGCGTACGCATCAATCGCGCCACGAGTGTCGACATCGCACGCCTGAACCAGCGCTGCAATCCCGATTATCAAGAAGTTAGCGGTGATTTTGCCATCACACTTGCCACGCGTCGTGACACGGTGGATTCCATCAACGATGAGCACATGAAGGCGCTGAAGACGCCCGAACATGTCTATGAAGGCACTATCGAGGGAGATTTCCCGGAGAACAGTCTGCCCACAGCATTGAATCTGGTACTCAAAGAGGGGGCGCAGGTGATATTCATCCGCAACGACAAACAGGGGCGGTGGTGTAACGGCACAATTGGCATTGTAACCAGATTGAGCGAGAATTCAGTCTTTGTAGCACTGGAAACGGGTGAAGAGATGCGCGTGGAGTGTGAAGTGTGGGAAAACATGCAGTACTCCTACAACGAGAAGGAGAAGAAGGTAGAAGAGAAAGTCCTAGGCTCCTTCTCGCAGATTCCTATCAAACCGGCTTGGGCGCTGACGGTGCACCGTAGCCAGGGCCTCACATTCAACCACGTAGTAATTGACTTTGCAGGGGGCGCATTCACGGGTGGGCAGACCTACGTGGCTTTGTCGCGTTGTACGTCGTTGGAGGGTATTACCTTACTTAAACCGCTGAGCGAGAGGGATATAATCGTGAATATGGCAGTAGTGGAATTCAGCCGACAGTTCAATAATCGCCAAATCATCAACGAGGCGATGGAACAGGAGCGCGCCAACCAGCTCTATCGTCGTGCGGTGCATGCCTTTGACAATCAGGAGTTTGAGGATTGTGTGAACTACTTCGCCGCAGCGATGAAGATTAAAGACAATCTGCAAAATGAGGCTATAAAACGGTTGATTTCCAGGAAATTAAATATCTTCAAGCGACAAATCCGCACTATCGAGCGACTTAAACAAGTGATTGAAAGTCAGAAGAAAACGCTGCAAGAACTGGCACTTGAATATGCATCGATGGGTGATCAGGCCCTGGCTTTGGATAATAGTGGGGTAGTGGAAGAGGGTAGTGCGCCATACGGCAAACGCCTGGATGACATCGCGATACGTTCTGCTTTGGCCAATTACAACAAGGCTTTGCGCATCATGCCAGATTGCATCCCTGCGATGATTGGCAAGGCCTGGTTGCTGATGACGCTTGACCAGCTCGAGAGCGCGGAAGAAGAGCTGAACAAAGCCCTTGAACTTGACAAGAACAATTATCTTGCTCGCATGACGATGGCAGAACTGATGGAACAAGTGAAAGATGTCCCTGAAGCCATCAAGTCCTATAAGAGAGCAGCCAAGGCCGACAAGAAACGACCTGAACCCCACGAGAGGCTTCAAACCATCTACGAAAAAATCGGTTTTGAAGACTTGGCTGAAGAAGAACAGGAAATCGCTGAACGTCTTAGAAAAGCGATTTACAAATCAAAATCCTCCAAAAGAAAGAATAAGTAATATTATCTACTTGTTTATATCCATTCTCTCTCTCATAAATTTCCCCTTTTTCTGCGAGGGGAGATACAATCTCAATTCAGCAATAGTTTATTTTACATAATACAAATATTGATTTATTCTGGACTTTTAAATAAAATAGAGAAACATCTAATAAAAGACACGTAAATATCTTTTAACTCCTCTTTTAAATTTGAGTTATTCTTATCCGAATATAGATTGATGATCAAATTTTGAAATCTCAGAGAGTTTAGCAACCAGATAAATCAAGATCATTGGCGATAAGAATACGCAAATACCTGATGAGTTGATGATCGAGAGAATATCACAATGACTGAAGAATGATATGAATTGTACTTTCAATCAAATTTGTCAATATAACATATTGTTCATTAATTGTTTAAAAAATATGTATTAAAGTATTGATTAATTATATTTTAGTGTTATTCAAATAAATCGTAATCAAAAATTTAAATGAATTGGTTCAAGAATCCGAAATTTGCAAATTTAAATAAAGTATCAATTTGTTAATACTTTTATATTCAATATATTATATTATTATATTTAAATTAAACATTAAATAATATTTAATGTGCTTATTTTGCTATGATTCCGAGTAATTGTTTGCTTAATTTTTGTCACATTTTTTCTTATTTTCGTAAAAAACAGCTATCTTTGTAGGTCCGAAATCATCAAAACTCCAATATAATGTTAAAAACACTGCTCAAACACGTCAAACAGTACAAGACAGCATCGTTATTGACGCCAGTCTTTATCATGCTCGAGGTAGTGCTTGACGTACTTATCCCCTACATCACTGCCAAACTGATCGACAATGGCATCAGCGCTGGCCACATGCCCAGTGTATATAAATATGGTGTCATTATGCTCATCATGGCCTTTTTCAGCATGATGGCTGCAATTCTTGCCGGAAAATATGCTTCCTATGCCTCATCCGGTTTCGCCTGCAACCTGCGAGACGCCATGTACAAGAACATTCAGCGGTTTGCCTTCAGTGACATTGACAAGTACAGCACCTCAGGACTTGTAACCCGCATGACGACCGACGTGACCAATCTCCAGAATGCTTATCAGCAGATTATCCGCACTTCGGTCCGTGCCCCATTTAACCTGTTGTCCAGCATCGTGATGTGCTTTGTTATCAGCCCCCAGTTGAGTCTGATCTTCATTATCGCTAGCGTTGTGCTGGGCGTTATTCTTGCGCTGATTATCACCAAGGTATCCAAGATGTTTGCGCTGGTATTCAAGCAGTATGACGTGCTCAACAGCGTTGTCCAGGAGAATGTGTCTGGCATACGCGTCGTCAAAGCCTTTGTGCGTGAGGATCACGAAAACAGCAAGTTCTGGAAAGCAGCCAAGCGCCTGTATGACCTTAACGTGAAAGCCGAGAGTCTGATGGCACTGAACGGCCCTGTGATGAACATGGTGGTCTATGGCTGCATTATCGCCATCTCGTGGTTTGGCGCCCAGTTTGTCGTGGGCGGCAGCCTCACGACCGGTCAGCTCACTTCCCTATTCACCTATGTGATGACTATCTTGATGTCGTTGATGATGTTCAGCATGATTTTTGTAACCATTACTCAAAGTCTTGCTAGCGGAGAGCGTGTGGCTCAGGTAATTAATGAGATTCCCGATATTGTCAATCCCGATGATGCCTTGACCGAAGTTCCCGACGGCAGCATTGACTTTAACCATGTCTATTTCGCTTATAAGGGAGGCAGCGGCGAGTATGCGCTCAACGATATCGACCTGCACATCGCCAGTGGCGAGTCCATTGGTGTGATTGGCGGTACTGGTAGTGGCAAGTCATCACTCATCAACCTGGTAAGCCGACTGTATGATGTCTCAAAAGGCGAAGTGCTCATCGGAGGTAACGACGTGAAAACCTATGACTTAGAGACCCTGCGCAACAATGTGGCGGTCGTGTTGCAGAAGAACGTTCTGTTCACGGGCACAATACTTGACAACCTGCGCTGGGGTGACGAAAATGCTACTCTGGAGCAATGCCGTCAGGCTTGCCGCGTGGCTTGTGCTGACGAGTTTATCAGTGAGATGCCCGACGGATATGAAACCCGTATCGAACAAGGCGGCACCAACGTCTCTGGCGGTCAGAAACAGCGTCTGTGCATCGCCCGCGCCCTGCTCAAAAAGCCCAAAGTGATGGTGCTTGACGACAGTACAAGCGCCTGTGACAACACCACTGATGCCCGCATCCGTACTGCCCTGCGTGACAATCTGCCTGAAATGACCAAACTGATTATCTCCCAGCGAATCAGCAGTATTAAAGACTGTGACCGGATTCTTGTGCTGGATGACGGCAAGATAGCAGGCTTTGACAATCATGACAACCTGCTCAAGTCCTGTCGCATCTATCAGGAAATCTGCGCTATACAGGAAGAGGACGGTGGAGACTTTGATAACCCTCAAAATGACAGAAAGGAGGTACAATCATGAGAATGCCTGGAGCACCCGGAGGAGGACCCGGACGCCATGTCGTCGTTGACACCACTGGCGTGGACAAGAAGAGCACCCTGTGGCGACTTTTCAAATTTGTGATGAAGAACTACAAGTTCTCGTTCCTGGCTGTCGCAGTATGTATCGCCATAACGGCATGCACTACCCTAGCCTCTACCCTATTCACGCGTACACTGATCGATGACTATATCACTCCGTTGATTGGCCAGGCGAATCCCGATTACGGGCCACTGGCAATAACGCTCGTCAAACTGGGAGCAGTACTCGTATTCGGTGCCCTGTGCTCTTATCTGCACAGCCGCCTGATGATCAACGTGAGTCAAGGCACGATGCTCAAGTTGCGCAAAGGCATGTTTGAGCACATGGAGTCGTTGCCCATCAAGTTCTTTGATACCCACTCGCATGGCAATGTGATGTCCTCATATACCAACGATGTTGACACTTTGCGTCAGATGATTTCCGGTAGTCTGCCGCAGGCATTCAACTCGCTGATTACGTTAGGCATTACTTTCGCCAGCATGATTGTCATGAGTGTGCCCATGACCATTCTGTCCATTGTAATGGCGCTGATCATGGCCTGGTCAACGACCTGGCTGGGAAAACGCTCACGCAAGCACTTCCGTGTCCAGCAGCAGAAACTGGCTGAGGTCAACGGCTTCATCGAGGAGATGATGACGGGCCAAAAGGTCGTCAAGGTCTTCTGCCACGAAGATAAGGCCATCGAACAATTCGAGGTCATCAACGAGGAACTGCGCAGCAATACTTACGATGCAAACCGTATCGGTAACATCGTCATGCCCGTGAACGGCAACCTGGGGCACTTGAGTTATGTGCTCATGGGTGTGCTGGGTGCCGCGCTCATCATCAACGGACACACCGGCATGACGCTCGGTACTCTGGTGGCATTCCTCACGCTTAACAAGAGTTTTGCACGTCCCATCGCCAGCATCAGTCAGCAGATCAACAGCGTGCTGAATGCCTCGGTAGGTGCCGACCGCATCTTCAAGATTCTTGATGAACAGGTGGAACCCGATGCAGGAAAAGTCAGACTCGTCAACGCCAAACGCGGTGAAGACGGCCTGTTGCACCCATGCCCCCAGCATACAGGCATTTGGGCATGGAAAATTCCGTCCGAAACAGGAAAGACGCGCTATGTCAAGGTGTCAGGCGGTGTCAAATTCAATGATGTGGACTTTGGCTATAACGAGGAGAAACAGGTGCTGTTTGACATCGATATCGATGCTATGCCTGATCAGAAGATTGCCTTCGTGGGAGGTACCGGTGCCGGCAAGACGACCATCACCAATCTGATCAACCGCTTCTACGATATCCAGGACGGCAAAATCACTATTGACGGCATCAGTGTGAACGATATCAGCAAGCAAGACCTGCGTCACGGCCTGGGTATGGTACTGCAAGAGACGCACCTGTTTACAGGCACTGTCATGGACAACATCCGCTATGGGCGTCTTGAGGCTTCCGACCAAGAGTGTATCGAGGCCGCCAAGCTCGTCAATGCCGACAGTTTCATCCGCCGTTTGAGCGACGGTTACCACACCATACTCAATGCTGATGGCGGTAACTTGAGCCAAGGCGAGCGTCAGTTGCTGGCTATTGCCCGTGCCGCGGTCGCCGATCCCCCGGTGCTCATCCTCGATGAGGCCACCAGCAGCATCGACACGCGCACCGAGAAAATCGTGCAGCAAGGTATGGACTCGTTGATGAAAGGTCGCACGACATTTGTCATCGCGCACCGTCTGTCAACCGTGCGTAACAGCGACTGCATCATTGTTCTGGAAAAAGGCCGTATCATCGAAAGCGGCACGCACGAGGATTTGCTTGCTCAGCGCGGCAAATACCATCAGCTGTACACCGGCGGAGATATTGGCTAATCAGGAGTTTATAATCATCGCCCCACTCTATCGTTTTTAGATGAAGTGGGGCGATGTTTTTTTCTAAGTTGTCTGCTGCTATCCTCCAGACTGAAGGAAGAACGGGAAAAGGCTCTCAAGACAGATGATTCCGACACCAGCCAGATAGCCAATCAGCGCCAGCCACGAGATGCGCTTGAAGTACCAGAAGAACGGAATCTTCTCGATACCCATCGCAACAACACCTGCTGCCGAACCGATAATCAACAGTGAGCCACCGACACCGGCACAGAACGTGAGCAGATGCCAGAACAGGCCGTCCTCAACAAAGTTCAACAAATAGGGATCAACGGTTCCTGCAGGCGCCATGCCTTCAAACATCTTGATGCATGCCGACACCAGTGGCACGTTATCGACGATTGATGATAATGCGCCGATAATGGTCGTCATCGTGACGGGTTCATGAATGCGGGTATTCATGCCCTGGGCCAGATCAGCCAAGATACCAACTTGGGACAAGGCCGACACTGCCATAAGAATGCCGAGGAAGAACAAGATGGTCGGCATATCAATGGTGTGCAGCGCTGACGATACACGTCCACCCATCTTAGAGTCAATCTTAAAGTGCTTTACCCAGAACTCGGTCACACCCCAGATAACGCCCAATGACAACATAATACCCATGAAAGGAGGAAGACCTGTCAGCGTCTTGAAAATAGGCACAAACAAGAGGCCTGAGACTCCGATGATGAGCATGGCTTTGCTCAGATGAGGATGTTTCTCATGCAGAATGGGGTTTTTGTCGGATAGTTTTGTAATCGTCTGAACCCTACCCTCGCTAAGGAAAAACTGGGCGATGAAAACAGGAACCACCATTGCCACGATACTCGGCAACAGCAAATTGATAATCAAGCCAATAGAGCTCACTTTCTCATCCATCCACAACATGATCGTCGTCACGTCGCCGATAGGAGAAAAAGCACCGCCGGCATTAGCAGCAATGACGATAAGACCGGCAAAGAGCCAACGTTCCTTTTGGTCACTGAGCAATCGGCGCAGCATCATCACCATGATGATGGTGGTGGTCATGTTGTCGAGCACTGCCGACATCACAAATGACAGCGAGCAGATGATCCACAACAGATGCTTCTTGCTCTTGGCTTTGATGTGTTCAGTAATAAACGAGAAACCGCCGTAACGGTCGATGATTTCCACAATGGTCATGGCACCGATAAGGAACACAACGATCTCACATGCATCGCCCAACTGTGTGACAATGGCCTCATGCATCTCCGGGTCATGACCCATGATGGCATAAATAGACCACAAAATACCACACGTGATCAAGGCGAAAGTCGCCTTATTCATGTGTAATGGGTGCTCCAATGCAATCAGCACATAGCCGATTACAAAGATGATGATCATTGCCGTAACCATCGCAATAAAATAGCGGTATTAAGATATTAAGACATGTTGATGTAAAGAATCCTCCCGGGGCTGCCAACATTAACGCAGGCGGTCGGCATCAAGAAGTTTCTTCTTGTCGCGAGACATGGCTTTGTGAGCCATCATCAGGAAGATAATAGACAACACAGGCATTAACACATACAACTGCCACGATACCGTCCAACCCTCACGATTACCAACGACAAATGCCTGAATTCCAATAGCGATAAGCATCGCCAAGCCAATGATGATGTCAACAAAGCATACAGTCATCTGACGCTGAAGATTCTTATACAGGAAAATATCAACAATTGCAAGGAAGGTGATAAGAGCTATCAACGTGAATAACAACGGGTTGATGTGCAGATTACCTGCCCGTCCGGTTTCAAGTGCGCCATAGAGGACCGTCTTATCAGCCAACTCGAACGTCAGAGCGGGGAAAAAAGCAAATACCACCATTAAAATCACGGCGATAATCAAGTAAAGAGATTGGATGCGTTGAATAACCATAATCTTTCTTTTATTTAGTTAGTGAATAATCTGCGGCAAAATTAAGGAAATTTTTCTATAATCAACATTATTCGCTCAGAAAATTCGTTTTTCAATGCAATTATTGTTAATTTTGCATGGTATTTGCTGTTTTTGGGGCAAACTTTCATGCTAGACAACCGATGACATTACAAGAAATAGAGAAAGAACACCAGTCAACGACTCAATGTATCGACGAGGCGGCTATTAATGACGCGTTAGGGCATTTAGCGCTACTTATCGCAGAGTATGGCCGTGCCGACATGAACGATGAGCTGGTTCGCCTGCGCATGTCTTATACCTTCATGCTCAGTTATCTTGAACAAGGCGTGATGGATCCCCAACGAGATGAGATCCTGTCGGGTATTCGCCAATCATTATACACCCTCAATGACCAGTGTTACATGGGATTGCTGGAACGAGTCAGTCCAGACGTGTTTTACACCAGACGCCGTGAACTGGGCAGCACGTCCCTAGTGAGCATTGTTGAGGAGTATCGTGAATCGTTGAAAGAATTGGCACTGCTGCAGTCAGCCAATGCTGAGCAAGGTGATAGTCATGTCATTTTGTCACGATTGCACGAGACTGAAGCACTCGAAACGAAATTATTCAACAGGATATGGTCATCATTTCCTCTCTCAAACGATGATGCCAGTACACTGAGGTTGTGCATCAACGGTGACATCTTGCCCGTCCACACGCGTTGTCTGCTTGTCTCCGCGTTGATGCTGGGTTTGATGAAGTTTTATGATGAAAACAAATTGCTTATCCTGCTTGAGGCCTATTCAATGAGCGATGATCCGCAGGTACAATTGCGGGCTTTAGCATGTGCGATGCTGACCATGCTGGCACACAGACGCCGCACGGCATCGTCACGAGCCATTCGTACGAGGATAGATGCAATGCTTGATATGCCTGATTTCAAACAAGACGTTTGGAGCATCCAGGTACAGCTCGCCCGCTCCCGCAACACCGAGAATGTCAAGCATCGCGTGCGTGATGACCTGATCCCCAACATCATGAAGATGAGGCCGGACATCATTGACAAACTCAAAGACAAGGACACCCAAATCATTGATTTGAGCGATATCGAGGCAAACCCTGAATGGCAAGAATGGCTGGATCAGTCGGGAATGACCCGCAAGATTGAAGAGTTCAACGCCATGCAGCTCGAGGGCAGCGACGTGTTTATCGCCACATTTGCCCACTTAAAGACGTTCCCGTTCTTTAAGACTTTGAGCAATTGGTTTCTGCCCTTCTATTCCGCCCATTCGACAGTGCTGGAGAATCTGGGTGCCGACAAGCTGTCACTGGCCGAGGTGGTGCAGCATGCACCCTACTTGTGCAACAGCGACAAGTATTCCTTCTGTCTGTCACTGGGCGCCCTACCCGATTCGCAACGCTCGTTGATGTCGGCCCAACTCGAGGAGCAAAATGCCGCCCTGAATGAGGCACGGCAAGCTGAATTGCCTGATAACAGCAAACAGCGAGTAAGTATCGTCAATGCTTTTATTCAGGACTTATACCGCTTTTTCAAGCTGTTCTCTCGACGTCGGGAATTCATTGCCGTGATGGATCTCGCCGGGCTTGACATGACCGATTGCCTACCCTTGGTCCAGGTAACACGGGACCCCCATGTGCTGGAGTTACTGGGCACACTCTATTTCAAGAACCAGTTCTACGATGACGCCATCAACTGTTTTACGCGGCTTGAAGGAATGGATGATGTGAATGACGACCACATCTATCAGAAGATAGGTTTTGCCTATCAGAATGCCGGAAAACCAGAGCAAGCTCTCAATTATTATAAAAGATATGAGTTGATGCATGAAGACGATGCATGGAACATCCGTCACATGGCGTCCTGTTATCGGGCTATTGGCAAGTTAGAGACGGCGCTTGAATATTACCGCTGCGCCGAGAGCATCATTCCCGAGAGTGTTTCACTGACGTTGACGATAGGACACATCCTGCTGGAGCTCAACCGAACCAACGAAGCTCTCCAGCAATATTTCAAAGCCGATCTGATGCACGATGCAAAACATCGCGCCTGGCGGCCTATCGCATGGTGTTCGTTCTTGTTAAACGACTATGATCGGGCGATAGACTACTATGACCGTATCATTCATGACGACAAACCCTCGCCCCAGGATTACCTGAACCGCGGCCACGTGCTGTTGTGCCAAGGAGAGCCCCAACATGCTATCGAGTCATACCGCGAGTCGTTGCGAAGCATGGATGGTGACACTCACAAATTCAGAGCTGCTTTTAAGGAAGACGCAATGGAATTAAGGCTCCATGGTATATCCACTGTTGACCAGGCGCTGATTCCTGATGCCGTATGTGGCATTAAACCCGAATAATTCAATGATAAAGAGATGATTGACCACAATACAGTACAACAGATTCTTGACGCTGCCGACATCGTCGACGTGGTGAGCGACTTTGTGAGCCTCAAACGGCGTGGCGCCAACTGGATTGGCCTGTGCCCGTTCCACAACGATCGTCGGCCATCATTTTACGTGTCACGTGCTAAGGGCATTTGCAAGTGCTTTGCCTGTGGTGAAGGCGGTAGTGCGGTCAACTTCATCATGAAGCATGAGCAGCTCAGTTACCCTGAGGCGTTGCGTTATCTCGCCCGCAAATACCATATTGAGATACACGAAAAAGAGCTCACAGATGACGAAAAGCAGGCACAGAGCGAGCGGGAGGCCATGCTCATGCTCAACGAATGGGCATGTGACTATTTTGAAAAGCAGTTACACGAGACACAGGCTGGTCAGGACATCGGACTCTCCTACTTCAAGGAAAGGGGGTTTAATGATGCTACGATACGTGAATTCAGGCTGGGATACTCGAGCGAGGGATATGCCGATTTCTATAACTCCGCTGTTGCCCAGGGCTTTAATCCGCAACTTTTGTTTGATGTCGGCCTGTGTATCCCTGATGACCGTGGCGGTCATGACCGCTTCAGGGGCCGAGTCATGTTTCCCATCATGAATATCGCAGGTAAGGTTATCGCCTTTGGCGGCAGAACGCTCAAGAAAGACAAGAACGTTGCCAAATATGTCAACTCTCCGGAATCGGCCATCTATTCCAAGCGTGATGTCATTTACGGCCTGTACCAGGCAAAACGTGAGATCAGCAAACAGGAGAAATGTTTCATTGTGGAGGGTTATGCCGATGTTATTTCGATGCACCAAGCCGGTTTTAAGAATGTCATTGCCTCGTCGGGCACAGCGCTTACCGAGGGGCACATCCATGCCATTCGTCGTTTCACAAACAATGTAACCGAGATGTTTGATGGTGACGAGGCGGGTGTAAAAGCGGCCATACGTGGAGTTGATATGTTGCTCAAGGAAGGACTGAATATCAAGGTGTTGCCTCTGCCTCCCGAGGACGATCCTGACACCTTTGTGCGTGCCCACAGTCATACTGAAGTAGAGGAATACATCAAGCAGAATGAGGAGGATTTCATCAACTTCAAGACCAGTGTGGTACTTAAGGATGCGCAAAACGACCCGATCAAGCGCACAGCCGCCATTACCGATGTTGTCAAGTCCATTGCCATCATACCTGATGAAATTGCCCGAATGGTCTATGCCAAAGAATGCAGCAACCTGTTCGGCATGGATGAGAAAACCATCCTTAGGCAGATAAAGCAGTACCGTGGCAAGTATATCGAGCAATGGCGTAAAGAACGACAGCAACAGCAAGCCCGGGAACAGCGTTTAGCCACACAAGGCGAAGGCGTGCCCCCTGTCAACATTGATGCGCCACATCCCGCTGATGTGCCTGTTGATGAAACAGTTGAACAGCTCACCCCAGATGAAATAGCACCCATTTCCGGCCGCTCGGCAAGCGGGGCTGCTGATGTCGATGCTCAGGAGCGTGAAATCATCAGGTTAGTGGTCAATTACGGTATGTGTTACCTGGCTGATACCGAATATGAGGACGGGACTGTTAGGCACACCACAGTGCTTGAGCACATCAATAACGAGTTGCTGCTGGATAAGATGAGTTTCAGCAACCCGCTATACCGCCGCACTTTTGATATCGCCAAGCGGTATATCACCCCCTACTATCAAGATCTCGAGGTATTTACCGCCCAGCTTGAGGAGAGGACTAAGCAGTACATAGCCCAAGAAATGGAGCGTCTCGATGCCGATGAACCTGAAGCATTCGACAGTACAGCACTCATTAATGCACAGGAGCGCAAAGAGAAAGCCGCAACTGCCCGAGCCAATGTACGTGCAAAGGAGGAACTCAATGAATTCAGCAGTGATTATCTGATTAAAATCCTCTGTTCGTTGGATGATGATCCGGTACGTCAACTTGCCTGTGACCTCGCAGCCGACAATCTGCCCCAATTGAGCAAAATCCACACTCAGTTTGCTGTCATTATCGAGGAGCGGGATAAATTGCTGACCCTTGTGCCCGCACGGCTCTATAATTGGAAGAATGCCCTGCTTGTGCTGCGCATCAACGAAATCAAGGCAAAAATCGCCCAGGCTCCAATTGAGGAGCAGCCCAAGTTGATGGAACAACTACAGGATTTATACCACGTGAGACATCAGTTGGCTGCCATTATCGGTGATCGGGTTGTTAATCCCAAGTAAATTTTTCTGTTTTTTTGCAGCAGAATTCCTGCCTTTTCGGCCAAAAAACAGTAAATTTGCCAAATTATTAGGCCCAAAAACGAGTCTAATATTTCAACCATTGCTTTAAGTACTACAAGACAATATATTGATTATGAAAGCTAAAAATATTATTGTTTTTGCCGTATTGGCACTTCTCGCCACTGCGGTACAGGCCCAAATGAATCTGCCACGTACACAGATCGGCGGCCAGGAATTCTACCGCTACGACACCAGTGCCGGCGAGAGCATCTATGACATTGCCGCAAAATTAGGGATTACCAAGGACTACATTATTAAAAACAATCCCGATGCCGCTGACGGTATCACCAGTGGCATGATATTGTATTTCCCGATCGAGGGAAATGCCAATACCGCCACAGCTGCTCGAGTCAATACTGCTCCATCCAACGAGGTGCATGTTGTGGAACAGGGCGAGACGCTTTATGGCCTGGCCAAGAAGTACGGCGTGACTGTGGATGCGCTCATCGCAGCTAATCCAGGCTCTGAAAACGGCATTAAAATAGGCCAAAAGCTGATTATTCCGACCGCTTCTGCCGTCAATGCCAGCCAGCAAGTGGCCAACGCTTTCAACAATAATTCCACCCCGGCATCAATTCAGACACAAGACGTAGAAGTCGTTTACCATCAGATCAAGGAAGGCGAGGACATTTTTAGCCTTGCCAAACAATACAATTCCTCGATCGAAGGCATCATTACGGCTAACCCTGGATTGAAACCCTACCAATACATCCCCGGAGCCAAAGTGAAAGTGGTCAGCAACTCTGCCCTGCCCTTCATCTATGAGCGTACGGGCCGCCGCAACTATAAGTATGAAGTTCAACGCGGCGAGACTTACGCCTCCATTGCCAACGACAACGGCATCAGCGAAGCAGAGCTTAAGGCGGCCAATCCTGACTTGAAGAAGGTCAAGAAAGGCAAGACCATAATCCTGCCCAAACCCTTTACCGAGCGTGTAAACGGCGAGATGGCCACCATTCCCATCGAGGAACTCCGCAATTATTATGAGCCCCGCATGCAGGACTTGTATGATAATCTGGTTGCCAAAAGGCTTGAGAACGAGGTGAATATCGCACTGGTGCTGCCTTTCCAGCTGCACAAGAGCGCACCGCCCAAACAGGCCTACCTTTATACAGACTACTATAAGGGCTTTTTATTGGCGATGGACAGTGTGAGCCGCATCACGGACAAGCACATCAACCTCAAGGTCTATGATACCCAGCACAACCTGAATGTAACTGACAGTATTCTCGCCTTGCCTGAACTCAGGACCATGAACATGATTATTGCTCCCAGTGAGCCCCAACAATTGGCCAGAATCAATGCCTTCGGCAAAGCCAATGCTGTGCCTGTGATGAATTGCTTCACTACCAAGAACGAGGATTATCTCGACAACCCATACGTCTATCAGGTCAACACTCCTACCAACGAGATGATGCATGATGTGATGAGGTGGTTTGATGAGCAATTCAAGGGCTATAATGTGATCTTCCTGAACGCCTCCAGTGAGGAAGACAAGGAGATGTTTGAACACATGCGCACGCACATCAACCGCAAGAAGTATTCCACGGCAACCATCAACGTGAACGGTGAGCTTACTTACAACGACATATCTAACCAGATGGATCCCGGTTCCAAGTATGTTTTCATTCCCTCATCGGGCGACAAGACTTTGATCAAGAAATATATCAAAGCGCTCAAGCAGGTCAAGAGCGAGCGGTTTGACTGCGATCTGTCGTTGATTGCTTACCCTGAGTATGTGCTTTACCTCAAGGACTATCAGACAGACCTTCAGGATGTTGATACCTATATGTTCACGCGATTCTTTAATGCAAAGGGATTCCGTACCCGCGATCTGGAGAGTGCTTATAAGACCAACTTTGGCGGAGAGCCGTTGTCAGCGGTTCCCAATATGGCCATTATGGGTTATGACACGGGTATGTACCTGCTCAAATCTCTGGGTGTAGATGGCATTATTGATGACGAGACACCGCTCTACAAAGGTATTCAGACGAGTTTCCGCTGGGAACGCGGGAACAACTGGCGCGGTTACACCAATCAAGCCATCGAGGTTGTCCACTTCTCGACTGATCACCAGATTACCGTCCATGTGAAATGAGGCGCATCTTTTTCCTCTTAACGGCACTGGCAGCACTGCTCGCTTCGGCACAAACCCATTACGAAGGGACGATTGCCGTTGGTGGCAAGGCTGGCATGTCATTATCACGTGTCAACTTCAACCCCACTGTGCAGCAAGCGATGCTGCCGGGCATGACAGTCGGTGCGATGTTCCGTTATATTGAGGAGAAAAATTATGGACTTGTTGCTGAGCTCAACGTGATCCAGCGTGGCTGGAAGGAGGCATTTGATGAGAGTGACTACAACTACAGCCATCGTCTCACATATCTTGAATTGCCGATTATGACCCACATTTTCTTTGGGAACCAGCGGGTTAAAGGATTCTTTAATCTGGGGCCTGAGATCAATGTGATGCTCGGCGACGGCATTAAGTCCAACTTTTCTTATCAGGATGCCGCTGGCCTGGATTATTTCATCAACGACAACCGCCATATTGAGCAAATGACATTGAAAGTCAAGAACAAGCTCGATTACGGCATTTGTGGCGGTGCGGGCATGGAACTCAACCTCAATCCTAAACATTCCCTATTGTTAGAGGGCCGTTTCTACTACGGATTGACCGACGTCTTCCCCAACCACAAGACCGACATCTTTTCCAGCTCCAATTCCATGACCATCACGGTCACGCTGGGATATATGTTCCGTTTGAAGTAGTAAAACGCACTATCCTTTCTTTTTCATCCATAAGTGACTGACTGTGGCACGTGTCGCGGTCTTTTTTGACGCTATATAGTCTTCAGAATGTTTAAAACATTTTTTTTGCATATACAATGATTGTTTTTAGGCTGATGACCACATTATTTAAAAGATATTTTTTGTAATTTTGTGCGATATTTTGAGAATTACGTATTTCAAATAAATAATTATTTAAAAACCAGAAAGTTATGAACATTTCGCACATCGAACATGTAGGAATCGCCGTTACCTCGCTCGAGGAGGCTATTCCTTTCTATGAGAACATGCTGGGCTTCAAGTGCTTTGCAATTGAAGAAGTTGCTGACCAAAAGGTAAGGACCGCCTTCTTCCAGGTTGGCCAGACCAAGATTGAGCTCCTGGAGGCTACTGGCCCCGAGAGCGCTATCGCCAAGTTCATCGAGAAGAACGGTGGCCGTGGTGGCATCCAGCACGTTGCTTTTGCCGTTGAGGATGGCGTTCAGAACGCATTGAACGAGGTACAGGAGAAGGGTGGCCGCGTTATCGACGCACAGCCCCGTAAGGGCGCTGAGGGCCTGAATATCGCCTTCCTTCACCCCAAGACCACTTGTGGCGCACTGTTAGAGCTTTGCGAGAATCCCAATAAGTAATATCCAAATCGACATGGGAAAACAATTAGATAAAATCCAAGAGCTGATCGAGCGTCGCGAGAAAGCACGCCTGGGCGGTGGCGAGAAGGCTATTGCCAAGCAGCACGAGAAGGGCAAATTCACTGCCCGTGAACGCATCAACATGCTCCTTGACGAGGGTAGCTTCGAGGAACTGGACATGTTTGTCCAGCACCGTTGCACCAACTTCGGCATGGACAAGAAAACCTTTGATGGCGACGGTGTTGTAACCGGTTTCGGTACCGTTGACGGCCGTCTGGTCTATGTGTTTGCTCAGGATGCCACCGTTATTGGCGGTTCACTGGGTGAGACCATGGCATTGAAGATGTGTAAGGTAATGGATCTGGCCATGAAGCAGGGTGCACCTGTCGTTGGCCTGAATGACTCGGGTGGTGCCCGCATCCAGGAGAGCGTGAACGCCCTGGCCGGCTATGCCGAGATTTTCCAGCGTAACATCAACGCATCGGGTGTGGTTCCCCAGATCAGCGCCATTCTCGGCCCCTGTGCCGGTGGTGCCGTTTACTCCCCTGCCCTGACCGACTTCATCATCATGGCCAAGGGTATCTCCTTCATGTTCCTGACCGGCCCCAAGGTGGTTAAGACCGTGACAGGCGAGAACGTGACCCAAGAGCAGCTGGGTGGTGCCGGTGTGCATGCCAGCAAGAGCGGTGTGGCACACTTTGCCGCTGAGACCGAGGAAGAGGCCATCACCATCATCCGTCAGCTGTTGAGCTACATGCCCAGCAACAATATGGAAGAGACTCCCCGTGTTGAGTGCACCGATCCCATCGACCGCGTGGAGGATGCCCTGAACAACATCATCCCCGAGAGCGCCAACGATCCCTACGACATGTATCAGGTCATCAGCGCCATCGTCGATAACGGTGAGTTCCTGGAGGTTCACAAGGACTTCGCCAAGAACATTATCGTGGGCTTTGCCCGCTTCAACGGCCAGTCGGTAGGTGTTGTCGCCAACCAGCCTAACTGCATGGCAGGTGTGCTTGACGTGAACGCTTCGAAGAAGGGCGCCCGCTTCGTACGCTTCTGCGACTCCTTCAATATCCCCTTGGTAACCCTTGTTGACGTTCCCGGCTTCCTGCCCGGTACAGGACAAGAGTACAACGCCGTCATCATGAACGGCGCCAAGTTGCTGTACGCCTATGGCGAGGCTACTGTTCCCAAGGTAACCGTTACCCTGCGCAAGAGCTACGGCGGCTCGCACATCGTAATGAGCTGCAAGCAGCTGCGCGGTGACTTGAATTACGCTTGGCCCAGCGCCGAAATCGCCGTGATGGGTGCTGCCGGTGCCGCCGAGATTCTCTACGCCAAGGAGAGCAAGAACTTCAAGGTGCAGGCTGATGAGGCCAAGGAAGCAGGCGATGAAGCCAAGGCCAAGGAACTCCTCGAAGCCGGCAAGAAATTCGTCCAGGACAAGGAGGACGAGTACAACAACCTCTTCTGCACGCCTTACAACGCAGCCCGTTATGGCTACATTGATGACGTGATTGAGCCCAGGAACACCCGTTTCCGCGTGATCCGCGCCCTGGAAGTACTCCGCACCAAGAAGTTGACCAATCCTGCCAAGAAACATGGCAATATACCCTTGTAATCCATCAATGCAGTCTGTTATGAGTAAAAGAGCATTGACACTCTTGCTGATGTGCGCAATTCTCGCCCTGCCCACCATGGCGCAGCGCAAGAACGTGCGCATCAACGAGATTATGGTACAACAGGACAGCACGGACGGCAACGGCTGGGTAGAGTTCTACAACTCGTCCTACAGCACTGTTGCCGTCGAGAAGATGTTCATCACCACCTTGAGCCGTGACGAGATCACGAATCACATCAAGGCGGTGACCGACACTTCCAACATGAAACCCAACAAGGTGCTGATTGAGTTGTGCAAGGAACGCCCCATGGACATCTATGAGATTCCCCGTGGCGACGAGCGCAACACCAAGATAGCACCCCGCTCCCACTTTGTCATGGAAGCCGACGGCACACCTAAGGCAGGTACTTTCCACATGCCTTTCACTTTTACCGCCGGCAAGGACAATTATATCGCCCTCTATGACGTGAATGGAGACCTGGTTGATGACGTGACGATTCCCGCCACGCTGAATCCGGGCGAGACCTATGCCGTAAAGGCCGAGGGTCGTCTTCCCAGCATCCTGAATGACGCGATTCCCGCCGATTCCATCTGGACGGTCAAGGATAACAGCACAATCGAGACTGCCATTACCAAGGGCAACTACAACATCCGCGAGGTGAACGAGAACATCGAGGCCTTCCACGAGAAAGATCCTCATGGTTACTGGATTGCCTTGCTGGCGATGTCGGTAGTGTTCAGTGCACTGGCGCTCCTTTATATCTGCTTTAAGTTGTTCGGCAAGTTCGCCAGCCGCAACCTGAAGGACGACAAAAAGGAGGAAGCCGCTGCACCTGTTGCCGCTCCTGCCGCCAGCGTTCCCGCTACGGGTGACGTCAACGGCGAGACGATGGCTGCCATCTGCTTTGCCCTGTATCAGCACCTCAACGCCCACGACAACGAGAGCGGCGTGCTGACCTTAAGTCCTCGTGACGGTTCGGCATGGGCCGGCAAAACCGGTCTGATGCGTGAAATACCCGTTATCAAGAAATAATAACCAATCAGTTGTAAGTTTTAAGTTGTGAGTTTTAAGTATGATTACCGTTGCCTCAACATGTGTCATTGCTTACAACTAAAAACTAAGAACTAAAAACTTAAGACTAATGAAGGAATATAAATATAAGATCAATGGTAACGAGTATAATGTTGCCGTCGATAACATTGAGGGTAATATTGCCCACATTCAAGTCAACGGTGTGGCCTATGACGTAGAGTTGCCCGAGCAGCCCAAGGCCGCTCCCGCTGTCAAGCGCGTTGCCGTGAGCGACGCTCCTGCCGCCGCTCCCAAGCCCGCAGCCCGCAAGGCCGCTCCCGCCGCCGCTGGCGGTCACGTGATCGAGTCCCCGCTGCCTGGCGTAATCAAGGAAATCTTTGTCAAGGAAGGTCAGCAGGTTAAGGCCGACGACGTGGTATGCATCCTTGAAGCCATGAAAATGGGTAACGAGATCCATGCCGGCGTTGACGGTGTTGTCAAGAGCATCGAGGTATCGAAGGAGGATTCGGTACTCGAGGGTAACACAATCATGGTAATTGGTTAAATTGACACCTGATTATGGTACTGCTTGACAATTTCCTGTTCACCAAGTTGCTGGATTTCTGGCATTTTACCGGATTCTACAACTTTGACTACACTAACCTGATCATGATTTTGGTGGGTCTGTTCTTTATCTACCTCGCCATCAAACATGATTTTGAGCCCATGCTGCTCGTGCCCATCGGCTTCGGTATCCTGATTGGAAACATTCCGTTCCAGCCGGGCAACGAGATCGGCATCTATGAGGAGGGGTCTGTGCTTAACATCTTGTATCAAGGTGTGCGCAACGGATGGTACCCGCCGCTCATCTTCCTGGGCATTGGTGCGATGACCGACTTTAGTGCCCTGCTTGCCAACCCCAAGCTGATGCTTGTGGGTGCTGCAGCACAGTTCGGCATCTTCGGTGCCTACATGATTGCCTTGGCTCTGGGCTTTATGCCCGACCAGGCCGGTGCCATCGCCATCATCGGTGGTGCTGACGGCCCCACAGCCATCTTCCTGTCGTCGAAACTGGCTCCCAACCTGATGGGTGCGATTGCCGTGAGTGCCTACAGCTACATGGCACTCGTGCCGGTGATCCAGCCGCCCGTTATGCGCCTGCTCACGACCGAGAAGGAACGCAAGATGCGCATGAAGCCCGCCCGCAAGGTCAGCCAGCTGGAGAAGATCATCTTCCCCATCTTCGGCTTGCTGCTCACTTGCTTCGTGGTGCCTTCGGCAATTCCTCTGCTGGGTATGCTGTTCTTCGGCAACCTGCTGCGTGAGAGTGGCGTGACCAAGCGTCTTGCCAATACCGCCAGCAACGCGATGACCGATATCGTGACCATCCTGCTTGGTATGACGGTAGGTGCATCGACCCAGGCTTCGCAGTTCCTGACCAAGGAGACCATCTTTATCTTCTTCCTCGGCTTCTGTGCCTTTGTCATCGCCACCTGCTCGGGTGTGCTGTTCGTGAAGATCTTCAACCTCATCCTGCCCAAGAGCAAGAGGTTGAACCCGCTCATTGGCAACGCCGGTGTATCGGCCGTGCCTATGGCTGCCCGCATCAGCAACGACCAGGGCTTGAAGACCGATCCCAGCAACTACCTGCTCATGCACGCCATGGGTCCCAACGTGGCCGGTGTGATTGGTTCGGCAGTTGCCGCAGGTGTCCTCCTGGGCTTCCTGGGATAATAGATATCAGATAGTAGATATTAAAAAAAAGAGAATAGTCAATTAGTTGGGTCATCCGCCCGCTATTGACTATTCTCTTTTTATGCTTACACGTATTAACGGCTGTTATTCTTTTGGATTGCGGATCAGGAAGTCAAAAGCAAGCCTCAGATCATTGGCCTGATAGATGACCATATCCTGCATGAATGATGTGGCGGCAGGACCGATAACATGGTAGATGCTTCCGTCGTGGAAGTAGAAGCGACGATCGAAGCATTTGCCGTTTTCATCGTAGTCTTGGGTTAAAGCGAACAACAGCTGTTGAGACGAGGAGTCGAAAAGATATTCCTCGTAGTATTTCTTTTTACCGATATTGTAACTGCGGGTGACGAAGTACAAGGGATAATAGAAGAAATGCGGATCACTGTCATCGTCTTCACCCAGCCAATAGGTGCCCTGGACGGTGTTGTAAAAGAAGTGGAGCTTCTCGGTAGTCTTACCTTCACCGCGGACAGTATAATCAAACGTGCTCACCATCTCGTTGCCCATCCCTTTGTTCTTCTTTATGGACTCTTTAGCCTGCTGATAGGCCTCATTAATCGATGAGATGATCGGGTCAGGTTGTTCGGCTGCAGCAACAAGAGCGATGATTGCGCAACCCATAAGCATGATTTGTCGTAAACCTTTCATAATCAGATAGATTTTTTAAAATGAATTCCAATAATTGATGATTACTGCAAAAGTAATGATTTTTTTCTAATCTATAGTTGATGGATGTCGTGTTTATTGTCCCCCTAACGAAAATTAGGGATAAAAACAGGTTGGCTTACCACAATGATAAGCCAACCTGTTTTGCTTTTTGCCATCGATACTTTACTGCTTGAACATACGGTCGATAGTGCGTTTGTCCTCGCGTTCCTTGATGCTCTGGCGCTTGTCGTATTGGCGCTTGCCTCGTGCAAGAGCGATGACGAGCTTTGCCAGTCCACGTTCGTTGATAAACAACCTCAAGGGTACAATCGAGAAGCCGGGTTGCATGCAGTCCCTGGCTATGCGGCGGATTTCCTTGCGGTTGAGCAGCAACTTGCGGTCGCGGTGCGTAGTGTGGTTGTTATAAGAGCCAAAACTGTACTCGGCAATGTACATGTTTTTGGCCCAAATCTCATTATTGATGACCATGCAGTAAGTGTCGGTGAGGCCCACCTTACCTTGCCGGATTGATTTAATCTCGGTACCGGTGAGCACAATGCCCGCAGTATAAGTCTCGACTATCTCATAGTCGAAGGTTGCCTTGCGGTTTTTGATATTTACCGTATTCTGATGGTTATTGTTCCTTGCCATAGCCTTATAAGTTAAACGATTAACAATCCCAATAAGGCCTTGAGCACAATGGGCAATCCCAGCAGCAAGACAGATGAGATGACAACAAACTTGGCAACCTTGTTCTTTTTCACAAACAAGTGATCGGTACCACGATAGGCCATCCATGGCAGATAGACCATCAGGAACAGGACCGGTGTGAAATCACTGGGCAGCAGGTTGCGCAGGATCATCAACAGCACCAGGAAGATAAGGTTGTACAGGATATAATCGTTGAGACGTGCCGATGCACCCTCGGTTTTGACCAATTCAGGATAAAAGCCTCCCAAGAGGTATATAATGATATAGTAGCTGATAAAGTAGGTCGAGAATAGCACGATTCCCGTCATCAACGACCTGGAAAAGGAAATCGTATGGTCATATATCATGGGGACAAAGCACGACAGGGCCAACACACACAACAGGGGCAGATAGGCGCTGCGCAGCACCTTACCTGTGGGGATGTTGGACTCATTGATGACCTCCCACCCGTATTTTGGGGCGGTTATCACACAGAATATGTTATGCCAGATACTCATGTCGGATTTTTAGCGGGTGCAAAGATACATAATTATTTACAGATACAAACTCTCCAAGCCGATTTTAATTTACATTAGCAAAAACAATGCCAATTTCTTGACTTTCGCCATAAAAAGAAGTACCTTTGCAGCAAAGAGATATAAAGAGTTTATTTGACTATGGAAGAAAGCAATAAGACAAGAATCGGATCCCTGGGAAGGTTTACCCCCGGGATGATCAGGGAGTTAGCTCCTAACGAAGTGTTTGTATTCGGCAGCAATTTAAGCGGTTTTCATGGCGCTGGAGCCGCCCGTGCAGCCATGAACCAGTTTGGTGCGGTATGGGGCCAAGGTGTCGGCCTGCAAGGACAAAGTTATGCCATACCCACCATGCAGGGCGGCGTGGAGACCATCAAGCCCTATGTTGACGAGTTCATCGGGTTCGCCAAGTCCAGGCCCGACCTGTACTTCTATGTGACACGCATCGGGTGTGGCATCGCGGGCTTTGTTGACGAGGACATCGCTCCCCTATTCAAGGACGCCCTACCCCTCGACAACGTTGCCCTGCCCAAGACCTTTTATGATATCTTGACGAAATAACCGTTTTTATTCACTATAATTCCCTTGAAGATAATGAAGAATTTAGTTTTTGCAATGGCTATCGCCCTGCTGGCCTTAGGTGCATGTACAACCCAAGGCACTGATGAGAACAAGGAAGCTGCCACAGTCGATAACGGCCAGGCCGCTATCGAGAACATCATGACTCGTACGAGTATCCGCCAATACAAGGACCAGCCCGTCGAGCAGGAGAAGATTGACATCATGCTCAAGGCCGCCATGGCAGCACCCACAGCCGTGAATCTGCAGCCCTGGCACTTTATTGTCATTACTGACAAACAGACCATCGGCCTGCTGGCAGGCAAACAACCCACCAACGCACCGTTGCTGATTGCCGTGTGCGGTGACACTGACAAGACTTCGATGCCTGACGGCAAAATGAAGTTGCCCGACTTCTGGGTAGAAGACGTATCGGCAGCTACCGAGAACCTGCTGCTTGCTGCTCACGCCCTGGGGCTTGGCGCTGTTTGGACCGGTGTTTATCCCGCCATGGAGCGTGTTGCTGAGGTCGCCAACGTGCTGAACTGCCCGAATAACATCGTTCCCGTGGCAGTGGTTCGTGTTGGATATCCCGACGAGACTCCGGAGCCCAAGAACAAGTTCAAAGAGGAAAACATCAGCTACAACAAGTTCGGCGGCAAGAAGGAGTAAAAGACTCCCCTTTCAACAACAAGAAACTCGTCCCTTTTACAGAGGCGAGTTTCTTGTTATTCGTATGGCTTCTGAACGTCAGAGAAGGAAGGTATGATATAGCTCAGGCATGTAGATACTGCCGCCGATACTGTAGGCTTTATACAATTCATAAAAGACATAATAGAAATTGCACATGGCTACGACAGCAAAGGGCAGCCATTGACGTTTCTTCCACAGATAGTACAGGAGATAACACAACATGAAGACAAAGCATGTCCTCATCAGTTCGCCCGGCCGTGCCAAATACTGGGTCGTGTTAGCAAACAGGTTGATGTAACCCATATACACAATGGAAAAACGATAGATGGCCGACAGATAGCGGTCCCCGTTAAACATCTCCTTGATTGCCGGATAAAACCAGATCATGGCAAGGCATGAAATCAATGGCATCAAGCGCGCCGGGCCTATCACCGAACGAAACGCATACTCCAGATTATGGGACGCAAACAGGCGGTGATAGTGGCCATAACCCAACACCTCGGCAAACTGACCGATGCGGTCGAAGGCCCATTTGATCCACTGAGGGAACGACCCCAACGCAATGCACAGGGCTATCAATGCAAACGGCAACCATCGGTTATTGAGTTTACCTGTCGGAATGAGCGGGACAAAATACAGCGGAATGAACAGCACACACATCTTGTGGATGGAAACTGCCACCAACGACAGCAGCAGATACCACCAGAACTTGCGCCTCACGATGAATTCCACCATGACAACAAAGAGGGCCTCGACCACCGACTGACGGACGAACCCCATCCAGAAGATGTAATAGGGTCCCAAGAATATGCATAGCGCCAGCCACGGCAGCAGCACTTTGCGCTGCCTGAGGGCATAGAAAATCAGCACAATCTGCACCAGAGCCCAGAACGCAAAGTAGAACGCGAAATGCATACCCGCCTTGCTCATCACATGGGTGACAAGCGAGAAACCGGGCTCAAAATTCTCACGTGAATACTCGCCCAGGGACTGCATGGCCACATAATGATTGTAGTACATGTTGTAGTCCCAACTCGTCTGCCACCGCAGGGCCGATACCATCACATAGATGAGAATCGATGCGAGAATCTCCCATGACCACAGCGGCAACTGTTGACCACCCGCAGCTAAAACACGCTGCTCACGTTGCCCGACATGCCATCCCAGCCAAGCCATTACGAGAGCAGTACATGTATATACAACGAGACTCAATAACATAATAACCTATTTGACAAGTGACATGTTAATGGACAAGCCATAGTTGCTGTTTGTCGTGGGATAGGATGTGGTGGAAACAAGCGGCATGTTGCTCTGATAGTCGAAGTAGGCGCCCAGAGTGATGCGCTTGCTCACGACGTAATTGGCAGTGAAATTGACGGCCCACGTGCGGGTACCATTCGTCGCTTGTGCAGTATTGGACTCAATCTTGCGGATGAGCGAGGAGTTGCTTGACATCTTCACATTCAGATTGAACGTGAGGTCATTGTTAACGTTTTGCTGTTTGGTTTTGAGCTTGAGGACCTGATTGAAGTTAGCGATCTTATAGCTGCCGCCCAGCGTAAACGACTTGGCAGATGCTTCTACGAGCTGTCCTGCCGACGAGTTGAGCGTCAAGGTGCGCTGATCGTCATACTGCGCATTGAGCGAGATGTCGTTGAAGAATGTGGCTGTAAAGCCCACCAGGGGCGCGAACTTCTCGGTCAAGGTGATGGAGGCGATATTGTAAGGCGATGACGGGATGGCGCCATTGGTCAGCACATCCTGGGTAAAGCCCAAGCCGTCTCCAATGCTCACCCAGTCGCTGAACGATGTGAACGAGCCGACGCTGTAAGTACACTGATAGGCATGGGTCAAGTTGAAGGCCTTGAACATCTTCTTGAAGAACGGAATGCGCATCAAGCCGTCGTAAGTGACACGCCAGTTGGGCAAAATCGACTTAATGCCCGGGAAGGGGTTCAGTTCAACCTTATTGGGATTCTTTCCTGAATAGGCCGCCATGAATGCGGGAATCAGCACGTCACTGCTCGACTGGTTAATGGCACCATTATCCAAGCTATAAGTGTTTCCGGCCATTGCTGTACCCTGCAGGAAGCCACGGTCAGGATAGGTGGTACCCATGTACTTTTGCTGCAGGCGTTCGGCCACAACAGGGATGTTCTCAAGGAACTTGTCAAAAGTCTCGCTACGGTAATTGTCATCGGCCTTAAAGCCCTTGAGAGCAGTAGCAAGTGCCAAATGGGTCTTGGTATAACTGCCGCCGTAGATAATCGTCGGGTATTCATACATGAACTGAATCTGGTTTGTTCGGTTATCGGTTCGATTACCCGTCAGCGTGATCTTCAGTCCTGCAATAGGCTCAATCTGAACTTCGGCATTGAATTCATGGGTTTGTGCATACAGTGCCGGGGTTGTCTGCGTCTGGTCTCCCATCAGCCATCCACGGCCTAAAGCCTTGTCAATGTAAGATTGACCGGCAAAGCCGAAAGCGAAGTCCAAACCGGGTGACATGACATCATAATGGGTCGTTTGGCCAAAGATATCGCCAATCTCGGGGATGAATTGCGGTATCGATAGCGACGTGGTGTGCTTCCACCGCACGTTCACAGCACGGACACTCATCAAGAGACGGCTGGCGTACTGAGCGGTCTCGGTCAAGAAATTATGCCGTTCTTCTTTTTGCACCTCGGTAATCGAGAACTTGAGGTTCTCGGTTCCCAGGGTCGTGATTTCCACATTATCCTTGTCAATTACCTTGTACTCAACCTTGAATGGCTGTTCTTCCTTGTCAGCAGTTGTCGCAGTCACTTTGATATTCTTGACACCCAACTTGTGGTTGATGACAGTTGAGGAATCCGGATTCAGCTTGATGGTGCGATTGAATTTTTTGGGTTTTTCTCGCTTCTGGGCATTCTGCCCACCCTTGGAGCGCTTGGTATTCTTGCTGGTGAAGCGCTCATCCACTTTCTTGAGGTACGGTATCTTGGAATAGAACTGTTCAAGGGCGAAACGGCCTTCAAGCGAACGGGTTGTCTGATTGGCTATGGTGTTACCTGATGAAATCTCATCAACAATGGTTCCACGATCCCAACGATAGGTGGAATTATAGGAAGCATTGGCGGTAATCCAGCTCAGGATGGGGATTTGGCTAAACGGGGCCTTATAGGTGACCGTGAAAGTCTGGTTGTAGGCCCAAGGAGTTCCGAAATCCTTGATTGACCTCATCACCGAGTCACGCCAGTCACGATACTCATCAGGGAAGAGCTTGCGATTCACCTGTCCCACAGGTTCCATAATGTGGGCTGTCGTGTTGCTGTTGAACGATGCCGTCAACGACTTTGTGAAATTCCATGATAAAGCAAACTGCCTGTCCCAAAGGAAATTCTTGCTGACCGACACCGGCAACTCAACATCAATGCCCGTTTCGTTACGAGTCTGTTGCTCATAATAATATCGTGAGATATTGGTGCTGAAAGCCACATTAGTCGGGAGATAACGTAATTCCCAATCACGTAAAAACTTCATATCCTTGTTTTTCTCGTCAATGAAATGCGAGAGGGGCTTGAACGGCTTGGCATAGGGTGTCCAGCTGTACTGCATGCTACCACGGTAGTCGTTGGTGTTCTCGTACACATTCTCAGGATCGTTGAGGTGCTGCTTGTTGAATGAGTAGCTGAACGAGAAGTTAGCGGGATCCCACGGCATGGGGTTCTTCATCGTCTTTACATCAAATTTGAGGCCTGAGATAGAGAAACTCTTGGCAGTGCGCTGAGTTACGGCATATTCCATGATGCTGTCGCGCTGCTCCTTGGTCTCACAGATGTCCAGCGATTCATCCAATTTCACATCCTGATCGAGAGGATTATACTTGGGCGTGATTTTCTCATTGGTATAGGAATAGTAAATGGGAGCATGGAGTTTGGCCTTCTCGGGAATAAAGCGTCCCAAATCGGTCTGAACAGCGACATTGTACTGGTCGTAATTGTCAAGACGGCGTTGCGACAGACTCTGGTCAACCGATCCAAAGCCTTCGGTCTCCTTGTGGAATCCCATATTAACGGTTGCAATGTCACTCATGTTGAGCGTCATTGAGGCCTTGGCTGCCCAGCCGCCTTCACTATCAAAGTCGGTCACACGCAACTCGTCCACCCAAACGACACAACTCTTGGTCGAAGGAGAATTGTTGCGCACACCAATCAGTATCACTCTCACCTTGCTCAATGAGGGATTACCGATCACATATACCTTATTATTTGGATGATCCTCATCGACATCTTGATAGCGCACAGCATATCCAACGCCCTCAACACCTGCCATCTTGTCGGCATTGCGGTTCTTTTTGGCGTTAACCAGCACATCCAGATTGATGTCCAGCATGTTATCCTCGGGCCATACCTTGAGCCTGTCGCTGGAACTGTTGGTGCTGTAACGTCCGGCTGGAGTCACTGTCAACGGAATCTCATACTCATAATAGTTATTCTTCACATCCGAGCCGATGCGAACAAACAGTGACACGTCACCGTTTCGTAAATTGGACTCGTTGCCGATGGTAGCCTCGTTGTGGACAAACATCTGCAAGCGCTTGTAGGTGCGCAGGTCCAGATCAGTGTTACGATACACGCCACGGGCATCCCCGGCATCAAGATTATCTACCGAGAGTTGCATGGATTGCTCGTTGAGCTGCGTGATCTGCGATTGGCCGCTGTCGATGATACGTGACACGCCAGGAGGCAACACATAGTTAACAGGCTCACGCGAGGCGTTCTCCTCAATATTCACCGTGTTGATACTGATGCTACCATTTGCAGGTTGCTCCCCACGCATGTTGAGGTTATACTTGTAGTTACGCCATTCTCCACGCACGAGCTCCAACGAAGCGAACCTCAGGTGGGTTGTCGCTTTGAAACCGGTCATGAACATGCGCATGAAACGGATGGTGGAGAAGTCCTGAATACTTCCCACCTTTTTCTCGTAATCTGCCAGAGGAATAGTGAACTGGTACCATGTGGCCTGTTGCGTTTCACCATTACGGGTGTGAACATTGGCCACCTGCTTGTCAGTCACATATTTCGTCATACCCCCCTGCAACGAGGCTTTGTTAAGATCAATACGATACTGGAAATAGCGTTCATACTCGTTGAGGGTATTATCCTGATTGATGTCCTCGACATCAGGCGTGGAGCGTGACGTCTGGTATTGGCCATCGGACGCATCGCTCTGGGACAACGAGTTGCCATCGGTGCCGTTATAGTGTTTATAACGCTCGTTGATTGTGGCATGGTTCGTGTCGTAATAGTTGTGACGATAGAACGCGTAATTGTCGCTTGCCGGGTCTCTAAATGGCGAGAACGGGTCTTCCTGCATACTTGCGACAGTCGACTCGGGCAATACCGCACGCAACTCGTCGAGGAATGCTTTATACGACGGGTGCTCAAATTCCTCATTCGTATTCATGCCATCCAAGCCGACATCCTGAAGGACACGCGCTCCGCTGGTATTGTCGAACGCATAGGTCAACGAGGACATTGAGGACACTTTTCCCCAATTTGTTGTGCTGACGCTGGTCGAATCATTGTTGATGGGCAGGCCGTTCTCGTAGCTCTTGAGTCCATCCTTCAATATATCCTCGCTCACCTCGCCCAAGTTGATGTATAACGAGCCACCTTCATCGTTATCCAATTCAGGATCCATGAACGGGTCGAGCAGCCAGAATTGGATGTATTCGATGTTGGATTGTTCGAAATTGGTGTTATCAATTTTGCGCATGATACCACCCCATCGTTTCTCGGGATAAAGCAGATAACCGTCCTGATCCACATTAGTGCCGTCAAGGTTATACGGGCCACGCTCGCGTGGATAGAATGAGAGGTTCAACGTTTGGATGACCGATGATTCGCCATAGTTCAACTCGCGTCCAGGGAACACTTCGCTGTAAGCGACTTCACGTGCATAGGGATAAGACAACGCATTCAGGTCATTTTTGATATATCCTGGGGCATAGGATGAATTGCGCTGCGTGAACATGCGGTCGACATAATACCATGACAATAACGCACGGTTTTTACCATAGGCTACATCATTATTGAGAGCGGCCTCAGGGAACAAAGCATCGGCGGCAGGGTCATATGGAGTCGAAGACAGGAACCAGGAGTAAGGAGTGCGCATGTCAATTCCCGACTGGGTGGATTCGAAGTCATCGATATAGGAACTGCCCGAGTTAGAGCCACGCTTGGCTTGATGAGGTACCAGTTGGGCAAACTCTCCCAAGAAATTGATGCTGGAAGGTGCTACTGCATTGACAGTGGGTATCTTGTTGAGCAGGTTAGTCAGCCACATGAATTGGGTGTTGAACGACATGTTCATGCCCAAAATGGTGTTGTTCACCAGCTCGCTACCGATTGCTACTTTGTCACCGATGGCTTTCTCACCATAGTGCATCACGGTAGCTCCGACGTGGAAATTCTTGTTAAAGGCATAATCCAAATCCAGTCCTAGCAGTGTCTTGCGTTGCATGCTGAATGTGGACTGGTTTTCCAGTGACACACTGATGTTGGTGCCGGCATCAATGATGCTCTGATTGGTAATGGTCACTGTTCCCATCGTGTAGTCAACCGTATAGTCGCTGTTCTCGGTCAGCGTCACGCCACCGGCAGTCACGACTACCGATCCGCGGGCCACATTGGTAGCATTGAGTTTGATGACGCTACCGGAACTGGACTGATACTCGCCCACCAGGACAAATTTGTTCTTGTCGCTGAACTGCTGGGCCACAGTGAGCGTAGAGTCATAAAGCTCAGTGTAGATGTAATCCTTGGCAATGGCATCGTTGTTGAATTGCTTGCGCAGGTGCTCACCGAATGGTTCAACAACCGGGAAAATCACTTTTCCGGTCGAGGCCTGGATAGTATAGCCCTCCAGGTAGTCGAACTTGCCATCGATATTTGTTTCGTTGTTGGCATCCAAGCGGTCAAGGTTCATGACCTGCAACAGCGGTTTGCCATTAATGTCACCAGCAGGGATGTACGTCAGTTCGTTGCCCGTGGTGTCACTCAAGTATTTAATGTTCAGTTTGAAGTTGTTTTTCTGGATCTGGTAGGCTCCCAAAGCATAAACGTTCTTCATCGCCAGGTCCCACATGGGATAGTAAGGCGACGAGGTAGTGCTCTTGAGCATCTTTACATACAATGACTGCTCAGTCGATGTGATATCACCAGAGAATTCACCTACTTGGTAGGTCTTGCCGCCGTAGGTGTACTCATAGGCCACTGCCAGGATTTCATCACTTGACAGGGCGGTCTTGAGCATGATATAACCCAAATTGGAGTTCAGCGTGTATTCAGATGATGACAGCAGTCGTGCACTCTCGATTTTCTCATAGTCGGTACCACCTTCAAAGCCATAGGCCTTCAACGGGCTCAATGCCGTTGAAGCCTTGCTCATATAACGTGCATCGGGATAGTTGTCCTTGATCTCCGTCAGCATGTTGTTCGAGGTGTTTGACGGCATGTCGGCACCAGTGCCTATCCAGTGGTGGTTGCTGATGTTGCGCTCGTCACCTTCACCCAAATCCATAAACGCCATGATGTTGCGCGACTCATTGTAATTGTTGCGCTTGTTGGTAATCCACACCTCGATACGTGTGATATGCATACCGGATGATACCAACGGCAGCCTTGAACACCAGGCGTCATAATTGTCTCGGAAGAAATGGGAGAGGAAGAAGTTGCGGTTCTGGTCATACTTGTCGGCCTGGATGTAGTACTCGTTGGTTTGTGAACCGCCTCTGGAGCTCACCGTTTGAGATTCGCTGTTCTGCTGCGACACCAGAGCCGTGGCTGTGAGTTTACCAAACTGCAACTTAGTCTTAATACCAAACAAAGCGGCGCTACCATGAATGAGTGAAGATCCTGTTGTCATGCTCACGTTACCGGCCTCGATGTTCTTGATGATCTCGTCTTCCTTGCCCTCGTAAGCCAGTTTCAGGTTTTTGCTGTCGAAATCAAAGGTCGCTCCCGTGTTATATGACATGTTGAAGCGCATCTTGTCACCGACCGAAGCGGTGATATTGGCTTGGATTTTCTGATCAAAATCAAAGTAGGTCTTTCGGCGCTGCGATACCATCAGAGCGGGGTTATCGGTCGAATTGCTCTTCACGCCCATGTTGATGACCACCGAACCGGTAGTTTTCAACTGCACTCCACCAGGGCCGAAAACCTTTTCCAACGGTCCCATGCCAAATTGCATCTCCAGGAAGTTAAACGGATCCTTCTCCTGGCTTTGTGCGCTCTCGGCATTCTTTTGACGATAATACTCCATCATCGACCGCCTGAAGTCCATATTACTGAATTCGTCAGGCGACATGATATAGGGTGTGACAATGTCATAGTCACCCAGACGCGTGTGGATGATATAACAGCCAGTCTCGGGGTCAAATTCCACCTCACTGCTGATATTGGACGGTGTTTTCAGGTCAGCAGAATACTCGCCCAAACCCTGTATATCGTTGTAATTGCTAGGAATCGTCGGCTTCACGTCAAAGTGAAGATCAAGTTGAGGTGTGGTTTGTTGACGTGCGCTAGGACGGGTATCAGGAGGTGGCGGGGGTGGCGGCAAAGTGCTAGTCACATATTGTGCCAACAAAGAATTATTGCCGACCCACCAACCCAGGAAGGCACCAATGATGATCGAAATTATTATTTTTTTGCGGTTCAGCATGAACAATAATACTATATCAGGTCACCTGACCCTGTCGCCATCACGTGATCACATCAGCTTAAGTGCCTGTTTGATCGCTTGCTCGACAGTTAATGCCGGATTACTGGAAAACAGAGACTTAAGCGCTTTTTGCGATGCTTGTTGGGTGAACCCCAACATGACAAGTGCGGCAAGTGCTTCGTCAAAAGTCTCCCCCGCGGCAAGGTCAGTTTTCTCTAATAACGTATCATCTGCCAGTTTTATTTTATCTTTGAGGTCAACAATTATGCGTTGGGCGGTTTTAGCCCCTACCCCTTTAACAGATTTAAATAATGCGACATTGTTTCCCGCAATTGCTCTTGAGAAATCTTCAACACTCATCGACGACATAATCATACGAGCGATATTGGGGCCCACACCTGACACCGATATGAGCTGCAGGAAGGCCTCACGCTCTTTCTTGGTACTGAAGCCGTAGAGCAAATGGGCATCTTCACGAATCGCTTCATGCACAAACAGTTTTGCTTCATTCCCCTGCCCTATTGGCGACAGGCTGTCATAAGTCAACAAGGATATGTTCAACATGTACCCAATCCCATGGTTATCAATGACAACATAGGCAGGATTGAGTTCCACAATGTTCCCTTTAATATAATCAATCATAATCTGTTAATTATCTTAGTGTTGTATTATGTATATCACTTTGTTAATATCTGCAATATTTATTTCTGTATTCTTGTCCACATCAGCACGAATCAGATTTGATGTTGCATAATCTGATGGATTTCCGAGGATAATGCCAATGATCGATTGCACATCAGCTATATTCACCTCGCCGTCGTTGTTTACATCACCTGACAGGAATCCGTTGTGTATCACGTCATTGACAGCGGCCCACACATCAAGTTTACCTGCGCCCCATTGTGCGGCGTTGCCCTGCACAACAAACTCGTCCTTAACGCATGTACGTTTCAAGACCTCACGCACGTCGGCTGCTGTCAGTTCGGGATTTACTTGCAACATCAAAGCGATTGCCCCCGTCACGGCAGGAGCCGACATGGACGTGCCCTTGTTAGGATAATAGGGATACTCAGTGCCATCTACTACTGCTGGAACAGGCCAGCTACTACGGTCTGAACACGTGTCATATCGATTGGCCGAAGAAATGACCACTGCACCTGGAGCGCACACATCGGGACGCTGGACGCCGTTTTCATCTGGGCCAAAAGACGAGAATGATGCGATATCCGTGGGAGAAAAACCATCAAAATAACACATCTCTCCTGAAGCCATTGGATAGGAGTTCCTGGAGCAGTAAGCGCCCACTGAAATCACGTCATCGGTCGTTGCCAAGTCACTAATGGAACCGACCGGGGTACCACCGGTAGCCTCAGGCATGCCAAAAGTATAGAAATAGGCGTTTTGAGTACACCAACCAACTAATTCAGTACCTGTATCCGCAATATACTGCAATCCAATCAGATGTCCAGACTGAATCGATTCAACATCAAACTCCCAAATGGAATGAAACCGCCCATGATCCAAGAGATTTCCCTCTTGATCAAATTGGGGTTCCACGCCGCTGGCATAGCAAAGTGTTCCAGAATAATACGCAGCAAAAGCAGGATCACTCTCATTCGATATCGTAAATATGCTGTCCTCGGGAATCGTCCCGACAACAGGAGAAGCATACTCCAGTTCACCGGTAGAGCGGTTCACAATGACCACACGGGTTCTGTGTTCCTGTTCGTCATTATTCCACATGCTCACATAGCCCTGCCGCTGGAAGCCACCCCAGCGGTTACGCAAAAACGTCGTCGCCGTATCAGTCTCAAAACGCATCTGGTAGCGGAAACAAACAGGAAATTCGCCATCGTTGCCAGCGGACAGTACACAAATGCGACCAGGTCCCGATAACGACGAGAATACGCGGCAAAGGAAGGATGTGCCGTCATTTGGGCCCGAATTGCTTCCGATACTCATATTGATAACGCAGGGCTTACCTGCCCTGTCAGCATAATCGAAGATGTACCTTACCGCATTGGCAATGTTGACATCGGTCAGCTGCTGCTCTGGCATACCGCAAGCCACGATATCGGAAACTGGTGCTATGCCATGTAATCCATTACCCTTATAACTGCCAGCAGCAGTGCCAAGTGTGTGGGTTCCATGCGAGGAGGCGTTAACGTCGGTCGTCAACTTTGCTATTTCTATGGCATCCTCATAGCAGCTGCCAGGCAACTCGTAACCGTTGATTACAGGATGTCGGCCACCAGAGTCAACAGGAAGATAGACAGCTCGAACGCGCGAACGACTAGCACTATCACACAAGTTAATGTGGTTAAAGTCGATGCCAGTATCTATCACCCCGACAATAACGTCCTGACCTGTAAAAGACCCCAGTTGCCCATGCAAGGCATGAGCGGTAGCGACGTCGGAAAAATAACGGGAACTGTCATTGCACAAGTGCAGAGGTTGAGCTAGTGACACACAGGTGACACCTGCGGTCTCTGTCACCAAAGGCAAGCAATTTGCCGGGATGCGTGCTGTAACAAAATCGTCAAAGACGGCATCAACTTCAACACCCAGACGTCGAAGGTCATCCAAGCATGCACTGTCATTTACGGCGATGAATGCCTGATGAGTCGACAAATCTGTTGTGCGTAACTGAGAAGCTGGTCGATGATGCAGAAGCAAGCGTGACGCCACACTCAAAGGTGCTGACGCCCAAACCGTCATAGCCATCACAGCCAGGCCCAACATCGTCAACTTCGACCGTCTTCCCATCAAGATGAACCCTACTTAGCTATTCAGGATGATTTCAATAATCCTGTTCACGTCACTGATATTGATTTCATCATCTTTGTTCACGTCAGCCCGCCTTAGATAATCGGAAGAAGCCTCTTCGCCCAGGATAATGCTAATCACAGCATTGATGTCGGCGATATTCACCTCACGGTCACCGTTTACGTCACCAACGATTTCGTCGAGTTTCAATACATGGAGCAGACCTGCATAGGCATCAAGTTTGCCGGCACCCCACTTCTGGCGGTCAGCAGGACGGACATATTCATCCTGGCGTGCAGAGTACTTAAGGATTTCACGCACATCATTCACTGACAGGTTGGGATCAGCCTGTAACCACAGGGCAATAGCGCCTGCAACAATGGGGGCAGACATCGATGTGCCTAAGTCGGGTGAGTAGGTGTATTCAACTCCGTTTACCCAGGCCGACGGCTGCCAATACTGAATATTGGGAGGATTCACAAAATATCGGTTAGCTGAAGATACCAGCACGCTGCCCGGAGCGCAGATGTCAGGACGCGAGACGCCGTTTTCGTCAGGGCCATAGGAAGAGAACGACGAAAGGAAACCAGGCGTGCTGTTGGGGCGGAAATAGGTTGAGCCGTCCCTTAGAGGAACTGTCTGCCTACTATTGTATGAGCCCACCGAAATCACGCTATCGGTTGTTGCAATATCGCTGATAGAACCATTTGACGAGCCTTTTTCAGCCCAAGAGAAACCATGGTTATCGATATATGCATATTTTGATGTAAAGATGGCAAGTTCATTGGCAGACGGCGAAAAGTATTGGAAGCCAAGACAATAGTTACGACTCTTGGAGCGCATGTTAACCTGACACATCGAGTTAGGTTTACCATTGGCCTCAATAGATCCGATAATCTCCACATCGCCAGTGAAGTAACGCGCCAGCACAGAGTCAGTCTCAGTCGAGATATAAGCGAGTACACCACTTGACGTGGCACCGATGGCACGCGAGCGGTACATAATTTCGCCCGTAACAGTATTGGTCACAATTATACGGGTATTAAATGGTTTCTTGGCATTACTCCTAGCGTTGACATAGCCTGAATAGTCAACGGAGCCGCGGAAACCGTTCAGCAACGTGAAGACAGTATCACGCGAGTTAACAATGGAGCGGTGTGCCGTCACGTTATAGGCTCCGTCATTGCCTGCAGAGGTCACAATCACGCGGCCCGGTCCCGTAAGTTGTTCACACAAACGATTCAGGTAGGATGTGCCATCGTGAGATCCCACATTGGAACACAGACTCATAGAGATAACACAGGGTTTCGACTGGCGGCGCGCATAATCAAATATATAGCTCACGCAGTTAGCTACCCTGACATCGTTTAATTCGCCTTCGGGCATACCGCACAGCACGATATCGGCATCGGGAGCCATGCCATACCAACCGTTATCCCTGTATCCACCTGCGGCGAGGCCTGCGGTTAATGTGCCATGGGTACTCGCATCGTCGTCGGTTGTAAGCCTAGAGATTTCACTTGGAAGCTCATAGGCACTACCTGGCAAACGGACCAAGTTAACGATAGGTGGATTGTTGGTGGTGTCCAAGGGGAGATACACAGCCTTAACACGCGATACCCCGTTTTGATTCAAAAAGTTGATGTGATTAAAGTCGAAACCACAGTCTATAATTCCCACGATGATCCCACTTCCGGTGTAAGTGCCGTCCAACCCTTCACCTAGATGAGCAGGTGCTACGTTTGACATGTAACGCGCGGTATCGCTACTGGTAAGAAGCGTCAAAGCTTTGGTTACATAATCCACGCCCTCGATATTGAGCAGAGTAAACGGGTCCACGCCTGCATTGATGCGCGCCGTCATGAAGCCGTCGTAGCGGCCAGTGATTAACACGCCAGCCTGTCGTAACTGGTAAAGCGAGAATTCACTGAGCGAGCTGTTCACTTCAATGAATGCCTCGTAATAACTGTTGCCGGTCTGGGCCATCATAGCGCGTGGGCACACCATACCCATCAGCAGCCAGGCGAACACCAGGCACATTAGATTCTTTTTCATATTCCAAATGGATTAAAGCCTTATTTCAACAAACCATACCCCCAATAACTGGGGTCTAAATACTTTCAAACCACAAAGGTAATAAAAAACATGCGGATTCAGTCTTTTTTTCAATAAAAATTGCAGTTCGTTCTTGAAACATGACTGATTTTGCTTGTCAGTGTAAAAAAAACACCTTACCTTTGCCTCAAGAACAATCAAAACATATCTAAAAAATGGGAAGTAACGCTACAACTATCAGATTATATTCATTCGGCTGGCGCGAGATGCGTACCTATATATTCGCCTTGTTGTTCATTGTAGGCAATATCGTGTTGCCTCAGCTCTGCCACCTGTTTCCGCAAGGTGGCCTGATGCTGTTGCCCATCTATTTCTTCACGCTGATTGCCGCCTATAAATACGGCCTGCGCGTAGGTCTGTTGACCGCTGTGCTGTCACCGCTGGTAAACTCGGCACTGTTCGGCATGCCTCCCGCAGCCGCATTGCCCATCATCATGATCAAGGGCGTGCTGCTTGCCTGTGCTGCCTCATGGATGGCCAACAAGAGCAAAGGCGCGTCGCTGTTGGCACTCATCGGAGTTGTGCTGGGCTACCAACTGATTGGCGGACTCATCGAATGGGCAATGACGGGAAGCCTTGCCAGTGCGCTACAGGACTGGAAACTGGGATGGCCTGGAATGGCCCTGCAAGCCATTGGCGGTTGGCTGATACTCAACCACTTGTTGCGCAAGTAAAAACCCACATAACATGATCCGTGAGCTATTCGTCGGATGACGGACAGTTCACGGATAATTGTATTCTCACTGCGTATACTTAAAATAGCCGCGCCAATTCAGGAACGGTGGTATTTCTTATATAAGTACGAAGGCAAGAAGGCAATGGAAGCTGCGAACGCACTGCAAACCAAGGCAGTCGATGCAATTATCCAAACATTATTGTAACCACAGATTTCCTTGCTCGCTAAAGAAGAGATTAATGGTGTTGCCACCAGCAACAAGCTTGAAGGCCATTTGCTTATATGATAGATGAACTTGTTAACCACCAACTTGTTTTTGTGCAAGTAATTGCTGACAAAGGTGTAAACTACGATAAACAATAACACCAGAAATGCTGAACAAATGCCTATCTCAACTCCTTTTTGGTAGATTATTGTACCAATGACGATCAGAACACCAATTGCCGCAAATGCAACAAAAAATGCATAGACCATTCGCATTATTGTCGATTTCCAAGATAAGCCGTAGAACTGCCGAAAATCGCAAACATAAAGGAAGGCCATGAAGAAATTAAAAGCCGATGATATAAGACCAGCAACGATCGATACTAGGCCGCCTATGCTCGCCCAAAACGGTGACGAGGTCAGTGTCTTATTCATTAACAGCTGGTTTTCAACTAAATTATAAAGGCTTTCGATGGGAGTGGAAAAAAATCTAAAGATGAAAATCTGACAGAACACAAATACCATGAAGATAAAGGTCTCGACAAAATTGTAATCCCCCGCCCGACGGAAAGCCACACGGATGCAACAAACCATAAAAAGAACCATTATCAAGACTTCATAGAGCGGATGGTCTGTCAAAAATTGACCAATACCAACCAATCCTTGCGCTATGGCATTGATCGTCGGTGTAGAATCAATCTTTTTCAATTGTAAGGCTTCGACCAACGTGCCGATCACCGATTCGTTTTCATTGCCGGTCAGGAAATTGACAAACAGCATCAATGCTATCGAGACAGCGAGCAACTTGAATGGAGGGAAGTAGAGTTGCCGATGCCCACGCAGGTAGTCGCGTACCATGTAGCCAGGTCGCCAAAAGAGTTCTTGCACCGTACGGAACATAGGGCGGTTGCCCAAGCCCCAAATGTCAAGGAAGTTCAAAATAACCCTCCGCCAGGAATAGCGGTCCCAAGCTCCTGCTTGTCCGCACTGCGGGCAATAGCGACCTTTATATTGCTCCCCACAGTTGGAACAGATGCGCACCGTTTCATCGGCAATCGTTCGCACGAATCTATCGCGCTGCCGGCGACTGATCCGCAAGTCCAATGCTTTAAGTTTGCGCTTCCATGTGTTCTTCTTGACGGGTTTCTTTTTTATTGGCTTAGGGCTTTTGGTTTTTTTGAGGTTATTGGAGATTGCATCTTTACATAAACCCAGATAGTTAAGCACGTTGAGGCTCTCCTGTTTCCACGAGAAGGTCTTCCACGAAGCATCCTGCCCACACTGGGGGCAAAAACGACCATTAAACCCTTTGCCGCAATTTGGGCAAACGCGAACCGTCTCATCGTTAACGGGGTCTATGTTTCTTTCACGCAGACGACGATCCAAGCGCAAATAAAATGCCTTGACTTTGCGTCGCCAAGTGTTCTTTTTGACGTTTTTCTTCGTATTTTGCTTTTCAGACTTTTTCACGCTGCAAAAATACGAAAAATCCCGAGAGAACGCAAAATGTCTCTCGGGATTTTGTACTGTGCTTGTCATCGGCGATGCCGATGAGTACCGAACTGTACGACAAGTGCTGTTAGAACATCTTATCGGGATAGACACCTGTGGTGTGTAGCTCGGCGAACTTGTCCACTACGCCCTGGCGGTCGGCAGCGTAGGTCACGCCAAACCACTTGCTCTCGGTGGTGAGGACCTTGACTTGTGCAGAGCCTTCATTGACCATTTCGTTGACAACGGTTGGGATGAAGAACTCGGCTTTGGGCTTGTCGATATTCTCCTTGAGGAAGTCAACAAAGCATTTCTCGCTGTGCTCGAAGTAGTCGGGAGTAAAACCCCAGAAATTCATCGATACGGGAGTATCGAAAGCCAGATGCTGCACGTCGCCGTTCTCGTCGGTAAATGCGATGTTGTGGTCGGCGTCATAGCCAATGCTGGTGCGCTCAACAACGCCTGTAAGCAGTCCGTCACGGGTCTCACACACGCCACGAGCCACGGTTCCGCTCTCGCTCAATGTGTTTCCCACCTTAAAGCCCACCATGCTGTAATGTCCCTTACTGTCCTTAGGCAGTGATGAGAGCTCATCGGCCATGACCTCAAAGCTGTTGCGGCCGTAGTAGTCATCAGCATTAATGATGGCAAAAGGTTCGTTGATAACGTCCTTGCCCATAAGCAATGCATGGTTGGTGCCCCAAGGCTTCACTCGCTCTTCAGGGCAGGTAAAGCCCTCAGGCAGGTCTTTCAATCCCTGGAAGACCAGTTCCACAGGGATGTGTCCCTCGTATTTGGATAAAATCTTCTCGCGGAAGTCGGCCTCGAAGTCTTTTCGAATCACAAAGACCACTTTGCCGAAACCGCTCTTTATAGCGTCATAAATCGAATAGTCCATGATGGTCTCGCCGTGAGGGCCCAGACCGTCAAGCTGCTTGAGGCCGCCGTAACGGCTGCCCATGCCAGCAGCAAGTACAAATAATGTGGGTTTCATTAGTTGTTTGTTCTTAGTTGTTAGTTTAAAGTGTTTTGAAGTCAAAGATGATAGTGCGGCGGTATTCCTCATCGGGGCGCAGGACCTGTGATGCGAAATTGTCGTGGTTGGGAGCGTCAGGCATACCCTGGCACTCGATAGCCACGCCGTCGTAGTCGTGATAGGGTTTGCCGCTCTTGCTCAGGGGGCAGCCCTCCAGCCAGTTGCCGGTATAAAGCTGGGCGGCGGGCTGGTCGGTGCTGATCTCGAGTTTGCGTCCTGATGCCTCGTCACAGAGCACGGCAGCCAGATGCATGTCGCCGTCCTCATAGCCATCGATAATCCAGCAACTGTCATAACCCTTGCCGATGTTCAAGGCGGGGAAATCCTGCTTGATGTCACGGCCTACCACCTTAGGCTGGGTGAAATCCATCGGTGTGCCCTCGACAGGAGCCATTTCGCCCGTGGGGATGATATCCTCATCGGTTACCAGATAGCGCGAGCAGTTGAACTGCAGCACCTGGTTGAGTGCTGTTCCCTCCTTGTCCTCGCCTGCCATATTAAAATAGGTGTGGTTGGTCAGGTTGAGAACGGTGGGAGCATCAGTCACTGCGCCAATCACGATTTTGAGCACATTGTCATCGCTCCAGCTATAGGCCACACGGGCATTGAGGCAACCGGGATAGTTCTCGTCGCCATCAGGACTTTCAAGGGTAAAGACAACGGTGTCACCTTCCATCTCGCAGTCCCAAATCTTGTTCTGGAAACCCACGTTGCCACCGTGCAGGTGGTGTTTGCCCTGATGATTGCAGTTCAGCTGGTAAGCGTTGCCGTCAAGTTCGAACTGTCCCTTGCAGATGCGGTTGGCAAAGCGTCCAGGCACCTTTCCGGCGCAGGGACCGTCAAAGAAATAGTCATTCAAATCCTTGTAGCCCAATACCACGTCGGCCAGATTGCCGTCACGGTCGGGAACCTTGATTTCCAGGATGCCGGCCCCAAGCGAGGACAGTTTTACACTGGCCCCGCTTGCGTTGATGAGTTCATAGGTGGTGATTTCGCCACGCTCGGTCTCGTGGGTGTCAATACGGATACTTTTCATATCAGTCTATCACTTTGTGAGCACCGTCACTGATGATGACATTGATCACCTCGGGCTCATGTCCATATTTTGCATTAAACTTCTCCTTGGCCGTGGCAATAAAGTTGTCATAGCGGTCTTCCTTGACCAGGTTGATGGTACAGCCGCCAAAGCCGCCACCCATGATGCGAGATCCGGTCACGCCGCACTCGCGGGCCACATCGTTGAGGTAGTCCAGCTCCTCGCAGCTCACCTCGTAGTCACGTGAGAGGCCGTCGTGGGTCTCGTACATGCAGCGTCCCACGGTCTCGTAGTCTCCACGTTCCAGAGCATCGCACACGTCAAGCACGCGCTGTTTCTCACCAATGACAAAGCGAGCACGGCGGTAATCCTCGTCGCTCACCTTGTCGCGAACGTCAGCCAGCATGGTGTAGGTTGCGTCACGGAGGGTATCCAGGCCCAACGTGGCAGCGACGCGCTCGCAAGATTCACGGCGCTTATTGTAGGGCGAATCCACCAGTTCGTGTTTCACCTTGCTGTTGAGCAGCACCACCTTGTATCCTTCGGGATGGAAGGGGAAGTATTCATGTTCGAGTGAGCGGCAATCGAGGCGCATCAGGCAGTCTTTCTTGCCGAACACACTGGCAAACTGATCCATGATACCACAGTTCACGCCGCAATAGTTATGCTCGGTGCTCTGACCGATCTTTGCCAGCTCAAACTTGTCGATCTTGTTGTCATTGAACAAGTCATTGAGGGCAAAGGCGAAGCAAGACTCCAGTGCTGCCGAAGAAGAAAGACCGGCGCCAAGAGGCACATTACCGGCAAATACCGTATCAAAACCCTTTACCGTGCCGCCACGCTTGATGGTCTCGCGGCAAACGCCGAAGATATAGCGTGCCCACTGTTCTTGAGGTGCGTCTTCCTCGTTCAGGCCAAACTCGCAGTAGGCATCCATGTCCATACTAAAAACACGCACCTTGTCAGTGCCATTGATGTTGATTTCGGCCATGATATATTTATCGATGGCACCGGGGAACACAAAACCGCCGTTATAGTCGGTGTGTTCACCAATCAGGTTAATACGCCCTGCCGATGCATAGATGACACCATCAGTTCCAAAGCGCTGCTTGAATTGTTCTTGAATCTGCTCTTTCATCTTGAATGATTTATATAATGTTTAATAATTATCGCAACACGTCAGGAATGTGCCGTACCGGCAATTCCTTTTTACTACATATCACACCACAAAACTACTTGATTAAGTAGTTGGCTCTGTCATTAATAATCCGTTCTACGTTCTCGAGGTTAATCTGACCATTAATGACCACCAGCGCATCGGTCGTCACGCTGGCATTTGCCAGGACGAGTTCGGTGACATACTGGCCATCGCGACGCGCGAGCACCATCAGATTATCACGGCCTTGCTGGTTGGTCACGAGTTCCTCATAATAGCGGTTCTTATAGAGATTTTGAAGGTGCTTGCGGAACTTATCGCGGACATTGCCGCTGCATTTACTCAAATCGAGCACTTGTACCGAAGTAATACCTAGACTGGCCTCGGACAAGGTGGGCGATAAAATGCGTCCCAACCCCAGCAAGCCACTGCCCACGTTGACGTACTGCGCATGCCTGGCATCACGCAAATCGTCAATGATATCATCGGCATTGCGGGTCAACACGCTGCAGGACATCACCAGCAGCGACATCAGCAACATAGTTACTGTTCTCATTGTTTTGCTCATTGGATTCTCTATTAAACAATTATTATTTGATGATGGCAAAAGTATAAAAAATGTACTATGTTGCCCATTTTCTTTTCTTAAAATTCCCAAAAAGATAATATTTTAGTACCTTTGCGGCCAATTAAAGTAGAAATAACCAAATTTTTTACATAATTTATTCAGAAATGGCTAAAATCAATGACTTTAATTTTGCCGGTAAAAAGGCAATCGTGCGTGTTGACTTCAACGTGCCCCTGAACGAGAAAGGTGAAATCACCGACGATACCCGCATTCGCGGCGCGGTTCCCACATTAAAAAAGATTCTTGCTGATGGTGGCGCTCTCATCATCATGTCACATATGGGTAAACCCAAAGGCAAGATCAATCCCAAGCTCTCGTTGAGCCAGATTACCAGCGCTGTGGCTTCAGCACTCGACACACCCGTGAAATTTGCTCAGGACAGTGCCGATGCCAAGAGCCAGGCCGATGCCCTGCAACCCGGTGAGGTGCTGCTGCTCGAAAACCTCCGCTTCCACCCCGAGGAGGAAGGTAAGCCCGTGGGCATCGAGAAGGATGATCCCAACTACGACGCTGCCAAGAAAGAGATGAAGGCCCGTCAGACCGAGTTCGCCAAGACCTTGGCCAGCTATGCCGACGTGTATGTGAATGATGCTTTCGGTACCGCACACCGTCGTCATGCTTCGACCGCTGTTATTGCCGACTTCTTTGACAACGACCACAAGATGCTAGGTTACCTCATGGAGAAAGAGGTTACCGCCATCGACAACGTGATGAAGAATGCCCAGCATCCGTTCACCGCCATCATCGGCGGCAGCAAGGTATCTTCCAAGCTTTCCGTTATCAAAAACCTGCTTGACAAGGTAGACAACCTTATCATCGGCGGTGGCATGGGCTTTACCTTTGTCAAGGCCCAGGGCGGACACATCGGTGACTCGCTGCATGAGGACGACCTGATGCCCGAGGCACTGAATGTGATTGCAGCCGCCAAGGAAAAAGGTGTGAACCTGAGCCTCTCGGTAGCCACTGTTGCCGGCGACCGCTTTGACAACGATGCCAACCGCCAGACCGTGGACATCTTCAATATCCCCGACGGCTGGGAGGGCATGGACGCCAGTGAAGCTTCGCTCGAGAACTGGAAGAAAATCATCCTCGACAGCAAGACCATCCTGTGGAACGGCCCCGTGGGCGTGTTTGAGTTTGAGAACTTTGCACACGGTACCGGCGAAATCGCCAAGTATGTTGCTGAGGCAACCCAGAACGGTGCCTACTCTCTCGTGGGCGGCGGTGACTCGGTAGCTGCCGTGAACAAGTTCGGCCTTGCCGATCAGGTATCCTACGTTTCGACCGGTGGCGGCGCTATGCTCGAGGCCATCGAGGGCAAGACCCTGCCTGGCGTAGCTGCCATCCTTGGAGAGTAATCTTTGACAAAAGCCTGCGGCATTGCCTCACGCAAAGCCGCCAAGGCGCAAAGAGACATTTATCCGACAACCTGGACAATCCTTTTGAAAAAAGTAGTCCAGGTTGTCGGAATTTTATTCCTATAGTTGATGTCTCATTTATAAAAAAGCACTACCTTTGTTGCACTGAAATCAATTAACAATCAGTTTTCCTAAAATACTTCAAGAAACAATGGAACCTTTGTTTGAGAAACTCAAAAGCAACGCGATTGCCAAGAGGCAGCGCATCGTCCTTCCCGAGAGTACAGAACCCCGCACATTGACGGCCGCCGAACGCATCATCGGTGACGGCATCGCCGACATCGTGCTCATCGGCGACAAGGCCGAAATCCTTGCCAAAGCAGCCGAATTGGGACTGAAGAACATCGAAAAGGCAACGGTAATCAATCCCAATGATGCCGACGCCGTCGAGAAATATGCCCAGCTGTTCTACGAACTGCGCAAGGCTAAGGGCGTGACTATCGAGGATGCCCGCAAGAAGGTGCTTGACCCGCTCTATCTGGGTTGCCTGCTAATCAAGGCCGGTGACGCCGACGGCCAAGTTGCCGGTGCGATGAACACAACGGGCAATGTGCTGCGTGCCGCCTTCCAGGTGCTCAAGACCGCTCCCGGCATCAGCACGGTTAGCGGTGCTTTCCTGATGTTGCTGCCCGAGGGATCACCTTACGGCCACAACGGTGTGATGGTGTTTGCCGACTGCGCCGTAGTGCCTGATCCCGATGCAGAGCAATTGGCCCAGATTGCCGTAAGTGCCGACCGTACGGCCCGTGCACTTGCCGAAATCGACGATCCCAAGATTGCCATGCTGAGTTTCTCGACCAAGGGAAGCGCCAAGCATGAGCGTGTGGACAAGGTCGTTGAGGCTACCCGCATCGCCAAGGAGATGAACCCCAACCTGAAGATTGACGGCGAACTGCAGGCCGATGCCGCCATCGTTCCCAGTGTGGGCGCCAGCAAGGCTCCCGGCAGCGACATCGCCGGCAACGCCAACGTACTCGTGTTCCCCGACCTGGGTGTGGGCAACATCGCTTACAAACTGGTGCAGCGCATCGCCGGTGCCAAGGCCGTAGGTCCCGTCCTGCAAGGTCTTGCCGCCCCAGTAAACGACCTGTCTCGCGGCTGCAACGAGGACGACATCTATCGCACAGTTATCCTGACCTGCAACCAGGCGATTAACAGATAAGAGATATTACATAACAGATAATAGATATAGATAATGAACATTTTAGTATTGAATTGCGGCAGCAGCTCTGCCAAGTATAAACTTCTTGAGACTAAGGAGAACAAGACCCTTGCCGAGGGCGGTGTAGAAAAAATCGGTTTGCCTGACGGCTTCATTAAGCTCAAATTTGATGACGGCAGCAAGAAAAACATTGACCTGGGTCTCACCGACCACAAGGGCGCCATCAAGGCCATCCTCGATGCGCTTATCAACCCCGAGTACGGTTGCATCAAGGATCTGAAGGAAATTGACGCTGTAGGCCACCGCGTGGTGCATGGCGGCGAGAAATTCTCACGCAGCGTCCTCATCACCGACGATGTAAAGGATATGATTCGTGAATGCTACGGCATTGCCCCGCTGCACAATCCCGTTAACATGGCCGGTATCGAGGCTATCGAGGCCGTTTTGCCCGATGTTCCCCAAGTGGCTGTGTTTGACACCGCTTTCCATCAGACGATGCCCAAGAAGGCTTATATGTATGCCCTGCCGATGGAGTATTACACAAACGACCATGTACGTCGCTACGGCTTCCACGGCACGAGCCACCGCTTCATTGCACAGCGCGTGTGTGAAATGCTGGGTACCACGCCCGAGGGCAAGCGCATCATCTGCTGCCACATCGGCAACGGTGCCAGCATCAGTGCCATCATGGACGGCAAGAGCATCGACACCACGATGGGCCTCACCCCCACCGAGGGTCTGATGATGGGAACTCGCTCGGGTGACGTTGACCCGGGTGCATTGCTGTTCCTCATGGAGAAGTACAACCTCAGCCCGAAGGATATGCTCAACATCATCAACAAGAAGAGCGGTGTGCTGGGTATCACCGGCGTGAGCAGCGACATGCGTGACGTGGTTGACGCTGCCGAGGAGCAGGGCAATGAGCGTGCACAACTCGCTCTGGACATGTATGAGTTGCGTCTGCTGAAGACCATCGGCGCCTATGCAGCCGAGTTGAACGGCGTGGACATCATCGCCTTCACAGGTGGTGTCGGCGAGAACCAGTACCAGACACGCAAGCGCGTGTGCCGCAACCTATCCTACCTGGGCGTCAAGATTGACGAGGAACTGAACGACAAACTGTGGCGCGGCAAGGAAGGCGAAATCAGCACTCCCGACAGCAAGGTCAAGGTGGTTGTAGTCATGACCGACGAGGAATACATGATTGCCCACGACACCGAGGCCATCGTCGAGGGCCGCGAGCCGTAAATCAGGCGTTATAAGCTAAAAAAGAAAAGTATTTTGATTTGTAGAGACGCAAAATTTTGCGTCTCTACTTTTTTTGTACCTTTGGCCTCGGTCTAAGGTACTCACACTCGGAAAAACAAAGAAAAAAAAGTTTTTCTTTGGCTTTTCGCTCGTTTAATCGTACCTTTGCACGTTAAAACTAAGGACAGGACTATGTTAAAAGACAAGATAGAGGCGCTGAAGGCGCAGATTGCTGAGTTAAAGGCTGATAATGAAGAGGCTTTGGAAGCCTTGCGTATCAAATACCTGAGTAAAAAAGGTGAGGTGACGGCATTGTTCAACGAGTTCCGCGAGGTGGCTCCAGAGGAGAAACGCGAGCTGGGCCAAAAGCTCAATGAACTCAAGAACTTGGCTACCAACAAAATCAACGAGTTGCGTGAGGCAACCAAGCAGCAGGCCAAGGAACAGAACAAGATTGACATTACCCGTCCCGCCTTCCCGGCTGAGTTGGGCACAAGGCATCCCATTTCGGTGGTGCGCAAGCAGATTATCGACATCTTCTCCCGTCTGGGCTTCACCATCGCTGACGGCCCCGAGGTAGAGGACGACTGGCACGTGTTCAGTGCGCTGAACTTTGCCGCCGACCATCCTGCCCGCGACATGCAGGACACCTTCTTCGTCGAGAAGAACGCCGAGGATGTAACGCGCAATATCGTGCTCAGGAGCCACACCAGTTCGGTACAGGTGCGCACGATGGAACGCCAGCAGCCTCCCATCCGCATCATCTGCCCCGGCCGCGTTTACCGCAACGAGGCTATCACTGCCCGCGCCCATTGCTTCTTCCACCAGATCGAAGGCCTTTACATTGACAAGAACGTGACCTTTGCCGACCTGAAGCAAGTGCTGTTGCACTTCGCCAAGGAGCTGTTCGGCACCGAGACCGAAATCCGTCTGCGTCCCAGTTACTTCCCGTTCACCGAGCCCAGTGCCGAGATGGACGTGACCTGCATGCTGTGCGGCGGCAAGGGCTGCGGATTCTGCAAGCACACTGGTTGGGTCGAGATTCTAGGCTGCGGCATGGTGGATCCCGCCGTGCTTGAGGCCAGCGGCATCGACAGCACAGTGTATAGCGGTTATGCCTTCGGCCTTGGTGTTGAGCGCATCACCAACCTGAAATACATGGTGAAGGACCTGCGCATGTTCAGCGAGAACGACGTGCGCTTCCTCGACGAATTCAAGAGCGCCCATTAATATTTTGCCTTGATGGGCAAAATGGTTTAGAGTTTAGGGTTTAGAGGGGTGACTATCAAGGAACGATATCAGGGTGTTCTGGAATATTTCCAGCAGGAACAGCCTAATCCTGAGACCGAGTTGCAACACCATGATCCGTTTGAGTTGCTGGTAGCAGTTATGTTGAGCGCCCAATGCACTGACAAGCGGGTGAACATGGTAACGCCTGCCCTGTTTGCCGCCTACCCTACTCCCCAAGCTATGGCCGCCGCCAGCGTGGAAGATATCCTGCAATTTGTGAAAAGCGTCTCCTACCCTAACAGCAAAGCAGCCCATCTTCTAGCCATGTCACAAAAACTGGTCGATGAGTTTGAGGGCAAGGTGCCTGATAACATGAAGGACCTGACATCATTGCCTGGCGTGGGCCGCAAAACTGCCAATGTGATTTTGGGCATTGTCTTCGGCAAGGCCACCATTCCCGTGGACACCCATGTCTATCGAGTGTCACACCGCCTAGGCCTGTCCCAAGGCAAAACACCCAACGACGTTGAAAAGGATCTGTCACGCAACATCCCTGCCGAACTGCGCTTCAAAGCCCATCACTGGATACTGCTTCACGGACGATATGTGTGCAAGGCCATCAAACCCGACTGCCTGAACTGCGGCATACAGCGCTATTGCAAGCAATACAGCAATTAAAATGTCCTATTTTCGGCACAAAGTGTCTTAAATATCGCAAATAAATCATTATTTACGTCAAGTCGATTAAACTTGGCGTAATTTTTTGCGTCAAAGGAACGTTTTGCAAAAAACAAGCATAACCAAGAAGACAACATTCATTTAATTATTTAAAGAAGTTTATGAAGAAAGTTTTTGTTTTGATTGCAGCTGCAATCGTTAGCATGAGCGCAATGGCTCAAGTACAATTTGGTGCAAAGGTCGGTGTTGACATGACCAACTTCTGGGGTTCTGATGTAGAGCATGGCATGAAACCCAGCTACCAGGCCGGTCTTGTTATGGAATACAAGTTCAATCCTCATTTCGGTATTGCCCCCGAGGTTGTTTTTGCCTCGCAGGGTGGAAAGTATGACAATACAACCTTCAACACCAACTACATCAATGTTCCCGTGATGCTGAAGTACTATGTATCACCGACGTTCAGCCTGGATTTTGGACCTCAGGCCGGCTTCAACGTGTACAGCAAATACACTATTAAGGACATGGATGCCGTCGACATCAAGGACGGCACCAAGGGTGTTGACTTTGGCCTGGGCCTGGGTGGCACTTACAACCTGACTGACAACGCTTTTGTACAGGCTCGCTACACCATGGGATTGACCAAGGTATTCGAAGTAGGCGACTCTAAGAACGGCAACATCCAGTTGGCCTTCGGTATGAAGTTCTGATAGTTATTTGAAGAATGGAATTATAAACCAAGTGGCTGCTCTTGACGGGGCAGCCACTAAATTTATTTGCTTTTCTTGTTGACTCGTTATGAGACGCCGATGGCGCCAGTCGGGCACACTAACACGAGATATAACAAAGCACCCTGAAAAAGAATCTTCAAGGTGCTTAATTGTAATTTAAGAACATCAATACTCGATCTTGTCTTCCTTGGCGGCCCACTTGTTGAAGGAATCGATGGCGGTAGTCCCTTCCATATGAATGCAAGGGATGGCCCGTTCGAGATGAGGCCTTTCAATTTCCTTATAGATAAAGTCGTCGCCAAAGGAGATGCGGTCGGCATCGGCAGCGGTATTACCGTAATAGATGCGGCTCACACCCGCCCAATACAACGCACTCAGGCACATGGGGCACGGTTCACAGCTGCTGTAAACCACACACCCATCAAGCTTGAAGTTGCGGGTAAGACTACATGCCTTGCGAATGGCATTGACCTCGGCATGCGCTGTAGGATCATTATCCAGGGTCACCGAATTGCCAGCGGCAGCAATCACTTCACCATCCTTAACAATCACTGCTCCAAAGGGGCCTCCGCCGCGTTCTATATTCTCACACGCCAAATCGCAGGCCATCTTCATAAATCTTCTGTCTTCTTCGGTAATTGATATAAACCTATCTTTAACCATAGCGAAAATTCTAAATTTTTATATAAAAATATAAAAATATCTTAAATTATTTGTAAGATTCAAAAAAATCATAGTACATTTGTATGTGTGTTTTTCATGGTATTAGATTTAAGGTTTGTGGAGGCTGTCGGGAGACATCTTCCACTTTTTTATTTTTTGCGCCTGTTTGGAGCCACTTTGTAATTGTAGTCACAAGAGACTTTCCCCTTCATCATATTATTGAGTTTGCTGCGGATAATCTGTTTGCGGATAGGTGAAATGCGATCCACAAACAATGTCTTATCCAGGTGGTCGCACTCGTGTTGCACCACACGTGCAAGATAGCCCTCGATGTCCTTCTCGTGCTGCTGGAACTCCTCATCTTGCCAGGTGAGGTGAATCTTCTCTTTGCGTTGGACATTCTCATGAATGCCGGGCACACTCAGGCACCCCTCCTCACGTGTCACAGGGGATGCATTCTCATCAACGGTGATTTTGGGATTGATGAGCACCATGCGCACATCTTTCAGTTCAGGGAAGTCTTCGGCCAACACATCCACATCAATATAGACAATGCGGGCGTTCACCCCCACTTGAGGCGCAGCGATGCCTATGCCCTGTGTGTGATACATGGTCTCCTTCATGTTTTCAATGAGTTCGTGCAGATTGGGGAAATCTGGCGTGACGGTCACGTTTTCGGAACGCAACACGGGATGACCATATATATAAATAGGTAATATCATAATTATGTTGTTTGTTGGTTATATCTGCTCTGCAAATAATCATTAAGGATGATGGTGGCCGCAATTGCATCGACGCGTGACTTGTCGCGGCGGTCGCTCTTCTTCATGCCTCCGTCAATCATTGCCTGGTGGGCTATCGTGCTGGTAAACCGCTCATCATACATCACCACGGGCACGTCAGGCAGCTCCTTTTTCAGGCGGTTGACAAACGGGATGATGTACTTCATGCTCTCGCTGGGTTCCCCATTAAGCTGTGTGGGTTTACCAACGACAATCCGTTCCACCGGGTCATGAGAAATATAGTCTTTAATGAACTGCAAGAGTGTGTGGGTGGGCACCGTCGCCAGATTGCCGGCCACAATCTGCAGCGGATCGGTCACAGCCACACCAGTGCGCTTGCGCCCATAGTCTATGCCCATGATGCGTCCCATCCTCCTCAAGAACTGACTGGTTTTATTCTTGCTGCATCGTGAGCAGGAACTCCTCGTTGTCGCGGGTGCGGTCCATGCGTTCCTTGACGAATTCCATGGCTTCGACCGAGGTGCGGTCGCTCAAGAAACGACGGATAATCCACATCTTGTTCAAGGTGTCTTGTGGCAAGAGCAAATCGTCGCGACGAGTACTCGAAGCCATCACATCCACAGCGGGGAAGATACGCTTGTTCGAGAGTTTGCGGTCCAACTGCAACTCCATGTTACCGGTTCCCTTGAATTCCTCAAAAATGACTTCGTCCATCTTGGAACCGGTCTCGGTGAGTGCAGTGGCAATGATAGTCAAGCTACCCCCACCCTCAATGTTACGTGCGGCACCAAAGAAACGTTTGGGACGCTGCAACGCATTGGCGTCAACACCACCCGTCAAGATTTTACCCGATGCCGGAGCAATAGTATTATAAGCGCGCGCCAGACGTGTAATAGAATCCAGCAGGATGACCACATCGTGTCCACACTCAACCAGTCGTTTAGCCTTGCTCAATACCAAGTCCGCGATCTTCACGTGACGGTCAGCAGGTTCGTCAAAGGTTGAAGCGATGACCTCGGCATTCACACTGCGAGCCATATCGGTCACCTCCTCAGGGCGCTCGTCGATCAGCAGGATGATCATGTAAGTCTCAGGATGGTTCTCAGAGATGGCATTGGCAATCTCCTTCAGCAGCATCGTCTTACCCGTCTTAGGCTGAGCGACAATGAGGCCGCGCTGCCCTTTGCCGATTGGCGAGAACATGTCAACGACACGCTGTGACACTGTAGGATGCAGTTTGCTCACCAAGTTAAATTTCTCTTCGGGGAATAACGGTACCAAATGCTCAAAGGGTACCCTGTCTCTCACATAGGCGGGAGTACGACCATTGATAAGCCGTATCTCACTCATGGGGAAATACTTCTCACCCTCCATGGGCGGACGGATGGTGCCCTCGATGACGTCGCCCGTCTTGAGGCCGTAAGCCTTTATCTGTGACTGCTGCACATAAATGTCATCGGGCGAGGTGAGGTAGTTATAATCGCTCGAACGCAAGAAACCATACCCCTCGGGAGCAATATCGAGTACACCTTGAGCCTCAAGAATGCCATCGAAGTTATAGGGCTGATCAAGATAAGGATTCACCTCGGCAATCTGTTGCTGTTGCTGCAGCTTATTCTTGCGCTTGTTCTTCTTGCTCTCTTTAACCACTTTCGGCTCCTGAATCACGATAGGCGCCACTGCAGCTTCCTCGGCTTGACGCTTCCGCTCTTCCTCGGCGCGGCGTTGAGCCTCTTCGCGTTCCTGCTGGGTGCGCGGTTTGAATGTGAAAGAGCCGCCCGTATTAAAGAATGAGTTCAGGGATACATCTTCACGCTCGCGTGTTTCGGCAACAGGAACCGTCTGTTCGGTTTCAGCAACCGCAGCCATGTCCTGTTGGTTTTGATCAGGCTCAGGTTCTTCTTGTATTTGGACCTCGTTTGAGGGTTCGCTTTCCAGCGGAGCATCCAGGTTGTCAAACGGCAAGACGGGCTGTGCAAATGCCTGTTTAGCCTTGCGGCCACGGCGGCGAGCCGGCTGTTCGGTATTCTCCACCTCTTTTTTCAGTTCAACCTGGTCCTGGTCAACAGCCTCCTCTTTAAGTGTCTCCTCACGAGCGGCTTTGTCGGCTGCCGAAGGACGTCCACGTTTGCGTTTAGGCGTTTCTACGTCCTCGGGTTTATCTGCTGTCGAAGCGGCAGGTTCTTCTATTGTCGTAGCATTAGTCTTGGGCGATTCCTCAACTTTGCTTTTCTTCTGATTATTCTTGTTTGTCTTGGTAGCTACCGCATCATCCTTAGTCACCTCGTTCCCATTTGCTTTGGCAGCAGGTTGGCGGATGCGTTCACGACGACGTTTTCCCGGCTCGGGAGCATTGGCCGCCTCGGTCTCGGCCTGGTGGTCCAGTACTTGATAGACAAGATCATCATGGTCGATCGAATCCACACGTTTGATACCCATAGACTTGGCCAACTCGCGGAGCTGCTCGTCGCTCATCTCATTCAGTTGATTGATGTTGTACATAATTATTGTTTAGATCATGAAAGATGCATAGGGTTATAACAACCTTTTTATCGCATCCAGGCGTTAACTCACGTGTACGCCTTTACGTTAAATTCTAAATAAACATTTTCATTTTTCCCTGCACTCTATATCTTTGAAATGCACTGGCTTCGTGTACTGAACACTACAGCAAGATGATTGCCCAACAAAAGTATCGGAAAAGTGGGGGAAGTTGATTTGAGTGATTTATCAAACGCAAAAGGTCTGTTTAGGCTCATTTGCGGTGCAAAGTTATGAAGAAATTTCAACGTGAGCAAAAAAAATCGTAATTTTGCGACCCAAAGCATCAAAATATGGAAATTAACCGTCAAAAAATAGCCGACCATGTCCAATTACCGATAATGAGACTGGTTGGTGACGTTGCCGATGAGCTACACCGCGAGTGTTATGTTGTGGGGGGATACGTCAGGGACATTTTCCTGAACCGCCCCAGCAACGACATGGACTTCGTGACTGTGGGCAGCGGCATCGAGGTGGCACGCGCAGTTGCCAACCGATTGGGCAAACGTGCTCACTTGGCGGTATTCCGGACCTATGGAACTGCCCAAGTCAAAACCCGCCAATGGGAACTGGAATTTGTGGGAGCCCGACGCGAGTCATACCAACGTGAAAGCCGCAACCCAATAGTGGAGGACGGCACCCTAGACGATGACCAGAAACGACGTGACTTCACCATCAACGCCATGGCCATCTGCCTGAACAAGGACCGATATGGCGAGTTGCTCGACCCGTTTGACGGTATCGGTGACATGGAACGCCGCATCATCCGCACGCCACTGGATCCTGACATCACCTTCAGCGACGATCCGTTGAGGATGATGCGTGCAGTGAGGTTTGCGACTCAGCTGGACTTTGACATTTTTCCAGAGACTTTCGATGCCATACGGCGTAACGCAAAACGCATCCATATCATCACCCGTGAACGCATCGCCGAGGAATTGATGAAAATCATGCGTTCGCCGCATCCGTCACGAGGGTGGATGATGCTAGAGCAATGCGGATTGTTACCGCTCATTTTTCCCGAACTCGCTGCACTCAAGGGTGTGGAAACCGTGAATGGCCGTGGTCACAAGGACAATTTCATGCACACCCTCCAGGTGCTTGACAACGTGGCTGCCGCCAGCGATAACGTGTGGCTGCGCTGGGCTGCACTGCTGCATGACGTGGGCAAGGCCCGCACCAAACGGTGGGATCCACAGATGGGTTGGACATTCCACAACCACAATTTCGTTGGCGAAAAAATGGTGCCCAAGATTTTTGCCAAAATGCGCCTGCCGCTCAACGACCACATGAAATATGTGAAAAAAATGGTCGGGCTGCACATGCGCCCTATTGCCCTGGTCGAGGACGAAGTGACCGATAGCGCGGTGCGCCGTCTGCTTTTTGATGCGGGTGATGACATTGATGACCTGATGCTCTTGTGCAAAGCGGATATCACCAGCAAGAATGAAAACAAGGTGCGACGCTTCCGCGATAATTTTGACCTTGTGAAGCAAAAACTTGTAGTTATTGAGGAGAAAGACCGTGTGCGCAATTTCCAGCCACCCATCGATGGCGAGGAAATTATGACAACCTTTGGCCTCATGCCCTCCCGTCCCGTGGGCTATATCAAGGATGCCATCAAAGACGCCATCCTCGATGGAGTAATCACCAATGATTATGCTTCGGCTTACCAACTCATGCTCGACAAAGCCGCTGAACTGGGAATCTCTCATACCCATGAGGGCCAATTGTGCCTCACGACGATGGCCACACCTATCGGCTCACTGAATATCGCAGCAAGCGAAAAAGGCATCGCCTTTATCGGCTGGAACAAAGACGAACTCGTGAAATTGGCCAAAAGACTGAAACTCCAGCCTGTGGAAACAGTCACGCCCCTACTCAAGCAGTGCATCATGCAACTGGGTGAGTATTTTAACGGAGTCCGCCGTGAATTCTCCTTACCCTTGCATGTACTGGGCACCGACTACCAGCTCAAGTCATGGGACGAGTTGAAAAAGATACCCTATGGTGAGACGATCAGCTACGGAGAGCAAGCAACCCGTTTGGGCAATCCCAAGGGAGCAAGAGCAGTAGCCCAGGCCAACCACAACAACCCTGTATCCATCGTCATCCCTTGCCACCGAGTGATTAATGCTGACGGCTCTCTTGGCGGTTACGCTTCTGGCACCGATATCAAACGGCAACTCTTGTCACTTGAGAGAAACCATGAATAAATTACAAATCAGGTCACAACGGCAATAAGCGCTGTGACCTGATTGATTATTGTAGCTGTGTCGTTAGTTCTTGAGTGAGTAGGTGACGGTGGTGACGACACGCACTTTCTTGATCCAGGGGGTGTACTCGTCTCGGTTTTCGATAGAGAATTGTCCCTGGTCGGCGCTCACGATTTTGTTGAGTTTGCTATGAGAGTTCTTGGCAAACTGCTCGGCGGTGACTTGGGCATTTTCGATAGCTTCCTGCATCATCTTGGGCTTCATCTCCTTGAAGGCGACAAATTCATAATGGATCTGGTTTTCGTAACTGTCACCCGTGATGGCCACACCATCCTTGAGCAGATCACCCTGCTTAGCGATGAGTTTGCGCACCTGATCCACATTCTTGCTGGTTACCGTCAACACCGAGGTCACGATGTAGCGGTAAGCCCTGTTGCCCGAGTCATACTCGCGGGCTGTCAGGTCAACCACCTGCGGGGCATTAAGACTGATTTCGTCTTCCTTAACACCGCCCTTGATCAGGAATGCCTTGATTTTGGCCTGAGTAGCGCCAATTTTTTCATACAAGCCAGGCAGGTCATTGCCCACTTCTTTAGAGACAATAGGCCATGTCACTTTATCGGCCGGCACTTCCTGCTCGGCAAGACCCTTGACGCTGACCTTGCGGTCCTTGCTCGCAAAGTCATCAATACCAGCTTTGATAAACCAGCCCAGACAAAACACGCTCAATGCGAGAAGGGCTGCTGCAACGATTTCTTTCTGTTTCATAATTGTGCAAAAAGTCTATTAATTAAAAATCATTTAATTGCATCAATAACTGCAAAAATCGCGCCATATTGTGCGAAACAAGTAAAAAATTTCACTCAAACGCAAAATTATATTCAATTTGTGACTCAACATATCTCATATTATAGAGATTAAGTCGTACATTTGCAAAAAAATGAAGAATGCATGATGAGACAGATATTGCTATACATATTCATATCATTTTTTGCTTGTAGTTTATGTGCCGAACAGTTTAAGATAACGGGTAAGGTGGTTGACACAAGTGAAAACAATGAGCCATTGATTGCTGCGACCGTTGAGATTAAGGGTACCGACCGCAGAACGTTCACTGATATAGATGGTAATTTCAGCATCGAAGTTGAAAAAGGCGCAATCCTCAGGTTCGATTATTTGGGATTCTTTTCCCAGGAAGTAGAGGTCTTGAATGATTCTTCTCTTTTCATTGAACTTGTACTTAAAAAAGAAGATGACGAAATAGATATCAAGCTCTCTGGTCTTACAATAAGATGTTACCCTGTACCCTTACCTGATACTATTGACTTTTGGGTCTCAGAAAGCAAGCTAAAAAGGGCACAACAGCGTGGACGCGTTGAGCTCTTTCAACTAAATGATGCTCAAATTGAAATGGCGAAATCTCTTCTGGCTGAAGAATTGAAAAAAGAAAAGTATGGATATTTTCATAATCTGATTCCTATTCCTATAGACAGATACACGAAACAGTATTTGGGAGTGAAACACAAAGGGCACGAGAAAGTATTAATAAATTACTTTTCACCTGGATTGGTGACATACCTTGAAGAACATCGTGCAAGCAAAAGTCCTATTCTATCTAACTATGGTGGGAATACCCTTGTGCGTGCAGCCGTTGATTTAACCACTGAACATATTCTTTGGCTAGAACTGTTTCGATAATTCCGCGGTTTAAGTTTCTGCGGTATTATGGAGTTGATTTGTACAGATACCGTTATCTCTAATTGCACTTCACCTTGTCACAAATGTGGCAAGGGCTTCGGCGCAGCGTTCACCGTCGATGGCGCTAGAGACGATGCCGCCGGCATAGCCCGCCCCTTCGCCACAAGGGTAAAGTCCCTGAAGGGAAACGTGACGAAGCAAATCTTTGTCACGCGGAATGCGGACGGGAGACGAAGTGCGCGTTTCGACACCGATGACAATGGCATCGTTGGTAAGAAATCCTCGGGCATTTTTACCAAAGACAGCAAAGCCCTTGCGCAGGCGGTTGGAGACGAAAGGAGGTAGCCACTGGTCAAGCCGTGAGGTCTGCACGCCAGGCAGATAGGATGACGGGGGGATGTTACGTGAGGATTTGCCGTCCACAAAGTCCTTCATGCGTTGAGCACCTGCAATCAAGGTATTGCCAGCCTCGATAAAGGCACGCCGCTCCATGTCCTGCTGGAATCTCATCATCGATAACACTCCATATCTATTATACTCGGGCGGCAAGTCCTCGGGATGCAATTCCACTACCATGCCCGAGTTGGCCCAGTGCGAGCCACGGTTACTGGGCGACATGCCGTTGACCACCAGTCCGTCAAGCTCGCTCACTGCAGGCACGACAAAGCCGCCTGGACACATACAGAAAGAATATACCCCGCGGTGGTCGACCTGGGTCACAAAATTATACTCGGCGGCAGGCAGATATTCGCCCCGCCCCAGCACACTGTGATATTGGATTTGGTCAATGATGCGTTGTGGATGCTCCAAACGCACACCCACAGCAATACCCTTGGCCTCGATGGTGATATCACTGTCATGAAGCATCTTGTAGATGTCACGCGCCGAATGGCCTGTTGCCAGAATAACAGGACCCTCAAAGGATTCACCCGTAGCGGTTTCCACGCCGGTCACCTTGTCGCCTTCAACAATCAGTCGAGTGACGCGGGTCTCGAAATGCACTTCTCCGCCGCAGCGCAATATGGTCTCACGCATGGCCTTGATCACCCCGGGCAACTTGTCGCTGCCGATGTGGGGATGAGCGTCAATGAGAATATCCTCGCGAGCGCCATGCTGCACAAAGATGCCTAAGATGCGCTCTACCGAGCCCCGTTTCTTGCTGCGGGTGTACAGTTTGCCGTCACTATAGGCTCCTGCCCCACCCTCGCCAAAACAATAGTTGCTCTCGGGATCAACGATTCCCTCGCGCTGGATGCGCGAAGCGTCAATGCGGCGATTCACGACATCCTTGCCACGTTCCAGCACAATGGGTTTGATACCCAACTCGATGAGCCTCAACGAAGCAAACAAACCACCTGGGCCCATACCCACGACAATGGCTTGCCGCTTCCCGTCAACGGGCTGGTAATCGATGGGCGGCACCAGATAGTCCTGTGTCATGGGTTCATCGACATAGACACGCACCTTGAGATTAACCATCACATTGCGCTGACGGGCATCGACCGATCGCTTCAAAACCCTGACTCCCTGGATGCTCTGGGCTGCAATGTCGTGATGTTTGGCAAGATATTGTGCGATGTCGCTCATACTTGCCGCCGTGCGGGGACTGACGCGTAACTGAAGTTCCTGAATCATAACGAAATCATTTTAGAATACAAAATTACGGCATTTTTGGTATTTTTAGATTACTTTTGTCATTTAAATCATCAAATTGACGAACCAACATGAGTGATAATACCACCCACAAGCGTGGCGTGCTGTTTGATCTGGACGGCGTGTTGCTCGACAGCGAGGGTCAGTACAGCATATTTTGGGAACAGATGGATCGAGAGTACTCCACTGGCGTCGATAATTTCGCCAGCTACATCAAGGGATTCCATCTGAACCGCATATTAAGTTACTTTGCGACCGACGAGGAGCGCGAGCAGGTGCTGGACAAGTTATTGGCATTTGAGCGCAATATGCGGTTTGAATTCTTTCCCGGCGCCCTGGATTTTGTCAAACGGTTGCGTGCCGCCGGCATACCGATGGCTGTCGTCACATCCAGCGACCGCAAAAAGATGCAGGCTCTTTACGAGCAGCATCCCGAGTTTCCCACGCTGTTTGACCGGATCATCACCGGTGACATGGTGACCAAGGCCAAGCCCGATCCCGATTGTTTCCTGATGGGAGCCCGCCTACTGGGTTTGGGCATAAAGGATTGCATCGTGATCGAGGACTCGCGCAACGGCTTGCTGGCGGGACGCGATTCGGGGGCTATGGTCATTGGCATCCCCACCACACTGAGCGTCGAGACAGTGAGTCAACTGAGTGATATGACGGTCGATGCTGTGGGCTTGTTGAGCGTCGAACAAATACTGCAAATGGGACGATAAAACACTGAAACTGTGAAATAATCCCAAAACCACAAAAAACTTTGCCTAGTTTCAAAATTGGTTGTACTTTTGTCACACCAATGAAAACCAATCCAAATATCGATGATTTAGCTAGCCGCAGCAACCCTGTTGTGCGCAAGTTCAATGAATTTTTGGACTCCCGTGGCATGCGCAGGACCACCGAGCGTTATGCCATCTTGAACCGCATACTGGCCATCAATGGTCACTTCACTATCGAGGAGTTGCAGCAGATGATTGAGGAGGATGGTTTTCGTGTGAGCCGATCGACAGTTTATAATACTGTCGAGTTGCTGATGGACGCCAAGATGCTTCGCCGACATGTGTTTGAGGGCATGCAGGCCCAATATGAACGCATCACCCTGCCCCACACCCACTTGATTTGCTCAATCTGCGGCAGAGTGAAGGAGGTCAGGGATCCCAATTTCGCCGCGTTCATGAACGCCCGCCGTTTCAATGCCTTCAACACCGACCACTACAGCCTGTACGTTTATGGAACGTGCAGCACCTGCGCCCGTAAGTCAAAACGCACAGCTCAGGCTAAGAAAGAGGAGGAGAAAAACAAGAAACGATAATCACTTATTAAACATCATATTAACACTTTTAAAACCGTTAATTCATTTTTATCATGGCTAAAGTAAAACCATTCCGTGGCGTGAGACCGCCGAAAGAGTATGTAGAGAAAGTTGCTTCTAAGCCCTACGACGTGCTTTCCAGCGAGGAGGCACGCGCCGAAGCCGGCGACAACGAGATGTGTCTGTATCACATCATTAAGCCCGAAATCGACTTCGAGCCCGGCACTGGTGAGCATGAGCCCAAAGTCTATGACAAGGCCGTCGAGAACTTCAAGAAGTTCCAGGATAAGGGATGGCTGGTTCAAGACACCCAGGACTGCTACTACATCTATGCCCAGACGATGGATGGCCGCACCCAGTATGGATTCGTAGTAGGCGCCAGCGTTGAGGACTACCTCACCGGCCGTATCAAGAAACATGAGCTCACCCGTCGTGAGAAAGAGGCTGACCGCATGCACCACATCGAAATCAATAATGCGAACATTGAGCCGGTATTCCTGGCATTCCCCGATAACAGAATTCTTGAGGACATCATCGACCGCACCGCCCAGACGACTCCCGAGTATGACTTCGTGAGCGAGGATGGCATCGGCCACACCCTGTGGGTCATCAAGGACCAGGAAACCATCTACACGATCACCAAGGAATTTGGCGAGATACCCTACCTCTATATCGCTGACGGTCACCACCGCACCGCTGCTGCCGCCCACGTGGGAGAAGAGAAAGCCAAGGCTGACCCCAATCACAACGGCACTGAGGAATACAACTATCTGCTGGCTGTATGCTTCCCGCAGTCCCACCTCAAGGTGATGGACTACAACCGCGTGGTTGTTGACCTGAACGGCAATACCGAGGAGCAGTTCCTGGAGAAACTCAACGATAAGTTCATCGTTGAGGAAAAGGGCACCGAAATCTACAAGCCCGAGAAGCTGCACAACTTCTCACTGTATCTGGGTGGTAAGTGGTACTCGTTGACCGCCAAGGAGGGCACCTATGACGACAATGACCCCATCGGCGTGCTCGACGTGACCATCAGCAGCGATTATATCCTGCGCGATATCCTGGGCATCACCGACCTGCGCACCGACCATCGTATTGACTTCGTTGGCGGCATCCGCGGCCTGGGCGAGTTGAAGCGTCGCGTTGACAGCGGTGAAATGAAGATGGCTCTGGCACTCTACCCCGTGACCATGAAGCAGATCATTGACATAGCCGACAGCGGCAAGATCATGCCTCCCAAAGCCACTTGGTTTGAGCCCAAGTTGCGCTCAGGTCTGATTATCCACAAACTGGACTAATTTGATTATCCATTGATATACAAAGGCGTTAGTGGTTCCGTTCATTGCCATTAACGCCTTTTTACAATAAACATTGACACAATGAAAACTTCAAAAATCATAATTTCACTTGTAGCTGGGTTGATGACAATTACTGCTACAGCCAACGATTCAATCCCTATTCACCGCCCGCTGATTGAAGAATATACCGGCACATGGTGCGGCTGGTGCGTCAGAGGCATCGTTGGCATGGAGTTATTGAGTTCGACTTTCGGCGATGATTTTATCGGTGTGGCCTATCACGAAGGAGATGCCATGGAAATCATGTATACTAACCAATATCCTAACAATGTTGATGGCTTCCCTACAGCGTTCGTTGACAGGACATACGAGGTCGACCCCTTGTACGGCTTTGGCAACACTTCAGGTGGCATTGTCTCAGACATGCAGCAGTTTGCCAATATTGAGGTTATCGCCGGAATTGATGTGACAGCCCAGTGGACCAGTGCCGACAAGACTGACATAGCAGTGAACGTTTCCAGTTATTTCACTATTGACGACAACAATGGCAAGTATGCTATTGAGATTATGCTCATTGCTGATGACCTGTATGGCACCGGTTCGGGCTGGGAACAGAATAATTATTATTCGGGATATTCTTATTATGCCAGGGACAAATATCTAGGACCATGGGTCAAAAAACCGGAAACGGTTACAGGCTGGCACTTCAATGATGTGCTGGTGGGCACCAGCCGTCCTGTCACAGGCAGTCTGCCCTCAAGTATTGTGGCCTATGAGAACTACTCCTTCAAGTATGTCTTTACACTTAACAAACTGCCCAAGCCCGCTCTGATCCAGAACAAGGACAACCTGCATGTGATTGCCATTATTGTCAATACCGATACCAAAAAAGTCATTAATGCAAACAGGTGCTATATCGACGATTTCAAAACCATCATCATCGGTGATGTGGATGATGACGGAAACGTAAATATCAGCGATGTCACGACCCTTATCGACTATCTCCTGAACAGCGAGTCCACAACCATCAATTTGGAAAACTCTGATGTAGATCCTGACGGAGAAATCAATATCGCTGACGTGACTGCACTCATCGACCTCTTATTGACCGGTAATGATGACTAAACTGAAGCATCACCAGGTATCTATGACTAAAAAAGAGTGCTGAAAAAGAAAGTTTTTCATTACTCAAATACTTAAAAAGCGTTATCGAGGCAATCGATGACGCTTTTTTTCGTTTTTTTATTAACAAGGGTTCCTTCATTTTAAGAAAAAAAGCTATCTTTGTAGGTTAAAAGATTGAACAAAAAATTAATCACAAAATAAAGAGACATAACTGTATGAAATTCAACGTTCAAAGTAAATTATTGCTCAATCGGCTGAATGCGGTGAGCAAGGTTGTGAGCAACAACAACGCGTTTGCAATCCTTGACAATTTCCTGTTCGAGTTGCAAAGCGACCGTCTGGTAGTAACTGGCAGCGACATGGAGACCCGCCTGACCACAAACATTGAGGTGCAAAATGTAGAAGGCTCGGGTAAATTTGCCATCGATGTCAAGCGCACCATTAACTCACTGAAGGAGCTGCCCGACACCGCCCTTACCTTTGAGATCAACGATGAGACTCTCGCCGTTAAGGTGACCTACCTGAATGGTTACTATGACGCTATGGCCCTGAATGGTGACGAATTTCCTGAGAAAGCTGCCAATGCCAACGATGTAAAGCAGTTCTCCCTGCCTGCCAAGAGCATTGCAGCCGGTATCGGCCACACCCTGTTCGCTGTGGGCAAAGATGATATGCACCCTCAATTCACAGGCATCTTCTGGGATATCAAGCCCGACATGATTGTGTACGTGGCCAGTGATTCCCACAAGCTGGTGCGTTACCGTCAGACCAACGTAAAACCTGACTTTGAACGCAGTTTCATCCTGCCGGCCAAGCCCGCAGCCATTTTGGCAAACGTGCTCGACAAGGGCAGCGAAGAGCCGGTGAACATCACTATCGACGAGAACAGCGCCACCTTTGAGAATGCCGATTATCAGCTGTCTTGCCGCTTCATTAACGGCCGCTACCCCAACTACAACTCGGTCATCCCCGAGGACAACCCCTATACCATGGCCGTTGACCGCCAGACCTTGTTGAACGCTGTTCGCCGCGTGGCTGTCTTCGCCAATGTGGGCGGACTGGTGCGTCTGGACCTGAGTGCCGACCACGTGGTACTCACCGCCCAGGATGTCGATCACTCGACTGCTGCCGAGGAGACTATCGCCTGTGAATATAACGGTGAGCCCATGAACATTGGTTTCAAGAGTGCCGATGTCATCGATGTGGTGAACAACATCGACTGCGAAGGCGTCTTCCTCAAGCTTCTCGATCCCGCCCGTGCAGGTGTGTTTGTACCCAGTGAGCAAAAGGCTGGAGAGGACCTCATCGTGTTGCAGATGCCCATGATGATCTAGTCTCTCGTTGACTACTGATATCTAAGCGCAAAAATGGAACTGAACCTGAAACGGCCTCTCGTGGTCTTTGATCTGGAATCGACAGGTCTGAACATTACCGAGGACCGAATCATCGAATTGTCCTACGTCAAGGTGTTCCCGGGTGGCAAGGAGGAGAGCCAAACCTTCCGCTTCAACCCCGAGAAGGTGATTCCCCAACAAGCCATCGATGTTCATGGCATCACTAACGAGGACCTGAAGAACGAGCCCACATTCAAGGAGCGTGCACATGACATAGCACGCGTGTTTGAGGGCAGCGACATAGCCGGATTCAACAGCAACCACTTCGATATCCCCCTGCTTGCCCAAGAGATGAGCAAGGCTGGAGTGGACTTTGACCCCTCGCAACATAAGTTCATTGACGTGCAGACCATCTTCCACAAGCGCGAGAAACGTGATCTGGAAGCTGCCTGCATCTTCTACTGCGGCCACCCGATGGAGAACCATCACTCGGCTGCTGATGATGCCAAGACCACCCTCGAGGTGCTCAAGGCCCAGCTCGACCACTATGCGTCTGATGCCGATCCGTTGCAGAACGATGTTGACTACCTGTCGCAATACTCGACTCATAACCGCAATGTCGATCTGGCTGGACGTATCATCCTCAATGAGCAGAAGCAACCCGTGTTCAACTTTGGCAAACACAAGGGGAAAACTGTGGAAGAGGTGTTTACCAGACTCGATCTCGGTTACTACGACTGGATGATGAAAAGCGACTTTGCCGAGAACACCAAGCAAGTCATCACCCGGTTGTATATCCAGTACAAGAAAAAATAATCCAAGACTGTACACATCATGTTGAAAGGCAAGCACATCATCTTGGGCATCACAGGCGGAATTGCCGCCTACAAGTGCGCCACACTTACTCGATTGCTGATTAAAGCAGGCGCCGAGGTGCAGGTCATCATGACCCCCAATGCCAAGCAGTTCATACAACCGTTGACACTCTCGACTTTGAGCGGCAAGCCCGTCATCAGTGAGTTTTTCACGGCGAATACAGGCCAGTGGAACAGCCATGTGGACCTGGGATTGTGGGCCGATGCCTTAGTCATTGCGCCCGCCACCGCTTCGACCATCGGGAAAATGGCCAATGGCGTTGCCGACAACATGCTTGTGACCACTTACCTGTCGGCCAAGGCCCCGGTATTCATCGCCCCGTCGATGGATCTGGATATGATGCGCCACCCCAGCACGCTGCGTAACCTGGAATTGCTGGCCAGCTACGGCAACTACATCATTGAGCCGGCTGAGGGCGAGTTGGCAAGCCATCTCATCGGTAAAGGCCGCATGGAGGAGCCCGAGAACATCATCAAGGTACTTGAACGGTTCTTCGCCCAAGGTCAAGACCTGAAAGATAAAAACGTGCTCATTACCGCCGGCCCCACCGTCGAGAAAATCGACCCCGTGCGCTACATCAGCAACTTCTCTTCGGGGAAAATGGGATTCGCCCTTGCTGAGGAATGCGCCAGGCGCGGTGCCCATGTCATCCTGGTTGCCGGTCCCGTTGGTCTCAAGACACCTGACGGAAACATTGAGCGGATTGACGTCACAAGTGCCATCGAGATGCATGACGCCGTCATGCGGGCTCTGCCGCAAAGCGATGCCATCATCCTGTGTGCCGCCGTGGCTGACTACCGGGTGGAGAACATCGCCGACAGTAAAATCAAGCGGGAAAAACAACAGAATCCCGTGATACAGCTTGTACTGAACCCAGACATAGCCCGTGCCGTTGGCCAGGCTAAACGTGCCGACCAAGTTTCTGTAGGGTTTGCTCTGGAGACCGACAATGAACAAGCCAACGCTCAAGGCAAACTGGAACGCAAGAATCTGAACTTTATCGTCATGAACTCGCTGCGGGACAAAAATGCGGGTTTCCAGGTCGATACCAACAAGGTGACCATTTTTACTGACCGAGGCGAGATGATTGAGGGCGAATGCAAGTCAAAACGTGATGTCGCCCACGATATTATCGATGTTTTACACAAGTATCTGACTGAGAAATGAAAAAAACACTTTTGCTGTTAACGGCAGCCCTGTTATGGGCCTTTACTGCTGTTGCCGATGACGAAGCAACCGAGCTCAACTGCGAGGTTGAAGTCAACAGCCAGAAAATCACCAACGGTAGCAAGGATATCTTCAACGAACTCAAGCAGTCGATTACTGACTACATGAACACGACCAAATGGACTAATGCAACATTTGGCACAAATGAGAAAATCAACTGCAAGCTCATGTTGACGCTCAGTTCGTGGGACGACGCCAGTGGAGCAATGCAAGGAGACTTGCAGATACAATCCCAGCGCCCGGTGTTCAACAGCACCTATACGACTGCTCTTATCAACTTCAGGGACACCAAAGTGAACTTCAATTTCGAACCTGGACAACAATTGGTGTTTAACGAGATGAGTATGGAAGATAACCTGACTGCGATTCTCAATTTTTGGGCCTACATGATCATCGCCATGGATTTCGATTCGTTTGAACTCAATGGCGGAACGCCCTACTACGAGAAGGCCGCACAGGTTGTTCGCCTTGCTCAGAGCTCAGGCGAGAACGGTTGGAAAGCCTTTGAGGACAACAACAACAACCGCAGTGCTGTGCTCAGCGCATACACTGACAATCAGACGGCACCCATCCGACAGATACTCTACGATTACCATCGTATGGGCCTAGACCAAATGGTGGTAACCGTTGACAAAGGACGCTCAACCATCACCCACACGCTGGAAAATCTGGGAAAGATCTATGCTGTGGCTCCACTATCCGTATGCCTGACGATGTTCAAGGATGCGAAGCTCGACGAGCTCATCAACATCTACAGCAAGGCCAACATGTCGGAGAAGGAAGCGGTATATGAAATGTTGTACCAGGTTTATCCCAGTGAAACCAACCGACTGGAACAGATCAAGAAATCAGAGAATTAAAACAGCTGCAAAACAATGATTAAACAGCTGCACATCTCTAACTATGCGCTCATCTACAAGCTCGACATCGGGTTTGACAATGGTCTTACCATCATTACCGGTGAAACCGGGGCCGGAAAATCCATCATCCTGGGAGCCTTGTCTCTTATACTTGGTGAGCGTGCCGATACCAGGACAATCAGGGATACTGCAGCCAAAACGATTGTCGAAGCTACATTTGACGTCGCTGGCTACAAGCTGGAACGATTCTTTCAGGACAACGACATTGACTGGAATGAGCATGAATGCCTGATCAGGCGTGAATTGTCACCCACAGGACGTTCAAGGGCATTCATTAACGACACACCTGTATCGCTCAATATGCTCCAGGAATTAAGCACCCGGTTACTTGATATCCACTCCCAGCACAGCAACATGCTGTTGTCACGTCCGGCCTTTCAACTGTCGATTCTTGACAACATCGCCAAGAACAACCAGTTGTTGGAAGAATACCACAATGCCTATCTTGCTTACCGCAACTCCATCAGCCTGCTTGAAAAGACCCGGCAGGAGATGGAGCAGCTGAAGCGAGACGAGGATTACATCCGTTTCCAACTCAACCAATTGCAGGAAATGCAGCTGCAACCAGACGAGGACCAACAGTTGGAGTCGTTGCAAAACAAGCTGAGCAACATCACTACGCTCAAGGAGACCTTGTGGAGCGTAGAGAATAATCTCAACAGCGAGGAAAACAGCGTGCTGGAACGTCTCACAACGATTGCGCAACAACTGGAAGAGGCCGAACACAACCTCAATGAGATTGAAGGAATGCCCGCCAGGGTGAGAAGCGCTCTCATCGAACTCAAGGACATCGCTTTGAGCGTCAGTTCAATTGTTGATACGCTGAACGATGACCCTGCAGAGCTGGCACGTGTCGATGACCGGTTGAACAACATTTATTCCCTGGAACGCAAGCATAATGCCCAGGATGTAAACCAGCTCATTGGCATTCAACATGACTATGAGCGCCAATTGAGCGAAATTGAGCACAACGATGACATCATCGAGGAACTCGAGGCCCAAGTGGAGGCGAACCGCGCTGCGGCTATGGACCTGGCCTCACAACTTTCAGTTCGCCGTCACGATGCGGCCAACCGCTTTGGAAAGGAGTTTCTTGCCCTTGCCGCGCCATTAGGCATGAAGAATATCGCCTTTGAAGTGGCATTTGCCGGGACCGAGCTGGCGCCCAACGGCACAGACAGTGTCAATTTCATGATGGCCTTCAACAAGAACCAGCAGCCCATGCCCGTCAAGGACATCGCCTCGGGCGGAGAGATATCACGTGTCATGCTATGCATCAAGACCATCATTGCCCGTCACATGCAATTGCCCAGCATCATCTTTGACGAGGTTGATACCGGCGTCAGCGGCGATGTGGCTAATATGGTGGGCGAAATGATGGCTGACATTGCCCGCTCCATTCAGGTTATCGCCATCACTCACCTGCCCCAAGTAGCGGCCAACGGAGACCATCACTTGCGGGTTTACAAGACTGACACCGACAAGGAGACGCTCACTCGTGTCGAGGCTCTCGACCAGCAGGAACACATCACCGAGATTGCCCGCATGTTGAGTGGCAAGAAGCTGGACCAGGCCGCAATTGAGAACGCGAAATCACTTATCAAACACAACCATAAGACAAATGATTGACAAGACACAATACATCTACGGAATTCATGCCGTGCTCGAAGCGCTTGATGCCGGCAAAGATATCGACAAGATCCTGTTGAGCAAGACATTCAACGACGAGACGGCCAAGACGATCACCGAGCAGGCCCGTGCTCTTGGCGTGCCCGTGCAACGTGTCCCAGTTCAAAAGATCGACCGCATCACCCGCCGTAACCATCAGGGCGTGCTTGCCATGATGGCAGCTGTGACCTATTACCGTCTCGAGGACGTGGTACCCCAACTGTTTGATGAGGGTGAGAATCCGTTTATCGTTGTGCTTGACGGCGTGACCGACGTTCGCAACTTCGGTGCCGTAGCCCGCACCTGCGAGTGTGCAGGAGTGAGCGCCATTGTCATCCCCGACCACGAGAGCGTTAGCGTCAATGCCGACGCTGTCAAGACTTCGGCCGGCGCGCTCAATTATCTGCCCGTTTGCCGTGAGCACAATCTCGTCAAGGCGGTGCGGTTGCTGCGTGACAGCGGTTTTAAGGTCGTTGGCACAAGCGATAAGAGCCAGACACCTTATACACAAAGCGATTTCACCGGGCCAGTCGCCATTATTCTTGGTTCAGAGGATAAGGGCATTTCGCCCGAAATCATGAAACTGTGCGACACCCAGGTGCTCATTCCCGAGTTCGGTCACATCAATTCGCTGAATGTGTCGGTTGCTGGAGGCATCATGATCTATGAAGTGGTAAGGCAGCGTCTCAACGACAATCAGGAAGTGAATTAAGCGGCCGTTTTGTTGCCAACGCCATCAATTTTCGCTAACTTTGCAAGTTCAAATATAAACGCTATGATAAATCGAGTTTTAATTCGCACCAAGGTTGTACAAAACCTATATTCCTACATGCTTACCCGCCCTGAGCGCACGCTGTCCGATGCGCTTAAGGACTTAAACGCATGTATGGAGAAAACCTACGAGTTGTACCATTACTTGCTGCGGCTTCCCGTTGAATTGACCCACATTCAGGAAATGCGGCTTGACGAGGCCCGCAACAAGTATATGCCTACCGAAGAGGATCTCAATCCTAACATGAAGTTTGTCAACAACCGGCTGGTGAAAGCGCTTGCCGATAACGAGCAGCTGGCACAGTTTGCCCAAGACCACTCGGTGACATGGAACGACGACCCCATCTTTGAACGCTTAATGCTGGACAAGGTGCTCAAAAGCGATATCTATAACGACTATATGGCTGATGACGAAGACAGCATGACAGCCGACGCTCTTCTATGGCATCAGCTCATGAAGCAGGTCATCCTGCCCGACGAGAACATGGCCGATGCCATCGAGCAGCGTTCCCTGTATTGGACCGAAGACGACCTGGATTTGGTCGGACAATTCGTCTGCAAGACGTTCAAGAGACTTGCCGAAGGGGCTGAAGATCCTATCCTGCCCATGTTCAAAGATGAAGAGGACAGCGACTTCGGAAAAGAATTGTTCACCGCGTCAGTACAGTTGATGCCCGAGAGCAACACCCTCATCGACGGACTGCTCGAGGAAAGCCGTTGGGACAAGGACCGCATCGTGCTCATGGACCGCATTATCATGTGCACTGGGCTGGCCGAATTGCGCACCTTTGACAAAATCCCCACTGCCGTTACGCTCAACGAGTATATTGAGCTGGCAAAGAACTTCAGCACAGCAGCCAGCGGAAAGTTTGTCAACGGCATCCTCAACAACGCCGTCAAGCAACTGCGCCAGGATGGCGTGATCTTCAAGCGTTAACACAATAATGAATCTCATTAATTAATAACAGATAACAAAACACTATTATGCTCAACACTATTTTATTACAGGCCGCTAGTGGCGGCGCACCCGCAGCCGGTGGCGCTGGCTGGAGCAGCATGATCATGATTATTGCGATCATTGCCATTTTCTATTTCTTCATGATTGCCCCGCAAAAGAAGAGAGAGAAAAAGATCAATGAGTTCCGCAACAATCTTAAGAACGGTGACAAGGTGGTAACCATCGGTGGCATCTACGGCCGCATCCGTGAGGTCAAGGACAATGCCTTTATCCTGGAGATTGCTGATGGCGTTCGCATCAAGGTTGACAAGTCAGCCATCTCGATGCAGGACAACACCGAAGTGCCCACCAAGTAAGATTCTGTCCCCAGCCTCATGAGACTCTGGAACCAAATACAAGGACAGTTCAAGCAGTCGCCTCGCACGAGGTCGATTCTGCTATACCTGTTTTTTGTGGTCATCTCGGCCATGTTCTGGAGTTTTCTCACCTTCAATGGCGACGTTCAGCTCGACATGGAAGTGCCTGTCGAGATGAGCCTGCCCAACAATGTACACCTGCTGGCTAAGGTGCCCGACACGCTCACGGTTACCGTGCGTGACCGTGGTTACCGCTTCTTCTCCTATCTGTTCCACAAGACGCCCAAGTTGACACTGCGTTTTACCGATTACAGTGACGGCAACAGCATCTTCAAGATAGACCAGAGCCATTTGAAGAAAGCGTTAGCACCCCTGCTCAACAAGCATGCGACAATCGTCAGTGTCTTGCCCGAGACCATCAACATCAAGTTCACCGACTTGCCTGGCAAGAAAGTGCCTGTCAAGACCGACATCCTTGTGGAGCCACGCGAGGATTATGCACTCTACGGGGCTTTGATACAGAGCCTTGATTCTGTGCTCGTCTTTAGTGATGCCAAGACCTTGAGCGAAATCAACGAGGTATTCACTTATCATGTCGAGGAGCATGACCTTACTGACACGCTCAGGCGTAAAGTGACCATCGCACCCATCAACGGAGCTGTTGTCGAGCCACGCGCTATCGACATCATGGTTCCCATCGAGAAACTCAAGTCACAGACCCGATTGATCAAGATTGTTGTGCGCAATGCCCCCCCAGGGGTCAAAATGCTTCTTTTCCCCAGCGACGTTGAGGTGACTTTCCGTTCTCCTGTCAGCCGTATCAAGGACGATGACGCAGGAATAACCGCAGTGGTTGACTACAACAGTATTGCTGCAGGCTCATCCAATAATAAGGTCAAAGTGATGATTGGCGAGGTACCGGCAGCATACCAGGATGTGGTGTTCTCCCAAGACAGTGTAGAGTACATCATCGAAAAGCATTGATAAGATGAAACTCATCGCCATCACGGGAGGCATCGGTAGTGGCAAAAGCGTCGTGGCCCACCTGGTGCAGGTCATGGGCTACGAGGTCTATGACTGCGACTCCCGCGCAAAGGCCTTAATGACCGAGAATGATGAGGTGCGACACCAGCTTGTGGAAGCATTTGGCGAAGACACTTATCTTGCCGACGGCTCATTAAACCGCCAACACCTCAGCGCAATGGCATTTGGCAACGCCGAGACCTTGGCACGCCTCAACGGCATCGTCCACCCTGCCACAGCAAGAGATATGATGCAATGGGCCGAAGCCTTGGCAGGCAAGGGGGCCGAAGTAGCCTTTGTCGAGACAGCATTGCTGCGTACCGCAGGTCTTGACAAGCTGGTTGACGAGGTGTGGCACGTGACAGCACCGAAAGATGTGCGCATCACACGGGTGATGAACCGCAGTGGCTTGACGGCACAGCAAGTGCAAGACCGCATAGCCTCACAGGCCATTGAAGAAGAGCCTGCACCTGACGAGAAAGTCATTGTCAACGATGACATCTCGGCCGTGATCCCTCAAGTGATTCATCTGTTGAACAAGAAACAACAATAACAACAATAATTTTACGACAATTATGCTGAAGAAAATTTTATCCATTTCGGGTCGTCCCGGACTCTATCAACTCGTCTCCTACGGTAAAAACATGCTGGTTGTGGATACTATTCCCGCTGGCCACCGCTTCCCTGTTCATTCACGCGAGCGCGTGATGGCTTTGGGTGACATTTCCATTTTTACCGCAAATGAGGATGTGCCCTTGTCAAAGGTTTTTGAGAATACCGGTAAGAAATTTGACAACAAGGCCATCGACGCTAACGAGTATTCCACTCCCGAGAAATTACACGAGTTCATGAACAGTGTTCTTGAGAATTGGGACACTGAACGCGTTCACAACAACGACATCAAGAGAATCATCTCTTGGTATAACGTCCTGGTTGGTGCCGGTATCACCGACTTTACCGCCAAGGAGGAAGAAGAGACTAAAGAAGCTGCCGAAGAAGAGAAGAAAGACTAACTGATGCACCGAAACGGCAAAACGATACTTTACCTGGCAGCGGCGATACTCTTGTCGCTGCCAGTGGTATCGTGCCACAGTACCAAGAGCAACACACACACCTACCGCCCCTACCATGAGCGCCGCAACCGTGGCGGAGTGTCCAACGATGATGGCGGGATAACCACGACCGAGCAGAAAAAGCCCATACCCCAATCGGGACACGGCCTGGTGACCGACGAATGGGCCCGACTCGACATCAAGCTGGACAAGAAAGACAACAAGAAACTGTACAAGGAGCTGAAGCGGTGGTTGGGGACGCCATACGTCTATGCCGCCCACACCTGCGGCGAGGGTACCGATTGTTCAGGTATGGTCATGGAGGTCTATTTAAAGATCTATGACATCAAGGTGCACCGCAATTCGGCCAAGATGCTGGAAGAGAACTGCCGCATCATTGACTTGGATGACCTGCGCGAGGGTGATCTGGTCTTCTTCTGCACCAACGGCGACAGTCGCGTTTCCCACGTGGGAATCTATCTCAAGGACAATAAATTTGTCCATGCCTCCTCATCACGCGGCGTCACTGTCGATGACCTGCGACAGAACTACTATGCAACACACTTCTACGCCGCCGCCCGCGTCAACAAATAATTGACTAGAGTTTGAGATGGCGCCACAGGGGGCGTGGGATGCGTCGCCACAGGGCTGTCATGATGGCATATTTCCAATCAATTACTTTGATATGACGTTTGTGATGAATCGCTTTCACGATTTGGCGGGCGACTTTTTCGGGTTTGAGCATCATGGGGTAATGAAAGTCGCCTTTCAGCAGGTCGGTATCGACAAAGCCCGGGCGGATGTCGGTAAATCGGATTTTTAGCCCGCGGGCGTTGGCTTGCTGCTCCAAGGCCTGCAAATAGGTGTTCTGCATCGCCTTGGTGGCCGAGTAGGACGGTGCGGGGCCGAGGCCCTTGGTGCCCGCAATAGAAGTGATTGCGGCGATGTGTCCCTCTCCTTTCTCGGCAAAGTAGCGGTATGCTTCCCCTATCATGCGTGTGAAGCCCATGCCGTTGGTGTTCACGGTATCGAGTTCGATTTCGGGTGTCAACTCGCGGTTCTGCTTGCCGATGCCCGAGGCGTAGAAGAACAGATCCATACCGCCCAACTCGTCAATCAACGCGCGCAGACGTGACGCGGCATCCTGGGCAGTAACGTCGATGGTGGCCGTCACTACCCTATCCGGTGCCAGCTGCTTCAATGCCTGCAAGCGGTCTTCACGACGCGCGGCTACACCAAGGGAATAGCCCTCGGCCAGCAAGAGTTTTGCCACTTCCATTCCCATGCCTGACGAGGCGCCGATGATGACTACTTTGGGCATTAGTTCTTAGTTGTTAGTTGTTGGCGGACGCTTTCTTCGTGGATGGCCTGCATGATGCGCTGCGTGAAGTCAGGATCAAGTCCCAGCCGCTTGCCTTCGTCGAGGCGGGCTTTGATGACGTCCTGATAACGGGCGGGCTGCACGATGCGCAGATTGTGGGCCTGCTTGAAACGGCCTATTTCGCGTGACACGCTCATGCGGCGCGTCAACACGGCCAGCAGTTCGTGGTCACAGTCGTCAATCTGCTGCCGCAGCAGCCCCAGTTCGTCCTCGACGGGAGTGCCAGAGCGAACTACCAATCGATTGAGAATAGTTTGGAGTGAATTGGGTGTAATCTGTTGGGCGCTGTCGCTCAACGCGTGGTCCGGGTCACAATGACATTCTATCATCAAGCCATCGAAGCCCACATCCATAGCCAATTGGCACAGGTGTTCGACATATTCCCGCTTGCCGCCGATATGTGACGGGTCACACAGGATCGTCATGCCCGGGGCAAGACGGCGCAGCTCGAAGGGGATGTGCCATTGCGGGTCGTTGCGGTAGATATGGTCTCCCGCCGAGCTAAAACCGCGGTGCACGGCTCCCAGGCGGGTAATACCGGCATTGCGGATGCGTTGCAAGGCACCGAGCCACAAGTCAAGGTCGGGATTTACGGGATTCTTGACCAGGACGGTCACCTCGTCGTGCCCCTGCAACTCGTCGGCGATGCTTTGGATGGCAAAGGGGTTGGCTGTCGTGCGGGCTCCTATCCACAGGATATCTATGTCTGCTTTCAGGGCGGCACGGACATGCTCGACCGTAGCCACCTCGGTAGCAAGAGCCATTCCCGTTTCCAGTCTTACCCGCTGCAGCCATTCCAGGCCGATGTCTCCCACGCCTTCAAATCCGCCGGGCATGGTACGCGGTTTCCAAATGCCAGCCCTGAAGACTTTCACGCCAATGGCAGACAAGGCACGTGCCGTGTCGAGCGTCTGCTGTTCGCTCTCGGCACTGCAAGGCCCGGCAACGATGGCCGGGGAGCCCATCGCCGCCAGTGGTTGGATGTCGTTTAACAGTTCGCTGCTCATCAGCAAGCCTTGAAGCTCATGTCCAGGGACTTGATGGAGTGTGTGAGGGCGCCTACTGAGATGTAGTCCACGCCGCACTCGCCATAGGCCCGCAGGGTGTCGATGGTGATGCCACCGCTGGACTCGGTCTCAACCCTACCATTGATGATTTCGACGGCCTTGCGCGTGTTCTCGACGCTGAAGTTGTCCAGCATCACGCGGTCCACGCCGCCGTGGTCGAGCACCTGCTGCAACTCGTCGAAGTTGCGCACCTCGATTTCGATTTTCAGGTCCTTGCCGTTGTCCTTGCACCACTGGTGGGCTTTTTCAATCGCGGGAACAATGCCTCCGGCAAAGTCCACATGGTTGTCCTTGAGCAGGATCATGTCGAACAGGCCGATGCGGTGGTTGCAACCGCCACCGATTTTGACCGCCTCTTTTTCGAGCATACGCATGCCGGGTGTCGTCTTGCGGGTGTCAAGCACGCGGGTCTTGAGGCCCTCCAGGCACTTGGCATAACGGGCAGTGGTCGTTGCCACGCCGCTCATGCGCTGCATGATGTTGAGCATCAGACGCTCGGTCTGCAGGAGGGAGCGCACCTTTCCGGTCACGACAAAGGCGATGTCGCCGGGCTTGACGTGGGCGCCGTCCCCGATCATCACCTCCATCTGCAACTCAGGGTCGAATTTCTCAAACACGCGACGCGCAATCTCCACACCGGCCAGGATGCCTTCCTCTTTTATAATCAGGCGCTGGCGTCCCATCTCGTCAGCAGGGATGCAGCACAGGGTCGTAGCGTCACCGTCACCGATGTCCTCGGCAAACGACAAGTCAATCAATTCATCAATCAGTTCTTCTCTTGTTTTCATTTTTCTCCTTTTTATCCTTATTTACGCCTACAAAGATAGCGAGTTCTCGGCGAATTTGCTAATTTTGTGGCAATAATCAACAAACAGAAAGACGAAAATGAAGATTACACTTGTCGTCATCGGCAAGACCGAGGTGGGTTTTGTGCGTCAAGGCATTGAGGAGTATGTGAAGCGCCTGCAGCACTATGTCCAGTTCAATATCCAGTACGTGGGCGATGTGAAAGCCACCCGCAACATGAGCGAGGCCCAGCAAAAGACCGCCGAGGGCAAGGCTCTGCTCTCTACGCTCGAGACCAGCGACCATGTTGTCCTGCTCGACGAGCACGGCACCGAGCGCACCTCGATGGACTTCAGCCAATGGCTGCAACGCCGCATGGCCAGCGGTGTCAAGCGGCTGGTGTTTGTCGTGGGCGGCCCTTACGGCTTCTCTCCTGAGGTCTATGACCGTGCCAACGAGAAAATCTCGCTAAGCAAGATGACCTTCCCGCATGAACTGGTGCGGCTGGTGTTTGTCGAGCAGTTGTATCGTGCGTTTACAATTCTAAGGCATGAGCCATATCATCATGAGTAGGTTTTAGGATTTAGGCTTTAGGTGTTAGGTGTTAGGTTTTAGGGATTAGAGATAGATTGAAATGAGACGGGTTATATTGTTTTTGATGGTTTTTGTGCTTGCGCTGGATGGGAGCGGCAAGTCGTATTATAATACGGCGGGGAACGGGTTTGGAGGGCTCTACCCCAACCCGGGCATGAGGATGCAGGGCCGTTACAAGGCCATTGACGGTGATTTCCTGATTGAGCAGAACGCCACGATGGCAACCGCCGTTACGATTGACACGATGATGATTTCCAGCACAGCCTACCGCTACCAGCTGCGCATTGCCAACAAGAACAACAAGCAGGGCAAGACCATGTCCGTCAAGAATCCCATGACAGGCGACAAAACCGACCTCACGAGCACCCAGTGGGGACTGGTGTTCAACTACGATGAGATGGGAGACTATTGCGCGGTTGTGCTGAGTTGCGACAACAGCGCGCCCTATAATGACATCACCGACCAACGCACGATGACGGTGACCGTCATGCAACGCACTGGAAAAGATGTGAAGGAGCTGGCTCAGACCCAAGTGGCCAAGGGCGTCTCTCTCGAGGACGACATGAACACGATTTGTGTCGATGTTGACGAGCAAGGCGCTATCGTATCTATCGGCAAGAACGATTTGCAGCAAGTGCTGGAAGTGCCCGTTAAACGGCCTGCCGGCATGGTGCAAGTGGGCTACATGGTGGGTCCGGGCGCACGCACTGCCGTCGAGCGCGCGGTGCTCACGATAGAGAACGAGAACCAAATAGCCGCCACGACATTGTGGTCGCTGCAGGATTTGGATGAATATCTGGCCGCGAGCGCCGACCCCGTGGAGGGCTACTGGAAATATCTGGACCGCGACATGCAGGACGAGTGGCTGCGGCTGGGCGGTCGCTACACGCTGTCCGTTGTGCGCGCCGATGACGGCTACGACCTCATTTATATGGACGGTGCCCAAGTCAAGAAATCGATGTGGCAGCCCGGTATGATTAAAGGTCACCTCTCTAAAACACAGTTTACCGGCAATTATGACCTGAGCTGGATAGATGCCACGATGGAACCCATCGACAAGGACGCCTACGCCACCATCGAGAACGGCGTCATTCTCACCTTGTATTTTCCCGTGTACAAAAGCCAGGTGCGCTTTGCAAAAGTCATGAATATTGACGACTAATTTGGTCAATTCAAAAAGATAGACTAATTTTGCGCCCGATTTTTACGATTTATACATTGAATATGAAAAAGATTGCTTTGATGATTGTTGCCATGGTTGCTATGGCACAGATGAATGCAGCCACCACCGATGCTGCTGTTAACAATCCCGAAAATGCCGAGGCTACTGCAATTGCAGCTGCCGACGATTCTGAGGGTTCTATCTATGATAATCCCTTCAAGGACGATGAAGACCGCACCCGCCACTGGTCCATTACCACCAGCGGTTTCTATACTGGTATGGGCGTGAAGCACAACTGGGACCTGATCAACAACACCTTTGAGGTCGGTCTGCTTAATATCTTCGCCGTAAACTACAACAGCCTGCACGGCCAGAACCTGAGCCTGGGTGCCGGTATCCACCACCGCTCCTACAGCATCAAGCGCCCCAATATGCTGGTTCGCCAAAACGACGTTGTCGTGCCCACTGCCTATCCCTCGCTCAACACCGAGGAGATCAAGGACCGCTCGTCGAACCTGAACATGTGGACCGTACAGTTCCCCCTGATGTTCACACAGAAGATTGTCAAGAAGCTCGACTTCACCGTGGCCGGTATCCTGAACTGGAACACCTATGCCCGTGTTGACAACCACTATGAGCTGAACAAGGTGGAGCATGACACCAAGTACAAGGGCCTGAACCAGGAGAAGATCAACTTTGACTTCATGGGCGCCCTCAGCTGGAACGAGTTCGGTATCTACTGCCGCTACAGCCCCGGCAAGTTCTTCAAGGAAGGCTATGGCCCCGAGATCAAAGAGACCTGGACCCTGGGTCTGATTATTGGTTTGTAATCAAACACTCATTCCATATCAACTGGAAATCCTGTTTCTTACCGGGGTTTCCGGTTTTTTTTCGCAAAATATGTAACAAAAACTGCAACTCTGCGTCTATTAGACAGAAGGCATCTTGATTGGTAATGAAACAACCTGACCGCATCACTATGGCATTTTCCACGCTTCGGGAGCAGATGCTCTCGCTGGCCGAACGCATCACGGGCAACCGTGACGATGCCGCCGATGCCGTCCAAGACGCTTTCGTCAAACTGTGGCAGCAGCGCGACCGCTACGAGTGCACCAGCCACGCACAAGGAGCCGGAATGACCACCGTGCGCAACACGAGCATCGATATGGTCCGCCATAATCACCAACATGCCGATGTACCTATCGAGCAAGCCGCTGCCGCCGTCGAAGAGCCCTTTGATGATGAGCGCTCCCTGACATATCTGCAAGTGCGGCACATCATCGACACTGAATTATCGGCCAACCAGCGTGCCATCATCGACATGCGCGAGATGCAGGAGTTGGAATTTGAAGAAATCGCCGCACGGCTGGACATGAAGCCAAGTACCGTGCGTGTGGAACTGAGCAGAGCCCGCAAGCGGGTACGCGAAATCTATCTGACAAGAAAGGAGATGAAATGAAGTACAAATCAGCACATATCACTACCCAGGCCCAGCTGGAGGAGCTCATCAGCCGCTATTTTGAGGGTGAGACCAGCGTCCAGGAGGAACAAGCGTTGAGGCAGTGCCTTGCCGACTGCCCCTGGCAGAGCGAGACCATCGACGAGGCGCGGTTTACCATGGGCTATTTTGCCGCACACCGCCGCCAACTGGAGCGCAAGAGCCGCTGGCTCATGAACGACCGCATCATCGGCATCGCGGCATCTATCGCCGTCATTCTTGCCGTGGGCGGCTATGTCATCTGGCATCAGCAGCCCCAGACGACTGACATGTGCATCGCCTATGTCAACGGCAAGACCATCGACAGCAGCGAACAGGTGATGGAGCTGATCGAAAACGACCTGAATACCATTGGCGAAGCGTCCCAAGGCATGACGGCTCAACTGTCGAGCCTGGGCGAAGCGCTTGAAATCGATAACGAATAAAAACGACTGAATATGAAACGGACAACAATCATCATCCTGGCTTGCCTGTTGACCTCGATGGCGGCGATGGCCCAAAAAGGGCTGAACATCAACCGCCTGTTTGACGGGCGCTTCAAGAAATCCACAGGAGCAACCGAGATTATCGTCACCGGGTACCAGGCACGCGAAATCGGGCTTGTCATCTACCATAGCCTGAGCGTAACCGACAAGAACCAGGCCGAACTAGTCGAGAGTCTGGTCGTGAAGGACGGTGTGCAAGCCGTTGACAAGGAAGTGGAGTTCCGCAACGGGCAGCTCTACTACGGATTCTACACGATGAAGAAGAATAAGGGCGACAACCGCTATATTTTCTATCTCAACCAGAATCTGGCACGCAAATCACCCAAAAACGTCGTCACCCTTATCTATATGGAAGGGCCTGCCGACTCGGAACGCATCAAAAAACTCATCAGGAAATAACAACTAAAAAACAAGATAAAAATGAACAAGTATCTATTCATCTTTGCCGCCACGCTTGCCGTGGCACAAGCCCAGGCTGTAAACCCCGACACTGTAACCGTCATCCAACAGCCCAACCAGGTCGTCATCACCGAAACACCGACTGGAACCCTCGTGAAAGTCATAGGCTCCAAGGATAACGATGAGTACAATTACACCTATACGGTGCAACATTCGGCCAACGACACCATCCACACCTCGCAGACCGCTGACTGGGACCTCAACCTGCCGTTCCACAGGAGCAGCCGTAAAGAAAAGACCCACTGGACCATGGAAACCAAGGGCATCTACTTTGGTGCCGGGCTCACGACCTCAAATGACCTTGTCAACAACAGTTTCAACTGGGGTATCCTCAACATTGCCAGCATCAACTACAACACCCTGCACGGACAGCACTTCTCGCTGGGTGTGGGCTATGACAGCAAGCGGTTTTCGCTCAAGCGCCCCAACTGCTTTGTCATGGACGAGAGCACCAAGGTTGTCTATACCGACGTCTATCCCGAGAACGTCGCCAAGCGCTCCTCAATCCTCAACGTGAGGGCCATCCAGTTCCCGCTCCTGTTCCAGCAGGACCTGGGCAAGGATTTCCACATCGTGTTGGGCGCCAGCATGAACTGGAACGTGTATGCTAAGTGCAACACCCACTACAAGATCAACTCGGTCGACTATGACATCACCTATCACAACATCAAGCAGAACAAGCTCACGTTTGACGCGATAGGCGCCTTCTCCCTCGACGGACTGGCCATCTACTGCCGCTTCTCCCCCAACGAGGTGTTCAAAAAAGGCTTCGGCCCCGAAATCAAGAACACCTGGACCCTAGGCGTCGCCATATCGTTGTAAACCAATAAAGATACTAACTGACACAGTTCCACACAATAATGTGGAACTGTGTCATTATTCAGTGGGGGTGGATTTGTGTTTTTGTTTGCGGGTGTAGGTTTTCTTGGAGCGGTGGATGCGGTTAGACGAGTGGAAACCTGGCCCGAGCACTTCTTGCTGGCCCTCACGGTTGCCACGGCGCATGGCCTTGATTACATCGTCAAGGCGGGATTTCTGGTTTTTCTTTTTCATAATACTACTGTAACAACAAATACCATGCCAATCATTCACATTCTTCTCGGAACTCACGCTAAGACGCTAAGGCGCTAAGTTTTTAAATGTATCATATAGCGGCTTCGCGCCTTTGCGTGGGGCAAAAACAAGGGCGGATGCCGTCAGATTGTTCAGACTGCTCAGTTGTTTAAAATAAGAGGGCGGATGCCATTATGGCGCCCGCCCTGTTGTTTGCTGTCAGTTGACAGTGGGGTTACCCTTCGAGTTCTTTCTTGATGCGCTCGGTGAGCATGGGGACAATCTTGTGGAGGTCGCCCACGATGCCCAGGTCAGCAACGCTGAAGATGGGTGCGAACTTGTCCTTGTTGATGGCGATGATGAAATCGCTCTCCTCCATACCTGCCAAGTGCTGGATGGCTCCGCTGATACCGCAGGCCATGTAGAGGTTGGGACGTACGGTCTTGCCGGTCTGACCCACCTGGCACTCGTGCGGCATCACGCCGTTGTCAACCATAGCACGTGACGAAGCCACCTGTCCGCCCAGAACGTCAGCGAGGGCCTGCAGCTTGTCAAAGCCTTCCTTGTCATGCACACCGCGTCCACCGCTGACGAGGATCTTTGCCTCGGCGATGTCGGCCATCTGCTTGTCGGCCTTGATGGTCTTGACGAGTTTTACCTTGAACTTGCTGGCGTCGAACTGGGGAGCGAACTCGGTCACGATGCCCTCACGTCCGGGCTGGCGCTGCATCTTCTGCATCACACCGGGGCGAACGGTCGACATCTGCGGACGGTTGTTCGGGCAGATGATGGTTGCCATCAGGTTACCGCCAAAGGCGGGACGCGTCATGCGGAACTCGGGATTCTCGTCCTTGTCGGGCTCGATGTCGAGCTTGGTGCAGTCGGCAGTCAGACCCGTCTTGAGGCGGGAAGCGATACGCGGAGCCAAGTCACGGCCGATGGTCGTGGCACCGTAGAGCACGATGTTGGGCTTGCGCTCGGTGATGATCTGGCCGACGGCCTGTGAATACTGCTCACTGAGGAAGTCCTTCAACTCGGGAGCGTCAACAACGATGACCTCGTCAGCACCATACTCGATAAGCATCTGAGCCTGGTCCTTGATGCCCTCGCCCAGCAACATGGCAACGACTTTCTCACCGAGAGCGTCGGCCAGGTCGCGGGCCTTACCTAAAAGTTCGAGTGCAACGGACTGGATTACACCTTCGCGTTGTTCAGCGAAAACGAATACATCTTTATAATCTTTCTTATCCATAATGCGATTCTTAGTTTTTAGTTCTCAGTTTTTAGTTTTTAGTAATAATACCTTGCCTCATAGTTTTTTCGGGCGTTAGTAATCGTACTTAAAACTAACGACTTAAAACTTACAACTTTTAGATAATGTGTTTAACTTTGAGTTGATTAACAATCAGTTCGACAGCCTCTTCGGGAGTCACCTCGTGTACCTCGCCAGGAGCCTTCATGGCCTTGGGGAAGGACTTGAACACCTTGGTGGGCGAGCCGGCGAGACCCAGCTTGCCTTCCTCGACGTCGATCTTGTCGGCACTCCAGACCTCGACTTCCTTGTCATAGGCCTCCATGATGCCGCTCACACTCATGTAGCGGGCATCAAATGCCGAAGCGAGCACGGTCAAGAGGCACTTGCCCTCGACCTCAAGAACCTGAATGCCATCCTCGTTCTCCTTGTCCACCTGCAGGTTGCCGTTCTCAAGCACCTTGGCATCGGCAACATAGGTGATCTGCGGCAGACCCAGATGCTCGGCGAGCTCGGGACCCACCTGAGCAGTGTCACCGTCGATAGCCTGGCGGCCAGCGATGATGAGGTCATAGTCGAGAACACGGCAAAGGCCGGAGAGCGCATAAGAGGTAGCCAGCGTGTCGGCACCGGCAAACTTGCGGTCACTCAGGAGGATAGCACGGTCGGCACCCATAGCAAGGGCCTCACGCAACATCACGTCGGCCTGAGGGGGACCCATCGAGATGACAGTGACATTGGCACCAAACTGGTCTTTGAGTCTCAAAGCGAGTTCGAGGCCGCCCTTGTCATCGGGGTTCATAATGCTGGGAACGCCTTCACGAATCAGAGTACCCTTCACGGGGTCAATCTTGACAACAGTGGTATCGGGAACCTGTTTTACACAAACTATAATATTCATAATTCCTTCTTAGTTTTTAGTTTTTAGTTCTTAGTTGTTAGTATGATATGTATTGCCTGGAACCTGTCGTCTCAAGTAATAATACTTAAAACTTACAACTTAAAACTTACAACTATTTATTTGAATAAATGACCGGCGATGACCATGCGCTGAACCTCGGATGTGCCTTCGTAGATCTCGGTAATCTTGGCGTCACGCATCATGCGCTCAACAGGATACTCACGGGTGTAACCATAGCCGCCGTGGAACTGTACGGCCTTGGTAGTCACCTCCATAGCAGTCTCGGCAGCAAAGAGCTTGGCCATTGCGGCATCGGCGCTGTAGGGGATGCCCATGTCCTTCTTCCAAGCGGCACTGCGCACGAGCAGACGGGCAGCCTCGACCTTGGTCTTCAGGTCAGCCATCTGGAACTGGGTGTTCTGGAACTTGGCGATAGCGCGGCCAAACTGCTTGCGCTCCTTGGTATACTTCACGGTTTCGTCCATAGCGCCCTGAGCGATGCCGAGGGCCTGGGAAGCGATACCGATGCGGCCACCGTCCAGGGTCTTCATAGCGATGGAGAAGCCCTTGCCGAGCGGGCCCAGGAGGTTCTCCTTGGGCACGATGCAGTTTTCGAAAATCAGCTCACAGGTAGCGCTGCCGCGGATACCCATCTTCAACTCCTTCTTGCCGATGGAGAAACCGGGCATATCCCTCTCGACGATGAATGCCGAGATGCCCTTGGTACCCAACGACTTGTCGGTCATTGCCATAACGATAAACACGTTGGCATAGGAAGCGTTGGTGATGAAAATCTTGGAGCCGTTCAACACCCAGTGATCACCGGCGTCAACAGCGGTGGTCTGCTGCATGGCAGCGTCGGTACCGGCGTTGGGCTCGGTCAGACCGAAGGCGCCGATCCACTCACCCGAAGCGAGCTTGGGCAGATATTTCATCTTCTGCTCCTCGGTACCGTTCTCCAGGATGGGAGCGATGCACAGCGAGGTGTGCGCCGAGAGGACAACGCCTGTGGTAGCACACACGCGCGAAAGTTCCTCAACAGCCATGATATACATCTGGACGGTACCGCCAGCGCCACCGTACTGCTTGGGAACAGGAATACCCATCATACCGAGCTTGCCCATCTTCTGGACAGTCTCGACGGGGAAGCGCTCCTGCTCATCGACTTCGGCAGCGAGAGGCTTTACCTCGTTCTCTGCAAAGGAGCGAACCATCTGCAGGAACAGTTGTTCTGTCTTTGAATAACTAAAATCCATATTAGTTTCTAGTTTTTAGTTTCTATTTTAATATTTGTAGAAGCCTTCACCGGTCTTGCGGCCCAGCAGGCCGGCACGAACCATCTTGCGCAGCAGCGGGTGAGGACGATACTTGGGGTCGCCAAACTCGTTGTAGAGCACTTCCATAATGGCGAGGTTCACATCGTTGCCAATGAGGTCGGCAAGGGCGAGCGGGCCCATGGGATGGTTGGCACCCAGCATCATGCACTTATCGATGTCCTCGGCGCTGGCAATACCGTCAGCCAGAATGCCTACAGCCTCGTTGATCATCGGGATCAGGATGCGGTTAACGACAAAACCGGGAGCCTCGTTAACGGGCACGGGGGTCTTGCCGATCTCGGTCGTCAGGTCGACGATGCACTTGGCAGTCTCCTCGCTGGTGAGCTGACCCTTGATCACCTCAACAAGCGCCATGCGGTCGGCGGGGTTGAAGAAGTGGCAGCCGATAAACTGAGCGGGACGGCTGGTGCAAGCAGCGATCTCGGTAATCGAGAGCGACGACGAGTTGGTGGCGAAGATGGTCTCGGGCTTGCAGATCTTGTCAAGCTCCATAAACACGTCCTTCTTCAACTGCATGTTCTCGACAGCAGCCTCAATCACGAGGTCGGCATCAGCGAAATCTGCATAGTCGGTAGTCGTGGTGATGTTTGCCAGGATGGCCTTCATGGCATCCTCGGTGATTTTACCCTTCTCGACGAGCTTGTTGTAGCCCTTGGAGATCGAAGCCATTGCCTTGTCCAGGCTCTCCTGGGTGCGGCTCTTCATGACCACAGGCATCTTGGCGGCAAACGCCTTGACGATACCCTTAGCCATTGTTCCTGTTCCAATAACACAAATTTTCATGATTTGATATTAAATTATTGATTGTTAAAGATTTAATTGTTTATTCTCCAGTAAATTCTGCTTTACGCTTGTTGAGGAAAGCGTCCATGCCCTCTTTCTGGTCCTTGGTGGCGAAGCACTGGCCGAAAAGCTTGTTTTCCAGCGCAATGGCATCGTCAGCGTCAAGGTCATATCCCTCGTTGATGCTCTGCTTAGCAAGACCGATAGCAATGGGCGCGTTTTTGAGCATCATGGCAGCCATTTCCATGGCCTTGTCCATGAGTTCCTCGGGCTCATAAACGGCATTGACCAGACCGATGCGCAGCGCTTCGTCGGCACGGATTACCTTGCCCGTGTAGATCATCTCCTTGGCATAGCCTTGGCCGACGAGCTTGGGCAGGCGGTAGGTACCCGAAAATCCCGGGATGATGCCCAGACCGACCTCGGGCTGACCGAACTTGGCCTTGCTCGAAGCGATGCGGATATCACAGGCCATGGCAATCTCGCAACCGCCACCCAGCGCAAAGCCGTTGACAGCGGCAATGACGGGAATGGGCAACGTCTCGATGGCACGGAAGACCTGTGCACCGAGTCGGCCAAATTCCTGGCCCTGCGGCTCGTTGAGGTGAGCCATCTCGGAGATGTCGGCACCTGCCACGAACGACTTCTCACCGTCACCTGTGATGATGAGCACGCGAGTGGCCTTGTCAAGATTGGCAATGAAGTCGCTGATTTCCTTCAGGATGGTTGAGTTGAGCGCGTTCAGCGATTTGGGCGCCGAAATCTTCATTACGGTCACCCCACCCTGCGGTTGCTCAATCTTCAAGAAATTGTATTCCATGACAATGCAGGAATTAGACATCCATGGGTTTCAGGTCGGGCGAGATGATGAGCTTGGCCTCGGTAGCGGCCTGTACATCCTCGACAGTGAACTCGGGATGGAGCTCACGCAGGACGATACCCTCGGGGGTAATGTCCATCACACCCATCTCGGTGATGATCATGTTGACCTGGCCTGCTGCGGTGAGGGGCAGCGTGCACTCCTTCAAAATCTTGGGGTTACCCTTCTGGGTGTGCTCCATCGTGAGGATCACGCGCTTGGCACCTACAACGAGGTCCATAGCGCCACCCATACCGGGAGCCATTTTGCCGGGGATAATCCAGTTAGCAAGGTTACCTTTCTCATCGACCTGCAGGGCGCCCAGGAACGAAACGTTCACGTGACCGCCGCGGATGATGGCGAACGAGGTAGCCGAGTCGAAGGTGCAAGCACCGGGATTCAGCGTGATAGCGCCGCCACCAGCGTTGATCAGGTTCTTGTCCTCCTTGCCTTCCTCGGGCGAGGGACCCATGCCCATTGCGCCGTTCTCGGTCTGCAAAGTAACCGAAACACCGTCAGGCAGATAGTTAGGGATTAAGGTAGGGATACCAATACCCAGATTCACTACATCGCCGTCGTGCAGCTCCTTGGCGGCACGTTTTGCGATGACTTCTCTCATTTGATATTTGTCCATAATGAAAACAGTGTTTTGAGATTAATTATGTTGTTTGTAAAAAGTTTATTTCATTCCTCTCTTGACCATCTCCTGCACAACGAACGAAGCCACATCGTCAGCATAGGTGTTCATGCCGAAGCCCGCATCAAAGCCCAGCTCCTTGGCTAGCTCGTGCGTCACACGGGCACCGCCACAGCAGCAGATCATCTTGTCGCGCAGACCCTCGGCTTCCATGAGCTCAATGAACTCGGTCATGTTCTTGATGTGGACATCCTTCTGGGTCACGGTCTGCGAGACGAGCAAAGCGTCGGCATGGAGTTCGATACCCTTGGCGATAAACTCGTCGTTAGGCACCTGTGAACCCAGGTTATAGGCCTCAATCATCTCGTAGCGCTCCAGACCGTAATGGCCAGCGTAACCCTTCATGTTCATGATGGCGTCAATACCTACGGTGTGGGCGTCGGTACCTGTCGAAGCCCCGACGATGACAATCTTGCGGCCGATGTTCTCCTTGATGTACTCATCGGTCTCGTACATGTCCATCGTGTTGCTCTCCACCTTGGGGACATAGATGGTCGAATAGTCCACCGTGTGGGTGCAGCTGCCGTAGCAGTTGAAGAAGGTGAATCCCGGGGTCAGTTCCTTGTAAAAGACCACGCTGGGGTTCTCCAGACCCATTTTGCGGAGCAACTGCTTGGCGGCCTCAACGGCCTCGGCGCCACAGGGTACTGGCAGGGTGAAGCTGAGCTGCACCTTGCCGTCGTTCATGGTGTCGCCGTATGGCTTTATCTTGGTGAAGTCTAAGGTTTTGTCAAAATCCTTAGCTTCCATGCTATATAATCCTTCGCTCATAATATATAGTAACCTTAATAATTCGTGTTGATATTATCTTTTGCCTTTCATCAGTTCCACAAACGGGTTGTAGTAGTTCTCACCCTTCATGGTGACGCCTTCGAGGCCCTTACCGCCATTTTTGGGACGCTTCACGTCGCCGAAGATACCCTTCTCGAGTGCGGTGAAGAGGCCCTCCTTGGTGATGTCCTCAAGCAACTTGATGGTGTTGCCGAGCACCTCCTTGACGCGGTTGCGGCAGATACCACCCTCTACAAACTCCATCTCCTCGCCAATGCTCTTCATGTTGTTGAAGATGTACTTGGCATTCTCGATCGAGAGGTAACGGTCGCTCATGAAGGGGGTGTGGATAGCTTCGGTAGGCATACCGAGCAGCTGGATGCCCTGGTGCGTCCAAATGCCGATCATGTTGAACAGGGCGTCCTGGATGTGACCACGGAAGATATTGCCCGTCATGAACTTGGTGGGGGGCATGTACTTCAACGTGGCCTTGGGGAAGATTTCGCGTGTCATCTGCGCCTGAGCCAGCTCAAGCAGGAAACCGTTCTCGAGCATGGGATCCATCTCGAAAGCGTGTCCCAGACCCATCTGCTCCTCAGGCAGACCAGCCATCAGGGCCAGTTGCTCGTTGATCAGGTCTGAAGCGAGCACCGTGTGGGCTGCCTCGACGGCATCGGCCGTGGTCAAGTAGTTGTCCTCGCCCGTGTTGATGATAACGCCTGCAAAGCCGTTGATGATGCGGCTCATGTACTGGTCAATGAGCGTGCGCTGCATGTTGATGTCGCGGAAGAGGATGCCATACAAGGCATCGTTCAGCATCACATCCAGACCCTCGAAAGCGCCCATAATGGCGATTTCGGGCATACACAGACCTGAGCAGTAGTTGCACAGGCGGATGTAACGGCCCTGCTCCTCGCCCACCTCATCGAGCGCCTTGCGCATGATGCGGAAGTTCTCCTGGGTAGCGAATGTGCCGCCAAAGCCCTCGGTCGTAGCGCCATAGGGCACATAGTCCAGCAGACTCTGACCTGTGGTACGGATGACGGCGATGACGTCGGCACCTTGACGGGCTCCTGCCTGAGCCTGTACCACGTCCTCATAGATGTTACCCGTTGCCACGATGATGTAAAGATAGGGCTTGGGACCCTCGCCGATGGTTTCCAAGTAATGTTCACGGCGAGCGCGGCGAGCACGGATGCGGGACATGCTCTCGTCGATAACGGGTTGCAATACATCGGCAATCTGCTTGGGATCGCGCGTTACTACCTTGGTAATGTCCAATTCGTCAGTCGCCACTTTCTCGGCAATCTGCTGCGGGTTGAGTCCCGTCTGAATCATGGCATTGGCGATGAAGAACAAGGCACCCTCGTTCAAGACGCCCTTATCTTTCAACGCTGCTACTACCACGTTGGGCAGAGGCACCTCGTTGTCGTCAACGCCATCGATGCCCATCAAGCGGCACAGGGTGCGCTCGACAGCCACCGTGGTGTATTGCTCGACGAAGGACTGCACGTCCTCGGCGATGCCTTTTGCCAACCCTCTGGCGTACTCAACTTTTTCAAAATCTAGTCCTAACTTGCTCTTTTGCATAGTATTATAGTATATAGTATAGTTATGATCATGTTACCGGGCAAGATTCCAACAGGTTTCTCGCCATGTTTATCCACTCGCCGTCAATGCCCAGGCTCTGTGCGATGTTCAGTGCCTCGTGCGGCACCTCGCCGTCTTGAACCTCGACCAGCTGATAATCCATTTCGCCGTTTTCGAAACCCTTCACCCGCAGGCATCGGGCCTCTCCCGGCTCTATATCGTAGTGCGTTGTCATCACCAGGCTCACACCACAACCCGTGAGCACCTTGAGCAAGGCCGACACCAGGGCGGCGCCTTCGGTGGGATTGGTTGTGCGTGCAGGCTCGTCGATCAACGCCAACAGTTTCTTGTTTTTGCGTGATGCCTTGATGACGGCATCGATGTTCTTCATCTCGGCAGCAAACGACGACAGGCCTTTCTCGAGCGACTGTTCGTCACCGATGCAGAAGTATATTTCGTCTTTTACGGCAATTTGGGCCGAAGCCGCGGGAATGCCGAATCCGAATTGGAAAAGCAGCTGACACATCGTCAACGTCTTCAATACCACGGTCTTGCCGCCCATGTTGGCTCCAGTTATCAGGGTGGGCTGCATTCCGTAGGAGATATCTACCGGCTGGAACGAGCGTCCATGTGCAGCGAGCGCATCTTTTACCTGCGGGTTGAACATGGACATGTAGCGGCTGGTTCCGTCGCTGGAGATTGTGGGGAACGTGAGCCCCATCAGTTTCATTTGCTTTGCCTTGGCCAAATAGACGTCGATCTGTGCCAACGCAATCTGAGCCTGCTCGATAGCAGTTGCAAAGGGATGCAACTGTCCGCTCAGGTCTTTTCTCACGCCCTCTTCCAGTTCACTTGCCTGGAGCAGGAGGTCATCCTGCTGATCGGGATTCTGACGCATCTGTATGCGCAAATCCTTGAGTTGGGCGCAATAGGAGTCGTAAATATAGAATGTGGCAATCTTCAACCCGTCAGGATCGAGAATATTGATGACCTCGTCGAGAGCGGGAATCTTCACTACCCCATCCATGTCATGCTGCCTTAGAATCTTGGCCACATCAGTTGACAGGATGGCCAGATGCTTGACCTCAAAGAGCTCGATATCGTCAAGTACAGCATTCTGAGTCAGATTCAGGATGGTAGTGCGTATGTCTTTCAGGCCCTGCAGCTTGAACAGCAGGGTATCGATGTGGGTTTTCTCCACCCTATCGATAAAATCAGTGAAACGGTGCAACACGCCATAGGATGCAGCAATCTCCTCGTCCCCTGTCATCATGGGGGAGTCGAGGAGCCAACGTCGCGCAAATCCCGACTGCAGTTCCAGCTCGTCGAGCATGAAACGCAGGCCGCAAGGCGAATCTATGACATTTTTCAGTTGCACTATCAATTGGTTTTTAACAAATCATAAACGGGAAGCTGAATCGCTTCACTGAGTCGGTTGCATAAGGTGTCCGAGTCGAGGACATATCCGCTGGGTGAGGTCGGGTTAACCGTAACGGCAATGAGTTTGCTTTTTTGCATCACCCTGATGCGGCCGCCAGCCTTGATAAACAGCCTGAATTGTTGCGGGGTGACGAAAATCTTGGTAAAATCCCTCACTACCAACTCCACCTGCTTGAGGCTCTTGTTTTTCCTCACCTTTTCGAGAAAATTGTCGACCAAAGCGCCTGCCACATACAGTGTTTTGCAATCGTCCATCCCCTCGAAACGGATATCCTTTGACAACGAGCTCATGGCATCCAAGCTGTGCAGATCACCCTCTCCATCGATGAACCAGAGGCCTCTTTCAAGTGGCATCAGCCTCTGGATATTGTCCTCGCTTGTCAACTCCAGGTTGACAAGATCGACGACATGGGTGGTCTTGCTCACCAACGTTGCCAAGTTGGCCGAATAGGCTGCTCCAGTCGCCAAAATCATGGACTGGCTCACGGCAGGAGAGGCCGAACTCATTCGGGACAATGCGCCATCGATGATCACCAGGTCGATGTCCAGGCGTCTCATCTCATTCATCCAGCGTCTGAGGCTGGAGGCCGAAGATGGCCCTGAAAGCAGGATCTTGCCTGTTGTGAGCGCTTTGGCTGTCACTACCCTACCCAGCGAAGTGTTTTCGTCACTCACGTCGATGAGTTCCGAGACCAGGCGCCGCTGGCGGTAGTGCATCTCACTGGTGCCGAAGTACATGCCCTCGCGAAGGACAATTTCGGGCTTCTGGGTGCGGGTGACCTGATCCACCGTTTCCCCATCGATGCCGATTGATGTCACGGCAATGCGTTTTTGCTGGACAGGCAAGCGGTCGAGCACATATTTGAGGCACTCGGTCTTGCCCGTATTCTTTTCCAGTCCCACGATAGACAGGCTATCGTAACGCATTATTTCATCGATGAAGGGAAGCACCTTGAACTCGTCAATTTATCCGACGGCCTGTGAAGACGCCAAATCGCGTCCTCACAGACCAACGGATGAAATCTATCACTTCTTGTTGCGTACCTCGTTGCGCTCATGGCGCTTCAGCACTTTGGGCTCGATGTTCATGCGCTCACCCTCAAGCAGCGAGATCACACCGTCCACAGCCTTGTCGGCACCCACCTGCTCCTTGGCACGTGCAGCCTGGCACTCGGGGCAGTTGCACTCGCTGTGATACTCGGCGGGTTCGGTATAGGTAGTGATTACACCCTCGAAGTTGCGCAATACCACCTTGCCGGGAGCCTGTGAGATGATGTACTGGGGCATGACAGGTGTCTTGCCGCCGCCACCGGGAGCGTCCACCACAAAGGTGGGCACGCAGTAGCCGCTGGTGTGGCCGCGCAAGCCCTCGATGATCTCGATACCCTTGCTGACGGGGGTGCGGAAGTGCTCCAGACCCATCGACAAGTCGCACTGGTAGATGTAGTAAGGACGCACACGGATCTTGACGATCTCGTGCACAAGCTTCTTCATCACGTGTACGCAGTCGTTCACGCCACGCAGCAGCACACTCTGGTTGCCCAAGGGGATACCGGCATTGGCCAGCATCTCGCAGGCGCGGCTCGACTCGGGCGTCACCTCGTTGGGATGGTTGAAGTGGGTATTGATCCAGATGGGATGATACTTCTTCAACATGTCACACAACTCGGGCGTGATGCGCTGCGGGCAAACCACGGGAGTGCGGGTGCCCAAGCGGACAATCTCCACATGAGGAATTTTCCTCAGTTCCGAGATGATGTATTCCAGTCGCTTGTCGCTCACCATTAGGGCGTCGCCACCTGAGAGGAGGACGTCGCGAACGGTCGGTGTGTTGCGGATATACTCCAACGCCTTCTCGATGCGGTCCATTCCGCACTCGTTGTCCGTCTGTCCGGCAAAGCGGCGACGGGTACAGTGACGGCAATACATCGAGCACATGTCGGTGATGAGGAACAGCACGCGGTCGGGATAACGGTGGGTCAAACCGGGAGTGGGTGAATCCTCGTCCTCGTGCAGCGGGTCGAGCAAGTCGGCAGCGGCCTGATGCGTTTCAGCACCCGTGGGGATGCACTGACGACGGATGGGATCACAGGGATCATCGGGATTGATGAGGCTCAAGTAGTAAGGCGTGATGGCCATGCGCAGGGTCTTGAGGGTCTGTTTCACACCCTCTTCCTCCTCGGCGGTCAGGCTCACGTATTTCTTGAGTTCTTCAAGCGTCTCGATGCGGTTTTTCACCTGCCATTTCCAGTCATTCCACTGTTCGTCGGTGACATCGGGAAACAATTGTTTTCTTCTTGATTCAGCCATAACGGATGATGAATTATGCGTAGAGTTCCTCGAAAATCTTGCGCAGCTCGGGGCACTCGCGAAGTTCTTGCAGGGTGAAGTCGGCATGGCCCTTGGTGTAGCCGTTACCGATAATCATGTTCGTGTCAGCACCGATACCCTCGGCACCCAGGGCTGCCTTGGTGAAGCTGGTGGCCATCGAGAAGAAGTAAACCACACCGTCGTCCCTGGTGCACAGCACAGCCGTCATCTCACAATCGGGAACGTTCACGCAGTTGATGGTCACGTCGGCCATCTTGCCGTCGGTCAGCTTGTTCACCAATTCATACACCTCAACAGGCGTCATGCCGGCAACGCTCTCTACCACGTCACAGAAGCCGAGGTCCTTGATGCGCTGGGTGGATTTGGGACTGTTGGCAAGACCGATTACCTTACCGGTAACGCCCACGCGCTTCTTGGCCTCATAGCAGCACAGCATACCGCTCTTGCCACCTGCACCCAGGACAACAACGTTCTGGCCATACTGGCACAGTTTGGCGGTCTGGGCGGGAGCACCTGCCACGTCGAGTGCGCTCAACGCCAGTTTCTCGGGCATGTCATCGGGTATCTTCGCATAAATGCCGCTCTCGAACAGGATAGCCTTACCCTTGATGTCCACCTGGTCCACATCGGCACGGATCTCAAGGATCTCGTCGATGCGCAGCGGAGTCAGCGACAGTGACACGAGCGTGGCAATGCGGTCGCCCTCCTCCAGGTCGATCTTACCCTTCAAGGCGTCACCGATCTTCTCTACCTTACCCAGGAGCATACCGCCCGAACCGGTACGACGGTTGCGGTGCTTACCCTGAAGCTCAACGTTGAGGAGCATCTCCTTCTTGATTTCCTCCATCACCTCGGCCTCGTTGTTGGGATCCTTGGCCTGCTGCTTGGCATAGTTGTGGATGTCGGTGAAAGAAGCAGAGTCAATATTCAAAGTCTGTACATCGATGAGGATCTCGTTGTCGTAGATCTCGTCCATGTTATTGTCCAGCTTGTTGGCGGGCTGCGGAAGAACGCCCTTGGGTTCGATTACTCGGTGGGTACCGAATCTATTTCCGTGTTTCTGCATTGTTTTAATTAGGTTTAAAAAGTTAAACGATTTATTAGTTGTTAGTTCTTTGTTTTAATTGCGCTTGGGCAGGCCGAGGATTTCGCGGGCCTCATCGCTGGTGGCGATGGGACGTCCCAATTCATTGGCGATGCGTACGACCTTCTCGACGAGTTCGCCGTTGCTCTTGGCCAGCACGCCCCTTGAAAGGTAGAGGTTATCCTCGAAGCCCACGCGAACGTTACCGCCCATGGCAATAGCGGCGGCGGCCATCGGGAAAGCATGACGGCCAACACCGGTCACAGTCCAGGTGGAGCCAGCGGGAATACCGTTCACGAGCCAGCACAGGTTGGCAACCGTAGCGGGGGTACATCCAGGCACGCCCAGCACGAAGTTGAACTGCATGGGGTTGCCGGGAACCTCGCCCTTGCGGGCCATGGTCAGGATGGTGTCGAGGTGACCCATCTCAAAGCACTCATACTCGGGCTTGATGCCGCGCTCAATCATGCGCTTGCCAAAGGCGCGCATGGTGGGCATGGTGTTGTCAAAGATCTCGTCGCCGAAGTTGCAGGTACCGCAGTCGAGCGTCGCCATCTCGGGCAGCGGAGTCGTGTCGGTTGACTGCAAGCGCTCGTCGGGCGTCATACCCACAGCACCGCCAGTTGACGGGATGAGGATGACATTGGGGCACACCTTGAGGATGGCCTCTTCACACTCCTGGAAGCGGGCGCGGTCCTGAGTGGGCGTTCCGTCATCCCAGCGCACATGCAGGTGAACGATGGCGGCACCGGCATCAACTGCCGACTTGGCCTCACGAACGATTTCTTCAACGGTATAGGGCACATTGGGATTCTGCTCCTTAGTGACCTCGGCGCCGCAGATAGCGGCAGTGATAATCAGTTTATCCATGTTTTATTTTCTCTGGCAGTCTTTAGGGGTTACACAAGTTCCTGATGCACGGCAAACCACAACGGGTTCCTCGAGGATATCGGCAGCCGAAGCCGAGATATCGGGGCGGGCCTGAGCCACCTTGCGTGCCTCAAACATCATGTGACGTGAAGTATTGCCCTCGCGGTCAATCCATCCCTCGGCCTCAATGAAGTCGCCGGCATAGACGGGAGCCAAGAACTCAATGTTGTCATAGGCACAGAACAGGCCTTCGTCGCCGTCACGCATAATCAGCAGTTCGGTAGCCACATCACCAAAGAGGTGAACCATGTGTGCACCGTCAACCAGGTTGCCGCCATAGTGGGCGTCTTTTGCGCTCATGCGCAGTCTGATCATCGTCTTGTATTCCATCTCAAACAATGATTTAAGGATTACTGCTCGACATAGATGCCGTCAACATAGATACCTGAAGCATGAACGTGCTCGGGAGCGATTTCACCAACGGGAACCAACTTCTCAGCCTCAACAACGACATAGTCGGCTGCGGTGGCCATCAACGGGTTGAAGTTGTTGGTGGTGCCCAAGAATACCATGTTGCCAAATTCGTCAACGATGTTTGCACGCAGGAAGGCGATGTCGGCACGCAGGGGTTTCTCCAGCAAGAAATCCTTGCCGTCAACCTTAACGATTTCCTTGCCATCGGCCATGATGGTGCCCAAACCTGTGGGAGTCAAAACGCCGCCCAGTCCAGCACCTGCCGCACGGATGCGCTCTGCCAGAGTGCCCTGGGGAACGTATTCCACGATGAGGGTGCCCTCATTTTTCTGGAGTGCGGTCTGCTTGTTGGTACCCGTGTGGGAAACAATGGCCTTTTTAACCTGGTGATTGCTGACCAACTTGCCATGAGCCACCTCGTCATAGGCGGTGTCGTTAGCGATGATGGTAAGATCCTTTACACCCTTTTCTACAATGGCGTCAATAATCTGGGTGGCGCTGCCGTTACCCAGGAAACCGCCAAACATGATTGTCATACCGTCCTGTACTTTCTCGACGGCTTGTTGCAATGTGATTTGTTTGTTCATAATGTTTATGTTTTTAATATATCGGTTTATGTCTTCATAATTGGGTGCAAATATAGAAAAATATCCTCATAAAATAAGCCCTTTAAATCCTTTTTTTTATTAATGTATATATAATCTGAACAATCACAGGGATTTGCAAGTTATTAACAAATTCCGTGACACGTGATATGGGACATAAAACCAGCCCGTTTTCACGTTGTTCAAGCGTGAAAACGGGCTTTAGGGTTATCTTCAGGAAGGATTACAGGCCTAATGCCTGACGCATGGCCGACATGGCATCGTTAAGGCCTTGAGGATTGCGTCCTCCGGCCTGTGCAAAGTGGGGCTGTCCACCACCGCCACCCTGTATGCATTTGGCAGCAGCACGAACGATGTTGCCGGCATTCAACCCACCCTTGACTAGGTCTTCGCTGAGCATAACGGTCAACATGGGTTTGCCCTCGTGCTCGGTTGCCGCCAGGAAAGCGGTTGCCGTGGCGCACTCGGCCTTGATGGCAAGAGCCACACCTTTAACGACGTCGGGAATGCGCATGCCCGTGAGCGTGATGACGTTGATGTCATTTTCTTGCTTAGCTTCGGCAATCAGTTGCTTGGAGAGGATGCTGATGCGCTGCTTCATGAAGTCATCCACCTGCTTCTTGAGGTCGGCATTCTCGGCCAAGGACTTCTGCAACGCAACGATGGCGTCGGGAGCATTATTGAGCAACTCCTTGATGTGCCCCAGGGTGTCCTGTACCTTATCGAGCATATCCTCGACACGTGCGCCCGTGATAGCCTCGATGCGTCGGATGCCGGCGGCAATGCTGCTCTCGCTGACGATGCGCACCATGCCGATGTTACCCGTGTTGCACACGTGGGTACCACCACACAACTCAACCGAGTCGCCATACTTGATGACGCGCACGCGGTCACCGTATTTTTCGCCAAAGAGTGCCATTGCGCCCATCTGACGAGCCTCGTCGATAGGCATCTCGCGATGCTCCTCGCGCTGGATGGAGTTGCGGATCATCTTATTAGCCAAGTGCTCGACCTGACGAATCTCCTCAGGAGCCACCTTGCGGAAATGCGAGAAGTCGAAACGCAGCGAGAAGGGGTCAACATAGGAGCCCTTCTGCTCCACATGGGTTCCCAATACCTGTCGCAGGGCTGCATGCAGCAAGTGGGTTGCCGTGTGGTTACATTCCGTAGCATGACGTGCATCGAGGTCGATAGCCGCACGGAATGTTGCCGTCACGTCACTCGGCAGTTTAGCAGTGAGATGTACGGGCAGGTTGTTCTCGCGCTTGGTGTCGGTCACCTCGATGACCTCGTCACCCAAAATGAGGGTACCGCGGTCACCCACCTGACCACCCATCTCGGCATAGAACGGGGTGCGGTCCAGCACAATCTGGTAGAAGGATTTGTTCTTCTGTGACACCTTGCGGTAGCGCAGAATATTCACGTCACACTCGGTGAGGTCATAACCCACAAACTCGGTGACACCATCCTTGAGTTCTACCCAGTCGGTAGCCTCGACAGCGGCCGCGTTGCGTGCACGCTCCTTCTGCTTCTGCATCTCGGTGTTGAATTCCTCCTCGTTCACGGTCATGTTGTTCTCGCGCAGGATCAGTTCGGTCAAATCCAGCGGGAAACCGAAGGTATCATAAAGCGTGAACGCCTCTTTGCCGTCCACCTCAGTCTTACCTGCGGCCTTGGTATCGGCAATGACTTTGTCGATGAGCTTCATGCCCGTATCCAGTGTTCGCAGGAAAGCGTCTTCTTCCTCCTTGGTTACATGCTTGATAAGGTCTGCCTGAGCAGTGATTTCGGGATAAGCTTCACCCATGCCATCAATAAGGGTATCAATGAGGCGGTACATGAAGGCCTCCTTGAAGCCCAAGAACGTGTAACCGTAACGTACGGCACGACGCAGGATACGACGGATGACGTAGCCCGCCTTGGCATTGCTGGGCAGCTGACCGTCAGCAATAGAGAAAGCTATTGTGCGCACGTGGTCAGCAATGACACGCATGGCGATGTCCACATCCTTATTGTCACCATATTTCTTGCCGCACATTTCTCCCAACTTGCCGATAAGCGGCTGGAAGACGTCGGTATCGTAGTTGGATTTCTTGCCTTGCAGCACCATGCACAGACGCTCCAAGCCCATGCCGGTATCGATGACCTTGTTGGGCAGTGGTTCTAATGAGCCGTCGGCCTTGCGGTTATATTGCATGAACACGAGGTTCCAAATCTCAATAACCAGCGGGTTATCCTTGTTAACGAGTTCAGCTCCCGGGATGGCAGCCTTCTCCTCATCGCTGCGCAAGTCGATATGAATCTCACTACAGGGTCCGCACGGTCCGGTATCGCCCATTTCCCAGAAGTTGTCGTGGGCGTTGCCGTTGATGATGTGGTCTTTGGGCAAGTGTGCCTCCCAAAAGCCAGCAGCCTCATTGTCGCGGCCCAATCCGTTCCGTTCATCACCTTCAAACACTGTCGCATACAGGAGAGTCGGATCAATCTTCAGAACATTCACCAACAGGTCCCAACTCCAATCGATAGCCTCGTGTTTGAAATAATCGCCAAAGGACCAGTTTCCCAACATCTCAAACATGGTGTGATGGTAGGTATCATGCCCCACCTCTTCCAGGTCGTTGTGCTTGCCGCTCACGCGCAGGCACTTTTGAGAGTCGGCGACACGGCGCCATTGTGCTTCCTTGTTGCCAAGGATAATGTCTTTGAACTGGTTCATGCCAGCATTAGTAAACATGAGGGTTGGATCGTCCTTGATTACCATGGGAGCCGAGGGCACAATGTGGTGTCCACGCTCCTCAAAGTAACGCTTGAAGGTCTCTCGGATTTCTTTTGCAGTCAGCATAATATTTTTCTTAATATGTTATAAATGTTCGATTTTTGTTGCAAAGTCTAAACTATTTGTTTATCTTTGCGGTGCAGTTTATTAGCCGCAAAGGTACTTAATTCTGTTAATTTGTGCAAGACCATGCAAGAGCTGAATAAAAAATTCTACCGAATTGGCGATGTTTCAGAGATACTGGGTATCCCTGAATCCACATTGCGCTACTGGGAAACCCAATTCACAATCATAAAGCCCAAACGCAACAAAAAGAACATCCGTTACTACACGCCGCACGACATTGAGATGATCAGCCGCGTGTATTATCTGGTCAAGGAAAAAGGCCTGAAACTGGACGCGGCCCAGGCCCAAATCCGTCACAACCGTGACGGCGTTGACAAGCGTTTTGACGCTATCGCCCAGCTCAAATCCATCCGCGAGCAGCTGGTAGCCTTCCAGAACACTCTTGACGACCTGTTCCCCGACGTCCCCGCCCAGCGCTAATCACTTTAATATTTTTTCAATATAAAACACTTGCAACACGCGATCACCGCGTGTTGCAAGCATGAACATGTTTAATATAACTTTAAAACGCAATTTCTGGGTAACAAATTGTTTCTAGAATCTCATACCCAAGGTGAGTGAGATGCGATTGTTGTTGTCTTTAACATCGGCACTCACGTTGGGCTCATAACCAACCTCGTCGTTAATTGGCGAGAACGCGTTATAAACGCTCTCACGAATCTTGTGCACGTAAGCCAAGTCTGAATAGAACGATTTGTAACGATAGCCTACGCCACAGGTGATATTCTGTACAGTATTGTCATACTGATAGGCAGGATTGGTGCCCACAGTGGCAATGTTGTAGTCATACTCGTCCACCCCCTTCTCGACCTGAGTTGTCTTGTAGCTGTAGCCGGCACGCAGGCTCCAGTTGGGGTTGACGCGGTATTCGCCACCGATGCGGATGATGTGCGAAGGCTTGAAGTAGTTCTGCACATTGTAGGTCACATCAGGATAGTTGTTTCCATGGGTGTCACCAATGCGCATCGTCTCGTTGGCCACGTATTCATAGTCCAAGCTGATGATTCCGCTCGTACCGATCACACCTGCCACACTGCCCATGAAACGCCAGGGCGTGGAGATGGTGTAGCTGCTGGAATAGTCATATCCGTCGTTGCTACCCTTGTCGGCACGATAGAGCATCTCGTTGTTCTGATAAGCCTTGAGCGAAGCCGACACATAATAGGTATCGCGCATGTCATAATAGGTAGGCGTGTGGAATGCGGCACCGATGCGCAGCGTCTGGGTAGGACGCCAGATGAGACCCAACTTGAAGTTCACACCAGTTCCCTCGGTGTGCAGATAATTGTACAGGCCCCAATCGGCGCGAGTATTATCATGAGACATCGGACTGGTGAACAGGTCATTGTCATCGAGCATGATATAGGGGTTAGTCAGATCCTCTTCATAGGACTGGAAACTCCTGTAATCCAGATCCAGGATACCGAAGTCGAGACCCCAATACACCTTGTTGGCAAAATTGCCGCCGAAGGCGATGTTGTACTCGTCGGCATGACCCCGCTCATCCACTTCATAGTAAGCGTTGCCCGAGGTGATCGGTTGGCGCGTAACGGGATCAATTGCATACAAACCTTTCATCATGCCGTCCTCGGCATTGATGATACCCACATATCCACTGCCCGTTGTCGGCATGTCAAAGGTGGTCACAGCTGCCCAGGGAGCATAACCGTCGAAATAAGGATTGTAATCATCGGTCCAATACAAGTCGTCGGCATTGTAGCCCGGCACATTCACAAACTCATCGGCAATGAAGTTACTCATCGAGCTTGCGATGTTACCCACGGCGCCAAAGTAATGGCGGTTAAAGGACTGCAGACGGTTATAGGTAAAACCGAAATTCAGATTGGGAACTGACTCACTGTCAAGACGGATGGCTCCGATGTAACCCACGTTGTTCACGTTGAACTTGGTATCGGTGGTCTTGTCAATTCCAGACTTCGTGCTATTGAAGTCCAAACCGAACGTGATGCCCAAGTCAGAGTTGCGATATACGCCGATTCCGCCAGGGTTCTGAGTGAGTACCGAGAGGTCGCCGCCCAGGGCACCGAAGGCCCCTGCCATCGACTGGAAGCGGGATGTGCCCCGGAGTTCGTTCTGTGACATCTGCAGGACGTCAAAGGCATCCTGAGCGCTCATCAAGAGAGGAAGTCCGCATAACAGGAGGGCAAAAACTTTCTTCTTCATAGTGTCAAATTGATTGGTTTAGTTCGACATTGTTAAAGCGTGTGTGAGAGAAGACTGTCTTAGCGACGACGTCCGCCACCTCCTGACGATCCGCCATGGCTACCGCCACCGCCTCCGCTGGAACGGCTGCCACCCGACGAACCGCTGCTGTAAGAGCCGCTGCTGTGTGAACTGCCGCTGCTATAGGAGCCGCTGCTGTATGACCTGCCACTGCCACCGCTGCGTGAGCCGCCACTGTAGCCGCTGCTACTGCGTGAACCGCCGCTGTATGAGCGACTGCCGCCACTGCTCACACCACTGCTGTTGCGTGAACCCATGTTGCCACTACGAGAGGAGACACCACCGCTACTGTTGCGGCTGCCAGGCAGGCCCACACCAGAGGAACGACCACTGCTAGATCTACGTGACGAAACTTGATTGCGGCCGCCAGAGGCATCTACGCGAGAGCGTCCGTTACGGTTGGGAGCCAGTCCGCCACGGCGATGGTCAGTGTAGCCGTAGTTGCTGTAGTGGTGGCTTCCGCCAGGACGATGCGTTCCCCAGTCGGTATAGTGATGTACACCAGGCCATCCCCAATGACCGCCTGACCAATACCAGCTGTTGTAGCTCCACCAGGGGTGATTCCATCCCCAATAGTACGAACTCCAATAACCATAGTTATATGGCGTGTACCATCCGTAGTGCCAAGGGCTATAATACCAGGGACTAGTATACCAGGGGCTGTACCAACCCGTGTACCAGGGATAGTAGGAACTTGCCCAGCCATAGGAAGCGTAGGCATAGTCGCTGCCGACAATCAGATTGATGGTAGGCGACTCATCATAATAGAGCTCTACCAGATCATCATCGTCACTCAAGATAACGACGTCGGGATTGTAAAAACGCTCGATGCGACGCGTGTTGGCAAACATGTCGTCGTCAACGTAGGTCGAGTCCATGTAAATGGTGTCGCCATTGATGTCAATCTCATACTGAGGCTCATACGCACCACGGCGGTTGTACTCGTCAACATCACGCTCCTCGCGATAATTGTCTTTTACAACCACCTTATACTTCTCGGGGACTTCCCCATAGACGGCAACCGTCTTGACTGGTGTTTCGACCTTTACCTTGGTCGTCTTCGGGGCCTTTGACGCATCGTAATAGATGTCATCGTAGTCTTGGGCCAGCAGCGATCCGGCAGTCAACGCCATCACGCCCAATAAACCTAAAATACGGTACTTCATAATGCAATTACGTTTTAAAAAGTTATTATTAAGTGTTGTTTATCATTTAGACCACTATTTATTAAAATAGTTTAAGTTGTATAAAAAAACCATTCCAAAAACGGCGCAAGTTATAAAGTAATGTGATACACGTGCATTTTTAGATAGTGAAAAAATGCTAAATGTACCATTTTTAACAATTTAGCCTGCACATGTGATTGGCAAGAATCATGCCATCCTGTTAAAAAAGCCATAGCCAACACCCCAAAAGTATCGACAAAATGGCTACCTTTGCCGACAGAAATGGGTAGAGAAAAGACATTCAGGTTCAAACAATTTGCTGTGCTCAACGACCGCACGGCGATGAAAGTGGGCACCGACGGTGTCCTGCTGGGTGCGTGGTGCCCCGTCGAGGGCGTCCATCGTGTGCTCGACGTGGGCACGGGTTGTGGCGTTATCGCCCTGATGGTGGCGCAACGCAACAGCGAGGCCGTGATCACCGGCATTGACATCGACGAGGGCGCCATTGAGGAAGCCGGTCTGAATTACGCCAATTCGCCCTGGAGTGAACGCCTGACTGCCACTCTGGCCGACTTCAACGATATGAAAGACAATGACCGTTATGACCTGATCGTCTCTAACCCACCCTACTTTACCGACAGTTTGTTGCCGCCCGACGCCTCACGCACGTTAGCGCGACACACCTGCTCACTCACCTACCGCCAACTCATCGAGGGAGCGGCACGCCTGCTGGCCGGCGACGGCACCCTCGCCCTGATTTCCCCCACCGATGCCGAGGGCGACATCATCGAGGCAGCAACATTCGCTTCACTGCCCGTCCGGCGCATCACGCGCGTCATCCCCATCGAGGGCGCCGCTCCCAAGCGCACCCTGTGGCTCCTCTCCCGCCGTGACATCCCCTACAGGGAAGATGAGCTCACCATAGCCCGCCCCGACGGCACTTTCACCCAGGAATATATCGACTTGACTCGTGACTTCTACCTGAAAATGTAACCCCTTTGGCCTCACGCAAAGCCGCCAAGCCGTCAAATTTCTTAGTCGGCGAATTAAACGAATTTTACGAATAGGCATCCGCGCTCACTTCTAACGCGGATGCCTCACTAATCTCTAATCACTAATCACTAATCTGCGAGCGAATGCGAGCATCATTACCATGCCCCCGAAAGCAGGTAGTCGATCAGGGAGGTGACGTCGCTGATGTTGACACTGTTGTCCTGGTTGCAGTCGGCGGCCGTCAGGTTGACGCCGCTGGCGTTGCCGCTCAACAGGTAATCGATCAGTGAGGTCACGTCGCTGATGTTCACGCTGCCGTCGCCGTTCACGTCGCCACGCAGGGATGCCGTCAAATCCATCCATCCGCTGGTGGTATAGCGCTTGGGCAACCAGTATTTGTTACGGGCTGTGGCGATCTGGTCTGCGGTCATCGAGTTGTTTTCCTCGGAGTCGTAAATGACGAATAAACCGCCGGGGCTGCTGGCCGAGCGCGTGGGCAGACTGTTGACCAGCGTTGTCATGCCCGAGCCGCTGATTCGGTTCATGTAGCAATCGATTTCAGTTAGGGCCGTGCATCCCGACACGTTGAGCGATGTCAGCTGGTTGTGGATGCAATTCAGCGTCTGCAACTTGGACAGGTTGGCTACAGTCAGGCTGCTGAGCTTACAGTTGGCGGCAGTCAATGTAACCAGATTGGCACATTCACCCAGACCCGAGATTTCCTGCAAGTCAGCGTTACCATAGCAAGTCAGGTTGGTCAACGCTGTGCAACCGTTAACATTCAAATAGGTCAAAGCATTGTTATAGCAAGAGAGCGAGGTCATGGATGCGTTCTCAACCAGACGGAGCGTTTTCAGTTGGCTCCTGTTATTAACGGATAAAGTGGTCAGCCGGTTATTGCAGGCATAAATTGTGGTGATGTTGGTCATGTTCTGAACGGGCAGGCTGGTAAAGGCACAATCATCGACGTCTAAAAAGGTTATTGCTGTGCACTCTCCAAGTCCTGAGGCGCTGCTCAGGTTAGCATTGCCGTAACACCGCAGTTCCTGAAGTGCTGTGTTGCCTCCCACGCTCAGCGTGGTCAACGCATTATAGTAACACTTCAGCGAGGTCAGCGCAGGGCAGTTATGGATGCCCAATACAGTCAGTACCGAATTGTTGGTAATTGTGGCGGTGGTCAGATTCGGATTATGGTCGCAATAGACTGTGGTCAACTTGCTCTTGTTCTGCACCGTGAGCGAAGTCAGTTTATTGTAGTTGCAGTAAAGCGTCTCCAGATTGGGCATGCCCGACACAGCATTCAGATTAGTCAGAGAGCAGCTGGAACAATAGAGTGTTTCCAAGGCTGTGCAGTCGTCCAGGCCCTCTATGTAGTCCAGATTTGGGTTATTCGCACACTGAATGCAGACCAGTGCATAATCCTCTGACACATCCAGATCAGTCAAATTGTTATTTTGGCACAAGACTGATTTCAATGATGGGCAATTGCTGATGTCGAGTTTCTTCAAGGAGGGACGACCTGTCAATGTGAAACTTGCGAAACTGTTGGTATGACATTGCACCGTTTCCAGATCGGGTGTACTCGATGCGAATGAAATCGACGTCAGTTTATTGTTGTAGCAGTAAAGTTTCTGCAGCTTGGTCAGGTTTGACAAGTTGAGCGTCGTCAGTTTATTGGGTGCACAGTCCAGTCTGGTGAGCTGGGTACAATTGTTCACGTTGAGCGATGTCATATTGTTCCCGTAGCAACTGAGGTTGGTCAACCGGGTATTGTTGCTCAAGTCAAGCGACGAAATCGTATTATTGGCGCAGGAGAGCGACTGCAGGTAAGTGAGCCTTTCCACACCCTTCATGTTGGTGATGCCTTTGGAGTCAACATTCAGGGTGGTCAGGTTCTGCACATCACTCTGTGTCATGTAGCCCTTGGGGTAGAGGCCCAGCATGTGGTTGCGGAAGTTGGCATTTGGGAAGTTGGTGGAGTTGATGAGGAACGCATAATTGTCGCTGATGTAAACATCCTGGTCATGGATGTTGTTGCCGTTCGCGTCCTTGATGGTTCCGTCACTGGCAGCATAGGCGCCGATGGGAGCCAAGATGGTCTCGTTGCCATTGAAAACGCAACCGGTTTCCGAGATGGTTGAATAGGACGAATTGTTGGTGGCCTTGAGGGTGACATGGCTGTTGGAGTTGAAGGTGACGTTGACAATCCTGCGGATGTCGTTCTCGGTAGAACTCAACACGGCCGTGACATTAGAGAACGTCACATAATAGGGCGTCTGCAGTTGGATTCCCGACCCTGAATCCTCGGCACCTTCAATCGCGGGACAATAAAAGGTGCTGATATCAAAGTTGCCGGGGCCCTCAATGTACAGTGTGTGGCTGCTGCCGGCCATGAAGATTCCACCCTCATAAGCACCGGAGATGGTGACTTTAGTGCTTGACGATGGTGCCGACAAGGTCGTGTTGCACTCGGTACGGATGGGGGCTTTGTTTCTCGTTGTGAGAGAGCAGGTGCCCACAAACTTCACTGTCAACCCTGAGCAACCTGTGTTAAGCAAGGCTCGGTCGCTGCCGCTGGTAAGGTTGATGGTGACGTTGGTCATTGTCAGCGTCTTGGTCGAGTTGTTGTAGGTCACCGTTCCGCTGATGTTAGACCCCGTGACGCCACCGGCATTGTCACTGGTAACGCTCACGCCGGCAACCTTGATGCCATAGTTGGTGGCAGCCTGTGCTGCATACCCTGCCAGCAGCACAAACATAAATAGAGATAATAGCTTTTTCATACGCATAATTCTTGTTGCCTCCTGAGTCCCCGAAATTCGGCATTAAAGTATCAGTCAGTGAAAGCGTAGGGACTTAATTTGCCAATAAAGGACAACACGCTTTCGTCTCATTACACGCTGTGAGCTATTGGGGAACCCTTCCCTAAATAACTCATATTCTAATATTGTAGAACAATCACTCGATGCGAACTGTTCATACCATGCCTTACCAAGAACCTGACAACAGGTAGTCAATGAGCGCGGTTACATCGCTGATGCTTACGCTATTGTCATTATTGCAATCGGCTGCTGCCACATCGATGTCAGAAGCATTACCACTCAACAGGTAGTCGATGAGGGCGGTCACGTCGCTGATGCTCACATTGCTGTCGCAGTTCACGTCTCCACGCAGGGCGGCCGATTTTTCAGCAAAGTAGCCCGGGTTGCTGGGGCCGCCGTCGATGTGGGCATAGGTCTTGTCAGTCGGGTTGGATGAGTTCCAGGTCGTGCCCTGGCCGCCCACCAGGCTGGTGCAACCGTTGAACATATCTGTAGAGGACGTCACAGCCGCAGTGCTCCAGCCATTACCCACATAGATGGTCCGCAGATTACTGCAGCCTAAGAACATGTAATTTATGTGAGTAGCTTGGGACGGATTGAAACTGCTCAAGTCAAGGCTTGTCAAGCTGCTGCAGTCACGGAACATGGCGGACATGCTGGTCACCTTAGCCGTATTGAAGTGGCTTACATCAATGCTCGTCAGGCTGCTGCAGCCGCGGAACATGGTCCACATGCTGGTCACCTTGGCCGTGTTGAAGTGGCTCACATCAAGGCTTGTCAAATTTGTGCAGTAAGCGAACATCCATGCCATATGGGTGACCTCGCTGGTGTTCAGGTATTCCATGCCCGTGATGGACTGAAGATTCTGCATGTTATAGAACCAATTGTAGGTGGTCGTCGGGCGGGCGCCAGCGAACGAGGAGTGAAAGACCACCTTGGTCACATAGTCTTTGGTGCCGTCAGTATCCCAACCGGGATGGTTGGTGTCCATGTTCAGGTCGTAGGTCGTGCCCGTGCGGGAGCTGCGCTGGGTGTCGTAGTAGAACGTCAGCGTCGTGTTCGACGGCGTGTAGCAGGCATAGGCTTCTGGCCCCTTCTCAGAGAAGTAGCCCGGGTTATTAGGGCCGCCGTCGATGCGGGCATAGGAGCCATCGACGTGATCAGCATCATAGGTCGTGCCCTGGCCGCCCACAAGGCTAGTGCAGCCATCGAACATATCATCTGAGTATATCATGGCAGCAGTGCTCCAGCCACTGCCCACATAGATGGTTCGCAGATTGCTGTTGTTAGCGAACACGTAACGCATGTTGGTCACCTTGGACGTATTGAAACTGCTCAAGTCAAGGCTTGTCAAGCTGCTGCAGCCAGAGAACAAGGAGCGCAAGTTGGTCACCTGGGACGTGTTGAAACTGCTCAAGTCAAGACTTGTCAAGCCAGAGCAACCCTCGAACATGCCGTACATTCCGGTCACCTTAGACGTGTTGAAGTGGCTCAGGTCAAGACTCGGCAAATGATTACAACCAGTAAACATATAAGCCATAATGGTGACCTCGCTGGTGTTCAGGTAGCTCATACCCGTGATGGATTGAAGATTGGCCATGCTATAAAACCAACGGCTGGTGGTCGTTGGGCGAGCACCAGCGAACGATGGGTCAAAGACCACCTTGGTCACGTTGGCATTGGTGCCGTCGGTCTCCCAATCGGTATAGTTTATACCTAAATTCAGGTCGTAGGTCGTGCCTGTGCGGCTGCTGCGCTGGTTGTCGTAGTAGAACGTCAGCGTCGTGTTCGACGGCGTATAGCAGGCATAGGCCTCGGGTCCCTTCTCAGTGAAGTAGCCGGGGTTGCTCGTGCCGCCGTCGATGTGGGCGTAGGTCTTGTCCTTCGGGTTCGAGGCATTGTAGGTCGTGCCCTCGCCTCCCATCAGGCTGATGCAGTCGGAGAACATATTTGTGGAGCTCGTCACAGCCGCCGTAGTCCAGCCATTGCCCACATAGATGGTCCGCAGATTGCTGCATTTATTGAACATCCAACCCATATTGGTCACCTTTGAAGTGTTGAAACTGCTCAAGTCAAGGCTTCTCAAACTCGTAGAGTTAGAAAACATACCACCCATATCTGTCACCTTGGACGTGTTGAAATGGCTCAAGTCAAGGCTCGTCAACTGAGTGCAACTTTGAAACATAAGAGACATATTGGTGACCTCGCTGGTGTTCAGGTAGCTCATGCCCGTGAAGGATTGAAGGTTGCCCATGCCGTAAAACCAATCGAAGGTGGTCGTCGGGCGAGCATTAGCAAACGAGGGGTCAAAGACCACCTTGGTCACATAGGATTTGGTGCCGTCTTCGTCCCAGTCAGTATAGTTGCTGCCCGTATTCAGGTCGTAGATTGTGCCCGTGCGGGAGCTGCGGTAGTTGTCGTAGTAGAACGTCAGCGTCGTGTTCGATGACGTGTAGCAGGCGTATGCCTCAATAGCGCTAGCACCCAGGGCGCACATCATCGCCGCCACCAGGGCAAAAAGTCGAATGAGTAATGATTGATTTTTCATAATCGCATGTTTTAGTTGTTAGTTGTTAGTTTTTAGTTTTTAGTTGTCGCAAAGATAAGGAATTTGCCAATAAAATGCAAGATAAAGGCAAAAAAAGTAACTTTTCCAGGCTCATAAAAAAACAAAAGTCCCGAGACTATGGAATGTCAAGCGGGACCTATATGTTCTGTGTCTAGTGATGCTTCGTCAGCAGTTCGGCACAAGGTTGAATTGTTTTATTATTATGAAAAAGTCAGTTTTAAAAAACGTCTGAAGCTTTATTCCTTTATTTTAACTGATATAATGACTCATAAACGAGACAAAAGTTTAATCGATTGCAGAGATTTAACAGACATTAACAATTCCGCTACCATTCAGCCGCTAAACCCCACGCAAAGACGCTAAGGCGCTAAGTTTTTGATTTTCGTTGTGTGTAAATATAATATCTTAGCGGCTTTGCGCCTTAGCGTGGGGAGTTGAAGCGTTTTTTGTGTTATATCCCCATTTTTGGGGATGGCACCTGAAGGAAAACATAAAAAAAGGGGATTGTGAGATGCTTTGGAAGGACATATTTTTGCAGGTTGGAAAGATATATCAAGATGACATGGACAAGAACCAAGATAAAAACATCATCACACGGCGACTCGACGATGAGCCCGTGGGCAGAACTGTGCAGGTCGTTCGCGTGATAGGCGACGGGGCCTTTCGCCAGCGCTTGCTGGAGATGGGCTTTGTGCGCGGTGCCAAAGTGACCGTGCTCAAGAACGCCCCGCTCAAGGATCCCGTGGAATACATGATTATGGGGTCGCACATCTCGCTGCGCCACAGCGAGGCAGCCCAAGTCGAGGTCACCGACCAGGATGCAGAATTCTGCGATATGGAAGATGCCTTTAACGGCATTGTCGAGACGACAGTGGCCGGCGTTGACCCGATGGCCGACGATGTGCTGCGCGTGGCCCTGATCGGCAACCCCAACTGCGGCAAGACGTCATTATTTAATAATGTGACTGGGGCCAAGGAAAAAGTGGGCAACTATGGCGGCGTGACAGTTGACAGCAAGGAGGGGTGGTTCAGCATCGGCGGCCGCAAGGTGCAGCTGGTGGACCTTCCCGGCACCTACTCGCTGACCGAGTACACTCCCGAGGAGATGTATGTCCGTACCTATATCCGCGACAACCATCCTGACGCCATCCTGAATATCGTTGACGCCGGCAATCTGGAGCGCAACCTGTACCTGACCACCCAGATCATGGACATGAACATACCCATGGTGGTAGCCCTGAACATGTGGGACGAGCTGGAAAAAAGCGGCGACAAACTGGACATCGAGATGATGAGCCGTCTGCTGGGCGCCCGCATGGTGCCCGTAACCGCCTTTAACGGCCATGGCGTGAAACAGGTGCTGCAAGCCACGATGGACGCCATCGACGAGAGCGAGCAGGAGACACGTCACCACAACGTGAACTACGGCCCCCTGATTGAGGACAGCATCAAGACCTTGAGCGACATGTGCCCCACCCTGGACCGCTACACCGTGCTCAAGATCATCGAGAACGACCAGCATGCACTGCTATTGCTTAAAGGCCAGGAAAATGGCGAGCAAGTGAAAGCGACGGCAACCGAGCTGCGCCAGCGCATCGAACGCGACTTTAATGACGACATCACGAGCATCATCACCGACCTGAAATACGGCTTTGTGCGCGGAGCGCTGGCCGAAGCCCTCACCAACAACCCCGACCGCGCTACAGGCGTGACCAAACCCGGCTACTCGATGGACCGCCTGCTGACCAACCGCTGGCTGGCCCTGCCCATCCTGCTGGTGCTGATGTGGCTGATGTTTGAAGCCACCTTCACATTGGGCGCTTATCCGCAGGGGTGGATAGAGAAAGGCATCGGCTGGATTGGAGAATGGATCGGGAGCACTATGCCCGACGGCATTCTCAAAGATCTGATCGTTGACGGTATCATCGGCGGCGTGGGCGGCGTGCTCGTGTTCCTGCCCCAGATTCTGATTTTGTTCTTCTTTATCTCGCTGCTGGAGGATAGCGGCTACATGGCACGTGCGGCATTCATCGTGGACCGCATCATGCACCGCGTGGGGCTACACGGCAAGTCGTTTATCCCCTACCTCATCGGCTTTGGCTGCGGCGTGCCTGCCATCATGGCAACGCGCACCCTGGAAAACCGCCGTGACCGCATCGTCACCATCCTCACCATCCCGTTCATGTCGTGCTCGGCGCGCCTGCCGGCCTATCTGCTGCTGGTAGCCGCCTTCTTCACCGCCAAGCAGGGCCTGATCCTGATGAGCATCTACCTGATCGGCATCCTGGTGGCTGCACTCACCGCCATCGTGCTGAGCAAAACGATACTGAAGCACGACAAGACGCAGTTTGTGATGGAACTGCCCCCGTACCGCAAACCCACTGCCCGCAACGCCACCATCCACATGTGGAGCAAGGGCAAACAGTACTTGCAGAAGATGGCCACCGTCATTCTTGCTGCCTCGATCATCGTGTGGGCACTGGGCTACTTCCCCCGCCACGAGGGACAAACGCCGCAGAAGCAGATCGAGAACTCCTACATGGGCATGATGGGCAAGGCCATCGAGCCTGTCGTGGCGCCTCTAGGCTTCAACTGGCAGATGGGCGTGAGTGTGCTTACCGGCGCTGCCGCCAAGGAGATTGTGGTCTCGACCATGGGAGTGCTCTATACCGGCGAGGCAGATGCCAACGAGGAATCGGCATCGCTCAAAGAGAAACTGCAAACGGCCACCAAGGATGACGGCACGCATGTGTTCAACCCCATCGTGGCCTACTCGTTCATGCTGTTTATCCTTTTGTACTTCCCCTGCATCGCCGCCCTGGCCGCCATCAGACGTGAAGCGGGCACCAAGTGGATGGTGTTTGAGATTATTTACACCACCGCAGTAGCATGGTTAGTGTCATTCATCTTCTATCAAGTAGCAAATTTATTATGACCACTTCGACAATTATACAAACGATTGTGGTGCTCGGCATCGTGGCCGTGGCACTGGTTTACGTGCTGCGACGCGTGATCAATACCGCACGCGGCAAGGGTGACTGCGGCTGCGGCAAGGACTGCAAGTGCAAGAAGCATCAATAGATGCTGACCATTTTCTTCCAATCGTAGGGCGAGTCTTTGAAAGACTGTGAGATGAATCGTGCGAAACACCTGACAAGATAAGCCGCCAGAACGATGATACAGAAGAAAATCGGTATATTCAGGGGGAACAAGAAATTCAACTTATCGGTAAATAAACTGTTCTGAATAAGGTAAATCTCCAAACAAAGCCCACCGACAAAGCGGACGATAAAGTGGCCGACTTTATTGGTGTAAATGGACTTTGCAAAAGCACCTTCGCCCCAAAGGTAAAGGGCATAAACCGCAATTAGCAACGGGATGAAGCTGAAAATGTGCAACCACTCAATCTTTTGATACCTTGACGTGAAAGCGCACATTACATAAAATGCGGCTATGCTCAACAGAGCAATAGCAAGATTCCACCACTGGTGGCGCGGCTTAAGGAGATGAGAATTCATTCCCACTTTTGCCCCAAAGAGCATGAAGATGAAATACAACGGCCATGTCAAGTGTATTCTTTCATCACCATACAGGTTAAACGGGAAAGAGCGCTTCATCAGGAAAAACCATACACATACAACGCCCGAAAGCAAGAGCAGTATCCAGTTGATCTTCTTGCGGCAATAAAGGCCTATAAAATAGATAAACACATAGTACACCATGATATAGGTAATGAACCAACGGCCGCCATGCAGAATAATCCAATTGATATCGCGATGGAAATCAAAGAAGGTACATTTCACTATGGCAACAGCAAGAATAGCCGGATAGATGCGATTAAAGCGCCGTTTGTACCAATTAGGGAAATCACCTGCGCTGTTGAACGGCTTCAAAAACAAAGTGAATCCCGAACAGAAAAAGAACAATATGTTTCCGAGCGCTCCGCCTGTTGCCAACATTTCATATTTGCCATATAACAAACCCATGTGCGAGTTCGTTATCATCAGCACGGCGAAGAACTTCAGAAAGTCAATTCCAACATTTCTCTGATTGATATTATTCATTTTGTGTCGCTGCTATTGGTTGGTACCTATTTTATATGATGTATGATTCGTTAGCCGAAGAGGTAGCGGAAGGCGTCCTCGACGCGGGCGACCTCGACGACCTTAATCGTCCAGTCATCGCGCTTGACGCCCTTGAGGTTGTTCTTGGGAATGATGATGGTGTCAAAGCCCAGTTTTTGGGCCTCAGTCACCCGTTGCTCGCATCGCGTGACCTGACGTATCTCGCCTGAAAGCCCCACCTCGCCAGCGAAGCACACATGGGTATTGATGGCCATATCAACATTCGACGACAGGATGGCACTGATGATAGCAAGATCCAACGCGGGGTCATTGACCTTGATGCCGCCCACGATATTGAGAAAGACATCTTTCTGCGCCAACTTGAAGCCGAGGCGTTTCTCCAGCACAGCCAGCAGCATGTTCATGCGCCGCTGGTCTAGGCCCGTGACCGAGCGCTGCGCTGTGCCATAGGCCGCTGTGCTCACCAGAGCCTGCACCTCGATCAGGAAAGGCCGCATGCCATCGATAGTCACACCAATTGCCGTTCCCGATAACTCTCCATCGCGGTCACTCAGGAGCAGTTCGCTGGGATTGGTCACTTCGCGCAGGCCGTCCTCTTTCATCTCATAGATGCCGATTTCGTTGGTATTCCCGAAACGGTTCTTAATGGGCCTCAGGATGCGATAGAGGTAATTGCGGTCGCCCTCAAACTGGATGACGGCATCGACAATGTGTTCCAGCACCTTGGGACCGGCAATGCTGCCCTCCTTGTTGATGTGGCCGATGAGGATGACAGGAGTGTAGGTCTCCTTGGCATAACGCTGGAAGGCGGCCGCACACTCGCGCACCTGCGTCACACTGCCCGGAGCGCTCTCCAACTGCTCACTGGCAATCGTCTGGATCGAATCCACGATAACGAGGCCTGGCTGGAAGGCGCGGATGCTTGCAAAGATGTTATCAAGCGAAGTCTCGCAAAGCAGATAGCACTCACAGTCCATCCGTCCGCCGGCGATGCGGTCGGCACGCATGCGCAATTGTTGCGGACTCTCCTCACCCGAGACGTAGAGGACTCGCCGTGAGCGAATGCGCAAAACATTCTGCAGGACCAACGTCGATTTACCGATACCCGGCTCACCGCCAAGCAACACGATGCTCCCAGGCACCAGACCGCCGCCCAAAACGCGGTTCAACTCGCCGCTGGGCAGATTGATGCGTGGCTGGTCCTCGGCACGAATCTCCGAAATTTTGACAGGTTCAAGGGATTTGCGGGAGCTTTCCCCAGCACCGGCATAGCGTGAGGGAGCCGATTTGGGGACCTTCGGTTCCTCAATATAGGTGTTCCACTCGCCGCAAGCGGGGCACTTGCCTAGCCACTTAGGAGACTCGTTGCCGCAATTCTTGCAGAAGAAAGTGGTTTTATTTTGTTGCTTGGCCATGTTTTAGGCTTTAGGTGTTAGGTGTTAGGCGTTAGGGGGGATTATCGACGGAAGAACTCGCTGATGGTAATGGCGGCGGCAACGCCCACGTTGAGCGACTCACTGCCTGCGGTCTTGGCCTTGGGGATGAGCAACCGCTGGTCCACGTGCTTGGCTACCTTGGCACCAATACCTTGGCCCTCATTGCCGAAGACGACGAAGCCTTGTTTTCCCAACTCGCTCGTATAAATGTTCTTGCCGTCAAGGAAGGTTCCATAGATTGGCAGATCAGGGTACTCCTCAAATAAGGCTTCGAGATCTCCATAATGCACCTTGACTCGGGCGATAGCCCCCATCGTGGCCTGCACAACCTTGTGGTTATAAACATCGACCGACGTCTTGCTGGCAAAGATATCGTGGATACCGAACCAGTCTGCCAGGCGGATGATGGTACCCAGGTTGCCCGGATCCTGAATGTTGTCGAGAACGATGTTCAGGCTTTGAGCAACACGCTTTGTATCAATCACATCCTCAGGTTTCTCATAAACGGCAATGACGTCGCTAGGCGTGTCGAACTGCGAGATGCGTGACATTTGCTGGCTGTTGGCGAACACTATCTTGTCATAATGCTCGGCAGTGCCGCACTGTTCGTACCACGAGCGCTTGGCGATAAGCCAGCGGCAGTTGAAGTGTTGCCATGTGTCGCGCACACATTTAGTGCCCTCGGCGACAAACAGGCCTTCATCGTCACGGTATTTCTTGGCGGCAAGGCTCCTCACCACCTTAAGTATGCCATTGTTAATATCCATCATAAGGCTTAACGTTCACGTTTGGCCACAAGTTCATTGAACCGCAGCAAGGTTGCACAAAATTCTTCACTCAACAGCGCAATGACGGGCTGTGAGATTTCGGCAGGCACCTCATCTACCGCCGAAGAGATTGAACCCGCAATGGCGGCAATCGTATCGGCATCCCCGGCCAGTGCCACCGAGAGACGCACCACGTCCTCATAGTCCTTGCCTTCCATGAAACAGGTAATGGCTTCAGGAACAGTGCGCTGGCACGTTTCATCAAAGGAAAATGTCGGACGGATTTCATCCAATGAGCGAGACAAGTCATAATCGAACGTCTGTTCCACATAGTCGCGTATTTCCTTCTTGGTCCTGCCTTTGCGGGCAAGGAAAATGGCGGCAGCGGTGGCTTGCGCGCCCTTGATGCCCTCGGGATGGTTGTGGGTCACCTCAGCCGAGATCTTAGCCAGTTCCAATGCCTCGTCAAGCGTCCTGACATAATAGCCCACGGGACTCACGCGCATCGCCGACCCGTTACCAAAGGAATTGTAGGGTTGTGGATCCTCACTGACTATCCAATTGGCAAATCGACCGCCATAGCCCCTATTGGGATATCTACGGCACAAGTCAAGCATGATTTCAATCAATCGTTCGTGCGTGTGGTGCTCATCATCGAGCAGCCACAGGGCATTGGCCACAGTGAGCACCGTGTCATCAGTAAAGGTGCTCTTAGGCGTGAACAGTTCGAAGTCATGGTCACGCGTCGGGTTAAACTCATATGCCGAACCTATCACATCGCCGGCAATGGCTCCAATAATTCCTTTCATAAATAATAATGTGTCTTTGAGATTACAAATATACTACTTTTTCCAAATCGGGCACACATCGGGGGGTATAAATTTCACACGCTCCAAGGGATGAGGTACTGCGAGCCCGTGCAAGGCGCGGTGGCCATTGCGGGTTGAGTACCGACAGCAGGACGACGCATGGTGGCTAACGCAGTCACGTCACGCCAACCTTGCGTGCAGTTGCGCACAGTGAGTATCGCCATACCAACATAGCGGCCGGCCAACTTGAGCAATGCCTTCCTAACGGCGTCCAAGCTTGAAAAGCAAGAGCCATTTATGCTTGCAAGACGACGTCCATTGCACTCCAGCGATGCGCAGATGCGGTCGCCGTAATTAACGATGTTAACGATGTTCTTATTCATTGTCATTCCTCCTTTTATTGTTTTTACACAACAAAGGTAGAACGACAAAGTGCCAAATTCTTGCACTGCAATCACAATAAAACAAAAAATCGAGCCACAGCAAAATATTCTTGAATTTTTAGTCGGCGGATTAGACGGATTAAATGGATGGCATCCGCATTCTTTATTTGCCAGGAATGCGGATGCCACTCTAAACTTTAAACTCTAAACTGAGAGCCAAGGGCTAGTATCAAGGCCTACCAAGAGCCTGAGAGCAGGTAGTCAATGAGGGTGGTCACGTCGCTAATGTTGACGGATGAGTCCTGATTACAGTCGGCGGCATTCAAGTTGATGCTCGATGCGTTGCCGCTGAGCAGGTAGTCGATCAGGGCGGTTACGTCGGCAATATTCACGCTGTCATCACCGTTCACGTCGCCACGGGTGGATGCGGGGGCAATCAACTGAACAGCCTTAATGGCGAAGTAGTCACCTTCGGGATTGACGCTTGCGTCCTTGGTATAACTCCATTCCAACGTGCATACCCCTGCGGGCAAGTACACAGAATAGGTTTCCCATTCCTCATTCTGATAGGCACCACAAGCAATTTGCTCCACGCCGTTGATGCTGAACGAGCATCTGTCCCATATGGTTGATGACCCTTCGCCCCAAGCCTTGAAATCGAACGACAGAATATCGCCATCGACAGCGGTTACAGTGGCCGTCAGCGTCGAGGTGGTGCTTGACACACCTGCATTGCCCGACTGGGCATAAGGCACGTCATCGTCACTTACCATAACGATCCATGGATAAACGCCACCAGTAGTGAAGTGAAGGTCGCCGCCTTCCACGTTAAGCGCCTCGTCAAGGGTGTAGGTGCCCTTTATTTGACTGAATTTATACCAGTAGTTGGTTGCTCGATAGGAGGCTTCTGAACCACCTGGAACCAACAACTCAGCGGTGGTGTAAGTGGACTCGGGAAACATTGGTTCTTCGAACGCCCACGCCTGCTTACTCAAGCAAGTGATGGAGGACAGGCTTGTACAATCCAAGAAAATGTTCATAGACCAGCCGATGGCGTCATTGAACCGGCAGTTCTCACCGATTACAATCGAACTCAATGAAGTGCAGCTGGCGAAAGCCGTTCCTCCGACATAGGTGACCGAATTTGGAATGACCACGCTTGTCAGACCAGAACAATTGTTGAATGCCGCAGTACGAATTTCTTGGACATTAGAGCCAATGGTTAAAGACGTCATTCCTCTGCAACCAGAGAAAGCAAAATCTCCGATATAGATGACCGAATTTGGAATGGACATACCTGTCAGACCAGAACAATTGTAGAAGGCCCTTTTGCTGATTTTTGTGACTTTAGGACCAATCGTTATAGACGTGATCCTACTACAGTTCGAGAAAGCGTCTTCTCCGATTTCGGTGACATCATAGCCACAGGCGGTACCAGGAATGTACCATGAGCCCGTTGCCGGATCTACCGTTGGGCCAACGCATTTAACGGTTGTGCTGCTCGTGATAACATACTTGAGGTTATTCAGGACGAAGTCATAGTTCACTCCGTTGATGTTATTGAACCGTTTCCATCCATTAGCAGCCTGATAAGCACTCTGTACGGCACTTGGAACTTGGAGTGTCGCATTGCTGTAGGCCTCGCTTGTGAAGACATCATCGTTATACAAGCTGGGTGGAGTGGTGGCGAAACATGACACAGTGGTCAACGCAGTACAGCCAGAGAACGCTCCAGACTTAATAGTTGTGGTAGTTCGTGGTATCGTCACTTCCTGGAGGCTGGTGCATCCTTTAAAAGCATCTGAATAGATGGTTGTCACGCCATTTGGAATAACGATGCGAGTGAGGTTTGTACAGCCCTGGAATGAACGCATGTCGATATAGGTTATCGACTCAGGTAGGGTGACACTTCGCAGTGAGGTGCAATAATAGAACATTTCACTGCCCATATAAGTGACCGAACCGGGGATATAGACAGAGATTAATCCCGTCTTGCCTAATGCATCCCATCCAAGGGTGGTAACACCGTAGGGAATGTTGATAGTGGTCAAACTGGGGCATTCATAAAATGCGAAATTGCCGAGTTTCGTAACCGTGTTAGGAATACTGACTCCTGTCAATCCGTCACAATTGCGGAAAGCATTGTTTCCAATCGCGGTCACAGTATAGGTTGTGCCGTTATGGGTGATCGTGGATGGGATACTCACATTACCGGTATAACTGTTATAATTGGGATTGCTGTTGTTGTAAGTAATCTCCACAGTGTTTGTACCAGTGATGTTGAGATAAAACCCTGGCTCGACGAAATCATAGGCATTGGCGCCCAACGCGCTTGCCAAAGCCGCCACAAGGGCAAATGCTTTAAAAAGTAATTTCCTGCTCATAGTCTTAATAATTTAATGGTTAATAATATTTATATGTTGCAAACATAGCAATTATTCTGTAAAAATGAGCAAAAAAGAAGAATTTTTAGGCATTTGCAACCATACAAAAACAGTAGAGACGCAAGATTTTGCGTCTCTACAATGCGGATGCTCCTGTAAACTTTAAACTGCGAGCACAGCGAGCATAAATTCTTAGCGCCTTAAAGTGAGGTCCGTATGCGTTTGCCGCCTAAAGCCTAAACTATTAGAACTCGGCGTTGTTGGGCGTGCGGGGGAACGGGATGACGTCGCGGATGTTGGCCATACCCGTCACAAACAGGATGAGGCGCTCAAAGCCCAGACCGAAGCCGCTGTGAGGCACGGTGCCGAAGCGGCGGGTGTCGAGATACCACCACATGTCCTTCATGGGGATGCCGCGGCGCTCAATTTCGCTCATCAGCTTGTTGTAGTCGGCCTCTCGCTCGCTGCCGCCGATGATCTCGCCGATCATGGGGAACAGCACGTCCATGGCGCGCACGGTCTTGCCGTCCTCGTTCTGCTTCATGTAGAAAGCCTTGATTTCACGCGGATAGTCGGTGAGGATGACGGGGCGCTTGAAGTGCTCCTCGACGAGGTAGCGCTCATGCTCGCTCTGCAGGTCCACACCCCACTCCACAGGGAATTCAAACTTCTTCTTGGCAGCCTTGAGGATGTCGATGCCCTCGGTATAGGTCAAGCGCACGAACGGCTCCTTGAGGACGCTGTGCAGGCGCTCGATGAGGGTATTGTCGTACATCTTGTTCAGGAACTCCAGGTCGTCCTGGCAGTGCTCCAGCGCGTAGTTGACGCAGAACTTGATGAATTCCTCGGCCAGGTCCATGTTGTCCGTGATGTCATAGAAGGCCATCTCGGGCTCAATCATCCAGAACTCAGCCAGGTGGCGCGGCGTGTTGCTGTTCTCGGCACGGAAGGTGGGACCAAAGGTGTAGATGGCACCCAATGCAGTGGCACCCAGCTCACCCTCGAGCTGACCTGACACGGTCAGGCTGGTGGATTTGCCGAAGAAGTCCTGCGAGTAGTCAGTCTTGCCGTCCTCGGTCTTGGGCAGGTCGCCCAGGTCAAGGGTAGTCACCTGGAACATGTCACCGGCTCCCTCACAGTCGCTGGCGGTAATCAACGGCGTGTGCAGGTAGAAAAAGCCCTTGTCATTGAAGAACTTGTGGATGGCAAAGGCCAGGTGGTGACGGATGCGGAAGATGGCGCCGAAGGTGTTGGTGCGCATGCGCAGATGCGCCTTGGTGCGCAGGAACTCCAGCGTGTGGCCTTTCTTCTGCATGGGATAATCTTCGTCACAGGTCCCGTAGATCTCGATGCTCTGGGCCTGTACCTCGACGGTCTGGCCCTTGCCCTGTGACTGGACAAGCAGTCCCTCGACGTGGAGGCTCGAGCCCGTAGTGATGGGACGAAGCTCCTCCTCGCTGAATTTCTCGAGGTCAACGACAATCTGCAGGTTATTGATGGTCGAGCCATCGTTCAAGGCGACAAACTGTACAAACTTGTTGCCACGGCGGCTGCGTACCCAGCCCTTGACGCACACCTGCTGACCCACAAGTGCGGGATCAAAGATATCGACGATTTTTGTTCGTTTCAAAGCCATTGTGTTTTTAAAATCTTATTAGACTCCGACATCGGGAAACCTCTCGCTAAGCCGCAAAGTCGCTAAGAATTCTTTGTTATTAATAGAGCTTGGCGTCTAGGCGTCTTAGCGTGGGGCTTTCGTGTCAGAGATGTTGTGTTGTTTATTCAAACGAGTTTTGTTTCAAGAAGTTGACCTCTTCCTGGGTGAGGTAGCGCCAGCGGCCGCGGGGCAGGTTCTTCTTGGTGAGACCGGCAAAATAAACGCGGTCGAGCTTCACCACATGGTAACCCAGCGCCTCGAAGATGCGGCGCACGACGCGGTTACGACCCGAGTGGATCTCGATACCGGCCTGCTTGCGGTCGGTGGGCGAAACGTAGCTCACGGCATCGGCATGGATGGGACCGTCGGCGAGCTCAACGCCGTCGGCGATGTGCTGCATGTCTTCCTCGCTGATGGGCTTGTCGGTCCACACCTGGTAAATTTTCTTCTTGACATATTGCGGATGTGCGAGCTTGGCGGCCAGGTCACCGTCGTTGGTGAGCAGGAGCACACCGGTGGTGTTGCGGTCGAGACGGCCGACGGGATAAATGCGTTCCTCACATGCACCCTTGACGAGGTCCATAACGGTCTTGCGGCCGTTGGGGTCATCACTGGTGGTGACGCAGTCCTTGGGCTTGTTGAGCAGGACGTAGCACTTCTTCTCGGTGGTGACGATCTCGCCGTTGTATTTCACGACATCCTTGGGAGTGATTTTCATGCCGAGTTCGGTAACGACAACGTCGTTGACCATGACAAGGCCTTTCTGGATATATTCATCGGCAACACGGCGTGAGCAGATTCCGGCATTGGCCAGGAACTTGTTCAGGCGTACCTCCATGTTGGGATCGATAGCGGGCTCTTCATAAATGACACGCTGGGGCTTGGGCGTGAAGCGCATCTGGGGCTTGGGACCCTGTTGACGCTTGGGACGCTGCTGGTAGCCGCCCTGGCGCTGCTGGTAGCCGCCTGGACGCTGCTGATAGCCGCCCTGGCGCTGCTGGTAACCGCCTGGACGCTGCTGATAGCCGCCCTGGCGCTGTTGGTAACCGCCCTGACGGGGCTGATAGCCGCCCTGACGCTGCTGGTAACCACCTTGACGGGGCTGGTAGCCACCCTGGCGCTGCTGGTAACCGCCCTGACGGGGCTGATAGCCACCCTGGCGCTGGTAGCCGCCTTGACGGGGTTGGTAACCCTGACGGGGCTGATAACCGCCCTGCTGATCAGGATTCATTGTGTTGCCTTCGGCATTTGGGTCTTGCTCTCCAGCGGCTTGAGGCTGCTGGTAATGCTGCTGATAGCGGGGTTGATAGCCACCCTGGCGCTGCTGGTAGCCGCCCTGACGGGGTTGATAACCGCCTTGACGGGGCTGATAACCGCCCTGACGCTGGTAGCCGCCCTGACGAGGTTGATAGCCGCCTTGGCGGGGCTGATAGCCCTCAGGCTGCTGAAAATCCTCATTGCTTCCTGATTGGGACACTTCTCCTTGATTTTCCTCGCGAACTTTATACTCCACTTTCTCGTAGTGGACATTCTCTGTGTTCTCTTCAGAATTGGCCACATTGATTCTAGGCCTCTTTGGTTTCTTCAAATTCTCGTCCATTGTGCACAAAATGTTGGTTAGCGATTGATAATTGATAAAAAATAATAAAACAATGTAAAGTTAAGTGGCCTCGCGGCCGTTTATACCAAATGAATTGCAAACATTATTGACTATTTAAAACCAGATGGGCTGCGAGGGTTCTCCCTCTCCTGCCCACTGCTTGTAAGGTAAGCCCGTAGTGGTGCATTCTCAAAAATCACTGCAAAAATACTTCAAAGTTTACTATCTCCAAAAAAATTAAGGAAATTTATCACATCCCGCACCCTGAATGACTCTTCGGCCAACATCTGCCACAAAAGCTCACACTAATCTGCGGGCTCGCATCAGTTCATGATGTTCAGGTAGTTCGAAACTTTAATATAATAATTGTTTTTTATTAGGTTTGTAACATTTTTTTACTATATTTGTGGCGGAATAACTAACAACGATTATTAACTAAAAAACTGATCTATCATGGAACAAGCTACAAGACATTTCTTGCGAACCATGGGCCGGTGGCTCATGGCGCTGCTGTTGGTGATGCTCACATCACTGGCCACTAGGGCCGCCGAGGCCTATGCCTGCTACACGCCGTTGAACGCGACGCTGACGTTCTACTACGACGGCCAGCGCGCTTCCCGCCCGGGCACGACCTATGACCTGAACACGGGCAGTAACTATCCTGCATGGTATAACGCTGGCATTTATTCGTCTGTTCTTCAGGTGGTATTCGACGCTTCGTTTGCCGATGCTCGTCCCACGTCAGCCTTTTACTGGTTTAGTGAAATGAATAAACTACAGACCATCGAAGGCTTGGCAAACCTGAACACCTCGGAGGTGACAAACATGGCCAGCATGTTCAGCAATTGTCGCAAGTTGACGAGCCTTGACCTGAGTACTTTCAATACGGACAAAGTGACGACCACTGATTGCATGTTCTTATACTGCACGGGATTGACGAGTGTTGACTTAAGAGGTTTCACTAATGCCAAATTGACAAGAACCTCCAATATGTTCGAGGGCTGCTCCGCCTTGACCACTATCTATGCTGATAGCAACTGGAGCTTGCCTGCCGACAACTATTCTTGGGCGATGTTTATGGACTGCACGAGCTTGGTAGGCGGCAAGGGCACGGCCTACGATGAAAACCACACCGATGACTCCTATGCCCACCTCGACGGTGGCCCCAGCAACCCCGGCTACTTCACCGAGAAGCCTAAGGAGGCCTATGCCTGCTTTACGCAAGAGAACACGACGCTGACGTTCTACTACGATAACCAGCGCAGCACACGCACAGGAACGACCTTTGACCTGAACGAGGGCAGCAATACTCCCAGATGGTACATTAACAGCACCAATGCCAGTGTGACCAAGGTGGTCTTTGACCCGTCGTTTGCTGATGCCCGCCCGACGACCACCTATTTTTGGTTCAATTACATGACAAGTCTCACGTCCATCACAGGCATGGAGTACCTGAACACCAGCGAGGTGACCAATATGGAATTCATGTTCTATAACTGTGCTCGTTTAACGAGTCTTGACCTGAGCAGTTTTAACACATCCAAGGTGACCAGCATGAACTACATGTTCAGTGACTGCAGGGGTATGACGAGCCTTGACCTGAGCAGTTTCAACACCGCCAACGTGACCAACATGTCATGCATGTTCTTATTCTGCAATGCCTTGACGAGCCTTGACCTGAGCAGTTTCAATACCGCCAACGTGACCAACATGTCAAACATGTTCACTAACTGCAACAATTTGACCACCATCTATGCCGGTGACGGGTGGAACACCGATGCGGTGACTAACTCCTCGGGGATGTTCTCTAACTGCACCAACCTGGAGGGCGGCATGGGCACTGTCTTCAATCCCAACTTTACGGACAAGACCTACGCCCACATCGACGGCGGCCCCAGCAACCCGGGTTACTTCACCGCAAAGAATGCCAGCCTGCGTGGCGACGTGGATGCTGACGGCAACATCACCATCAGCGACGTGACGGCCCTGATCGACTACCTGCTCAGCGGCAATGCCAGCGGCGTTAACCTGACGGCCGCCGACTGCGACCTGGACGGTGGCATCACCATCAGCGACGTCACCGCCCTGATCGACTACCTGCTGAGCGGCCGTTGGTAAAGTAGGAATTAGGAATTAGGAATTGGCATCCGCGCTCCTTCTCTTTCTCTGGAGTGCGGATGCCTTCGTTTCATTCTAAAGGTTCGTAGACTAAAATAATCGCCGACCCAAAAACTTAACGTGGGGCAAAAAACGCTGAATGGTTGCCGCCCTGAGACACGTCATCTGAAAAAAAACAAGCCCGAAACGATGAATACGTCCCGGGCTTGAACTATTCTTTTTTATACCTCAAAAAATCACAGGTTGGGGTTGATTTTGTTCCACTCGCTGATGGGAGGAACGATGCCCAGGTCAACCAGCTCGTCGCGCATGTGGCACAGGTGCTCGTAGCTGGCGTCGAGCTTGGCGTTCTCCTCGGGAGTACCCTGAGGCACCTTGTAGGTAGCGCCGTTCTCGTCGAGGACGGTGTCCATTGCCATCATAATGTGGTTGTACTTGTCGTTGCAAACATAGGTGCCGACGGGGAAGCGGAACTTCTCGCCGCCCATGACTGAACGGATCATCTCTACCGACAGGTAAGCGGGGCTCTGGAACGAGCTGCGTCCGCGCAGCTTGATGATGTTGGCGCCGCCCTTGGTGACGTCGGTCTTCATCTGCTCCCACTCCTCGGCGGTGAATTCGGGGGTGCCGATGATGTCGGTCAGCTTGCGACCATCGATCTCGACGTGGCTGCCGAAGACTGCCATCTGCTCACCGTGGCCGCCATAGGTAGCGCAGCCGGTGATTTCGCTCTGCATCACACCGAACTTCTTGGCCAATGCGCTCTGCAGGCGCGTGGTGTCGAGTGCGGCGAGGGTGGTCACCTGGTTGGGCTTCAAACCACTGTAAAGCAGCGTCACCAGACCCGTCAGGTCGGCGGGGTTGAAGATGATGATGACGTGTTTCACATCAGGGCAGTATTGCTTGATGTTCATACCCAGTTCCTCGGCGATCTTGCAGTTACCTGCCAGCAGGTCCTCACGGGTCATGCCCTCTTTGCGAGGAGCGCCGCCGCTGGAGATGATATACTTAGCGTTGGTATAGGCCTCCTTAGCATCGGTTGTGGCGGTGATCTTCACGTCGCCGAAACCGCTCTGGCGCATTTCCTCGGCCACGCCCTCGGGCGAGAACACGTCATAGAGGCAGATATCATTTGTCAAGCCCATCATCAGGGCAGTTTGCACCATGTTGGAGCCAATCATGCCGGCAGCGCCGACGATGACCAATTTGTCGTTAGTTAAAGCCATGATTTATCTCTTATTAAATTGAATTTAAACTTCAGTTGAAATTTTACCAGTGCAAAGGTAATCATTTTCACAGACTGCTGCAAGCAAATTGCAAGTTATAAAGATTAAATATTGTGAAATCAGCCTTCGGCAGTGACAAAATGACTACCTTTGTTGTCACATTAGAACCAATCAAGATGGAACAGGAGTTTGCTTCACGGTTATTGGAGTCGGCGGTCAGCGAGTTCGCCAAGCTGCCGGGCATCGGGCGCAAGACAGCACTCAGGTTGGTGCTGCACCTGCTCAAGCAGGACGAGCAGGAGGCCGTCTCGTTTGGCGAGGCCATCATCAAGCTGCGGCGTGAGATCCGCTATTGCAAGGTGTGCCACAACATCAGCGAGACCGAGGTATGCCCCATCTGCGACAACCCGTCGCGTGACACAAGCACCATCTGCGTGGTCGAGAACGTCAAAGACGTGATGAGCATCGAGAACACCCACCAGCACAAGGGACTGTATCATGTGCTGGGCGGCTTGATCTCGCCCATGGACGGCATCGGGCCCGCCGACATCGAGGTGGACAGCCTGGAGGAGCGCGTCAAGGCGGGCGGCATCAAGGAGGTCATCCTGGCACTGAGCGCGACAATGGAGGGTGACACGACCAACTTCTATATCTTCCGCCGCCTGGCCCCCTACCCTGACGTGAAAATCACAATCCTGGCGCGGGGCGTGAGCGTGGGCAACGAGATCGAATACACCGACGAACTGACGCTGGGACGAAGCATCCTCAACCGCACCCTCTTCAGCGATACCTTCCACAAAGAGTAATTCGCATGCTTAGTTAACCGCCCTTGCGGGCGGGAAATTAAACAAAATTTAAATAATTAATTTGATAAATTTCCCGTGCGCAGCACGGTCAAAATGATGGCTGACAATGATTTTGCATATCGTCAGGAGGACGCCGAGAAGCGCCGTCGCCGCCGTGAGGCCGAGCGTCAGCGCCGCCTGAAAAAAGCCCGCGAGGAGTACATCAAGCGCCAACGGGAAGAGAAGGGGAAATCTTCTCGAGAGTGATTCATTACCGGGACAAACTTTATCTACGAGCCGATGGCTCGCAATACAAGACTGCACGGCAGCTAACGTTAGCTGCCGTGTTTGTTGGCGAGGGCGAGGACCTGGGCGGTGAAGTCGTCGGGAGAGAGGTGGCAGGAGAGCCAGTGGATGGGGGTGCCGCGCTTTTCCATGCCGCGGAACCAGGTCATCTGGCGCTTAGCGAACTGGTGGATGGCGATTTCCAACTGGCGGAACATCTCCTCCTCGGTCAACTGGCCCAGGACGTGCTGGGTGACGAATTTGTATTCCAAGCCGTAATAGATCAAATCCTCGGGGTCGATACCCTCGTCGATGAGGCGGCGCACCTCGTCGATCATGCCCTCGTCGATGCGTGCCCGCAGGCGATGGCTGATGCGTTCGCGCCGCGTGTCACGGTCCACCTCAACGCCAATGACCAGGGCGTTTTCCATCGGATGCGGCTCGGTGAGGGCTTTCAACTCGGGGTGCTGCTCGTAGTAGCGGCAGATCTCGATAGCACGGATGGCACGGGCAGGCGTGTCGATGTCGCTGTTGTTGCGCAGCGTCTTCATCGTCTTGAGCAGAGCGGTCAGCTCGTCGAGCGACTTGCCTGCCAGTTCGGCACGCAGCGCCTCGTTGCGGGGCACGGGAGGCAGCTTGATGCCCTTAACGACGGTCTCGACATACATGCCTGTGCCACCACACATGATGACGGGTTTGCCGCGGCCTCGGATGTCGTCATAGACGCGCTCGAAGTCTTCCAGGAACTCATACAGGCTGTAGCGGTAACCTGCGGGACGGATATCAATGAGGTGATAGGGCACGCCGTCATACTCGGCGAGGTCCTTTCCCGTGCCGATGTCCATGCCGCGGTAGATCTGGCGCGAGTCGGCGCTGATGATCTCTCCGCCGATGGCTTTGGCCAAATGCACGGCACGCGCCGTCTTGCCCGTCGCCGTCGGCCCCGTCACCACAAAAAACACATCCCTATAATCCATCTTCTCTTTTAAAACCACGAATTGAGCGAATTCTTAAATAGCGACCGGCATTTATTTCAGGTATTGGTTGTATAATTCCAGAGCGCGCTGATAGACGACGTAGCGGGCGGAGCAGTCGCGGATGCTGTGGTTCATGTTGGGAAAGACCATCATGTCACAGGTGCGGTTCATGTCCACGAGTTTGGAGACATACTGCATCGAGTTGACGATGTGCACGTTGTCGTCGGCGCTGCCGAACATGATGAGCACCCTACCCTTCAGGTTCTCGGCACGGTTGAGCGGGAAGTTGCTGTAACCCTCGGGGTTCTCCTGGGGCGTACGCATGTAACGCTCGGTATAGATGCTGTCGTAGAAACGCCACGTCGTCACGGGGGCGATGCTCACGCCGCAGGCGTAGTTGCTACCCGGCTCGCTCATCGCCATGAGCGTCTGGAAACCGCCGTAGCTCCATCCCATGATGCCGATGTGGTCGGCATCCACCCAGGGCTGCGAAGCCATGTAATTGGCAGCAGCCACAGCGTCCTCGGTCTCGTATTTGCCCAGGTTCAGGTAGGTGATTGACTCGAAGTCCTTGCCACGGAACCCTGTACCGCGGCTGTCCACCTCGCAGACAATGTAGCCCTGGGTGGCAAAATACTGTTCCCATCCCATGCGCCAACGGTTGACCACCTCTTGCGAGCCCGGGCCGTTGTAGTGCTCCATGATGACGGGATATTTCTTCGTCGGGTCAAAGTCCACGGGCTTGATCATGTAGCCGTTAAGGGTGTAGCCGTCATGCTCCATGGTGAAAAACTCCTTCTTGGGAACATCGACAGCGGTGTAGCGGCGGGCATACTCCTCGTTGAGCTGCAGGTCGCGCACGCGCTTGCCCTTGCGGTCATAGATGCGGTACTGGTGAGGAGTCTGGGCATCGCTGTAGCAGCCCACATAGTAAGTGAAGTCGCCGTTGAAAGTGGCCGACGCAGTGCCCTGGCCGTCAGCCGTTGAGGGAGCCAGGCGCGTCACTTTGCCCTTGGCATCAACACACTCGACCACTCGGTTGAGCGGGCCGCACGAAGCCTGATAGTAAAAACGCTTGGTGGCCTTGTCGTAGCCGTAGAACTGCGAGATGATGCGGTCATTGTCGTTGGTGAGCTGGCGCATCAGGTTGCCGTCCAGGTCATACTGGTAGAGCTGCATGTAGCCCGAGCGCTCGCTGGGGATGACAAAGAAATCCTTCTCGTACTGCACTTGCTGACTGGTCTCGGCGTCCACCCAGGTGTCAGAAGTCTCCTGATAGACCTGCTTGGCATCGCCCGTCCTGGGGTTGACGGCATAGATGCGCAGGTCGTTCTGGTGGCGGTTCAGGCGCTGCACCATCAGTCGCTGCGGGTCGGGGCTGAAGGTGATGTGGCAGACGTAATCCTCCTCGTCAAGGGGTACGTTGAGCTTCTTGAAGGTGCCGTCGATGACGTCATAACAGTGGACACTGACGATAGAGTTTTTCTCGCCCGCCACGGGGTACTTGAAGTCGTATCGGCCAGGATAGAGCTCATATTCGTCCTTGGGATTGCAGGTGCCCTGGTAGATGACCATAGAGGCCATCTTCACCTCGCTCTCGTCCCAGCGAAGGAACGCCAGTGAGCGGCTGTCGCTCGACCAGTTGAGGGTATTGAGCATGCCCAATTCCTCCTGATAAACCCAGTCGGGCACGCCGTAGATGATGTTGTTCTTCTTGCCGTCATGGGTCACCTGCACGGTCGTGCCATCGATGAGGTTGCGCACAAACACGTTGTTGCCCTTGACATAGGCCACACGTTTGCCGTCGGGCGAGAGGGTGGCTATTTCCTCGCCTCCGCCGTCACTTAGGGCCTTCATCGTCTTGTTCTTCAGGTCATAGACGTAGTAGTCGGCGCTGAAGCTGTAGCGGTAGATGTACTCCGTGTTGTTCCAGAGCAGGACGTAGGCGCCGTCGGCCGTCACCTCAAAGTCGTCCCAGCCGGTTACCGCCTCGTTGCGGGTATCGACCAGCACGCTCTCATCGCCCTTGGCATAGCTGATGCGGTTGATGGCGTTGCCGTCATCGCTCAGGCGGTAGAAGTAGCGCCCGTCGCTCTTGGAGGGCTGCATGGCGCCGACGCCCCTGGGCGAATTGCCGCGCAATACACATTCTTCAAGCGTCAAAGCATTGGCGCTCATGGCGACAAGGAGGGTCGCAAGTGTTAAAAGTATCTTTTTCATTGGTTGTTTTATGTATTGGGGCCGTGACAGAGTCACGGCACGGTTGACCAGAGGGTTAAAGGCCCAGCTCCAGGATCTGGTTGGCGCTGTCCTTGGTGTTCACTTTCTCGATGATGTGCTTGACGATGCCTTGCTCATCAATGATGAAGGTGGTGCGCACGGTGCCCATGTAGGTGCGGCCCGCCATCTTCTTCTCGCGCCAGACGCCAAAGGCCTGGTTCAGCGTCGTATCCACGTCGGCGATGAGGGGGAACGGCAGGCTGAACTTGTCGGCAAACTTCTGGTGGCTCGCGGCGCTGTCCTTGCTGACGCCCAGCAAGGCATAGCCGGCACGCTTCAGCGCCCCGTAGCCCGTTGCCAGGCTGCAGGCCTCGGCGGTGCAGCCGGGGGTGTTGTCCTTCGGATAGAAATAAATAATCAGTTTCTTACCGGCAAAGTCGCTGGCTTTCACTTCGTTACCATCCTGGTCCAAACCCAGGAACTCGGGAATCTTGTCTCCAATTTTCATAATCTGATTCAGTTTTAAGTGATTTAACCCACAAATTTACGACTTTTTCCCGAACAATAGCCCGTTTGCGTTAAATATTGCGAAATATTTTGCGGTTTTGGGCCGCGGGGTTGCACATCTTATAAAATAGTAGTAATTTTGCGGGCTAATTGTGCAAAAACGAGATTTTGACAATGAAGAGATTGACAATCATATTGGCTCTGGCTTGCCTGCTGGCTGGGTGCGGCGAATACAACAAGGTGATGAAAAGCAGTGACCTTGAGTACAAGTACGCCTACGCCAAGAAGGCCTTCGAGAACAAGCGTTACGCCCAGGCCTACACCATCCTTACCGACCTGGTGCCCGTCTTCCGTGGCACGCCCTACGCCGAGGAGTCACTCTACCTGCTGGGCATGAGCTACTACGAGAACAAGGACTACATCAGCGCGGGCTCCTACTTCAAGCAGTACTACCAGCGCTATCCGCGCGGTCAGTATGCCGAGTTGGCCCGTTTCTATGCCGGTTACGGCTTCTACCTGGATTCCCCTGAATCCCAGCTGGACCAGACCGAGACCATCCGCGCCATGGAGGAGTTGCAGGCCTTCCTGGACTACTTCCCCAAGAGCGACAAGGCCTCGATTGCCCAGAGCGCAGTGTTTGAGCTACAGGACAAACTAGTGCTCAAGGAGCTGCAGAACGCCACGCTGTACTACAACCTGGGCAATTACATGGGCAACAACTATGAGAGCGCTGTCATCACAGCGCAGAACGCCATCAAGGATTATCCTTACAGCAAGTACAAAGAGGACCTTGAGATGCTTGTGCTCAGAGCACGTTACCGCGAGGCCGATGAGAGTGTCGAGGATAAAAAGCTGGAACGTTTCCGCACCGTCATCGACGAGTACTACTCATTCGTCAACGACTATCCTGACAGCAAGATGCGCAAGGAGGCCGACAACATCTTCAAGATCGCCGACAAATACGTCAACCGCCACTGAGAAAATAACATTATAATAAAGCAAAAACATGGATTACAAGAAGACAAACGCTCCACTCACCACTACCGTTCATGACATCATTGACATGGCAGAGCCCACCGGCAACATCTATGAAACCGTGTGCATCATCAGCAAGCGCGCCAACCAGATTGCTGCCGAGATGAAGTCCGACCTCGAGAAGAAACTTCAAGAGTTCGCCACAATGAACGACAATCTGGAGGAAATCAGCGAAAACCGTGAGCAGATCGAGATTTCGAAGTATTACGAGAAACTGCCCAAACCCACGCTGATAGCGACCCAGGAATACCTGGAAGACAAATTAGCCTACCGCAATCTGGCTAAGGAAAAGGAAGAGTTTTAAACAAAAACGGCGCCCCGCAAGGCGCCGTTTTTAGGCATTAGGCATCAGGCATTAGGTTTTAGGTTTTAGGTTTTAGGTTTTAGTTGCCCGAGAGCAGTATATCATACAGTAATCTCGGTCACATCCTCGATAAGATTACCAGTGTAAAGAATTGGTATAAAAGAGTGACAGGATGATGCAGCCACGAGGCTAGTCGAGGCGGGCTGCGGCGAGGGTGAAGAGTGAGACGGTGACGCCGGGGATGGTCTTGAGCAGGGATGAGCAGACGGTGAGGGTGGCTCCTGTCGTCACCACGTCATCGACCAGGAGGATGTGCTTGCCGGCCAAGCGGTCGGCATCATTTTTCAGGGTGTAATTATTTTGGATGTTCTGCCAGCGTTCCAGGGCGCCTTTATGCGTCTGGGTGGTATGTGGGCGGATGGCTTTCAATACTTCGGTGTAAGGAATTTTCAGCTCGTCGGCGATGCCGCGGGCGAGGTATTCGCTCTGGTTGTAGCCGCGATGGGCGAGTTTGCTGCGGTGCAGGGGGACGGCGGTCACGATGTCTATTCCATCAAAGAAATGACTGGCTGCCATGTCAGATACCGCACGGGCCGCGAGCCACTGGCCCATGCGTGGGGAACTATGATACTTGATGTCGTGGAGGACAGAAGCGTAGGGCGAGCCCTTTTCATAGAAGAAATAGGCGGTGGCACGCTCGATGGGCACCTTGCCGGCAAAGTGCTGTTCCATGGTATTGAAGGGCGCGTCTTCGTAATGTGTGCGGGGCAAATCGGCCAGACACTTGCGGCACAGCCACTGTTCGTCGTCATCGAGCGCCTTGCCGCACACGGGGCACAGGCGCGGCAACACCACGTCGGCGGCAGCGCCAAGCCATTGTCTAATCGTCTTGAGCATTGATACGGGTCACTTGATTGACACACTCGCCAGCCAGAGAAGTCTCAAAGCCGCGTGAAGCGGCAAACCGCATCATGGCGGCCCAAGCGGCACGGGGCTCACGGTCAGAGACGTCACGCCACTTGGCACGCAACAGTTCCAGGAGGCGCTCACGGTACTGTTCCTCGTCGATGGCCGTCATTGCCTCGTCAATGATTTCATTAGGGATGCCCTTGAGACGCAGCTGGTGGGCGATTTTAATCCTTCCCCACCCGTTGAAGCGGAAACGGTCGTTGACAAAGGCCCTGGCAAAGCGTCGTTCGTCGATATAGCCTTGTTCAATGAGCTGGGCCAGCACCTGGTTGGCTGTGCTGACGCTGAGGCCCCATTTGACGAGTTTCTCGCGGATGTCGGCAGGCGCCTGCTCGCTGCGGGCACACAGGGCGGCGGCGCGGTTCATCGCCTGGTCGGGTGTGAGAGGTTTTCGGGTGTTACTCATTGCCGTCACCAGTGGTCTCGATGCCAAGGAATTTTTTGAGCTCGTCGAGGCGGGCCAAGGCCTCGTCACGGCCCTGCTGATAGACGCGGTTCATCTCCTTGTAGTCGTGGGTCGTGCGGCTCACATTGAGCGGCTTCATGGGACGGAAGACAAAGGCGTTGCCCGCACGTTCCTGCTCACGCACCACCTGCAGCTGCTTGTTGTACAGGGCCGGACGGTGCTTGAGGGCTTCGATGACCTTGGGATACTTGCGCAGCAGCAGCTTCATCAGCCACATGCCGTGCTCGGTCGTCTTGCGGTATCCCTCCTCACGCGTGAGGACAACGACGTTGCGGTCATATCCCTTGCTCATCATGAATTCCAATGGGATGCTGTCGGCCAGGCCACCGTCGAGCAGCAATCTGCCGCCCACCGGCACAGGCTGTGCCACCACCGGCATCGAGGCCGAAGCCCTGATCCACTCAAAGAAATCGTCGTTCACATGGTCAAGGCGCTGATAGACGCCCTCACCCGTGTTCACGTCGAAGCACACGGCATAGCACTCCATGGGAGTGTCCTCGAACACGTTATAGTCAAACACGTCGTAGTGGGTGGGCACCAGTTTGTAGGCAAAATAGGCGTTATAGTAGTTGCCGGTTTTCAATAGCGACATCATGCCGCTGTAGCGCTTGTCGCGGGCAAAACGCACGTTGTAACGCAGGGCGCGCCCCTTCTGCCGCGACTTGTAGTTGCAGCCGAAAGCGATACCTGCCGAGACGCCCACCATGCCGTCGAGGTAGATGCGGTTCTCCATGAGCACGTCGAGGATGCCGCAGGTGTACATGCCGCGCATGCCGCCTCCCTCGAGCACGATGCCTGTCTTTCCGTCAGCCATAATAGTTTATCATATTGGTTTTCACCGCAAAGATAATGAATAATTCTGACATGGCAAATTCCGTGTGGCAGGAGTCACATTTTGGGTAATTATTGCCGTGTTAACAAGTTTTTTTGAAAATTCTTGGTCATTTTTGTTCTCTAACCGCAGGAATTTTGCTAATTTCGCCTCGCTTTTTCAACCTTTAAAGACCACGATGAAGAATTTAGATACTTTACTAGCCGAGAAACTGATGCGCATCAGTGCCATCAAACTGCAGCCCGACAGCCCCTTCACCTGGGCCACCGGGTGGCAATCCCCCATTTATACTGACCTGAGAATGACCCTCTCCTACCCCGAGGTGCGCAACCTCATCAAGGTGGAGATGGCGCGACTGATTATGGAGAACTTCGGTGAGGCCGAGGTCATCGCCGGCATAGCCACGGGAGCTATCGCCCACGGCGCACTGGTTGCCGACTCGCTGGCCATGCCCTTTGTGTACGTGCGCTCCACGCCCAAGGACCACGGTCTGGAGAACCTGATCGAGGGCGATATCAAGCCAGGGCAGAAAGTCGTGCTCATCGAGGACCAACTCTCGACAGGCAACAACTGCATGAAGTGCCTGAACACGGTGCGTGACGCCGGCGGCATTGTCCTTGGTGTTGTGGTCATCTATGATTACCAGTTCCCGATGGCTACCAAGGCGCTCAAGCGTGTCAAACTGCCCATCATCACGCTGACCAACTTCGACACGATGATCGATGTGGCCCTGGATAACGAGAACCTTACCCAAGCCGATGCCGAAAGCCTGCGCCAGTGGCATTCTGACCCCGAAAACTGGACGCCTGCGGGTTTTGGCCCCGTTGATTGACGGCACAATATTATTGGACTACTATGGAATCGTTCAAGAGCACTCCCCACGTCATCGGCTGTGATGCGATGACGATTTACAGCAAACTGACCAATCCCTCGCTCATCCAGCAGCAGATCGAGGCCCATGCCGACCGCTTCGACGAGCAGGCACGTCAGCACTTTGACACCGTCAAATTCACCGAGGACTCGATTTCCATCCAGTCGCCGATGGGCGAGGTATCCCTGTCGCTGGACCGTGAGAACAGCGCCGAGGGCGAGCGCGTCGTTTACACGGCGTCAGAGTCGCCTGTTCCCATCAACATGGTCATCAACCTGGAGCCCCAAGCAGATGACACGACGCTGAGCACCGCCGAGTTGCAGCTGAAACTCCCGTTCTTCATGCGCAAGATGGTTGAGGGTCCGTTGCAGGAAGGCGCCGAGCGCTTTGGCGAGCTGTTGGCCCGCATCCCCTTCGACAAACTGTAATGGTCAGATTGAATAGTTTTCCCTACAATTTCATCAAAAAAACAGGAAAATATTTGGTGAAAGTTAACTAATTGATTAACTTTGCGGCATTAATAGTATACCAAATGGATAAAGTCCGCAAGATCATACTATTCAAGTCTTATTTCAAAGACTTCTATGTGGCTCAGTCACAGAGTGTCCGTAACAAGATAAACTATGTCTTACGTCTAATAGAAACACAACATGTCATTCCTGTCAAATTTTTCAGAATAATTGAGGGTACAGATGGCATTTATGAAATAAGGGTTGAAGTCAACAGCAACATTTATCGGGTTTTCTGTTGTCTAGACGATGGAGCGCTTGTTGTCCTGTTCCATGGATTCCAAAAGAAATCCCAAAAGACACCTAAGAATCAGATTAAGCGAGCCGAAGCCATTAAAAAAGAATATTTTGACAGTAAAAAGTAAAGTATATGGACGAGAAGAAGAATAAAGCCATCATGGCAAGTGAGACTTTTGATGACCTGCTTAACGCAGAGTACGGAGAACGCGGAACAGAGTCCAGAGAATCTTTTGAGGCTGAAGCTGATGCCTTTTGCCTTGCTGAGTGCTTAAAAGAGCAACGTCGCCTGGCAGGCCTGACCCAAGAACAGTTAGCCGAAAAGATAGGCACCAAAAAGAGCTATATATCAAAAATCGAGAATGGTCGTTCGGACGTGCAGCTATCTACTCTTTTCCGCATCTTTGCAGGTCTTGGCAAACGCGTTTCTGTCACCATCTTGTAATTTGCAAGCACCCTTTTTGACAGGCTGTAAGTAAGAGAAAAACCGTTAAAGAACTATAAGGAATGGCGCAATCGCTTGTGGTTGCGCTTTTTTGTGTTACCTTTGTGCTGTTCAATGGATTTTAACGATTAACGACAAATATTTAGGATATGAAACGTATTATTACTGCTCTTGCATTAGTGATTGTAATGGTGACCCAAGTGTGGGGTTATGGCATGCCCAAACGTGAGTTCCGCTCGGCCTGGATTGCCACGGTGTGGTGTCTGGACTGGCCGTCGCAGGGCGCCGGCGCCACCAAGCAGATGCAGCAGATGGACCGTCTGCTCGACTCGCTGCAGGTCAACAACTTCAACGCTGTGAACTTCCAGGTGCGCTCGATGTGTGACGCGATGTACCAGTCGAGCATCGAGCCGTGGTCGAGCTATCTGACAGGCACGCGTGGCCAGTATCCCGGCTTCGACCCCTTGCAGTATGTGGTGGAGGGCTGCCACAAGCGCGGCATGGAGTGTCATGCCTGGGTGAACCCTTACCGCTGGAGCACCGGCACTAACTGGAACACCCCCTACGACCAGGATCTCAAGAATGAGGGCTGGCTGCTGACTCATGGCTCCACAGTTATCCTGGACCCGGGCCAGCAGCGCACTATCGACCGCATTGTCGCCGTCTGCAAGGAAATCATCACCAACTATGACGTGGACGGCATCCTGTATGACGACTACTTTTATCCCAGCGGCATCCCCGCCGATGAAACGGCTCAGGACTATGGCGAGTGGCAGGCCTCGGGCACCACGATGTCGTTTGGCGACTGGCGCCGCGACAACGTGAACCGCATGGTGAAGGCCGTGTATGACATGATTCAGGAGACCAGGCCCGAGGTTCGCTACGGCATCTCTCCTGCCGGCGTAGCAGCGTCGAGTTCGGCGGTGGCCGGCCAGCATGGTGTGGATCCTTGCCCCACGGGCAGCGACTGGCAGTATAATAGCATCTTCAGCGATCCGTTGGCCTGGCTCGAAGCACAGAGCATCGACTACATCTCGCCTCAGGTCTATTGGCCCTTCGGTCACAGCACCAACGACTACGGCCTGATTACCGAGTGGTGGGGCCGCATCGCCCATCATTTTGGCCGTCAAGTCTATATCTCATCATCGATTTCGGGCATCACCAACTCATCTGGTGAAACGCAGTACAAGGAATATGCCAACGAGGTGGAATTCAACCGCACCAGCTCGGTTGACGGCAACCCCGGCGCCATCTTCTACTCATGCAAGTACCTGTATGCCTATAACAGCTATTCGCTGGGCCATTATCTCAAGAACACCGTTTACACCCGTCCTGCCCTGCCCCCCGCCATGCCGTGGAAGGAGGGCAATAACCCCGGTCAGGTGCAGAACCTGGAACGCACGGGCAACAGCATCCAGTGGGACGGCTATGATGACGTGCGTTACACGGTCTATGCCTTCCCCATCACGATGAACATAACGACCTTCACAGGTCAGATCGACTACCTGCTGGGCATGACCTACGAGCCATCATATGAAATCCCGTCACAGTACCAGCAGGGCTACCAGTATGCCGTTTGCGTGCTCGACCGTGTGGGCTATGAGTGGGAACCCGCCTTCCTGAGCGTGGAACTTGACCAGCTCGACAATCCCGTGCTCATCAGCCCCGAAGACCGCAGCACCATCGACGCCCCCTTTGATTTCACCTGGCACAAGGTGGAGGGCGCGACAAGCTATCTCGTGGAAATTGCCGCGTCGCCCGAGTTCAGCAACGTGCTGGAGCGCGTGAGCGTCACCGACACCACCGTCAGCGCGCTCATGTTCAACAAACTCACGCATGGCGAAGCACAATACTGGCGCGTACAGTCGTGTGCCGACAGCTGCTACTGCGGCGTGAGCGAGGTACGCACTTTCACCCCCATGCTGCTCACCATCCTGACGCCTGCGGACGGCAGCGAGGACCTGGAAGTGCCTGTCACGGTAACATGGTACACGTGTAACCGCAAAGAGGATGCGACGCTGCACATCTCATCCGAAGACATGTTCTATACCAACATCTTCACCGGCACGTCGGACACCGGCGAGCTCCAGATCCCCGACGAGGTGCTGGAGCCCGGCAATACCTACTTCGCGCGCGTCGTCATGCCTGCTGACGATGACATCATGTACAGCGGCATCGTCAGATTCTCGGTGGCCCATGCGGCAGCCCGCTTCACTGTGCCCGTCAATGGCGGCGAACTCTACAAGGGGCAGCACATCACGCTCAAGCCTCAGCAGTGGGCAACGTCATACGTCATCGAGGTGTCCAGCAAAGAGAGCACCTGGGGCCGCACCCGCTTTATCGAGACGCTGAAGGACGGCCAATACCAGACCACGCTGCCTGCCGAGGAAATCAAGGTTGACAGCAAGCTGCTGCAGGACGGCACGACCTATTACGCCCGCTGCAAGACGACCTACCTCGACTTTGACGGCAACAGCCACACGACGGCCTACGGTCCCGTCATCTCGTTCGTCTATAAGGAGAAGGCCGCTATTTATGGTGACGTGAACGGCGACGGTGAGGTCAACATCGCTGACGTGAATGCCATCATCGACATGATCCTGGGCGGCATCAACGACAACGCGGGTGACGTGAACGGCGACGGCGAGGTCAACATCGCCGACGTCAATGCCGTCATCGACATCATCCTTGGGCTTTAGACATCTGAGTTCGATAGACCCACGCTAAGGCGCTAAGACGCAAAGAGTTTTTAAGGGCTGCACATGTTGCAGCCCTTTTTTGTCTGTTACAAGGGGGCGGATGCCAACTAAAAACTAAAAACTAAGAACTAAAAACTGTTGTTGTGCTTTTTGACATGGTGCGGGCAGTTATGGTGTCTGTAATTTTGCGGCGTCATCCTGACAAAAGGGGGTGACAAGGACAATTTCAATTCAAACGAACAACCATGAAGAACATGAACAATGAAGGACACACAAGGGTGCTGCACGCTGCCTACAAGGCGTGGATGAACGCGGCGGGGCTGCGGCAGGCACGGCTGAGGAACAAAAGGTTCACCTACGGCGACCAGTGGGGCGACCTGGTCAGGGATCACCAGGGCCGCATGATGACCGAAGGAGAGCACCTGCACGAACAGGGCTGCGAGAGCATTACCAACAACATGATCAGGCAACTGGTCAAGACCATTATCGGGCGCTTTCGCAGTCAGTATATCAAGCAGGGCGATGACACGAGCGACTCCCCGATGAGGGATATCCGAGAAGGCAATGAGCTGGACGAGCTCGACTGCCGTGCGCTGGAGGAGTTCCTGATTTCGGGCTGCTGCATCCAGCGCGTGGAAAACTGGCATGAGCCTGGCGAGGACGAGCAGGTAAGGGTCGATAACGTGAACGTGAACAAATGGTTTGCGGGCACGATGCACGACACCCGTGCGTGGGACTGCGAACTCATCGGCCAACTGCATGACCTGAACATCGCCCAGCTGCTGCGCCGCGTGGCTGGCGGCAACCAGCGCAAGGCGGCATGGGTGCGGCGACTGTACACAGATGACGCCGAAAACCGTCAGACCGATTTCACGACGCGCCTGGGAGCCGACTCGCAACTGGGCAGCGACTTCTGGAACGCCCGCGACGGTAAGTGCCGCGCCATCGAGGTATGGACGCTCGAAAGCCGCGAGGTGGTCGTGTGCCACAACCGCCGTGAGGGCACGCTCACCGTGGAGCCGGCCAGCGCCAGCCACCGACTGAACCGTCGCCCCGATGTGACCACGCGCTGGGACATCGCCACGGTTTGGCACTGCCGCTGGTTCAGCCCGATGGGAGATCTGCTGACCGAGTATGACTCGCCCTGGCCCCACGGCAGCCATCCGTTTGTCATCAAGCTGTACCCGCTCACCGATGGTGAGGTGCATGCCGTGGTCGAGGACATCATCGACACGCAGAAGCACGTCAACCGCATGATATCGCTGCTGGACCAAGTGATGCGCTGCAGTGCCAAAGGGGTGCTCCTGTTCCCCGAGACGGCGCTGCCCGAAGGCTGGACGTGGGAGGACGCGCGCCGCTGCTGGTCGAGCGCCAACGGCCTGCTACCCTATAACCCGCGCTACAGCGAGGCCAAGCCCGAGCAGATCAACGCCAACGGGGGCAACTCCAACGCGTTCCAGATGATTGAGCTGCAGATGAAGCTGTTTGAGGACATCAGCGGCGTGAGCGGAGCCCTGCAAGGCAAGTCGCCCACGGTGAACAGCGCGCGGGTCTATGAGCAGCAGAGCGAGAACGCCAACATCGCGCTGAGCGACGTGTATGACACGTTCGAGGCCTTCCGCCGGCAGCGAAATCACAAAATCAACGCTTTAACCGGCAAACTATAACCGTTTTATTCACCTTTATACACAGTAAAAGCCATGAACACAGATGAAAAAATTGAGAAAGTGACGCCACCGCCCTTTCGCCACAGTGAAGAACCTGTCGAAGCCCAGGAGCCGTCCACCTCCCCCACCCTTGTCGACCGCGCCAGGGCGATGGGGCTGAACGACGACACCGCACAGCATCTCTCGGAGCTCGCCGCAGGCATTCCGAGCGAAGGCATCAGCGACGACTTGCTGGCAACGCTCGCCCGCGGCATCAGCCACGACGAGGATGTGCAGAATGCCGATGCGGCAGGTTACCTGCGCGGCCGCAACGAGAAAATCGAGGCCGTCCTGCACCCTGAGCCCCAAGACGAGGAGGAAACTCCCGCAACGGCTACACCCGTATTTCCCCGCTACTGCCGCCGCAGCATCTGGGAGTGATTATTTAATTAGAGGTTAGTGATTAGTGATTAGTGAATTTATTTAAAACCATGAAGACCATGAATTTTATCAAAGCTATGCGCTGGATGCGCAACCACAAGAAGTTAGTTATTTTTGTCATCACCATGATCCTGATTGCCATTCTGGCCTCGTGCATGGGTGGTGACGGGTCGAGCGCCACGCTCGCCGTGGGTATGCTCGTTGCCGGTGTCGAGGAAGGACGACACGTCGTTGACGGCCCCCTTACCACCGACCTGACCCACGAAGGCAGTCCCGACCTGCTGCTCAACGAGATTGACCAGCAAATCGTAAAGATCCGCCCGATGTCCACACCCATCGACCAGATTTCACGCTTTGCCGGCAGCAAGCACAGCGGCAGCATGGTCGTTGACTACTACAGCGTGGACACCAAGCCCACCACTGCCAGGCTGAGCGAGTCAGTCTCCGCCGTGAGCCAGCAGAGCGGCGACGGGTCCTCGCCCACCACGGTCATCAAGACGAGCAACAACGACATCTTTGACCCCACCGATACCATTCTGGTGCAGAACACGGCAGGTTACAACCCCGACGGCAGCGAGAGCGTACAGGACCTGATGCTCTACGTCATGGGACGCGACACTAACGGTGTTACCGTCATGGCAGTGAACGGCCCCCTCATGAACGGCGTGCCCAACTGCATACCCGACATCAGCAGCGGCGTCACCCTCGTGCGCATGGGACGCGCCGCCAGTGAGCTGGATGTGCAGTCGCCGCAGTTCGAGTCCCTGCCGACCAAGAACCGCAACCTGTGCCAGATCTTCAAGATGCAGGTCGAGCAGTCAACGCTGCAGCGCCTGGCCAACAAAGAGGTGGGCTGGACCATGACCGACCAGGAAGAGGCCGCCGTCTATGACATGCGCCTGGGCATGGAGAAGTCGTTCCTCTTTGGCGTGGCACGCAAGCTGTGGGACAACAATAAGAAGGAGTACGTCTATTTCACAGGCGGCATCTGGAACCAGGCAGGCAAGGAGCACTACCTGGAGTCGGCCGAGGACTTCAACGAGCAAAGCCTCATCAGACTGATGCGTGAGGCCTTTACCGGCAACTCGGGCAGCAAGCGCAAGATCCTGGTGGGCGGCAGCGGCCTGATCAGCCGCCTGAGCCAGCTGGACTACACCCGCGTCATCACCGCCGGTCAGCACGTGAGCAAGTGGGGCATCGACTTCACCGAGCTGCGCAGCAAGTTCGGCTGCCTGTACCTGCTGATGAGCGAGGTGTTTGACGAGGTGGGCATGAGCGAATACGGCATCGTCATCGACCCCGAGTATATCCAGAAGTACACCCACATCCCCTTCAGCACCGAGCAGCTCAACCTCAAGAAGAGCGGCGTGCGCAACGTGGATGCGCTGGTGATGACCGAGGCCTCCTGTCTGGTGCTGCGTTACCCCAAGGCCCACATGCGCGTGCTGACGTTATGAGACACTTCACCATCGCGGAACTGACACGCTCGGCCACGGCACGTCACCTGGGTATCGACAACACGCCGCCCGCCAGTGCCGTCAGGGCGCTCACCGCCCTGGTTGACGATGTGCTGGACCCGCTGCGCGATGCCTGGGGCGGCCCCATCAGGGTGAACAGCGGCTACCGCTGCCCCGTGTTGAACAAGGCGGTGGGCGGCACGCCCAGCAGTCAGCACCAATATGGCGAGGCCGCCGACATCACCGTGGGCTCGCGTAGCGGCAACCGACGCCTGCTAGCCTTGATCAAGCGGCTTGACCTGCCTGTTGACCAATGTATCGACGAGAAAGGGTGCCGCTGGATCCACGTGAGTCACCGCCGCGGGCGTAATAGACGATTGTATATGAAATTCTAGCTGCGTGGCAGCCAGAATTGGATTAGAGATTGACAAAGGTTGTTTTTCGCACACCGCAACTGCGTTGCGACTCTTGCTACAAACTTTGTCGAGCTAAAGGTTTGTGATTAGGGATTAGTGAATGGGGGCAAGACCGCATCAACCGCGCGTCTTGCCCTTTTTTACGCATTTTTCAGACAAATGGCGGATATTTCGGGAGATTTTTGTATTTTTGTCCAAAATCTTACTTAATTGACCTATAACAATTATGCAGAACTTTAATTACATGACACCGACGAGGCTCATCTTTGGTAAGGGCGTCGTTGAGAAACTGCCCGGAACGATGGCGCGGTTTGGCAAGAAAATCCTCCTCACCTACGGTGGAGGAAGTATCAAGAAGATCGGTCTGTATGACCGTGTGATGGAACTCCTGAAAGACTTTGAGATCCATGAACTCCCAGGCATCCAGCCCAACCCGAAGTACGACCCCAGCGTGCTCGATGGCGTACGCATCTGCAAGGAACAGCAGATTGATGTGATTCTCGCCGTGGGCGGCGGCAGCGTGCTTGACTGCTCCAAGGCTATCGCTGCGGGTGCCTGCTATGACGGTGACCCCTGGGACTTAATCACCTACAAGGTGAAGGCCAAGGCCGCCCTGCCCATTGTAGATATCATCACCCTTGCCGCTACGGGAAGCGAGTATGATGCAGGGGGTGTGATTTCGCGTACCGAAACCAACGACAAGATAGGCTATATCGATCCGTTGCTCTATCCCGCTGTTTCGTTCCTTGATCCCACTTATACTTTCACGGTGAACAAGAAGCATACCGCTGCAGGCATCGCCGATGCGATGAACCACACCATGGAGCAGTATTTCGCCGAGGACACCACCCTGCTCAACGACGGCTTCTGCGAGTCGATGCTGCGCAGCCTGATGGTCAACGGCCGCAAGTGCCTAGAGAACCCCGAGGACTACACCGCCCGTGCCGAGATGATGCTCAGCTGCACCTATGGCTGCAACGGCATCCTGTCGCTGGGCAACAGCCCCAGCGGTTGGCCGTGCCACGCCATCGAGCATGCCTTGAGTGCCTATTACGACATCACTCACGGTGAGGGCCTGGCCATCATCACGCCGCGCTGGATGCGCCACATCCTCAGCGACCGCACGATTGACCGCTTTGTGAAGTACGGCATCAACGTCTTTGGCATCGACGCCTCGCTGCCCAAGCAGGAGATTGCCGAGAAGGCCATCGACGCCACCTACCGCTTCTTTGAGAGCATCAACATCCCGATGCACCTGCGTGAGGTGGGCATCGACGAGAGCCGCATCGACGAGATGGCCCACCACATCGCCGTCAACGAAGGCCTGGAGAATGCCTATGTTCCCTTGACAGAACAGGACATCAAGAACATCCTGTTAGAGAGCCTGTAATCACACCACAACAGAATCACCCGAAGGGTGCCCTTTGAATAACCACGGGTAATGCAATTCACTGAGCGATAGCGAGGTGAGTTGCATCACCCGTGGGACAAAGGCATCTCAGCGATGTCGCTGAAGGCGACCCCAACCAAACCTCTATATGGGGTTGCCCGTCAGGCGACAGTGAGTGATGATGGCCATACCGCCTGTGAACCCATCTCCCGCGCTCCGCTTGGTCGATTGGTTTACAGGCGGTTACTCAGATGGCCGCCCTTTGGGCGTCTGTCTTTCCACATCTTTTTATGAAAAAATACCTAATTTTGGTGCGCTAACCCTAATATTGATGAAAAACTTTTGCATAAATCAAGAATTTTGCATTGATTTGGCGGCGATTTAGCGATATTTGTTATATCTTTGCAAGCAAATACTTATCTGTCATGAATGAGCATCAACTACGACAACTGGAGCTGACTCACGACTATGCTGAGCGCCTCAGACGGGAGCACCCCTTGCGGGAACTGTTCTGGGAATGCACCTTGCGCTGTAACATGGCCTGCCGACACTGCGGCAGTGACTGCCTCAAGGAGTCAGCGGTACCCGATATGCCCTTTGAGGACTTCGCGCCTGTCTTGGACGAGGTGGCGGCACACTGCGACCCCTCACTGGTGATGATTGACACCGTGGGCGGTGAGCCGCTGGTGCGTCCCGACCTGATGGACTGCGGCAGGGCGATACGAGAACGGGGCTTCATGTGGGGATTTGTCACCAATGGTCTGATTCTGGACCGTTCCGTCGCCCGCGAGCTGGCTCAAGCCGGCATCAACTCTCTCGCCCTTGACGTGGACGGCATGCGCGAGGAGCACAATTGGCTCAGGAATTCCACAAAAAGCTTTGATGCCGCCATGCGGGCCATCGAAGCCGTGCAGACTATCCCCGACCTCACGTGGGATGTGATTACCTGTGTAAACAGCCGTAACCTGCCCCGACTGAATGAAGTGAAGAAACTGCTCATCGAGGCCGGCGTGCCCCGTTGGCGCTGCTTCACCATCGACCCGATGGGGCGTGCCGCCAACGACAAAAGCCTGCTACTCACTGATGAACAGTTCCGCGACCTGCTGAACTTCATCGTCACCACGCGTTGCGAGGGGAAAATCAACCTCAGCTATGCCTGTGACGGTTTTATGGGCGCCTACGAAGGGCTGATCCGCGATTATTTCTTCTACTGCCAGGCCGGCCTCAGCGTGGCAAGTGTTCGGGCCAATGGCGACATTTCGGGCTGCCTGAGCATCCGCAGTGATTACAGCCAGGGCAACATCTACCGTGACAGCTTCTGGGACGTGTGGGAGAACCGCTTTGAGAAGTTCCGTAACCGCGAGTGGATGAGACGTGGCGCTTGCCAGGATTGCGAGATGTTCCGCTATTGTCAGGGCGACGGCATGCACCTGCGCGACGGGAACGGCGACATGATGATGACCTGCCACTACAATCAGTTGAAGAATGTGAAGATTCAAGTTTCTGATTAGAAACTTGAAAATTAGGGATTAGGGATTAGTGATTAGAGAGGTTCTGACACTTAAATGAGAATTCTGTGATGAAGAAGAGAAATAAGAATAGCAGGAAGAAAGCATTGACTGCGGTGGGGGCTGTGGTTGCTGCCGGACTCACGCCGGGCTTCATTGCGGCTTCGGCCGCCGGTTCGTCCATTCAGAACTCCAATGCAGGATATGGCGGACTGTGCCCTAATGATATTAACAGCAATGATGAAAAGGTTGAGGAAAGCGTCATTTACAGCTGCGTGGAGCAGATGCCCCAATTCCCTGGCGGCGAGGCGGCGCTGATGAAGTACTTCAAGTCCCACATCCTCTATCCATACCTGGCCGCAGAGGATGAAGTTCAGGGTCGTGTCGTTGTGCGCTTCATTGTTGACGAGACCGGTAAGGTCAGTAACGCAACGGTAATCCATTCGGCGGATTATTATCTTGACCGTGAGGTCGTTCGCGCCTGCAAAGAGCTGCCCAAGTTTATCCCTGGGCGTCATAACGGTCAGGCCGTGTCGGTGTGGTACACGCTGCCTGTGACATTCTCGATAAGAGGTAAGCGCAAAACCACCGCAGCCAACGCAGTTACCATCGACGGCAAGACTTATAGTTTTGACGAACTGTACGCCAAGCAGCACCCGGATATCGTGAATATGGATGGCAGCCTGCCTGAAGTCATCGTTACATCATATCCAAATGTAACAAGGTATGGTCCTGTCTATTCGCGTCCCTTATCTTATGACTATGATATTCTGGAGGGAGACACTGTTTACTATAACGTTGAACGAATGCCAAGATTCCCAATTGGTGAGAAAGCTGTCAAGGAATACATCGAATCTCATATCCAGTATCCCGCCAATGCCATCAAGAATAGAGTTCAAGGATGTGTCTTCGTCAATTATGTTATAGAGAAAACCGGGAAAATCAGCAACGTCAGGGTGGTTCGCTCGGTGGATAAGGAACTTGACGAGGAGGCAGTTCGCCTTGTCAAGACGCTACCCTTTATCCCTACCCCTGGTCGCCATAAAGGCAAGGCCGTGTCGGTGTGGCGAACGGAGCAAGTGATTTTCAAGCTCCCGGAAGAGTAACTATTCACAGAATTCAACCCCACACTAAGGCGCTAAGTTTAACATTATATTGAAACAAGAAGATGAAGAAGAAAAATAACAATAAAGGGAAAAAAGCACTCACTGCGGTGGGTGCCGTGGTCGCTGCCGGGCTTACGCCGGGCTTCATCGCTGCCTCTGCAGCTGGTTCGTCCATTCAGGGCCCCAATACAGGAGCCACCGCTGCCGAAGTGGTCGCCATCGATGGCCAGGCTTACAGTTTTGATGAATTGTATGCCATGCAGAATCCAGACAGTGCAGCGACGGATACGATTGAACTCAACATTGTACTTGAGCCTTCCAACGCAACATTATATGGTGCGCCAGTTGTAATAGCATATGGTACTACAAAGTATGGTGTGCCGCGAGGGAGTGTTTTTTCCCCTATTGGAGCTGATTATGAGGTTATAAAAGGTGACACTATCTATCGTAGCGTTAATCAAGCGCCATCCTTCCCTGGCGGTGATGCTGAACTGATGAAATACATCGATTCTCAAATCCAGTATCCTGCCAATGCCCTCTTGAATCGTGTTCAAGGACGCATCGTCGTCAAGTTCGTTGTGAAGAGTACGGGAGAAATAGGCACGGTCAGGGTGATTCACTCGGTGGATAAGGAACTTGCTGACGAGGCCGTTAGAGTTGTCAAATCGCTGCCCAACTTTGTCCCGGCTCGCCTTGGCGGTAAGGCCGTGGCATCCTGGCACATGCTTCCTGTAACATTCACGCTGCCAAAAGAGAATGATAATTAAAGAGCATTAAACTCTAACGCGATGGAAGTGTCAAATATTTAAGGGAAACAATAACATGATGAAGAAGAGAAATAAAGGGAAAAAAGCGCTCGCTGCGGCGGGGGCTGTAATAGCTGCCGGGCTCACGCCGGGCTTCATCGCAGCCTCGGCCGCCGGGTCGTCCATTCAGAGTCCCAGTGCAGGAACCACCGCTGCCGAGGTGGTCGCCATCGACGGCCTAGCTTACAGTTTTGATGAGCTGTACGCCATGCAGCATCCAGACAGTGTAAAGATGGATACGATTGAGCTTAACATTGTGCTTGAAGAAAGCAGTGCGACATTGTATGGTGCACCAGTTGTTGTAGCAAAATATGGTGTGCAACGAAGGAGTGTTTCTCCTGTTTCCTCTAATGACAAGGTTTCGGAAGATGACGTCATCTACAGGAGCGTAGAGCAGATGCCCCAATTCCCTGGTGGTGAAGCTGCGCTGATGAAATACATTGAAGCCCATATCCAGTATCCTGCTGAGGCCCTGAAGAACAGAATAAAAGGTCATGTCGTTGTGCAGTTCGTTGTTGACAAGAAGGGCAAGATTGGTGAAGTAAAAGTGCTTCGCTCGGTAGATAAGGACCTTGACAAGGAAGCCGTGCGCGTCGTCAAGTCACTGCCCAAGTTCACCCCAGGTCGCCAGAACGGCAAGGCCGTATCGGTATGGTACACGCTGCCCGTGACATTCACGCTGCCAGAAGAATAACTGTCTGCTTCTACACCTCACGCAAAGCCGCGAAGGCGCGAAAAGTTATTGGGATCGATCGCAGGGCTCGCAAGAAAACTTGTGCAAGTCGAACGCAAACGAGCTTGCTCGATTTGCTGAGACGTAGCCAAGTATATCCAAATTAAACATATTTATAAATTAAATTTTTACCTCAAAACTTTATTTTGAATCTAATGTGCCTAATTTCCAGGCCGTTAGGCCGATTGTAAAAACTTAGCGACTTAGCGTGGGGCCAAACCGAAAGAATGAGGAACATTAAACTCTAGCATGATAATCTGGTCATATATTGTGAAAGAACAATAACATGATGAAAAACCGAAAAAATAATAAGAGGAAAAAAGCACTCACCGCGGTGGGTGCGGTGGTCGTTGCCGGGCTCACGCCAGGCTTTATTGCCGTCTCGGCCACTGGTGCGACACTTCATAGCCCCAATGCTGAAGTCACCGCTGCCGAAGCGGTCGCCATCGACGGCCAGGCTTACAGTTTTGACGAACTGTACGCCATGCAGCAGGTGGACAAGAGTCAAAGGCGTAGACCCACGCCCCAATCACCGTCTCAACAGGCAACCAGATACGGAGTTCCACGGCCGCAGCAACAGACGGCAAAGTATGGTGCACCACCTCCACGCCCTTCTCAATACCCACCCACAACAATGTATGGTGTACCACGCCCCCATGTACCGGCTGTTGTTGTCGAGGAGTCGGCCACGATAGACCGGGAAGAGATTCAAATGAACATCCTGACGTACCTCATGAATTATTGCAACCTGTTGATTGATGCAGATAAAAGAGGTATCATTATCACTCCTGACAGCGACCTTACACGTGACTTAGGAATGACTGAAGACGATTTGAAGCAGCTGAAGGCAGAAATCGAGGAATACTATGGCGTGGAAGTGTCACACCATCGATTCCGTCTGAAAGGGCAGCTCAACACGCTGTTTCTCGTCTCAGCGTACATCACCAAGCTAAAAACCATCTGGGACTGAACGGGCAGATTCCGAACAAGTACCGACCAAGTACCGACCAAGCTTGAAACCCAACACTACCGCCAAAATTTATGATCAGAAAAGCGAACGAAAACGATATCCAACGGATTCTTGAGCTGTTGCATCAGGTGAACATGGTGCATTATGAGATTCGGCCGGACCTGTTCAAGCCTCACACGACCAAATATGACGAACAAGAGCTGCAGAGGCTGTTCAACAACGAGAATACGCCAATTTTTGTCTATGATGACGGGGCGGTCTTGGGCTATGCGTTCTGCCAGGTCAATGAGGTCATGGACGACATCCTGCTGCAGGACATCAAAACGCTGTATATCGACGACATCTGCGTTGATGAGACGGCGCGCGGCAAACACGTCGGGAAAGCGCTGTTTGACCATGTTTGTGGATATGCCTCGTCAATCGGTTGTCGCAACATCACGCTGAATGTATGGGAAGGAAACGACGCTGCACTCAGTTTCTATAAAAACATGGGAATGCAGGTGCAAAAAACCACCATGGAACTCATATTGTAAATGAAAAAGTTCCATGCCCTTTTTTCATATAACAATTAAACAACGCTCTGCGCCTTTGCGTGGGTTAAAATAGGTTTCTACGAGTTATGGTGGATTATGGATTAAAGGATAGAGTGGCGCTGATTACGGGTGCGAACAATCCGCAGGGAATTGGGGCGACGACGGCATTGGCTTTTGCCCGTGAAGGGGCAAAGGTAGCCTTGGTGTATAAGAAAATTCCTCGGCCCTATGACAAGAACAAGACCGACAGGAACGGGGCTGACAGGTATTATGAGGCGAATGCCGGGAATGCGGATGTCGTGGAGAGCAAACTCAAAGAGATGGGCGCTGACTATCTCGTCATCGAAAGTGACATTGCTGACGAGGCTGCTGTAAAGGATATCTATACTGCTGTCCTGGAACGATACGGACGAATTGATGTCTTGGTCAATAATGCCGCCGATGGGGACATGGATGGCCTTGATACCATCGAAAGCATCACCCAAAGCGTGATAGACGACACCTTCGCGGTCAATGTTCGGGGCAGCATTCTGATGATGAGAGAGTTTATCCAGCGCCGTGGCGATTTTGGCAGGATCATCAACCTATCCACCGACGCGTCACAGGTCTTTGCGGGCCAAATCACCTACGGAGCGAGCAAAGCGACACTAGAAGCGCTTACCCGCAGTATCGCCCTTGAAGTGGCGAAGTATGGGATCACCGTGAATTGTGTCGCTCCCGGCCCGACGCAAACGGGATGGATAGACGAAGAGCTGGAGAAAGCCGTCATTCCGATCATCCCGATGGGCCAACTGATCCAACCCGAAGACATTGCCGAAACCATCCTGTTTTTGGCAAGTGAGCAGGCAAGGATGCTCACCGGCCAAGTCATCAAAGTGTCTGGAGGCCACGCCCTCTAACCGGGAAAGAACATCCTTGATTAATAGCAACAGAGCGGGTTCCCATACCAGGAAACCCGCTCTGTATTTTTCAGAAGACTTAAAGTTTTACCATTCCAGGGGGAGCGTGATCTTGAAGATGACGTTACGTCCCATGTTGAAGACACCTTGGCGGCCCGTGACGGGGTTGTAGTCGGCATATTTGAGGCGGCTGAGGTGGTTCTGGTAAGCTTTGTCGGTGAGATTGGTGCCGGTGATGCTCACGCAGGCCACACGGTGACCCTTGTACATGACATCGGTGCCCATCGAGGCGTTGAGCAGGCAGTAGGCAGGCGTGGCGGTCTCCGTGTCATCGGCCTTGTAGTAGTGGTTCTGCTTGAAGTTGTAATCAACTCCCAGCGAGATAAATGCGTTGTTGAGCACACGGCCGTCGTGCAGGATTTCCCACTTGACGTCGCTCTGCCACCGCGGCGCGGGCGTGAAGGGCAGATACTTGCTCTCCTCGGGCTGGTGCAGCTGTACCGCATTGACAAAACCGAAGTTGGTTCCGATATGCAGGAAATGCCAGGGATGGATGTCGATGGCGGCCTCTCCGCCCAGCAACTGCGCGTCGCCGCTGTCGTAACGGTAGGTCATGAACTCGTCGTCGATAATCTCCCCCACCCTGTGGATGAAGATGTAATTGTCGATGCGGTTGCTGAACAACGACAGCTGCGCGTCGATCCACGAAGCGGTGTATTCCATGCCGAGGTCAAACTGCAGGCTGAATTCGGGCTTGAGGTTGTGGTTGCCCACCTCGTAGCGCAAGGAGCCCTCATGCACGCCGTTGCTGGCCAGCTCGCTGATGTTGGGGGCGCGGAAACCACGGGCAGCATTGGCTCGTAGGTCCAATTTGTCATTGGCGTGCCATACGGCGCCCACACTGGCGGTGAAACCGTTAAAGTCACGCTTGAAGGCGTCAAAGCGCAAGGCACCGTCATCCATCAGCTCACGACTGTTCAGGTGGCGGTTATCGAAACGCATTCCACCGTTAAATACCCACTCGCCCAGGTCGGCTACTGCCGTGGCAAAGACACCGAAGTCAAACAGCTTGTAGTCGGGAATCAGGAACTCGTCACCCTCGTTGACCGAACGTTGCCACATGCCGCTCACGCCGCTCGTGATGCGGACATCGCCCAGACGGCGGGTGACATAATGGACGTTGTAGTTGACCGTGTGCAGCTTGAGGTACAACCCATACTGGTCGGGCTCCTCAAATTCCTGACGGCGGTTCTGCTGATAGGCAACAACGGCATTCAAGCGGCTGTCGCCGAAGTTGAAGGAGTTGTCCAGCACGGCCTTGTAGTGGTACACCTTCTGGAACGGCAAGCCGTGATGATAGGTCTTGGTGTCGGTATAGGGTTGTTCCAATTCTCCTGTCAAGGGGTCGCGATCACCCTCGGCAATGCTTGGGGTAAGGTGGTAATACGAACCCATGAGGCGCGTGTGACCCCACGCCTTGTTGATGCCCATCATGCCCGACACGGCGCGGTCACGGAACTGCGAGTTGGGCACATAGCCGTCAACAGAGTTCTTGTAGGCATGGGCCATCTTTTCGCTATATCGAATATTCCAGGCCAGTCCCTGCCTGTTGCCGCCATAATTGAGCGAGTAGTTGAACAGGCCATTATTGGTCTGGTACCCGGTGTTGACGTTGAGGCGCATCTTGTTCAAGGGCACGACAGGGTCGGTGTTGAGTTTCATGACACCTGCCAGGGCATCGGAGCCGTAAAGCAGGCTGGCGGGGCCCTTGAGCACCTCGACCGAGCTAACCGCATTGTCGTCGATTTCGACGCCATGCTCGTCACCCCATTGCTGGCCCTCCTGGCGCACGCCGTCGGCAACGACGACCACTCGGTTGTAGCCCAGTCCGCGAATGACGGGCTTGGAGATGCCACCGCCCGTGGTCACCTGAGAGATGCCCGGCAATTTGCTCACGGCATCGACGATGTTGGTAGCGGCAGCCATGCGCAGGTCATTACGGCCGACGACCGCTGCCGGCATGGACATATCCTCCATCTTGACGGCACCGGTGGGACCGGTGACAACCACTTGTTTGAGTTCTATGTGGCGAAAGAACACGTCGGTCGAGTCAAGCACGACCGCATCTTGTGCCGCCATCGTAGCTACGCATGACAGCAACAGAATCAAAAAATGTGATCTCATTCTGTGATTTTTAAAAATACGTTGTGATTGTTGATAAACAGGCTTATGAGCCTAATCCTAGAAAATCACATAATGATTGGAGGAGCCCGCAGCAAGGGATGTGTGACAGACCGTGAAAACGATTCAGTGACCTGGCAAAACTCCAGCTTGACAGCCGGCTGGGTGTCCTGGTCAAGGCCTTGCTGCTCGGGGACAACGACTTGCGTGCCCAGGAATCGGCACGACAGGCACTCGTCATGATGAGGTGAGTCGGTCGTGATGTGGCCCGAATGATGAAGACCCGAATGGCACTGATAGCAGTCGATTGAAGCAGAAAACTCCTGCAATGAATGGACATGAACCGACGACAAGAATGCCATTGGCAAATAAACCAACAGCATTACCCAGGCATAGAATTGCTGACGTCGGCTGGGCTCTGAATATCGCTTTTCACGTCCTATCACGCGGCAAAGATAGTGCAAGCCGAATACAGAACAAAAGAATTTATTCTTTTTTATGTTGAGGCGCCGCCTATCTTCGCTGTCAAGCAAATATATTATTTTCTAAATCTCAAAGAAATCTGTCCGTTTTTCTGGCAAAAACGGGGTTCCAGTTGTCTGGTTTTGGTTATTTTTGGTCCCGAATTTTACTTTTCACGTTTTGTCGGGTCTTAATTACGGAAAGTGGGACAAATCATGTCTCCGCCAAGGTGAGTTCAAATGCCTATAGACAATAATGACATCATCAAAGCTATCAAGGCGAATCCCGAGCAGGGATTCCGTGAACTGATGTCCAGGTTCATGGAACCGGTCTATTGGCACATCCGCCGTCTGGTCGTAGCGCATGAAGATGCTCAGGATGCCGCTCAGGAAACCTTTGTGCGCATCTATCGCTCGCTTGACCAGTACTACGGTGAGCGCTCTTTCTCGGCGTGGATCTACCGCATCGCTACCAACGAGGCCCTGCGCATGATCGAGCGCAACAATCGTCGGGCATGCCGAGCGCTGGACGAGACCGACACCAGCTTCACCGCCGATGCCTACATCGACTATACCGACGTGGAGGCGGTGCAGTTGCAACGGGCCATCCACACGTTGCCCACCAAGCAGCAAGTGGCCTTCAACCTCCGTTACTACGATGAGATGAGTTATGAAGAAATCGCCAATGTGACGGGCTCGACGGCGGGTGCCGCTAAGAGCAACTACCACTTGGCAAAAGATAAGATTGTTGAATACCTAAAAACCAATGACTGACATGGATCAAAATAACTACGATAATCTCAACGGTGTGGGCAAGCGCATGCCCTACAACGTGCCCGTCGACTTCTTTGCCAAGCTGGAAGAGAATGTGATGAGGGAAGTCAAGGCCGAAATGGCGCAACCTGTCGCCACGCCTCGTCCCAGAGCATGGCTGTCCAAGGGATTCACACGGTTCTCCATCGCTGCCGCCGCAGCGCTTGCTGTGGTCGTCGGCTATCATGCGCTACAAAGTCAGCGAGCCGACAACTTCACTGCCGTGGAAGAGGCTTTTGCCAATCTGAACGAGGAGGACCAGGAATACCTGCTTGAGGTCTATCAAGAAGACGTCTTCATGGATGAGGATGCCGATGAATTGGATATCTGAACGGCCCTGGCGGAATTGACGTCAACCGGCAGTGCCTGAATGATGAAATATAAACAGTTACTAATATAAAAATCATAAGAGTATGAAGAATATGGCAAAGATTTGGTTTACAGTCCTGGCTCTTGTGGCTTGCAGCCTGACGATGACAGCCCAAAGTGACAACAACCAACGAATGAGCCGCGAACAGCTGGCTGAAGCGCAGGCCAAGCACATCGCAAATGAGCTGGGCCTTGACGAGGGCACCACCAAGAAATATGTGGAGACCTTCTGTGACTATCAGAAGGAAATCTGGGCCTTGGGGCCGAGGGAAACCGGAAGAAAGAAAACGGAAATGACCGATGCCGAAACCGACCAGGAAATCCAGGCACGGTTTGAGCGCAGCGAGAAAATCCTCAGCATCCGCCAGAAGTATTACAAGCGCTACATCAAGTTCCTCACCCCCAAGCAGATCGACCGGGCCTATAAACTGGAACGTGAAGCGATGAAGCGACTGGCAAGGCATGGCAACAAGGGACAGCGCGGCAAGAAAGACGGCGGCCGACGCGGCCAAGGCAAGAGAAACAGAAATTGATTCATCCTGAGCTCCTCAAGAGATGAACTCAAAGAAAGTGATTATATCAGCCACTGTGCTCCTGCTGGCGATGTCTGCAGGAGCGCAGGTGCTGAATGTGAAGGTCGGAAACGTGACCTATCGTTACCCTGCCTCCCGGACTGGTGTCATGGCTTATGACGAGAGCTCCTACCTGGATATCTTGGAGAAGCGTTTTGTCCTGAATGAGGTTGATGAGGCAACAGTGACCGAGACGATGGACGAGGGTAACACCGTCACCGTGTCCTATGGTGATACCTTGCGGATGATAACCATCACTACAGAACAGACGGCGGTCCTTGAGGCAGTCCTCAACACCGCCTCGAACGCTGAACTTGTTTCATCGACATTGAGCGGGCTGAGACTCAATTTCCAGTCCGCTGGCATTACACATGTTGAAGTGGAGAGTGTTGACGGCTATGCCATAGCAGGCAACGCCGAGCAGTCATTGGAAGGAGGTCAAATTGAAATCACCGACAATCAATCCATCATCACCATGAACGCACCGGACGGGAGCACGTTCACCCCTGGTGTGGACTATGTCGTGACGACCTTCCCTTGTGACCTGTATGGCGGATACCGTCTCTCGATTTTCAAAGATGGCATGGTGGCTCATTTCTTCGGCGTTCATCAAGTGGCAGAGGCTGGCTCGTTCATCAGCCCGCTTGACCTTGATGAGAGCGACCTGGAGTTCACTGATCCCTCGGAACCCTTCGTGGAAGACGAGCGCCCCGGCTTGAATCCTGCCACTAGAGCAGCCTTGATTGCCTACAAGCGTAATCCCACCGAAGAGAACAAACAGGCTTTGCTGGAACAGATGGGCATCAGGTATGACAAGGTCGTGGCCCGCAAGAAGGCCAAACTGCGCCAGTTGGAACGCGAGGCGCATCATCAGGCACTGATTGACGAGATGCAGGCGATTGTGGACGAGATGATCGAAAACCGTGAAGTCCGCATCTTCCAACAATTTCTTCGCCTCATTGACCCCCGAGAAGACAATGACTCCACCGACCAATGGATGGTGCTGAGAGGTTCTTGGACTGAAAACGCCTATATAGCCTATGCCCCCTTGACCAATGCGGAGTATGCCCAGTATATGCCCGGTTTCACATATCCCAGCGGGCAGGAGAACTTCCCTGTGGTGAACATCTCTTACAACCAGGCCCTCGCTTATTGTCAGTGGCTGGGCTCAACCGATGATGTGTATGCCTATCGCCTCCCAAGCGAGGAGGAATGGATCATGGCAGCAGGTCATATGCCCAAAGACGTTGCCATGAACAGCGATTTTATTGAAAACGGACTCACTGCGGTGGATGCCTATGCCCAGACGACGGGTGCCTGCGGTGGAATCGACTTCTGGGGCAACTGCTGGGAATGGACCTCCACGGAGGGCGAGGATGGCCTCTATATCGTTAAGGGCGGAGCTTGGGACTCCAGCCGCGACGCTTGTCGCACGGAATACTCCGATGATGCGCGGGATCCATCACTAGGCTATGATAATGTAGGTTTCAGGGTTGTAAGAGTGGACCGATAACTATCACAGAATATGAAAAAGGCTATTATCATTTTGCTCATTGCAGTGGCATCATTCAATGCCAGTGCCGAGATATACAGTTACTTGAAGTTCACTAAGACTGATGGCACGACCCTGACCTGTCCAGTAGAAGGACTCAAGTTAACCTATGACAGCAACAATGTTTACATCAGTCACTCCGAGGGAGAGGAAGAAATCTTACTGAGTTCGCTCTTGAGCATGTCTTTCAGCAATGAGAAGTCGCAAGACACTGGCCTGCGTGGCGATGTGAACAGCGATGGAGAGGTGAACATCGCTGACGTGAATGCTGTGATAGCAGCGATTCTTTCGGGTCAAGACTCTTCTGAGGGCCGTGCCGACGTGAACTGCGACAGAGAAGTGAACATCGCTGACGTTAATGCTATTATTGACATCATCCTCGGCAATTAACACAGCTATTCAATCCATTTGTTAAAATCGCAGTTTCATCGTCTGCCGCAAACGAACACTTTGATTATTCTCTCAGGGACAACGGGGAACAGCCACGCATCCGCTTATAGAATTTATCGAATGCAGCCGATGTTGAGAAGTTGAGTTGGTCGGCTATCTGGGCAACGGTGAGGTTTGTTGATTTGATGAGCCATGTAGCTTCGATAGCCAGCATCTCGTTGACGCATTCCATCACGGTTCTTCCCGAAATGCTTTTCACTATACGGGAAAGGTAGGTGGTGGTGATATTTAATGAGTCGGCGTAGAAACCGATGTTATGTTGCTCAATGTAGTTTTGCTGCAGCAACGCGTAAAATGAAATGAAGACTTCCTCAGATTGTTTCGAAATCGAAAACCGCGTTTTTTCAAACGCCTGGATACTGATTAAATCATCAATGAACACGGAGTAAAGCATTTCCAGTATCTCATTTTTCAGCGACAAAGTATGTGATATGTACTCGCTCATCAGCATCATGACCGAATGCACCCTGCTCGCTTCGTCTCTTGTCAGCGACAATTTGGATTTGCCGAACTGTGACAGAGGTATCATTGACGCCTTCAACAGGTTGCGGAACGCTTGAGCGCTGTGGGTCATCTGTTCGTCAACAAACAAACAAATGCCCCTAAAATCGTCACTCACATCAATGATGCGTACCATACTGCCGGGATAGTACGTGTGGATGTCATTCTTTGAAAACGAAAGTTGATTGTCACCGTTCATGAGCGTCATTTCCCCCTGTATAATAAGAGTGAATGAATAGCAGTTGATCGATTCGGTCATCTCATTGGTCGTCAATGCGCGCGTGCTATTGAAAAAGGCACAGGCCATTTTGCCGTTCCACAGTTCATTCAAGTATTCCTTGCCGAACAGGTTATAGTATTCTCGGAGTTTATACATATCAATAAAATTTGTGACGTGGCAAAGTTACAAAAAAATCGCAAATGTTTCGTTTGGGATAATCATTGGTTTGCTGGGAATTTTGCTGCATCGTGGCATCGCAGTAATTTTGTGGTGCATAAATAACCTTTATAAACCGTATCAAAAATGGATAAGAAAAAAACAATTGAAGCATTACAGTTCTTTGTTACCGGCCTCACCGAGGGCGCTCTGGTTCACAAACTGCAAGGACAACTATTCAAGTCGCAAGGATTAGGCAAACTGGGCGACAAGTATGTTAACCACTTCACCGAGGAGATGGGATGGGTTGAAAAATTCGTTGACCGCATCCTTGACCTTGGCGGTGACGTAAAGTTTGATGGCGCCAAGGCCCGCGACCTGATTGCCGCTCCCGTGGAATACATCAAGGCTGATCTCGCCATTCAGGAGAAAGGCGTTGAGATTCTTTACAAGTGCATGGCTGATCTTCATGACGACCCCACCACCTACGACATCTTGAAGGCCTACCTTGCCGACGAGGAAGAAGACCTCTACTGGTCACAGGGACAGCTTGAACTCATCGAGATGATTGGTGTTCAGAACTGGCTTGTCAAACAACTCTAAATCATACGACGATGGAAGCAAAAGAACAAGTATTGGAAGTGATGCGCAAGGCCGGTGTTCCTTTGAACGCAGGCAAGGTTGCCGAGTTAGCAGGACTTGACCGCAAGGTCGTTGACAAGGCTTTCGCGGAGTTGAAGAAAGAGGGCGCCATCGTGTCGCCTGTCCGCTGCAAGTGGGAACCGGCGAAATGACATACGCTAGAAACTAATTAAAGAGTGCCTTTTCGGCACTCTTTTTTGTTGTCTTTAAGAGAACTGAAAAGGTCAAAGTGGTCATGAATGTCAATTACATTGAACAACCAACTCGAGAAGCTGATGTTCTCCTCGCAGATTCCCGACATTGAGATTGCTTCCAGCGACGACATAGAGGTTGTGGTTTTTGAATCGACGCCGAACGCACCCCTCTGATGGAAACGCCCCACTGTGTCTTTAGAATTTTGTCTTACAGCGGCATCAGAATGGGGAAAAATAACTATCTTTGCAGGAGTGTGCAAGAAACATAACTCGTGTTATTGAAGTAACAAAAAATCATGCGAAAAACCATCATCGACTCAATCCTGGCAGGCATCTGCATATCACTCGGCGGGGTAGCTTTCCTCAAAGTGGGGGGCATCGTTGGTGCCGTTCTTTTCTCTTTCGGCCTCATCACCGTTGTGTGCTACAAAATGAAGCTGTACACCGGCGTAAGCGGATTTGTGGAGACCAAGCGAGACTGGATTGAACTACCGGTCATCATCGTTGGCAATATCATCGGGTGCGCACTTGTGGCCCTTGCCATTAGGAGCGCGATACCCGAATTAGCGGACACGGCCCACAAAATCGTGGACTCCAGACTCGACAAGGGATTTTGGAACGTGGTGCTGCTTGCCATCTTCTGCGGATTCATCATGACAACTGTGGTCAACTTTGCACGACAGCAGATGTGGCTACCGCTCTTATTCGGCATCCCTCTTTTCATCATGTGCGGGTTTGTGCACAGTATAGCCGACGCCTTCTACTACTCCCTTGCCCTTGGAGTAACCGATTGGACCCCGCAGTCGTTCCTCGTCTATCTAGCCTCGATATTGGGCAACTTTATCGGGTGCAACCTCTACCGCACCCTCCAACTCGCAGCGCCGCGCCCCTCAAACAACGATTAAAGGGAAATTATGCCGCCCGCCGAGAGAGCGCAATTCATTCTCGACAGGCGGCAAAGACGTCGCTTTTTGGTTTCCCCATTAAACCACAGGGCGGTTATCTCGTCTAAAGACAGTAATTCACGATTTTATTGAAATATGAAAAAGTTATTGATTTGGGCGTTTATCGCCATTTTCACGCTGACCTTAGATGCCTTCACGGCCTCGGCAAAAGGCTCGCATTCAGGAATGAAATTAGAAATTGTTGAGACCGACGACAATGACAGCCAGTTTTCCATCTTCACTTATCAGGAGGAGAAGGGCGGCCCTGTCACCTACTACCTGGGAATCGGCCGTGAGTTTGAGGCTTCGGAGGTGTTTGGATTCGAAATCTTCGGAGGTTCACTCAGTCATATTGATGAGTCTGCCGTGTATCTCGGGGCAACTGCCGACGAGGCACTGGCATCGCTTGATGCGTTATTCAACCTGTTTGACAAAGATGTCGATTTCGAGACCGAATTCCCCGGCCGCTTGTCGAATGACGCCGGACAACTGGGCGACCCCACCAAGGTTGCCTGTGTGGTGAAGAAGAAATTCCTCTCGGGCAAATTCCTGAGGTTTTATTTCGTCAGCGGTAAGCATAACGCAGAGGCCGATTTAGGCAAATCGTCACTCAAGTTCCTGCGCAAAGGACTGGAAATGGACATGAAACGCCACAAGAACTGATCTCCCCTCTCGTCAGTCATTACCCGCCCGCAGCCCCCAACGGTTGTGGGCGGTTTTGTTGTCTTTCAGGTATAGAACACGTTTACAACACCGTTGCACCAAGATAACGGTTAACGGACAATAAAACCGCCCGCCGAGAGAGCGCAATTCATTCTCGGCAGGCGGCAAAACCCTTCGCACATCGGGTTTAATCAGAAAAGATGAGCTCGGCCAATCAGGTAAAGCAAAGCATAACCTAATGCCATGCTCAGTATTCCCACAATGAGGCCCATGCGGCTCATGTCCTTCTGCTCGACAAGGTTGGTCGAGAATGCCAGCGCATTGGGCGGCGTACTGATAGGCAGCACCATAGCGCTGGACGAGGCGATGGCAATGCCGATGAGCACCGTTGCCGTGCCACCGATGGCATCCAGCTTGTCGCCCATCGCTCCGCAGACAATGGCTAGGATGGGCATCAACAAGGCCGCAGTTGCCGAATTGCTGATGAAATTGGACAAGATGTAGCAAATCAGTCCCGACAACACAAGGATCAGAATGGGTGAGAAGGTATTGAACGGGATGCTCTTGACCGCATTCTCGGCCAAGCCTGAGGCGTTGAGGCTGTAACCCAACGCAAAACCACCGGCAACCATCCAGATGACGCTCCAGTTGATTTCCTCCAGGTCATACTTGTTGATCACGCCGGTCATGGCAAACACGGCAAACGGAATCAGTGCGACCGTGTTGGCATTGATGCCCGTGAGGCTGTCGGTAAGCCACAGCAATACGGTGACGATAAAAGTCCAGATCACAATCTTGGTCTGTTTGGTCTTCTCCAAGTTGCTCTCAATCTCGAGATAGACGGTCTTCTGGCTAAAGGGGAACATGGTCTTTAACAGGAACCAGCCGATGAACAGCAGCACAATCACCAGCGGCAGCATAAACAGCATCCACTCACCGAAACCTATGCCCATATTCAAGCCGTCAGGGTCGTTGAGGAACTTCATGGCAATGGTGTTGGGCGGGGTGCCGATAGGGGTTCCCATACCGCCCAGGTTGGCGGCCAGCGGAATCGACAAGGTCATGGCAATGCGTCCCTTGCCCTCGGGAGGCAACTGCTTGAACACAGGAGCCAGGAATGTAAGCATCATCGCGGCGGTGGCGGTATTGCTCACAAACATGGAGAAGAAACCCGTGATCAGGATAAAGCCCAAAAGCACGTTCTCGCTCTTAGTGCCGAACGGTTTCAGGAGGACTCGTGCCAAATGCACATCAAGCCCGGTCTTGGATGCGGCGATGGCCAGAACGAAACCACCCAGGAACAGCATGATGACAGGATCGGCAAAACTGGCCATGATGTCCTTGTAACTGAGCAGCGTCCCCACCTGTTCCTCATTGACCATCGGTTTGATGCCGCTGTTGGAGGTGAACAGCAACAGGATGACCATGATGAAAATGGATGTCGCCCACGACGGAACCACCTCGGTAATCCACATCAACGTGGCAAGAATAAAGATGGCGATGATGCGTTGCTGAACGACGGTCAACCCGGTTATGCCGAACACGCTGGCTGGCAAGTTCCATATAATCAACGTGACGACGAGCAGGATAAGGGCGGTGATCAAGTGTTTGTTTACCGATGACTTCTGGCTGCGGTTCTCGCGTCTGGTCTTATGGTAGGCCTCTACAAGATGAAATCCATGAAAGTTCTTAAACATGATGCTTTCTGTTTTTTGTTTAAAAGCTCTGTATTGCAGCCATGCCGCTTGATGGCAGAAAACGGGCGGCATGGCTGCGCCACTGAAAAGGGTTACTATATACTATATATTGTATGATGCAACAATGCATGACACAATCAATTCACTGAAGTGACCTTGACAGTGGCAATATAAGAACTTATCAACCGGATTGACCGCACATCGGCAGCCTCACGCAAACCCACATCGAAGCGGATGGTGTGATTGTCGGTCCAACTCTATTACCACGAGAGTCAAAGCAACTTATGTCCAACTTGGCAGGTCTTCTGACTTATCCCATTGCCCACACGGCCTTCCCATCTACGATAGACAGTGACGCTGGTTGTGTGGCAACTCAACAGGGAAATACAGCAGCGGGTCTGTTCAGGATTCACACCTGATTCCCTTTTAATCCGGCAACACGCGGAATCGTGCTTGCCGAAACCAAATTTTCGGCTGCAAAATTACACTTTTCCCGCGAGTTCTACAATGTTGGATGCTGTTTTTCTTATGATATTGAACCTTTTTGACGCTTTTCATCCAATGACATGGCATTATGATGTGCAATTATAGGAGTCAAGGCCTAAAAAGAGGGATGAGTTTTTTTCATGCTGATTGTTTGGTGCAATCAGAGTAATAATCTGTACTTTTGCGGTGCTCATTGTTATCAATATGACAAATCAGGACATAATGGAAAAGGGAATACAACTGATGAGGCTCGCTGAGGAGCATACTATCGCCTTCAAGGAAGAAATGCAGGAAGCGTTCCTGCGCGGTTTCCAGGCATATAATAAAGACGATAGCGAAGACTCCAACCAGTGGCAGGTGCTGCCCGACGAGGACTTTTACAGGTCATTGAGGGCTGAGGGTGCCGATGCATACGAGGCTGTCGATGCCGACGGCCAACGTGTGGGCGGCGCCATTCTCTCTATCCATAAGACCGATGGAGAACTGGCCTTCCTTTATGTGAAGGTGGGCATACAGAGCAGGGGCATCGGCCAGGCAATCTGGAAGGCCATCGAGGCGATGCATCCCGAGGTTGAGGTATGGGAAACCTGCACCCCGTATTTCGACCGCCGCAACATCCACTTCTACATCAACCGCTGCGGCTTCCATGCCGTCGAATTCTACAACGAGCGCCACCCCGACCCGCACATGCCCGAGCAACTTGACCAGGAAGACGGCCTATTCAAATTCGAGAAACGAATGAAATAGCATCAAAAGCACAGGGCCGTTCCCTCTGCATCATTCTTTGGTTCTTTCTGTGAACGTTACATGAACGGTGTCGCCGAAGGTTTTTCCGATTTGCTTTCTGATGTCTTTGCGAAGCCCGATGATGTAGCACGGCGTCCCCATTTTTACGATTTGACCATCGTATGGCACTCCGTCAAAGGTGGCATAAACCAACAGCCGCCCCTTGCCGAAGAGCGCCCTGATATCGTAGGGAACCTCAACATAGGCGGCGTCCATGCTGCCGTTTTGCAGAATAATCGCGTCAAATTCTAAATCAAACATTCCTCCGTCAATACATCTTTGTATTATTCTGGCGATAAAGGTACAAAAAAACGGGGATTGACGCGATTGTCAACCTCCGTTTTCTGTGTCCAAGATGAGAGTCGAACTCACACGCCCAATTGGGCACTACCCCCTCAAAGTAGCGCGTCTACCAATTCCGCCACCTGGACAAAAAAGAGAGCGAAAGACGGGACTCGGACCCGCGACCCCGACCTTGGCAAGGTCGTGCTCTACCAACTGAGCTACTTTCGCAATCAAGTACTGTTTCCAGTACCGTACCATTGTAAGTTCAAAGAACGTTGAGCGAAAGACGGGACTCGGACCCGCGACCCCGACCTTGGCAAGGTCGTGCTCTACCAACTGAGCTACTTTCGCAGTCAATTCCAGCCCCCCTTGTAGGGGTGCTTTCGAGAATTGCGGTGCAAAGATATAGCGACTTTTTGAACTGGCAAAATTTTTTGCCAAAAAAATCGCTTTCCCCTGAATTATTTTTTCACGCCGAGTAGCGTGAAGAATTCGTTCTGGCGGTGAATATCCTCAAACTCACCACTATACTCAAAGGTGATGGTTGTGGAGTCCTGTTTCTCGACGCCACGCATCTTCATGCACATGTGCTGTGCCTCGGCATAGACGATGACGCCGCGGTTGGGCAGCACGCGCGTGAGGAGCTCGCAGATGTCGTGCGTCATGCGTTCCTGCACCTGCAGGCGGCGCGAGAAGGTGTCGACGATGCGGGCGAGCTTGCTCAGGCCGACTATGCCGCCGGCGGGGATGTAACCGATGGATACCTTGCCGAAGAACGGCAGGATGTGATGCTCACACAGGGAGTAGAACTCGATATCCTTGACGATGACGATTTCGCTGCCCTCGTGCTCAAAGATGGCGCTGTGCACGATGGCATCAGAATCCTCGTGGTAGCCGCGGGTGTTCTCGATGAGCGCTTTAGCGGCGCGCATGGGTGTCTTGGCCAGTCCCTCGCGGTCTGGATCCTCACCGATGAGTTCGATGATGGCGCGGTAGTGTTCGGCTATTTGTTCGGCGAGGCGGATGTCCTCGTCGCTGAATTTCATTTTAATCATTACTCCAGACGTTTATGCGGTCACGAACGATGACCATTTCACGTGCGAACTTGGGATAGACGCTCTTGATGCGCTGCAGTGCGGCCTGTGCCTCGCGCTGTGTCTTGAAGTCGCCGATGCGCAGACGCCACGACGGTGCCTTGTAAGAGATGTAGGACCGGTACTGGGGGAACTTCATGGCGATATCGCGGGCGCGCTGCTGTGCGGCGGCCTTGGCGGTGCGGGGATTGTTGTCGGTATAAGCCTGGATGCGGAACCCTACCCCACGCGATTCGATGGTCTGCTGCGAGGTGTGGGTACGTTTGGGCTTCTTGGGCGTCAGTTCTTCTTTCTTCTTCTCTTCGTCCTTTTTCTTATCCTCGTCTTTCTTGGATTCCTTGGTGTCATCGTCCAGCTCGTTGAGTTTTTCCTCGTCGCTCTTGGGCTCGACGTTCTTTTTCTCTTTCTCCTTGACCTTCTTGGTGTTGGAGCTCTGTTGCTTGCCCAGGTCGGCATTGTTGCGCTTGACGAGTTCGCTGGGCGCGTCAACGGTCACCTGGCCATTACGGTTCAGGCGTTCGGTGATCTGGGGCTGTTGTGCGCTGGCTGCCATGGCGACAATTATCATCATGCACAGGCACAAGGCGCGGAGTTGTAATTTCTTCAACATTATCGTTATCGGTGAGTTGTTGTCAAATTTTGCCGCAAAGATACTGCAATTTTCCGTTCCAAGAACCTTTTTTACTGGAATTATTGCGGGAATAGGAGAAAAATGGAGAAAGCGGACATGCTGAGAAGAATATGGCCCGACAAGGCTGAATGCCTATCGGGCCATTGTTTAGATGTCGTCGGGCCTAGCCTTAAAAGGCAGTCACGATGCCCATGAAGTCACCTGCCTTGAGCGAGGCGCCGCCGATGAGGCCGCCGTCGATGTCGGGCTTGGCGAACAGTTCGGGGGCATTGCTGGGCTTGCAGCTGCCGCCGTACAGGATGGTGGTGTCGTCGGCCACCTGTGCGCCGTACTGGTCGGCCAACAGGCCGCGGATGAAGGCGTGGATCTCCTGTGCCTGGTCGCTCGTGGCGGTCTTGCCGGTGCCGATGGCCCAGATGGGCTCATAGGCAATGACGATATTGGCCATCTGCTCGGCCGTGAGGTGGAACAGCGAGTCACGGATTTCGGCACCAATGACGTCCTTGAACGAGCCGTTCTCACGCTCCTCAAGGCTCTCACCGCAGCAGAAGATCACTTTCAGGCCGTTCTCCAGGGCCAGGTCAACCTTGGTCTTGAGCATTTCGGCAGTCTCGTTATAGTAGCCACGGCGCTCGCTGTGACCCAGGATGACGTAGTTGGCGCCTGTCGAGGCAACCATCGCAGCCGACACTTCGCCGGTATAGGCACCGCTGGTATGGTCGGCGCAGTTCTGAGCTGCCAGGCCCACGTTGGCGTCACCGATGACCTCCTTGACGGCGGTCAGATGGGTAAAGGGCACGCCCATAACAACGTCACACTTCAGGTTAGCCTCAGCAGCCACTGCTGCACACACGTCCTTGGCGAGCTGTACGCCCTCGGGCACGGTGGTATTCATCTTCCAGTTGCCCGCAACAATGTTCTTTCTCATTATTCTCTTGTAAATAAAAAAGTTAGATAATTAAAATGTCTTCAATACCGCAAAGTTACAACCATTTCTTGAGATATGAGCCACTTTGCGCAAAAATGTGAAAACCCAGCCATTAATCGCCCTGAAGGATGATGTTGATGACGGCGTTGACGTCGGCGATGTTCACCTCGCCGTCACCGTTCACATCCAGCGCGTCTTCCATGCCGTTGCCCGTGTGCAGTGCCTTGATGATGACATTTACATCGGCAATGTTCACCTCCCCGTCACGGTTCACATCGCCTAGCTTGCCGATTGCCTTAATCGTGGCGAACAAGCTCCAATATTGGGCCGTCTTGTAGTCATCAAGGGCGCTCTCGGGCACATACAGGGTTGCCGAGGCGTAAGTATCTGTGCCAAAGCAGTTCTCGGCCTTCAATACGGGAGGGGTCAAGGCATTGGAAATCACCTGGGTCAACTGGGGGCAACCGTCAAACGCGTTTTCACCAATGGCATTAACCGACGCTCCCAGGGTCACACCAGCGAGCGACGCGCAATCATAGAAGGCCTTCGAACCGATCGCAGTCACCAGATTCGGAATCACTATGGTGGTGATTGCCGTCTTGCTGAAGGCTTTGTTGCCTATCGAGGTAATGGACGAAGGCAATTCCACCCCACTCAACATGCTGCATTCCAGGAACGTGTAGTTGCGGATTTCTTTCAGTCCCTCGTTCAGCGTCACCGCCGCCAGATTAGCGCATCGTGAAAAAGCTGACTCGCCAATGATTGTCACGCTATCAGGGACGGTGATACTGGTGATTCCCGAGCGCCTGAACGACTCGTTGCCAATCCGCTTGACCGTGGCGGGGAGGGTGACTGATGTGAGCTTGGTACAAAGCCTGAAGGCGCTGTCTCCAACGGCGCGGACAACATAGGTCTTGCCGTCGCGAGTGACGGAGTCGGGAACGATGACGTCACCGCTATAGGAGTTGTAATGCCGGTCTTTAAACGTGACTTCTACCAGATTGGCACCCAGGTGTTTATAATACATGCCGTCAAGGGCAAAATCCGGGTCAACGGCCTCACTGGCGGGGCAAACGCCATGAAGCATGCTTTGGGCCTTGTTGGGTTTGTAGCCGCCACCGTTTATCGCTTCCAGCTCGAAATAGCCGTCATAGGCGCCGTCCCAGCCCCAATTGACGTGATACTTGCCGCCGTCATAACCGTCTATCACAAAGCTGTGCGAAGAGTAGCCGGTTGAGCCCGAATAGGACACAGGACGGCCAGCCAGCAAGTCATCCAGCAGCATCGCATGCCACTCTTCATCAGTAAAATAGACTCGTTGGAGAAACGATACCTTTGGGTTATAGCCAAAACGTTGGAAGGCACGCAGCTGGTCTATCTCAAAAGCTCCGCTGTTGCCAAGGGTGTAGTCCATCTTGCACGCCTGGCCGCAGTAGCGCATCAGCAGGGCTACGGCTACGCCCTGTTCCTCGGTATAGGCGCCTTCCTTATAGGTATCCAGCATCAGGTCCCATGCGACATCAGTTGCGGGCAGGGCCGGTATCGACATCTTCAATGTCGTTGTGGTATAGGCAGGCACGTCGGGAAGCGTTGACGGATACTTCCAGTAGTTCATCACCTGGGCCATCGAGGTGGCCACACAGCCCGTCACACAGGGCTTGCCGTCCACTTGCGGGCACTGATCACGATAGGGCGTGCGCTGGCCCCATTGCGTCGTGAGCAACTGTGGTACGACGGACGCTTCACCGAGCACGGGAGCAGTCGATGGCCGCGCATCGGGATGGGCAAACAGGTATTCCATCTGCTCCTTGTACTGGTCAAGCAGCCACCGCACATTGTCGGGCACGTTATCCACGTCAATGGGGTTGTCACCATAGGCCAACACCTGACGGGCACGGTCGTCACCCGCAACGATGACAAAACCGTTGCCGACAGCAGTCTGGAAGACATAATAGTCGGCAGCAGCGGCATTACTGGCCGACGGCTCGACATGCGCCAGACGCAACGCCGAGGCACCGGAGCGCAGGCTCACTCCCCCACCCGAGGCCACAAAGCGCGCCGCGACAGCCCGTGCCGACACCGGGTCCACCGGCGCCGACGACACCGCCAGCGACCATGCAGCCAGCACCATCAGCAAATATCTTAACGGCCTCATCTGGTTCACAATCAACAATAACAGTGACTAGCCGCAAAAGTAAACCATTTTCATCAATCGCCCAAAGTTCCCGACACATAAAAGAGTTTAAATGAAACGAAAAGCACATTATTAAAATACTTTAAGGGATTGACGAGGATTGGTATGCCCGTTTTTTTGTAACTTTGCGGTCGATTTTGTGTAAATCATGCACAAGACACTGTAAATAAAGATTATATCAACTTAACAACCATAAAAATAGAAACACTATGGGTTTAAGAATCATTGTTCTGGCCAAGCAAGTGCCAGATACCCGCAATGTGGGTAAAGACGCGATGAAGGAGGACGGAACCATCAACCGTGCCGCCCTGCCCGCCATTTTCAACCCCGAGGACCTGAACGCCCTGGAACAGGCGTTGCAGCTCAAGGACGCCCATCCCGGCTCGACGATCACGTTGCTGACGATGGGTCTGCCCCGCAGCGCCGAGATGGTGCGCGAGAGCCTGTACCGCGGCGGTGACGACGGCGTGGTGCTGACCGACCGCCCCCTGGGTGGCGCCGACACCCTCGCCACGAGTTATTCGCTGGCCCAGGCCATCAGGCACATGGGCGAGTTTGACATCATCGTGGGTGGCCGCCAGGCCATCGACGGCGACACCGCGCAGGTGGGTCCGCAGATTGCCGAGAAGCTGGGTCTGCCCCAGGTGACCTATGCCGAGAGCATCCAGGTTGCCGACGGCAAGGCTACCATCAAGCGCCGCATCGAGCGCGGTTTTGAGACCGTGGAATGCCCGCTGCCCCTCGTAGTAACCGTCAACGGCAGCGCCGACGCTTGCCGTCCCCGCAACGCCCGCCTGGTGCAGAAGTACAAATATGCCGTGACGCCCAGCGAAAAGGCTGCGCTTGCCGCCGACCGCCAGGCACTCGTCGATGCCCGTCCCTACCTGGGCATCAAGGAGTGGGGCGTGAAGGAAATCGAGGCCGACCCCGAGCAGATCGGCATGGCCGGCTCGCCCACCAAGGTAAAGACCATCGTCAACGTGGCTTTCCAGGCCAAGGAGGCCCGCCGCATCGAGGCAACTGATGACGCCGAGCTCGAAGGTCTTGTAAAAGAACTCATCGCCGACCACATCATCGGATAATCTTTAAGGGCTTTAAGGACTTTAAAGACCTTAAGGACTTTAATGAAGCAAACAATAAAAAGCAAGAAATAATGGAAGACAAAAATAATCTGATAGTCTATTGCGAGTATGACGAGGGCCGCATTGCCGACGTCAGCCTCGAACTGTTGACCAAGGGCCGCCAGCTAGCCACCCGCCTGGGCTGCCGCCTTGAGGTACTGGTGCTGGGCGATAAGCTCGACGGCATCGAGCAGGAGCTGTTCCCCTACGGCGTGGATGTGGTCTATAAGGTGCAGGACGAGCGCCTGTTCCCCTACACTTCCCTGCCCCACAGCAGCGTGGTGACCACTCTGTTCAAGGAAATCGAGCCGCAGGTGTGCCTCATGGGCGCCACCACCATCGGCCGCGACTTGGGTCCCCGCGTTTCGTCGTGCCTGCACAGCGGTCTGACTGCCGACTGCACGTCGCTCGAGATCGGTGACCACACCGATGCTGCCAAGGGCAAGGAATATAAGGACCTGTTGTACCAGATACGTCCCGCCTTCGGCGGCAACATCGTCGCCACCATCGTCAACCCCGAGTGCCGTCCCCAGATGGCTACCGTGCGCGAGGGCGTGATGAAGAAGGAGATCTTTGACGCCAACTACAAGGGCGAAGTCATCAACCTTGACCCCGACAAGTATATTGACCCCGCCAGCCTCGTGGTAAAAATCATCGACCGCGAAATCGAGCAGAGCAAGGTCAACATCAAGAATGCCCACATCATCGTGGCCGGCGGCTACGGCATGGGCAGCAAGGAGAACTTCGACATGCTGTTTGAGCTCGCCGACGTGCTCGGCGGCGAGGTGGGCGCATCGCGCGCCGCCGTCGATGCCGGATTTACTGATCATGACCGCCAGATCGGCCAGACGGGCGTCACTGTGCGTCCCAAGCTGTACATCGCCTGCGGTATCTCGGGCCAGATCCAGCACATCGCCGGCATGAACGAGAGTTCCATCATCATCAGCATCAACACCGACCCCGAAGCGCCCATCAACGCGATTGCCGACTATGTGATCACGGGCAGCGTCGAGGACGTGATTCCCAGGCTCATCAAGCACTACAAGAAGAATTCCAAGTAAGACCTAGGCTTTAGGCATTAGGTTTTAGGTGTTAGGGATTGTATCCGCACCAGAAACCTAAAGCCTAATACCTAAAACCTAAAACCTAATAAAGAAAATGGCTAACTTTTATACCGACAATAAAGCGCTCCAGTACCACCTCAATCATCCGTTGATGAAGGAGATCGTCGCCCTGCGAGAGCGCAACTATACCCAGTGCGAGAAATTCGACTACGCGCCCTTCGACTTTGAGGACGCTATGGACTCCTACAAGCGCGTGCTGGAAATCATCGGCGAGGTGTGCGGTGACATCATCGCCCCCAACGCCAAGGACGTGGACCTCGAGGGTCCCCACCACGAGAACGGCCGCGTGCGCTATGCCAAGGGCACCGAGGTCAACCTCAAGGCCTTGAACCAGGCCGGATTGATGGGTATCACCCTGCCCCGCCAGTACGGTGGATTGAACATGTCGTCGGTTCCCTACATCATGGCTGCCGACATGGTGAGCCGTGCCGATGCGGGATTCGTCAACGTGTGGGGTCTGCAGGACTGCGCCGAGACCATCAACGAGTTTGCCAACGAGGACCAGAAGCAGCGTTTCCTGCCCCGCACCTGCAAGGGTGAGACGCTGGCGATGGACCTTACCGAGCCCGATGCAGGCAGCGACTTGCAGTCGGTGATGCTCAAGGCCACTCAGGACGAGGACGCCACTTGGCGTCTAAACGGCGTGAAGCGCTTCATCACCAACGGTGACGGCGACATTTCGCTCGTGCTGGCACGCAGCGAGGAAGGCACCCGCGACGGCCGCGGCCTGTCGATGTTCATCTATGACAAGCGCGACGGCGGCATGACCGTGCGCCGCATCGAGGACAAGATGGGCATCCACGGCAGTCCCACGTGTGAACTCGTGTTCAAGAACGCCAAAGCCGAGCTGTGCGGTGACCGCAAGCTGGGTCTCATCAAGTATGTGATGTCGCTGATGAACGGTGCACGCCTGGGCATCGCCGCCCAGAGCGTCGGCGTGAGCGAGGCAGCCTACCAGGAGGCCATCGCCTATGCCCGCAGCCGTGAGCAGTTCGGCAAGGCCATCATCAATTTCCCCGCCGTGAGCGAGATGATTGCCAACATCAAGGCCAAGTTGGACGCTTCGCGCACCTTGCTGTATGAGTGCACCCGTTTCGTGGATATGTACAAGTCGCTGGAGGCCATCAGCCGCGAGCGCACCCTCGAACCCGAGGAACGCAAGACGATGAAGGCCTACAACCGCCTGGCCGACGCCTTCACGCCGCTGGCCAAGGGCATGACGAGCGAATTTTGCAACCAGAACGCCTACGACTGCGTACAGATCCACGGCGGTAGCGGCTTCATGCGCGACTACGCCTGTGAACGCATCTACCGTGATGCCCGCATCACCAGCATCTACGAGGGCACAACCCAGTTGCAGGTGGTAGCCGCCATCCGCCACGTCACCACGGGCACTTACCTGAACCAGATCAAGGAGTATGCCGCCCGCGAGTATAGCGAGGCCGTTGCTCCCATGAAGGCCAAGTTGGAAGCCATGACAGCCCTTTATGAGGAAACGTTTGCCAAGGTGCAGGCCGTCGAGGATCCCGAGTACATCACCTTCCACGCCCGTCGCCTGGTTGAGATGCTCGGCCACATCATCATGGGCTACCTGCTCATCGGTGACGCCAGCAACGAGCCCGACCTGTTCATGGACAGCGCCAAGGTCTATGTCAACCTGGGCGAGGCCGAGGTGGCACGCCACGCACGCTTCATCGGCGCCTTCAACCCCGCTGACCAGGCCGCCTATATGCGCCAGTAATCACAAACTACGAACCTTTAGCTCGGCGAAGCCAATTACGCGAATTTTACGAATTTTACAATTCCTCGTCTTATGAAAAAGTACATTTATTCGTTGATGTTCTTACTGATGGCTGCAATTTCGGTTGGCCTCACCTCCTGTGGCGATGATGACGAGCCCGTGAGTTCTGACATCGTCGGGACATGGTCGTATGACACTGATATTATTGGTGATTTTGCGATATTTTTTCAATTCACCAAAGACGGTAAGTTTCATCATGTACATAAATACATCGACAGCGAAGGCAACTCACACGGTTCCGTTGTTTTTCATGGAAAATATGCCGTGTCGGGTACGAAGTTAACCCTTACCTACGATCCCAATTCCATCTTAAGTGATGAGAGTGAGACCACTGAATGCGACTATTCAGTCCAGGGTGACAGATTGATGATTCTTTCAGGAGGCGAAACGATAACATTCACCCGTGTCAGTGACAGCGTCATTGAGCCGTACCTGTAAGGTTTGCCGCTGAAAACCGTGAGTCGGGAGAAGGAGATATATAAGGTGACGCTGGTGGGCAGTGCGGGCAATGTGGCGCTGCTGACATTCAAGTTCATTGCTGGCGTGCTGGGACACAGTTCAGCGATGATCGCCGACGCTGTGCATTCGCTCTCGGACTTCATTACCGACATCATCGTGCTTGCCTTTGTCCATGTGAGCGCTAAGCCGCAGGATGTGGGCCATGACTACGGGCACGGCAAATATGAAACTTTTGCGTCATTTATTATCGGCCTGGCACTGATGGCTGCCGCCACGGGCATCATCGTCGCTGGCGTGACCAAACTCATCGACTGGGCAGGCGGCAAGCAGTTGGCGGCTCCTGGCTGGCTGGCGCTGGCCGCAGCCATCATCTCGATTCTTGTCAAAGAAGTCCTCTACCGCTATACAGCCTTCCGCGGCAAGCATTTAGACTCACAGGCCCTGGTCGCTAACGCCTGGCACCACCGCAGCGATGCCCTCTCGTCGATCGGCACCATGGTGGGCATTGGCGGTGCCATCCTGCTGGGTAACCGCTGGACGGTGCTAGACCCGCTGGCATCGGTTGTGGTGGGCGCGATGTTGGTCAAGGTATCCATCGACCTGTTGCGTTCCAGCGTGGGCGAACTCACCGAGTCGTCGCTCTCGAGCGATATCGAGAAGGAAATCGAGGACATCATCCACTCCTTCCCTGACGTGAGCGAGCCTCACAACCTGCGCACCCGCCGCATCGGCAACCGCTTTGCCATCGAGGCCCACGTGCGCATGGACGGCAACGCGTCACTCACGGCGGCCCATGACCGCGCCACGGCCATTGAGCAGCGCCTCAGAGAACGCTTCGGGCCGCAGACCCACATCACCATCCACATGGAACCCGTCAAATAGGAAATCCCCAAATAAAACAGTGAAGCGCAAGCATCGAGACTTGCGCTTCACTGTTTATAAAATAACGAAAGATGAATCAATCGTAGTTCAGACCGTTGGCTTGAGAGACAATGCCGTCCTTGGTCACTCTGAAGCCTGTGGATTTTCCGTCATACCTGTTAAGAGTGCTCACAACCTTATCCTTGGAAACGCCCTTAGAATCGATGATGGTGACGGAGTTAGAATAGCTGGCGCCTTTGTTGGTCTTGACACTGAAGGTCATAGTGCAACTCAAATCATATTTCTCCTTGATTAGTTCGGCGTCGGCCTTGGTGCTGAACTTGTACATCACACCGAATTCAGCGGGGAACTTGTCGCTGGTTACGGTCATGGACCACCAAGTCTGATCGATAGCCTTCATTACATTGCGGCCATTTTCGGCCTTATAGGTGATAAGGATCAAGCTACAGGCATCCAACAAGTCCTGTGAGAAGGTCATGTTGTAGGTTGCCGTTGCCGTGGTCTTCTCCTTGGGCTCGTCATCTCCACAAGCCGTCAGCGTCATAGCTGCCAGCAGCAGGAAAGCGGCCATATAGATAAACTTCTTCATCATGCTAATACTGTTTATTATATTGTTTGATTAGTCTGAAAGAATGATATCAATAATCTTGTTGACATCGGCAATGTTGACCTCTCCGTCCTTGTTCACGTCACCCTCGAGAGCGGGAGCCACGCCAAAGAGTTCCACGCCAATCACCTGATTGAGCAACTCCAGGCTGATGTCGATGTTGGCACTCAGGGCGGTGTCGGTGAAACGGGAAGTCATGTCCAGGGGCACCTCGCCCAGCTCGGGTCCCATCCAGAAGTCGTACTGGGGGTCATCACCAGCAGTAATGGTGATGGGCGAATTGAAAGTAATGGTCGTGTAGCCATACTCGTCAACGCCCTCAACTCCAGACACCTCGATGTTGCCCACAGGCATGGGTATGCCTTCAGCAACAAGGACAAAATTCTTGAGTGTTAAGGTGTACAGGCCATTATTGGCGACAACCTCAACGGGGACCTCGTCTTGCTCGGCAACACTCTCGTTAACCGTCACCTTGAGGTGGCAGGTATAGGTCGTTGCGCCCAGGGCCAAAGTGCAGCACATGGCTGCCAGAGTCAGAATCAATTTGTTCATCTTAATTGCTATATTCTATTGCTGTTATTCAAGAATAATGATCTTAGTTCACACATTGCCCGAGAGCAGCATGTCGATGAGAGAGGTCACATCGCTGATGTTGATGCTGTTGTTCTCGTCAACGTCGGCAGCCTGCAAGTTGATGCCCTCGCTGTTACCGCTCAGAAGATAGTCGATGAGGGAAGTCACGTCGCTGATGTTGACGGTTCCGTCATTGTTCACGTCACCGCGCTTAACCGAAGCGACAGTAGCGGTGATGACATAGCAGGTAGCATCGATCAAGTCACCGGGGATAGCACTGATGGCGATGCGGTAGGTGCCGTCCTCGTTCTGCTCAATCGACTTGGTGACCACGGCGCTGGCACCAGTCACATCGGCGGTGAAGTCGTCGAGGTCGGGAACGGCGGCAAACTGCATGTCATAGTCGGTCACGGCAGGATCCCAGCCATCGATGGTAACGCCCTTGTAGCGCAGGTCGGTCATGTCGGCCAGATAAACCAGCTCGATGTCATCGACGTAGAGGGCGTCGTTCTTGCTGCCCTGACCAGGATTGCCGTTGGTCGAGAAGGTGACGAAAATGGCCTCGCTGGCGGCATTGTTAGCGGCATAGCTGTCATAGTCGAAGGGGAACGAGTACTGGGTCCAGTCACCGGCGGGAATCTGGCCGCCGACGATGCTGCCCGAGAGATTGGTGTACTCCTTGTCCACAGGCTCCTGATAATAGGTGCCGTCAAAGGTCTTGACACTCACGTTGGCCTTGTTCTGGACATTTTCTGAGCCCTGGGTGTACTTCAGCCACACGTTGAATTTGTCGGGCTTGGCATACAGGGGCATATAGAACAGGTCGCCGTTGGCGTCGGTAGCGGTACTGGACTGGTCCATTGAGGCATGGTTGCTAGTACTGGTGGCACTCATGGATCCGGCATTGAGCTGGCCATTGGTCATGGTGCCGTTGGCAACAACGCCAAAGATGGAGCCTGCGGTCATCACAGCACTGTGTCCCTCAACACCCGCACGCACGTCCTCGCTCTGTTCCAGCGATGTCAAACCAGCCGAAGTGGTGGCATAGGTGCCCGTGGCGGTCTCGAAGCCATGCCAGCGGTCGGGCTCTCCATTGCTGGCACCCCAGGCCTCGAAGTCGCTGTTGGGCAGCTGGAAGTGGTCGCCCACCGTGTTGAACCACATGGTGACGCCATATCGCTCAATAGCCAGGTTGGCAGCAGCCATGCCGTCAACCGAGCGGGCAAACAGCGTGGTGCGCATGGCACCATAGGGGGTTTCCACGTCACGCACTGCGCTATAAACGGTGACATCACCATTCTTGGCAGCAGGTACATCATACATATTTACCGTCAACATGTCGGGAACGATCAGTTCCATGTCGTACAGGCCTTTGTCGTTAGGCGTGATATTGACGGTAACTACGGTCTGATAATCTTCACCACTAAAGGTGACTACGATGTCGCCAGTAAAAGATTCAGCGTTAATCGATACGATGGCAAATAATGCCAGACAAAAAGTCAAAAAAATTCTCTTCATTGTATTATATAGTTTAAAATCCTTACTTGATTCGATAGATGATTCCCAGCGTGCCATAGAGGGGACGTAATGGCTGTACAGAATGGAAATCACTCTTAAAAATGTTACTGAAGCCGTAAGTTACCTCGGCAAACGCGCCCCAACGGCGGCTGAATCGCCAATCAATTCCGCCATCAATGCCCCACTGCATGTGACGCATGTTGGCGTCGAAATCAAAGTCGCCGCGGTCGCCCGGCTCGGTTCCCATCTCGACTTTGGGCCCTACGGGAGTGCCCTCGCGCAGGTAGCCGTCATAGGCCCATCCCCAAAATCTACGGTTGGTCAACCATCCCATGAACACGCCACAACGGGCCGTCCACTTGTCGCTGATGCGATACTCGGCCTGTATGGGCAAGGTAATGCGGCGCTGGGCGCTCTTGATGCGCACGTTGCCGTTGAAGATGCCCTTGAGCGACTCGTCGCCGCGCACAACCTCGATGTCATAGTTCTTAACGCGGCTGTCTGCATCCATGCTACCCAGCTCGAAACGCAATCCTGAGTGAAGTGACCAGCGCTGATCCAGCGGATAGGAGGCTTCGGCCGCCACGGTGAAGTTGAAGCCGGGATAGTAGCTGTTGATGCCACGTATCTCCTTACCGATATGGGTGGGAATGGTACCGCCCAGGGCATAACCCAGACGCACGTCATAGCTGAGGCTGTCGAGCACCGACGCGTTCACGCCCATCACCAGAACGGTAATGAACAACATGGCAGATATGAATCTCTTAATTGACATTATCATTCCTCATGCTTGCAAATCAACCGCACCTTGTCCACACACAACCGGCTGCCGATAGCGCCCACAAAGTCACCACCGCTGGCGCTCGACGAGAACACGATGGCCAGGCTGTAGCCGCGGTTGGCGAGCAGTTGTTCGTCCACCGCCTCGCGGTATTCAAACTTCACATCCCACGCGGTCCAGGTCGCTGTTGGAGCGACATAACCCAAATTGGCCACCGCCACGAGTTGGCTGCTGGACAGGACATTATCACCGTAAAGCACTACCTCGTTGCCCGCCGCGTCATGGTTGCGGTAGAACACGGCATAGACCGACGCCGAGTCGGTACGGCCGGCGATGGGATTTCCGTAGAAGTCCTGCACAGTGGGTCCGGGCTCAAAGGTGTAGTAGCCCGTGAAGCGGTCGGGGCGGTCGGTGAACGGGATGCCGAAGCGGGTGGCGTGAAGGTGATCGCTCATGGCTATCCTGAGGTCAAATGTTCCCAGGAACATGTTACCGGCGGCCAAACGCTTATTGGCCATGCGGCCAAACGGTCCAGTGTCGCGCGTCGTCAGGCAAACGGCGGCCCCTTCATAGCCCTGTGCCAACGGAGTGGTGGGATAATCCATGGGGGCGGCGGTGCTCATCGAGAGGCGGAAACCGCCATTGGCGGTCGCCCAGTCGTTGCCCAGCGAGCCGTCGGGCAACGTGTTGTACCACATGTAATAGCGCTGGGTTGACGTTTCCAGCTCGTAGTGTTCAAAGTCGAAGCTCAGCGTGTCGGTCACCGTCACCAGCGTGGGCACGACATGGACACGGTAATGGCGCTGCCACTTGCCGTCCTGGGAGGTGACAGTGTAAACCACAGGTCCCTGGCTGAAGTCATGCGTGCTGCCGCTGGCCGGGCTAACTGTCGCGCCCGTCGACAGGGTCAACACGGGCGAGAGCGCCGACACGTCGGCACTGCCACGCACGGCAAAGGTGATGACGCTATCGGTCGAAAAGACCACCTGCATCGAATCGGTCGCCTGGAAGAAGAAATCATCGGGACTGGTGACATGCAGGGTCACGGTCTCGATGTCGGCCTCACAGCCGTCAGGCTCGTCGCCAAAGCACGACGCGCACAACATCATCATTACCAGACAACCGGCAAAGATAACAGGAAACCTCATCTTATTTGAAAAGCCACACATGTAAAAACTTTGTTTCAAATTTGCAAAATTAGTCATTTTATCGGTTGCAGCAGCAATTTGAAGCCAATATTTTTGCATGAAACGATTTTTTAGACATATTCTTGTTTATTGAAATAAAATCATTACTTTTGTAGGTCTGATATTGGCTAAACCCCTATGATTTTCCATAGCATATAAGCACTAATAGCCTACAATTCAGACACATGAAAACATAAAAAGACTATATATGATTGAGAATTTCATCAACAATATATTAGACCTTAAAGTCTTCCGCACATTCAAGGTCAAGTCAACGCCTCGATGGATCATCCTGCTACTTGACGTGCTCATTGTGCTGTTTTGCTTTATCGCGACAGTCGTGGCAGGGATGTACTCGACGCACATGGTGACCGAGCGCAACGACATTATCATCAATGGTGCGATTGTTCTTTTTGTCTATTTCCTTGTTAGCTATATATCAAAGAGTTACACCTGCGTTATCAGGCTCTCAGTGATCGAGGACCTGTACCGCATCTTCATGGTTGTCTTGGTATCCACCACGCTGCTGGTGTGCATCAACCTGTTAAGGATAGGCCTGTTGGGATCGACCAGCCTCAAGTTCTGGGATATTATGGTCGTTGGCGCCTTGTCATTCTCAATCATGATGATTGAGCGACTGTGCATTAAGTACCTGTATATGCGCATGAACAGCGCTGTCAAGGGGCGCAAGCGCGTGCTCGTGCTGGGCACGTCGTTCAGTTCGGTTTTCCTGGCCAACGCCCTCAAAGGCGAGATTGGCGGCAAGTATCTGCCCGTGGGACTGCTCAGCCTCAAATCAGGACAGGTGAATACTGAAATCAATGGTTTCAAGGTCTATCGCTTTGATCCGTCGAACATGGCCGAAATGTTTGCCCAAAACAACATCTCGGCCCTGATTTTTGATGCCAAGAGCAATAACCTGATGTCCAGCGGATTTGCCGACTATTTTATCAAGAACGACATTTCGCTGCTCGCTATGAACAAGGTGGCCGAATTCGAGCAGGACAAGGACAGCAACGAGAACATCTCCACCTTCATCAAGGAGGTGCAGATCGAGGACCTGCTGGGCCGTGACCCCATTGTGCTGAACAACCCGCTTGTCAAGGAGCACATCAACGGCGCCGTCGTGCTCATCACTGGCGCTTGCGGCTCCATCGGCAGCGAGATTGTCCGTCAGGTGGCCAACTACGGTGCCAAGAAGATTGTTCTCTTTGACCAGGCCGAAACACCCATGCACGACATCTCGCTGGAGATGAAAAAGAACTATCCCGATGCCGACATCGAGCTGTTCATGGGCGACGTCCGCAACCGTGAACGCGTCGAGGAGGCCTTCGTCAAGTTCCGCCCGTGCTATGTTTTCCATGCCGCAGCCTACAAGCACGTGCCGATGATGGAAATCAACCCCACCGAGGCCATCCTGGCCAACGTGATGGGCACGCGCAATGTCGCCGACCTGGCGTTGAAGTATGGTGTGTATAAATTTGTGATGATCTCGACCGATAAGGCTGTGAACCCCACTAACGTGATGGGCTGCACGAAGCGATTGGCCGAGATTTACTGTCAGTCTCTCTTCTTTGAAGCCAGCAAGAATCAAGGCAAGAAGACACAGTTCATCACCACTCGTTTCGGCAACGTGCTGGGCAGCAACGGATCGGTCATCCCCCTGTTCCGCAAGCAGATCGCGGCCGGTGGCCCCGTCACGGTGACGCACAAGGACATCATCCGCTACTTCATGACCATTCCCGAGGCCTGCTCACTCGTGCTGGAAGCCGGCTGCATGGGCAGTGGAGGCGAGATTTACATCTTTGACATGGGCGAACCCGTCAAGATTTACGATATGGCACGCCGCATGATTTCGCTGGCAGGCCTCAAACCCGACGTGGACATCAAGATTGAGGAAATCGGCCTGCGTCCCGGCGAGAAACTCTACGAGGAGCTGCTCAACGACAAGGAGAAGACCACAGCCACCGTGAACAAGAAAATCATGATTGCCAAGGTCAGGATCTACAACTACAAGGACGTGTGCGACAACATCGACAACATCATCGCCCTGGCAAGCAAGGGCGACGTCCACGGCATGATCTTTGCCATGAAGGAGTTTGTGCCGGAGTACAAGAGCCAGCACAGCAAGTTTGAATCTATCGATAAGGAAATAGAAGGTGAGAATATCACCTCATCATCACCCAGCAAGCTGCAACCTATCGCCGAGTGACGTCAATCACGGCGTCTCAATCCCTGTAATCGTAATTGTCGCGCGGATGCCAGTCGCGTGTGAGCATCCAGATCGTGATGAAAGCCAGGATGATGGTGAGTGCAAACATTGCCATGAACATATACTTGGAAAGCATGCGGCCCATCACGGCGGCATAGATATCACCCATCCTGCTGACAATCAAGTCCATCGCAGTATCGTAGTCGATCCACAGCACAATGCTCTTGCTGAACGGGATCAGCGACATTACCACATAGCTGGAGATGACACCCTTGACGCCACGATAGTTACCGAAGATCTTGCGCAGTCCCTCGGCGATACAGCCAAAGCCGAAGCATCCCACCGCAAAGTATTCATGACCCTGCCCGAAGAGGAAATTCACCATCAACAGCAGGATGGCGCACAGGATGGCCATGCCCGGAATGGGATTGGTCTGGCACAGCTTGAAGTAGGGCCATGCGGCAAGCACAGCGGCAAACACCGCGCTATAGGTCCAGAAGAACGGGTGATAAAAACCCACCAGTTCCACGATGCTGACTGCCAATACATACAAGAATGCCAATATCAAAACTTTAACCGCTCTTTCCATAAACTTCAGGCAATTTTTTGTTAAAATCAACTGCAAAAATACATCATTTCACTCAAAAAACCATAACAAAAGACAATAAAATGCCATTTTCTGATGGTTTTTGGTCCAAAAAACATGCTGTATCGCTCTATTTTACCAAAAACTTACTGCGGCAAACTGAGAAGCGATAGCCAAAAAATGTGTATCTTTGCCCCCATGAAAATCGTCCGCACACCCCTATTGCCGTTTCACGGCTTCTCGGCCATCAACCTGATGGGTGTGCTGTTTGTGCATCCGGGCGTTTATCTGAGCAACGAGTTGATGAACCACGAGCGCATCCACTCGGCCCAGCAGCGCGAGATGCTGTTTGTGGGCTTTTACATGGCTTATTTTGTTGAATGGTTGGTGCGGCTGCCCATGCGCGGCAACGCCTACCGCAACATCTCGTTTGAGCGCGAGGCTTATGCCAACCAGCGCAATCTGAACTACCTGCACTCACGCCGTCCTTACTCGTGGCGCCGCTACATGAAACGCAGCCGTCATCATTATTGAAATCAATACACATTAATTATATATGAAAAGATCCATCACCCTCATATCGACCCTGCTGCTCACGCTGTCATCGGCATGGCAGCTCCACGCATATACCGCCCAGGAAGCGGTTGACAAGTTTGTGGCTAACAGCTCGTTGCGCTATGCTTCGGTGGGCGTGACGGTCATCGACCTGGACAGTGCCAAGACCATTGCCAGCTATCGGCCCGAGCAGGCCAACATCACCGCCTCGACGATGAAGACCGTCGTGTCGTCGGCTGCCTTGGGAATGCTGGGACCGCACTTCCGTTTCGAGACTCCTGTATATCTCGACGGCACTGTCGAGGATGGACACTTCCGGGGCAACATCGTGATTCGCGGCACAGGCGACCCCACGCTGGGATCGGTATTCCTGCCGTGCCAGGCCAATATCGTTGACGAAATCATCGACGCCCTGCGTAGCCGAGGCATCACCTCGGTCGAGGGCGCCGTCATTGGTGACGACAGCCTCTATGCTTACCCCTACTTTGACGAGGACTGGGACGTGGGCGACCTGGCCTACGACTACGGTGCGGCGGTGCACGGCCTGAGCTATCACGACAACCTCGTGACCGTGAATTACACCCTGGACTCCCGTGGCCGCGTAGCACAATCCTCGTTCTCCCCTGACGTGCCGGGCATGAAGGTGGTGAGCCGCTGCCGTGGCAGCCGTGGCCGCAATTCCATCACCCCTTATCTGAACTACAGCCTGCCGGCCCTGGTACTCACCGGCGAGACCACAGGCAAGAGCTACAGCGACACCTATGCCAACCCCATTCCGTCGGCCATGCTGGTGGACAGCGTGGAACGGGCGTTGTTAATGGCCATGGACATCCGCTACAGCCCCGATACCGAGGCAAGTGAAACAGCCCTGGAATCTTCACGCTCGCTGCTCGTGGTGCACAAGTCACCCGAGCTGACCGAGGTCATCACCTCGCTGCTGGACCGCAGCGACAACATGTTTGCCCACGCCCTGCTACGCACCATCGGCGCCCGTGAGTGGGAGGTGAAGGATCAGGAGCACATGCCTTCTAACCTGGATGCCATCGGCGTGGAGGCAGTCAAACGGTGGCTGGAGCAACAGGGTGTCAACACCGAGCCGCTGTTCATGCGTGACGGCAGCGGACTGGCACGTGCCAACAAGGCTCCGGTGAGCTTTTTCGGCGAGATGCTCACGATGATGGCACACCGCCGCTTTGACGGCGTGCGCCTGTGCGACCTCATGCCCACTGCCGCCGGCCGTGCCGGCAAGACACTGAAGGAGAACCCCTTGAGTGACCAGATCGTTCTCAAGTCGGGCAGTATGCGCCATGTGCAGTGCTTTGTGGGCTATTACCCCGCCCAGGAGCCGCGTTACGCCTTTGCAGTGCTGGTCAACAATTTCACCTGCTCTCAGGCCAGCATCCGTGAGCAGATCGGCACCTTCCTTTGCAATCTTTTTGAATAAATAACGGTGCATTATAGTTGGTGTTTCAAAAAAAATGTCTAAACTTGCACGCTCATAGTAAGGCAAATCCTTGGCATAACGCAGTCAAGGCACAATAAAACAGACGATTATGAATATGTCGATAGAGAAAATGCTGTCTCATGTCTATGAGATCGAGGGACTGATGCTCGTCACCCGCCGCTTGGGTGAGGAAAACACTCCCCAAGTCATCACCGATAAGATCCAGCGCAAGGTGCGCGAGCTCGCCGAGATGTGCGGAGTGGCTTTCCAGGAGTCTGCTCCTGAAGTAGAGCCTGAGCCCGCAACCGAAGAGCCCGTACAGGCCGTCGAGCCAACCGTCGAGCCCGACGCGCTGCCCGATGAGGACTATGATGCCGACGAAACATGGCAGCACGACAACGGCGAGGAGTTCAAGGAAGTCTTCGAGCTTAACTACGAGGAGCCTAAGCAACAGTCTCCCACTCCCCCGCCCTTCAAAGTCGCTACAGATAGTCCAGTTACTCCAGCAACTCCGGTCACTCCTGTCAGCCCAGCCCTCGACGACGACAACGAGGAGCCCCTTCCCGACCCGGATCCTGATGTGGTTCCCGAGGCTGATGACGGCCCCGACATCGAGGTGGAATTCATCGAGGCTGATGACGACACTGTCCCCGAGCCCGAGGACGAGATGCCCATTCCGCCAATTCCCACCGAGTTCCCCGAGGACGATGAGGCTACTGCAGCCCCGATGCGCGTTGACGAGAAGTTGCAGCGCCACCTCTCCAAGGACATCCGCAAAGCCATCTCTCTGAACGACCGTTTCCGCTTCCAGCGCGAACTGTTTGCCGGCAGCGCCAACGCAATGGATACCGCCATCGAGCACATCGAGGTGATGACCAGCTACGGCAACGCTGAGCTCTACTTCTACAGCCAGCTGAATTGGGACCGCGAGAACGAGGTCGTCAAGGACTTCATGGCTATTGTGCGCAACCACTTCCAGAAGTGACACTTTACCCCTCCTGATGGCTGGAAAGCTATACATAGTGCCTACTCCCGTCGGCAACCTGGCCGACATGACACCGCGAGCTGTCGAGGTGTTGGGCAGTGTGGACATGATTCTTGCCGAGGATACCCGCACCAGCGGCGTGCTGCTCAAGCACTTCGGCATCACCACCCCCACGCGCAGCCACCACAAGTTCAACGAGCATGAGGCAGCCGCCAGTGTGGTGGAGCAGCTGCAGGCGGGCAAGGTGATGGCACTCATCAGTGACGCCGGTACTCCCGGCATCAGCGACCCGGGTTTCCTGCTCTCCCGCGAATGCCGCCGGCACGGAATCGAGGTAGAAACGCTGCCCGGCGCCACGGCCTTTGTGCCGGCACTGGTCAATTCGGGCCTACCCTGTGACCGCTTTGTTTTCGAGGGCTTCCTGCCACAGAAAAAAGGGCGTCAGAGCCGACTCGAAGAACTCAAGGACCAGCCGTTGACGATGGTGTTCTATGAGTCGCCCGTCAGGCTGTTGAAAACCCTGCAGCAATTGGCCGAAATCATGGGAAGCGACCGTGAGGCCAGTGTAGTGCGCGAGATCAGCAAGCTGCACAACACCACCCACAACGGCACGCTGGGCGAGCTTGTGGACTACTTCACGGCTACCGCCCCACGCGGCGAAATCGTCATCGTCGTGGCGGGCCGCCCAAGCGAGGCCACCGTCAAAGTGGACAAGTATGCCGCCTTTAAAGGCAAGCAGGCAAGAGTATAACAATTACTTTAGATTAATATATATAACAATTGAAAATTTAGATAGTTATGAAGCATATTTCTATTTTTGTTTGGCTCTTGGTTGGCCTATCGGTTCTGCCCGCATGCAAACGCGCCAACCAGCTCGAACAGGAGGCCCTGCGCCAGGATTCCATCAACGCCGCGCTGCAAGACTCCATCAACACCGCCAACGCCGAGAAAGACAGCCTGATGCAGCTCATGGGCGACATTGCCGACGGCATGCAGCAGATCAAGGAACTCGAGGACATCGTGTCGGTGAACAACCTGAACGGTGAGACCCCCGACCGCAAGAAGCAGCTGCGTGACGACATCGTCCTCATCCAGCAGTCCATCAACAAGCACAAGCAGCGCCTGGCCGAGCTGGAGCGCCGCCTGAAGCAGTCCACCAACTACAACACCACGATGCAAAAGTCCATCGCCAACCTGAAGGCACAGCTCGACGACCAGCAGAAGACCATCAATGGCCTGACCGATCAGCTCGCGGCAGCCCATATCCAGATCAAGAACCTGAACCAGAGCGTGGACTCGCTCAACACCGTCACCAAGGCCGTCACACGCGAGAAAGAAGCTGCCGAGCAGCAGTCCAAGCAGCTCACCAACGAGGTGGACAACCTGAACACCTGCTACTATGTGATCGGCTCCAAAAAAGAGCTCAAAGCCCGAAAAATCATCGAGACGGGCTTCCTGCGCAAGACCAAGATCCTGGAGGGCGACTTCGAGATGTCCTATTTCACCAAGGCTGACCGTCGCACCCTCACCGACATCCCCCTGCACAGCAACAAGGCCCAGTTGATGACCAACCATCCCCAGGATTCCTACGAAATCGTGGATCACGGCAATGTCAAGACCCTGCACATCATCAACCCCAATCGTTTCTGGGAGAAATCCAACTTCCTGGTTGTCAAGGTGGATTAAGTTTTAGGCTTTAGGTTTTAGGAATGAAAGTCGTTCTGGCATTTGACAAATTCAAAGGGTCGGCAACGGCTCAACAACTCAACAGGGCCGCACAAGAGAGCTTGTGTGGCCTTAATGATATCACAACGGTTACTATCCCCATTGCCGACGGTGGTGACGGCACGACCGCCGTGCTGGCCGCGTCTCACCAGGGACAATGGGTGAGGATGAGCGTTCCCGCCCCACTCCTCCACCTCGATCCCGTCAACGCCAGCTATTTTCTCACCGACGACGGCACCGCCCTGATCGAGACCGCAGCCGCCAGCGGCCTGGCGCTGGTTCCACGCGATGACCGTGACGTGATGCGCGCCACCACACTGGGCACCGGACTGTTGATGCGCGATGCCATGGAGCGCGGCAGCCGCCACATTGTGCTGGGACTGGGCGGGTCGGCGACATGCGACGCCGGCATGGGCATCATGAGCGCCCTGGGCGCCGAGTTTCTTGACCATGACGGGCACCACCTCTATCCCAGTGGCGCATCGCTGGAGCACATCGGCCAAATCGAGACCCGCGGCATCCCCCGCGAGGTGCAGGATTGCCACTTTTCACTATTATTTGACGTTGACTCTCCCTTGTGCGGCGAACGCGGCACCGCAGCCGTGTTTGCCCCCCAGAAGGGCGCTTCGCCCCAGCAGGTCGAACAGCTAGAGCGCGGCATGCGCCATGTGGCAGGCCTTGTGGGGCGAGATATCGCCGACAAGGCGGGCTGCGGCGCTGCCGGGGGCATCCCTGCCCTGATGCTGCACCTGCTGGACTGCGAGCTGTTGTCAGGCGCATCTTTCATCCTGAGCCATAGCGGCTTGCAGCAGGCATTTGATGAAGCTGACCTTGTCATCACCGGCGAGGGCCGGCTCGACCGCCAGACGCTCATGGGCAAGGGCCCGGGGCGCATCATCGCCATGGCCCGCGAGCGCGGTATTGACGTGGCTGCCGTGTGCGGCATCCTCGCGCCAGATTTTGACCCCGAAAAGGCGGGACTGCTGGCTGCTGTCGCCGTGAGTGAAGGCCTCGCTCCCGACATTGCCATGGACACCGACGGCACCCTCGCGCGAGTGGCTCTTGCCGTCCGCAACCTGGTGAGTCACAGCCTGTGAGCGCCAGACCCCTATCCATTATACTTATTTCACATGAAAAAAGTCACTTTTTTTTAGGTTTTTTCCTAAAAAAGCATTTACTTTGCAAGCGAATTCATGAGACCCTAACTAGAGATTTCATCCATTCATTAACCAAATTATTCTTATAGACTAAACCAATTCAGTGTTTTATAAACTTTTTATTAACTCAATTTCATTTATTTTTATGAAGAAATTATCTGTACTTTTGGTTGCAGCCGTGGTTGCTCTTGGTGCATCTGCAGGCGTTAACTTCAAGGCTACCCACGCCGTGAAGAGCAACAAGGTGATCAACACCGAGATGACCAAGGTTAATCCCAAGTCCTTCAAGGAGAAAGCTCAAATGCGTGTTATCACCACTCAGCCCGAGGGTGAGCTCAAGAGCTACAGCCGCGAGGGTAACTGCGTTTACGTAAGCAGCGGTAATATCTATGCAGGTTCCCAGGACAGCTTCCGTTCGGACATCGTTTACGCTGAGGATGGTGTAGTTTACATCAAGAACATCCTCGCTGGCTGCGGCGCCCAATACGGTGACAGCTGGGTAGAAGGCTACATCGAGGGCAACGAGATTCACGTGCCCCTGGGCCAGTCAATCTACTGGAGTGACTACTATGGAGCAGACGTTGTTCTCGCCATGGGTACCACCTATGTTGAGGGCACCAGCCTCTATTTCGATGTTGATGACCGCGCTGACGAGGCTGTTTACATCATCGAAGGTGAGACCATAACCTTGCAGGGCACCTATGCTGATCCCACTGGCAGCGACTATCCCGCTTATGAGGGCTATGGCCTGTCTTGCTACTGGACCGACGACGACAGCTTTGGTGGCTTCAACGAGTGGAACACCGTGCTGACCGAGCGTGAGCCCGTCGTTACCCCCACCGTGATCACCGAGATCCCCGAGGGCTGCCAGGTTTACCAGTACTACCGCAACTCTGGTTACATTGCTAACAGCTGGTTCGGCATCTACAATGGTGAGACCGACGGCAAGATCAATGTTGCCTTCGACATGACCAATGGCGACGTTTACATCCAGAACCCCGCATGGTGGCATGACAGCTACGAGAGCTGGGTAAAGGGTACCTATGACTGGATGACCGGTATCATCACTATCCCCACCGGCCAGTACCTGAGCTGGAGCGACGCTTATGAGTATGGTGTCGTTCTGGGCTGGGGCAGCACCTACGTTTACACCGAGGGTGACGAAGATGGCGACGGCGAGGATGACTACTACATGGGTTATGAGATCGACGACCGCACCACCGAGATCCAGCTGATGATCGACGACGATTGCCTCTGGCTGCTGGGCACCGAGGGTGACATCTATGCCGAGTTCCCCGACAACTACAATGCAACTGGTATGTTGACCTACTGGAGCGACGACCTGAGCATGACCGCTATCGAGTTCTGCAACCGTGACGAGTATGGCTATGCTGAGCCTTGGGGCAAGCTGGTTAACGTCGCTCCCGCTGTTCCCGCCGATCCCACCGCTGATGAGTGGTATGACTGCGGTGACGAGAGTGGTTTCAGCAAGTTCTACTTCACCCTGCCCGAGACCGACGTTGACGGCAATCCCATCGATCCCGAGTACCTGAGCTACATCATCTGGATCAACGACGGTAATGGCAGCGTTTATCAGTTCACCTTCCCCGCTGAGGACTACACCTTCGACCTGGAAGAGGACATCGACGAGGTTTACTACTGGCTCTACAGCAGCGCAGTTGACTTCCACGACTACTACATCTACATGTATCGCACCAACGAGGACGGCTACGAGCCTCTGTTCGTTCGCGATGAGGACCACGATGGTAACATCGGTATCCAGGTATTCTACACCGTTAACGGTGAAAGGAACGCTTCCAACATTGCTTGGCTGTATGATGTTCAGAGCAGCGTGAACGAGATGAATGCCGGCAAGACCGTTGCCAACGTACGCTTCTTCAACGTAGCTGGTCAGGAGATCGCTCAGCCCGAGGGCTTGACCATCAAGGTGACCACCTACACCGACGGCACCACCAGCGCCGTTAAGGTTGTGAAGTAAGCTATTAAGCTAACTGGCTTTTAGCCTAGAAAAATGCAGAGGCGCAAAAATTTGCGCCTCTGTTTTTGTTTATATGGCACAATAAGAGTACTTTTGTGGTATGGACAAGACATCGACTTATCAATTACTCGTCAAGCAGGTCGAGAGCCTGATTGAGGGCGAGAACAACACCACGGGTCAGCTGGCCAATGCCGCTGCATTGCTGCATGAGACCATGGGATGGTGGTGGACCGGCTTCTATCTGGTCAAGGACGATGTGCTGCAGCTGGGACCCTTCCAGGGACCTGTAGCTTGCTACTGCATCAAGCGTGGGCGCGGCGTGTGCGGCAGCGCATGGGAACAGAACCGCACCCTGGTTGTGCCCGACGTAGAGCAATTCCCGGGACACATCGCATGCAGCAGCGAGTCGCGCAGCGAGATCGTAGTGCCCCTGCACGGGCCCGACGGTACCGTGGCGGGCGTGCTTGACATCGACAGCAGGGAGTTGGCCACCTTTGACGACGAGGATGCCCGCTGGCTCGAGGAAATTGCCCGCGTGATCGAGCGCCACGCCCTGTCCAATAACAGTCAACCCAATTAATCCAGTTTATCAAGTCCGTCCAGTATGAGCTACGAACCCCTAGCCGAACGCCTCCGCCCCCGCACACTCGATGATTACATCGGGCAGCGGCACCTCGTGGGTGAGGGAGCGGTCATCCGACGCATGATCGAGAGCGGCAACATCTCCTCGTTTATCCTGTGGGGGCCGCCGGGTGTGGGCAAGACCACCCTGGCCCGCATCATCGCCGAGCAGACCCAGGTACCGTTTTACACGCTGTCGGCGGTGACATCGGGCGTGAAAGATGTGCGCGAGGTGCTCGACCGTTGCCAGGCCGACGCCCGCAGCGTCTTTACCAAGGGGCGTCCCATCCTGTTCATCGACGAGATTCACCGCTTCAACAAGTCGCAGCAGGACTCGCTGCTGGGCGCTGTGGAACGCGGCACCGTCACCCTCATCGGGGCTACGACCGAAAATCCCTCGTTCGAGGTCATACGTCCGCTGCTGTCACGCGCCCAGGTCTATGTGCTCAACCCGCTGGACCGCGACGATCTGCTGCAGCTGCTTGACCACGCCCTCAAGACCGACAAGGTGTTCCAGAACCGCGAGGTACACGTCGAGCAGACCGAGGCGCTGCTGCGTTTTTCCGCAGGCGACGCCCGCAAGCTGCTCAACATTCTGGACCTGATCCTGCAGTCGTTGCAGGAGGGCGAACCCATGGTCATCAACGATGACATTGTCACTAGCCGCCTGCAGCAGAACCCGTTAGCCTTCGACAAGGGCGGGGAGATGCACTACGACATCATCAGCGCCTTCATCAAGAGCATCCGCGGCAGCGACCCCGACGCGGCCGTTTATTGGCTGGCACGCCTCATTGCCGGCGGCGAGGATCCCAAATTCATCGCGCGCCGCCTGTGCATCCTGGCTGCCGAGGATATCGGTCTGGCCAACCCCAACGCCCTGCTGCTGGCAAACGCCACTTTTGACATCATCAACAAGATCGGGTGGCCCGAGGGACGCATCCCGCTGAGTGAGTGCGCTATCTACCTGGCTACCAGTGCTAAAAGCAACAGCGCCTACCTGGCTATCGACGACGCTCTGGCCTATGTCGAGCAAACGGGTAACGCTCCCGTGCCGTTGCACCTGCGCAACGCGCCGACAGCCCTGATGAAGCAGCTGGGCTACGGCAAGGACTACATGTATGCTCACGATTTCCCTGGACACTTCGTCAACCAGCAATATATGCCCGAGGAACTACACCATCCCCAACTGTGGCACCCGCAAGACAACCCTGCCGAAAACCAGATGACCGCACGCCAGCAGGCACGCTGGGGAGAAAACGCCGGAAAAGGCCCGAAGAAAGATTAAAGAATCACTTTAATTGATATAGTATAAGCTATATATGGCTAAGCATAATAAGCTAGGAAAAGAAGGAGAGCGCGCGGCCTGTGACTTTTTGATTTCCCGTGGGTTTATCGTGCGTGAAACCAACTGGCGTTTGGGGCACCTCGAGATAGACATCGTGGCCCAGGAACCTGACACCAACTGCCTGCACATCATCGAGGTCAAAACCCGCGCCAGCGACGAGGATTTCGACCCCATGGAATCCATCAACAAAGCCAAAATACGCAATCTGGTCAATGCGGCAAACGGCTACATCGAGCACTTTTCATTACCAATGTCTGTGCAATTCGACGTGATGATTATCGTGGGGACGCCTACTGACGAGTTCGACATCCGCTACTATCCTGACGTGTTCGACCCGCCCCTTCGCACCTACCGTTAGAGGCTTGTCATTGCATGTTTCGGGCCTGGGTCGGTGTCATCTTGTAATGCTGACGGAACATTCTGGAGAAGTAGGCCACATCGCTGAAACCGCACTGCTCGGCCACGTCACCGATGAGCATTGTGGGACGCTGGCAAAGCAGGCGCATGGCCTTTTCCAGACGCAGCTGGAGGATGTAGGACGACGCGCTCTTGCCGGTCAGCTCCAATATGCGTTTCCTGAGTTGACTTTCGCCCATCTTAAGCTGCACTGCTATCTCGCCCATGTCGAGGCGCGCGCCTCCGCTTGCCGTCAACTTGTCCACCACCCCAGCGAAAGCAGCCAGCAATTCCTCTCCCCCCATCACGGCGGGCGATCCCGACTCTTGAACCGGCTTGCCTGTACTTAAAGTATCACTATAGACTTCTTTAAGCATTTTCCTGCTCTCCAGCAGTTTTATTACCAAAATTCTCAGCTCGTCATTATTGAATGGCTTTACCATGTATGCATCGGCACCCGCCTCGATGCCGCGTATGCGGTCCCTTCCGCTGGTGCGCGCGCTGAGCACGATGACCGGTATGTGGCGTAGCTGCCGTGAACCTCTCACGCGCCGACACAGTTCCAGTCCGTCCATGTAAGGCATTTTCACGTCGGTGATGATCATATCGGGTATTAACTCGACTGCCTGGGCCAAACCCTGCTCTCCATTGGAAGCGAAATGCACCGAGAAATCCGGGCCCAAAGCGGCCCCAATGAGGCGCGCCACATCGGCATGGTCCTCAACAATGAGCACGACGGGGCGGTCCTCGTTAGGCCGCTGATTATCAGCTTCCTCAGCCTTCCAGGGCAGCTTACGCACCACGCTGGAGACAGGTTTCACCACCATCTCGAGTTGCTGGAGGGGTTCCTGCTGGCGGTAACGGCAAGGCAAAGTCACGGTAAACACCGATCCCTCACCAAGCTTGCTCTCTGCGTCAACACTGCCGCCCATGACGGTGGCCATGTCGCGCACCACCGTTAAACCGATGCCGACGCCCTCACACAACTGCTCGGCAGAGGCAGTACGGTAAAACGATTCAAAAACATGGGGCAAATCGGCCTGCGAGACACCCATTCCGTTGTCTGCCACCTTGATAACAAGCCACTTACCATCCACTCGCGAGGAAACCGTGATCTTGCTGTAGTCGCTGCTGTAGCTGATGGCGTTCTCAATCAGATTGCCGACAATGGTATTCAAGTATTGCGGCACGACATCGACTTCGGCCGACTTATTGCTTGGGACGTAAGTCAACTCGATGTGGCGGTCAACGCATATCTCACGGTAGCTCTCTACAATCATGCGCAGGTAACCCACGACGTCACCAGTGCGCCAGTCCGGCCCCCTGAGGGCGCTGCGCACGCTGCCGACCTCAAGAATCCGGTCCACGAGCAGCAACAGGTGATCACTCTGACGCTCAATCACTTCCACGTTTTTGCGCTGCCGCTCAGTGTAGCTGTTCCCCGTCGATGCGGCATCGGCGATGATACCTTCCATAGCGCCCATGATGGCCGTCAGCGGGGTGCGCAGTTGGTGCACCACATTGGTGAAGAACAATGAACGAGTTCTCTCGACACGGCGCATGATACGTTGTGTGCGGGTTCGCACGCGCACCGCATAAATCAGCGACGCAATAATCGCTCCTGCCATGACAATCAGCAGTGCGGTCAACCAGGCCATCAGGTTGCGCGTGCGGTGCAGGTGTGCAATGTCCTTGTTGAGTGAACTCATCTCGCCCTGATTAACATTGGCCTCATATTCAATGAGTTGACGACGCATCTCTTCGTTTTCCTGCATGCTGAAGATGCTGTCAGACAGTTCGTCGCTCTTGACAAAGTAATCCAGGGCACGCTGTTGGTCTCCAGAGAGCAGTGCCAGCTCATAGTTCAAACGATAGGCTTCGGCCAGATATTCACGGCTTTTAATGCGCGAAGCCTCGGCCTCGGCTTCCCTGGAATAGCTCATCGCCTCCTCTTTCTCGCCCAACAAGATGTGCACATTGGCGAGCGACAGACACGCCTTCAACCAGTAATAGGAGTTCCCATGCTTTTTCAATTGGTCATACGCCTGCTGGAACTCGACCTTAGCGCGCGAGAAATTGCTCTCATCGACACACAACTCGCCAAAATTCAGATGGCACAATGCCATGCCTTTCTCGTTGCCTGCCAACTGGCTGTGCTTCATCGACTCGCGATAATATACCCATGCCGAATCAGTCTCGCCCCTCGCACGCTTGATTGTGCCCAATTGGGCATAGTTGATGGCCATGCCCTCGTCGTTGCCCAGCGCCACTTCTCCGTGCAACGCCTCTCGCAGGATGCTGTCGGCAGTGTCATAGTGGCGCATCTCAAGCGCGATATTGCCGATGCCATTGAGGGTCTTCACCCGCACTTTCAACGCCTCGGGGCTCTGGCGGTCACTGTAGGCGTTGTCCAGCTGCAGGGCCTTGTAATGGCAGCCGTTGGCAGCGCACAGGTCACCCTTACGGACGTAATCGGTGCCGATGCTGTTCAGCGCCGACATCATCTCGATGGTGTCGGCAACCGAAGATGCGATATCCAGTCCTCGAGTGTGTACAGCAATCGCCTCGTCAAACCGTGACTGATGCAGCAAGCCCCGCCCCTGATAGGACAAAGCGAGCATCTCGCCGATCAGGTCGTTATTGTCATGATACCTGCTGGCCATCGCCGCCAGGGAGTCCAAGTCGCCGACGTCCCTGAGCAGGCTATCCACCTGGGCATAATGGGCATCGTCACCGTGGCTGCAACGGGTTTGATGACGGCAAGACGTCACCAACAGCGCCATTAGGACAGCCACCGCGCACCATTGACCAAAATGCGGGAATCGACACATAAACTCAAGCAATAAAAACAGTTCTAAGGTTATCGATTGCAAATATACTACTATTATTTGGTTTGTCATCGCCCAAATCAAAAAAAACGGCCAAACATAGCAGGTAATCGTGGAAAATGCGTAATTTTGCAGGTTGTTATGACGGATTCCAAGAAAAGCATCTATCAGCAAGCGGGCGAATGGGGTGTCCCCTTTGGCCTGTACCTGTCATGCGCTGCGGTGGCATCAATCTTTGCCGACTGGTTCTTGCCGCTGCAATTCGTGTTCCTGGTACTGCTGCTGGGCACGCCACTGGTGACGTACTACTTCCAGCGCCGCCGGTTCATCCAGGACGACGGTTTCACCGAGTATGCCGGCTTGTGGATGCTGGGTATCATGCTGTTTATCCTGGGTACGTTGATATGCAGTTTCATCGTCTTTCTGATACTGCAATATATCCGTCCCACTTACATCGTGGACCAGACACAGGCTGCCGTAGATTTCTACAAGACCCTGCCGCAGTTCAAGGACAGCAAAATGCTGGAAGCCGTCCAGTTTTCCATCGACAGGAAGATCCTGCCCACACCCATCGAGATGGTGACCAGCGTCTTTTGGTTCGTAACCTTTACGGGATCGCTGCTCAGTGCGCTCACTGCACTGTTTGCACAGCGCCCGCTGCCCGACAAGCACCGCAAGCGTAAACAATAATATCAAGAGAATATAACATCATCGCATTATAACACGAGTCATGGACATTTCAGTTATCGTACCGCTATATAATGAGGCCGAGTCGCTTCCCGAGTTGGCCCAGTGGATTGAGCGCGTCATGGACGAGAACGGCTTCACTTATGAGGTGCTGTTCATCAACGACGGCAGCACCGACAACTCATGGGAGGTCATCAAAGAGCTGCACCGTCGCAACCCGCGGCTGAAAGGTGTCGCCTTCCGCCGCAACTACGGCAAGTCTCCGGCGCTGAACACCGGCTTTGCCCGCGCCCGCGGCAATGTCGTCATCACTATGGATGCCGACCTGCAGGACAGCCCCGACGAGATTCCCGAGCTCTACCGCATGATCACCCAGGAAGGCTACGACCTGGTGAGCGGCTGGAAGAAGAAACGCTACGACCCGTTGAGCAAGACCATTCCCACCAAGCTATTTAACGCCACGGCTCGCCGTGTGAGCGGCATCCGCAACCTGCATGACTTCAATTGCGGCCTCAAAGCCTACCGCAAGGAAGTTGTCAAGCACATCGAGGTGTATGGCGACATGCACCGTTACGTGCCCTATCTGGCAAAGAACGCGGGATTTACCCGCATCGGCGAGAAAGAGGTCAAGCACCAGGCACGCAAGTACGGGACGACCAAGTTTGGACTTGACCGCTTTGTCAACGGCTATTTGGACCTGTTGACGTTGTGGTTCCAGGCCAAGTTCGGTGTGAAGCCGATGCACTTCTTCGGCCTGTTAGGCAGCCTGATGTTCCTGCTGGGTTTCATTGCCGTCATCGTCGTCGGCTCGCTCAAGCTATATAACATGTACAGCGGTAACAGCTACCGCCTGGTGACCGACTCGCCCTATTTCTATCTGTCATTGACATCGATGCTGCTGGGTACGCAGCTGTTCCTCGCAGGATTCCTGGGCGAACTCATCATCCGCCACAGCAACGACCGCAACCATTACGAGATTGGTGAGGAAATCGTTGATGACGCCCCTGCCATCGAGGCGCCACGCCACACCGATGAGTTGCCCGCCGCAATCTCCGTCACTCCCGAGAAAATTACCGTCGAGGCCCTTTGATGAGATTACTCGTGCCCATAATCCTTGCCCTGCTGGCTTGCCTGTGCGTGACGGCTTGCAGCGACGACGGCTGCTATGACAACGGGAGCAGCCTGCCGCTGGCCACCTTCTGCCTGAATGGGAGCCAACAGACGGTCACGGGTGTAACCATTATGGGCATCGGAGCCCCTGGAGACAGCCTGCTGGCCGACTCGAGTTCGCTGAGTGAGATTTATCTGCCGCTGCGCGCCAGTGTGGGCACGACCAGCTTCGCCATTTCGCGATGGGTGGGTGCGGGCACGACAATGGCACAGAAATTGCACGACACGCTCACGTTGGACTATGAGCCCATAGCGTTTTTCCACTCGGCGGAATGCGGCGCGATGTACAATTTCCAGATCCACAAGGTACATTGCACCAGCAATGGTATCGACTCGGTGGAAGTCATCACCCCACTGATCACTAACTCGCGCTCCCCCGCCCTGCGCATCCACTTCACCAGCTTCTCGCTATGACTTTTAATTGGGACAGCATATTAGTTTACGGTCGATTCATCATCATACTTGCCATGATGATGGTTGTGACCCATGCTGGGGCGCAGGAGCCGGACAAGCGTCATGTGACGCCTGTTAAGCCTGAGACTAATCAGGTCTTGACGCCGCCTAAAGGCACCGACGAGAAAATCATCCAGCAATATATAACCGGAGACACCACGGCGGCCCTGAACGAGGCCCGGAAGGACTCGCTGCGCCGCGCCTACAAGCGCTATCCCCTGCTGACAGACTTAGCGGTGGGCCTGAATTTTGTTGAGCCGCTGTTTATGGCTTTTGGACAGACTTATGCCAGCGCCGACGTGAATGTCACGCTCAACATGTGGAACCGCCTGCAACCGACGGTCGAACTGGGCCTGGGCTGGGCCAAATCCACGCCCGACGACATGAACTTCACCTATCACGGCAAACCATCCCCTTATTTCAAGGTGGGTGCCAATTATAATTACCTGTTCAAGAACAGCCCTGACTATCAGGCCTATCTGGGTGTGCGTCTGGGTTACAGCAGCTTCACCTATGATGTGACCGACGTGCACTACCCCAGCAGTTACTGGCACGAAGAACTGACGGGCGACATCACCGGTGAACGCTCTCACGCCCTGTGGGGCGAAGCGGGTGCCGGCCTGCGTGTCAAGGTGTCGGGGCCCATCTCGCTGGGATGGATGATCCGCTATCACGGCATCTTCAACTATGGCAAGAGTGACCACTCACGGCCATGGTTCATACCGGGTTACGGGCCGCGTAACGGCTCACTCGGGTTCTCGTTGAGCGTTTATTTTATCCTGCCCTTGCACCGCGAGGGCTCATCCACACCATCACTGCCATGATTAAAAAGCCTTTCAACACCGGCCGTCCCGCTGCACGCATGCCCAAAATCCGCCCTGCTTCCAAGCCGGGCTGGTATAAGCGATTTCGCCAACTTGCCACCATGGCCGACAAGTCCTTCAAGCTGAAATGACCCGATTCGGCCGCCTGTACCATAACAACAGGTGTTGTTAATAGTTTTTTTCGGTGTTTTTTCCAAAAATTTTTTGCCAGTTCAAAAAAAGTTCGTAATATTGTACTCTGAAAAGCGGGAAAAACTGTGCGTTTTTTGTGCAATTTCCTAATTTTCAGCCTTTTATACGTCAAATCGACTCCTTTCTCCAGAAAGGAAGAATTGGATGTTTTGGCAATAACTTATAGATTAAAAAAACAAAAAATATTAATTAACATTATTACTAACAATTTTAACTCATTAAACTATGAAGATTAAAAATTTACTTCTTTTCGCTGCAGTCGCATCGCTCGGTTTGACGGCTTTTGCTCAAGATCAGACCAACGGTGAGTATGTAGAGTTCAAGACTGGTACCCCCACTCAGGACCACTTCTTCGTACGTGGTACCTATGATGACATGGGTGAAGCTCAGGTCGAAGACAACAAGATCTCTTTCAAGGGCGGCACTCCTCAACTCGTTTGGATCCACCTCAATGATGATGAGATCTACATGAACGAGGACATCCAAAACCTGGCTCCGTCAGAGTACAAGGCAGGTGCTGCTTACAACGAGATTACTTATAACTCATTCCAGTTCGACATCTACATGCCTCAGACCACTGAAATCATCACCACTTTTGATGAAGAATACAATGAGATATTTTACAAACAAGGTAATCGTCTGCCCGGTACCAGCAACCTGAGCTGGGCAAAGAAGAGCGCCGTTAAGGTGATTGATGGTGTTAACTATGACATTTACACCTTCACTTGCTTCAACGACAAGCCTTACGGTACCCACTTCTCGAGCAAGAACGCTGCCATGTACGAGGCTAACGGTGCTCTGAAGAAAGACGCTACCCTGTTTGGTATCTGGGTTCAGAACAAGAACCAGGATCAGGCTGAAGCCCGTATCGAGGGTGACATGATCCTTGGCAACACCCTGCTCACCCTGCGTGAGACCCCCGAGATCTTCTTCTTCGGCACTGGTGGTAAGGACGTTGAGAACCGCTACATGCAGTTCAACCGCGTAGCCATGTGGGGCAGCAACGCAGTTGTTGAGAACCTGGCTACCAAGACCGTTAACAACGTGAAGTACTTCAACGTTGCTGGTATGGAGAGCAATGTTCCCTTCGAGGGCGTTAACATCATGGTTACCACCTACAACGATGGTACCACCAACACCTGCAAGGTGATCAAGTAATCACAACACTTGACATAACCATAAAAGCCGAGGGCCCATAAGCTCTCGGCTTTCTTTTGCGCGCATCATATTAACGCACCTTTTCTCTCATCCATACGTCCATCGCCAGGGAATGGGCGGGCGGAGGATTCTTCATGCCCGCAACAGCCAGTTCCTTCATCACGAGCAAGCCGATGGCTCGAGTCATCAGTATGTCGTCATGTTTGCCAGGGCGGGCGGCATATCGGCTATTGATTTCCTGATAGTCCCTCATCTCGTTCACCGCCTCGATATCCCGTTCGATGTATTTGTTGTCCCTCACCGCCTCGATGAGCGCGGTAATGGCCTTGCGCTTGGTTTTCACATTAGTGTGGAAGCCCAAGGTCTTGCCGCCATACTTGTAGATATTGCCATACGCCCTGTACACTGCCTGCAGGATATACTCGCTCTCGCCGGAACGTGCGGCCTCGTTGATGAGCGTGTTGCACTCGATGACCAGCAATGCATTGTTGTAGAACTTGGCCAGCTGCATCGACTTCCATCCCAGTTTGTCATGGTCGATGTGTCCGCGCCACTGAGCCACAATAGCGGCACGGCGTGTCGAATCGGCAACGCGCCACACGGCAATCACCGAATAGTCGCTCGTATCGGCCCTGCCGCCCACATCCACCACCACGACATAGCGCACCTTGACAGGTGTGCCCTGCTCGGGTATTTCCCATACTTTGAGCCGACCTTTCTCGAGCCTCACCAGGTGAATGTTCTGCTTGGCAGCGGCTCCTTCCGTTCCTTCACCCTGTATGTCTCCCACAAGCACAGGCGGCAGGTCGCACGTCATTGACAGGTCATCCAGCGTCTTGCGATCAAACGGGCAGTTCCCCGTCGTGCTGAAGGCCTCACTGGCACTGCCGGGATATTCCGCCATCATCTGCTGGTGGCTGCGGTACTCCTTACGTTTGTGATGGTACCAGTTGATTTGCTCCAGCGTACGCCCCGCGTTCCACAGTTCCATCTCATACTCGTCCATCGCCTGCCACAGTGCCGCCGGGTCATCAACATTGAGCGAGTATATCCCGATCTCGTACCAGGGCACAAACATCAGTTCCTTGTCGCTCAAGTCCTGCTCGGCCCTCAACCACTCGTCATGGAAATAGTCGCCCACGCCATTGGCTGTGGATTCGAGGACGATGACGGTCTCGGGTTTCAGGGCGATACTGCCGCACACGCTGCGCACCAGATCATCGGGGCAATGCATCGCGCTCTCCGGCCAAAAGGCCACCTCGCTCAGGTGGGCCATCGCAATGTCATAGCCGCGCACGGCATCCTCACTGCGCGAACTGCCGGTAATCACCAGACTATCGCGCCCGTTGAGTTGCTGCACATTGGGTTGGCCTTCCAACTTTGTGAAGCGCGGCTCGCCGTCCTCCTTGTCAAGCAACTCGCGCGGATAGTGGCGCAGTAACAGGTTATACATGCGCTTGATACTCTTACTCGTAGCGTGCAAGTGTCCGCAAATCAAGCTGTTCCATCCCGTGTGCCGCACCAGCTGCATCCACGCCATGTACATCTGCACCAGCGTGGAGCCGCCCCACTGTCGGGCCTTGAGCAGGATGACGCGCACGGGCCTGCCTTCAATACGCTGCTTCTCCATCAGGGCCAGCAATCGCCGTTGGGGGCGGTTGAGTACCAACGGCACATCGCGTCCACTCATTTTGTCTTTGATGGTCACACATCGGGCGCACCAGAACTCAAAATCCTCACGGATGCGTTGCCGTTCCTGCTCAATCGGCTCCATTGACAGGTAGTCAGGGCAACGGGCCAAAACCTCGCGCGGCACCAAGCATCCAGCCGCCTCCACCCTATCTCCCCAGCAGCCTACGCCCGTGAGCGGGTCGTAGCCGCCCTCCGCATCGGCGAGTGCGGCCTTGCGTCGGTCATTTTCGGCAAGGATGTCCTCTATATTATATAATGTGTTATTCATGTCTCTTATTTAGGAGTTATTAGATAGAAAAGATTAGGGTGGGCATGAGCATTGTTCCCGTACTGGCGGTGCCGTCGAGGGCGAGGGTCAGTGTGCGGGCGTGAATCGCCATAGTGGGCGTCGCCAGGGGCTGGTTGATTGCACCCTGCACGGTGATGTGACTTACGTCCCGTTCCCGAGCCATTATGCCACACTGCCCCTTGACGCGCAACGACAGGTTAGCATCATCACTTACCGCATGCCACACGACGCGCTTGACTCGAAGCCCCATCAACGGATGCAGGTGGATGGGATGACTGTGCCACGCCACGTCCATCATGCCCGGTTGTTCCTGTTCCAGATCCAGCACAGTGCCTCCAGCGGTAACGGCAAGGGCATGGAGGGCATCGCTATATAGCTGCGAGGCGGCAACGGTCCGCACACTCATCTTTCCACTCGGCATCATCACTACGGGATAGCCATCAGCGGGCAAGAGCCACAACTCGCTGTGGGCGTTGCACCAGGCCATGGCACGGCAATCCACATCACGACAGGCCACCGTGAGCTTAGACCCGCTCAAACGGCACAGGTGTCCATGCCGCGACATCAGCCAAATGTCGCCACCAGCCTCGACTGGCGGAACGTCGGCTGCAATAACGGTGCGGTCCACCAGACGTGCCTCTCCCAGCCTGTCGGAGGCCCGCTGCGGGATGGCATAAATGCCGTCGTCGGTAAACACATACACAGGATAACGTCCGAAACCGCCTGAGTACAGCGGCATCGTCACCACCGCCATCGCCAACGGATTCGCACCGAGGACGCTGCTGCGATGCGCCTCGGTCAAGGCATTGCCCGGCGAACTCACCACAACCGCGCCAGCAGCGGTGCAACAATACAAACGTCCGCCCGCCGCTGTCGAGCACACCACGCCATCCACTGTCATCGGCTTGGCCAGAGCGGCGCATTGGGCCGCCGTGAGCTTCAAGGCTTCGACAGGAGCCGCAAACGTGGCACTGTCAGGATGGGACGCGCCGCTGGCCATGGCTATCAGCCGCCACGATGAGGCCGCAAGTTCCCAAGCGATGGCATCGGCGCTACGACGCGCCAGTCCCATCTCCAACACATATTCCCTCCCGCCGCTGGTGCGTGTCAAGCAGCGGTAATCCAATTCGCGACTGGCACTCAATAACTGAGCCTCGTCGGTGGCCAACACGTCAATGCTCTTGACCAATGCTTGCCACGGTGCGGCAATGGCGCTAGTCATGCCGATGGTCAGGCTGTAGTGTGTCATCGGCAGGGTTGTCGCTTGAGTGCCAGTGAAGCCGCTGTTGCCGCTATTCACCAGAGCACTGATGCGGTCAGCATTGGCAAGCGTTACATCGCCCACCCTCACCGGGTCGCTCACCCACAGATAAGTGTCATCCTGCAGACGCACAGCCCAACGGACGAGCATCGGGGCAGTGTGCCTGCCCTGGGCACGTGCATCATTCTGCAAGGCGTTCCATGCCGAGCGCAACAACCCTGCCAAAGTCGAGCGGTCGGCATCGGCCAGCGGTGCACGCCACTGGCTATAGGGTTCAACAAAGGTAACAGCACCGATGTCGGCATGGCTGACCTGAGTGCTCACGCCAAAACTCAGTTGCGGCACAGCGTCGGCAGGATTGAGCACCGTCCAGCCGTTGGCGTCGGGCATCAGATAGACGAGGCCGTCACGAGTAACAATCACCATCATGGCGCCGATGGCATGGGCACCCACCACCGGCGAGTCCACCCTTGTCACCACCTCGCCGTCGATAAGAACGGTAGCGTCGCCGGTACAACTCACCGTATGGTCACCACTCATCGTGAGCAGGCGTTCGCCACTGCCGATAGCGGCAAGCGCTGAGGGTTGCCCCACCACCTGCAGGGAATTATCGCGCTCGCGCAGATTCTGCGCCAGCGTTGCCTCGCCAGGCCGTGCCGCCTCGCCATTGGCGTGCGGCACCTGTCCCCGGGGTATTACCCGGAGTTCTCTCATTTTTCTGTCTTTCATGGTCAATTAAGTTATAATAAACGGATTTACATTGTGTAAAACCAGAACAAAGGTAATGATCGAGCATCTGACCGCGCCAGCACAAAACGCACAGCGACAAGGAACAGCACGAAAAAAGAGGACGGTTCAACAGCGGAACCGTCCCCATAGCCACAAATCGCAGCCTATATGAAATGATGTCTTATTACCAGACGATTATGCGCCCAAGAGCTTATCGATCAGAGCGGTCACGTCGGCGATGTTAATTGCGCCATCACCGTTCACATCTGCAGCGTCGACGTTAACGGAACCACCGCTTCCCAGCAGATAGTCGATCAAGGCAGTAACATCTGCGATATTTACCGCTCCGTCACCGTTCACATCTCCTACCGTGAAGGGCTGTGGGGTTGTCGGGATGACGAACTTCGTGCCGTCGGTGAAGTAGAGCATGTTATCGATATATCCCCACCACAGGCCGTCACCATCGTTAGGAACCGTCAAGCCCCACAAGAGCTCATCCTTGCTGGCCGTACCGATGTTACCCATTACAGCGTTGTTGCCATTGAGTGTTGTGTTGTACCACACGCCATCGCCAGCAGGGTTGGCGGCATCGTCGATGTCACGGAATGCCTGGCCTGGGAAGGTCATCACCCCGTCGGCATCCAGCAGCATGAAATTGTCACGCCATCCGAAGCCGTATAGGTTGGTCACCCACACCGTGTCACCCGACTGGCGGATGTACACGTCAACAAGGTGAGACACGCCACCTTGCTCATCGGCAAACTCATGGCATCCATTGGCCATCTGCAAGCGGGTGTTGCGCATGATGGGTGAGAACGTGCGAATGGTATCGTTCAATATAGTTACGTGGCTGCCGCTGCGAATCGTCTTCGTGCGGGTTTCCAGGATATAGTATCCAAATCCGGCTTCAATCACTATCGAGCCGTCATCCTCGATGGTGCCCTGCACGTCGGCATAGTCACTGTTGTGCAGCAACCAGTCCTCGTTGACAAAATAGTAGTAGCGCGTGCTGTCAACCGTCGTCGTCACCGGGCCGGAGGTCACAGTACTCGTGCCTGATGTAGAGCCAAAGGGCTCGCCTGTCACCTGAAGCGTCACCTTGCCGGCGGCAAGATCAACCAGCATGGGCTGGTCGATGGGATACAGCGACAAACCACCGTGCAGCGTCACCGTACCGTTGCCACCATCAACGATTGTCGTGGTCCATCCGCCCGATACCATGGGATCGGCAGGCGTTACGACTCCAGTGTTCTGATCCCATTGGTAGAGGTTCAACAGGCAAATCCGGGAGCCTGACAGCTGGGCGGGGGCCGCAATGGCCATTGCGGCAACGAGCGTGCTCACGCTCAACAAAGCTAACATTCTCTTCTTCATTTTGAAATATTGTTATTGATGTTTTTTACAAACTACAAAATTACTGATTTATTTTCGATACTCAGCCCATTTTAACCTCTTTTTTCACTTTCCAGCCTCCTAACAACTATAAAACAAAAATTTTTAGCGTCTTAGTGTGAGGTGTAGCAGCAGATGATTCGCTACTGGATATTAAAAAAGACAGGGCCCTTGTGAGGTCCTGTCCTTTTTAATGTTTGTTCTTTCTGAATGATTACTCAGCGGGCCAGTTGCCACTCAGCAAGTAGTCGATCAGCGTAGTTACGTCAGAGATGTTGATATCACCAGACTCGTCACAATCGGCAGCGTCAGAGCTGAAGTCATCAGCGTCATCAAAGTCGCCAGTCAGCAGGTGGTCAATCAGCGTGGTCACGTCGGCAATAGTAATTTTGCCGTCGTTGTCGATGTCACCACGGGTGAAGCCGCCACCAGGAAGCACAAACTTGTCACCGTTGGTATACTTCAGAACGTTGTTCTCATAACCATACAGGAAGTGATAACCATTGCTAGGCATGGTGTAAGGCCAGGTGATCTGGTCGGGGGTAGCGTCAGCCTCGAAGCCCCAAGTGTAGTCAATGATGTAACCCTCATCGTCCAGCTCATAGCTGCCTACGGGGTAGAACATGCCAAGACCACCACTGATCCAAGAGTCGTTAACGTCCCAGATGGGGTTCGACAAATAAGTGATCGAATCAACGGGGTCGAATTCAGCGCACTCGTAAAGAGCCTTGCCTCCCTCAATCAGCGTCATCATACAGGTGGGAACACCATAGCCCCACATGTTTCCAACATACAGGTCGTTACCCTCCTGGAACATGTAAACGGGGCTCTCGTCAGCGCTGCCGTCCTTCTCATTGTTGTAGGAGAGCACACCGTTAGCAGCGAGAATCTCGGTACCCACGTACATGGTTGCAGTCTCAATAGTGTCAGTGCTCCTGAGAGAGCCATTACGGTAAACTCTCTTCACTTTATTAGTGTAGTATACATAGTAGTCATCGAAGATGATCGAACCGTCCTCATAGAGGGTACCCATACAGTCGTTCTGTTCACCATTCTCCCAGTAGGCCTGAGAAACGAGCAACGAATACCATACACTATCGGTACGGGTGCGGCCGGTACCGATAACTGAGTCGTCCTCGAGCAGCATGCCCCAAGACAGAGCCACTTCGCCACTTGCGTAGTCAATGTCGATGGGCAGGTAGTAGGTGCTGCCTTCAGCATCCCAATAGAAACCGGCAAAGAACAGGCCTTCTTCATCATCAAAGGTTTTCCAATAAGCACCGCCAGCAGCATAGTAAGGATCGGCTTGTACAGGCTCCTCGCCCATGATGTCGTAAGCATACAGGAAGCAAACATAAGGATTGTTGAGGATTTCCTCATCGCTCAGGCGACGGGGAGCGCGCTTGTTCACCAGGTTGGTGGCATGGTTCTTCTGAACGTTCTGCTTGGCAGCCTCCATAAAGGACTTGCTAACGCCAGCAGTCAGATTGTTGGTCAGAGTGTTAGCCTTCATCACCATCTGGCCCTTGGCCTGGGTGAGATCAGCCTTGTTCACATGAGGTGCAGCCATTGCGGTCAGGCCTGCACACACAAACAGAAGTGCTAAAAATTTCTTCATAAATCTGTAGATCTAGAATTGGTTAATAAAAATATGTTATTAATAAAATATCGGTTAAAGAGTTATTTAACTATTGATTATGGGAGCCTTTCTGACTCTTTTTCAAAAGTTGTGGCAAATGTAAACACTTTTTTTGAGTCTCACAACTATTTATTTAAAAAATGTCGCTAAAACGACCATTTCCCACATTATTATAATTATAAGAGCATGCCTGCGGCCACCTGAGCAGCCACGTCAGCTCCCATGGACTGGGCGACCATGGTCAAGGCAAACGGCGCTGCCGCGGCAGGTCCGTTGCCGGTCACGACATTGTCATCGACAGCTACCGCGCCCGATTTCCAATTTACGCCCTCGATACCCTGCTCCATGCCGGGATAGCACACCGCCTCACGCCCTTGCAGCAGGCCCAGGGGGGCCAGCACCACTGCCGGCGAGGCACAGATGGCGCCCACCTTGCCACCCCGCTCGTCATGGGCGGTGATCAGGTCGCACAAGAGTTCGCTGTCAGCCAGGTTGGGGGCACCGGGGATGCCTCCAGGCAACACGAGCCACTCGGCATCACTGTAGTCATTGTCGCTGTACACGCTGTCGGCCATTACCGTCACGCCATGGGCTCCGGTCACTGCCAAATCGGGGTTCATCGACACCGTCACGACGGTCATTCCCGCGCGACGCATCACGTCCACACACGTCAGGGCCTCGACTTCTTCAAAGCCGTCGGCCAGAAAAATGTAATTCTTCTTCATTTTGTCGTTTGTCGTTTAGTTGGTTGTTCTCTGGTTGTTCTCTGGTTGTTCTAGGGCGCTAAGTTAGGATTTTTTCTTTAAAAAGACGGCAAACAGAGGGCTTGGAGTGGCATTTTTTGAAAAAAACTGCTTTTTTTGAAAAAAAAGTGCGATTTTTTTTGGTGGTTCCAAAATTAGCAGTACCTTTGCATCGCTTTTGACAACTAATGGGCAGTTAGCGCAGTTGGTTCAGAGCATCTGCCTTACAAGCAGAGGGTCGGGGGTTCGAATCCCTCACTGCCCACTCAAAACGGTTTCGCACCTTGGTGTGAGGCCGTTTTTCTTTTTCGTCATGCCCCAATATCACGCGGCGAGCCAATTCTTGTCATATTAGAAAAAATGAGAAAAAGGCTTAAAACTGGCGACGGTTTGGATAATAATGTGTATTTTTGGGGTTTGAAATCCAATCAAGGACATGAAGAAGAGCTGTAAACTCCTACTCGTCACACTGATAATGATGATGTCACTGCCCGCGACGGGACAGGTGCGCCTGGGCCTGCGCGGAGGCGTCACGTTGGGCGAACTGCGGTTTGACCGCGATGTCATCGACAGCGACAACCGCATGGGCTATTGCGGTGGCCTTGTGCTGGACCTTGCCATTCCCGTGACCGGCATTGGCGTCGAGGCCAGCGTGATGTACACCCACCGCAACAACCGTCTCTCCGACGGTGACCGCCTGTTCAAGCGCCACTACATCGACATCCCCGTGATGGCACGTTACCGCCTTGCACTGCCTGGCGTAGAGCGCTATGTGGCGCCCCTGGTGTTCACCGGCCCTGCGTTCTCCATTCTTTTTAACGAGAACGCGTCAGACAACTGGGAGGGCCGCAAAACCTATTTGTCGTGGGATGCTGGTATAGGTGCTGACGTGATGAGGCACCTTCGCATCACAGCATCTTATGGCATCGGCATCTCAAAAGCCATGAGCTATGTTGACCGCGAGTACGAGGGCGACAAGGTCTATGGCCGGGACAAGCATTGGACCCTGGCCCTGGCATGCTTCTTCTGACATAACCCCAACTGATTGTAGAAACTAAAAAAAACGACAATAAATAATGAAAAAATTCATCTTAGTCTTCACCGCTCTGCTTGTCACCGCCGTGACCGCCACCGGACAGACCACCTCGCGCTGGGGTATCACCGCCGGCGCCACCATCAATGAGGTCCACTTCAAACAATCAGACATCATGCCCAGCAAGCGGGCCATGGGTCCCCAGTTGGGTGTCACGGGCGAAATGAACTTCAGCGGCATCGGCTTTGGCGTCGAGGGCTCGCTGCTCTACACCCTCAAGCAGGGAAAGGTGAACTATGGCGACCGCACCGCCTGGTCCTCGCTGGGCGTGGGCAACGAGATGTTGTCGATGCACTATCTTGACGTGCCCTTGCACCTCAAGTTCAAGTGGCACCGCCTGGGCGGCTTGGAAAACTCCTTCATGCCGTTGGCCTACGTGGGTCCCCAGTTCTCATTCCTGTTGCATGGCAATCACGGGGAGTTGAACAAGTATTCTCCCGTGAGCGTCTATCTGGACATGGGCATCGGCTGTGAGCTGATGGAGCGTGTGCAGTTGCGCGGCGGCTACAACTTCTCGATCGGACAGACGTTCCACACCAAGCTGCTGGATGAAAATGTAGCCAAGAACCGCACATGGTACTTTAACGTCACCTGGTTCCTGAAATAAAGCCCTTAAAACCCTTAAGGCCCTTAAAGGCCCTAATGGCCCTAACGACTTTGGGATGAAAAAATACGCCGCCATATTGGTCTTTCTGGTGGCCGCGATCGTGACAATGTTTGTCATGCGCGACCGCAAGCGTTATTTCACCCACGAGGGTGTGGTGTGGACCACCGAGTACCATATCACCTACGAGGCCGACCGCGACCTGGGCGACAGCATCCAGCTCATCCTGGGCAACCTGGACATGAGCGTCTCACCCTATAACAAGGCGTCACTCATCAGCGCCATCAACGAGAACAAGACTACACGCATTGATGCCCACCTGCAGCGCCTGCTCACCGCCTCACGCGACGTTTGGCAACAGAGCAGCGGCGCGTTTGACCCGACGGTGATGCCGCTGGTCAACGCTTGGGGCTTCGGTTACAAGAGCGGCGTCCTACCCTCCCGTGCCCAGCTAGACAGCATTCTCACCTTCATTGGGCTTGACAAGGTCACAGTTCATGGCGACAGCCTCAAGAAACAAGACCCGCGCGCGATGCTCGACTTCAGCTCCATCGCCAAGGGGTATGCATGTGACGAAATCGGACGCATGCTCGCTCGCAACGGGGCCGCCAACTGGCTTGTCGAGATCGGTGGTGAGGTGATGGTAAGCGGCATGAGCAGCCACTACAAGCCGTGGCACGTGTCGGTAGATATGCCCTCGAGTGAAAATGATGGCAACACCGCCCATGAGAGCGTCATGATACTGACGCTTGACAGCGGGGCCGTCGCCACCAGCGGCAATTACCGCAAATGGCGTGTCGAGGAAGGAAAAAAGCTGTCACACATCGTTGACCCGCATACGGGCGACAGTCGCGCAGGCACGCTGCTCAGTGTCACTGTCATTGCCAATGACTGCATGCATGCCGATGCCTGGGCCACGGCATGCATGGTGATGGGCGAAGAAAAAGTGAAAAACATGATGGAGAAACGACACGACCTGGGCGTGATGACCATCAGTGCCGACACCGTCAGCGGCAACCTCGTCGTGTGGAGCAACAAGCCTTTTGCTGACCAGATAAAAGCGGAATAAAGTCCTTAACGACCTTAAGGACCTTAAAGCCCTCCTCTTCGCTACTGGGCGATGATGAGTTCTATTCCCAGGTCCTCAAGTTTCTTAACGACCTTGGGAGAAACGCCGGCATCGGTGATAACGATGTCCACGGCATCAATGTCAGCTATTTTGGCGAAGCCTCGGCGCCCGAACTTGCTGCTGTCGGCCAGGACGATGGTCTTTTGGGCCGCAGCCATCATCTTCTGGTTGAGCGCCGCCTCGCGCATCTCGGTAGTCGTGATGCCAAAGTCAAAATCAATGCCATCCACACCCATGTACAGCTTAGAGAACGAACATTTATCCAATATCATGGAAGCATACTCTCCAACGACTGACAAACTGCTGTGCCTGAGAACACCGCCCAACTGATAAATGTCGATGTTCTCGTGGGCAGACAGAATATTGCTCACCGGTAAAGATGCCGACACGACCGTCAACTTGTGGATAGGCACAATGTTGCGCGCCAAGGCGTGTACCGTCGTCCCCGAAGCGATACAGATGCTGTCATTGCGCGTGATCAGGCGGGCACCCTCACGGCCGATGGCGTGTTTCTCATCAGCGGCCAGTTTCTCCTTCTCGTTTACCGAACGGTTGTTGATATATGGATTAACCAGCACCGCCTTGCCATGACTGCGGTACAGCTTATCGCTCTTCTCCAGTTCGGTGAGGTCTTTGCGCACGGTCACCGCCGACACATCAAGCAAGTTGACAAGATCGGACACATAGACCGACCCGTGCTTGATGAGTTCTTCCATAATCCTTTCGTGTCGTTTCTCTTTCATTTTGATGGTAGGCAATTATCATTTTGATGCGGCAAAAATAGAATAAAGAAATCAATCGGCCAAAAAAATGGCGAAAAAAATGGCAATAATTACCAAAAAGAATGGTCAGAAATATTTGAAAAGAAAACAAATTGACTTTGAAATTTTTCGAAACGAAATGATTAAACCGATAAACGAAACACCATTTTCGGGAAATTCTCTTCATAAAACAATTTTTAATTAATTGTTTTTCAATGAATTAAAAAAATAATGTAAAATATTATAAAAAAATATGCGAAATAATTTTGTCAATCAAAAGAGTATGTTTAACTTTGCACCGAAACTAATTCATCAGGTTTGCTACTTTAAAAACAACGTTTATGGCAACCAACGACATTTATAAAAAAGAATATGACGTGATCATCGTGGGTGGCGGCGCAACAGGTGCCGGAACCGCGAGGGATTGCGCCCTGCGCGGCTTGAGCGTGTTGCTCGTAGAGCGCAACGACTACAGCACGGGCGCCACGGGCCGCAACCACGGCCTGATGCACAGCGGTGCGCGTTATGCCGTGACCGACAGCGAGAGCGCCAGCGAGTGCATCAGCGAGAACATGATCCTGAGGCGCATCGCCCGCCACTGTGTCGAGGAGACCGACGGTCTTTTCATCACCCTGCCCGAGGATGACCTGGGCTACCAGCAGACGTTCGTGGAAGCGTGCCAGCGCGCCGGCATCCGTGCCGATATCCTCGACCCCGAGGAAGCGCGCCGCATCGAGCCAGCCGTTAACCCCGACCTCATCGGCGCCGTGCGCGTCCCCGACGCCTCGATCGACCCGTTCCGCCTCACCGTGGCCAACCTGCTCGACGCCCGCATGCATGGCGCCGAGACGCTCAACTACCACGAGGTCGAGGGACTGATCATCAATCAGAACCGCGTCGAGGGCGTGAAGCTGTTCAACAAACTCAACGGTGAGCACATCGAGGTGCGTGGCCGCATCGTGGTCAACGCCGCCGGCATCTGGGGCCAGCGCATCGCCCAGTCGGCTGGCGTGAACATCCAGATGTTTCCCGCCCGCGGAGCGCTGCTCATCTTTGGCCACCGCGTGAACCAGATGGTCATCAACCGCTGCCGCAAGCCCGCCAACGCCGACATCCTCGTCCCCGACGACACGGTGTGCGTCATCGGCACGACCAGTGACCGCATCCCCATCGAGACCGTAGATGACATGCGCGTGACACGCGAGGAGGTGGACGTCCTGCTCAAGGAGGGCGTGAAAATCGCTCCGTCGCTCGCTACCACGAGAATCATCCGCGCCTATGCGGGTGTGCGTCCCCTGGTTGCCAGCGACGACGACCCCACCGGACGCAGCATCAGCCGCGGCATCGTGTGCCTGGACCACGCCAAGCGCGACGGCCTGGAGGGCTTCGTCACCATTACCGGCGGCAAGATGATGACCTATCGCCTGATGGGCGAGGTTGCCACCAATGCCGTGTGCGCCAAGTTGGGCAACACTGCACCCTGCGTCACCGCTACCCAACCCCTTCCCGGCTCGGAAGAAGGCGCCCCCAGCCAGAGCGACTTGACCAAGCGCTACAGCTTTGGCCAGCGCGCCGCCATCGGCCGCCATGGATCGCTTGCGGCACGCATCGAGAAAGACAATGATATCGACAACGCCCTGGTTTGCGAGTGTGAAGGCGTCACCGTGGGCGAAATCAAATACGCTGTACACCAGCTGCATGTGCACAACCTGGTGAACCTGCGCCGACGCACCCGCGTGGGCATGGGCACCTGCCAGGGCAAGCTTTGTTCCTGCCGCGCCGCATCTCTCATGGGCGAGTTCAGGAACGACGTCAAGGGCGCACAGGAAGACCTTGCCGCCTTCCTTGACGAGCGCTGGAAAGGCATGAGGCCCGTCGCTTGGGGCGACACCCTGCGTGAGGCGCAGTTGACCGCTTTCATCTACGAGGGCCTGTGCGGACTGGATATGGCTGTTAATACCGAAGGAAAGGAGGACGTGCAATGAGAATGGACACCGTTATCATGGGCGGAGGCCTGAGCGGCCTTGCCTGCGGCATTTCACTTGCCAAGCGCGGAAAGCGCGTGGCCATCGTAGCCAGCGGACAAAGCACCCTGCTGTTTAACGGCGGTTCGATGGAGCTGCTGGGACACGTTAACGGCAAAGCTGTCACCAACCCCTTGGAGGCCATCGCCACCCTGCCCGAGAGCCATCCCTACAGCAAGATCGGCGCCGACCGCATCGCATCGCTCGCCGAACGTATTAAGCTGTTGTTCAGCGATTCGGGCATCGAGATGACTGGCTCGGCCGACGCCAACCACTGGCGCGTTACGCCGATGGGCGTCGCCAAGCCCGCATGGCTCACCCTGAACGACCACCTGCGCATCGATGACCTCAATAACTTGCCCGCCAAACGGTTGGCACTGATGTGCATCCGCGGCTACTTCGACCAGCCCAACGCCATGCTGGCACAGGGATTGCGAGACCTGGGCTTTGAAGTGGACATGATTGAGTTCACCACCGACGACATCACCGCCTTGCGCCGCAGCCCCAGCGAGATGCGCGCCACCAGCCTCGCCAAGCACCTGGTGAGCAACAACGCGCTGAGACGCCTGGCCGACCAGGTCAACAGCCTTGCCGGCGACACCGATATGGTGCTGTTGCCCAGCGTGTTCGGTCAGAGCGACAGCAGCGATTACCAAGCGCTGCAGGCCATGGCCAAGAAGCCCGTTCGCCTGGTTTCCACGTTGCCCCCCTCGGTAGCCGGCATGAGGATGATGACGCAGTTGCGTCACTACTTCAGGATGCTGGGCGGCACCTACCTGATGGGTGACACCGCCGTGAGCGGCACCTTTGAGGGCGACCGCCTGACCAGCATCACCACCGCCAAACTCGCCGACATGCCGCTGAAGGCCGACAACTTTGTGCTTGCCACCGGCTCGTTCATCAGCCGAGGCTTGAGAGCCGATTACGAGCGCGTCTATGAACCCGTGCTGGGAGTTGATGTGGATGCCGACGCTGATCGCGAACAGTGGACACACTTCGGTGTGCTGCAGCCCCAAGCCTATTTCGGCTATGGCGTGGCCACTGACGGCAACCTCCATTGCCTCAAGCAGGGCAAACCCATTCAAAACCTCTACGCCATCGGCTCTGTCCTGAGCGGACACGATGCCATCAAGATGGGTGACGGTACCGGCGTTTCACTGATGACGGCCATTGCAGCCGCCGACCACATCAGGGAGAGCAAATAAACGCATCCTCAACCATGCATCACCTACAGTCCTACAATATTCGACTAAAGGTTTAGATATAGATAGATAACGATTTGATTGATGATTTTTTAATGAGATATTATGGCTGAACGAATGCAAATATGCAACCTCAGCGAGAACAACTTCGAGCAATGCACCAAGTGCAGCATCTGCACCACGGTCTGCCCAGTCGCCGCTGTAACCACCGACTATCCCGGACCCAAACAGGCCGGTCCCGACGGTGAGCGTTACCGCTTGAAGGACCCCGCCTACTTTGACAAGGCCCTGAAGTTGTGCCTGAACTGCAAACGCTGTGAGGTGGCTTGTCCCAGCGGTGTACACATTGCCGACATTATCCAACACGCACGCATGAGTGCCTCGGCAGGACACCATGCCAGCCTGCGCGACACCATGCTCGCCAACACCGACCTGCTGGGAACGATGGCCAATCTGGTAGCGCCCGTCGCCAATGCCACGCTGGGCCTGAAACCCACTAAACTGGTGATGGACAGCGTGATGGCCATTGACAAACACCGCACTTTCCCCGCCTATAGCCGCCAGAAGTTCACCACCTGGTTCAAGCGCCACGCCGCCAAGCAGCAGGACGCTTTCCCCAACCATGTGAGCTATTTCCACGGCTGCTATGTCAACTATAACTTCCCCAAACTGGGCCAGGATCTGGTCAAGCTGATGAACGCCATCGGTTACGGCGTGCACCTGCTTGAGAAGGAGCAGTGCTGCGGTGTTGCCCTGATTGCCAACGGCTTGTACAAGCAGGCGAAGCGTCAGGCACGCACCAACGCTGCCAGCATCCGCAAGGCCGTCAACATGGATCACCGCACGGTATTGACCACCAGTTCGAGCTGCACCTTCAACCTGCGCGACGAGTACCCTGCCGTACTCAAGGTGGACACCACCGACGTGCGTGACGGTATCTCATTGGCAACGCGATTCATCTACAACCTTGTGGATGAGGAGAAAGTAAAGCTTGTTTTCAAGCAAGACTATAAGCGAAGAATAGCCTATCATACCGCTTGTCACATGCAGCGCATGGGCTGGCAACTGTACAGCATTGAACTGATGCGCATGATTCCCAGCCTGGACCTGCAAGTACTGGAGCAGAACTGCTGCGGCATCTCGGGCACCTATGGTTTCAAGAAGGAAAACTACGAGCGCTCACAGGCCATCGGCTCCATCCTGTTCAAGGACATCTCCGATGCCCAGGTCGAGGCTGTAGCCACCGACTGCGAGACCTGCAAATGGCAAATCGAGATGTCCACCGGCCTGCCCGTCGAGAATCCCATCAGCATCCTCGCCGATGCCCTGGATTTGGATGCAACCCGCAAAGCTAACGGAATTGATTAAAAATATTTAGCATATCATTTTAAAGTAATACTATAAACTTCAATCAACTAAAAAATCTCAAGATTATGGCTAGTTTTTTAGCACCCCCGGCCTATAAGCCGGAACAGACCGGTCCCGAGGCCGATGCCAAGTACAAGAGACTACGTTGGCAAGTCTTTATCGGCATCTTCATCGGCTATGCCGGCTTCTACCTGGTGAGAAAGAATTTCTCCATGGCGATTCCTATGCTCGAGCCCTTCGGCTTCACCAAGGGCATGCTGGGTACCGCCCTGGCGATGAACGCTGTGGCCTATGGCTTCTCCAAGTTCGTAATGGCCAGCATCAGCGACCGCAGCAATGCGCGCCGCTTCCTGCCACTGGGCTTGATCCTGTCGGCCATCGCCATGCTGTTCATGATGGTTCCCATCACCCTGCTCGACCCCATCGGCCATCCCGAGCGCAAGGGTCTTGCCGTTTTCCTGATGGGCGCCTTCAACTTCCTCGTGGGTTGGTTCCAGGGAATGGGCTGGCCTCCGTGCGGACGTGTGATGACACGCTGGTTCTCCATTAAGGAGCGCGGCACCTGGATGAGTGTGTGGAACACCGCCCATAACGTGGGTGGCGCCCTCGTCGGCCCCATGGCCGCTTATGGTGCCATGTGGTTCGGCTCGTGGTTCTACGGCAACGATGAGAAGATGTACTTCCTGATTGGTACCTATGCTTTCCCCGCTGCTGTGGCCATCCTGATCGCCATCATTGCCTATATTCTCATCCGTGACACCCCCCAATCCTGTGGTTTACAGTCGATTGAGAAGTGGAGCGGCTCTGCCTCCAAGAACTATGACGAGAAGAAGAGCGAGCAGTCGCTCAGCGTGAAGGAAATCTTCAAGACCGTCCTCTCCAACAAGTTCTTGTGGTACATCGCATTGGCCAACTCATTTATTTATATGGTACGCTACGGCTGCCTGGATTGGGCTCCTACCATCCTGAGCGAGCAGGGCGTGGACATCAAGAATGCAGGTTGGGCTTACTTTGCCTATGAGATCGCCGCTATCCCCGGCACTATCTTCTGCGGCTGGCTGAGCGACAAGGTCTTCAACGGCCGTCGCGCATTGCCCACAATGATTTTCATGGCACTCATCATCGTCGCCATCATTATCTACTGGCAGAATATGACCAACCTGAGCGTTGTTATCGGTTGTCTGATTGCTATCGGCTTCCTGATCTATGGTCCTGTGATGCTTATTGGCGTGCAGGCTCTTGACCTCGCCCCCAAGAATGCAGCAGGTACCGCTGCCGGCTTAACCGGTTTCATGGGTTATGTGCTGGGTACCGCAATCCTCGCCAATACCGTTCTGGGTTATGTTGCCGAGAGCACCGGTGGCTGGGACATGCCGTTCATCCTGCTGATTGTGGGTTGCGTCTGTGCCATCTTCTTCATGGCTCTCACCTACAAAGAGGAGCAGTACCTTGTTGCTGACCGCAAGGGCGAACACCTCGAAAAGAAATAATCAATTATTACAATATTTTATTCATTAAAAACCAAACGACTTATGTTTAAGAATCTCGTTAGAGTAGGTTTGTTGAGTGCCGTTGTGCTCACGACCTTTACCTCATGTGAGGATGAACAGCAGTTCACCAATGAGAACACCGATGCCCGCAGGATTGAGGTTCCTGTCCTGCCCGCCAATCTGGCAAAGGTGCGTGACTATGTGCCCTTGTATGCCGTGGCAGCCCACCGTGGCTCCATCTTCTGGACTCCCGAGGAGACCGAGGCATCGTGGCGCTGGGCCCGTGAGATGGGCGCCGACTACCTGGAGAGCGATATGCAGGCTACCAAGGACGGTATCGTGCTCGCAAACCACGATGAGAACCTGAAGCGTACCACCAACATCCAGTACGTCTTCAGCGACTATGTTCCCACCACGCGCAAGGACTTCTACCGCAGCTTCAAGGATGCCAACGGCAACCAGGTCTTCTCCGAGGCCGACATCGAAGCCCAGTATCAGCGTGACGTGAACGACTTCCGCACGTTCTACACCATGTCCTACTACTATGCCGAGCTGCTCATGCTCGATGCAGGTACCTGGTTCAACAACAGCAGCCTGGAAGAGGCCCGCGACGGTTTTGCCGCCACCCACAACGGTTACTACAACAATGGCCAGATCGTTTACAGCGACGGTCTCTACGTTTCGGCCATCCAGGACCAGATTGCCTTTGCCGAAGGTAAGAAGCTGAGGCGCAATGCCAACGGCGAGCGCGTCCTGCCCTACCGCATCAAGGACAAATACAAAGGCATGACCCTGGAGCAGATCTACAACAGCGAGCACAAGACCGTCAAGTGTGACGATCCCAACGTAAGCTACAGCTACGCTGCCAAGTACATGGACTTTGTGGAGTATGACTTCGCTAACGCCTATGTTGACGACGAGCAGGACACCGGCAACCGCCCCGGTATCTACATCGAGTTCAAGGAGAGCTGGCTGAACCCCAAGGATATGGAGGTTCGCGTTTACAACGTGCTGGCCGAGTGCGGCTGGAACATCATCACCAAGCCCGCCAGCGACACCCGTTTCTATGTGAGCGGCAAGGTGAACGTGGGTAACACCAACGGTAAGGTGATCCTGCAAACCTTCTCGTTCGACGCTCTGCACCGCGCTTATGACGTGTTCAAGGGTGAGGTTCCCATGTGCTTCCTGCTGTGGATCAGCGAGCCTGTTCCCTATGCTACCGATATCGCTTATGACACCCCCACCGGCTACGCCGACTTCATCCGCTACGGACAGGAATGGGGTGCCCACATCATGGGTCCGGCCATCAGCGGTGCTCCCAACAACTATCCCGAGATGAACCAGCCCTGGCAGGCCTACATGATCCGCAAGAGCCAGATGCTGAACCATCCCTACTCGTTCGACAGCTATGCCCAGATGTCAAAGTATATGGGCTACTACGTGGACTACTACGGCCAGGGCAACACCACCATGTTTGATGACCTGTTGCGTCTGACCATCCCCGCTACCCCCTACACCAACTTCCAGGGCTCGAATAGTGTTCCCGTCTATCTGGACGGCTACTTCACCAACCGCAGTGAGATCTCGCTGCAGTACATGATCGAGAACGGTTTCCGCTGCAACGGCGCACTGCCCAACCCGTTCCACCCCGGACAGACCTACGACAACTCACAGGCCCCCAACAAGGTTCCCGACCCCAAGGCACTGCTTGAACGTCTGGGTTACTAATCCGTCACTGGTGTAATGAACATTAACAACATTAAATCGACACTATTTAATATGAAAAAATATATTTTGATGCCTCTTTTGGCAGTCTTTGCGCTGACAGCAGCCGCTCAGGACTTCGACACCGACCCCACCCTGGAGCTCGAGAACGCTGAGAAGGAAGTGAAGTTCACCGTGGGTGCCCGCATGATGGCCGACGCCGCATACTATAACAGCGACTTCACCCCGCTGCAGAGCGGTGCCTCGATCACCGATGCCCGCATCCGCACCTCGATGACGTACAAGGATTGGTACTTCTATGCCGACTTCGGCTTTGGCGGCGGCAAGTTCGCTCAGAAGAACATCTTCCTGCAGTACACCCACTTCGACAACAACGACAATACCCATGCCATCAAGGTGGGTTACTACAACGATCCCGCCGGCTCGATGGCCCGCAACACCTCGCTGGGCAGCTATCACTTCATCAGCCGTCCCGGTTCGACCAACGCCCTTGGCGAAGGCCGTGAGCTGGGTATCAGCTACAAGTTCAACACCGATCGTTTCATGGCTTATCAAGGTATCTTCACCGAGAACGCTTATAACAAGATCGAGGCTGGTTTCAACGGCATGACCGTGGCTGGACGCTACTTGTTCCGTCCCATCGCTGACGAGACCCAGACCCTGCACATCGGTGCCAACGTGCGCTATGCCCACATGGGTGGCGGCGTCGTTTACAACAACGTCCTGAAGAAGACCCTCCACCTGGGACAAGCCCTGGAGACCTATGTTGACGAGGATGACCAGTTCGTGAGCTGCGATCTGGATTGGATTGACAACGTGTTTGATGCCGGTGCCGAGTTCCTCTATCACAACGACCGTTTCTTCGTACGTGGTGAGTACCTCTACAAGCACACCACCAAGAAGCGCGACAGCAACACCTTGTGGGAGGCCAGCAACAACAATATCGATACCTGGGGTTCCTACGACTGGTGGTTGGCAGCCAACCCCCTGCGCAGCGACAACTTCCACGGCGGTTATGTAGAGGCCGGTTTCTTGCTCTTTGGCAACCCCTACCACTACAACATGCAGGAAGGTCTGCTGGGTGGTCTTGACGGCAAAGCTCTGGAGATTGTTGGACGCTGGAACTACACCAGCCTCAACGACGTCAACGAGGGCGAATACTATGCCGTAGGCCGTAACCAGTACTATCCCAACGCCTATATGGAGGACTGGCCCTACGCTTCGTCGAGCGTGGGTGGCGGTAAAGCCAACAGCTACACTATCGGTCTGAACTACAGCTTCAACCGCTACGTGCTGTGCATGTTTGACTACACCTACAACCGCCTGCAGAAGGACTGGCTCCCCTATGACCGCAACGTTCACGTGGCTCAGGCCCGCGTTCAGTTCACTTTCTAATCGAGGAAGTTACCGGTCATATTAGGAATAATCTAATTAGATAGATCTAAATACCATCATCGATTTACTTTAGAATTATTTTTCCTATCAATCAACGTAATCCCGCCGCACCCGTGAATGGGCTCGGCGGGATTCTTTTAATTGCATCTAGCAGAGACTCCTACTATAGCCGGCTCAGCGGAAAAACGAAGGGAGAAGTAATCGTGGTCGAAGACCACAGCAAGGCCGACGGCCTTGACTTGAGTAAACCCCGCGGCGCACAGGCCGCAGGTCTGTGTGGCGTGGGGTGAAAAGCAAACAGTGATAGGGCCTCGTAGAGGGCCAACATGCCTATGTCAGGCGATAGTCATTCCATTCGATGCCCGCGTTCACCTTTATAGGTTCAAATAATCGGTTGATGTGCAAATTCTTCGCTCCCATACGAGTTGGCCCTCTTCGAGGCCCGTTTTACTCATGTCATCTGTCACCACGCCACACAGACCTTCGGCCTGTGCGCCGTGATGCTACCTCACTTCAAGGCCGCTGGCCTTGTGCAGGCCGACGGCCTGCTCGCCTGACACTGTTGCTTCTTGTCAAAGCCGCTGCCCCATCTTTTATCGAATGATGCCTATAGCCACGAGCATACAAAAACGAGGCTCAAACGCAGGTGTCGCGCTTGAGCCCCGAAAAACCAATTAAAATCTATCAGTTACCCAACAGAACATCAATCAGAGCGGTCACGTCGGCAATGTTGATAACCGTGTCACCGTGCACATCGGCGCAAATCTCGCAAGCCGTGCCAGTACCTAGCAGGTAGTCGATCAGAGCGGTCACATCGGCGATATTGACCGCATGGTCGTGGTTCACGTCACCAATTGAGTACCCATGCTCGGGTTCTGAGATTCTTCCGATAATGATGTAGTTCTGCTCCAAGCTGATGGTTATCTCGTATTCGCCAGTAACCAAGACATGGACATCCGAGAAGTGATCCCATTCAAAGCTCAGAGGGAACTGTTGCCCGAGACGTTCATCGGTCAAATCAAAGAGGCCATTGCTCTCGGGTCCGAAACGGTAGAGATTAACGTAATTCCAACCACCCAGGTCGCCGTCTGCATCAATCTCAGTAGAGAAGCCGAAAGTCCTGTCTGCATCAACAAGTACTGTAGCCGTATAAGTCTCGGTCTCGGGATCATACTCCATCTTGGTGCCTGCATCTGATGCCCACATCTGGCCTTCAATCTCTCCTAAGATATGAACCGAGGGAATAATGGGATCCTCGTCAAGGGTAGTAAAGACATCAGGCCTGGTCCAATCGCTCAAAGTGCCATCATCGCCGATTGCCTGCACCTGCACCTCATAATCGGTCGCCATTTCAAGATCCTCGATGGTGTACTCCATCTTGTCCAGGTTGTTCACATAGGTCCACTCGATAGACGGCACATAATAAACTGCCATGAGAGAGATGCTGGGCGAATACTGAGAATCGGGGGTCGTGATGGTGATCTTCTCGCCTGAGCTGGCAATAACAGTCCAAGTGAATGAATCACCCGCGGCAAAGTTGTGGGTAACTGCTGCCGTCTGTGGCGTCGCCACAGTCAAGTTACCTGCGCCATTGGAGTTGGTGGCATAAGTAGTGATCATCAAATTGAACGTGGCATTAGTATAACCCTCAGGAACGGTGTATGTGATATTTCCATAGGAACCATCGTTGTTGTAATTATTCCTGAAGTAGATTTCCCTGTTACCGGCACGCACGTTGGTACCACCCCAAGGAGCGGGCAACGTGATTGCGCTATAACTGCTGCCAGTATAAGAGGAAGCAGTAATTGAATGGAGCATGACAGGGTCTTCGGACTCCTCGGTAAACAGCCTATAGCGCAGGTTCCATGCGCTGTTGTCCTCGTCCTCCCATGTAACCAGGCAAGAATTGGTACCTGGCTCAACATACATGTTGACAGGGACGGTAGTCGCATTGATGCCGATCGATGTCAAAATGGCACCGGTCAAAACCAATAAACACTTCTTCATCTGCAAAAAATCATTCAAGGTTACTTAATGACCTTGGCAGCGCTGGTGGTACCGTCGCTGTAAGAGGTCACCTGAATAGAGAGACCGCTGGGTTGTGCCACCTGCTGGCCAGCAAGGTTGTAGTAATGAACACCAGTTACAGTCTTGCCTTCATTAAGTTCATTCACTGCACTGGGATGATCATAGACCTCAAGATAAACGATGTCTGACTTGTTGGTCACGCCATCAACGGTATAGTTGAGCTGGATACCGATACGCCATGTGAACATGGGATTGTCACCCGTGTTGGTGCGATAGAAGTAAACGCGGCGCAGATAGAAGTCATAACCACTGTATCCATAAGGAATCTCGGTCATGTCGGTATCAAAGCCGTTGCTCAAGCCGTAGGTTTCATAGTCGAACGTGAACAGCTGGTCATCATCGGTAAAGATGCTGTAAGTCAAGCAGTCGGGATTCAGCGGATTGCCGTCAACATCTACCAGATTGATGTTGAAGTCAAAACGAGTGTAGCCGTCCTCATCACCACAGTCAAAGAATTCTACTGCCTCGGGATTAGCGGGAACAGCGGGAACGGTCTCGCCCATTTCAGTCCAGGTCGAGTTCCACTCGATAGTAGCCACCGAGCCGTCGTCACTCCACACACCAGCCAAGCCAGTAGCCACACAGTTGTAGGGATAAGGATTATTCATATCACCCTCACTGTCAAGCATTGTGATGGTACCGTTCTCGGGGTCGACAGCATAGTTTACATTTTCCCTTCCGTCCTCGTAATAAAAATCGAGCCAGTAGAAGTCGTCACCCAAATCGATAACGTCAGTCGATCCCCAATCCAGAATCAGGCCATAATCATAATCTTCATTATAGGCGACATACTGTCCCAGTGGAACCGAAATCGTCAAGCCATCATCGCTTAATTCACCAACGACCCACACGCCTTGTCCCTCGGAATAGCATAGGATATCCTGGATATAAACGGTCTTGCCGTCATCGGCATAAACCACTTTCACTCGACCCGACTGGGCTTCGGTCTCATAGCCGTAGAGGCTCACAGCCATGTACTCGCCGCTGCGCATATAGTTCACCTCGGTGCCCTCGGGCTGCTCGGTGATGATATCCACCCTTGAGGGAGCTTTCAACGCGGTTTTATGAGCCATCTTGTCCACCGTGCGATAGGCATTGCCCTGGGACTTCACTAATGCCGAGGCACTGACGGCGACGGCAACACACATGAAAAGTAATGCTAATTTCTTCATACGCTTGTTATTGTTAATGGTTTATCAAAAAATGTTGGTTTTCATTTTATGGTGCAAATATAAGAAAAAAATGAAAAACATTTCATCAATTTGCAGAAAAATAGTAGTTTTGTAACCACAATAGTTATAAACCCAATTAAAATATTTGAAAAATGAAGCATTACATCAAGATTTCCTTATTATTGTTGGCAATCATGCTGCCCTTGACAGCTATGGCCTATGACTTTGTCGTTGGCGGCGTGTACTACAACACCGACTTATGGGGCGACTATGCCTATGTGACGGACCAGGGCGAGGACGGCGGACATTACACTGGCCTCGTGACAGTTCCCGAGAGTGTCACCAACGACGACACGACCTATCCCGTCACCAAGATCGGCGCCTACGCGTTTGCAGAGAGTACTGGGCTGACAGGTGTCAGCATTCCCAACTCGGTGACCGATATCGACGACCATGCCTTTGAGAACTGCAGCAGTATGGCCGAGGTGGTCATCCCGCCGACAGTCACGACAATCGGGGCAAGGGCTTTTGTGGGATGCACAGGACTTACCAGCATTGAAATCCCTGAAGGAGTCACGGCCATCGGTATATGGGCGTTCCTGAACTGCGACAATCTGAAAAATGTATATACCCACATCAGCGACCCGTCGGCGATAGACTGTGGAGGTTTTCTTTTCAGTTTGGACTCTGAAGAGTACTCCGGTCGCACGCTCCATGTGCCTGCGGGCTGCGTCAATGCCTATAAGGAGTCGGATTGGAGCAAGTACTTCGACAGCATCGTCGAGATGTAATCTCGACCCCGACAAGGGCTGGCCGACAAAGGCCCCAGTGCATTGAGCCACCACTTTGTGAACAGATATAGATAAGGATTATGGCTGAAATGCTTTCGTTTTTCGCCAATAATCCTTAACTTTGCATTTTCAACGTCAATACCTCTTGTGCTATGATGGAAACCTTAAGCAACCACTTAGATGCCTTGAATGGGCTCTTGAACGACTTTTTTGAAACAATGAGCGGCTACCTATGGGGGTGGCCCATGATCATATTGCTGTTGGGAACGCACATTTTCCTCACCATCCGTTTGGGAGTACCGCAGCGCAAGCTGTTGACAGCCATACGCTTGTCTCTGAGCAAAGACAAGGACTCGACGGGTGACGTGTCACAGTTCGGGGCGTTAGCCACAGCGCTGGCGGCAACCATCGGTACAGGAAATATCGTGGGAGTGGCAACAGCTGTCGCCCTGGGTGGTCCTGGTGCAGTATTGTGGTGCTGGCTATCTGGCGTGTTCGGCATGGCCACTAAGTACAGCGAAGGCCTGCTGTCGATTAAATACCGTGTCAAGGCCGAAGACGGCCGCATGCTGGGCGGACCCATGTATGCGTTGGAGCGCGGATTGGGCTGGAAATGGCTCGCTGTGCTGTTTGCCCTGTTCACGGCATTGGCATCGTTTGGTATCGGTAATACCGTTCAGGCTAATGCCATCTCGACTATCGCCCAGAACTCTTACGGCATCCCCACGTGGCTCTCGGGCGGCCTCGTCTGCATCTTCGCCGCGTTGGTGCTGCTGGGCGGCATCAAGAGCATCGCCCGGGTGTGCAGTGCGCTCGTACCGTTCATGGCCTTCTTCTATGTGCTGGGCTGCATCTATATCCTGATAGCCAATGGGCAGTACGTCTGGCCCGCCATCAAGTTGATCTGTGAATCGGCCTTTACGCCACAGGCTGCCGGAGGCGGATTTATAGGCACTACGGTCATCGTCGCGGCCCGTATGGGTATAGCCCGAGGCTTGTTCAGCAACGAGTCAGGCCTGGGATCGGCACCCATTGTCGCCGCGGCCGCACAGACGCGCAACCCCGTTCGTCAGGCACTGGTATCCTCGACGGGTACCTTCTGGGACACGGTGGTCATCTGCGCCTTCACGGGCCTGGTAATCGTTAGTTCCATCATCGCCCACCCTGACATCAGCGTCACCGACGGCGCTGCCCTTACCAAGGCCGCCTTCTCCAAAATACCTTACATCGGCACCCCGCTGCTGAGTTTCGGCCTGTTGACCTTTGCCTTCACCACTATCCTGGGATGGTGTTATTACGGCGAGCGGGCAGTCGAATACCTCAAGGGCAAGCGCTGGATGCTGGCCTATCGCATCGTGTTCGTGGCAATGGTATTTGTGGGCAGCATCATCAGCCTTGACGTCGTGTGGAACGCAGCCGACTGCATGAACGCCCTCATGGCGATTCCCAACCTCATCGCCCTGCTCCTGCTGAGCAACGTCATCGCCAAGGAGACGCGCCACTACCTGTACGGCAACCGCCTCGACCACCACGCGCCCAGTGAATGACCATAAAAAGTCTGCGGATTGCATGTGATTCTTAAAAAAGTACTATCTTTGCGCATATCACAACAAATAAGATTATTCGGTGACAATATGAAGAATAGCATTACAGCCCTGCGTTTATCATTACGAGATTCAATGTTTCGTCTCTATACCCACAACTATGTAAAAATCTCAAGGCGAAGGGCGGCAAAACGAACGCTCAAACAGTTTAAGGCTCGATGTACTCCATTCTCTGACGACTTATGGAAAGACATCACCGCCTTTTGGGCTCCATATCGCAGTGTTAAAAAGGAAAGAGGGTGGTTTGAATTCTATAACACGAACTGTGAGAACAAGGATTTGCTGAAATATTATATTCCGGATAACATCTACTACGCCGAAATCGACACCTTTTTCACCGATGCCAAGAGAAGTGAAGCCCTAGACGACAAGAATCTATATGATCTCTATTTTACGGATATTAAGAGGCCTACCACCATTATCCGTAAAATCGATGGGGAATTTCTTGATAAAGATTACCAGTTTATCACGTTAGAGCAAGCACTGGAGTTGTGCAAACAGAGCAAAACTGTGATAAGCAAGGAGGCACTCGACTCCTGTGGCGGTCATGGCGTGCGCTTTTATGATTTGTCACAACCTTCCACATTCGAGGACTTCAAAACATGGCTCATCAAGACTGACAATATCATTGTTCAAGAAGTCATCAAACAGCACGAGACGCTCAGCAGCATCCATGCTGACAGCATCAACACTGTCCGAATGATGTCGTTATTCCTCGACGGCAAGACCATAATCCTCTCCTCACTCTTGAGAATGGGAGCAGGCGGATCTCACGTGGACAACGGCAGCAGCGGCGGCGTCTTTTGTGGCATTGATGAGAAAGGTAAATTGAGAGAGTATGGCCACTACACCGACGGAAGATCATGCACCCAGCATCCGCAGGGTACCGTCTTCAAGGGATTTAAGGTGGTGGGCTATGACCGTTGCCGTGAGATTATAGAACAATTTGCAGGACGCATGTTCACTACCACTCGCCTGATCTCGTGGGACTTTGCCATTGGGACCGACGGGGAGCCTATTCTCATCGAGGTCAACCTCACCTATGGCGGCCTCTCGACCCACCTGTTGAGCAACGGACCGCTGTTCGGCGATTTGACACCTGAGATACTCGATCGCGTGTATAACAAGCACACCAAGTAAGTAAGACCAAATCACCAAATATCACTGTTCCAGCCAGTTAATGGTTGGGACAAAATAATTTCGTGTAAAAAAGTTGTCAGTTTAGGAAAAAGCAGTACCTTTGCAGCCGGGTAAGTCCTACACGGCCAGCTCCCTCCCAATCCCCCAGGCCTTGACCGGAGCAAGGGTAACGAGGTTGTAGCGGCGCGCTGTAGCTCACTTGCCCTTTTTTTTGTACCTATACCTTACCTTCCATGAAGGCCTTGATTTTCTCGTAATAGCCGTTACTGCCCACGAACTCGTAGCCGATGTAATCCGCGCTGTTGTTTCCCTCGATCAGCTGCACATGATCCTGTGAGATGGCCACATCCCACCCCACGAGTGCCATGCGAGGCAGGCGCTGGGCAGCAGCGACACACATTTTGACTACCTTGTCCCACAACGGCACCTTAAATCCCAGCATCACGATATCGGTCTGGGGATGGATGAAAACACGGGTGCCGTCCTTGGAAATACCCTCGGATGACACGATTCCGTTCTCCAAATCCACCTCGTAGTAGTAGCCGCCCGTGGCGGTGTTGTCAACTAGGGAATCACCTACCCCGGCACGCAGGAACGCCTTCATGATGCGCGCCGTACCGTCGGGGCGGCATGCGGTGAGCACCCTGATGGTGTTTACCGACTTGTTGCCGAACACCATGTCGGGATGCTGAACGATCAACTCCTCGACGATGACGTCTTCCTTGACCAATGTGTCATATATGCGGTGTAATTCTGCGTCATTGGCCACATAGTCCAGCTTGCGGATGCCGTCACCCTGCTTACCGTCCATCGGCTTGACGATGACGGACCCATAACGCTTCAAAAAAGCCTCGAAATCCTCAAATGAGGCTTCTTTCAGCCACAGCCACCCGCGATGCACGTAGTCGCTGAAAAAGCGGTTGAATTCGGGCTTGTTCTTGAAATAATGGACATCAGCAGAACTATTGTATTTCTTCTCGAGCGCCAGGCGGCGATAATGCGTCAGACACTTGCTGCGCTTTGGGTTACTGTAGCTCCAAAAGTCGCCTGCGATGTACTGGTCGATGTGAGCGCCATGACGGACAAAGGCTGTCAGGTAATCCCACAGGTGATAGAAACGGTTATAACCCGTCTGAGCAGAGAGCCGGGTCACTTCCCCATATATCCTCTTGAAATAGTTGATTGCAATACCTGGATTCATATCGATTACTGTTCTGCTAATACCGACACCACAAATGTAAGGATATCTCAGGGAATGAACAAATATTTCTTTTTCAATCTGTCAATTAGAACTATTTTCAATCTAGAAGACAGGCTTAGCGCAGCATGTCGATGACCTCGTCGAGAGAACCGTCGTTGGGCGACGGGGTAACGCCGAGCAGGTGGCACAGCAACGGGTAGATGCAGACGTTACGGAAGCGGTCAGGCTTCTCGTAACCCACCTTGAAATCGGGGCCCACGGCGCGGAAACCCACCTGCATGTCGGCTGCCGTGTGGTCAAAACCGTGGCTGCCGCGCTGCTTTTTGCTGGGCTTGTAGGCAAAGAGCCATCCCACGTCGGGCAGCACCACGACATCGCCCATGTTGGAGTTGGTGCCATAGTTCAGATAAGCGGGCAATTCACCCCGCTTCCATGCACGGATGTGGTCCACACCCTGCAAGGCATTATAGATGGAATCGATGTACTCGGGCTTGCTGGCATAGATGAGTGTGGGATAGTCGTTGCAGGCCCGTTCCACCCATCGTTGCGGCAGATAATCATTGATGTTGACAAAACGCTTGGGGTCCACGCTGGTCATGCCGTGGTCACCGGTGATAATGAGGTTTACCTGGCTGCCGATGGGCAGCATCTGGATGCGTGTCCACATCAGGCTCAGCAAAGAGTCCAGATATTCCAGGGCACGCCTTGTCTGGCGGTGTACGGGGCCAAAATCGTGGCCGCTGCGGTCAGGCTCCTCGAAGTAGGCCATCACCAGGTGCGGACGTTTCTTCTCGGGCATACTGAGCAGCTTGATGATTTCGTCTACACGGCTTGGGAAGTCGATCTGCTCGGTCTGGTAGTCACGCCAATAGGTGGGATGATCGCCCTGGATGGCCACATCACTGCCCACCCAGAAGACCGCTGCCGTGGGAACGCCTTGACGCTTGGCTGTGAGCCACACCGGGTCGCCACCATAGTAATACCCCTTGCTGCGGGTATCCTTGTTGCCAAGCGAAAACTCCACGCCGCGTTCACGGTCCCAAAAGGTGTTGGAGATGATGCCGTGATGATCAGGGACGAGACCCGTTGCCAGCGTGTAATGGTTGGGGAACGTCTTGCTCGGGAACGACGGCTGCATCACAGCCTTGACGCCCTCGCGTGACAGTTGGTTCAGGAACGGCACATCGTAAGTGTCCAAATAATCCCAACGCAAGCCGTCGAGCGATACAATCACCGTGTACGTGTCGCGACCCGCCGCCATAGCATGCCACGGCAACATGGCAACCACTAAGAACATGAAAACTAATCTACGCATCATCTTATTCTAAATTTAAAAAAATAGGGGGAATATCCACAACGGTTACTCCCCCTTACAGATTCATGATTGAATGTAATAACGCTTAGTAACTGGACTCAGAAAATGGTCTCTTTGTGTTACTGAGCCTTCTCGTGAGAGAAGTAGATACCGTTAGACAGCTGGGGAGTGCCGTTGTGGGTGCCACGAACGCCGATGACGCTCAGCTTGTCGCCAACAGTGATGCCGGCGGTCTCCAGCCAGTTCTTGCGGTTGTCGCCGGTTGCGCCCCAGCCGGGATAGCAACCATAGACATAAATCTGGTTGGTCTCATCCTCCAGATACAAGTTGCCATAGGTCGGGTTGTCAATCTTGATGATTTCGCCGGTCAACATATAGTAGGTGTTGGCATCGTCCTCCAGGTCAAGGAACTCATCGATGGTGATGGGGGTAACGGGGGTTACGTTCTCAACAACGCCCGAAACCATCTGGGGCGAATCCTTGTACTCTCCGCGCTTGCCCACAACAGTCACTACGTCACCCAACTTAGCCTCGGTGCCAGTGAAGCCCTCAGGCTTGTAAACCAATGTCTCACCCGAGTAATCACGGATGTAGAAGCCCTGAATGCTGCCTTTATACTCGTAAAGACCATTCACGACACCGGTCATGCGGTACTGGGTGTCGCCCACCTCGGCAGCAAGGAACTCGGCCACGGTAGCGGCTACGATGGCGCCCTTCTGGTTGATGACAGCCTGGGCGGTGTATTCCTTACCACTGTCGTCGGTGGTCTTGAACACAACGGTAGTGCTGCGGTCGCCACCGGCATTGGCATTGGCATGGAAGGTGACCACGGGCTCTGCGCCACCAACGATGGAGGCAATTCCCAGCCAGTTTTTGGCGTCCTCGGGAATCTCGACAGAAATACCGTTGTTGGTCTTGCAAGTCAGGTTTACGGTCACATTACCGCCCTCAACGGGAATCGTAGCATCCTCGGGATCATAGCCTTCGACCTTGATGAGCGATTTCTGAATATTGACGACGGTCACGTCAACGAGCTCGACAGTACCGTTATAAACTGATTTGGGACCCTCGACAGTAATCACATCGCCAATTTCAAGACCCCAACTGTCAATTGGATTATTTGCCAATTTACCATTCTTGTCGGCCATGCCATAGATATAAATAGTACCCGTCTCATCGGCGATATTCATATTACCGTATTTGGCATAATTACTTCCCCACGAAGTGATTGTACCGGTCACGCGATAGGTCTTGCTCTCGGGGCCGGCAATGACCTCGGCACAAGTGGCTTCGCTAACCACCGAAAGACCCTGAATAACATTGATGGTCTGGCTCTTGTCAGCACAAGCGATGTGCAGCACGGTAGTACGGCCGTCGGGGGTAGCGGGAGCGCTGAAGGTCACCTGAGTCTCGCCGGCGCCACCAGACATGGGACTGATGGTCAGCCAAGCGGGAATTTCCTGGGTGTCAAACGACCAAGCCTCTTTTGCATTGAGGGTAATCGTGTTGGAACCGCCAGCTTCGTTAATGCTCACGTAGGACGATGAAACCTGAATCTCATCGAGCAAGGTCATGGCATCGTCATCCGAGCAACTTGCCAACAAAGCGACCAGTGCAAAAAACGAAATAAAATATTTGAGTTTCATAATATTGTCTTAGTCTTTAGGAATTAGTTGAAGATGTACTTGATACCGATAGAAGCGTTCCAGCACTGACCGATGGACTTGTTGGGAACGAAGGTCTTGGTGTCGCCACTGATCGAAGCAGGAGTCGAGAAGGTGGCATAACCCTGAGCGTCAACGCCCTCATACTTGAGGATGCGGGGATCGCTGCCGATTTCGGGGTTGAGATACTTGCTCACGCCCCAGCTCGAGTTGAAGAAGTTCAATACGTTCTTCACGTCGAGGAGCAGCTGCAGGGTGTGCTTGGCACCGCAAACCATCAGCGAGAAGTCATGCTTGTAACTCAAGTCCACGCGGTGAACCCAAGGATTATACAGGCTATAGGCCTCGGCATACTCGCCCTGATGATTCTTCAGGTAGCTGTTGTTGTGAACGTAGTCCATGAAGCGGGTCTTGTCACCCTCGCTGACGAAACGGAACTCGCCGTTAGCGACCTGCTCGTCGGTGGGGATGTACAGTGCATCGTAGTTGTAACCGTCGCCGTTCATGTCGTTGGCCATCATGTAGGAGTAGTTGTAACCGCCACGCCAGGTCTCATAGATCAGGCCGTAGTGGTTGCCACTGTGGTCGTGGCCGGTAGCCGACAGCACGAAACGGTCAGGAGTTACATACTGCGAGTTGTGCAGCTTGATGTTGTTGGGACCCTCGACGGTGGGAACATAGGTAAAGGCGCTCTCGGCAGCCGAACCGGGCATACCGGTAACCTCCTTGTTCACGGTGTGGGTATAGGCAGCCATCAGGCTCAACCAGTCGGTGGGCTCGGCATTCAAGGTGACGTTGCCGATCCAGCCATAACCGCGGCTGGTGTTCTCCAGAACGAAGGCCTTGGTACCCGTGCGGAATCCGGCAGGATAGATAGGACGGTTGTCAGCACCGTTGAAGCGGGCGAAACCAGCCACGCTGGGGATAGCCCAGTCACTGATGCTGGCAGCGTTGATGTTGCGGTTGAAGATACCCTCAACAGTCACGGTGAAGGGGAACGATACGGGAACACTGTAGTCAACAGCCAACGAGGTCTTCCATACCATCGGCATCTTGAACTTGGGATCCACAGCCGAGATCGATGAGGGAACGGTACCCATGTCAGAAGTTACATTCTCGGGATAACCCATGGCAATCAGTTTGTTCCTCAATGCCTCGATCGAAGCGTTGCCGCTGCCGTCGGTTACCAGACCGCCAGCAAACTGGCTCATGTCGATGTAACGGTTACCCTTAGCATCGGTAGTATAGGCACCGCTGTAGTTCTCAAAGCCCTTGTTGGGAACATAGTTGCCATCCTTGTCAAGACCGCCGATCTTGGTATTGGCACTCAACTGAGCCTGATACTGTACCAGACCGCCGTTGGTCGGCATATTGGTGAAGAATACCAGGGGCAGACGACCCGAGAACAGACCCGAGCCACCACGAAGCCTGAGCACCTTGTTGCCGAACACATCCCAGTTAAAGCCCAAACGAGGTTGAACGATCAGGTTGCTGTTGGGCCACTTGCCGGTGTCGATGTGACGTACATTGCCATCGTTGTCATAATAGTTGAGGGCAAGGATGGCGTTGTTGGTGATCAGGTCACCGTTATTGAAGAACAGACCATCGAGACGCAGACCGTAGGTCAGCTTGAAGCGCTTGGTCACGTTCCACTCGTCCTGGGCATAGATACCGGCCTTGTTGAACTGCACGCGGGCAGCAGGCTTGGTCTCGCTGCCGTAACCGTAGGTCAAGCAAACGACCTCGGGGGTAGCGCCGTTGATGAAGTCATCAACACTGTTGTAGCGGTAGTAACCCGTACCATTGCGCATGTACTGGTTATCGGCCATCTGGTGCTCAAACGAGAGACCACCCATGATCTTGTGGTTGCCATAGTACCAGGTAACGTCGTCACGCAGGTTCCAAATGGTGTTGTGTACAGCGTTGTTCCAGGTAAACAGCTCGTAACCCAGAGCCATGTAGTTGTCCTTGTTGCCGTCGGCATCGGTCATCGTGATGTCGATGAAGGGGAACTCGCTCGAGTTGCTGGCGCGGATGTCATCCAGCTTGGACAGGGTGGCCAGGAACTGGTTCGACAGGTTGTCGCTCAGGCGGCTGTTCAGGTCAAACGAGAAGGAGTGTACCAGGTTGTCCATGCCATACATTGAGTTGGCAAAAGAGAAGGACTTCTGCGATACACGGGCAGTTGCCATACGCGTGCCACCGTCCATCGAGGTGGCGTTGGGATTCTGCCAGTAGCGGTTCTTGGTGTAGTTGTAGCGCAGAGCCAGGTGGTGGTCATGGTTGATGTTCCAGTCCAGGCGGGCCAACAGCTTGTAGTTGTTCTCGTCGGCGGGGAAGCTGGTGTAGGAACCCGTGTCATAACCATATTTGTTCTTCACGAAGTCGCTCACGCGGGCCAGGTCGGCAAGCGTGGTACGAGAGATGTACTGGTCGGGGACAGCGACACCATTCTGCGATGCACGCCACATATTCACGATCGTAGGCTGCTTGGTCATCTCACCGTTCACAAAGAAGAACAGCTTGTCCTTGATGATCGGGCCGCCAATGTTGGCACCGTAGGTGGTTACCTTGAACTTCTCGCGGGCCTGACCGATCTGGGTGCGGTCAACGGCGTCACCGCGCATGTTCTCGTTGCGGTGGAAGATGTAGGCGCTACCGCGGAACTTGTTGGTACCGCTCTTGGTAATGGCGTTCACACCACCACCGATGAAGTTGGTCTGACGAACATCGTAAGGCGAAATCACCACCTGCAACTCCTCGATAGCCTCGATACTGATGGGGTTACCGCCACCAGGCAGGTTGTCGCTCAAACCGAAGTTGTTGTTGAAGTTGGCGCCGTCAACGGTGAAGTTGGCAGTACGGCCGTCAGTACCGGCAAAGCTCATGCCGTTACCACCATAGGGCGACAGACGGGTCACGTCGGTCAAGCTACGGGATACGGTGGGCAGGTTGGTAATCTGACTGCTGTTGATGTTAGTTGCAGCACCGGTCTTCTCGGCCCTGAACTTGGTGGCTGCCGTGGTAACGACGACCTCACCCAGGGTGTTGGCGTCAACACTCATGTCAAAGTCAAGATTGGAGGTCTCGGCCAGCTGCAGGGTAACACCCTCAATGCTGCGGGGCTCGTAGCCGATGTAGCTCACGCTCACGGTGTAGGGGCCACCAGGACGCATACCCTGAATGGTGTAACGGCCATCCATGTTGGTCACGGCGTTGTACTTCGTGCCCGAGGGCGTGTGAAGTGCAGTAATCGTTGCACCAATCATCGCCTGCTGGTTTTCATCAGTCACAACACCCGACAGTGCCGAGGTCGTCACCTGGGCACTCGACGACAATGCTACAAAGAACATTGCCACTAATGCCAAAAGCTTAACTGTTCTCAACATACTAAAAGTTTGTTTTAAATAATTAAATAATAATTAATGAATAAAAATTTGATTCAAGAGGAAAATTTAACGCCACATTAGTGGGCACTCTCCCATCTAACGCGGCGCTTCTAAGGGTTACATTCCTATCCTTCAGCGGGTTGTAGAACTGCCTGGCAGCCTCACCACTGCAAGTTATCAAGAATGGTATACCGAATGTAAAAACTGACATTTTTCTTTACTTCTGCCCTTAATTCGAGTGCAAAAGTAGTCATTTTTTCCAACACGGCAAGCGATAAAACAAAAGAATTATTAACAACCCGCCACTTTAACACATTTAACCAAAAACTACCCCTACAGTTACTGTTCAGCCGTTTGACCCCACGCCAACCACGGCACCACGTTTGAAGAAGTTGGTGTCCTGCAGCACGGCATCGAAAAAGATGTTGCCCATGTCAACGTCTTTGCGGGTAAGGTGCCCGAAGATGCCCAAGTTGCGGGGACAGTCGGCCAGAGGCAGTTCTATCTCCATGCTGTAGTCATCGGCATCCGTAAAGATGCGGTTCTCTGAAAATTTGTGCAAGGCTAAGGCAATAAAGTTTACTTTAATTGCTGAGGCGCCGCCAAATTTATCCAAACGTACTCTATTGACGAGCCTTTCTTGAGGGCGGCTTGCTGCCCGTTGATAGTGAGTATCATAAAGAATAGCGGTTGATTTGCCACAAAGGTAAATCAACCGCTTATGCTATGAAAAGACGTGATAGATTCAATTATTTCGATCTTTAAAACTCAATTGGACTGCTTTTTCTTTTAGTGCTGCATAAAATGAAATTGAATCAAGTGGCCCTGTCACGCTCTTGATTAAAGGGTGCTGTGTCCAATTATCTTCATTCGGATTAATCCAAACATAACCGTCTGTTTCTTCACCCCGCGCGTATTTTATAAGGTCAATTTTAATGCTTTTGTCGATTATCCAATAATCAATGATGCTATCTGATGGAACACTATCTGTAATACTCTTGTGATATCCAAAAGGAATTTTTGTCTTCACAATAATCCATCTATCATCAAAGGCATAGTCAATACATCCTTTATATATAACAACACATCCTGCGGAAACACCAAAATCACCGTACAAGAGTTCTGTAGTTTTTGTATGAATAAAGTAATTACTTCCTAATCGCACTTTTGCTTCATCAATTTCTTGAAAATCCTTTAAAATGTAAATGTAAAAGGTGAAAATTAAGGCAATTATGACACCAACAAGTAAAAACAAACGATATTTTTTCATAATGAACATTATTTAGTTAGCAGACTATGCAAAGGTAGCGTTTTTTTCGCTAAACAATCATTTTCTTCTAGATTTCGGTGATTTATTAAGAGCTAGTACTCGTCTCGACTTTTATAATTTTGGAAAAGTTGCTCAACCGCTTATGCCTTGAAAAGACATTCCGATTAATTGGGGTTTATACAATTATCTCATCCATCCTTCAACCCTGTATATCTTTTCGCATAGTTTTCTTTCCTTCTTTGATGCTGCATCTCTAAACCACACCTCTATTCGAGCAGCATAGTAATCTTCGAAATCACCTTCATAGATGGTAAACTCTTGATGATTAACCAATTGAGAGAAGGAGCATGTGGCATCCACGAGTACTGCGCTTCGATGCTGCAATCTATTTTCCGATAAAGGGATATTTTCAGTAGCCTCAAAACATCGCAGGAATACTTCTCCAGAAGGTAAGGAAGGATAGTAAAATCATACATGTACATACCACCTTGGACTCCTTGCCAAATCTGCAGGTAAGTTTCGGTGTTAAGGCTATCAATAAGCACATCTTTGTCTGATGATGAGTAAAGTGGCAAATGATATTCAAGACCATCGGGGATTTTATGCTTACTTCCAAAATCATCAGCATCAGGTCCAAACATTGCAGCCGTCACCAGAGGTACCCAAAACAAAACTACAATTATTACAGAAGACAAGAATGACAAGATGCATTGCCACCATTTTTTATTGATCAGCAAAATAATCCAAGAAACTGGAAGTAGAATGACCACCAATAAGAGCAAAACACCGACTATGCTTTCAGAAATACTAGGAGTTGAGGTAAAAGAATACATCAAGCCCAGTAAGCCGAAACATAGCAGTAGTGGCAATACCCACCAATATTTAATTAGTCGTTCCTCAAAAAGTCACTTTTCGCCATTGTTATAAAGCAGGCATGGTCAAACGGCCTGTGTGGCGACGGGTAAAATCAGATTCTCCATGCAAAATTCGATGGCTTGGATGAGGTGCAAAAGAAGCCTCATGGCTC
>JAFYYU010000022.1 GCA_017557425.1 Muribaculaceae bacterium | reverse complement strand
TCGGCTGGGCACTGGTGGATGATATCACCCATGCCGAAATCGTAGATGAGAAAATCATCAACGCGCGCCACTATCACACCATCATGGAAGTGAAAAACGGTGAGGGTCCCCACCCCATCAAGACTCCACAAGGCTGGCTGCATCTTGCCCACGGCGTGCGCGGCTGCGCTTCGGGACTGCGTTATGTATTATATATGTACATGACAGCACTCGACGATCCCACGCGCGTTATCGCACAACCTGGCGGCTATTTCCTCGTTCCCGAAGGTGGCGAGTATATCGGTGACGTGATGAATGTGGTCTTCTCTAACGGCTGGATTGCCGACGAGGACGGACGCGTCTTCATCTACTACGCCTCGAGCGACACCCGCTTGCATGTGGCCACCTCGACCATCGACCGCCTGATGGATTACTGCATGAACACGCCGCAAGACGGCCTGACCACCACGGCCAGCGTGAATACCATCAAGCGACTCATCGAGAAGAACCGATCAACCAATAAAGAATAAACAATAACGAATCATAAACGAGGCGACGGGCTGAAAACATTTCCCGATTCCTCACTCCTAATTCCTGATTAATAGAAATGGCAAGTTTAAAAGAAAAAATCGGCTACGCCCTTGGTGATGCGGCTGCAGGTGGCATTACCTGGAAAGTCATGTCAATCGCTTTCCCGTTGTTTTTCACCAACGTCTTTGGCCTCACGGTTGCCGACACGGCAACGCTGATGCTCATCGCCCGCATGTTTGACGTCGTCACCGACCCCTTGATGGGCAGTCTGGCCGACCGCACACAGTCGCGCTGGGGTACTTATCGTCCCTGGCTCATCTTCGGCGCCATCCCTTTGGGTCTAGTATTCGCATTGTTGCTTTACACTCCCGACTTCGGTCCCGTGGGCAAGCGCATCTATGCCTACACGCTCTATCTGCTCATGATGGCCGTTTACACTGCCGTCAACGTGCCTTACGGCTCGCTGCTGGGCGTGATGACCGATGATGACAACGAGAAGAACCAGTTCTCGTCGTTCCGCATGGTAGGCGCCTATGCCATGGGCTTTATCACCCTGCTCTCGTTCCCCTATCTGCAGAAGATGGTAGGCGGCACCGAGGCACATCAATATGCCGTGCTGGGTGCTGGCTTGGGATTTGTGGCCACTATTATGACGCTGGCCTGCGGTCTGCTGACCAAAGAGCGTCTGAAACCCGTTCGTGCCGAGAAGTTCTCCTTCAAGCCTTTTGCTGACTTGTTCAAGAACAAGCCCTGGATTTACCTGACGCTCATCGGCATCTGCACCAACTTCTTCAACGGCTTCCGCTATGCCGTGGCCGGTTACCTGATGGAATACTGCCTGCACGGTGACGTGACCGTGAGCGGCCTGATCATCAACTACACTGTATTCATGACCTTTGGCGAGGTGACCTGCATGATCTTTGGCGGCCTGTCGCCCAAGTTTACCCAATGGATGGGCTCAAAGCGCAAAGCCTTTGCCGTTGCAGCCATCATCTGCATGGTGACCTCCATCGCCTTCTTCTTTGTGCCGATGGATCCCAAGTACATTTGGGTATTGGTGGGCATCGTTATCCTCACTTCGGTTGGCGTGGGCCTCTATTCCCCGCTGCTGTGGTCGATGTATGCCGACGTCGCCGACTATGCCACCGAGAAGAACGGTACCTCGTCAACGGGCCTCATCTTCTCGTCGGGTACGATGGCACAGAAGTTTGGCACGGCCATCTCGGGTTCGCTGGTTGCCCTGCTGTTGGGCATCGCCGGCTTTATCTCGGGTACTGACCCTGCCACGGGCCAGACGGTGGTAACCATCACCGACGAGGAATCAGTTCGCAACATGGTGTGGGCACTGTTCTCGCTCTTCCCTGCTGCCATTACTATCATCATGCTTTATCTGCTTCATCTGTATCCCATCAAGAAGTAAGATGAACGACGATATCAAGACGCTGAAAGCCGAAGTTCAGGATGTGCTGGAAAACAACATCCTGGACTTTTGGCTGTCCAATATGATAGACGACGAGCACGGCGGTTTCTACGGCCAGATGACCGGTGAGGGCCAGCTCGTCAAAGACGCCGACAAGGGCGGCATCCTCTCGGCCCGCATCCTGTGGGCCTTCTCGGCTGCCTACCGCGTGCTGGGCGATCCTGAGTACCTGATGGCGGCAACACTCATCAAGGACTATATTATTGAGTATTTCTACGACAACCAGTTCGGCGGCACCTACTGGTCGGTGGACTATCTGGGCAATCCCAAAGATACCAAGAAGCAGTTCTACGCCATCGGGTTCATGATCTATGGCCTGAGCGAATATGCCCGAGCCACCGGTGACCAGCAGGCGCTGGATTATGCCATCAAGTTGTTTGACTGCATCGAGCAACATTCGTTAGACAAGGTGAACAACGGCTATATCGAGGCACAAACGCGCGAATGGAACGAGATTGCCGACATGCGCCTGTCGGAACTCGACGCCAACTTCCCCAAGTCGCAGAACACCCATCTACACATCATCGAGCCCTACACCAACCTGTACCGCTGCCTCATGGAATGTGAAGCCTGCCCAGTGCCTAGCGACGTTGTGGAGCGTGTGGAGAAAGCCTTGCGCAACCTCATCGGTATTTTCACCGACAAGATTCTGAATCCTGAGACGCATCATCTGGACCTGTTCTTTGCCATGGACTGGACCCGTGAGGCTGGTGCTCTCGAGAGTTACGGACACGACATCGAGTGCTCATGGCTCATGCACGAGGCTGCACTGGTACTGGGCGACCAGGCCGTGCTTGACAAAGTGGAACCCATCGTGAAACTCGTGGCAAAAGCCAGCGAAAAAGGCTTGAATGCCGACGGATCGATGGTACACGAGGCCAATCTTGACACCGGCTATGTCGATGACGACCGCCACTGGTGGGTACAGGCCGAGACTGTGGTAGGATTTATTAACCTGTATCAGCACTTCGGCGACGAGAGCGCGCTGCAAAAGGCGCTGCACTGCTGGCAATACATCAAAGACAACCTCATCGACCGCGAGGGCGGCGAGTGGTTCTGGAGTCGCGATGCCCAGGGCAACATCAACCGCCGGGACGACAAGGCGGGCTTCTGGAAATGCCCTTATCACAACTCGCGCATGTGTCTTGAAATCATGGAACGCAATTTCGAGCAATAATTATAAGATATGGATAACAAAAGATACGGTCACTTTGACGACCAGCACCGCGAATATGTCATCACCGACCCGCAGACGCCGTGGCCCTGGATCAACTACCTGGGCAACGAGGATTTCTTCTCACTGATTTCCAACACGGCCGGCGGCTATTCTTTCTACAAGGATGCCAAGTTCCGCCGTTTGACGCGCTATCGCTACAACGGCGTGCCTATGGATAACGGCGGCCGCTACTTTTACATCAACGATGGAGGCACCGTGTGGAATCCGGGATGGAAGCCCTGCAAGACACCGCTTGACAGCTATGAGTGTCGTCATGGCATGAACTACACCCGCATCACGGGCAGCAAGAACGGTGTCGAGGCATCGGTACTATTCTTTGTGCCCCTGCACACATGGGGCGAGGTGCAGAAACTCACGCTCACCAACAACAGCAACGAGGTGAAGCGCCTCAAGTTGTTCTCCTTCGCCGAGTGGTGCTTGTGGAATGCAGCGACCGATATGGAGAACTTCCAGCGCAACTTCTCGACCGGTGAGGTCGAAATCGAGGGCTCGGTTATCTATCACAAGACCGAATACCGCGAGCGCCGCAATCACTACGCATTCTACGGTGTGAACGTCCCTATCCAAGGCTTTGACACCGACCGTGAGACGTTCGTCGGCCTCTATAATGAGTTTGCCAATCCTGATGCCGTCATCGAAGGCCGCCCGCGCAACAGCCATGCCCACGGTTGGAGCCCCATCGCTTCGCACTACATCGAGGTGGAACTGCAGCCTGGTGAAAGCCGTGACTATATCTTCCTGTTGGGCTATGTCGAGAACAAGCAAGAGGAGAAATTCATCGCTCCGCAGGTCATCAACAAGACACAGGCTAAGGCTATGATGGCACGCTTCGACACCAGCGAAAAGGTGGATGCCGCTTTTGCCGAACTGTGCAACTATTGGGACAACCTGCTCAACATCTACACGGCAAACACCGGGAACGATAAACTCGACCGCATGGTCAATATTTGGAACCAATATCAGTGCATGGTCACCTTCTGCATGTCACGCTCGGCCTCTTTCTTCGAGAGCGGCATCGGACGCGGCATGGGATTCCGCGACAGCAACCAGGACCTCGTGGGCTTTGTACACCTCATCCCCGAGCGTGCCCGTGAGCGCATCATCGACATCGCCTCGACGCAGTTCCCCGACGGCGGCTGCTATCATCAGTATCAGCCATTGACCAAGCGCGGCAACAACGACATCGGCGGCGGCTTCAATGATGACCCCTGCTGGCTCATCTTCGGCACCGTGGCCTATATCAAAGAAACGGGTGACTTCTCGATTCTTGACGAAATGGTTCCGTTTGACAACCAACCGGGCACCGAGGTCACGCTGTTTGAACACCTGCAAGTGTCATTCAACCACGTGGTCAATAACCTGGGGCCGCACAGTCTGCCCCTCATCGGCCGCGCCGACTGGAACGACTGCCTGAATCTGAACTGCTTCTCCTGGGATCCAAACGAGAGTTTCCAAACCACTGAGAACAAGACCGAGGGTTCACAAGCCGAGTCAGTGATGATTGCAGGTCTGTTTGTCGTGACAGGCAAAGACTACGTCGAACTCTGCAAGATTCTGCCCGGCCGCATCAAGACAATGCAGAATCTCAAAGATATCGATTTCGCCGCCGAGGCCGACCGTGCCCAACAGCATGTCGACGAGATGGTCAATGCTGTCAAGGCCCATGGCTGGGACGGTGAATGGTATCTGCGTGCCTATGACTTCTATGGCAACAAAATCGGCAGCGACGAGTGCGAGGAAGGCAAAATCTTCATCGAGTCACAGGGCTGGTGCACCATGGCAGGCATCGGTCTGGAAGAAGGGCTCGTGGAGCGTTCGCTCGACTCGGTAAAAGAACGCCTGGAATGTGAACACGGCATCGTGCTCAACAATCCGGCCTTCACCACCTATCATGTCGAGATGGGTGAAATCAGCTCCTATCCCGAAGGCTACAAGGAGAATGCGGGCATCTTCTGCCACAACAATCCTTGGGTCATCATCGGCGAGACGGTGGCAGCCCGCGGCGATGACGCGTGGAACCACTACAAGAAGATTCTGCCCAGCTACGTCGAGGAAGACCGCCAGACGCTGCACAAGGTCGAGCCCTATGTCAACTGCCAAATGGTGGCAGGAAAGGATGCCTATCGTCCCGGTGAGGGCAAGAACTCATGGCTCACCGGCACCGCAGCGTGGATGTGGTACACCGTTTCGGAATTCATTCTTGGCATCAAGCCGCATTATGATGGTCTGCTCATCGACCCTTGCTTGCCCAAGACAGCGCGCAACTACACGGTGACCAGGCGCTTCCGCGGTGCGGAATATGAAATCCATGTGAGCAACCCCAAGGGCGTGAGCAAGGGCGTTGTCCAGATGACTGTTGACGGAATGCCGGTCGAGGGTGCTGTTGTGCCCGCACAATCCGGCAAGCACATTGTCGAGGTCGTCATGGGATAATCTCTTGATTGAACAGTTGAACAACATTAACCATAACATATCAAAACGATGAAAAGATTCTCTCTTATCCTTGCAGCGATGATGTTCCTGGGTTGCGGCACGATGAGTGCTTGGCAGGGTGACGTTGCTGTGCAAACGCCCAACACCCAGTTGGTGCTACACGCCTATGAAGGCGGCGACCTGCGCATGGGCTACTACGGCAACAAGAGCGCCACACTGCAACAACTGCGTGACGGTGGTGCCGATCTTAACTTCTCGGCATTGCCTGCATTCGGCACCGTGGACGCCATCCAGCTGCCTGCTATCCAGGTGCAGCATGCCGACGGCGACCTGAACCTTGAACTCAAGGTCACCAACTACGAAACGAGCAGCGACGAGCGCTCGCAGCTTCACATTTTCACGATGACCGACAAACTGCTGCCCGTCACAGTGAAAGTGTTCTATAAAGCCTACAAAAACGTGGACGTTATTGAGACTTGGACTGAAATCTCTCACAATGAGAAACGTGCTATCACACTCAAGCGCTTCGATTCCGGCCACTTGACACTGCGCCAAGGCGACGTGTGGATCAGCCACCTGCACGGCAACTGGGCAGCCGAGACCGAGCCCACGACCGAACCGCTCACCCAAGGCCTGAAGACCATCCGCAATACCGACGGCGCCCGCAACTCGCACATGGACGCTCCCGAGCTGATGATTTCGCTCGATGGTGAACCGCAGGAGACTACGGGTCGCGTCATTGCTGCCATCCTGTGCTGGAGCGGCAACTACGAACTCCGTATCAACACTACAGGCCATCGCCAGCACCAGTTCTACGCCGGTATCGACCCGATGTCGTCAGAATATGTACTCGAGCCCAACGAACTCTTTGAAACTCCGCATCTGGCTCTAGCCTACTCCGAGGACGGTCTGGGAGGTGCCAGCCGCACCATCCATCGCTGGGCACGCACCGAAGGCATGTTCCACCGTGGCATGAAGACGGGCGACATCCTGCTCAACTCGTGGGAAGGCGTCGTGTTTGACATCAAGGAGGAAACCATGATCAACATGATGGACGACATCGCCAACTTTGGCGGTGAACTGTTCGTGATGGACGATGGTTGGTTTGGCGACAAGTATCCCCGCAACAACGACTCTTCGTCGTTGGGCGACTGGGTGGTTGACAAGCGCAAACTGCCAGGCGGCATCAGCACGCTCACCCAGGCAGCCCGTCAGCGTGGCATCAAGTTCGGCATCTGGATTGAGCCCGAGATGTGCAACACCGTGAGTGAACTCTACGAGAAACACCCCGACTGGGTGCTCCAGACCAAGGGTCGCGAACTCAAACAAGGCCGTGGAGGCACACAGGTTGTGCTCGACCTTACCAACCCCAAGGTGCAGGACTTCATCTTCGGCATCGTGGACAACCTGATGACACAGAATCCTGACATCGCCTATATCAAGTGGGATGCCAATGCCCCAATTCAGAACTACGGCTCGCTATACTTGCCCAAGAATAAGCAGAACAATATCTCCATACTTTGGCACCGCGGACTCATCAACGTACTCAAGCGCATCCGCGCCAAGTATCCCGACCTGGTCATGCAAGACTGTGCCTCGGGGGGTGGCCGTGCCAACTATGGCCTGCTGCCCTACTTCGACGAGTTCTGGGTGAGCGACAACAACGACGCCCTGCAGCGCGTTTATATCCAGTATGGGACCTCCTACTTCTTCCCTGCCAACGCAATGGCACAGCACATCGGCGGCTCTCCTTATTGGAACACGGGCGGCCGTGTCATCCCCATCAAGTTCCGCTGCGACGTGGCCATGAGCGGACGTCTGGGCATGGAACTGCAACCGCGACACATGAGCCAGGAGGAACACGACCAGTGCATACAGGCGTTTGCCGACTACAAATTGCTGCGCCCCGTCGTGCAGACCGGCAACCTCTATCGTCTGATTTCACCGTACAACCGCAAGGGTGTCTCTTCCATCATGTTCAGCAACGATGCTATGGACCATGCAGTGTGGTTCATCTACAAGGTTGACAATTACGTTGACCAGCCACTGCCACGCATCCAGCTTGCAGGTCTTGATCCTGAACGCAGTTACACCATCACAGAGCGCAACATCAAGGTGGGCCAAAAGCCATGCAACCTCAACGGCAAGACCTTCACCGGCCGCTTCCTGATGGACATCGGTCTTGAAGTGCCCCTAGCCAGCGACTACGCCAGCCGCATTTTCGAGCTCAGATAAAAGAACGGCATTCACCAATAAACCCGTTATTCGACTGACGATAATAACCGAAACAATAACAATAAAAATGAAAATGATGAAACCAAGACTGTTGCTCATCGCCCTGCTATTTGTTTTCTGCGCTTCACAGGCAGGAGCCCGTGCACCCAAAGTCGAGAAAACCCCGGCGCAAAAGTTGATTGAACGCCTCACCAAGCTGCAAAAACGCGGCATCATGTACGGCCATCAGGACGACCCTTTCTATGGCATCACTTGGGAGTGGGAGCAGGGCCGTTCCGACACCTATGACCTTGTTGGCGACTATCCTGGTGTGATGGGCTTTGACTTGGGCGGCATCGAGATGGGAGACGACAAGAACCTGGATTCGGTACCGTTCAATTGGATTCGTGAAGAAATCATCAAGCAATATGAGCGTGGCGGTATCGTAACCCTGTCATGGCATCCGCGCAATCCCATGTTGGGCACCACCGCTTGGATTGAGAGCGACATCAAGTCGTTTGAGGCAGCAAAGCCTTATCTTGAGAAAACCGGTCAGCTCGGTCTTGTCCTCGATCCCAAGAGCACGGTAAAGGAGATTCTGCCAGGTGGCAAGGGCCACAACAAGTTCATGACTTGGCTCAAACGTGTGGAGGAATTCATCCTCTCGCTCATCGACAAGGACGGCAAGCCTGTTCCTGTTATCTTCCGTCCCTGGCATGAGTACAACGGCGGATGGTTCTGGTGGGGCAAGGGCAATTGCACCGACGAGGATTTCCTGCGCTTGTGGAATCTTACTCAAGATGAGCTCAATAAGAGCCTATCCGAGTCCATCGTGTGGAGTTGCTCACCCAACTTGGGTGTCAATCCGCAAGAATTCTATAACCGTTGGCCTGGTGACGAGCGTGTTGATTTGTTAGGTCTTGATGCCTATCAGTGGGGTACCGAAGAAGATTTTGTCAAACAGTGTAATGCCGATATGGAATTCCTGGATGCCTATGCCCGGGAGCACGGCTTATTACTGGCATTCACCGAGTGCGGCTATAAGAATTCGCCCGATGCCACATGGTGGAGCCGCGTGTTGCTGCCCATCATGGAGAAACACCATCCCTGCTATTTCCTGCCGTGGCGCAACTTCAAGCGTGAGCACTTTGGTGCAGCGCCTGGCATCGCCACAGCCGATGATTTCAAGCAAATGGCAAAGGAAAAGAAAATCCTCTTTGTCAAGGACATCAAGAAGGTGAAGTAATCTAATAGTTATTCCATAACAAAGAAAGCCGGCAGCACAGTTTGCCGGCTTTCCTTGTTGATGGTTCAAAACAATACCAACGGCATCTCTACCGGATCATCCTTGTATATGAACTCGTCGAGTTGCCCGATGGTGATAAAAACTGGCCTCACGCTAAGGCGCGAAGTCGCTATGCTTTCTGTTGGAGAATATTTAGGTCTGCGGATTTAACGAATTAAACGAAGGCATCTGCACCCCGGTTACTTGGAGCGCAGATACCCCTCTAAACTCTAAACTGCGAGCAACGCGAGCATTACCAGGTGCCAGACAACAAGTAGTCGATCAGGGAGGTGACGTCGCTGATGTTGACGCTGCTGTCCTGGTTGCAATCGGCGGCTGTCAGATTAACGCCTGATGGATTACCGCTCAGCAGGTAGTCGATCAGGGCCGTCACGTCGCTGATGTTCACGCTGCC
>JAFYYU010000021.1 GCA_017557425.1 Muribaculaceae bacterium | reverse complement strand
GCTGTTGCCGGCATTCATTGTCAATTCCACCTCATAACGGATTTCCATATCATCATGGTTATCCAGATAGTTTTCCTCAAAGAAGTTTTCATTGTCGATGGAATCAACAGGAGCCTGTGCTGCCATCATTAAATTGCAACATAGGATTGATGTGAGGAAAAGAGTTGAGATGATGTTTTTTCCCATAGTATTTGGATTATAGTTGCCGCTCGATGTGCTCCAGATAGGAGTCGATGTGGCGGCGCTTCTTCTCGTCGGCAATTTCATCCAAATTGATGAGAATACCTGTTTCCTCAACGTTGCCGAACTCGCGGTTGATGGCGGTGCCCAGCAGCAGCATCTTGGGCGACAGGCCCATATAGGCGTTCACCAGCGGCGGAATGTTGATGCCGTGCTGGCGGATGAACGTGTTCAGCCGCTTGTAGTCCTCACGGAAGTCGTTGCCCACAAACTGTGCCATCAGTTCCGGGTCGTCGTTACGCGTGTCAGGCAGCGGGTCGATAGGCACCACGAGTTCCTCCTTGTCCTTGAAATAGAGGTTGAGGAAGCACAAGAGCATGTCGCGGCAGTCGCGCACATAGTTCGGATACATCGTCATCTTGCCGAACATATACTTGACCTTGGGATAGACGATGGTCAATGCCCCCAGCCCGTCCCACAGGTTGTCGAGGGCGAACAGGGCACGCACGCCCTCGCGCGTGGACTGGTACTCGGGACGCACAAACGAGCGGCCCAACTCGATGGTTACGGGCAGAATCTCGTTCAGGAACTTGTCGCTGAATTTGAAAAGATGCCCTGTGGCGATGCGCGGCACGCCATTCTCCACTTTCACGTCCCAACCGCAGATGAAGCGGTAAGCCCCGATAATCTCATGCTTGTCAGGGTTCCAAACAACCAACTGCTGGCACGGCGGATCCATCAGGTCAAACTCGTCGATGTCACACGCCTTGCCTGTTCCGCCTCCGGCAGCGCGGAAGGAGATTTCTCGCAGACGCCCAATCTCGCGCATCGTATTGGGGGCGTTGTGGGCGGTGACGACATAGATGTCGTTGTCGGCCTTGTTGGTATGGCGCAGCAGGCGATCAGGTGTGAGTTCCTGCTCGATAAGTTGGACGGGGATAGGATCGATGATGGGTTCCATAGGGCGCTATTCAATAGGTTTGATGTTATATACTATATCTCTCAGGCGCGCGGCCTCCTGTTTGGGATGTGTACCGTCAAGCGAGGTCCAAGGTATAGGTGTACCGATGACGGCATGCAACGTGCTGCCGCTCTTCTTGATCATTTCCTTGGGCAGAAAGATGAGTTCAATGTTGAATTTGATGCCCAACTTCTTGCGCCACTTGGCAAAACGGTAGAAGAAGCGCGAGTTAACGGCATCAAAATACACAGGGACAATATCACGATTGTAGTTGACCGCATGGGCCACAGCGGCCTTCTGCCACGGCAGGTCGGCGATAGTGCCATCGTCCTGCATTCGGGAGCACAGGCCGGCCGGGAAGGTGATGAACTGGTTGTCGCTCTGGAGGGCCTCGTCGATTTGAGACGCAGCAGCACGCGACTGGCTGCCGTATTTGTTCACGGGCAGAAAGACGCCACGCAGGGGTTCAACAGCCATCAACAGGTCGTTGACCAGGAACTTGATCTTGCGGTCATAACGGTTGCCCAGCAACGAGATGAGCGCCAGACCGTCAAGACCGCCCAAGGGGTGATTGGACACAAACATGTAGCGGCCCTCGGGCAACTGTTCCAGTCCCGTGGCCTGGATGGTGATGTCCATCTCCTGCAATGCGGCTGTGGCGGCTTCGACGCTGTTTTTGCCCGCCATCTGCTGGAGGATGTCGTTAAGCCTATCCTGGCAGATGGTGCGTTCCAACCAACGCACAGCGAAGCGCGGGATATAGCGATAATGCCTCGGAAGCCGTTCCCGCAGCACCTTATCGACATCTATTCTCATCGGTTCGCCGCTCATAATTCAACCTAAATTCTTAATAAAGAATACAAAGTTAGGCATTTTGACTGGAAATGAAAAGTCAAAAGGACAAAAATTTGCCCAACCCGTCAAAAAGTTATACTTTTGCCCGCACCAAATAGGTTAAGAAACATCGATTCATCAAGCCAATCAACCATAATGAAAGAAGGAAATCCCCTGATCAAGCGGCTGCTTCTACTGACCGAGATTATCGTGTTTGCGGTTCTCGCGGTAGTGGCATCGAATCATTTTGGTTGGGCTGATGGCATTCGCATTACCGTTGCTTATTTGGTGGCGTATCTTGTTCCGCGCATCATCTTATCTCGCGTCCGAGGCACATCAATTACAGCAATCATTATCCTCTTTTTAATATCATCGTTACTGATAGCAGCCAACTATACAAACCTGCTGGAATGGACCAGTTATGAGGGTTATTCATTAGAATTACCCAATCTTCAGAGTGATGGCCGAAACTATTACACGTGGGCTCTTGCCCACTATGACAACAGATTTACGGCTCCTGATGTCGTCTATCCCGGGTTTCCTTTACTGATGGTTGGACTATGGAAAGTGTTCGGATTAAGCGTTATCTGGCCACAAGCCATGAATCTGATGTTCACCTTGACTTCGGTGGTCTTGATAGGCATGACGACCCGGCGTCTTTTGAGTCATCGTGTAGCTGTCTCACAAGAGGCATTACTCAGTTCAGGAGTTTTATTATCATGCCTCCTTGCGTTTTTCCTCATCAATGGCATTAACATCTTAAAAGAAGCCTCGACATATCTTGGAGTATCAATGGTGGGCTTTGTTCTAGCTTCGATGGCCTTAGCCGAGGAAGATAGACATCACCGCTGGCGTGATTTCATGCTGTTTGTTCTAGCATGTGCATTATTGACACTGATACGCACAACAACGCTGTATTTCATTGCCCTGGGTGTCGTCATCATGATGTTTCCCAATTGGAGGCGCAATTGGAAAACCGCATTGGTGATGTTAGGGATCGTCCTCGTCTTCTTTGTGATTGGCGAGTACTTCAGTAATGACACATATGTTCGCCATTCTCGACTAGTCAATGGCGGTTGGCACATGCAGTGGACTTTTGCCGAAGAGGATGCTTACCGTTCACTGTATAACTATGTCATTGGTTATTATTACCTCTATTCGCCCATTCACCGGTTGTCATTGTTGCCATTCACCTTATCTGTTCAGTTTATCATACCTTTCCCTTGGCTAAATAATGAAGATCCTACATTCGCCAACTACATTTGCCGCATCTCTTACGGTTGGTATCTTGTGGGCGGCATCTCATTATTCTACTTTATCTACACCTGGTGGCACAAGCATGGCAGCATGGGGAGCTGGCCATGGTGGCCTGCCGTTTCCTATGTGGCGATCACCTATGCTCTCGCGGGCTCAATGACGCGTTATATTGCTCCCTTTGAGCTGCTGTTTGTTCCCGTGGCGGTGTTTGTGCTGTGCCGCCTGCGCGAGGGGCGTTTCCGCAAAGCCTTCGTCATTTGGGGCATCTGCTTTATTGTGCTGGTCGCCATGACGCTCCTGTTGTGCCTTGAGTTACAACAGGGCACCATTTCCAAGATGCTGCACACCCAGCCGCTCATACACTACCTGAAAAACCTGATTTTTCAGTTTCTTTAGTCTAGCGGATGCCCACCCTAATCACTAATCTCTAACCACTAATCTGCTCGCGCCAGCGAGCAATTTGTCGTCTTTTTTTGCCTCTTGGTCGTTTGCTTGGGGGTGATTATCGGTTTACCGTTTATGGCAGTTAAACCCCTATTTCGGCTAGAGGTCTAAGAGACAAAGAACTACAAACTCATTAAAACTTGACGACAATGAAAAAGACTTTATTACTTAGCCTGCTCTGCATGATACTGGCCATGCCCGCCATGGCACAACCGGGTTACCGATACGGCAGAGGTTACAATCCCCGCGTCCAGACTGTGGGACGTCACGGCAACGAATATATTGCATGGCACAGCTACTACGTCGGCCTGAGAGTAGGCCTGAACGCCTCACACGTCAGCAGCGAGAGCCCCCTGTTCGACGGCAGCAGCGTCAAGAGCGGCTTGAACATCGGCATTGCTGCCGGCACCCAACTCTCCTACCGTGCCCCGCTGTTCATCGAGAGCGGACTGTACTACAGCCAAAAGGGCGGCAAGAGCGACTCAGGCAGCGGCAAGTTCACCTACGACCTCAACTATCTGGAAGTGCCCCTGATCATCAAGTACAAGCACTTCGTGGGCTACCAAACGAGCATTCAGCCCTATGCCGGCGGCTACCTGGCCGTAGCCACCGATGGCCAAATCAAGAATTACGGCACCCGCACGGCCTTCAGCTCCTACGACGACGGTTACTTCAACCGCTTTGACGGAGGCCTCAAGATCGGATGCGGAGTGGGCTACAACATGCTCTATCTCGACGCCAGCTACGACATCGGACTGGCCAACATCGGACAAGACAACTTCGATGATACACACAACGGATGTTTTACTATAAATTTAGGTGTGAATTTCTGAAACTGTAACGTGATTTCTGGGTGGCGCGTGCCACCTCATCACACCGGGAGGGCACGCGCATTTTTTCCAAGATGTGCAGTCACATCGACAAACAAGAGTTAATTTGCCACAATTACTAACCAACTAAACATTTACAGCTATGAAAAAGGTTTACTTCTACATGATGACTGCCATGATGGCCTTTACCATGGCCTCATGCGACAACTGGGATTCACCCTACTACGATACCCCCCCCTTCAATGATGAGATCGTAGGCAGTTGGGAATCGGTATATGGCAGAGACGGATACGGCGAATATGACATCTGGGGGTATGATGCAGTCCGTTACGACTTCTACAGCAACCAAAGGGGACGCTATTACTACTATTCCGACTTCGGCCTGGAATATGTGGGCTTCGACTGGGAAATCCGTGGCAACCGCCTCTACATCGACTACTATGACGGCGATTTCGAGAGCCTCTACTACGGCTACGACGAGTTCGGATACCTGCTCCTTTCGCTCGACTGGCACTTCTACGAGTACACGGCCTACAGCCCCTGCGGCTCAGGCGGATGGTACTACGAGCCCGCCAAGACGATGACCAAGGCACCCGCCAAGCAGTCCTCCGACACGGAGACCCAGTGCGAGTCCGACGTCAAGCTCAAAACCCTGTCACGCGGCATCATCGTCCGCGACACTAAATAAGCACCGACGGGACATAATAGATAGATGACAGCAAGCCCCGATGTTGAAAACACCCGGGGCTTGTTTTTTCAAACTGGGGCTCATGCCTCCGCTTCAAAACGGCACAAAGCCTAAAACAGGGGATCGTGCTGCGCACGAGAAATCAAAAAAAAATCTAAAAGTCTTTGATTTCTCGGCCGCCAGGCCGATCATAAAAACTTAGCGGCTTAGCGTGGGGCCAATCAGTGAGACTGCTTACCTGACCACTATCTTTTTGCCGTGGTGGATGTAGATGCCGGGGGTGGTCGGCAGCGTTTTGCCCATGGGCTGGCCCATCAGGTTGTAGTAGTTGTCGTCAACCTGACGCGCCTGCGGCTTATCGGCCACCACCTCGTCGATACCATCAAAAGCGCCATGACGATAGCGCATACCCTTATAGATGATTTTTCCGTCTTTGACCACATGGCTCAAACCGCACCATTCCTGATGCTTTGCATTAGGGTTGGGCTGTTTAGTAAACGGAGTCAACAAGTCACCCATGTTGCGGCTGTCGAAACCGATGCCCTGAACGATGTATGCCAGTGTGTCGCCTTGCTCTCCAATGTAGGCATATCGATGGCATTTGATTCCCTCAATCATCAAAGGTTCTACTTCAATTATATTCTCTCGATTCAAATAATTGTCTAATTGATGATAAATATACCAGTTTGGAGTATAACAGTATTCTATATCAGTGGAGAAATTATGGAAATGATACATTTCCCAATAACCTTCT
>JAFYYU010000019.1 GCA_017557425.1 Muribaculaceae bacterium | reverse complement strand
ATATTTGTGCATAGCTTTATAGCACTTGCCGTCAATGACAGTGTCGCCTTTGAGCTCAAGGTTGTAATAGCGGTGATAGATTATCCCCAAGTAGTCGCGGTAAGGTGCATCACAAACCCACTTTACGCCCTCGCGAACAAATGGGACGTACTCGTATTCCTGCGCAAAGGATGGAAGCGAGGATAAAAGCACCAGCAGCAAGGTCATCAGTTTCTTTGTTGTCTTCATAATGTATCTCGATTTAGTGATTATTTTTCATTTGCAAAGTTACTACAAATAATTGTTAAAGCGGCTAAAAATACGACACATTCATACCTCATTTTTGAAAATATAAAACGCTGATAATCGGTCATATGAAAAATAAAAATCTCATTTTGGCCTCATCGGCGCGAAAAATGAGGCAGAAATCGTTAATTTTGTACCTTAATTTCACCCCTCTTTGTGTGAAAGGCCAGAAAACTTGACTAAGATTTTTTTTAAATGATACACTTCAAAAACATCATCATTCTGCTCACAGCAGCAGTCTTTTCTATCTTGTTGGCTGGTTGCGACCACGACACCGCCACCTTGCAGGAACTCTCCCGTATCGACTCCATGGTTTATCATCAACATGAACAAGAGGCATTACCCCTGTTGCAGCAGATGAATATTGAGCAATTCAGCAAAAAGGAACGTGCCTATCATGCTGTGCTGCTGTCGATGGCGCTGTACAAAAACTATGTCCCCTTCACCAGCGACTCGGCCATCAACGAGGCTGTGAACTATTTCAAGAAGTCGGGTGATGACCTGAAATACCTGAAAGCTCTAGTTGCCCAGGGCTGCGTCCTCGAGGATATGGGCAATCTTGAACAGGCGGTGGACAGTTACCATCGTGCCGAAAAACTGCCGCTAAGCACCGACAGCTCCATGATCGCCTACGCCAAACTGAGATTGGGCAAACTCTATCAAGGACAAGTCATCGGTTCAGGCACCATTGCCCTGCAAAAGTACAAAGAGGCCTTGCCTCTTTACCAATCCCTCGGGGACAAGCATTATGAACAGGTGTGCCTCACCAGCATCGGCGGCATTTATCGGAATATTGATGATAAGCACGATTCGGCCGTCATCTATATGAAAGATGCCATCGAGTTGGCCCAGGAAGAGAATGATGAATACAACGTTTTTTCCAATCGTTATATCCTGTCAGAATACTATCTGGTGCGGGAACAGGATTACCAGTTAAGCAAGAAATATGCGCTGCAAGCCATTTCGGCCGATCCCGCCATCATCGACCATCCGCGGGCCCACTATCGGCTAGCCTCGTCTTACATGTTCCTGGGGCAACCCGACTCGGCGGTTTATTATCTGAAACGTGCCCCCGTTGCCAAAACGGCAATGGACAGCATCGTTTATTTTGAGCTCATGTCGGAGCTGGAACACCGGTATTGGAAAAATGAAGGGAAGTCAAAGGATTATATCCAGTTAGCACACGCCATTGCCGATTCACTTACCATCAATGGCCTGAACCACCGCCTGCTGGAAGTGGAGAAGAAATATGACGTCCAGTTGGCAGAGCTGAACCAGGTGAAGAACGAATCCAGGTTGAAAGGGACATTGCTCTTGGCCGCCCTGCTGGCGCTGGGCTTGTTGGCTCTGGCCTTCCTGGTGTGGAGATACCGCAACCAGCTCAAGACGAGGCAGAACGAGGTCGAAATGCTCAAGGCCGACCTGAACGGGTCGCTGGCGAGCCTGAAGCAGATGCAGCAACGCCTCGACTCCCGCGAGCAGCCCAACGAGGACAAGAAGCGCCAAATTGATGAACTGCGTGCCATCATCAACCAGCAGATTGACGCCGTGCATCAGCTGATGAAGTGGTCCTACCAATATGACGGCGACAAGTTTGCCGCCAAGTTCAGGGAAATGATGACCCTGCAAGGCATGGGCGACGACAGCAACTATTGGTCTAACCTGCAGACCCTGGTCAACGACCTGCACGACAATGTGCTCGTCAAGGCCCAAGAGGAGGCGGGCGGCACGCTCAATGAGAGCGAACTGAACCTGATAGCGCTGTATTGCTGCGGCTTCTCACGCACGGTGATCATGGTGACGATGGGCTACAACAACATCGGCACCGTCTATAACAAGAAACTGCAAATCGCCAAGAAACTCCACGTCAATGACCTCGACGACTTCGTGAGCCAATACGTCAGTCATGAAGATCAACGCTGAAGCGCCCCTGCCACCCATCGGACCGAAAAAAAGAAGACGAGACCGGCACCTCTTCGGTGTCAGCCTCGTTACTTCTCTTCCAGACTCGCCGCTGGTTTGATTATGCCGTCATTAGGGCACGGTCTCTCCGGCAGGTGATAACGCCTGGTGATGGCGGTGCTGGGTGACTCTTCGCCGCCCAGTCCATACCATCGGTTAATATTGTTGTCGCCCCACTATGCCACCGGCGTGTTAGGTGTGTTGCTAGCGGCCCATATTATCGGGGCGTATTATTGTTTCTTGTATATAAGGCTACTGGGCGTTATCAGCCGGGGGCTAGATGGAGACATTGAGGATGGCTTCTAGGCGCGCTAGTGACGTCTGCCGCTGTTGTCTGATTACACTCACGTCGATTGTGGCCAGCATCGGAGTTATACTGTTGCCTTTCAGATAGATTTTGTTGGCTCGTTTGAAGAGTGATTGCATCTTCTGATATCCCGTCTCGCCCGACAATGATTCGGGAACTTTCTTCAATTTGAGGTATGCGCAAATGCCTGCCATGTCATCCAGCAACCAGTCTTCCATCATCTGCTCTACCCTAACATGGCAAAATTCACGGATACCGAGTTTCTTGACTTCACGCTCAACCTTGTTCCAGTCAACCACTGGACGTTCAGCATACTCGAACACATCGGTGTCATAGCTGCAACATACTGCCGTCACCGCCATACCTTTCTTCAACGCTTTCGGGCAAATGTCATTCTGGAGTTTGCCCACAATTTTGTTGGTGTAACGGGTCACACCGCGCAGATTCCTTACTTCGCATGATACCACTTCCGTAGTCGAGTGCTCACGGTAGAACTGAATAAGGCGATCAAAAAAGACTTTGTCGGTATCGCCTTCAACGAAGATTACCACATGGGGCTTATTAGGTCCTGTCTTCTTCATGGCCTCATGCAAAATACTCGTTCATCATTTCATCATCGGCCTCGGCATCCAGCATCATATCAAAGAGGTATTCACCGATTGAAACCTCCTCAGCCGACGCCTGCCGCAGAACCTTGTTCACCTTGCTAGGCTTGATGGTCTTGAATTCTGCGACACCGGTATGAGTGGGTAAGCCCAACTGGATATTATCCGGGCTCAGATACTTCACGAGATAGGGCGAATGGCTCGTGGTGATGATCTTGGTGTCGCCTGCAAGTTCGGTCACCACCTGTAGAAGATTCTGCAACAATCGGGGATGGACCGAGTTCTCCAGTTCCTCAAACATGAGCAAGTCAACCCGATTAAGGCTGGCCGCAAGCGACATGGTCAGGACGAACAGGATTTTCTTACTGCCGGTGGACACATTGTTGATGCTCGTGTACTGATTATTGAAGCGTTCCTTGACACGGATATCAAAGTAGGTGTTGGGGAGTTGGAATGGTACATCTGTCTTTGGCGACAAGTCAACCTGGACGGGTTCAAAATCCTCGATGTTAGGCAACAGGTCAACGATGGTGTTCCTCAACAATTCATACTTGTCAGCGTCCAGATGCCTCAGGCTGTTGATGAAAAAGCCGATCTCCCCAGGCTTGGGCATTGCTACACTATAACCAGACATGGCAGCTGACGGGTAAGGCGAGCTGAAAATGCCATCTGGATTCTCAAGTGTATTCACGCGCTTGACATTGATTGACCTGATGGCCTTTACCGCATCTAAATAGAACAGACCATCCATGTTCATGAGCTTGTCGATGACAAGGGTGGAGCGATCGACAACAATTTCCTTGTTGCAGCGTCCCCTTGACGTGGCAATGATAAGCGCACGCTCAGTTTCTTCACGCTTAATGAACACCTTGTATTTGAGTTCAGAAGCCTGCTTCAGTTTCAGACTTTCACTTACCAGCCTACAGCCCTGGTCGCCGCCATTGGTCCTGGCCCACTCAAACGAGAAGCCATACACGAAACGCGTATCACCCATGCTGCCTTCAATCTCAAACGAGAACGGCGCATCCTCCATTGACTTGTTGATCGGAATCAAATTGCGCGTGGACATCATCGACAGTCTAGTTTCGCTCGTAGCCGTCATAAACTGAAGGGCAAACTCAACGGCAACAAGGAAGTTGCTCTTACCGTAGTTGTTGGGAGCGACGAGCGCAGTCAACTTCTCCATGGGAATCTCAACATCCTTGATATTGGTGACACCTCCGACCTTGATTTTTTTAACTGATATCTCCATAATGTCATAATTTTTGCGTATTGACCGCAAAAATAGCTTATTTTTGGTAATTTCCAAAAGAAAACGCAACAAATCGTTGCGTTTTCTAAAATTTTTCATCTTCATCGCAGCCTCATTTTCATGTTTTTTTAGCAATAGATTTGACGAAGTCATACACCCGCTCAAGTTGATCAGCGTTGAGACCTTCAAGAGCCGTGATGATGCCAACCTTGGTGTCCTTTCCGTTCCACTTGCTGAGTTCAAGTCTTTGGGTATCGTTCCCCACCTCGATGTAAGGCTTCATGCTCTGATAATCCTTGTGCCCTGTGCATGACATCACAACAGCCGGAGGAATACCAAACGCCAAGGAACAGCACACAAAGGTGCGACGGCCATCATGGCATCCGATAATCTCGTAAAACTTATGTACCTCATCGTAACGCTGCGTGCCGATGAAATAAGTGTTGACCACCTCCCGATCAATGCCGGCTTGTTCTGCCGCCAGTTTGATATAGTCATTCAACTTCTGACAAGACGGCACCGGGAACAAACTGCCATCAGGAGACTGGTAGCTTGAGTACTTGTCAAGAATCTCTTGGGCGTAGTCAATAATGGGTATCGTGATAGGAGTTGAGGTTTTCTTGGTGTAAAGCTCAATTCCACGACTGGTGATATTGGCCCGTTTGAGTTGGGCGAGGTCAGAATAGCGCAACGAGGTGAACGACATGAAGCAGAACATGTCGCGCGCCTTGTCCAGGTACTTATGCTCGGGCGCGAACTTGAAGCGGTAGAACTGCATCAGTTCCTTGAACGTCAGGAAAGTGACATTCTTCTTAGTAACCGTCAAATGGACCTGGCAGTCAATCGCGCTTTCTTTGACGGGATAGCCGTTGGCTTTCATCCAGCGAAGGAACGACTTCAAAAAACGGAACTGCTTGGTAATCGTGCGATTCTTGTATTGGTTCTTGACGTACCAATCCTTGAGCTCGAGCATCTTGTCTTTGTCGAGTGTCTCAAGACTGACGGTGGGATCACACTGTGTCAAGTGTTTCCATACCTGCTCGTACTTGTAATGCACAACGTCAGTCCAATCGCGCTCCTTCTTCCCAGACGCAAGGAACTCGTCAAAGATTTCCTTGAGCGGTTTCTCCTCTTGTTCTACCTCCTCATCCTCCACTCGACCGACTTTCTCGTTCACGCGTTCTCGCAACTCGTCAGCCTCAGGCACAATATCCTTGAGGCCGAACTCAACAAACGCCTCCTTGATAGCCACAAGGAACATTTCAATCCTGTCGTTGATGACACGCGACGGGATTCTTTTTTGACCGCACACATGGGTTGAACCACGCACAGGCCTCTGTGTGTCAGCATTCCATTTCGACGGGTCCGCATGCAGCCCGATAGAGAAGCCGACTTCTGATCTCTTCTTGTTCCATCTCGCTCGCACCACCACTTGGTTGCGATGGTTCAGGAATGTCCTGCAATTAAATTTTACATCAATCATAAGCACTTAATTTTATTAATTTTTACGCAAAGTTACAATGCCTCCAGATACTACGCAACTATTTGTATAACAATTAGTTACGACGATACTACAAGACATCACATGACATCATCAGACACGAAAACGCAGGTTCCCGGACGTTATCATCCGACCAGCTTTCGTTGACGACATGCGCGTCAAATTCGTCGTATTACTGTGAGTAAAAAGAAACGCAGGATCACACCTGAACGAGTATTATGATTTGGGGGGTACAGTGATTCCCCCTTTTTACGGGATAACGGGGCTTTAGTCGACACTAATCGAATTGATGGATATAGCTAACTAATTGATAAACAATGCATTATCGATTCTATGGGTGTCAATCCGTCCCGCTCCATAAAGCGCTATGCTCCACAATACAAAAATAAGCGACTGAAATTCAGTCGCTTATTTTTTTGTTCTCCTCGGTGATTCCCCCCAATGTCCCCCCGTTCCTTTTTTCCAGCGCAGGGGTATTTGTATCTATTTTGGAATAATTGTTATTCATGCTACCTTTGAAATAATGACAATTATTCAAGTGCAAAGGCAGCAAGAAGAACCGCCCCTATATTACATAGGCTTTAATCATTAAGTTCTTTCTTGAAAAGTTCATCGACGGCAGCCTTGAGGTTAGGCGCCAGGGGCGGGATGTGGTGATTTTGCTCCAGCTGCCGCAGTTCGTTGATGTCCATCTCAACCTCGTTCTCCTTGCGCGTCTGCTTGAACTCCTTCTTGTCGATGTAGTCACGCCCGATGGTGTAGGTCTCAAGCAGGATGATGTAATCCTGATCGGTCCTCTTGAAGTGCCCCGACGCGAGAATCTGTCTCATTACCAGGTCATCGATGCGGGAGTTCCCGTTCTCGTCAATGTTATAGACCTCGTAGTTACTGTTGTTCTCATCGCTGTATTTCTCCTTTTTCTGCTTTTGCTTCTTGCCGGTTTTGGCTTCCTTGGCGGCAGCTTCGGTAGCTTCCAGGTGGTCCTTGTAAGTCCATTTGTCGAAATTGGTGATGCGTTGGCCCGCCTGCAGGTCTTCGTCGATGTAGCCCAGTACCGAGATGGTGTCGCTCACCAGTCGGCGCCCCGAGGGCCCCTCGGTGATGAACAGGTTGCCCTTATCGACATGTTTCAGGATTCTACTGTAATAAGTCGCAGTATCGATGCGTGCCCACTCGTCGATATAATGGCCGACGAGCGTGCTGAGCACAAAGCGCATGAAGCCGTTCATGCCTCGTGAGACGCTGCGTGTCTTGGAGGATATCTTCTTTTTGGCCAACTCGTACGTGTTGTCCACCACGCCGGCACGAAAGTAGATGGGACCCTCGTCGCAGACATAAATGCAACGGTAATAGGTCTGCACGTAGAGCAGTTCCTTGGGCTTGACCTCCAACTCGGCGAGTTGGAAGTTCTCATCCTGCATCACCACACACCGGCTCGGAATCGTGTCGATATTCACATCCTTGGGCTTGAAAGCCACGTGTGAGAAGAAGAGGTGTTTTACACCCTTGGCGTCCTCGAGCCAGCCGTCGTGGTCGGTAGAGCCCACAAGAGCACCCTTCTCGTTGGTCACGCACACGGCCGCGATGGGTAATCCATCGGTATCAACCACCTGAACACGTTGCGCCTTGAGTGATACAACCGATAATATCAGTAAAAAACTGAAAACTAATAGTTTCTTCACCATGATGATATGTTGTTTTGATTGAATTATATTCCTCGGTGTTAAAATGCAAGTATTCCATGAGTCCAAGCCAAAAAAGCCGTGTTCTCACTCAGTGCGATTACTCCACTTCCTGGCCAACCGGAACTGGTGGCGATAAACGAGACATGCCATACCGAGATAGGCGGCAGCCTGAATCCAAAGAATGCGAATTTCGGGAAGAATTTGGCCAAAAGAGGCACCCATAGAGTTGATGCGGATGAATGCGCGAACTCCGAAGGTGCTGGGGAAGAGCCACGACACGCCCTGCCAGGCTCCGGGGATGCTGGACTGCGGCCAGGACACACCGGTCAGGAAAAGCAAGGGGACTGAGACGAAGACCATAATAAGCATGACGTTTTCTCGGTATCGCACGAGACAGGAAACGGTCATGCCAAAGAAGATGCTGGCAATGGTATAGGGCAGCAACATCAACAGCAGTGTCCAGCCATCGGCCAACTGCGGGAAGGAAAACATGCGGGGAACCGCCATCGAAAGATAGGCGGCTGCCACGGCACCTATCATGCCATAGCAGAGTGCTTTACCCCAAACGATGCGGTAGGCTCCACGGTAGTGCGGATCGTCATCGGGAATGAGCTGACCGTTGCGGTGGCGCTCGCGTGCTGTACCGGCGGCCATGCCAATGCCGAGGGCAAGTGCTTGTTGAAGGAGTAGCATGAGTACGGCAGGCAAGACGCATGATCCATAGCCTCCCGAGGGGTTGAACATGGCTACATCATCGACAGCAAGGGGCTGTGCGGTGATGGCGTCCTCGCGTTTAGAAAAATTACCCGCTTTTTTGATATTCAGCCCTGCACCGAGCCTCATAGACTCGACCACAGCAGTCTGATAGACAGCCTTATAGGCCAGCATGAGCGACATATCGCAATAAACGCTGACAGTGCCCTGTTCGCCTCGCATAATGTTGGTGGCAAAGTCAGACGGGAATAGATAAATTCCCTTGGCAATCTGTCGGCTGATGAGCGATTGGGCCTCGTTGAGGTCCTCGGCATAGTATTTCACCTCAACATCGGGCGTGGCATCGCAATCGCGGATGAACTGGCGCGACAGCGCCGAGTGCGACTGGTCAACCACGACCACAGGCACCTCGTGGACTGACTCATTGTTGTATATCCACGAATAAAGCAGTGGGTAGCCTAAAGGGACGACTACGAGAAACATGAGTACACCCTCGTCGCGGATGACCTGCTTCATCTCCTGCCGCCAGATATATAGCACGTCAGTGATATGCTCTCTTATCTTATGGAATATAGACATAATTGAGGATTGCGTTTTTGACTTTTCGGAGCACCATCCAAGGCAGGAGCGTGAAGGCCACAAGTGCCACAAGATGGAACCAAACATCAATGACAGGGAATCCGTTGAGCACCGTCGCCTGGTAGAGCATCCAGTAGTGGCGCAGCGGGAAGAGCCACGACATGGCCTGCAGCGGTGCATCCATGCCCATAACGGGGAATGCCGAGCCGCACATCGAGATGCCGAGCACAAACCACAATGAGCTGATGCTCATCGACATGCGCAACGAAGGCATCAAGCCAAAGGCAAAGATGCCAAAACCGAGTGATGCCGCAACTTGCAAGAGGGTGAGACGCACGATACTCCACACGCCGCCAAGATGCGGGAAATGGAGCACATTGAAGATGTAGTACTGGTAGAGGAATATCACGAGCAGGAACACTAGAGCGTGAACGAGATACTTGCCTATGATAGCCACAAAGATGTTGCCGTCGGCAAGGGCCAGCCATTCCTTACCCGTGTCGAACTTCAGTTCCATTCCGATGGCATAAGCCGATAGCAGTGCCATGAAGAGCATCAAGATGCCTGGCACGAATACGGTGGTCAGGCTATAGTTGTAACTACCGTACGGATTGGCGATCATGTGCGCGTCGATGCTGACGGGCTGCAGTGCCGCTCTGATTTGGCGGTCGGTGGCACCCTTGGCACTAAGCACGGCGCGTCCTACGGCCATTGAGCCGAGCATGCCTATGGTTTTCATGTCCTTTGAGGCCATCGAGCCGGCAGAGAGACATGTCATCGTATAGTAGTATGAAATCTTCGGTTGCCGTCCAGAAATAAGCTTCTCTGACATGCCACTGGGGATATACAGGTAGGCATAGACTTTGCCCTCCTGCATGGCATTACGGGCTTCGGTTACCGACGAGAAACGATAAACGACGCGTGAGTTCTGCATAGCATCGAGATTGCGGATAAGGCCGCGCGATGTCGCGCTGTTATCATGGTCGACAACCCCGATGGGCAAATCCTGTGGCAGTCCGTCATCGAGCATCGTAGTAAAGAACAGCACAAGCACAACAGGGAACACCACCATACAAAAGCCGTAGATACGGTTCTTTCGCAAGATGTCCAGTTCCCGCAGTGCTATGTTGAAGATTTGAGAAATGATCTTCATTAATTATTTACTTTTAAGAATCACCGACATGCCGGGACGGATGCCGTCGATTTTCTCTGTCGGGCGGGCCTTTACCTCAAAGGTCTTCTGATCGTACTGGCCGTTGGCCTTTGTGGCCTTCCACGAGGCAAACGAGCCCTTATCCTTTATGTAATAGACCTTCATGGTCACTTCCCGCTCAAGAGCAGGTATGCTGACCTTTATTTCAGATCCTATCTTCACATTCTTCAACTGGTCTTCGCGGATGTTGAATGTGGCCCAAGCATCGTCCATCATAGCAATAGACATGATGGGGGTGCCTGTGCCGACAAGTTCGCCCACTTTCGGATATACATCTGTCACCTCACCATCCATCTGCGCAACCTGCACGGTCTCACGGAGATAACTTGACACCTCCTGTACCGCTCCACGAGCCTGACCTACGGTGGCCGATGCAGCGCGCTTTTCCTCAGCACGAGCACCTCTTACGGCCATATCGTACTGACTTTGTGCGGCTTTTACCTGAGCCTGGGCTGACTTGTACATTGCCTCAGCCTCATCAAACTTCTGTGCCGACACCACTTCTTCTTCGTACAGTTGCTTGACGCGGTTATAGGATTTCTCGGCGAGTTCCAGACCCGACTTCGCCTGTTCCAGGAGTTGTGCGGCAGATTGAATCGTCTCTTTGCGGGCTCCGTTCTTCGCCATCTGCTCAAGAGCCGATGCGGCATCGACGGCACTCTGAGCCTGAGACATTTTCGCATCCACCTCGGGGGCTTCAATGACAGCCAGCACGTCGCCTGCCTTCACCGTATCGCCCTCCTTGACGCAAAGCCTCAGAATACGACCGGGCACTTTGCCCGACACACGATACTCCTCGACCTCAATCTCTCCCTGGATTTCCGCCGGGGTGCGGTCTAGGGCGAGAAATCCGATGAGAGCGACGATGGCAACTACTATTACAAATCCTGCAACAGCCAGCAGGATATTGTTATGCTGTTGTTTTGCTTGGTTTGACATATACTTGCTATTATAATGATAATCAATAAATTACCTTAACGTACCGAGGGCCTTTTGCAGTTCCACCTGAGACAGTTTGACGCCGATTTCTGCATCAATCTTCTTCGACTGAGCCAGTTGCCAGGCGGTCTGCGCCTCCATGACGACGGTATGGGATACCGTGCCCTCCTTGAAGCCAAGATTTGCCATGCGCAGGTTTTCGTTGGCATTGGCGACATTCGCCTTGGCCATTTCAAGTTTCTTGTTGGCCTCGTTCACTCTGAAGATGCCCTGGTTCACTTGCAGCTCCACCATCTCGCGAGCTTCGGCCAGCTCCAGGCGGGCGATTGTCGTGGCTCCCTCCGAGGCGCTCACCTTATGCTTCACATCGCCCCAGTTCCAGATGGGTATGCGCACCAGCAAGCCCGCGTGCCAAAATCCCCCGAACTTCTTCTCAAAGCCGTTGAATGTGTTAGGATTGCTCACGGCGTAGCCGCCCGTCAACATAACCTGTGGCAAGTTGGCCGCCTTCAGTGCTTTCGTCGTCTGGCTGGTCAGGTCGATTGTGTTCTGCAACAGTTTCAATTCGGGACGATTGGTTGTTGCGGTCTCAATAGAGACTTCGGTTAACCCATACGTGTTAGCGTATTCTGACAGGTCATCCCGCGCCTCATCGGCGAGTGTAATATTCTCATCGACTGGCAGCCCGCACAGTTGGCAGAGCAGCATCTTCGATAGCGCAAGACCGTCTTTGGCTTCCATCAGTGCTATCTCGGCCTCGTTCACTCTCACGCCGACACTCAGCCCGTCGCCCTTTACGGCCACGCCCTTGTCAATCATTTTTTGCACGTCGCTCTGGAGTTTCTTGACCAGTTCGACATAACTCTCGGCCAGTTTCTGCTTGTGGCTCAGCGACACCACCTGCCAGTAGGCATGGTCAATATTGAAAAGTGTGCTTTGCTGAGTCGCATCAAGGGCGTTAGCAGCCATCTCCACGTTGATGTCGGCAATCCTGTTCGCCGCATCGATGGCACCGCCCATATACAACGGCTGTGTCACAGTCACGGCACCTGCTATCGTGTTTCGAGTGTCCGTGCGGAATCCGTCCACGATACCCATCCCTACCTGATTGAGCGCACCGGCAAACTGGGATAAATCCTGTGCCACGCGCGATTGCGTTTCAGACGGCAACTGCGACACCAACGGAGCCAAGGCGCTCTGCAAGCTTGTGGACGCATTGGTTCCCATATTGCTCAATACCGACTTCTGCTCGTTGTTCAAGATGGAGACTTCCCTACTCATCCACTCATAGCCGGCAAGGGCATTCACTTGCGGCAGATACTTAGTGCGAGCCGATTTTTGCAGGTCAGCGTTCACTTCTTGCTTCACCCGTGCCACGCCCATCTGTTTGTTGTTAGTCAGTGCCATTGCCCTGCAACTGTCGAGCGTCAACACAGTTTGAGCTTCTACCGTCATGGGCAACAATACCAATAGCACGAGCATAGCCGATCGCACCATTGAAGTCATCATCAGATGCTTTATCAACGTAGTTTTCATTACTTATTCTTCTATCCCAAAATAATTCTATTCTTTCTTGGCGATTCGTTTGGAAATGCCGATGGCGCCCGCAGGGCAGACCAGACGGCAAAGGTGACAGCCTACGCACTTGGTGCCGACGATGCGAGGTTGGCGGGTCGCGCTGTCAAAGTCGATGGCCTGATGGCCGCCATCCTGACAAGAAACATAGCAGCGCCCACATCCGATACATTTGTCGCGATCAATCATTGGATAGACGATAGTATCGCGGTCGAGGTCAGTGGGCGTGACGAAGTTCGGCAGTTCCTCCCCGACCAGTTCATCAAGAGAGGAGACACCTCGCTCGGCAAGGTAATGCTGCATACCGAGAATCAAGTCGTCGATGATACGGTAGCCGTACTGCATCACAGCAGTGCAAACCTGCACATTGCGACATCCCAGCTGAATGAATTCCAATGCGTCGTGCCATGTCTCGATGCCACCTATACCGCTTATCTCCAACCCTTTCCCATACATGTCATTTTGGGAATCGTCATGCTTAGGAGCGGTACGTGTCATCGGGGTCTGTGCCATCTCCAGAATGTGTCGGAGGGCAATGGGGCGCACGGCCCTTCCTGAGAGGCCCGAAATGGTTTTGTGTCCTGAGACTAAGGCGCGGCTGCCCATCGTCACACTCTTGATGGTGTTGATGGCCGATATGGCATCGGCACCGGCAAAGTACACGGCCATCGTCGGTTCGGTGATGTGGGTAACATTGGGTGTCATCTTCGGAATGACGGGTATCGAGACACTGCGTTTGACAAAGGATGTATAGAACAGCACCTGTTCGGCGTTTTGTCCCACATCGCTACCCATGCCCGTGAGCCGCATCTGAGGGCACGAGAAGTTCAGCTCGATGGCATCGACGCCGGCCGCCTCGGCCATCTTTGCCAGTTCTATCCATTGTTCTTCGGTCTGTCCCATGATGCTGGCAACAACGACCTTCGACGGATAGTTTTGTTTGAGTCGATGCAGGATGTCTAAGTCCACATCCACAGGATTCTCGCTTAACTGTTCCATGTTGCGGAAGGCATAGAAATCAGACGAGCCCTCCTGCTGACAGGCATCGAAACGTGGCGACACTTCGCGTATGTCCTGCATGCAAATGGTTTTATAGAAAACACCTGCCCAGCCGGCATCGAAGGCACGCGCCACCATCTCGTAGTTGGTGCAGATTGACGATGAAGCCAGGAAGAACGGGTTCTCGCACGGAATGCCGCAGAAATCAATCTTCAAGCTGGGTAAGGGTATTTCGGCAGCGACATTCTCAGTGGCAATAGAGCGTAGCATTTCCTTGATGCGAATAGGGCGGTCATAATGGATGCAGGCTATTTCGGCTGCCTCCAATTCTTCGTCTGAACATTCGGCAATCCATCTGCCGGCCAACGCTTCATTACCAAAGCGGATAGCACGGATAGCCCGTGCCGGGTCGCCTTTCTCACATACCTGGCTGCATGGTGCATCGGCACAGAGCAGACAACGTGCTGCCTCTTCTTCTAAATGTTTCTTCAAACTAACCATTGTAGTATCTTTTTTTCTTTCATTTTGTTCTATTCCGATGCTCGCTGCCAATGTAAAAGGCGTTTCGTAGCGCCGCTGCAGCTTTACCGGGTGCCGCCGCCGAGGGCGATGTAGAGGGCAATGACGGCTTGTGCGCCGTAGTACATGTTCATCGCCTCGCTGAGTTGGGCATTAAGCAGCGACTCTTGGGCAGTCAACACTTCAAGATAGTTGCTCTTGCCGTTGTCCATCAGCTCATGTGTTCCCACATAGGCTTGACGCAACACCTCTACCTGGCGGTGGTAGTAGCCGTGTTTCTCGCGGGCGGCCTGACAGTCAGCCAGAGCTTCGTTCACCTGGTTGCCTGCATCGATGACGGTCTGGACGTATTTGCGTTGCAGGTCTTCCTCGGTGAGTTGGGCAATTTTGTGGTTGGCCTTGATTTGGCCGCGGGCATAGATGGGCTGCGAGAGCGAAGCCACCGCGTTCAGCAATATCTTACCAGGGTTCACCACCATGCTGCCTGCGCTGTTGGTCCATCCAGCGACACCCGACAGGTTGATGCTAGGGTAAAACGCAGCTCGGGCGGCCTGGGTGTTGTAGAAGGCTTCCTCCATGGCGAAGTTTGCCAGGCGGACGTCGGGACGCAATTCAAGCATTGCGGCGGGAACGCCGATCTGAATGAACTTCGTGTCAAACATCCTCTGGCCGGTGCTGTAGTCAGGGTGCTCAGGCAAGGCGGCACTACCCCACCGACTGCGCTCGATGTGCTGAGGCGTTTCAGCCAGCAGACTGCTGATGGCATTTTCCACGCTGCGGATGTTGCGGCGTGTGTCAACGATCTGCGTCTTCACATTGAGGTAGGATGACTCCATCTGGTTGACGGCGGTAGAATAAATCTTGCCGTTTTCCCACAGCGTCTTCTCAGTCTCCAGCGAAGCGTTCCACAGGCTGTCGGTAGCGGTCAGGATCTCCAACTGGCGGTCGAGAAGCTGCAGCATATAATACTGTTGCGCCACTGCAGAGACAAGGTTGGCCCTCATGGCTTCTTCATAAACTTGGCTCTGGAGTAATACCGCATTGGCAGCACGCTTCTTGTTGGTAATGGAGCCAAAGGCGTCAAAATCCATACTGATTTGAAGCGGCATGTTATAGGTTTTGCCGACTTTGCCGAAATCAAAACTTGACAATGAGCCGGATGGGGAGAAATAGACCGACGGCAGGTAAGCCTTTTTGGCGGCATCCAGCGCCGCTTCACTCTTCCCCACGGCTATGCGGGCAGAATTCAGGTCGGTATTGCTGGCCAGCACCTGTTCGATGAGCTGTTGTAGCAAGGGATCGGTGAAGAACTCACGCCACGACATCTGTGCCATCGACGTTTCGCCCGCAGCCGTCAGGATGTCCTGTGTCGTGCCGAAAACGTCGGCCGAAGACATCATGGTCTTTTGCTCGTACTTATTGTGCAGGCCACAACCCGTGAGCATCATGCTGGCGGCAAATATAATAATGATGTTCTTTCTCATATCGTTATCAATGTTTTTCCATTATTTAATCTCTTCAACAGCCTCTTGTTCAAGTGCAACTTCCTTACCCTGGAACTTTTCGTGCAGTTTTTGGAATACTATGAAGAACACGGGCACCACATAGAGAAGTGCAAGAGTACCTACAGCCATACCTGCGACCACGCCAAGGGCGAGCACGCGGTTACCGTTGGCTCCGGCACCGCCTGCGATGATAAGAGGAATCATACCAGCAATCATCGTGACGACAGTCATCAGGATGGGACGCAGACGTTCCTCACAGGCCGCAAAGGCGGCATCGCGGATAGCCATACCCTGCGCCCTGCGCTCCGAGGCATACTCGGTGATGAGGATAGCCGTCTTGGCCAACAGACCGATGAGCATAATGACACCCGTCTGCAAGTAGATGTTGTTCTCCATACCTGGCAGTTTGAGCAGCGATACCAGCCAAATGGCACCAAACGAGCCCATGAGTCCGAAGGGCACACTCAGCAGCACAGCCCACGGGGTAAACCACGAGTTATAGAGCGAAGCCAGGATGAGGTAGATGAGGATGACACAGATGACATAAATCAGGGCCGTGGCGTTGGAGCCCGCAGCCTCCTCGACCTCGCGTGACATGCCGCCGTACTCGTAGCTGTAGCCGTTAGGCATCGACTCCTTGAACACTTCGGCGATGGCCTTGTGAGCATCACCCTCAGAGTATCCGCTGGCGGTCATCACACCGCAGGTGATGCTCTGGAACAGGTTGAAGTGATCGACTGATGCCGAACCGACGACTTCCTTCAGAGTAACAAACTCTGAAATAGGCGCCATCTTGCCACCGCGCACTTTCACGAAGATATTGTTGAGCGACGATGGGTCGAGACGGTATTCAGGAGCAGCATTGGCCATGATGCGATAGACCTTACCGAACTGGTTGAAGTTGCCCACATAGGTACCGCCGCAATAAGCGCCCAGGGTCTTGAGCACGGCAGAGGGCGATACACCAGCCCGGTCGCACTGCGTCGCGTCAACGTTGACCTGATACTTCGGGAAACGCTCGGAGTAGGTGGACATCGCCATCATGATTTCGGGCCGTTCATTCAGTTTGGCAAGGAAGTTGGTGGCATCAGCATTGAACTCCGACATGTCACGGTCGTTCATGTCCTGCAACACTAGGTTGACACTGCTGTTGCTGCCATAGCCGGGAACCTGGGGCATCTGGAACGGGATAACCTTTGCATTCTTGATGTCCTTGCAGTCCATGGCGAAACGGCCATACACGAGCATGATGTTGTGATTCATGCCCGAGCGGTCGTCCCAGTTCTTCAGGCGGATGATGAGCGTGGCGTAACAGCTACCCGATCGTCCGGCCATCATACCGTAGCCGCTGACTACAGCGTAGCTTTCCAGCTCGGGGATCTTCTTCACTTTCTCCTCCACCTTCTTGACAATCTCCTGTGTCTCATACAGGGTGCAGCCTTCGGGTGCTCTTACCTCGGCGAAGAACACGCCTTGGTCCTCTTGCGGTACAAGACCTGAGGGCAGGCCACGCATGAAGATGACCAGCAACACTGCAGTGATGGCCAGCAGTATCCATGCCAATTTCGGACGTTTGATAAACTTGCTGACGCTCTTCTTGTACTTGTTGAGAATGGCGTTGTAACTGACAGTATAGGCCTTGGTGACGTAGTAGTTCAGGTTCTTACGGTCCTTCTTGTCCTCAGAGTAGCGCATCATGAGGGCGCACAGGGCGGGACACAAAATCAGGGCCGACACACACGACAGGCCCACAGCCGAAGCCAGTGTAACACCGAACTGCGTGAAGAACGAGCCCGACGTGCCTGGCATGAAGGCCACAGGGATGAACACGGCCATGAACACCAGTGTACAAGAGATAACGGCAATCGACACGTCACTCATCGCCTCACGAGTGGCGCGACGGGCATCGGTGATGCCGCTCTCCATTTTTGCCATGACCGCCTCGACGACGACAATGGCGTCATCGACCACCGTACCGATGGCGAGCACCAGTGCGAATAGTGTCAGAATGTTGAGTGAGAATCCCGCCAACTTAACGATGGCAAATGTGCCCAACAATGACACGATAATCGACACCGAGGGGATAACCGTCGCCTTGAAATTCTGCAAGAAGAAGTAAACCACCAGGATTACCAGGATGATGGCGATAACCAGGGTCTCCACCACGTTGTGGATAGCGGCAAAGAGGAAGTCATCGCTGGTCTCCAGAATCTCGAATTCAAGACCGGCGGGCATCGTGGGCTTCAACTCATCATACAACTTTTGTATGCGGGCATTCACTTCGGTAGCATTGGCACCGGGGGCTTGGAACACCATATAGATGGTACCCGGCTTGCCGTCGATGTTCGACGTGAAGTTATAGCTCACGGCACCGATTTCCACATCGGCCACGTCGCCCAAGTGCAGCAGGTGACCGCCTTCGCTAGTACGCAGCACGATGTCGTTGAATTCTTCGACAGTTTTCAATGTACCCTTGTATTCCATCGAGTATTGGTAGGCATTCTCGGACTGCTCACCCAGTGAACCCGTGGCGGCGACAAAACTCTGGCCACCGATTGCGGCAAAGACGTCGTTAGGCTCCAGACCGTACTGCGCCATCACATCGGGCTTGAGCCAGATGCGCAAGGCATAGGTGTTACCCAGGGCCATCACGTCGCCCACGCCGGTGATGCGCATCAGTCGTGGTTTCACGTTAATGTCGATGTAGTTGGCAATGAAGTCGGTATCGTATTTGCCGTCAACACTTTTCAGCGAACCGATATGCAGAATGTTGCTCTGCTGCTTCATCACTTGCACGCCCACTTTCGTCACCTCCGACGGCAGCAACGCTGTCGCACGGCTAACCCGGTTCTGCACGTTCACGGCCGCCAGATCGGGGTCGGTTCCCTGTTCGAAATAGACCTGGATTGAGACATCACCCGATGCCGATGCCGAACTGGTGATATAAGTCATGCCCGGCACACCGTTGATGTTCTCTTCGAGCGGTTGTACCACCGCCTTCATGATGGTGTTGGCGTCGGCACCGGTATAGGAGGTGGATACGCGCACCGTGGGCGGTGCGATGTTGGGATATTGCTCGATGGGCAATGTGCTCATGCAGATAAGGCCCACCAGCGTGATGACGATCGCTATTGCGCACGCCATCACGTATCTGTTGATGAAGATGTTATTCTTCATAATGGTTTAGTCTTTCTTTTTGGCTGTGGGGAACAAGACACGCTGGCCTTCCTGCAAGTTGTTGGCGCCAACGGTCACGATGCGGTCTCCAATATTCAGGCCCTCGGTCACGATAAGGTCTTTGCCGTTGCGGGCATCAGTCGTCACCACGGTAACCGCTGTTGCTGTGCTATCGGCCTTTACAACATAAACCAAAGACTTGTCCTGGAGTTTCACCACGGCCGTCTGGGGAATTACTATCACGCTCTTTTGGGCAGCCGGCAAAATGATGGAGCCCTGCATACCGGAGAACAGTTTGCCCTCAGGATTGGGAAAGGTGGCCTTACAGGAGAGACTGCCCGTTGCAGCGTTCACCATACCGGTCAAGCTGGAGATGCGGCCTTTGTATTGATATTCAGTACCGTTCTTCATGATGAAGGTCACCTCGGGCATTGAGGCGATGTGTTTGGCTTTGTCACTCTGAGTGTAACTCGACGACATATTTGCCTCAATCAGCGACTCGGGCACCGAGAATTCAGCTTCCATCTGCTTGTTGCCGCTGACGATAGTCAGTTGAGTGCCAGGTGACACCATGTCGCCGGCAAAGACATTGATCTCGCCAATCACACCCGACACCGGTGAGGTAAGGGTGCAGAAGCCGAGGTTCACCCTGGCGCGTTTCAAAGCGGCCTGCGCCTGGGTGACCGAGGCCTTGGCCTGGCTGACTGCGGCCTGCGCCTGCTTATAGTTGTTCAAGGAGTTCTCCAGCATATAGCTGCTCACTATATTCTTCTCGAACAGGTTTTTGTTGCTCTCATACTCCAGTTTGGCACTATTGGCCTGGGCGTTGGCGGCTTGGAGATTGGCCTGGGCCGCCTGGAGATTGGCCCTGGCGGCATCCACCTCATGCTGGGCATTGCGCGAGTCGATGACGAACAGCGTCTGGCCTCGGCTCACCTGCTGACCCTCGGTCACATAGATTTTCATCAGCTGGCCACTCACCTGCGGCGAAATGGTCACATCGGCCTGTCCTTTCATTTTCGCACTGAACTTCACGGGTAATTCGATGTCAGTGGTATCTACTGTCATCGTTTCAAACGAGGTCTCCGTTTCCTTAGGCATGTCCAGTTTGCATGACGTCAGTACACTGACCGCCGTGCCAATTACTGCCACCCACATTAAAGCATTTTTCATATTCATGTCGTTATATAATTTGTTAATTATCTACTTAAAACCTGATGCCCACCAGTGCCGTGAAATCGATCGTGGAATTGACCAAACGGCTGTTTTTGCTCTTGTAGCGGTGATGGTCGGCAAATCCTTGGAACCCCATAAAGTAATTCTTGTGGTTGTAAACAGCTGCTGAGCGCACTCGCACATTGAGCGACACGGCACTCGACATGTTGCCGTCGTCGTGGAAATGGTTGTAGCGATAGCCCAGATAGGGAGTCACCGTAGTGTTTATCAGCCAGTTACGCCCAAGCACCCAGTTGTGGCCGTAGCCGAACAGCACGCAATAGTCGTTGTAGAGCACGCGAGTCAAGTACCCCTGTGAGGCATACTTGACCAGGGCAGCACGCGACTCCTCGGGCAACTGCTCTTCATCAAATTTCACGTCGAAGTGCTGCAGACTGATGCCTGCCAGCCATGAACCGGCGCTGCGTTTCTGATACTTGGAGAAGCAGTAGGCTGCCGCCTGGGCATAGCGGCGATTGTTGAAGAAGTAATAGCCTGTCACGCCCATCGCCTTGCGGGTCATTCCCGACTGCTTGAACTTGTAGCGGTCGTGGGTCTCATCAGAAAAGATGACGTTGGTCTGGTTGCTGTTTTCCCAATAGTAGGCATCGGCGGTAAAGCGGGCGCAGGTGAACGAGAAATCGACTTTGTTCGACAGGTTGCTGCCATGGAGCAGGTTGCTTACATTTACCGAATAACCCAGACTCACCGCCATGAACGACAGCGACAAACCGATGTTTGACACCAGGTTGCTGTTCATTACCATTTTCACATCCTTGAAAGGACGTCCGATGTAGGAATCCACCCAGTTATCGCTCTTGAGGATGAGTTTCCAGTTCTTGCCGGTGGCCTTCACATAGGCAGTGTCATAGCTGTTGAAAGTGCGGTCACCCCAGATGTAAGTCTTGTAGCAGAACATCACGAATTTTGGATAGCCCATCGTGCTGTCCTTGAAGTTTATCTTACCGTGTTTGAGGGCACGCCACCAGTAACCACTGTTGCGCGTGGTGTCATACGGTTCGTTGAGTTTGTCGTCGATGCGTTGCTGGAATCGCGACTTGGCCTTCTGAATCTTGCTCTGGTGTTGAACGGTATCAACCAGTTGTTGCAGGCTGTCTTGCTGCAGGACAACAAGAGGCTCCGATGACTGTCCCCATGACAGCATCGGCAAGCAAAGCGTGAGTATCAACACCAGGCAATAGTTTCTCATTCTCAACTGCAATATCGGGATAAAAATAATTTAGAAGTCGCTGAAGAAATTCGGGCGAATCAACAAGCCGATGCGCAGGCGGCAGTGGTACTTATTGTAGTCCAGCATGTTCTCGCCATAGCCGTTATAGAAGTGCAGCATCAGGAACTGGTTTTCCCTCTTGCTGACACGGAATCCCACGTTCACAATCGTGTTGAAGTTGAAGTTCCATCCCTGGCGCTTCACCAAGGTGACATCGGCCACCCAACGCTTGTTTTCAGAGATATACTGTGTACCCGTCTGGAAGATACCGCAGTACTTGAGGATATCCTTGTTCTGCTGTCCGTCGATGATGGGAATCCATGTCTTGGCATACACCTCCAGTTGAGGGTCGATAACTGCCGCATAGCCGAATGTAACTTTGTTCCAGCTACGCGAGGCCTCGCCGTCGCGTCCGTTGGACTCATGTTCGAGCATGATCGTAGCATTTCCAACAAGTCTACCATTATGCACAACCAGATTCTGCACACCGATGCCGGGATTGAAGTTCAGGTCGTGGAAAGGCAGCGATTCCTCAAACACGTTCCATATCGCTTTCTGCGAGTAAGCCAGGAACAGGTGGCTGTGGAACGGCAGAATGGACTTGGTGAGCCTGTGGCGGAAGCTGATTTGGAACTTAACATCGCTATTGTACTCAGTGGGCTTGTGGTTCAATGCCGTACCACCGACAAAATAAGTGTCCTTATAGATGCCAAAGGCTGGACGGCTGTCAAAGTCATCAATAATGCTGTCCACATTGAACTGCTTTTGTTCCACGCCTTTTATTGACGTGACAATCTGACCCATTGAAGACAAAGCGGCCAGTGCCATCACCGCCAGATATATTGCTCTCTTATACATCATATCGATTTATTTGTTAGTTTTTGTTGTCTTGTTTTATAGTACTGTAAATCCTGATGCTTCGATATCGGGATAGGTCATCATGAGTTGGCCATTCATCCACAAATAATTGGCATACTGATTGGTATCTGAGTGGTACTCTGAGGTAAGCATATACACATCATTGCCATAGCTGTAAATCTCGATGGCCTGCGATGTGATGTTATCGCCTTCTTTTGTGGCATAGTGCGCCGGGATGCCGTCAGTCCACAATGTAGCGACAAGATTTCCCTCTTGGTCGATTTCAAAGCCGGCAGCATAGATATGGCCATTGCACATCGTGATGGTCTCGATGCGTCCATAAAAGAATCCGCCTTCTACCGTATCCCTGGGATAGCTGATATCATAAATCTGGTACTGCTTATCAATCCAGACGGCTGGCATACGATCAATGAGGCCGCCGATGACAGTGTGGTTGCGGTCATAGACATAGAGGGCCTGACACTCCCCCGTCCTGGCGCCCTCGGGCATAGGGAGATACTCTTTCTTATAATTTGTGAAGAGTACAGGCAGATAATGGCCGTCAGGATCATCGTCGCCAAACGCATAGCCGATCACATAGCATTTGCCTTCACTGACCCTGAGCGCATGATCGGCGGGAATGAAATCGTGGCAGTTTTCAAGCGGGAAAATACCGCTGTTCTTGAGCACGTTGGGGGGATCAAGCAAGAAGATATAGTAATCCCACTTGCCGATACCGTAGGTCCAGTGGTCCACATCGTCGATGAAATCAACATGCAACGTGTTCCACTTGCCGTTCTTCCAATAACCTACACGGTCCTTTGATTGGACTCCTGCCACGAAATAGTCATCACCATCGGCAATGATTTCAGAGGCATAGGTGCAGTTTGGAAGCTCCACAACCAGCTTGCCCGTCTGGTCATAAATGTGACCTTCGCTGGTCAGCACCAGCACCGTGCGCTCCCCAACCGGCTTGATGGGGTCGACTGGCTCGTCGTGCTCGCATGAAGCGAATAACAGCAGAGCGCTTAATACAAGCAGACTATTTCTATTAAAAAATCGCATATACATCAAAATATTCAGAATAGTACAATTGGATATTTTATTTTTGTTTAAGTATCAGGTTTCTTTCCTCGTCGTACGACAAGCCTTGCTTACCTGCTTTTTATCCATGCGGCACGCCAGCAGCGTGGCATCTACCAAAGCAAGTATTGCGACTTGTGATTGAATTTTGGTGTTCATAAACCAGCTATCTAAAACCAAACTACAATGCAGTACCGGTAGCCGACTAAAGTCCGCATCACTACAAATGAGTTCGTAAATTGTTATATATCTTCTATTTACAGCAGTTAGATGTCTATTTAACCAGTAAGCGAAAGCCAAAAACTCGCGCTAATAAACTACAAAGATACGATAATTTATTGTGTAAAAGCACATTTTTCCACGTTATTTTATCTAAATCCGCCTTCCTTGAGCAATGAGGACAATGGCTGCCCACAAAGATGAGGATTGATGATTACCTCAACCTGCAATTTCAATGCCAATGAATGGCGGCAAAAAGTGACTTCAAATAGTAATTTTATTCCAAAAATCAGTGTCATTTCGATGATTTTTGGCCGATTTCTGCTAAATAGTGTTAATTTAGCGCATTTTTTGATTAATAAATTAGGTGGGAAAAACAATTGGCTTTAAATTTGCATTGGTTTTTCATGGTATTAGTTTTTAAGATTGAGGTGAACCGATCGTCGTGAGACCAGTAAGTTTCCACCAACAAAATGTTTAAGGTTTATGTTAATGGTATTAGAAGGTTAATTAGTTAAAACAAGTCCTTGACGTCGAGTCAGGGGCTTGCTTTTTGTCCAAATAGGAGGAAATGAGATAAAAAATGGCATGATGTTGAAAAAAAGGCGCATTTCTGCCGTTTGAATTGTAAATAAAGCAGTAATTTTGCTGATTAAATTTAACTATTGATGGACGCTCGCGAGAAAAAACAGCTATTGCTCGACTCCAGATACCTGCGCATGACGCAGATCTGGGCCGAAAACTCCTATTGCCGCCGCCGTCAGGTGGGCGCATTGCTTGTCAAGGACAAAATGATCATCAGCGACGGCTATAACGGCACGCCTGCTGGGTTTGAGAATGTGTGCGAGGAAGAGAACGACGACCGCTCCAAGCCCTATGTATTGCATGCCGAGGCCAACGCGATCACCAAGGTGGCCCGCAGCAACAACAGTAGCGACGGGGCCACACTGTATGTGACCACCTCGCCTTGCATGGAGTGCAGCAAACTCATCATCCAGGCGGGCATCCGCCGTGTGCTTTTCGGCGAATACTACCGCATGCACGACGGAGTTGACCTGCTTTGTCGCGCCGGCATCGAAGTCATCCACCTGTGGGAGCGCAATGGCGAATATGAGCAAGTGGAAATCACGAGCGACAACAGCGAGAGCCATTACCAAGAAGTTGAACAGTATTTAGCCACCCTGAACAAATAATCCATTAGGCCCGATCACACAAACATGAAACAGAAGTCCCCACGTCAACCCATCTGGTTACCCCTCGCCATAGCCGTGGCGGTGGTGGTGGGCATCTTCATTGGCAGCCGTTTCACCGTCAACAAGCCTGTTGCCGAAAACGACCGCAAACTCAACGCTATCCTCAACCTTATCGCACAGGACTATGTGGACACGACCAACCTGCACGACCTGATTGAATTGAGCATCCCCGAGATCCTGAGCAACCTTGATCCTCACACGAGTTACTTCAGTGCCGAGGACCTGCAGGCGGCTACCGACGACCTGAACGGCTCGTTCAGCGGCATCGGCATCTCGTTTGTCATGGTCAACGACACCATTGGCGTGGTGGAGGTCATCCCCGGCGGCCCCAGCGAAAAGGTCGGGTTGATGCCGGGTGACAAGATTGTCATGATCGACGACTCGGTAGCTACCGGCCCCAAGATCAGCAACGGGGAGGTGATGAAACGCCTGCGCGGTGACAAGGACACCCAGGTGAAACTGGGCATCAAGCGTCAGAACAGCAGCAAACTGTTGACGTTTACCGTGACACGTGGCGACATCCCTGTCAATACCGTGGATTCCTACTACATGCTTGACAAGAACACGGGCTACATCAAGATCAACCAGTTCGGGCGCCACACCTATGACGAATTCATCACTGCCATGGCTAACCTGGCAGAGGAAGGGGCCAAGCGATACATGATCGACCTGCGTGGCAACGGTGGCGGCTTCATGGAGATGGCCGTGCTCATGGTCAACGAGTTCCTGCCGGCCGATCAGCTGATCGTCTTCACCAAAGGGCGTTACAAACGCGACGACAACGAGGTGTGGAGCGACGGCAACGGTTCTTTCCAGGATGCCGAAGTGGCTGTGCTGATCGATGAGTTCAGCGCCAGCGCGAGCGAAATTTTCGCAGGCGCCCTGCAGGACAATGACCGCGGCCTGATTGTGGGTTGCCGCTCGTTTGGCAAGGGCTTGGTACAGAAGGAATTTGTCCTGCCTGACAGCAGCGCCATCCGCTTGACGACGGCCCGGTACTACACGCCCAGCGGCCGCTGCATCCAGAAGGATTACAAGCAGGGCATGCTCAACTATGAGAAAGAATTGGTTGACCGTTACATGAACGGTGAGCTCTACAGCCGTGACAGCATGAAGATTGACAAGGACCAGGTGTTCTCGACCCTGCACGGCCGCACCGTGTATGGCGGGGGCGGCATCGTGCCTGACATCTTTGTGGCGCGCGACACCAGTGGCGTTACCAACTATTACATCGAGGTGGCCAATGCCGGCCTGTTGCAGCGCTATGCCTTCACCTACTGCAACAACAACCGCGCGTCGCTCAACAAGATGGAGGACTACAAGCAGTTCCTGCGCATGGCGCCCAGCGACGAGGCCCTGATCAAGGACTTTGCCGACTATGCCGCCAGCAACGGTATTGCTCCCCGCTGGTACTACATCAACCGTTCCCATGACATCATCGTGACCAACCTCAAGGCCCTGATTGCCCGCGACACCTTCGGCAACCAGGCATTCTACCCCATCCTGAACCGCAACGACAAGACCGTCCAGGAGGCCCTCAAGGCCCTGAACAAGCACAAGGCGGCCTTCCCAATCGTTGACTAAGTAACCAAACAGCAATACAATGAGGGAAAAAAGTCTGCCCATCTGGTTAACAATCGCCATAGCGCTGATTGCGTTCGGGGCAGGTTTCCTGATTGACCGCCATTACCAGCAACGGTCCCTTTCAAGTTATGATAGCGATAATTCCACGGTAAAAGCCATTCTTGACCTTATCGCCCAGGAATATGTAGACACGGTGAACCCCGATGCCCTCATGAAAAGGAGCATCCCTTTCATCCTGAGTGGACTTGACCCCCACACTTGTTACTTTGATTCTCAGAATTCCAAGATCACTCGAGAACATACCGACGGCGTCATTCCTGACATCGGCGCAGTCCTCATCATCTTCAACGACACGATTCATGTTGAATGCATTGTCCCCGCAGGTCCAAGCGATATTGCCGGCGTCCTGCCTGGAGACTGCATAGTGAAGATTGATGGGCAGCCAACCGCCAACATCAAGAAAACCTCAGGTGAGGTTTACAATCTCTTGAGTGGTCCCGATGGGAGCAAGGTAACGTTGAGCGTGCAACGACATGGCAATCCCAAGTTTCTAGACTTCACAGTGACGCGCAACAGGGTCATAAAGAGAACCATTGATTCCTACTACTTGCTTGACTATAATACAGGATATGTCAAGGTCAACCAATTTGAGCGCAACACTCAACAGGAATTTGTGCAGGCCTTAACCCAACTGCAAGTCCAAGGTGCCAAGCGCTTCATGATTGACGTAAGAGGCAATGGCGGAGGCTATATGGAAATTGCGGTGCTCATGGCCAACGAGTTCCTGTCAGCAGGACAACCGATCGTCACCACACGCGGCAGGAACAAGCAGTATAATCACTCATATAAAAGTGATGGAAAAGGGCAATTCCAGAATGTCGAACTTGCAGTCCTTATCGATGAGTACAGCGCTAGCGCCAGTGAAATCTTTGCAGGTGCGCTCCAAGATAATGACCGTGCTATCATCGTGGGGCGACGCTCCTTTGGCAAGGGATTGGTGCAAAAGGAGTTTGTATTGCCTGACAGCAGCGCCATCCGTCTGACCACTGCCCGATACTACACGCCCAGCGGACGCTGCATCCAGAAGGACTACAAGTACCAGGATGCCGGCTATTATGATGACGAACTGCTGAAACGCCTCAAGCACGGCGAGCTCTTCAATAAAGACAGCATCAGGATTGACAAAAACCAGGCATTTGCCACACTACATGGCCGAACCGTCTATGGTGGAGGCGGCATCATCCCTGACTTGTTTGTCGCACGAGACACGGCAGGAATCACCAATTACTTCATTGATGTTGAAAATGCCGCTCTGTTACAGCGTTTTGCCTTCACCTATTGCGAGCAAAACCGCACGGCTCTTGAGCAAATGAGCGACTACAAGCAATTCTTGCGTACGACGCCGATTGACAACTCGCTGTTAAAAGAGTTTGCCGAATTTGCAGCCGAGAACGGCGTTGCGCCGCGATGGTACTATATCAACAAGTCCCGTGATCTGATATTGACCAAAATTAAGGCAATTATCGCCCACGACATCTTTGGCCCCGAGGGTTATGCTTCCATCGTAAACCGCAACGACAAGACCGTCCAGGAGGCCCTCAAGGCCCTGAACAAGCACAAGGCGGCATTCCCGATTACTGATTGATAAGGTATATATATAAATGAAGATGACGAGGCAGAGGTAATCTGTCTCGTCATCTTCAATAATGTTGGAAACTCCTGTAGAGTTTACTCTGCCTTTTTCTTTTTGCGGATAGTGACGGCACCATTGCGGAACCTCTTGTCCTCACGGGGAGTGAGGAAGTCGATGCGCTTGCGCAGCCTCGGTCCCATCTTGTCCTTGACCACCCACTCGCCATTGACCGAGGGGTTAGTCTCACTTTCCACAATAATCACGTCGCCCAGTTTGAATCCATGTTGCTTGAACATGTCATGCGAGAGAGCGACCCATCGAATCTGATAGTTTTTCAACTTATCGTAATTGATTCGGTCTCCGCTTGCTGTTACCCAACCAGCACCGCCCTGTCCAGGGTGATATTTGGTAGCATGCAATGTAAATTCCTGCCCCACGGCAGCCACAGCAATCACAACAGCAAGCGCTAAAAATAATCGTCTTAGCATAAGTTGTTAGTAATTGGTTCGTGCTGCAAAAGTAGTCAAAACAATCGAACTGACCAAATTTTCAGGCCACAAATTGCCCTACCAAGGCAATCTGAAATGGCGCTAAACCCAATACTGACAGGCATTTGCGGCATTCTCGACCCAATGAGCCCAAAATGTCAATTTTCGGTTGAAAATCAACGATTTTGAGCCAAAACGCCATTTCACACCTTCTTACGATACTGCTTTAAGATCCTAATAAACGCTGCAATAATTTAGTACAATTATTTGCGTATTTCGATTGAATATGCTATATTTGTGGCCTAATCCTTGTACTTATCGAAGTTTCTTGCCCGCGGGTAAGGGAGACCGTTTTAGTTGTTAACCATTTACATCGATATATTATTAACTTTTAAAAGAATTTGATTTATGAGAAAAATCTTTTTTACCCTCTTGACGGTGCTGCTGGCCACGCTGGCGGCACGAGCTGATGTGTACATCAACTCCACCACCTTCCCGGATGCAAACTTCCGCAACTACATGCTCTCGCTCTACCCCTCAGGCTACATGACCACAGCCCAGGTCAATAGCCTGACCACGCTCAACCTATCCTACAAGAGCATCAGCAACATGACGGGTATCGAGAAGCTCACCGCGCTCGAGACGCTCTACTGCTACTACAACTCGTTCACAACGCTTAACTTGAACAGCAACACCAAGTTGACCTACCTGGACTGCGCCCCCAACACCCAACTGACCTCGTTGAGCATCGGCAGTTGCACCAACCTTGAGACACTCATCTGCTACGAAACGGGCATTACCTCGCTCGCCCTGAGCAACCTCTCCAAGCTTAAAACGCTCAGATGCAACAGTACCAAGCTGACGAGCCTGACGGCAACCAGCAAGTCTCAACTCACCACAATCGATTGCCACAACTGTACGTTGATGACCACCTTCAGATGCTACAGTAACAATTTGTCAACCCTCAATGTGTCAGGCAACACCGCAATGACACTGTTCAATTGTAGTGGTAACAGTAATCTTTCCACAATCACAGGCCTGACAGACTGCACAGCACTCAAGGAACTCTATTGCTACAACTGCGCCTTTACTGATCTAAGTGACGTTAATAGTTTATCCAACCTGACCTATCTGGACTGCTCTGGCAACAAACTGACCTCGCTCACGCTGACCAGCATGACTCAGCTTTCAACCCTGTATTGCAACATCAACCCGAACATGACCACACTCAATGTGACGGGTAATTCGGCGCTGAAAAACCTCAACGCCAGCAGCTGCACGTCACTGACCGTGCTCAATTGCTACAACAATGCCTTGACCTACCTCAATGTACAGAATAACACCGCATTGAAAAATCTCAGGTGCTATTATAATTATAACCTGCAATCTATCACGGGCATCCTCACTTGCACTGGAATCACCTATCTGGATGCTGAGGACTGCGACTTGACCAGTCTAGATGTTAACTCCATGACTAATCTGGCTAAGCTATTTTGTAACAGCAACAGGCTGAGTACGCTTTCTCTTTACAATAAGTCCAACCTGACCTACGTCAATGCAAGAAACAACCCGAGCTTAACAGCTGCCTACGTATATAATAACAGTAACTTGACCGAGTTCTACATCTCGAACTGCCCGGCCTTGACAACGCTCTGCTGCTATAGCAATGATCTCTCTTCACTCGGATTGTCAGGCAATACGGCACTGACCACTTTGAAATGCTACAGCAATGCCAACTTGTCCAGCATCAGCTACCTGTCGTCCTGCACCAACATGACGACGCTCAGTTGCTACAGCTGCAATTTCAGCAGCCTTGACGTTTCGGCCTTAACCAAGTTGCAGAAGCTGGAATGCCAAAACAACCAGTTAACCTCGCTAAATGTGTCGAGCAAGACTGCATTGTCAGAATTATATTGCCAAAACAATCAGTTGACCTCGCTGAATGTGCAGGGTTGCTCTAGCATGACAACCCTTTACTGCCATACCAACAAGCTGACATCGCTTTATCTACAGGGTTGCAATTCAGTGAAGAAAATCGCGTGTCACCAGAACCAAATCACTGGCTCAGGCATGACCACTCTAGTGGGAAGCCTGCCCACGCGTTCATCCTCAGCACGAGGCGAGTTGTATGTCATTAATAGTACGGGGGAGGGCAACACGATGACCTCATCACAGATCACCACTGCCCGCAACAAGTACTGGACACCCTATAAGTACAACGGCAGCAGCTGGGTAGAAATGACAGCAATTACACGTGGTGATGTGGACGGTAACGGCCAGGTGAACATCGCCGATGTGACCGCCCTGATTGACCTGCTGTTGACAAACAATACGGCTGGCAACAACGCTGCCGACTGCGACCAGAACGGCCAAGTGAACATCGCCGACGTCACCGCCCTGATCGACTACCTGCTCTCAGGCAGTTGGTGATGATGCTCGCTGCGCTCGCAGATTAGTGATTAGAGATTAGTAAGGAATCCGCATTCGTGTAAAAACGGGTGCGGATACCTTTTTGGGGATAATCTGCATTTAGGGCCTTGGAAGGCTAGAAGGAGTAGTCGAGGATGTTGGAGTTGAAACGGATGTCGCGGTTGGCGAAGAGACGGTCCATCGCACCATCAGCGACCAATTGTCGGGTGGTGCCCGTGAGCACCTGGCGGTCGGTGGTGATAAGCCATAATTCGTCGGCGAGCATCAGCGATTGGGAGATGTCGTGGCTGGAGAGGAGCACCGCCTTGCCGCGATCATGGGCAAGTGTCTGCAACAGACGCATGGTCTCGATGCGGCTAGCCACGTCAAGGAATGCTGTGGGTTCGTCAAGGATGATGATGGGCGTCTGCTGAGCCAGGGCTCGGGCAATCATGGCCTTCTGGCGCTCGCCGTCACTCAACGAGGCCATGTATTCATTGGCTTTGTCGATGATGCCTGCATCGGACATCGCCTGACGCACCACCTCGCGATCCTCATCATCGAGGCGGCCCAGGAAGCCCGTGTGGGGCTGACGGCCCAATCCCACCAGTTCGGTAACAGTGAGGGCACCAGCCTGAATGCGCTCAGTCGAAACGAGTCCGATGAGACGCGAGCGGTCCTTCTGGCTCATCTCCAGCAAGTTCTTGCCGTTTACCGATATCGTGCCGTCCAAGGGGCGCTCATCGGCTGTAATCGCACGCAGCAGTGTCGATTTTCCTGCACCGTTCTGTCCCAGCAGGGCTACTAGCCTGCCTTTTTCCAGGCTAAGGTTCAGTCCCTGCAACAGGGTCACCTGCTGCTTGCCGTTGCGGTATCCCACCGCAAGGTTATCGGTCGTCAATATGGTATCGTGTTCTTTCATCAGTTAAAGTACTGGATGCGCCTGCGGTTAAGGATAATGTACAAGATAATGGGTACGCCGATGATGGGCGTGATGGCATTGATGGGAATGATGCCATGGGGGCTGCTCACGCTAGCGACGGCACATAGCAGAGCGATATCGGCACCTGCAAGAATGGTTGCAGGCACCAGACGACTGTGGTTGCTCGTGCCCAATGCCATGCGGGCAATGTGAGGCACCACAAGGCCAATAAAGCCAATGGGGCCGCAGAAAGCCGTCACCACCGCCGTGAGAACCCCTGTAATGAGCAGGAGGATATTCCGCGCCCTTGGCACATTGATGCCCAGATTGCTGGCATAACGTGTGCCGAGCAACATGGCGTTCAAGGGCTTGACCATAAGCGCCGAGCCGATAAGGGCAAGGATAATGACGCCCGCATAAACAGGCATCTGCGCCACACTAACGCCTGAGAAATTGCCAAAGCCCCATGAGACATAGTTGTGCACCCCTTCCTCAGTGGCGACCGAGTTAAGCAACTGCACGACGCTGGATGTGAGGTAGCTGACCAGGATTCCGATAATGAGCAGCATGGTGTTGCTGCGCACAATGGCCGAGAAAGCGATGAGGACCACCAGCACAGCGCCGGCACCCAACAAAGTACCTACAAGAATGGCCATGTAACTGCCGACGCTCTCGCCGAAGAATCCTCCCAGCGAGCCGCCTAGAGCCAGGATAACAATCGCCACGCCAAGTCCAGCACCCGAAGACACACCCAGGATGGACGGCCCAGCCAGCGGGTTGTTAAAGGTCGTCTGCAACAACAAACCCGAGATGGAGAGTGCCGCACCTGCCAGTGCCGCCGTGGCAATCATGGGAATGCGTGACTGCAGGATGATGATGTCCCACGCCTTGTTGCCGCTACCCTTCCCCGACAGGATGTCGACAATCTTGCCGACCGGGATATCCACCGAGCCGAAAACGAGGCACGCCAGCGCCAGCAGCACCAGCAGCAGCGCCAATGCGACAAGCGTCACGGCATAGCGGCGATATGTCATCGGGGTGTCAGTCAATGTGATGATACATCTGGTTTTGGAATTCCGGGAATAACTCAGGATGCAGTATCGCGGCAAATTCGCGCAACAGCACCTCGGGGTGGAACGGGATGCGGTCGAAGAAACGGGTCTTGTCGGTATCGCATACATAGACGCGCTTGTTCTTGAAAGCAGCCATTTCCTTATTCAGGTCAAAGGCACCCTGCAAGTCCTTGAGCGAATTGATGTTGGTCCACTTGATGAACCAGAAGTCGGCATCATGGGCCACGGCCAGCACCTGATTGAAGTCCAGTGCCAATGAGCCCGTATTCTTGTCATCGGCCCACAGGTAACGGCCACCGGCATCATTCAGGATGCGTGCCATGTAGCTTTGTCCGCCCGGCACGTTCCACACGCCGCTGATGACCATCTCGGTCACGACTGTGGGCCGCGTCTTGGCACCTGCAGCTTTCTGCTTCACATCGTTATAGGCTGTTACCCTGGCATTGTAAATGCTGTCGGCCTCTACACTCCTGCCCACCAACTCGCCATAGAATTTCATCCACTCGGCTCGTCCCAAGGGGTCAAATTCCAGGTAATCGGCACACTCGATGATGGGGATGTCCAACTTGGTGATCTGGCCGTAACTGGCATCCTGATAGGGAGACAGCAGGATGGCATCGGGCTGCATGTCGATAACTTTTTCCACGGTGGGGTTCATCGAGTTGCCGCAGTCGGCGATACTACCTGATTTGATGCCTGCCACCAGCGTTGAGTCGATAAAATACTGACTGTCCACAACACCTTTCACCGCATCCAGGCTGCCAAGCTCACTGAACAGACTCGTGTGAACGGATGAATAGACCAGTGCGCGACTGATGGGAGTGCGGACCACAGTGCCCTCGGGCAAATCGGCGGGCAAGTCGGTGTCACGCGGCACCAGCACATAGCGGTGCAGCACCCCACCCCGCCACGGATCAGCGATTGTTACCAAGGTGTAATCGGCCGTGCGTTGCATCGACAGCAGCTTTGCAGCCGTTATCACCGAGTCCTGCGTGTCCAAGACATGTCCTGCACCATGGCCGCTCCTGAAACAAGAGGACAGCAACAGCAATGCCGGAAGCAGAAAAGCAACGATGATATATACTCTTTTTGTCATCATGTCAACTCAATTGGCATTTCATTGCATCAGGTCCAGTATATAAGGCTGCATGACGTCCTCGGTGGCCCTGTCAATGAATTTAAAGAAAAACTCCTCGATCATGTAAGACTTCTTGTAATCCTTCATGCCCTCATAACGCATCTGCAGGTCGTGATAGTTTTCAAGCAGTTCACTCAAGTAGCTATGAGTGAGCCTATTCACCTTCAGATTCAAGAAATCTATGTAGTAATATGATTGAGTATAAGTGGTAACACCGTCATTATCGGTGCCAAAAAGGATGTCCTTGACCGACAACGGTCCATTGCCCGTGATAAATGCTACCTTATCGTTGAAAAACACAGGTATGAATCCGTCAAGCCCTTTAGCGTCTCCCTTGAAGTTACGCTTGAGATAAGCGCTGTTGATAAGCCAGATACTGTCACCCTGCGAAAAGGCAATATACTCCTTTTCAATGTTATCATTGATTTCTTCACTTCCCGTCTCGATATAGGCCTCATAGGGCGTAACCGTCTCAATTACAGGGTCAACGATATAAGCTGACGGCTCTAAATTGAGCATCTGCTCCCACGTCTTGTAGAAATAGATTGTGTCATGCGGCACTTCGAAAGCGACAGCATGAGCTGACGACACCGTCAAAGCCAAGAGCAGGAAATTTCTTATCCAAGTTTTCATAGTCTTTTTCATTAATTCATCAAGTCAAGAATATAGGGGTGCATGACGTCCTGAGTAGCACAATCAATGAATCTGAAGAAGAAATCCTCGATGATGTACTGCTTTTTGTAGTCCTTCATACCCTCATAACGCATCTTTAAGTCGTGGTAATTCTCCAAAAGGCCACTCAAAACCGCTGGGGTGACCTTGTGCACTTGAAGATGCTCAAAGTCGATATAGTAATAGTCGAACCTTTCGTTATAATTGATATCGTCAATCGAACCAAACAACTGTTCTACAACGTTCAAGTTGTCACCATAGCCCACATACATGAAATAGGCGCACTTTTCGTTGAAAAACAATGGAGCAAACCCGCTCAAGTGTTTTACGTCACCCGAAAAATTACGCTTGAGATATTCCGCATTGATGAGCCAGATGCTGTCGCCCAGTGTGGCCGCGACACAAGAGTTGATGTACTTGTTACCTCCAAATATATTGCCGTTCCAAATATCGATATAAACCTTGTAAGGCGTATCGGCAGTGACGCTTACAAGTTTCGGCCCGGGAAGATATACGTCGGGGTCCATGGCGAACATGTTCCTCCATGAATTGTATAGATAGACGGTGTCACAAGGCTCTGCCGGTCGAGCCGATGTGCCAGCAGGGAACAGCATCATTAGGGTGAGCGCAAACGGTATGAGCACGAACGCCTTTTTCATGATTATGGTGATTTAGAATGTTTTCAAGACCTGATAGAGCTTGCGGGTGGGCAAACCCATCACATTGTAAAAGTCACCATTGATACCCGAGATGCCGATGTTGCCGATCCATTCCTGGATGCCATAGGCTCCGGCTTTGTCCAGCGGGCGGTAATGCTGGATGTAATAGTCAATCTCCTCGTCAGTGAGTTCAGCGAAGTGGACAATACTGGTGTCGGCAAAGGATTCAGAGCGGTCTTTAGTGGTCACGCACACGCCGCTGATGACGCGGTGGGCACGCCCCGAGAGGGCACGCAGCATGCGGTGGGCATCGGCCTCGCCCTCCGGTTTACCCAGCACGGCCTCGTCGAGCACGACGACGGTGTCGGCGGTAATCAGCAGCTCATTATCCTTAAGAGGATGTCCCTGGGCCTTGATTCTTGAGAGATAAACGGGGATTTCCTCAACGGGCAGGTTGGCGGGATAGGTCTCGTCAATGCCCTTGATGGCCTCGACACGAAAGGTGACGCCCATGTCGTTGAGCAGTTCACGGCGTCGTGGCGAGTTGCTGCCCAGCACCACGTCATATTTCTTCAGGTTTTCAAGCATTTTCTTCTAACGGGTTACGGTCCATAATTGACCGAGATATCAGTTCGTAAATGTCGCGTTTATCGCCGTCAAGCATCGACAAGTGGCTATCGATAACCTGCATGTCGTGGCGAATGGCAGGACCCGTCTGGGACTGGGCAGGTGCAAGACGTTCCAGTTTATCAACAGTCGTGCGGATCAGGGGCTTCAGCGCCTCAAACGGCAATCCTGCTTCATCCAGCACCTCGGCAGCCAACGTCCACATGTGGTTGGCAAAGTTGCACGAGAACACCGATGCCACATGTAACTGGCGGCGCATGACGCTATCGGCAACGACGACATGCTGCGAGAGCAGGTGACCCAGCGACATCAAGTCATTGAGGGCGGCATCGTTATTGGCCTCGGCAAAGAAATGTACATCATCGAGTGGAGTGACCACCTGGCGTGAGAAGGACTGCATGGGCCACAACACCCCGTAACGTGACCGATGCCCCTTGAACAAGTCAATCGGTTTGCTGCCCGAGGTGTGCAGCCACAGGGCACCGTTGTCGGCCACAGCGGTAATGACCCCGGCAATGGCATCGTCGCTTACAGCGACGATATAGGCATCGGCATCGGGAACCAGTGCATTCAGGTCATCGGTGGCTGAGGGACAGCCAATTGCTTCAGCGAGCGCACGGGCATGCGACAGGGTGCGGCTGTAGATCTGAGCCACACAACAACGCCTTGACAAGCCATGCGCCAGGCTTGTCGCCACATTACCGGAACCGATAATCACCACTCGTATCATTTCTCATGCAAAATTAGTGTTAAGACTCGAATTAAGCAAGAAAGTTTAAGCTTTTTGGCCAAATGCGACAGTCCTTACAAGGCAAAGGCCCGTACAACAGTACAACAAGACAATGAAGCCCATAAACGTGAAAAGTTATCACTTGATGGCATTTTATGGAAGATAATTAAGCGAGAAGTGTTACCTTTGTATCAGAAAAACAATGAATAAAGCAATGAAAGAGATCTATTTTGCAGGTGGATGTTTTTGGGGGACAGAACATTACTTCAAGTTGGTAAACGGGGTTGTTGAGACTCAAGTGGGTTATGCCAACGGGCATACCGACAATCCGACCTATCAAGACGTGTGCACCGACAAGACAGGCTTTGCCGAGACCGTGCATCTTGTTTATGATCCCGAAGTGATCTCGCTGGAGTTTCTGACCGAGATGTATTTCAAGGCCATTGACCCGACGAGCGTCAATCAGCAGGGACACGACAAGGGCACCCAGTACCGCACAGGGATTTATTATACTGATGAGGCCGATGTGCCGACACTAAAGAAGGTCTATGACCGCGTGCAAGCACAGGTACGCCTGCGGCTGGCCGTCGAACTGCTGCCGCTCAAGAATTTCTATACTGCCGAGGAATATCACCAAGACTATCTGGAAAAGAATCCTGACGGTTACTGTCACCTGCCCCTGGAATTGTTTGAGATGGCCAAACGCGCCAACCGTTAACGGCTCACATGAGGGAGACGATTGACATCATCAAACAGTGGATCGCTCGCCAGTGGACTGTGTGCAAGCCGTGGATGCAGCGCCAATGGAAACGGTTCAAGCCGTGGATACAGCGCCAATGGAAGCAGTTTAAGGCGTGGAGTATTCGTCTATGGCACCTATGGACCGACCCCGACAACCGCTGGCTGTCGGTACCCTGCACCATGGCAGCCCTGCTGGTATTGCTGGTGTTGGTCAAATGTTGCCAAGGTATCGCCTATAACTTCACCAACGAGTGTAAGATCTACAAGTTGGGGTACCCAATCGATGAGGCCCGAGCCCTGGCTGTTGTGCTTAATGACCAGCAGGCTGACAGCCTGATTGCCCGCAATGTCCACGACACAATCGCCTATCCCATCATCAACGAGCGCTACTTCATCGCCGACAATTTTGACCGATATCTAGCATCCCACAGGGCTGACACAACCGGTGCGCCCGTCAGCGACATCATTGCCGTGGTCAACGTGGGACTTGACCGTGACCCGGATGTAAGCGCCGTGCAATGCGACACGTCCAAGGGACGGCTGATGCTCATCAACAGATACCATTACCTGGACGAAAAATACAAGCCGAAGAAGTTGGTGGCATTCAAGACGGACTACTGCTACGAGAATCAAAAGGCACTTCCTGACGTGGTTGACGCCTTCATGGCCATGCAGCAGGATTGCAAGCGACAAACCGGCGCCCAGCTGATGGTCAACTCGTCCTACCGTAACTATAAACAGCAGACAGCGACATACAAACGCAATGACAAACGATTCGTCGCACGAGCCGGCTTCAGTGAGCACCAGACAGGCCTCGCCCTCGACGTCACGTCGCTGCAGCACCCCATGAGATGGCCCTTCGACAAATCAAAGGAGGGTATATGGATGCGTGAACACTGCCATGAGTATGGCTTCATCCTGCGCTATCCCAAGGAGCGCCAGCATATCATGAATAACAGCTACGAACCGTGGCACCTGCGCTATGTGGGCATTGAGACCGCAAAACGCATTCACGACGAAGGCATCACATTTGACGAATACTACGCCTACTACATTGAGAGGGAGGCCAAATAACGGGAATCTTGATTTGAAATGGTGAAATTGCCGCGTAAAGCGTGACGACTGCCCATAGCGGCGGTTATCATGCCCATCGTCATACGCAGATTCACCTCGACACAGGGATTCAAAGCAATCGCCCCATCAGCATTACGGTATAACATCATATCGACACCCAGGGGCCCGTAATAATGCGGAGCAATGATGGTATCCAGCACTTTTAGCAACCGTTCAACCGCCTGATCCAGAGACGGATACTGATTCAGCAACAACTGGTGGAGTTCCTCCATCGGGGCTACCCTACCCGTGCCGAACTGGCTATGAAAATCGCTGCCAAATATCGAGTAGCCCGTAAAACGCGCTTTGCCGTCACGGCACTCGCACTCGATGGCAAAATCCTGCACCCGATCCAATCCCACTTCACACAATAGCGAGCCTTGCCTTTTTAGCGCCCCATCAATCCAGTGGAGAACATGGCTGTCACCCATAGGGTCAATCACACGATAGATGCCCTTGCCGCTCCCCGACCACGGCATCTTCAAGTAACAGCCTGGGTGCTGATGCATGTACGCGATCACCTCTTCCTGAGAGCTCAATTCCACTGGGCATGGCGAGAATGCATCGTCTAATGCATGATGGATGGCAATGGTTGTGCGGCGGTGAGAAAGACGGCGGATAACATCCAGCTGCTCAACAGTGGGCAAGTTGTCAGGAGAAACACCCGATTGCAGCAACTGATAACGCAAGGTGGCATCCCAGCCCCACGGGTGGATGCAACAAGGCCCCAAGTCGGCTATTTGACTGACTGCTATGGGAGTAATGTCAAGATGATGGTCACAGAGCCAGCGTGGATCCTCGTCAATCGGGGCATCATCAGGCACGGCGATATAAGCACCCGCAGGCGCCACCCATGCGGGCAGCAGCCGCAGGTCATAACGCAACTGGCGTGCAAACGGTGGCGCAGTGTAATTGTGCGCCCCATGCGCCAGCGCCAGGTCGTGCTCGGGATTGAAGAGATAAACGTCAACCATAACGGGACGAAGGCGGCAAAGCCGCCTTCCACATAACAATTACCGGACGGTGATGTTGACGGTGGACTTCATGCCGGTGGCGGGGTCCTTGACGGTGAGGGTCATCACGCCAGGCGTTTTTGAGGCTTGACACACGACTACCAGCTGGCCGTGGAAGAGGCTCATCTGGGGCTGGGTGAACGGTTCCAACGAGGTAGCGTCGCCATTGCAGGCTGCCTTGAATGAGCCGGCGCCCGTGACACTGAATTGCAGGCGGTTGGCAGCATCGGGGCATAGGGTACCGTTCTTGTCCACCAGGCTCACGGTGATATAGGCCAAATCGTTGCCGTCGGCAGTGATGGTCTTGCGTTCGGGCTCCAGCAAGAGGCGTTTGGGCTTGCCAGCCGTCTTAATCACCTCTTGCCCTGCCTTGTTGCCCTGCTCATCATAAACCACCACCTTCAATTCTCCGGGCTGATAGATGACGTCGCGCCAACGCAGGCGGTAACGGTCCAGACGTGCAGTGTCGCTCTTGGTGATGCGTCCCTGGCTCTTGCCGTTGACAAAGAGTTCGGCGCTGGGATAGTCGGTATAGCAATACACGGGCGTCACCTTACCCTTGCGGTCGGGCCAGGTCCAATGAGGCAACAGGTGGATGGTGTGTTCCTGTTTGTTCCAGTGGCTGCGGTAGAGATAGTAGCGGTCCTTGGGCAGGCCAGCCAAGTCGCAGATGCCGAAGTAGCTGCTGCGCGAGGGCCAGTATTCGTCATAGGGCGTGGGCTCGCCCAAGTAGTCGTAGCCCGTCCACACAAACTCGCCCACCGTCCAGTCAAAGTCGTCCTGCATCTTCCAGTCATCGTCAGGCAGGTTGCTCCACCAGCAGTATTCCACGTCATAGCCCGAGCACTGGCCGTCGGGCCAGGCCTTGTTGGTGGCTACGGTGTCGGGGAAGCAGTAGTGGCCGCGTGTGCTCACTGTCGATGCCGTCTCGCTGCCCAAAATAAAGCCCTGCGGCAGACGCTGTATCATTTCTTCATACTTGCGTACACGGTAGTTATAGCCAGGCACATCGGCCACCTGTGCAAAACCGCACCAGATAGTGCCATCGGGTTGGTCCATACCGCAGGTAACCATGCGACTGGGGTCCAATTCATGGCAAAGGGCAATCAGGTCTTTGTAGCGCTTCACGCCCTCAGGCTTCCACTGCTCGGGGATCTCATTGCCTACGCTCCACATGATGATGCTGGGGTGGTTGCGGTGATTAAGCACCAGGTTGCGGATGTCCTTTTGCCACCACTCGTCCCAATAGTTGCCGTAGCCGTTGCGCACCTTGGGCTCCTTCCAGCCGTCAAAGCTCTCGGCCATCACCATCATACCCAGGCTGTCGCATACCTCCATCTGCATCGTGGAGGGCATATTATGGCTAGTGCGGATGGCATCGGCACCCATCTCCTTCATCATCTTGATTTGGCGGATAAGTGCTGCCTTGTTGACCGCAGCGCCCAGTGGGCCGAGGTCATGATGCAGGCAGACGCCCTTGATGCTGCGTCGCTCACCGTTGAGCTGGAATCCGCCCTCCTTACTGAAGGAGACCGTGCGGATGCCCACCTTCTGGCTCTGGCGGTCCACCTCCATCCCCTGGTGAAGCAACGTGGCAGTAACCGTGTATAGATAGGGATGATCGGGCGACCAGAGCGAGGGAATATACACGTCGAGCCGTTCGGCAAAATGGCCCATACCATCAGGACGGGTTTTCATGCCGGCGACCTTTTCACCGCGAGCATCTTTGAGTTCGATTTCCAGCTCAAAGTCATTGTCAAGGATTGTGGCCTCATCGAGCTGGTGTTCTATCTGCAACGTCGCCTTTTCGCCTTCGATGCTAAGTGTGCGGACATACAACCCCCATGTGTCGAGCGCCGCATCGCCCTCATGCGTCATCATCAGTTTAACAGGACGGTAGATGCCACCGCCCGGATACCAGCGGTTGCTTTCCTCTTTGTTCTCGAGTCGCACCTCCAGGTTATTTGACAATCCGTTCTTGTGAATAAAGGGTGTGGCATCGACAATGAAGGCGTTGTAGCCGTAGGCCCAATGTCCCGCCTCACGACCGTTGACATAGACGTGAGCGTCGGCCATCGCACCGTCAAATACCAGTTCGGCATGTTTGTACTCCTCGGGGACAGTGAATGTGGTTCTGTAGTAGCCCTTGCCAATCCAAGGTAGGGCGCCGGAACGGCCAGATTTCTCGGTGGCGACATCCTCGCCATTCTCCTTGATGGCGACCACCTGCAAGTCCCACTTCTTGTCAAAGGGTCCGCTGATTGCCCAGTCGTGAGGCACGGTGACAGGTTGCCACGAAATGCTGTCACGCGAAAACTCCCAGCCCTCGTTAAGGAAAACTTCGCGGTGGCTTTGCGCCATTGCCGACAAGGCGACGAAAGCCGTCAACAGGATTATTGTTATCTTTTTCATTGCTGTTTCAGCTGTTTGTTGATTTCGTCGATGTAACCCAGCAGCTCGTTACGGCCACGGGAATCCTCGCTTGAGGTCATGAAAATGGGAGGCAATTCTTCCCAGGTCTTGAGCAGTTCCTTCTTGTAAGCCTCGACGGCGGCTGGACCTGCGACCTTGCCGAGCTTGTCCATCTTGGTAAAAACGATGGCAAACGGGACACCGTTCTCGCCCAGCCACTGAATGAACTCGAGGTCTATCTTTTGGGGCTTCAGGCGGCTGTCCACAAGCACAAAAAGGTTGGTCATCTGCTCACGTCCCAGCACATAGCCCTGAATCATACGGCTCAGCTGCTCGCGGCTCTCCTTGCTGCGCTTGGCAAAGCCGTAGCCGGGCAGATCGACGATATACCACTCCCCATTGATGAGAAAATGGTTGATGAGCAACGTTTTACCTGGAGTGGCACTGGTTTTGGCTAATGCCTTGCGTCCTGTGAGCATATTGATGAGTGACGACTTGCCCACATTGCTGCGGCCGATAAAGGCGTATTCTGGCAGCTTGGTGTCGGGACACTTGCGGTAATCGCTGTTACTGATCTTGAATTCAGCTGATTTGATGTTCATATGATGAGTCTTTAGTCGTTTGGAACGGTTTCGAGATAAAAGGAGACAGGGCGGAAGCCGTCGTTGCAGGAAATCATTGCCGATTGGGGATTTTTCATCCATCCGTCGTAGAAATTGCCCTCGCCACGGGCTAACGCCTCAACAAAGGGGCGCATCGATTCCCACGCGCTCTCGCACATGCCGTCGGGGCGCTGAGCGTCAATCGAGACAAAGGTCTGCCCCAACCGTATGTCACATGTGTGCTCAATAGGATTCTCGTATTGCTGCATGAGGTCCTGATAGACCGTTTGTCGCATGGCCGTGATCCGCACACGCCTCAAGTCATTGTTTTCCTGCTTATTGTTCATGTGCGCAAAGATACAAAGAATCCCCCAAAACACAAAACGAGACGGGAAACCTTCTATCAGGCTCCCCGTCTCTACAGGTAATAGATGATATGTTAAGAAACTGTAATAATCAGTCTAAAAACGTTCTCTATCTTGGATTAAGACAGAATGATGGCGATAACGGCATTTACGTCGGCGATGTTCACCTCGTCGTCATCGTTCACGTAAGCACGGCCTTCAAACTCGTCAGCCTCACGTGTGCCCAGGATTACATCGATCAGGCAGTTAACGTCGGCGATGTTCACCTCGTGGTCACCGTTCACGTCACCCTTAGGATATTCGGGAACGACCTTCTCACCCTGCATGAACGTGTAATCAATATAGTCACCAGAGATCTGGAAGCGGATGACAGCCTCACGGTAATCCATACTCTCGGGCAGAGGAGCGGCGGTAACCTCGGCGGTTACATAGCCAGAGAATTCACCTTCCTCATAGTCGTCAACGAGGTTGATCTCTAACCACTCGGGCAGTTCTTCATCTCCATTCCAAGTCATCCACAGGTCGCCATCCTCGCTGGGAACGCTACTGAGGAAGTCGATACTCTCGGTGGTATATACACTACCGTCACTGTATTCAAAGGTCTTGGTCATGAAACCACCATCAACGGGGAAGGTATACTCACCGTTCTCGAGACCATGAACAAAGGTCAGGTAGGGGTTCTCAGTGCCGATGAAGATACTGAGACCCGTCTTCATGGTCAACGTACCACGGCTGAAGTAGTTGTTCAAACCACGCCAGCGATACTCGCCAGTGAAGTACTGCACAGGATTGCCATCATCGTCATAGATGGTGTCACCAGTCTCAGGATCAAACTCATACTCATAGATACCCTGCTTGAGGTAGCACAGCTCACCATAACCCTCGTCAACCTGGTCGTCAACGCAAACGAATGCACTGAACTCAACCAAGTCTTCCATACCGGGATCGTTGTAGCCATCGATGCAGATCATGATGGGATAGTCAACGGTGGGATGATACTCATAGGTCAGACTGGGATCAATGTCGTCCTGAGCATACAGGGTAAACTTAATCAGACCGTTATTGGCCTCACCGGTGGTGGGAGTAACAGTTGCCTCACCAGTAACGATGAGCTCACCGGGCTCGAGGGGCATGTAAGCGCCACCCTCCTCTTGATAATCGGGAATTTCAGCGATCTTGTAAACCCTACATTTCATCTTGACAGGAGCATTCACAACCATGTTATCAGGAGATTCGGCTGTATTGGGAGCAGCCTGCAGATAAACGTTGGTGAGCAGATAGGGGTGCTGAGGCGCCTCAAAGCACATAGCCATACCGTCGACATGCGAGGCGTTCTTACCGAACCACCAGCCATACTCGTTCTCGCCCCAAGGATCGGCACCGTAGTACCTCGAGAGCATACCGGTTTGATCGGCGTTACGGCCACCGGCAATCATCGTCTTACTGGAATACATGAACTCCAGCTCTTCACCGAACATGATAGCAACGGTCTCTATATTGTCAACAGTGAGGATTTCGACAGGGGTCTCGCCCTTGACTGTCACGCCACCGCCAATGTTCTCTTCGGTGTCATAGGCCCTTATCTGATACTCATACCAATTGGCATTGGGGTCATCCAAGTCACTATCTACTGCATAGAACTTGGGCGTTTTGTCGGACCACCAGTAGCTGCTGTAAAGGAAATCAATAACATCATCAAGATAATAAGTTTCATTCCTGATGAAAACATCCCATGAAACGTGGGTATTATCATCGATCTCACCGTTGACTTCACCCTCAAACAGATAATCGGCAAAGGGTTTAGCCATCATAAAGGCGAGGTCACCATAAGACCACAGACCAGATCCTCCGGTAGCGAAGAACGGACAAACATACATTCCAGCAGGACGCTTGTAGTAAGCCTCAAGATAACCTGCCTTCTTCGGTGCCTTAGCGTTAGAGAGCGACTTGGCGCTGCGGTCAGGATTGGTCATCTCACGGGTGGAAGAGAACTGGTTAAAATCCAACTTCTGCATCGGTGGAAGCTGAGACAACTTTTCTTTTGCCAGAGTTTTTCTGTTTTGTGAAACAGGAGCTTTGTGTTGTGCATTGGCCGAAGTAATCATCAGAACCGCTGCAGCAAACAGTAAGAATTTTTTCATACAAATTTTGGTTTTTATGTTAATAACTAAAATGAATTATCTGAATTATTCACTGCCAGGGTTATTCCCCATTTTTCTCAGGGTCAAGCCCTGGCAGTGAAGGTATTAGTTGCTATAGACTCCACACTACAAAATTAGCGGGATCACCACTTTGTGTCATCGTGATCTTAACAGGTGACAGCAGCGAAGGCGAACTCAACTCAAAGGTTGATGAGCCCATCAAATCCAGCAAGGTAACCAGCGACGGACACATGCTCTTGTAGCGGGCACCGTAGTTGTACATGCCTTCAAATGTCATCTTGATCTGATTGTTGCCGGGCGAAGTTGCAGTGAAAGTATAGATAGCCGGGAATGTACGGCCCGACTTAGAGAAGTTCAAGGTCAACGCAAAGGTGGACAAGCTATCTACATAGCTGATCTTAGCATTGCTCAACGAGGTGCCGTCGCCACCGGTACTGGTTTTCTTGGATTCGGCTGTAATCTGAGCAGCCAATGTGGAGAAGAGACCTCCAGCAGCGTCATTCTTGAAATTGGTAGTCCAGGAATAGGTGGTATTCAAGAGACAGTCAAACAATGCATCGGCAGTAATGAGAGTCTGATGATCCTCGACACTGAGTGCAGTACCATCAGCCTGACGCACAAACCGCTGTACCCTGTAAACCAAATCGGGTGTATTGCCTTCAAGCGTAAGCACATCCCTGAATGCCATTCCATCCATGGTAATAATGAAGTTATGGTATTCAGACGTCATCACCTCATCGGCACCCTCGGGATAGATCTGCATATAGCCCGAAGCCGCACTTTTCACGATCCACCGCTTGCCGTCGGGCAGGACGATGTAAACATTATTGAGTTTCGACGTGAACATGCCCGTGTTTGTGTTATTGTATGATGCGACCTGGTTCAAATAGGTCTCATCATCGGTATTCTGGGGCAAACGGGTCATGATCATGTGCAGGTTATACTTCTTACCAGTCAAGTAAATGGTGTCACCTGAGTACTTCATCAGGTTGAACTCATAATCACCCTCATGACCTTTACCAGCAGTGCTGGCACCACCGGCAGTGGAGGTACCACCCTGAGTGGGAACTGCGTCAGGCGTTGAGAACAGGTGGAAGTAATTGTTGTAGGAATTGAACGTCAACACGAGTCCGTTGTCGCCAATCACATCCCACATCGAGACCTCGGAACCAAATCCCGATGTCCAAGTCTTGTTTTTAATATACTGGATCCACTTGTTGTGACCCGACATAACGACGGTACCGTCCTTGGCAAATGTCAGAACATAGTTGTATCCAGGCTCGGAAGTGTTAGCATAGTACTCTAACAACCACTTGCCGCCATTGCTGGTAAGGATGTCCTCATACTCGGCCATGGCATTGTTCATGCGGATGACGGCATCCTCGTCAAAGACCTCGTCCATCTCGTGCAAGCACGAGGTCAGCAATAGCGAGGAGAGTGCAACGAGCGCCATTAATGAAATATTTAAAAACTTTTTCATTTTCTAATCTTCATGTTTATAAATCGGTGAAACATTACTGAATACCATAGACGAGCTGACGAAGCTCCTCGATATTGTAAGCCTCCTGACGGTTTCTCACCTCTTCACGCAAGGCGTCAAGGTCGATACCCCAAGCTTCACGGAACCACTGGCGAGCGATCTGAACCTTACGATCAATTGCAGCGACGCCATCAATGCCGTCCTCATCCTCAACATCATAGACGTTGATGCGCGTGTGGGTTGCTCCATCATAGATGTAACGCTGAATGATGAAGCCGTCGGCATCACGAACAACGATGATCTTATTCTCCTCGGCCTCGGTGTGCGGGATGTACTTGATCTCCTTGCTCATGTCGTTATCAGGATAAATGTAGTAGCGGCAGTAAACGTTCTTGTCCTTGTGCCATCCACAAGCAGCGAAATCGAGCATATCCTGCCACTGCTGATCGGTGAAGACGATGTAGCAAGCGATGGTCTCGGCAAAATCGACACTATTTTCACTGGAAGCATAACGGCTAACAAAGCCCTCGGAGCTGATCTCATCGCCACGCTCACGCCACTCGGCGGGTACATAGTGACCAACCGATACGGTGTTGAACTCGGTGGGATAAGTCCTGTTCTGGCGAAGGATGTTGGCAAACTCGCGATGCATCGTGTGGAAATAGTTCTCATTCATCTGCACCTTATCAGAAGCGTCCATCTTGTTCACATTGAACAGGGTGATTTTAACGCCACCCTCACTCAAGCCGTCCACAGGCTCACGAGTAGCTGAACTGATTGCCTGCGATCCTACCAAGAGAATGATGCGAGGACCATAGTTCTTGAGGAATTCCTGTCCTGCCAGTGCTGCATAGGCATCGAACCACAAATACTTGCACGATACAGCCAGGTCAACAGCATTGCTGTAGGTGGCGGGCACAAGGTTGTAGTTCATGTTGGCGCTGACGTCCGGCATTTTATACAGGAATGTCAAATTGTACACATCAAGGAAGTTATCCTTGAGGAACTTGTCAAACTGGTAGGTCGTGGATGTGGGGTCCAACACATCGTCACCCTCGGGGAAGATCGAAGGTCCCAGCTTCTCCTCGCCACATGAAGACAGGGACATGGCTGTTACGGCTGCCACCAGCAGAGCTGTAAAAATATATTGAATCTTTTTCATTGTGATATACATATTAAAGTGAATTGTTCTTCTTTACTTATGTCCATCATTGAATGTACAAGCTGTCGCAGTTAGTCGCGGGGGTTAGGCTCCAAACCGGCGCCGATTACCTCATCGGGAATCTGCATTGCATAACGCTTGTCACACGGCTGAAGAACAACGACATCGTCCTTGCCCCACTTGTGCTTGATAGAGAAGCCATAACGCTTGATGTCGAACCAACGCTGACCCATGTGAACCGTCTGGATGCGGCGGAAGTGCTGCACGCACTGCAGATAGGGCTCGATCTCGTTGGTGACATGATACTTATCGCTCGGGCAAACCTCATCGATATGGAACTTATAGACAATAGGATAAGCAGTGTTGCCTGCGTTAATCCTATCGGCACGGATATAGAAACTGGTGATCTTTTCCTTATCCAGTTCGTTCATTGAACCGTAATTGGTGCTGATTTCACGTTGCATAATGTGCTCGTGGTTCCAGATGTACAGGTCATTGAAAGCCTCGTCGATGTTACCCAGGAACAGGTTAGCCTCGGCACGGAACAGGAGGGTTTCCTGACTGGTGAACTCGTTACGTACCATGTGCACGTAACCGATACCGGCGATCTTGTCAGTGTACTCGAACTGCTCCCAGCAGTTGCAACTCAAGATATAGCCGTAGCTGTCACTACCATAGAGGTGGCTGCCGAAGCTGGGCATCAGGCGACTCCAGGTGGGACCTGAGCCATAAATAGTAGCCGAAGCGGCATCACGGTGGGTCCAGAAGCGGCCACCGTAGGAACGCAGCCAGGTGCTGTAGGTATCGATCAACATGTAGTTACCGGGGCGCTCAACACTGGTGTAATAGCGGGCGGCCTCATCTTCATCATAGAATTCCTCGGCCAAATCCCAGAAGTCGTTGCGCATGGTTGCGGGGTCATTACCCTTGAACGAAGCGGTGGCATATTGAACCACTTTTTCATACTCACGCTTTGCGAGGTAGAAACGGGCGGCGAAAGCATTGGCTGCAGCGACATTGAAGTGATATTTGGGCACCTCGTAGTAGTCGTCGCTCACGTTAGCCAGACCCATCAGCAGGTCGGCCTCGATCTTGTCGTAGGTCTCTTGCAGAGTACCGCGCTCGTAGTGAGGCTTCAGGCTCGTCTCGGGCTCGGTAGCGTAAGGAATACCCAGTTCTTGCTTACTGAGTTCCGGTCCGCGATAAGGCATACAGAAGATTTGTGCCAGAATATAGTGGTGATAGGCACGGATCAGGTAAGCTTCACCCTTGACAGCTGCCAAACGTGATCTGTCTCTCGGCGTCATGGGAGTTCCCTCAATCTCGCCGGTACTTTCCATCTCATCCACTACCTCGAGAACCATGTTGGCAATCGCGATAGCTTTATAGTAGCTTTCCCATACAGCCGACGGGCAATTCTGCTCACTGATGCTCAAGTCCACATCTTCCCAGCGGTAAAGCTGCTCATGGTAACGGTCAGCGGGCGAGTAGTTATAACGGATACCCGTAGCGTCAGGAGAATTCAAGTCGTCAACATTGTCACTTGAAAGCTCGCCAATAACAGTGTAACTGTTGTCAGCATATCCCGAGACAAGCAGCTGTTCCAACTGGTCAAGGTTCTGCAGATAGACGCGAGTATCGGGAACTGTCTCCAAGAAATCATTGCAGGAGCTCAACCCAACAAGCGCCACAACAATAAATAATATCTTATATTGTAGTTTCATAATCTTGAATCGTTATTATATAATATATATAATGTGTGAAACATCTTCAAATTACATACCCAGACGCACGGTGAGGGTGAACTGCTTGGGGTTGGGCGAAGCCACACCACCACTGTTGAAGAACTCGGGATCCTGGCCATTGAGTTTCTTGTCAGCATACAGCAGGCAGATGTTGGTAGCAGCCAGCTTAACAGATGCGTTGGTAAGACGCAGGTGCGTAATGAATGACTTGGGAACGTCATAGGTCAAAGAGATCTCTTTCAGACGGATGAAACCACCATCGGCAATGCGTGCAGTACTGTAGTTGTAAGCATTATAGGCCATACTCAGGTAGTAGTTGGAGTAAGCCTGACGGCGTGATGCGATAGCGGGAACATCGGTATAGGCCTCATCACCGGGGAGAACCCAACGGTTCTTGAAGTCCTTGGTGAACGATGTCAAGTCACTGTAACTGGACCTGAAAGTAGGATCAAGACGCAGTTTGTTGCCAAAAGCGTAGGTCATGAAGACATTCAGGTGGAAGCCCTTGAAATCAAAGGTGTTTCCTAAACCACCAGTGATGGTGGGATCAACGGGACCCTCATACTTGAGGAAGTCGAGGCTCTCGGTCTCCTGGAAGTTCAGACCGGTATTTGAGATTTCACCACTCTCATCGATAACAAGAGGAAGACCATGCTCATCAAGACCTGCGAAAGGAATTGAGAAGATAGCGCGGTGAGGATAGCCCTGGAGGGCGAAACCTGTACCTACAACCAAGTCGATGACGCGCGAGCGGGCCTGCAGCTTGGTAATCTTGGTATCGGCATAAGAGAAGGTCAAGTCGGTGGTCCATCCGAAGTTACCCGGACGCTTGGGCTGGATGTTGTGAGAAGTGAAGGTAAACTCGATACCGTGGGACTTCATCTCGGCCACGTTACCAAATTTCTCGGTCTCACCACCGATACCCTCGGTGCGGATGCGACCAATCAGGTCGAAGTTGTTACGAACGAACCAGTCAAACACTACGTTGAAGCGGTTCCACAACAGACCGAAGTCGAAACCGAGGTCAAACTCGTTCTTCTTCTCATAGGTAAGGTCGCTGTTACCCAGACCGCTCAGGTAGAGAGCCATCTCGTGGATGTTGTGCTCCTGACGCCAGCGCAGGGTGGGATAATACAATGCCTCGGCATGACCGAGGGTCATGGGACCACTCTCGGCAGTCAGCGAGTAGCTCAAACGCAGCTTAGCGTAGGAAAGTGTACCCTTCTGATACAAGCCCATATTCTGGAAGAAGGGCTCATCACTGATGTTCCATGCACCCGACACGTTCCAGGTGGGGAGCCAACGGTTTTGTTTGGTGCGGCCCATCTGGTTAGAACCCTCGTAGCGGATTGTTCCGTTAAGGATGTAACGTCCAAAGATTGCATAGTTGAGGTTGGCAAAATATGCCATATCGCGGCGGTGATACTCACCGATGCTGTAGTAGGTACCATTCTCTTCGTGAATCTGCTTGAAGAGCTTGTAGTTGGTGTAAGGCAGATAACCGTTAGCATAAACTACGCCCCAAGCGTCGAACGACTCGCGGAAACGGTCGAGACGAACGGCCTCCATACCGGCGAACAGGGCAAGAATGTGATCTCCCTCATGGAAATCCTTCATATACTGACCTGATGCACGGAACGAGAAGGTCTTGGTGTTGTTCTTTTCGTAGAACAGCATACCACCCTTGTCAAGGATTGTCTCGGGAAGACTGTTCTTGACGTCGGGATCAGTATAAAGGTAGGAGTTGCTGGAACGGATGATGGCGTTCTCAGGGTCAATACCGGCACGATAGGCATTGGCCATGTTACTGTTGTCCATCACATAGTGATTCTGCTCGGAATTCACAACGCGCATCGAACCCAAGATATTGAACTCGAGGGTCTGATCCTGCTTGATGATGGGCTTGTAGCTGAGCTCGCCCTGGAACTTGAGGTCGGTCACATTGAGATCGATCGAGTTTTGGTCCAACTCGTCAAAGATATTGAACGAAGTGTAGTTGCGGTTATAGCGCATCTCAGGGGATACGGTACGCGCGGTGTTCAAGGCGAAGCTGTAGGGGTTGATATCAAAGTCACGTCTTACCTCACCGAAAACGACGTCCACATTCTGGCTCAAGGTACCCGGAGCCTTCTGGTCACGGAAGCTGTCGCTATTCAAGATCTTGAGTTTCAGATTGTCGGTGATGTTGTAGATGGCGTTGGCGTTGAAGGTGTAACGCTCAACACGGCTGCTCTTGTACCATCCCGGATCGAGCATTACCGAAGCCGAGGTGTAGAACGAGCCCTTGTCGGTACCGCCAGAGATGCTCACCGAGTGGTTCTGCAGGATATTGTCATTGAACAGCAGGTCAAACCAGTCGGTGTTGCGGAACTCGGCCTCACGCAAGAAATCGTTGCGGGCAGCTTGCGTGTTGGGCAGAGCGTATTGACCGGTTTCGGGATCATAGGTGTTAATCAGATTGTACATCTGACCGTAAATACCCGATGTGCTACCGTTTACCAAGCTGGCATACTCGAGCCAACCCTTCTGCTCCATCTCGCGCAAGATACTCATCTGCTCCTGAGAGTTGCAGATGTTAAAGTCGCGGTAGTTGGGCTTGAGTCGGTAGGTGAACTCACCGGTGTAGTTGATTGAGCTAGTACCCTTGCGACCGGTCTTGGTGGTGATCACAATCACACCAGCGTTAGCCTTTGCACCATAAATTGAAGTTGCAGAACCGTCCTTCAGAATCTGGAAGCTCTCGATATCGTCGGCATTCAAGCCGGCAACGGCCGAGGCAATCAGCGTGTTGGCATCACCCGACGAGAGGTCATCGGCGCTGATGTCCACGTTATCCTCAAGTACTACACCATCGACTACCCACAGAGGCTTGGAGCTACCATAGATTGAGGTAGCACCGCGCACACGGATCTTGGGTGCGGTACCAAAGGTACCTGACACGTTCTGCACCTGCACACCCGACACGCGGCCTTCCAGACCACGGCTGACGTCGGCGACACCCGAGAGTTTTGTCTTCTCGGCATCGACGCTCTGGGTTGCACCGGTGAAGAGTCGTTTATCCACCTTCTGGTAACCAGTGACAACGACCTCTTTAAGCTGCTCACCCTTGGGCTTGAGGACAACGGTCATACCAGCCTTGGCGGCAATGACCACTTCTTCATAGCTCACATAGGTAATCTTAATCTTGGTGCCTGCAGGCACATTCAAGGTAAAATGACCGTCGATATCGGTTGCGACGCCGTTCTTGGGGTTACTCTGCTGAACGACAGACGCACCGATGACCGGTTCGTTGTTCTCGTCTAACACTGTACCCGTAATCTGGGCCGCAACGCCCAGCGAGGCAAGTGCCATGACAAGGAACAAGAGTAAATGTTTTAGACTCATAAAATTTAGTTTAATTGTTAATTATTAAGTTTAAGTTGATGACGTTTTCTATTACCTTTTCCTCTGTTCACAATATGGCTTCAAAACTAAAGTATTCACTCTGACCATCCATGAAAATCACCATAGTGGCCTCACGAAAAACCATTCAAGTCAATCCTAACAATATATTGGATTTGTACAAGCTCTTAGTTTCTTAACACCACATCTTATAAAAAGAAAGGCTTGCAAAGTTAATGGTTTTTTTTTAATTTAATGTACATCTGTAAAAAACTTTTCAATTTTTTTTGCCAAATTGATATTCCGGTTTTGTAAAGCGCTTAAAACCAGCTACCTATGGAAAAAGTCCACAAAGGACTCCTATTTGCCGCCTATCAACCAAGTTTTTATAGCGTTCCGAAGAGCATAATGGACCATTTTTGTCCATTTGGGAATGTAATGTGCGGGAAATTCATTAATTTTGCGCTCGCAGGCCATCAATGGCCGGGCATGAGTGATACAACAACATGGAAATAGTTTACGACGACAATCACATCATCATCGTCAACAAGAGCGCAGGCGAACTAGTACAGGGAGACCGCACGGGTGACCCCACGCTAATCGACACGGTAAAAGCCTGGATCAAAGAGAAATACAACAAGCCAGGCAATGTGTTTCTGGGGGTGACACACCGCATCGACCGCCCGACGTGCGGACTGGTGGTCATGGCCAAGACCAGTAAAGGTCTGTCGCGCATGAACGAGCTTTTCCGCAAGGGCGAGGTGCACAAGACCTACTGGGCGGTGGTGGGAAAGCAGCCTCCCGAGCAAGAGGGCACCCTCACACACTATCTCAAGAGCGTGGAAAGTAATAACAAGACCCATGTGAGTATCGTACCTCGCGAGGGCCATCAGAAAGCCGAGCTGCGTTACCGCGTCATCGCCGCCAGCCAGCGATACTGGCTAATGGAAATCGACCTCATCACCGGTCGCAAACATCAGATCCGTGCCCAGCTGTCGGCCATCGGTTGCCCCATCAAGGGTGACCTGAAGTACGGCGCCCCCCGCAGCAACCCGGACGGGGGAATCTCGTTACAGGCACACCGCTTACGCTTCATCCACCCAGTGAGCGGCAAAGAAATCGACATTACCGCTCCCCTGCCCGACGACTTCAAGCGCCTGGGCTTTGACATGTGAAGATAATTCACTAATTTTGCAGCATTGAACAAACATTAATCAAACAATAACCCAAACAACAGTTTTATGGCAAACAATCCCGAATTCCGCTATGCGCCCATGTTCCAGTTGGGCAAAGATGAAACCGAATACTACAAACTGACCAGCGACTACGTGTCGGTGGGCGAGTTTGAGGGCAAACCTATCCTGAAAATCGAGCCCGAGGCATTGACGATGCTGGCCCAACAGGCATTCCGCGACGTGAACTTCCTGCTGCGCCGTTCCCACAACGAACAGGTGGCCAAGATCTTGCGCGACCCTGAAGCCAGCGACAACGACAAGTATGTGGCACTGACCTTCCTGCGTAATGCCGAGGTGGCCGCCAAGGGCCAGCTGCCCTTGTGTCAAGACACCGGCACCGCCATCATCCACGGCGAGAAAGGCCAGCAGGTGTGGACCGGCTTCTGTGACGAGGAAGCCCTCGCCCGCGGCGTCTATAACACCTACACCCAGGAGAACCTGCGCTACTCGCAGAATGCCCCGCTGAGCATGTATGAGGAAATAAACACCCGCTGCAACCTGCCTGCCCAGATTGACCTGGAGTGCGCCGAGGGTATGGAGTACCACTTCCTGTGCGTCACCAAGGGTGGCGGCAGCGCCAACAAGACCTATTTGTACCAGATGACCAAGGCCGTGCTCAATCCGGGCACGCTGGTTCCCTTCCTGGTCGATAAGATGCGCACACTGGGTACGGCAGCCTGCCCACCCTACCACATCGCATTCGTCATCGGCGGCACCAGTGCCGAGAAGAACCTGCTGACCGTCAAGCTGGCCTCGACCCACTACTATGACAACCTGCCCACCACGGGCGACGAGACGGGACGCGCCTTCCGCGATGTGGAACTGGAAAAACAGGTGCTGGAAGAAGCATACAAGATCGGCTTGGGTGCCCAGTTCGGCGGCAAGTACATGGCACATGACATACGCATCGTGCGTCTGCCCCGCCATGGCGCATCGTGCCCCATCGGCTTGGGCGTGAGCTGCAGTGCCGACCGCAATATCAAAGCCAAAATCAATGCCGACGGCGTGTGGATCGAGAAACTGGACGACAAACCCACCGAATTGATTCCCGAAGAACTGCGACAGGCCGGCGAGGGCGACGGCATCAAGATCGACCTGGACCGTCCCATGAGCGAGACGCTTGCCATCCTCGACAAGTATCCCGTATCGACCCGCGTATCGCTGAGCGGAACCATCATTGTGGGCCGCGACATCGCCCATGCCAAGTGGAAAGAGCGCTATGACCGCGGCGAGGGCATCCCCGAGTACATCAAGAATCATCCCGTGCTGTATGCCGGTCCCGCCAAGACCCCGCAAGGCATGCCCTGCGGCTCGATGGGCCCGACGACTGCCAACCGCATGGACCCCTACGTTGACCTGTTCCAGAGCTTGGGCGGCAGCATGGTGATGATTGCCAAGGGCAACCGCAGCCAGGAGGTGACCGACGCCTGCAAGAAGCACGGCGGTTTCTACTTGGGCAGCATTGGCGGCCCTGCAGCCATCCTGTCACAGGAGAGCATCAAGAGCATCGAGTGTGTAGAGTATCCTGAGCTGGGCATGGAGGCCGTGTGGAAAATCCGCGTCGTGGACTTCCCCGCCTTTATCCTCGTGGACAACAAGGGCAACGATTTCTTCAAGAAAATTGGCCTGTAACCCGCACAGGACACAGTCTGAACAAAGCCACGCGACCTCAATTTGGAGTGTCGCGTGGTTATTTTTGAGGGTTCAAAAGACAATAGTCCCTATTGTTTTTGGTAAAAATATGTTAAACAGCACATTTTTCGAGCAAAAATGCTTGCCAGGTCACAAAAAAGCAGTAATTTTGCACTCGCAAATTGCGGGATGGAGCAGTGGCAGCTCGTTGGGCTCATAACCCAAAGGTCGTCAGTTCGAGTCTGGCTCCCGCTACTAGACAGAGGTCAAGCGTCATGCTTGGCCTCTTTTTTTATATCAATTTCGGGTGAAAAACCATAACATGACTTGCATAGTTGGCGAAACATGTGTACATTTGCTAAACTTAAAACAATGGGATGTTATGAAACAGATTGCAGTACTATTCGAGGGTGACATCAATCGGCGGCTAGGTGTTTTCAATGCGGTCATCAACCGGGTGAAGCACTTGCAGCAAATCGCTGATTACAAGATAGATGTACACATGTTGCAGGTTTACGACGGATGGCTCATGCGCCGTGTGCGCCACACTAAAAAGGTGCATTCCCGTCCCGATGAGATCCTTGCCGACGGAGTGAACGTACACATCACCTGGTTCAGGCGCCGCTGGAGTGACGCCATCATGCACCGCTTGTTTCACAAACCGCCACGGGCACTGATACGTCGCCTGCATCGGTTGGGATGGGAAATGCGCGGCCACGACCTGGTGAGCGCCCATGACCGCATCGTGGGGCACGCTGCCGTGTTTGCCGGCCAACACCTGCACATTCCCAGTTTCATCACATGGCATGGCGCGAGCATCTATACCGACCCACCCCGTGACCCGATGATCAAAGAACTGACTATCAAACTCCTGCATGACGCTACTTGCAACTTCTTCGTCAGTCAGGGACTGCTTGACAAGGCCCATGCCGAATTGACCGACGGTTTTCCCGCCGAGGTCTTGCTCAACGGGGCCAGCGCCCAGTTCCGCCTATATAATGACGAGCTGCGGACCCAGCTGCGCAAGGATTACGGCGTGAAAGATGACAAAAAGGTTGTCGCCTTTGTCGGACGCTTCGAACCCGTAAAGAATGTGACCTTACTGCCCGAAATCTATAAAATGCTTGAAACCAAGTATGGCAAGGGATTGACCTTCTGGGCAATAGGTGACGGAGTACAGCTCGATGAGACCCGCCGCCTAATGGCCGATAAGGGGGTCAAATGCCACTTTACCGGAAAAGTGCCGCCCGAAGAGATTCCCGACATTCTCAACTGCGTTGACCTGCTTGTGTTGCCCAGCAGCCTCGAGGGACTGCCTCTCGTAGTCATTGAGGCCCTGTCGTGTGGTGCACACGTTGTAGCCACCAATGTCATCGGCACCGCCGAGGCTGTAGGACGAGAGAACGCCATAGACCTGGGAGACAATTTCGTTGAACGATTCACCGACCGAGCCGTGGAACTGCTGAGCGAAAACATCGACCAGCAGCTGCCGCCCGAAGTGAGCTGGGCAGCAACCGCTGTCAAGGAAGACAAAATCTATCGCAAGTACCTTTATATCAATCATTCTACTGATTGATATACAATAATTTAATCCATATTATATAAAGTGATTATTTAATATAAAAACCGTTGTTATAATTTGACAAATTTGTCCTTATTTGACAAGTCTTATACATTGATAATCACTGCTGATAAATTATAAGTTTAAAGCAAAGAATTAACCAGTAAAATATGCCCAAATTTGCCGAAACATTGCTTCCTTTAGCCCTTCCCGGCACCTATACCTACCGTATTCCCGAGGGGATGGCGCTATCAATCGGCATGCGGGTACTGGTTCCCTTCGGCCGCAAAAAGATTTTCACTGCTATTGTGATGAGCTTGCACGACAGGGAACCCAAGGGCTATGACATAAAAGAGATTTTGGGCACACTCGATGACAAACCCATCGTTCGTCATCCCCAACTGAACTTTTGGCAATGGATTGCCGACTACTACCTGTGCTCAATGGGCGAAGTCTATAAAGCGGCTGTACCCTCGGGACTGAAAGTGGAAAGCGAGACGACAATCAGCGTAAATCCCGACTTTGAGGAGAGCGAGCCAGGGCAGTTGACTGACCACGAGCGTGTCATTCTGGACTTCACCGCTCAACGTGGACGCGTCCAGATTGCCGAAATCGCACGGGCAACCGGATTCAAGACCGTAGAGCGTAATGTCAGCCACTTGCTGGATATGGAAGCCCTGCACGTGAGCGAGCGTGTTGTGGACAATTACCGGCCCAAAACCGAATCGTGCGTCAGACTGACTATCGCCCGCGATGACGAACAGTCTCTGCACCAATACTTTGACCAACTGAAACGGGCGCCCAAACAAGAGGCGCTGCTGCTTGCCTATCTGGACATGTCACGCTGGCTGCAAGGCGGCGAGGTACGTGAGGTAAGCAAAGACAACCTGCTAAAACGCGCTGGAGTGAGTGGTGCGGTATTGCACGAGGCAGTGAAGCGGGGCATGTTTGAAATATATAAGAAAGAAATCAACCGTTTTGCCGACTTGGGCAGCGTGCTGGAGGAACCGCCAACGTTGAGCGAAGAGCAGAAACGCGCTTATGGGGAAATCCACCAGTCTATGCGCGAGCACGCCATCACCCTGCTGCATGGAGTGACCAGCAGCGGCAAGACGTCAGTCTATATGCAACTCATTGCCGACGCATTAAAGTTGGGCAAGCAGGTGCTCTATCTTGTTCCCGAGATAGCGCTGACGACCCAACTCACACGCCGATTGCGACGAGTTTTTGGCGATAAACTGCTCATCTACCATTCCAAGTTCAGCGACAACGAGCGCGTGGACATCTGGAAACGCCTGCTGGACAGCAGTGAACCGTGCGTCGTCATTGGCGTACGCTCATCGGTATTTCTCCCCTACTCCAACCTGGGACTGGTCATTGTGGATGAGGAGCATGACAGCAGCTACAAACAACAGGATCCCGCTCCACGCTATAACGGACGCAACGCGGCTCTGGTGCTGGCACAGATGCATGGAGCCAAGACCGTATTAGGCTCGGCGACACCCGCTATCGAAGTCTATCACAATGCACTTGAAGGAAAATACGGATTGGTGAAACTGCTGACGCGCTATGGCGACATCAAGATGCCCGATGTCAAGGTCATCGACACTCTTGACGCCCGCAAACGGCGAGAGATGCATGGCTTGTTCAGCAACGAACTCATTGACAATTGCCGCAAAGCATTGAAAAACGAAGAGCAGGTCATTCTGTTCCAGAACCGCCGCGGTTATTCGCCCATGGTGCGCTGCAAGGAGTGCGGCTCCGTGCCCAAGTGCGAGAACTGCGACGTGTCACTCACCTACCACAAGCACAGCCGCAGCCTGGTGTGCCACTACTGCGGATACACGATTCCTCTGCCCGACCTGTGCCCCGCCTGCCAGTTGCCTGGCCTTGAAATCATCGGTTACGGCACTGAACGCATCGAGGACGACATCGACGCCCTGTTTCCTGACGAGAAAATCTCGCGCATGGATCTGGACACTACCCGCAGCAAGAACAGTTATGACCGCATCATCGATGAGTTCTCGCAGCACCGCACCAACATCCTGGTGGGTACCCAAATGATCACAAAAGGGCTGGATTTTGATGCCGTGAGCATTGTGGGCATCCTCAATGCCGACACGATGATCAATTTCCCGGACTTCCGCAGCCACGAGCGGGCCTTCGACATGCTTGAACAAGTGTCGGGACGTGCCGGCAGGGCGCACAAACAAGGTCAGGTCATCATCCAGACCAGTAATCCCGAGCACGATGTCATCAAGTATGTCCAAGCCCACGATTACGAGGGTTTTTACCAACATGAACTCGCTGACCGACAGCAATTTGGATATCCCCCGTTCACCAAGGTCATCAACATTTACCTCAAACACCGAGATGATGCTACAGTGGGCGAGCTGGCAGTGCGTTATAGCGGTCTGCTGCGCCAGGTGTTCGGGACAAGGGTGTTGGGACCGATGACACCCTTGGTTGCCAAGGTGCAAAACCTCTACATCCGTCAAGTGACCCTGAAGATGGAAACATCTGCTTCGATGGCTAAAGTCAAGGGCATCCTGCGCACGCTCTATGAACAGATGCTTGCCGCTGATGCCCGGATGAAGAACGTGCGCCTCTATTACGACGTCGATCCCGTGTAATCCTCTCCCGTGGTTACTATTCAGACATACAAGCTGATAGCTTGCAATACCTTTACGCTACATCTACCCGTTTTACCGGCCTTTTAAGGAAATATTTCTTTAATAATAGGTGGAATATTAGTTTTTTGCAGTAATTTTGTGCCCGATTTCAGAAACATGTGTATCTGCACTCAAAAGATCTATAAGGAAATATGAAACTGATAGACGGAAAAATGACTGCTGCGGCCATCAAAGAGGAAATCAAGGCCGAAGTAGACCAAATGATAGCTGCGGGACAGAAGCGCCCGCATCTGGCTGCTGTACTCGTCGGGCATGACGGCGGCTCAGAGGCCTATGTGAAGAATAAAGTGATCGCCTGTGAGAAATGCGGTTTCAAGTCGTCTCTCATCCGCATGGAAGAAGACACTACCGAAGAACAACTGCTGGACTGCATACGCGGTTTGAATGAGGACCCCGACGTTGACGGCTTTATCGTGCAGTTGCCACTGCCCAAGCACATCAATGAGCAGAGGGTGATCAATACCATCGACTACCGCAAGGACGTGGACGGCATCCACCCGATGAATGCTGGCCGCATGGCACTGGGCCTGCCCAGCTTCATCTCAGCCACCCCGTTGGGAATCATCACCCTGCTGCAACGCTATAACATTCCCACCTCGGGTAAAAAGTGCGTGGTGCTTGGTCGCAGCAACATCGTGGGCAAGCCCATGGCGCAGCTGATGATGCAGAAACAGTATGGCGACGCCACGGTAACCGTTTGTCACAGTCATTCGGCAACGCTTAAAGAGGAATGCCGCGCCGCCGACATCATTATCGCCGCCATCGGCCGTCCCGACTTTGTCACTGCCGACATGGTTAAGGAGGGCGCCGTGGTCATCGACGTGGGCACGACACGTGTTCCCGACGCCAACAGCAAGTCCGGCTTCCGTCTGAACGGCGACGTGAAGTTTGATGAGGTTGCTCCCAAGTGCGAGTACATCACTCCCGTTCCTGGCGGCGTGGGGCCCATGACCATTTGCTCCTTGATGAAGAACACCCTCGCAGCCGCAAAAAAAGAGATTTATTCTAGATAATTGATATCCCACCCCGAATAAAACGAGAAAGTCGAGCCATTTTGGCCCGACTTTCTTGTTTAGTCGAAGAGTCCTTCGGTGGCATCGTCTTGGCCGCCTCCGCCGCCATCGCCGGCGTCACCGCCGCCACCGCCGCCACCGTGCCAGCCTCCGCCGCCACTGCCGTAGTAGCCAGCCAGCTCGTCACCGCAAGCATTGAAGCCCTTGGGGAACTCAAATTTGGTACTCTGTTTATAGGGCAAGTTCTTGTCGTCATAAATCCACTTCATGTAGTAGCCAAGGATGGGAAGCGCTGCCTCGGCACCTTGACCCATTGCCATGCTGTTGAAATGGATGTAGCGTTCCTCGCCGCCGACCCATACGCCGGTGACCAGTTCAGGCGTGAAGCCCATAAACCAACCGTCGCTGTGGAAGTTGGTGGTACCCGTTTTACCTCCCATATCGGCCGTGATGCCATAGGCGTAACGCAACCTGGCACCCGTACCGCCGTCCACGACTTCGAGCAGCATCGAGAGCATCTTGAGGTAAGTATCCTCGCTCATGATCTCGGTCTGGCTTCCAGTGAACTCAGCGAGCACATTACCTCGGTTGTCGGTGATGCGTGACACATATACGGGTTCAACTCGCATACCGCCATTAGCAAACGCCGAGTAGGCAGCAACCATCTCGCGCAGACTCACCTCACAAGCGCCCAAGCTCAAGGCGGGAACGGGATCGAGATAGCTCGTGATGCCGAAGCTGTGCATCCACTTAGCCAGCTCTTCGGGCGTCATGGTGTAGTAGCCGTTGCGCTCAATCCAGTTCTCGCGCGTTCCACGCATGAAGCCTGCCGAGATCCAGTTCTTTGAATATTTCAACGCGTTGCGCAGGTCCATTCCGCCGCCACTGCCCTCATTGGCAGGATTATACACCTCATTGTGCCAAATGATGTTGGGCGCGCCACCAGGACGGGGCGAGCAAGGAGTCAAGCCTCCGAACTCAATGGCCTGGGAATATACAAAGGGTTTTACCGTTGAACCAATCTGACGACGACCGGTCGATACCATGTCATACTTGAAGAAACGGAAGTTGGGACCGCCCACATAGGCCTTGACAAAGCCCGTGACGGGATCCATCGACATCATGGCGCAACGCAGGAACGACTTGGTGTAGAGCAGCGAGTCCAGCGGCGTCATCTGTGCATCGAAGCCACCGTCATAGTTGAAGAGGTGCATCTGCACAGGCTTCTTGAAGTTCTCCATGATTTCGGCATCGCTCTTTCCCTCGTTCTTGAGGACACGATAGCGCTCGCTATGGCGGATAGCGGCATTGATGAGCGCCTGCTTGCCTGCACTGGACAGCTCCTGCTTGTTGTTGGTGTAAGGATTCTTGGTGCCGCCACGCTCACGCAGGAAGGCAGGCTGCAACGTCTTGCTCATGTGCTTGTGCACGGCCTTCTCGGCATATTCCTGCATGCGCGAGTCGATTGTGGTGTAGATCTTCAGGCCATCGGTATATATATCATAATGGGAACCGTCAGGCTTGGTATTCTTATTGCACCAACCGTAGAGCGGATTCACAGCCCAGGCCACCGAGTCGTCGATAAAGGCCTGCTGGTTCCAGGTCGGATAATCCTTGCGGTTGGGCTTCTTGGCCATCATCACACGGCGCAGCTCCTCGCGGAAGTAAGGTGCAGGACCGTCGTTATGATCCAGTTTCTTGAATTTGATGACCAGAGGCGTTTCCTTGAGCTGGTTACACTCGGCTTCGCTCAAGAAGCCGGCCTTCACCATCTGCTCAAAGACCACGTTGCGGCGCTGGCGGGTGCGTTCGGTGTGACGAACAGGATTATAGTAAGACGGATTCTTGCACATGCCCACCAGGGTTGCCGCCTCCTGGATGTTCAAATCCTTGGGTTCCTTATCAAAATAGACCTCTGACGCCATCTTGATACCCACAGCGTTATTCAAGAAGTCAAACTGGTTGAAGTACATCTTGATGATCTCATCCTTGGTGTAGTAGCGCTCGAGTTTAACAGCGATTACCCACTCCACAGGCTTCTTCAGAGCACGTTCAAAGATGTTGTGCGACTCGGGAGAATACAGCTGTTTAGCCAGCTGCTGGGTGATGGTACTGCCACCACCGGCACTCTTCTGACCCATGAGGACGCGCTTGATCACGGCTCGCCCGATGGCCTTGACATCAATGCCCGAATGCTCGTCAAAGCGCGAATCCTCGGTGGCAATCAACGCCTCGGTCAAGTGCGGCGACATCTCGTCGAAATCTACATAGATGCGGTTGCTGCGACTGCGGTAATAGCGGCCCATTTCAACGCCGTCGGCACTGTAGATGGTCGAAGCAAACTTGTCGGTGGGATTCTTCAACTGATCGATAGCAGGCATGTAGCCAATCACACCATTGTAGATCAATACGAACATTAACGCCAACAGGCCCACAAAAATGGCAAACCACATCCACATCTTGCGGACGATACTGCGCTTCTTGTTCTTCTTCTTTCCGGTAGTTTTTTCGCTCATATATATCTTTTCAGTTTAATTCATGAATAAACTACTGCCATTCAGCCTATTGAACATATCAACCAGAGTATGACAGCACTCATCAACCTGCAAAGATAACGAATAGTTTTGCAATAGCGAAACTAAACTACAAAAAAGTATTACCTTTGTGCCTATGCAGTATGTTGGTGAACTGATATCGATAGGTGTGGCCTTCTCGTGGACGGCTACAGCGCTGTTGAGTGAGTTCGGTAGCAAGCGCATGGGCAACCTGACGCTGAACCTGATGCGCATGGTCATCACGCTTGTCTTCTCAGCTGTCATGTTCTGGGTGATAGGCGGCACTCCCCTGCCCGCCGGCGCCAGCACCGAGGCCTACCTGTGGATGATGCTTTCGGGTCTTGTGGGATATGTCATCGGGGACTTCTGCCTGTTCCAGTGCTACCTGATCATCGGTTCCAAATTCGGCCAGTTGTTCATGACGCTGGCACCCATTGCCGCCGCCATCACCGCATGGATGACACTAGGCCAGGAAATCCGCCCGCAGGCCATGCTTGCGATGCTGGTAACATTGACGGGGATCGCCATCAGCGTGCTGGGTCGCGGCGAGGGCCGCAAGGTGTCGTTGAAATTACCATTGGCGGGCGTACTGTTTGCCATCGGGGCCGCTGTCTGTCAGGGCGTAGGACTGGTACTCAGCAAAATCGGCATGAACCACTACGAGGCGTCGCTAACAACCAACCTGGCAGACTGGATGCTGCCGTTCCATGCCAATTTCTTCCGTTGTATAGCAGGAACCATCGGTTTTACGATATTGATGGCGTTGCGTGAGGGCTTCAAACCGCTGTGCAAGGGTGTGCGGGACCGTCAGGGCATGACTGCCGCCGTGGCGACGACCATCTTTGGCCCGTTCGTCGGCGTGGGAGCGTCGCTACTGGCCGTACAATACACCGCAGCCGGCATCGCCAGCACCTTGATGGCGCTGACGCCGATTATCATTATCCTGCCTGCCTGGTGGATTTTCAAGCAGCCCATCACCGTCAAGAGCCTGTTGGGAGCGCTGATTTCAGTGATAGGCGTTTCTTTGTTCTTCCTCTTATAATTAATATCTATCCTTTATTCATCCACAATCACCGTGCCTGGTGCACTGGGATTGAACGTGTTCTTTACCCAAACTGGAATGTGCTTCATGGCCACGGGTGCGATGGTGGGCGGATAGATCACCTTGGCACCGGCATCGCACATCTCCTGGGCCTGAGCATAGGTCATCTGCGGAATGACGGTCGCATCAGGATGAGTGCGCGGGTCGGCTGTCATGAAGCCGTCCACATCGGTCCAGATTTCCAGAGAATCGGCATCAAGAAGTGATGCAAGAATGGCTCCCGTATAGTCACTGCCGCCACGTCCCAGATTGGTCACTGCACCTGATTCCTTATCCCGTGAAATAAAGCCCTGCACAACATGGACGCCCTCGTCGAGCGAGGCGAAATCGGCCTTGACCAGGTGCTCGGTCTCCTCCCAGTCGAGAACACGCCCCCCGGCATCAGGTGTAGTGCGCATGAAATTGAGCGAGAGGTGAGGCACACCGTCCTCGAACATTCCTGTCACAATCGCCGACGAGAGAATCTCGCCGTGGGCAACGATGGCATCGCACACGCGCTCAATCTCATCAACGGGCATATGGGGATTGGTGGCCAGTGCCAAATAATAGGGCTTGAGGCTCTCGTCGATGAAGCGATCGATCGTGGCATGGACTTGGTCACGCATCGCGGGAATAACCACGCCGTCAACGGCATCATGGTGACGTTTTCGAGCCTCCTCGAGCGTGTCAAGACATGAGATGTCGCGCTGTTGCGCCTGTTCACACATGGCCAAAAGCTGGTTGGTAAAACCACCCATCGCCGAGACCACCACGATCACGGGCTTGGACTCGGCATTTACAATGTCCCTGAGGTTGAGCAGACTCTCGACGCTACCGACCGAGGTGCCGCCAAATTTCATCACTTTCATTCTAATTCGGTATTATTCTTCTATATATCTCTAAACGTCAAAAAACATGATTTATTAGACCGTTACAGCAAATATCGCGCCATAAGGAGCGGCAAAGGGCTCATTTTTTCCAAAAATCGCCTCTTGCAACGCATTTTTTTGTACATTTGCGACATGAACGACTGGGATCAGGATATCTATCACCTCAATGACGAGCAACCGCAGCCCACTCGAGGTTCCCTGCTAGTGGCAAAGCCTACGGTGGGTGACTTCTTCTTTAGGCGGTCGCTTGTTCTCATCGTGGATCCTGACGAGGGCGAGGGGGCCATGGGAGTGGTAACCAACCACTACATGGGCTACAACCTGCGTGACATCATGCCTGACATCGAGACCGTGGAAGAGATTCCCCTGTTCCTTGGTGGCCCTGTCGGCACCGAAATGTTGTTTTACATGCACACACTGGGGCCTGAAATCGTTCCGCAAGCCATTGATGTTGGCGACGGGGTATGGTTCGGGGGTGATTTTGATGCGGTAAAACGATATGTCGAACTGGGCGGGCCCGTCGAGGGGCGCGTGAAGTTTATCGTCGGTTACAGCGGATGGGGCAAGGGACAGATTGCCCAAGAGTTGGCACGCCATGACTGGGCCGTACTCGACAAGGGTGACCGTAGTCTGTTCATGGACGATGGCGATGATGACCAGTGGCGAGAAGCGGTATCGAGGTTCGGAGGGCGCTATCGCCTTTGGCTTAACCTGCCCAGTGACCCAAACTGTAATTAGGAATCAGGAATCAAATATTTAATGAGTCAAGTAATCGGCATAGACGTGGGCGGCAGCACCACCAAGATTGTGGGTATCGAAAACGGCACCCACATCAAGTCACCCATGAACATCACCGCCAATGACCCGATCACATCGTTGTTCGGCGCTTTTGGCAAATACCTCTATGACAACAATATAGCACTCGAGGACGTGGAGCACGTGATGCTAACTGGCGTTGGCGCCAGCGGCGTGACGACTCCCATCTATGGTCTGCCTACAACCCATGTCGATGAGTTCCGTGCCGACGGACTGGGAGCGCGCTTTGTCAGCGGCCTGCAGCAACTCATCGTCGTGTCGATGGGCACCGGCACCACGCTGGTGCGGGTCGATGGTGACGATATTGCCCACATAGGTGGCATCTCGATGGGTGGCGGCACCCTGCAGGGACTGTCTCACCTGTTGCTTAAAGACAGCCATATCCAGGATGTGATTGAGATGGCCCAGCATGGTGATATTTCGCGTATCAACTTGCAGATCAAAGACATCAGCAAGGGGGATATCGAGGGGCTTCCCATGCACGCTACAGCATCCCTGTTCGGCAAGGTATTGAACAGCAACCCCAATGACAACGACATCGCCAAAGGGCTCATCTGCATGGTCCTGGAGACTATCGGCTCCTGTGCCGTGTTGTCACAAGTGAACGGCGGATTTAAAGATTATGTGCTCATCGGCAACCTGACCCTGCTGCCTGAGTGCCAGACCATTTTCCCGATGATGGAAAGCCTGTACGGCGTTCGCTTCCACATTCCTGAGCACGCCCGCTACTGCACAGCACTGGGCGCAGCGTTATCCTATCAACAACAATCTATGAAACCCTGATTGTCCCATGGAGCTGAGTGTTGTCATCGTCAATTACCGCGTGAAATACCTGCTGGAGCAGACTTTGTGCTCGGTGCAGCAAGCCATGCAAGGCTTGACAGGCGAGGTTATCGTCGTCGATAACCTGTCAGGCGACGACAGCATCTCCTTTTCCCGCGAGCGGCATCCTGGGGTCACCTTTATTGAGAACCAGGAGAACGTGGGTTTTGCCCGGGCTAACAACCAAGCCATCATGCAGGCTCAAGGCGAGTACACACTCATCCTCAACCCCGACACCATCATCACGCCGCAATGCCTGCAAGAGGGCATCGCATGGATGAAATCTCATTCCAAGTGCGGGGCAATCGGTGCCCGGATGATGGACGGTAACGGCGTGTTCCTGCCCGAGAGCAAGCGTGCGTTCCCCACGCCGTGGGTGTCGTTCTGCAAAATCTTTGGCCTGTCCAAGCTGTTCCCGCGCTCGCCGTTATTCGCTAAATACCACCTGCGCTACCTGAGCGACCTGGAGCCCCAGTGCATCGACATCCTGTCAGGGGCCTATATGCTGTGTCGCACTGACGTGTTGCAGCAGTTGGGCGGCTTTGACGAGGACTTCTTCATGTACGGCGAAGACATCGACCTGAGTTACCGCATTGTCAAAGCCGGCTACGAGAACTGGTTCCTCCCCACGCCGATGGTGCATTATAAGGGCGAGAGCACCCACAAGGATTCGATGCGCTACGTCAGGATATTCTATGACGCGATGCTGATTTTCTACCGCAAGCATTTCCCGCGGTTCAACGTCATTTTCTACCCCATCGTCAAGTTGGGTGTCATTGTCCGGGCGGGGCTGGCCATGGCCAAACGGCTCATTAAACGCCTGATTCCCGGCAAGGGTAAGCCAGCCAGTGAGATTTGGCCGTGGATCATCATCAGCGATGACGCCGCCAACGTGGCCCGTAGAGCGAACATCAACGACCACTTCACCACCATCCCGTCAACAGGTTGCTACAATGTGCTCATCGACGACGGCTGCCACACCTATGCCCAGATCGTGGACTTCATCAGGGAGCATGGCAACAAACCCCGTCTCGCGTTCCATATCTTTGCCGCCCGTCACGGCGTCATCATCTCACCCAAAATGTCATGAACCAACTACTGAACAACGATATCATCACCCTGCGCGCCCTGGAGCCCACTGACCTGGACATGCTTTACCGCTGGGAAAACGACACGGCCTTATGGGTAGTGAGCGACACCATCGCCCCCTATTCACGAAAAGCGTTGTGGCAATACTTACAGGAGAATACGGGTGACATCTATGCTCAGCGGCAACTGCGACTGATCATCACTCTGACCAGTGACGGAACCGCCGTAGGCACCGTCGATTTTCTGAACTTTGACCCGTTGAACAACCGGGCAGAGCTGGGATTGTTCATCACCAAAGAGATGAGAGGCAAGGGATTGGGACGCCAGTCGCTGGAGGTCATCACCACATACGCCCGCGAGCATATCGGCCTCAAACAGATATATGTTTACATATCCAATGACAACAGTGTGTGCCTAAAGTTGTTTGAGGATTTCGGTTACCGTCGTGTGGGAGTGATACAGTCATGGGTGAAACGAGGCAGCAATTACCAAGATGTGACACTGCTGCAAATGATCCTTTAATCTGACGACAGTTATGACACGAGATTATCGACTCGATACCATAAAGGGACTGCTGATCATTCTGGTCATTCTGGGTCACCTCATCATTGCGCTTGATAACTACAACGTTATCAATCACAGCGTGATGGGTCTGATCTACATTTTCCACATGCCTCTTTTTATCCTGATTTCGGGCTACCTGACCAAGCATCCTGACAACCAACAGCCCAGACAGATGTGGAAAAGCGTGGGCAAGATTTTTGTTGTCCTACTCATTTTCCAAGCCATCTCATGCCTACGGTTTTACTATTTAAGGGGTGAAATCCTCATGGCACTCAAGATGTTCCCCTTCGGCATACTGTGGTATCTGATGTGCCTCATCTGGTGGCGTATCATGATTTACTACACACCCAAGCCGCTGTTGAACCGCCCGTTATTGTATCTGATCATCGCCATCGTGGTATCGCTGTTGAGCGGAGTATTCCATCTAGGGTCAACCCTGGCGGTTCAGCGCACGCTCAATTTCTACTTCTTCTTCCTGCTGGGATTCTATTACCGGCAAGGAACGTTCAACACCCCGCTGTGGCACAACGACAAGCTGCATGCCGTCGTGCTCATAGTCTTGCTGCCGTTGCTCTTGTGGCTGTATCCGCGCTGCGGCAACGTCATGAATGGAGCCGACTATTACGGAATTGCCGGCCTGCCCCAGAAAGCGTTGGTATTGATGTGCTCCATACCGATGACGCTACTCATGTTCAACATCATTCCTGACATCAAGTTGCTGCGTCCCATCGGCAAGGACAGCCTGTTCTATTATCTATATCATATACTTTTCATAGGAATCGTGACAATTCCGCTAGTCAAGAATTACGGGTTGCCGCGCTACTTACCATTCATGCTCCTGTACACGGCATTCACCCTGCTTGCCCTCGTGCTGCTGCACAAGATTCCGCCGTTACGGTGGCTCACACATCCCACCTTCAAAAAGAAACCCAAGGCAGTCGTCAAGGAATGATTCAACAGCCATCATACAACAGACCTGGGCTCCCGCACCAATGGTGATTGAGAGCCCAGGTCTGTGATTTGATATGTCTCTTAAATGCTTATCGCAGTTGTGCCAGCGTTTTCTCGTCGGGATCAATGGCAATTATCACTCCCGATGCATCGAGCAAGAAGGAATGATAAGCCCCCTCAAGACGCCAGTTCTTGATAATGTCGTCGCGGGTTTCCAGCGATGAGAAAAACTGGGCCGAACGGTCAAGATCATCCATAACGATGACGCTGTTGAACACGCTCATGCTGCGGTCCATATTCACCGACACGTGAGTGTAGCGGGCTTCAGCGTCTCTCGATAAGCGGTCATAGCGCATGTTGTCGAGACGTGACTGGGCGTCGGCCGATGACCAGAACGTGAGCAACACATTGCTGCCACGATGCTGTTGTAATGGTGACAAATCATTGTTGCTGTCGCCCAATGCGAGTGCAGGAGCCCTGTACCCGATGCGGCTGTCGGCAGGAGCCGAATAATAAGCCGAGGTAAACAGGGTCAACAATCCCAAAACGGCAATCGTCAATAATGTCTTATTCATTCCATTTTAAGTTTTGTTTCACAATCAAGGTCACGGTTAGCAAGCATTTGTTATCCGCCACCCTGCCCAATTCTGAAATGACGTGTCATTCAGAAAGGTGCGCGCAAATTTACTCAAAAAAAGTTATTAACAAGCAATTCTTGGGTAAAAACTGCTTATTTTTGGTGGTTTAAGTGCATTTCTTGTCTTTTTTCATCGTTTCAAACCGCCAATTCCGCCAAAATAAAATCCTCAATTAATTTGCAAATCAGGCAGAATTGTATAACTTTGTCGCACTAAATCATCTACAAAACAGAAATGAAGAGAATTTACACTTTAGCCTTCGTGTTCTTCAGTCTTCTGACCATTACGGGCATTTCATCCTCGTGTGATTTTAGCATGCATGAAGATCCAGAACATCCATTATATGTCACTTACACCATCTCGGCTGGCAGTGTGTCATTCACTGGCCCGAATGAATTGCTGACTGACATACAGGCATGGATTCATAACCATCAAGTGTCCTATGACAGACAGGTCAACTACAGCACTGGAGAGGCCTCGGAGTTCACCACAACCGACAACGAGGCCATCAAGAAGTTCGAAGAGGACTATTTGCCCAAATTCAAGGCTCACCTTCAAGAAATTACGGCTGAATTGAACAAGGGAACCTATGGCAAATCCGTTCATGTCACAGCGACATTCTATGCCTATGCCAAGCGCGCCCAGGGCAAAAACGGCGACTTGAAGTACGAGCACATCGAGTACAGCTATCCCTAACCCGGCCAGTAATAACCATGGCCAAGCTTATAATCAGTAACGATTGGTGGACCGCTCCTGCCGAAGGCGAGGGCGGACGGCTTGTTTTGGTTACCGGCCGCCGCTGCATGGGTAATGTCATCGCTACAGGCCTTTACCGCTACCGTGTCGAGGTCACATGGCCCTATGAGGGAGACGGAAAGGGACTGCCCACTTATGCCGACAGCAAGGTGATGGAAGAAGTCACCGATGCCTTGAACGATTGTTTTGATCGCGACCCTGTAGCAATAATGACAGGCATCTATACCGGTGACGGACAACGCAACTGGGTGTTCTATACCCGCAGCCTGCACATCTTCCAGCGTAAGTTCAACGAGGTGATGGCCCCCTTCCCTGCCCTTCCCCTGCAGTTTGAGGCCGAGGAAGACCCAGACTGGCAGGAATACCGCGAGATGTGCGAGTGCGAAGTCGGTGACTCCGGTGAATAGTTACAGCCAATTACCGATTATTTCCTAAGATTTTATCAATCTCCGCATTGACGTCGGCGATATTGATCTCGTCGTCACGATTTACGTCAGCGCGGCCTTCATAGATGTCATTGCCCCCTAGGATCACATCAATCACGCAATTCACGTCGGCGATATTCACCTCGCCGTCGCCGTTCACGTCACAATCCAACGGGATACTAAACCGTTCTTGGATGAATGTATAGTCAATGTAGTCACCCGGTATCTGAAATCTCACTTTCGTCTCACGATAAGGAATCTCTTTAGGCAATGGATCGGCAGTCACATGGGCGGTGACAAGACCAGAGAATTCCCCTTCAGAATCTTTATCATCAATCAGTTTGATTTCAAGCCAATCGGGCAATTCGTCATGTCCGATCCACACCAATTCCCAGCCGTCATCTTCGCTAGGCGTCGAGGAATAAAATCTGATACCATTGACTATCTCGGATAAATCTTGCTCATGAAGATCTTTCACCAATTCGCCACCCTCTTCCGGGAAAATATATTTCCCATCTTCATCATCATATTTGAAAGTGATATAGGGGTATTCGGCAACGATGAAGATGGAGAAACCTGTCTTCATCTCTCCCGAGGAAAAGAAGTTGTTAAGGCCTTTCCATTGATATTGTCCAGTGAAATTCCCCTCTTCATCGTTGATTGGGCATTTGAGGTATGCCAGTTCGCCATATCCCTCATCAAAATGATAATCTGAACTGATATAGGCTGAAAATCCCTTGAGTTCTTCTGCCTCAGGGTCATTATAGCCGTCAACGACTATGAGTATCGGATAATCTACAGTCAGGCAATCTTCATATAATAAGTCAGGGTTGTACTCAGGAAAGCTATATAACTTAAACTCCACCAAGCCTCCTGTACCAAAAGCAAATGATCCCATACCGATTGCGACGAGTTCACCAGGCTCCTCGGGTAAGGAAACCGATGCGGTATCGTTATAGGCTGGTATCTCGTCAAGCCTGTAAATCTTACATTTTATATGGACTGGAGAAGCGAAATTCTGAACAGTGGTTAACATCTCCACCTTTTTGAGCAGATAAGGATGTTCGGGCTTCTCAAATGCCTGAGCCATGCCATCGATATGGGCGCCATTCTTCCCGAACCACCATCCCTTTTCGTTTTCTCCATAGGGTGTACATCCCGTGAAATAGGTGAGCATCGTGTGATTATCACCATATAAAAAAGTCTTGCTTGACAACAGTAATTCATAGTCTTCATAACCCCTGAATGATGGGTAAGCATATATCCATGCATTATCGTAACCCGCATACTGATACTCGCCAACGACTGAACCGCCCTTCAACACCTCCATGATAGGCACTCCATATATCTCCGGCTCATAGTTCACTGTCAGTTTGCCCACTGGATCGTATGGGACGTTAGGCCTGTACCACCGAAAAGCACACTCACTGTCCAGACCATCACCAATGGCTGTGAATGTGTAATCAGCGTAAGGCTTGAGCATCAAGAAAAGCGGAAAACCAACATTGCCGTCATAACACCCATCTTTAATCATCAATGAGCCTGAAAAAGCGCCAGCGGGACGCCTGTAATAGACATCAGGTTGTCGGGGCGACAACTCTACAGATCGCATCTGGCCATCGGAACGGTTCATTTCCTTCACATCCTCGGCGATGACTTGGCTCAATGCCTTTGGGTGCTGCGGCACCGGGGCAGACTGTTTCGACTGTGCGCCGGCACTCAAGGCCATGAGCGAGGCAGCAGCAACAATGAGTATAGTTTTTATATCCATGATCAGAATTCTAAATTAATTAATTAAAATGACACTCTTGGGAAATAATTTCCGAATTGCGGCAAAATTAAGCATAAATCTTCAAAAAAGCAAGGGCACCCTTAATAGAGCGCCCCTGCTTTTAAGTATTTTTATATAAAGATTACATGTTCATGCCGCCATCGACCTGGATGACCTGACCGGTGACATAGCTCGACATGTCGCTGGCGAGGAAGGTGGCGACGTTGGCGATGTCCTCGACGGTACCGCCACGGCGCAACGGGATGCGCTGACACCACTCCTTGCGCACCTCCTCGGGGAGTTCTTGGGTCATGGCCGTGTCGATAAAGCCCGGAGCGATGGCGTTGGCACGGATGCCGCGGCTACCCATCTCCTGTGCGATGCTCTTAGCCAGAGCGATGAGGCCGGCCTTGCTGGCAGCGTAGTTTGCCTGTCCTGCATTGCCGTGAACACCCACTACCGATGCCATGTTGATGATGGAACCGGCACGCTGGCGCATCATGATGGGCACCAGAGCGTGGATAAAGTTGAACGCGCTCTTGAGGTTGACGGCGATGACGGCGTCCCACTGCTGCTCGGTCATGCGCAGCATGATGCCGTCCTTGGTGATACCGGCATTGTTGACCAGGATATCGATGTGACCAAAGTCCTCGTGAATCTGCTTCACGACAGCCTCGGTTTCCTCAAAACTTGCGGCATTGCTGACATAGCCCTTGGCCTTCACACCCAGGGCAGCGATTTCCTGCTCGGTCTGCTTGCCGTTCTCGTCGATGACGAGGTCGGTAAACGCGATATCGGCACCCTCGGCAGCGAACTTCAGGGCGATGGCCTTGCCGATGCCCCTAGCAGCTCCAGTGATGAGCGCTACTTTTCCTTCTAACATCTTCATTGTGTCTAAATCTATTTAGTTATTATTGTTAATTTCATTTCACGGGCTGCAAAGGTACTCATAATTGTTGAGACTGCAAAATCGCGGTCAATTATCGCCACGGCAATGCCGTGGCACAGACGACTGCCAGGGCCCCGCCTCGGTCATCACTGCGTTTTCCCTTTTTCTTCTTGTTTATTCTGTGGGGGATCAGGGCCAGTTGCCGCTTAGCAGGTAGTCGATGAGAGCGGTGACATCGGCGATGTTGATGCTGGTGTCCTGGTTGCAGTCGGCGGCACTCAGGTTGGCGCCCGATGCGTTGCTGCTCAGCAGATAGTCAATCAGCGAGGTCACGTCAGCGATGTTTACAGAACCATCATCGTTCACGTCGCCGCGAATTGACTTGGGAGCAATCTTTATATTATCCACAGCGAAGTAGTCGCCCTCTCCATTCTCATTGACATCCTTGTGATAGAACCAAACCAATCGGTATGTGACATTGGGATTCAGGTCCACGGTGAAGGTCTCCCAGTCGTTATCGCGAGCGCCGTAACGGAATATCGAAGTGCCGTTCATCATAAACACGCACTCATCATAGTTTGTGTTTGGATTCGATGGATCACTTTCGCCCCAGGCCTTGAAA
>JAFYYU010000018.1 GCA_017557425.1 Muribaculaceae bacterium | reverse complement strand
CTCGTGCATAAATCCAAAAGATTTCAGCTCGAAGGAGAGAGCCTAAGAAAAAAATATTAATTTTGCCGCCGATACTGAAAACCAGCAACCGAGTGAACGGGTATCACCGGAATTGCTGAACGGGTATCGCCGGAATACGCAACTATTCATTCTGTAACGATGTGGTCGCACTATGCAAAATTCCACCAAGGTTTTGCTTTGGAATATGATTTAAGGACATTGCAAATGCGATGTATGAAATGTGATAAGTTGAAACAATGCGAGAAAGCCGTGATTAATAATCTGTACCCAGTAATATATGATAAGCGGCGTTATGATGCGACTAATTATTTGCTATCTTTTATTGGAAAAAGTTTGGGACTGCCTATGAATAATCCTGACATATTAGCTGTTTCTAAATGTCAGTTGTATAAATCTACTCAGTGGAGTTATGAAAAGGAATGGAGACTTATCCTAACTTTAATGAATGGCTCCCCAGAAGAAGATTTTTATGGTATTAAGCATATAAGGCCGAATGCTATTTATTATGGTAAGAATATTTCACCAATCAATAAAAAAATACTACATTTGATAGCGAAAGAAAAAGGCATTAATGAGTATCAAATGTTTATAGACGATAAGTCCTACCAGTATTCAATTAAAGGAAAAAAAATATGATAGATTATATTGCGATATTTGAGAATCGAATCTGCTAATATGAAATTCTGTTTATCTATTATCTACGATTTAAAATATTTACTTAAATAGATTTATATTAACGATTTAGCTGATTGAGTGCCAAATCTAACTTGAGACCTTTCAATCTTGGCCGAAACTTCATTCAGTTATTATATCTTTTAAATTTTCCAATACTAACGAATAAAATAACTGAGTGCCTGAAATGATGTCAGGTTCATTGTATTTTCCGTTCTTGTCAATGGAATTCTTTAGTTCTTCAGGCGCACTTGTTGGCAGTTCAACCTCTAAAATCCATTGTTTGGCAGCCTTATTGCTGATAGATATTAAAGATTTCAATAGATTTTTTTCCTCATTGGTTACAAACTGATTAAGGCAACCAGCAATATTATGAGCATATTCGTTTCTTTTGTCATAACATTTTACTAAAATGTCAAAGTCTTCTCTTTCGATGAGGTTAAAATCAACCATCCAGTCAAACATTGACAATTTGGGATTATTATTCCCATTCTTTTTAATGCGTTGGAAAACAGTTCGATTAAACTGTTGTTCTTTCTCCTTGTCCCTTGTCGTAAAACATTGTCCATCACACCATTTGACTTTCACAAAATCATAATATTTTCCAGTCTCTTCGTCAATGGCCATTCCATTTGAGTAAAATGAACGAATAGTTTCCTTCCAATGCGAAACAAAGTTCTCGAAAACCATAAGGAATAGGCTGTAAAATATCAATTCCTTTTGTAGCCTATCTTTATCTGTCACAATGTTGATGAAATCAGTTGACATAATTATTATATGCTTAACAATGTTTTATTTAATGCTATAAGTCTTTGCTCACGTTTCTCAATGCTTTCCTTGGCAATATCAGCTAAACCTTTAATGTCTTTTGCAATATTGTTTCCGGCTTTAAGTTGGGCAAGGCGGCAATATTCAAGTTCTATATTGAATTTGTCAAGCAAGAACTGCTCAATTTGGTTGGGAGCTATCCTTTTGAAATTGATCTCGTCCTTTAACTCATGCAGATAATTACTATAAAATGTAGTTACGGCTTCGATATACTGCGTGTCTGTAACATTTGATTCCAAGGATAAAATATGAATGCCTGCTCGAATATCGTTATTCTTCACGAACTCGTTTGCCTTGAAAACTGCATCTTCAGGCGATAGGCCAATTAATCTTCTGCATGAAGGTAAATCCTGGATGGGGACGGAACTCTCAACAAGACACTTAAGATTTATTAGTATGTTGAATATATCAAGGGATGCTGCTTGGATATTGACATTGTCTTTCTTGCTGTATTCATTGATTTTGTTTATGGTGCGCTTGGCTCCCAACAACGATGTTTCAAAACAATCATTGATCACTGTCACTGCATCATGGCAGTATGATTTAAAGTGGCGCTTTCTTTGTTGTTCGTTGATCGCAGTTTTAGTATGATACTTCGAGCACAATCCTTCAATTCTCTTTAGGGTATGCGCCTTGTCTTTAATAATTATATAAATTTCTTTCATGATATATATTGTGATTGTATTCCCAAGGCCGCAAACAGTTCGGCCATTTGGGAATAGGAGTGGTCTCGTCTGGTCTCTTCTTTCTCCTTCATTGAGCGAGCGGCATTGCGCAACGCGTCCATGAAGCTGCCGCCATTCTTCTGAAAATACTGGTGCAGACTATGTGCTTTGAAGAACTTCTCGGTTTTCTCATATTTGCAGTGTTTATTGAGCTCTTGTAATAGGGCTGGTTGGTTCTGGAAGTGGCGGGATGTGTAAACAAAGTAAAACAAGAAGAACAGTTCGGTGCATCGCTCGTTCTCAATAAAGCGAATGGTATAGGTCTGATCTGTCTTCTTAATGGTCCAAGTGCCCTCAAGACGTTTTTTCAAGTTAAGATAGTTTTGCTTTTCTGTGCCATCTTTCTTGTTGTCCATGTCTATAACACAGAAAATCAAATTGTAGCCCCTACCGATGGCCTTTTCGATTTCCTGTTCAAGATCCTCAAGACTTGTGGAGTGCTTGGGGTACATTGGGCGCAAGTTAAGCTGAGTGAACTCATCTTTCAAGGAATTGAAATAATAGTATTCCGTTATTCCTTCGCCAATCACAGCTATCGAGTCTTTAATCTTCGTCATCGTCCATATAAATGATGGGTGAACCTAATTGCGGCACAGCACCAAGCCGCCCTGTCTTGTAAGCATTGTATAATGAGAGATTCTTGTGCAGCCCGAACTCATCAACTCTCGTGTATTTTGAGTAGGCCCCTTCTCGGTCTTTCTCAGCAAGGAACACAAAGCCCCGATGTGTGTTAAGCAAATCCTCATCTAACAAAGATGTTTCATGTGTCGTAAAAATCAGCTGTGATTTCTTGGAGTTCAATACAAACGAGTCCAAAAAATACAATAGTAAATCATCATGTAGTTCTGAATCAATTTCGTCAAGCAGAAATACATGATTGCCCGTAATCGCACTGTAAAGACAAGCAAGATTGGACAAGAATTTCTTGGTGCCTTGAGATTGTTCATCAAGGCTCAAGATAAACTCATCGTCACCAGCTGCACATTTGAAGTAGGCTTTTGTACGCTCTATCAGATACATAGGGCCATCATTAACATCATCAGGTGTTGTGAGCTGTCGAATGGGATGACTTTCGGTTACTGTTTCAGTATAGAAATCGACGATGTTAAAATCAGCCTTACGCAATAATGCGAGAAAGAAATCTTTCCTTTTCTTGTCGTTCTCTACTGATTTCAATATGTCTTCAAGCATTCCTTGCTGGATGTTAACTTCATGCATATAAACTGCCATCCATGTATACAAATTGGCAATCCTTACAGCATCATTCTCAACAGAGATTTTATCAAAAGTGGACAAAACCGTGTGATTGTTCAATGTGTTCTGCTGAAAAACTTTTTTTGTATCAGCAGACATTGATAAACTGTCACCAAATTTAACCTCTGCTTGAGATTCATCAGAAACAAAAGATCTCTTATAGAATAGAGCTTTCGCTCCATTAGGGTACCAATCCATATTTTCCTGAAGAATGTGTTTTCTTGTAAATGTAACGAAATAATCGTATCTTACGCCATCTGCATAGAATGATACATACATTCTTGTTGGTTCTTCTGGCATCGAAGCAAATGTTCTTTTTGTCCGAACCAAGGCTGCCCTTTTAGCCTGTGAATAGAATAACAATTCAAACACATTTTGAATAGCCAAGAGCAAATTAGACTTACCAGAAGCATTTGCGCCATAGATTACTGCAAGCTTATTGATTCGCTTGTCGCCACCCACATCTACCGAAGCCCACTCGTCGTCTTTGGACTTCGTCTCAAAGTTAACGGTTTGCCGTTCCTTAATTGACAGAAAATTTTCTGCCCAAAATTCTCTAATCATGATATATTGTATTGAAGTTTTGGCGCAAAGATAAGTTATTTCAAGTGAAATAACAAAATATTTTGTTGATTTTTGTAAGTTTTTTACGAAAATAGCAAAAATTTCCAGATTTTTTTCCAATTCTTGATGCAGCTCTAGTTTGGGAGGGGGTTACTTAGTTGTTCTCATTTTGTTCTTAAGAAAGTCAATCTGCTTTAGCAATTTCTCGCACTGTTCATCGGCAAGAATATGGTCTTTGAAAGTATTACCATCTTGATTAGTGATACCATAAATAGTTGGAACAGTCTATCCCTAAAAACACTTGACAGATTTGTGAGGGACAACTAAAAAGGTTTACACTTAATAGAGATCCACGATAAAGGCTCAATTTTGTAAAAATGAGAAGCCCAACTGATGTATTTAAGCTGAGATTTTCATTTGGCGACAGATAACCAAACGTTATCTATTCTAACAGAAAACGAACTGAGAAAACAGGAAAGTTACTGAAATGAACCAAAGCACTTGAAACTCTCAATTTTCAGCTTATTACGTAAGTGCTTATTCAACTCGCATTATTTTCTTAATTCTTTCTTCAAGTTCCGCATCACTCTCATGATGATTATCATAATCCTCCATATGTTGGCCAATCCCTTGTTCCAAATAATCAAGCCATTTGCCAAGACAGTAGTGATATGCCGAATCAAGGTCTTGTAGATTGGAGTATTTTCCCACATACACATTTCGTGCAAACCATGTCTCGTGTATCACGGGATAAACTCTCGCTGCATCGATGTCCTCAATAATATGTGCGTTACCGTCTTCATCTATCACCAAAGTATTGTTGTGTCTGTCGTCAGCAGCCATCATCAACTCCTTTATTATTTCTTTAGAGAAAAGACAACACGGGTTGCCAACTTTTATGATATCAATCGAAAAATACGGTTGCTCCGAGTCACCTACCTTACCATTGCAGAATGCTTTTACCGCATCAGAAAGTTCTCTATGGATATATAACGCCGCCTCTCTATCTGTAGCCTCATAAATATCTGGCGAACTCGAATCTAGTTCTCTCAGATGCCCATCCTTACATAGATAGAACTTTTTGTTTGTCAGTAACCTCTTAAAAAGATTTATTCTTGTCGATGGATGGAACACATATCTGTATTTGGCTTTGCCAACTGACATGCCATCATACTTAGAGATAACACTACTAAAATCAAAAGCCCCCATATTATCTATAACAAAGTCTGGGTCTGTTTTGATTATTATACTTGTATTCGGCACCTCCCTTTTTGGTATAAATGGGCAATGCCTGACCTCATTATCAAGCATTTCCCGCCATTCATCACCTTCCATATAATCGTGTAACACAAATATCTTTTCCAATCTTTCAATATAAGCTCTGAATTCATCATTAGTGCAATTGTTATGCCTGCCATCATCCATTTCTGGTATCATATTATATAGCCCATATTTCAGTATCATCAAGAATTTGCCTTTTAAACACCTCTCTATAAGTCTTGATTCTTTGGGAAGCTTCTCGCCCGTATCATAATCGTAAACACCATACATTGCATCAACCGCTGACACAATCCGTCCTTTTCCATCATCTACTACCTGTTCAAACCATTCGTCTATTTCTATTCCGACAGCTGGTTCCAAAGGTGCGGTCTCCATCAAAAAGTAGTCCATAGATGCCAAATGGAAACTTTCAAATATTAATTTCCCCACTTTCACTCGGTAAATTGCCATAGGGGTATATATGTCAAGACATCCTTCCTCAGAGCGTGATGGCTCAACTCTCTTAAATTCCATCCACCCGCGGTTAGGAAAGAACAAATGGCAATCTATAGGCAAAACTGATATTACACTAAGCACCTCAATTATATCATTGGGATTCATCCAGCAACTACGTTGTGGCGTATTTCTTTGGAATAAAAATCTCTTCACAAAATTCCAATTGCTTTCAGCCTTCTTCCAATTGTCAACCTTTACTGCCTGCCACTTTTTTAACATTTTGGCAAATTCTTCCATTTCAGGTCGTTCATCTGGGTCATTCTGTGTGGCAACATTTAGCAGCTCATCTATCTCTACCAGATGTTCATTTTTCAGGTGTTCATATTCATGTAGAGATATAGAAGTGTCAGTTACTACATATCGTCCTTCAAATCCTTTTGTATTTCCTGTTAATAAAATCCACAGAGTTTTTGCCAGTGAGTACACATCAGCTTTTCTTCCATCAGCATCTTTTGCATAACGGGTCATTTCTGGAGCCAGAGTCTTTACAGCTCCAATGCGTTTGTCATTCTTTGTCAGGTTATGAGGGTTGTCGGGAATATCCACTAGTCCAAAGTCACAAAGCACCCATTTGCCCTCATAGTACAGTAGATTATCTGGCTTAATATCCCGATGAGACAAATTCATCTTATGTAGTTCCACTAAGGTCTCTGCTATTTCTAATATGCCATTTACTATCTCGTCTATATTATTACAATGGCTTTCTATTCTTTCCGCTATTGGCATTACATACCATCCACCTTCTATTGAATAGTCTAGTATGGGTATAATGCCTTTGATTGCCTTCCCTGCCGTGCACATTGTATTGATCTCATCCTCAAAGCGTTCGCACTTCTCTTTTATTGTTCATGGCTTCTTTGCTAAGGCACTTTAATGCCACTGGTTCTCCCGTGTCGTTGCATATAGCAGTTTTTACATCACCATTGCCACCACTTCCAAGTCCACCATTTTTCTTGATTGAATATTTCTTTGTAAAATCCTTAGTATCGTCTATCATGTTGCAAATATAACGCTTACATTTATAAGTTGACAGAAAAAATACCAGAAAATCACGATAAGTTGACAGATAAGTTGACAGAAAAGTTGACAGAAAAAGTTGACTGTAAAAACCGAAAAGGTGTATGTAAAGGTGACTGTAAATGAAATAAGGTCACAGTAAACCATAGACACGTCACAGTAAACGTCACAGAAAAGGTGATAGAAAACTATATTGAAGTGATAGAAAAGGTGATAGAAAAAGCTTCCTCAATAGAGTTTTAAATCGAGGGTAGAGAAATTTTTGCTACATGGAGAGATATTGACAACAATTTAAGTAGCATAAAATCGTTGCGCATAAACAGCTTTTTTTGAAAAAATGTTGCCTGCGCGCAACAGTTTGATCGCAATAATAAGGATGAATAAGTAAGTTGCAGTTAATAAATGCTTCTTAAAGAGTGTAGGACCATGCCCAATGATAAGCCTCAAAAAATGTGGCTCTCCATAAGCTTTTTTCAAACCGCTTGCTCATAATACTATTGCTGTATTGACTGAAGGGGATGATGCTATAATAGATGTTTATAGACCAAAGGTGAATGTAAAAGTGAGTGTAAATGAAATAAGGTCACAGAAAAGGTGATAGAAAAGGTGATTGGAACCGAACAAAAACCACTCATTCATATATGTCAAATTCCAGAAAAATGTCTAAATTTGTGGCTTAGGAGTGTAACTGTTTGCTCCGATTTAAATACAGGTGTTGAAATCAATGACAATAGCAATACTAAATAAATGAGGGTACCGACACTATTCAAAGAGTATATCTGGCTTGTGAATACCATTCACAAAGCCGAAGATGGTATATCGTTTGCCGATATTAACGAGAAGTGGCTTGAAACGGACATGAGCGAGGGTGTGGATCTAGCTCGCTCCACATTCAACCGCCACAAGGATGCGATTGAGGACATCTTCGGCATCTACATCGATTGCAACCGTCAGAACAGCTACAAGTATTATATCGGTAATCCCGAGGTGCTCCGTGGCGAGAGCGTCCAGAACTGGATGTTAAACACGCTTTCGGTGAGCAATATCCTTGGCGAAGCAATGTCATTGCAAGACCGAATCCTGTTACAACCGGCAATCGTCGAAGGTGATTACTTGAAGACTGTCATCGAGGCGATGAAGAAGAATGTCAAACTGGCCGTGGACTACAGGAAATATGGTGATGAGGAACCCCGCCACTTGACATTTGAACCCTACTGCATCAAGCTGTTCAAACAGCGTTGGTACATCCTGGGCCACTTCCATCGAGACGCAACTGCCGACTGGCCAATGATTGACTACTTCGGTGTTTTCTCGTTTGACCGCATCTTGAATATGTCTCTCACCAACGAGAAGTTCAAGATGCTAAGCAGCTTTAATGCCCAAGCATACTTCGACGAATGCTTTGGTGTGCTGGTCAACGATGACACACAAGTTCAAAGGATCGTCATACGAGTCTTTGGGGATGAGCGATACTACATAAAAGATCTGCCCATTCACAAGAGCCAACGGGAGATAAACAAAGCAGAACACTATTCCGACTTTGAATTGATTATGCGCCCGACGATAGACCTGAGCACTCACTTTGTAAGCCGCAGCTATCTGATAAAGGTTCTGGAACCACAATGGCTGGCCGACGAGATCCACACCATGCATCTGCGGTCTGTACAGATGTATGAGCAAGAAAACGAATAAAATCGCCAAAAATATAGTTTTTGCGAGGCTGTCCCATGATTTGAGACAACGTGATCCTAATTTTGGATGCAAAAAGTGTAACACATTAATATTTTGAAAGTATTATGAATAAGAAACTTTGGCAGAATTACAAAACGTCGGACGAAGGGAAAAAACTGATTCAACTCTTCGACCCTGAAACCAATGATCATAGATTGTTGCTAGAGGGCATTATTAATTATTCTAAAGAATGCCAACCCAAAATGGCGAATCTTGATGAAATCAAGACGGAATACATTGTAAACGAAGTGTTCTTCCTTGCAGAGAATCTTTCTTGTCAAGGACTTACCATTAATGATGACACGTTATTGGAAGATTATGAAAAATTAGTTAATGATTTCTATTTAACAGAAATCATTCAAGACGAGAAAGGGAACCTCAGTTGTAGCACAGATGAGAGGAAGAAAGTATTAAGAGCTACTGATTTTAGGGGAAAATCATCTTATGTTCTTCCTCTTTCATTATATCTTTTCATCGTACATTCTCATTTCAAACCAATCCTTTTCCCTTATAGATATGACTTGATAATGAGAAATTGTAATGCTCTTGGTATTGAGTTGCCCCCGATACCACATACAAAAGACTACAAAGCATTCATGAAGTACTATTTTGACGTTTGTTGTGCCATGAATGCATTCCAGGCTGAGTATGAAATGAGCGACGCGGAATTTTGCGCTTGTTTCTATGGTTTGGCAGAAATGCTAAACGAAGAGTCCATTCAAACTGACCTGCCAAAGCCTGTCAATGTGTGGCTAACGGGCGCATCTGGTAGTGATTTTGATTATCTTGACAAAGCAACAAGTGGGGAAATAAAAGGCGTTGGCAACAGTATCTGGGCATGCAATGAAAGAACAAAGCGGGGAGATATTGTTATTGTATATTGCCTCTCTCCGAGGAGTTATATTCATTCAGTATGGCGTGCTAATACAGCTGGTCTGTATAATCCTTTTGATTATTACAAATGCAGGACAACCGTTTGTGACGGCTCAAGGGTACCTCAAATTTCAAATAAAGATTTAAAAGCAGATCAGTATTTTTCCAACCTCCCCATTGTCCGTAAGAATCTTCAAGGAATTAATGGTGTGGAGTTGTCTGCTCAGGACTACTCTGAACTCCTTCGACTAATTGAACAAAAAGGAGGTGACACTTCTGTCTTGCCAAAACTCTATGAAGTCGAAGATGTTGATTTTGGTGAAATCAAACTAGAGAAAGATGTCGAAGAGAGAATTCTTATACCCATTTTGCGCAAACTAGGGTATGAAGAACAGGACTGGACCCGTCAGCTTTCGCTTAAGGCAGGAAGAGGTCTCAAGGCCATCCCCGATTTTGTGTTCTTTGCGAAGGGAGATAAACATTTTGAAACTGCACCTTTCGTGATTGAAGCAAAACTAGATATGTCACTTATGCGAGAACAAATCAATGCTTTTTCGCAAGGATTATCGTATGCCAAAATGCTACGCTCGTCTCTGATGGCAATATGCGATAAGGAACGCCTTGTCATATATCGCGTAGACGTTAATGGCACTGCTGACCGAAATGCTCCAATATTCGAAGAACATTGGGCGTCAATTTATAATGATTCACGTGTCGGTGCCGAACTAAATAAGCTAATAGGTAAAGAAGTAATCAAAAATTTGTGATTTTTTCAAATATTTTTCGAGGCTGTCCCATGATTTGAGACAGCCTCGTGTTTTCTTTGCACCGTAAAACAAGTTTGCGTGTGCAGGATGATGGTCGCAGGTTTGGTAGCGAGCAAGCCCAGACTAAATCCCGGGCTTGATATAGGAGGTTCGAGTCCTACCCATCCTGCACACTTTCTGCTCCAACTGGGATAGGAGCCCCGTTTGCTCACGGCACGCGACCTGTGTGAGTTGGAGCATTTTGAAACCGATGTGGGCAGGCAGACCCGCGATGTGTGGAACGGCGGTCCCTCCTTGATGAGGGAAGGGAATGGTTCGACTCCATCACCTGCCCACATTTTATGTGTCAAACCAAATAACTTACATATCAAATGGAAGACGAAATCTCTTATCGAAAACCAGAAGACATAAAAGTTACAGTCGTACTAAGACTGAGGTATAGAATGCCTGTGAATCCATCATGCGACATCGCAGAAATGAGTTGGGATGTATGGCGTGAATTCCTACAAGCCAGCCACAAAGACCGACTTAAGATAGCACTGGGTATTCTCAACAGACCTTACTATGTTGAGTACATCGAAGAACTCATGTGGATTCCACTTGGGAAACAAAACAAGTTGAAAATAGTTGAAGAGAGTGATATCATCAGAGTTTAATCATCAATACATTAAAACATATGAAAGTGAGAAATTGGTATAGCGAAAGGGCACGGCTGTTGCAAGAAATCGCCGTCCAACAACCCATCACAACAGATTATATTAGCATACGCTTCAAGAAACTTGAAGGCGAGAAATCAGTGATGGTCATTCATGTTGATTATGAAGAGGTGAAGAAGAGAAAGCCAAAAACACTCTATATCCCCATGAGTAACGAAGCTTTGGCATTGAGTTATCTTCATGAATGGCTGCTTTACATCAACCTTGCATGGTGCTGCGGTTCGGCCTCGGTCACTGTGGATAATGGAGAGGATAAGTTTACCATAAGTTTTGAGCCTGTAGTCCACGATGATAAACGCAAGTTCAAGAATATGGCTAATGATATCTTTGAAACCGCTTATTTCTATGTGTATAGCTCAAAGAAAAAGCGCATAGTCTTGTCGGCGTATATAGATTCGTTCATCTTTTTCGCTGATTTAGATTGCATGATGATGAAGTTCATCAAGGAATATCACATCTTTAAACTTGATGAAAATGGTAATCTTGCTTCGATACGAGATTCCGCAAATACCCCTATGGAATAGTTGCCATAATTGGTCTTAAAGAGACATTGAACACAAGCCATCGGGGCTTTCTATTATCACCTTGGAACGTACCAGAAGTGAACCAGGGTGATTTTTCGCAAAAAAACTTATGCTGTCCCACGATTTGGGACAACCTGATGTTTTCTTTGCAGCGTAAAACAAGTTGGGTGTGGGCTGATGGTCGCATAGGAGCGGGCAGTAGCCGTTAGCAAGGAGCTGATATTGCGGGTTCGAATCCCTGCCAGCCCACACTTTTTATATATAGCAAAACATGTTTCATTAACTAAATACGCTTTAATATGAAGAAGTTAATCATTTTCTTTTCACTGATGTTTTCTGCACTGGTATTCGTGTCATGTGGCAGCGATGATGAACCAAGCCTTCAGTTTGATAAAAACGCCATCATTGGAACATGGGAAATCACCGAAGTACAAGGTTCACCTGAATGGTGGTGGATCCTCACCGGCACCATGCTCACGTTCAATTCCAACGGTACTTGCTCAACTGGATTCTCTATGGAGGATTCATACAAAATAGAAGGCGGCCTGGTCAAGACTTACTATGCCGAAACGCAAGAGCCGATGTATGTCTATGAACTCATGGGCAGAAATGGTAATACACTGACCGTTAAGATGAAAGGGACGCTCGATGAGAGCAACCTTTCAACGGTCTTCAAAATGACCAAGAAATAAACTATTGCAACATGTAACCCCAATTTTAACTGAGATATTCATGGATTGGAGCGGGTCAGAAATGGCTAGCTCTTTAAAAAAGAAAAAAGCAGTTAAGAGTAGGTGTATAGGTATCAAAAAACCGAACAGAAATGTCATAGATACGTCTCAGAAAACGCAATAGAAAAATGTCTCAGAAAACATAACAAGATCTTTATTTATCTCTCCGAATAGAGGGTAGAGGAGGTTTTTCAATTAGTGAAGCATTGAAAACTGTTTAATTGGATTGAATGACGTTGAAGTGGTTGGGGTGTTTGTTGTGGTCTGGGTGGGGAAAGATGGGAAATGGGGAGGAAATTTGTGGGGAAAAGAAAAAATTTTGCAAGAATCTTTGCAGATGTGGGGAAAATGTGGGGAAAACTGAGAAATAGAAAATCGCTAAAGTCTTTAATTTCAAGGCTTTAGCGATTATTTTCGAGTCAAACTCGTACCCAGAGCCGGGGTCGAACCGGCACGGGTGTTACCCCATTGGTGTTTGAGACCAACGCGTCTACCGATTCCGCCATCTGGGCGTCGAAGCGGGTGCAAAGGTACGTCAAAATTTTTAATGGTGGGCAAAAAAATCACTTTTTTTTGCCTGCCATTATTATTTTGTGTTGGTTTTCACGGCGATTGGGCTTTGTTTTTAGTATTTTTGCGGTCACAAAATCTCAAAAAATGGAGAATCAACAGACGACAGAAAACCCGTTTGCTCGCACTGAATTGATGCTTGGAACTGCGGCAATGGAAAAGTTGGCGCGGAGCCGCGTGGCGGTGTTCGGCATCGGCGGCGTGGGCGGCTATGTGGTCGAAGCGCTGGCCCGCAGTGGGGTGGGGGCGCTGGACCTGATTGATGACGACACGGTGAGTGTGACGAACATCAATCGTCAGATTTTTGCGCTGCACAGCACCATCGGCCGTGCGAAGGTGGATGTAGCAGCCGAGCGCGTGCGCGACATCAATCCGCAGTGCCAGGTGACGACCCACAAGATGTTCTATCTGCCCGAAAATGCCGATGAAATCGACCTTTCTTGCTTTAATTATGTCGTTGATAGCCTGGATACCATTACGGCGAAGATGGAGATTGCACGGCGTTGCCTGCGCCTGGGCGTGACACACATCTGCTCGATGGGCGCGGCCTACAAGATGGACCCGATGGCCTTCAGGGTAGCGGACTTTGACTCAACGCGCATCGACCCGCTCGCGCGGATGCTGCGCAAGCTGTTGCACCGCGAGGGCATCCACCACTTCAAGTGTGTCTATAGCGAGGAAGAGCCCCGGTTCAATCCTGATGTGCCGGTCTATGTCGATGGAAAAAAACAGCCGGGCAGCAACGCATTCGTTCCTGCCGCGGCCGGTTTGCTCATCGCACGTGAGGTAATCGTGGACCTCACCCGATAACGCGTGTTTATTTCTTCTTGGACTTTTTGCTGGATTTTCCGGATGAGCTGGACTTTCCGGACGAGCTGCTTTTGCCCGAAGACTTGCTGCTAGAGGCCTTGCTCGAAGATTTACCGGACGAACTCTTTCCCGAAGAGGATTTACTGCCCTTCTTCTCGGTTGAAGCGGCCTTGCGGGCTTCTTCCTTGGTGGGAATCTTGATTTTCTCGCCAGCCTTGATCTTGTTGCCGTTTTCAATGCCGTTGGCCCGTTCGAGGTCCTTAACCGAAACGCCGGCCTTCTCGGCGATTTTGGTCAGCGATTCGCCCTTTTGGACGGTCACCTCACTGGGCTGTTTGGGCTTGGACTGTTTCTTGCTTTTGCTCTTGCTGCTCTTGGAGCTGCGCTCGGCGCTCTCGTTGCGCTTAGACTTGTGACTGCTCTCTTTTTCGGCATATTTGGCATTGCGTGAGCGCCAGCTGCTGGAGTTGGTTTTAGATGCCTGACGGCGCGAAGCCTGGTCGTCATCCCTCGTCGAGGTGGATCTGCTGGCTTTTTGGGTGACGGGTTCAGAATCAGACTTGGCGGTATAAGAGCGCTTGTACGGCTCTTTTTCGGCAGCTTTGCGCTGAATGTCTTTGACTTCGTCAAATTGTTCCTGCTCGCTCTCGGCCACCTGTTCGTTCATTGCCAAATCCTCGTTGTTGGAGTTTGAGGTGGTCTCGATGATGCCGGTATCCTCGTTGTCGGCGCTGGCGTTGCTGTGGCTCGGGGCTTTCACCTTGAGGTTGTCGCCTCGGCGCACCCGCTCGCTGCTCATGTTGTTCATGGCCATCAGTTCGCCGGTGGTCATGCCGTATTTGGCTGCAATGGTCGAGGCGGTCTCGCCACGTCCCACCTTGTGGGTAATGGTGCGTACGTCGCCGTTTGCCGTGCGTCCCGAGAGATACTCTTCGGCCGTGGCGGTTTCACCTCCCGGCTCGACGACCTCGCGGTGGGCATACAGGTCATCACGGTAGTTGTCGATGCTGTCCTGGCTCATGATAAAGCTGTAAACCTGCTGCGAGGGCAAAACAAGTGTGTAAGGATGATTGTCGCCAGGAATGACGTCGGCACGGTATTGCGGATTGAAGGTGCGGATTTCCTCGATGGGCATGTTGAGCACACTGGCAATCTGCGCAAAGTGGATGCGGCGGTTCACACTCACAGTATCGGTGATGAGCGGTTTGCGGGCCAGCGTGGGGCTGATGTTGTGCTGCTTGTAATAGGTCATCGCATAGTTGGCGGCGATGAAAGCCGGCACGTAACCACGGGTCTCGCGGGGCAGGTATTCATAGATGTCCCAAAAGTCGCCCGTGCCGCCGTTGCGGTGGAGCGCTTTGTTCACGTTTCCGGGGCCACAGTTATAGGCGGCGATTGCCAACGACCAATCGTTGTAGATCTGATACAGGTTCTTGAGATATTTGGCGGCCATCGCGCTGGAACGGTAGGGATCACGGCGTTCGTCCACGAGGGAGTTGATTTCAAGTCCCAGTCCCTTGCCAGTGCCGATCATGAATTGCCACAGTCCAGCAGCTCCCACACGTGACACCGCATTGGGATCAAGTGCGCTCTCGACGATGGGCAGGTATTTGAGTTCAAGTGGCAGACCTTCCTTCTCAAGGGCTTGCTCAAAGATAGGCATGTAGTAAAGGCTCATGCCCAGCATTTCCTCGATGAGCGTGCGGCTGCGATAAACGTACCGCTCGATGTGCTTGCGCACAATCTGGTTGTACGGCATCTCGATGACCGAGGGTATTGCAGCCAGCCTGCGGATGTAGGTTTCCTCGCTCACCTCGCCAGGGGATTTGTTCTCGACGTCGGCATCAAGGACGGTATAGTTCTGCAGATACCAGTTGGTCATCATCTTGTGAACGTCGGTGTCAAAGCTCTCGGGAAAGACGATGTCGTCGTCGGTGATAGAGTTCTTTAACGAGAGGATGTTGTTTTTCTCGCGTGTTGCCGCCAGCACTGTCGTTGCTGCCAGCAGTGTCATGAGAAACCAAGTGAGAAGTCGTTGTTTGTTCATATTGTCGTTTTTTGTTTAAGTCTTGTCATTGAGTCAAAAACTGATGGCGCATTGCAACCCCAACGAGGGCAGCCGCACGCCTGTCACGCCATTGTCGATGGCTGTAGGCGCCACGTCCAGGGTAAGGTCGGGAGAGATGTCGAAGTGGGCCAGCGAAGCGTCCACATAGGCATCCACGATGTTGATCAAATACACGCCCACCATGGCGATAACGCAAATTTCACGGTACCGCCGGTAGTAATCGCGCTTGTTTTTCATCACTTTTTGCAGCCAGGCCACGTCTAGACTGCTTTCCTGGACTGTGGGCGGGAAGAAATCCATGTAACTGCGCGTGTCAGGGTCATCATCCATGACATCGCGGTAGCCCTTGGAGTAGTCCTTGTACATGCGGTTGTTCCACGCGGCGCCATAACTCAGCCCCACAAAGGCTCCCACCACGATGGGCAGTTTCCAGTAACGGCGGTTGTAGATTTGTCCAAGGCCGGGGCACAGGGCCGACATCCACAGCGCCCGTTGCGGGTCGGGATTGAAGACGCGCACCTTGCCCATGACCGGTGATGAAGTGGTGTCGGCAAGGATTTCCACCCCCTCGATGCCCCTGATGGAGTCGATGGAGGCAAAAGTGATGGTATCGCCCGAGGCATTCACCACGCGCACGTGTTGGCCATCGTCAAGGCGTACGGTATCACTCAGTACCACCGGTCGGCGTTGCAGATGGCGTTTCGTGGTGGCGGTGCTGTCGTCCGGGGCAGTTGTAGGCACGATGGCCTGTGCGGCAACACCTTGCCACAGCAGCCACATCACCAGGACAGTGATGAGCCGGTACCAACCTGAGCGATATGTCTTGAACCTCTTCACCCGTCTGTGATGCTTACTGTTTAGGCATTCTTCAGATTATCAAAAATGCTGATGATCTTCTCTAGCTGTGCCTCGTTGGCAAAGGGGAAGGTGATTTTTCCCTTGCCCGAGTTGTCACAACTGAATTTCACGGGTACGCCGAAGGTTGACGCCAAGTGCTTTTGCAGAATGGCATAATCCTTGGCATTCACGGTTTTGGTGTTGCCTTCCTGCTGGGTACGCTCGTCGTTTGCGGCTTGCTGCATCTGCTTGGCGCGTTGTTCCACTTGCCGCACCGACAGCCCCTTCTTAATGGTCTCGTTGTAGAGCCTGAGCTGCAGTTTGGGGTCGTCGAGCGAGAGCAGGGCGCGGGCGTGGCCCATGTCCAGCGCGTGGTCATGCAGACCCAGTTGCACCTCGGCAGGCAGTTTGAGCAGGCGCAGGAAATTGGCGATGGTGGCGCGTTTCTTGCCGATGCGCTCACTGAGCCGTTCCTGGGTGAGGTGGTACTGGTCGATGAGTTTGCGGAAGGTGAGCGCGATTTCAATGGCGTTCAGGTCCTCGCGCTGGATATTCTCGATGAGCGCCATCTCGGTCACCTCACTGTCGTTGGCGGTGCGGATGTAGGCCGGCACAGAGTTCAGTCCAGCCAACAGAGACGCACGGTAGCGACGCTCACCCGAAATGATCTGGTAAGTGTTGTCGCCCATGCTGCGCAGGGTCAGCGGCTGGATGATGCCCAACTCACGGATGCTTGTCGCCAGTTCCTCCAACGCTTCCTCATCGAAGACTTGACGAGGTTGCTCAGGGTTGGGCAAAATCTGGTTGATAGGTATCTGATTGATGGCCGAAGAGCCTTCGGTCTGGATGACATCCATGTCGATGAGGGCGTCTAGGCCGCGCTTGAGTGCTTTACCTTTCATATATTCTTGTCTTGTTATAAGTTTCTAATCTTTATTTGCGTGAAATGATTTCGTGAGCGAGCTGCATGTGGCTCGTTGCGCCGCGGCAGTTGGGGTCATACTGGGTGACGGGCATGCCATGACTCGGCGCCTCGCTGATGCGGGTGTTGCGCGGAATTACCGTATTAAAGACCATATTGCCGAAGTGGCTCTTCAATTCCTCATAAATCTCATTGGCCAGCCTGAGGCGGGCGTCATACATCGTGAGCAGGAAACCCTCGATGCGCAGGCCTGCGTTGAGCTTGGCCTTGATGATGCGGATGGTGTTGAGCAGCTTACTGATGCCCTCCAGAGCAAAGTACTCGGCCTGTACCGGGATGATGACACTGTGGGCAGCGGTCAGGGCGTTGACTGTAATCAGTCCCAGCGACGGACTGCAGTCGATGATGATGTAGTCATAGTCGTCCTTTACCTCTTGCAGTGCTTTGCCCAGCACGCGCTCACGTCCCGACTTCTCCACAAGTTCAAGCTCGGCCCCCACGAGGTCTATGCGCGACCCCAGCAGCCTGAGGCCCTCAACGTTGGTATCGATGATCGCGCTGCGTATGGGGTAGTCGTCTACCAGGCATTCATAGATGGTAGAGGACATGTCTTTAGTCTCAATGCCCAAGCCCGATGTGGCGTTAGCCTGAGGGTCGGCATCGATGAGCAGGACACGCTGTCCGCTGGCGGCCAATGCCGCCGACAGGTTGATGGCGGTAGTGGTTTTGCCCACACCGCCCTTTTGGTTGGCTATTGCTATTATCTTTCCCATGAATAGGTGTTCTTATCAGTCATAAATAACATCGGCAAAACCTCAACCATCGAAATAAATTTCATGGTTTTCGGCTTCTGCGATGTTTTAATAACATCTGATGCGCCTCAACCATCGAAATAAATTTCATGGTTTTCGGCTTTTGCGATGTTTTAATAACATCTGTTGCGCCTCAACCATCGAAATAAATTTCATGGTTTTCGGCTTTTGCGATGTTTCACGACTACAAAGGAACAATTTTTTACTCTAAGAATAGCTAAAAACTCCGTTAAAATCGGTGAATTGTTTAAAACTTAACATAATTGTTAATAAATCGTGGAACATTCCATTTTGACCCTTTAGGGCACCCTAACACAAGTTCCACATAATGCTTCAATGATCAGAATCAGGCTGCTAGGATGATGCAAAATGGCTGATAATGGCAATATTTGAATAAATTTGGTGGCGCCTCAGCCATCGATGTAAGCATCATGGCATTAGGCTTACGCAAATTTTTAACCATTAATTAAGCCTTTGCTATAAAAAAATGACTTAAATTTGCAGGCTGCAATTCCTTGAAAAGGAAAGTCAACCAACTAAGTGCAAACAGGCTCATGCTGTAATACTTGTTGTGAAAACCAGCCAAAAACTGAAATAAACTTAATATAGATGAGAAAATTATCTTCCCTACTGTTGCTGGCAGTGTTGATGTGCTTCAACGCCGCTGCCAATCCCGCCCATCGCGGCTCGGTGTTGATGCCTCAACCTGACGGCTCAATGTTGTCGGTCTGCCTTGTGGGTGACGAGTTCTATCACTTCAATACCACCACCGACGGTTATACAATCATGTTGAATGATGCCGGCGCTTACGTGTATGCCAAGCGCGACGGCATGACGCTCGAGCCGACCAGCATGCTTGCTCACGATGTCCGTGACCGCGGGGCGGCCGAGGTGGAATTCTTGGCAGCTATGCCCAAGCGTCTCGTCGATGAGACGGCCGTCGCACAGGGGCACCTGCTCCGCGCCAGGCGCCAGATTGACCTGTCCAGCTTTGACCTGGACAACTTCCGCGGTCTGGTGATACTGGTTGACTTCTACAATCAGCATTTCGCTGCCGACGACCCCAAGGCCTTTTACACCCAGATGTTCAGCAGCGAGGGATTAACGGGCTTCCATGACCCCGTCACCGATCGTGATGTGAGCTGTCCCGGCAGTGTCCGCGATTATTTCAGCGATCAGTCCAATGGTGCGTTTCGCCCCCCGTTTGATGTATATGGCCCTTATCGTGCCACCTACGGCTCCAATAACACCCAGGCACGCTCCAACCAGTGCCAGAGTCTGTCAACCACCTTATTCGTAAATGCGTTGAAAGCTGCTAACGAGGAGGTCGATTTCACTAATTATGACAACAATAATGACGGGAAGATTGACATGGTCTATTTCTTGGTGGCCGGTTATGCTTCCAGCTTCTCGGGTAATAATGAGGGCTACCTTTGGCCCCATGCATCCAATCTGAGTTCCCTCAACCGTTATTTTGACAACAAGAAACTCGACGGCTATGCCTGTTCGACCGAGCTCTTTGGCTTTGAGAGCACCCCAAGCACGGTGACTGTTGAAGGCATCGGTACTGTCGCCCATGAGTTCTCCCATGTGTTGGGCCTTCCTGATTTTTACGATACCGACTATGAGGAAGGCGGCGGTCAAAGCCATGACCCGGGCGGATGGGACGTGATGGCTGGCGGATCTGACTATAACTATGGCCGCAGTCCGGTGGGCTACACTTTCTATGAACGTTATGCCCTGGGATGGGCCACCCCCATCACCATCACCCAGTCGGGAACCTACACGCTCAACCCCGTGAACACGTCACGTGAGGGCTACATCCTGCGCACACCTGTCGAGAACGAGTTCTTTACCATTGAGAACCGCCAAAAGACGGGTTGGGACTCCAATCTGCCAGGTCATGGCATGCTGGTGACCCGCGTGGACAGCACCAACGTGAGTATCTGGAACAGAAACAAGGTGAACTGCAACCCTGAGCATAACTATTTCGAGTTGTTGCGTGCCGGCAATAACTCGTATGGGGATCTGGCGAGTGACCCCTTCCCTGGTTTAACCGGCAATATCATGCTTACCAATAATACTGCTCCCAGCCTTCTCACATGGGGCGGCTATGAGAATGAGTTTAATATTTTGGCCATCAAGGAGAATAATAATGTCATCACCTTCAATGTGATGAGAGAAAACGAGATTACGGCCCTGGTCGAGGACTTCGAAACCATGCCTGTCTCAACGGGTACGACCGACCAGAACGTTGAAGGACGCTTTGCATCTTGGTCATTCAACAAGACGGGTGTACGCGCACCAGGCGAGGATAAGGCCATTGGTCTAAACAGCGTGATGACAAAGACACCGAGCCTGTTCTACAGCACCACACCGGTCTATTACAATATCTACATGGCCGAAATGACCGTGTTCAACATGTCTTCGACTGATGCCAAGTATTCATTGGAATACTCGGTGGAGAACGATGCCGAAGGCAATCCCGTCTGGGTGATTGCTCCCAGTTCTAAAGGAGCCGACGCTGCCGATGCCCCTGGAAAAAGCCAGAGCAGATTGTATTGGTTGTTGGACCTCAATAACACGCAACCCGCCCGTTTCCGAATCTATCAGCGGGCCGGTAACAAGAATGTGGCCAATTATGTGGATAACCTGGTTTTCTATTATACGGGTGAGGCTGGCGGCCCTGCGCCTACTAATACGGGCGACGTGAACGGGGACGATGAGGTGAACATTGCCGATGTCAATGTCATTATCGACATTATTTTGAGAGATCTTGATTACCTCGAATTATTCCCTCGTGCCGATGTGAATGGTGACAGTGAGGTGAACATTGCCGATGTCAATGCCATCATCGACATTATTTTGAACAGTTGAACACTTTTGAATGTATAGTAAAGTTATGAGAAATTTCATCTTGTCGTTCTTTTTGGGACTGTTTTGCCTTGCTGTGCAAGCTGTCCCCGCTGACAACATGCCAATTCAAGTTACGCAGCCTGACGGTACCAGGCTCACCATTACCCTGCATGGTGACGAGTTCTTCCACTTCACAACCACGGTTGACGGTTATACGGTCCTGAAAAATGCCGCAGGTTTCTATACCTATGCCAGGCTTGACGGCGACCGATTGGTGGCAGGCGACCGCATCGCCCGCGACCCGTCGCACCGCTCTGCAGCCGATTTGGCAGCCCTGGCCGTGACCCCCAAAGGGCTAAAAGACAAACAACTGTTAAGGAGCGGCAACCAGATGCTGGGGAGCCGAAACAGTGCCATGCGCCGTGTGGGTGCCGACGGATTGATGGATTATGAAAACTTCCGCGGCCTGATCATCCTGGTCAACTACACCGACAAGAAATTCTCGATGCCCGAGCCCGACGCCTTCTATGATGACATGGTCAACACCCACGATTACACGGGTTACACGCTCAACAACCGTCCAGTTCGCATGACTGGTAGTGTCCGCGACTACTTTTACGATAACTCCAATCACATTTTTGACCCGCACTTTGACGTGGTGGGTCCCGTTGATGTGCCGTATTCGTGCCGCTATCCCCAGAGCACCAATCGCGCCGACGAAATCTTCAATGCCGCTCTGGCCGCTCTTGATGACGACATCGACTATAGCGATTACGATACCGATGGCGATGGATATGTGGACATGGTGTTCTTCCTGGTAGCGGGTTTCTCGGCCAACTACGGCGGTAATGATGATAACTACCTGTGGCCTCACATGTACTACCTGTATTGGTCTCCTGCTCTCGATGGCGTGAACTTTGGCCTGTATGCCTGCTCGACCGAAATTGCCGGTTGGGAAGGATATCCCAATTACTACAGCGTGAACGGCATCGGCACCTTCTGCCACGAGTTCGGACATGTATTGGGCCTGCCTGACCTGTATGATACTGACTATGACGGCAGCGGTGGTGAGAGCCGCAACCCCGGTAATTGGTCAATCATGGCCGGCGGCAGCGGCGATAACTATGGCCGCAATCCTGTGGGCTATAGCCTGTATGAACGCTATGCCCTGGGCTTTACTACACCTGTGCTGTTAGAGGAAGAAGACAATTACATCATGCAGCCGCTCGACGAGAGCAACCTCGGCTACCGATTGAACACGCCTAATGAGAACGAATTCTTCCTCATTGAGAACCGCCAGGCCGGCAAGTGGGATAAGTTCCTTCCTGGCCATGGCATGATGGTGGCCCGTGTCGATTCCAGCAATGTGAACGTGTGGTGGCAAAATACGGTCAACTGCAACCCCAACCATATGTATTACGAGCTCTTGAGGGCCAATTACATGGGGCGGGATTCGGAATATGACCCGTTCCCCGGTTCTGCAGGTGTTACCTCGATTACCAACTTCACCACCCCCAGTCTGCTCACTTGGGACAAATCGTTCAATGATTTCTCGATCATGGATATCGCCGAAGAGGGCAACAACATCTTCTTCCGATTGAAGAGCAGCTCCTCTATTCAGAACGTTATCGAGGATTTTGAGAATATTCCCGTGACCGATGATGTGGATGCCAAGAATGTGCGTGGTGCTTACTGCAACTGGGATTTCACCAGGTGTAGTGTCGTTGAGCCGGGCGAGGGCAAGTGTGACGGCATGCGTGCCGTCGCCATGAAGACTCCCAGCATGGTGACTACCTCCAAGCCCCTGACGCAAAAGCCCTATGCCGTGCGTTACGTGGTCTATAACCCCACTACAACCAGGGCAAACTTCAAGTTTACTTATTCGTTGGATGGAGGCGAGACGTGGACCGATCAGGGTGACAATATCCTCACGGTCGAAGCCAAGTCGTCCCATTCCGTCCTCTTGATGTTGCCCACCACCGATCCCATCATGCTCCGTATTAACCAGACGGCAGGCAGTACCCGCGTCTATTGCTATTTGGACAACATTCAGCTGTTTTATGAGGAGGAATGGCCTCTTAAGGGTGATGTGAACGAGGACGGAGAAGTTAATATCGCCGACGTGAATGCAGTGGTTGGCTACATCCTGAATGGTGAGAATAATCCGGCGGGTGATATTAACGGTGACGGTGAGGTGAACATTGCCGATGTGAACGCAATCATTGCACTGATATTAGATTAAAACTATCATAAAATATAAGAATAATAAACTTGTTTAACTAGTTTTTTACTTTATAGTTATTAACTGACTAATACTTAAGGCTATGAAAAAGACTCTGTTGCTTTTTGCGATGGGGGTTATGTGTGTATTGGCACATGCGACCCCTGCTGACCCCACTCCAGCGAGAGTGACCCAACCCGATGGAACCACAATCACCCTGATTCTACATGGTGATGAGTTCTTGAATTACCTGACTACCAGCGATGGCTACACCGTGGTCAAGAACGAGGCAGGTTATTACACCTATGCCCGTCTTGACGGTGACCGTCTGGTTGCAAGTGAATGCATTGCGCGCGATTACCGCACCGCTGCCGACCAGATGTATCTTGCCAGCGTGCCTAAGGGCCTGAGAAGCCGTTCGATGGTAGAGCGTGGAACCAAGATGCTCAATCACCGCAACGACCTGTTGCGCGGCATAGGCCACGGCGGCCACATGGACTACAGCAAGTTCCGTGGCTTGATCATTCTGATCAACTACACCGACCGGAAATTTGACGACTACGTGCCTTCAAATTATACGCCACTTGACTTCTATGAAGCCATGATTAATGGCCATGACTACGATGGTTTCACGCTTCCAGCAGGAACCAGGATTGACTGCATGGGCAGCGTGCGAGATTACTACTATGACAACTCTTTCCAGCAGTTTGACCCGCACTTTGACATCCTGGGACCTGTGGATGTGCCTTTTGCATGCACCGACGCCCACCAGTTCAATTGCGACTCCATTTTTTATGCTGCTCTTGAGGCACTTGATCCAGAGGTGGACTTTAGCCGGTATGACACTGACGAGGATGGCACCGTCGATATGGTGTTCTTTTTGGTTGCCGGACATGGCTCGGACTATAGCGCCAACAACAGGGACTACCTGTGGCCTCACATGAAAGATTTCACCGAGTCTCCCGTACTCGATGGTGTGAATTTCAGCCTCTATGCCTGCTCGACAAATATGATAGGTGAAGAAAATGAGTATTACATCGTTTACAATAACGTCGCCGGTATTGGCACGATATGCCACGAGTTCAGTCATTGCTTGGGACTGCCCGATTTTTATGATACCGACAGTGAAGGCAGCGGCGGTATTAGCCGACAGTATCCCATGACTTGGTCCATCATGGCCAGCGGCTTCAAGAACAACAATGGACGCAACCCCGTGGGTTACAGTCTGTTTGAGCGCTATGCCTTGGGCTTTGCACAACCCGCCCTCATCGAGGGAGAGGGCACAATCACCGTGCCAGGGCTTGAAAAGAGCAACGCAGGTTACCGCCTGAATACCGCAAACGAGAGTGAGTATTTCATCATCGAGAACCGCCAGCGCATCAAGTGGGACAAGAATCTGGCTGGCCCGGGTATGCTCATTTGGCGTGTGGACTCGACCAATGTCGATGTCTGGGAAAATAATCTGGTCAATGCGAATCCCAACCACAATTACTATGAGTTGCTCAGGGCCAATTTCAACGGCATGAGCGACAGCTACAATGACCCCTTCCCTGGCGTCTCTGGTGTCACCTCCATCACCAACTCTACTCAACCCAATATGCGCACGTGGGACGGCAAGTTGAGCCAATTTGCCTTCATCAACATCGCCGAGGCCGACAGCATCATCACCTTTGACGTGGTGAAAGATAACTCCAAGAGCTCCATCGAGGATTTCGAGAAGATGCCCGTGGGCGCTACCCTTAACGAACGGGGCGTGGCCGGTGTCTATGCCAATTGGGACTTCTATAACTGTTCTGTGGTGGATACCGCACAAGTGGTTAACGGACATGTCGTTGCCATGAGGAACGGCAGCTACTTCAACACCGACGCAAACCTCAACAAGATTCCCAAAATTGTTCGCTTCACGATTTACAATCCCACGTCGGCAGGCGTGGAAATCACACCCAAATACTCCATCAACAATGGTAGCAGATGGAAAGGCCTAGATGAGTATCCTTACTCTTTCTATGTCGCTGCCGGTTCGACAGCAGTGGCAACGGTCACCTCACTGCCCACCGATAAGCCCATCATGCTGCGCCTCCAGCAGACCATGGGCAGCTCTTCAGAGTATTGTTATATTGACGATGTCGAGGTGTGCTATGAGGCAACCTGGGAGCCCGAAGAGCCCGAGTACATACCGGGCGATGTAAATGATGACGGTGCCGTGAATATCGCCGATGTAACCAGCCTCATCGATTACCTGCTCAGTGGTGACGCGGGCGGGATCAATCTATATGCTGCTGATATCAATGGCGATGACAATATCAATATAGCCGACGTAACCAACCTCATTGACATACTGCTCAATATAGGTCATAATTGAGCAGACGGATCCCCTACCGAAAATAGTTATTAACAATAACAAATTTTAGCTAAAAATTTTTGGCTAAGATTGATAACGGTAGTAACTTTGCGACCAAAGTTGGAAATATTAATACTATTCATCCTAAATGGACATCGCGTTGTGAAACGCGGTGTCTATTTCATTATAAACGAAAAAAATAGGTTGTTTAGGTTATTTGACCCCTTAAAATTTTGTTGTATCAGTAGAATAGCCTACTTTTGTAGCCGTGAAAAGAAAAAGATTGTGAGGTGTAATCCATTATTGTTGGCTTGAGCTTCGAGTACAACAAGATTGACCTCATTTTTTCTTTTTTCACAGCAGTCATGTGAAACACGATGAAAGGATATACTGGATACTAATTTTTTGATATTATTTTTGTTACTATTACAATGAAGAAGTTTTTACTGTTTTTATCGGTGCTCGCGTTGTGCGCTCAGGGCATTGACGCAAAGGTTGTGACTGTTGACCAGGCCATGGCAACAGCCAAGCAGTTTACTGCCGGTTCCCGTTCTTTCAATGCTTCGGGTGCCTCCAACATGCATTTGAACTATGTTGGCAGGAACATGAAGGGCATGAATGACTACTACGTGTTTAACCGTGATGGCGCTCAGGGTTTTGTGATAGTTGCCGGTGATGATGTGTCAACTCCCATTCTGGCTTACAGCGACAAGGGCTCGTTTGACATGAACACGGTTCCCGAGACCATGAAGCTCATTCTCGAGAATTATCAGAATTATCTGGAGTGGTTGCGTAACAACCCTCAGGAAGCTCCCCGCATCACCTACGACCTGCAGCCCTATGGTGTGTATCCCATCTGCGGTGAGGTTCACTGGCATCAGTTCCCCCCTTACAACAACAACGTTCCCAGATCCAGCCATGCTCTGACCAGCAATGGCCGCTGCTATGCCGGTTGCGTTCCCATTGCTTTCTCGACCATCATGAAGGGTCTGAGGTATCCCTCCCGCGGTTCTGGCGAGAACAGCTACAGCTTTATGTTGGATGGCAATGAGGTAACTGTTTCGGCAAAGTTCAATGACTACACTTACAACTACAGCAACATGAGGAATGGCTACGGCGAGAATGCCAGCAATGCCCAAGCTGTTTCTGAGTTGGTTTATGAAGTCGGTGTTGCCTTCAATACCATCTATTCGGGTGAGAGCAGCGACGCACTCCTCAGGAATGTGTTTAAAGGCATCATTGCCTACTTTAACTTTAACCCTGGCATCCAGTATGTGCAGAAGAGCAATTACTATAATGCACAGTCCTGGTATGAATTGATGTACAACGAGATTGACAATGGCCGCCCCATCTATTATATGGGTTATAGGACCATTGACAACAGCGGTAATGCCTGCAATATCGGTCATGCATTTGTGCTTGATGGCTATGACAGCAACGGCAAGGTACACGTCAACTGGGGTTTCCAGCCTGAGGCCTACAACACCTATTTTGACTGGGAACTGTTGTCGCCCAGGAGCGATTATGACTATGACCCCTATGCTTCGGGCTTTAACGCCAATCAGGCTGCCATCATCGGTATCTGCCCTGACACCACCGACATTGGCGGTCCCGTCGTGAAGGCTGTCAATCTGGTTCAAGAGACTATGCCCGCCAACGACGTACGCGCCACAATCGACGTGCAGGCATTGAGCGGCAAGTGGAGCGGCACTTTGCGTTATGGTATCGTATCTAAGAGTGGTAATACCTATAGCACAGTGTACTCTTCCACTACCAACGTCGAGATGGAGGATAACGGAATTGCGACTATTGACCTGAGCGGTGCTTATCCTAACCTCTATGAGGGTCAGACTTACTACATCGTGGTATGGTCGCCCTACTTTGCCAGCAGCTATGAGTGGATGTGGTTCCTCAACGATCCCGTGCCCTTCACCGTTGGCGATTGGGTAACTCCTCCCGATCCCCAGTTCATTGTGGGTGACGTGGACAATGACGGTGATGTGAATATTGCCGACGTTACTGCACTCATCGACTATCTGCTCTCTGGTGATGCCACGGGCATCAACCTGGATGCTTCCGATGTCGATAGGGATGGTGAGGTGAACATTGCTGACGTGACCTCTCTGATTGACATGCTGTTGCAAATGTAATTGATCCTGAATGACACTCTCGCTAGAGTGTTAAAATATGGCAACTCCAAAAAGTGCCGGGGCAAGATGCTTCCGGCACTTTTTATGGCCCTTGCGATGAGAGTGCAGCTGCCTGCGGGGCGCAAGATGAGAGAAAAAGATAACTTTTGACGCGCTTTTTAATTATTTTTCATTATCTTTGCCCCAATCAACTAATAATCATTCATATTCTATATCAATATGTTAAGGAAAATCCGCATTACGCTGGCCGCCATCATGATGGTCTTGGTCACGCTGCTGTTTCTTGATGTTAGCGGCGTGCTGCACCACTACTTGGGATGGACGGCGCGCATCCAGTTCCTGCCCGCGTTGCTGGCGCTCAATGTCGTCGTTATCGTGGCGCTGGTGCTGCTCACCCTCGTTTTTGGCCGCATCTACTGCTCCGTCATCTGCCCTCTGGGTATCTTCCAGGATATCGTCTCGTGGATTCACGGCAAGCGCAAGAAGAACCGTTTTACCGCCAGCCCCGAGAAACGCTGGCTGCGTTATGGCGTGCTGGCACTGTTCATCGTGGCCTTTGTCGCAGGCGTGCATTCGCTGGTGGCCCTGTTGGCACCCTATAGCAGCTACGGCCGCATGGTGACCAACTTGCTGCTGCCCATTTATCAGTGGGGCAACAACCTGCTGGCCTCGATTGCCGAGCGTATGGACAGTTACGCCATCTACGGCGTTGACGTGTGGATCAAGAGTCTGCCCACCTTCCTCATCGCACTGGCGACGTTCATTATCATCGTTGTGCTGGCATGGCGTGGTGGACGCACCTATTGCAACACCATTTGCCCCGTGGGTACCATTCTGGCCCAGTTGGCCAGGTTCTCATGGTTCAAGGTGTATTTTGATGTCGACAAGTGCAAGTCGTGCAGCCTGTGTACCAAGAACTGCAAGGCATCGTGTATCGACTTCACGACGCACAAGGTGGACTACAGCCGCTGTGTGACCTGCGGCAACTGTCTGGAGAAATGCAAATTCGACGCGTTGCACTACGGCCACCCCAAGGCCGTGGCCCAACCCGTTAAGGACGAGGGTGGCGAGAAGACCGACAACGCCCGCCGCGCCTTCCTCGTGGGAACGGCCATCGTGGGTGCCGACATCGCTTTGGCACAGGCATCTAAAAAGGTGGACGGCGGTCTTGCTGTCATCCAAGATAAAGTGCCAGCCAAGCGCTCCACACCTGTCACGCCTCCGGGCTCGGCGACTGCCAAGCATTTTGCCCAGCACTGCACCGCCTGCCAGTTGTGTGTGGCCAAGTGCCCCAACGGCGTGTTGCGCCCCTCTTCCGACCCCTTGCGCCTCATGCAGCCCGAGTTGAGTTTTGAGCGCGGAGCCTGCCGCCCCGAGTGCGTCGAGTGCTCCACCGTCTGCCCCACGGGCGCTATCAAGCCCATCACTGTAGCCCGGAAATCCTCGACCATCATCGGTCATGCCGTTTGGGTCAAGGAAAACTGCCTTATCCTCAGCAACGGCGTTTCATGCGGCAACTGTGCCCGTCATTGTCCCACTGGCGCCATCATGATGGTGCCCAGTAACCCCGACGATGAAGCCTCGCCCATGGTTCCTGCCGTGAACACGGCCATGTGTATCGGATGCGGCACCTGCGAGTATGTGTGCCCGTCCAGGCCTTTCAGCGCCATCTATGTCGAGGGACACGAAGCCCACAGCGAGATTTAACCCAACTAAGGTCTAAAGTCTAAATCCCAACAATTATGAACGAGAAACATCATAACGACAACAATGGCGGTAAAACGTTGAGTCGCCGCACTTTCCTTAAAGCCCTCGGATTGGGGACGGCAACGGCTGCAGCGCCGGTCATCGTGAGCTGCGCCAGTGGTGATGGAGCCAAGCCTGCCGCACAAGAGCCCCCGGTAGGCAAGATGATCTACCGCGAGAATCCCAAGACCAAAGAGAAAGTTTCCATCCTTGGCTACGGCATGATGCGCCTGCCTGCCACCAACGGTCAGCCCTTCGGCCGCGACAATGACGCTGAAATCGACCAGGAGATGATCAATCAGCAGATCGACTACGCCATCGAGCACGGCGTCAACTATTTCGACACCTCGCCTGCCTATTGCAAGGGCCAGAGCGAGCATGCCACGGGCATCGCGCTGAGCCGCCACAAACGCGACGAGTATTTCATCGCCACCAAGCTCTCCAACTTCGCCCCCGAAACCTGGTCACGTGAGGCCAGCATCGAGATGTTCCAGAACTCTCTTAAGGAGCTCCAGGTCGATTACATCGACTATCTGTTGTTGCACTCCGTTGGCGGCAGCAACGATGAAATGACGGCGATGGAGGTCTTTGAGGCCCGTTACATCAACAACGGCATCCTCGACTACCTGCTGGAGCAGCGCGAGAAAGGCATTATCCGCAATCTGGGCTTTTCCTATCACGGCGACATCGCCGTGTTTGACCACTTGCTGGCCAACCACGACAAATACAAATGGGACTTTGTCCAGATCGAGATGAACTACGTGGACTGGAAACACGCCAAGGCCTTCGAGGAGGATAACACCAACGCCGAGTACCTGTATGCCGAACTCGACAAGCGCGCCATTCCTGCCGTCATCATGGAGCCGCTGCTGGGCGGACGACTGGCCTCGCTGCCCCAGCCCCTGGCACGCAAAATCCTGGTACGTGACCCCGAGCGCACCCTCGCCTCGTGGGCCTTCCGCTTTGTCGGTTCGTTCCCCCGCGTGCTCACCGTCCTCAGTGGCATGACCTACATGGAGCATCTCAAGGAGAACCTGTGCACCTATTGTCCGCTCGAGGAACTCAACGATGACGAAAAAGAGTTCCTCTATGGCATCGCCGAGGAGCTGGTGAGCTACAACACCATCCCTTGCAACGACTGCAAGTACTGCATGCCCTGCCCCTACGGTATCGACATCCCCGGTGTTCTCACCCACTACAACAAGTGCATCGCCGAGGGCAACCTCTCCCGCGACCGCAACGACCCCGACTATGCCCGCGCGCGCCGTGCCTTCCTCATCGGCTATGACCGCAGCGTGCCCAAACTGCGCCAGGCCGACCACTGCATCGGCTGTGGCCATTGCGTGAGACATTGCCCCCAGCGCATCCAGATCCCACGCGAAATGGAACGCATCAACAACTACGTCGAGGCCCTAAAACGCAACATCGACCGCGGCCTCGAAGCCTAACCTGAAGTATATTACCACTGCACCCCCGCATCCCGCGCGTCCCGTAATGCAAGCGACAGCTTGTACAACAACTATTCCGCTCGTAAAAGTGTCATGTCAAGAAATGGCTTTGGATACCCATAATAGCGCAAATAACGCGCTAAATGACTGGAAAAATGGTGCGAAAGCGCCATTTTTCCTTTAAATATTGTGAGGTGAAAAGCAAAAACTTGGTTTTTTTATGCCCACGTTAAGAAAATGATGTATATTTGCAGGCTGAAAAAGACGTTTGAAGCGAAATTTAACAAAATTTAATTAAATAATTAACAAATCAAATGCAAACTAAAGGTTTTATTCGAGTCCTTACCATTGCACTGTTATTGATTTGCGCCTTCTATCTCTCGTTCACGTTTGTGAGCAATCACTACCAGAACGTGGCCGAGAAGAAGGCTCTCGCTGCTGCTGGCATCACGAGTGCCGACACCAGCAACGATAAGTACAAGACAGCGCTCAATGAGTGTCTGGACTCCCTCGCTAACAAGAAGGTGTATCTTGGTTATTACACCTTCCAGCAGGTTCGTGAAAAAGAGTTGGGCCTCGGCCTTGACTTGAAGGGTGGTATGAACGTGACACTGCAGATTTCGGTGCCCGACATCTTGCGCGCCCTTGCGAACAACAATCCCGACAAGAAGTTTAACCAGGCCATCGACAACGTTGCCAACAACCAGACCGCGCAGGACGACTTCGTGGGCTCCTTCTGCAAGGAGTACAAGAAGCTGGCTCCCGAGGGCAGCTTGGCGCAGATCTTCCGCAACATCGAGCGCGTGAAGGAGAAGCCCAACGCTACCGACGGTGAGGTCCAGAGCATCCTCAACGACGAGGTCAACGCTATGGTGGACAACTCCTACAAGGTGTTGCGCAACCGTATCGACCGCTTCGGTGTGGTTCAACCCAATATCCAGAAGCTGCAGAGCACTGGCCGCATCCTGCTTGAGCTCCCAGGTGTAAAAGAACCCGAGCGCGTGCGTAAGCTATTGCAGGGTGCCGCTAACCTGGAATTCTACGAGACCTATACTCTCGCCGATGTTGCTAGCTCACTGCGTCAGTTGAGCGACCAGGCTAAGGCCAACAAGACTGTTGCTGAGGCTGAGGCTGCCGACACCACCGCTACCGCCGAGGTCAAGGCTGCCGCCGACAGCGCCGCTAAGGCTGCCGAGAAGGCTCCCGCCGCTAAGGAGGCTGACCTGACTCTGGCTCAGCTCATGGGCTTTGAGCCTCTGATCAGCGCACAGCCCGGAACCCCCGTTTTGGGCTATGTTGCCGTTGGTGACACCGCTGCTGTCAACGCTATCATCAACTCGCCCATCGCCAAGACGATCCTCCCCGCCGACCTGAAGCTCGCTTGGACTGTTAAGCCCGAGAAGATGCAGGGTGGCCACGAGGTATTCCAGTTGATCGCCTTGCGCACTGTTAACGGCCAGCCCGTCCTGAACGGTGACGTCGTTACCCGTGCTACCAGCGAGTTTGACAACCTGCAGGGCCAGGTCGTATCGATGACCATGAACGATGAGGGCGCACGTCAGTGGAGCCGCATCACCGGTCAGAACATCGGTAAGGCCATCGCCATCGTCCTCGACGATCAGGTTTACTCATTCCCCAATGTGAACAGCCAGATCGACGGTGGTCGCTCGCAGATCAGCGGTCGCTTCACCGTGGAGGAGGCTGGTGACCTTGCTAACGTGCTCGAGTCAGGTAAGATGGTGGCACGTGTCAATGTGGCCAGTGAAAGTGTGATCGGCCCGTCGCTGGGTAAGGAATCCATCCGCAAGGGTGTCATCTCGTTTGCTATCGCTCTCATTCTGTTGGCACTCTTTATGATTGCCACCTATGGCTGGCAGGCTGGTATGATTGCCAATTTGGGTCTTTTGCTCAACCTGTTCTTCACCATTGGTATTCTGGCATCGTTCCAGAGCGTGCTCACCCTGCCCGGTATCGCCGGTATCGTACTGACGCTGGGTATGGCGGTGGACGCCAACGTGCTGATATTCGAGCGTTGTAAGGAGGAATTGCGTGCTGGTAAGGGTCTCAAGGCTGCCGTCAGCGATGGTTACAAGAATGCGTTCTCGGCCATCTTCGACTCCAACTTGACCACCATCATCACCGGTATCATCCTGATTCTGCTCGGTTCTGGTCCTATCCGCGGTTTTGCCGTTACCCTGGTAATCGGTATTTGCTGCTCGTTCTTTACTGCAGTGTTTGCAACCCGCCTCGTGATGGAGCACTTCGTGAACAAGGGCACCTTCGACAAGATGACCTTCAACACCAGCCTGACCCGTCACCTGATGGAGAACGTCAACTTCGACTTCATGGGCGCTGCCAAGAAGACCGCTTACATCGCTCTGGCTCTCATCGTGATCATGGGCGCTCTGTTCGGCCTGCGTGGCTTGCAGCGTGGTATCGACTTCTCGGGTGGCCGCAACTTCGTTGTTCAATTTGACCATCCCGTGAAGACCCAGGCGCTGGAGGCTCAGCTCGAGAACCAGTTCCCCGGTGCTACTACTTCGGTGATTACCATCGACAACGATACCAAGGTGCGCGTTTCGACTAACTACAAGATCAACGACACCAACGAGGGCGTTGACGACGAGATCATGGGCAAGCTCTATGAAGGCTTGAAGAGTGACCTCGGTTCGATGACCAAGGAGGACTTCAGCATGTCTAACGAGGACGTCGGCGTTGTATCGAGTGAGACCGTCGGCCCGAGCATCGCTAGCGACATGACCCGCCAGGCCATCTGGGCTGTGCTGTTCTCGCTGCTTGCTATGGCACTGTACATCCTGTTCCGCTTCCGCAACATCGCGTTCTCTATCGGCGCTCTGGCTGCCGTAGCGTTCACCTCGTTTGTGGTAATCGGCTTCTACAACCTGCACGGCATGCTGCCCTTCTCCATGGAGATCGACCAGACGTTCATCGCCGCTATCCTGACCGTTATCGGTTATCAGGTGAACGATACCGTGGTTGTATTCGACCGTGTGCGTGAGTACCGCAAGCTCTATCCCAAGCAGGATCTCTACACGACCTTCAACAAGGCCCTGTGCAGCACCCTGTCACGAACCATGATGACCTCTATCACGACCCTGCTCGTGCTGTTCATCATGCTGTTCTTCGGTGGTGAGTCGATCCGTAGCTTCATCTTCGCGATGATCCTCGGTGTTATCATCGGTACCTGCTCCTCACTGTTCATCGCTTCGCCCGTGGCTTACTGGATTGCCCGTCGCAGCGACAAGAAGGAGGCTAAGCTTGCTACCGCCAGGAAGTAATTCCTGAAAGTTTATAATAATCGGTTGGCGATAGTGCCAATTCTTCGCCAACCGGTTTTGATGCTCCTGTAGTTCAATGGATAGAATGGAGGTTTCCTAAACCTTAGATTTGGGTTCGATTCCCAGCGGGAGTACAATCCAACAACAATAAAGACACTGCAAGTCATTGATTTGCAGTGTCTTTGAATTTTCTACTGGTAATAATGATAATGTACTTTCAGGTCACTTTCAACCAGTTTTCCAGCCTTAAAAAGTGCTTAATCCCACTCATAAAGGGAGATGATCATTGCTAGCGTGTTTTGTGAAACGATGACGTATTGCTCTGCATTTTGTCTAACCCTCCAAATCGTTCATATTCAAGAAATCTTTAAGCATAATATGTTGCACGGTGCTTGTGGAGTAATCAATGTCATCATTGGTAATAATGATTTTCCGCATGGATTGATCCAGTTTGTTGAATAACGCAAACTCCCTATTGTAAGTCTCATCATCGGCAATGGAGTAGGCTACCTGCACAAGATAGCTCTTGCCGTTCTTTGTGGCATAGAAATCTATTTCCTGCGAGTCTTTTCTGAACACTGACAGGTTATAACCCATAAAAACCAATTCGTTATACACTACATTCTCAAGATTGTGTGTCAGGTCATATCGGTTTTCAGGTTGTCGTATTGTGTTAAACGCGACATCCTCGTCATACACTTTGGAAAAAAACATGAGTTCCCTTTTTGCCTTTGTCATGTACTGAGGAATAGAGCGGATGATATAAGCCTCCTCCAGATAGCTCAAGTATTTCATGATTGTGTTGACAGATGCTTGCATTCCTTGCCCTTTAAGATATTTCATCACCGAATGGGCACTGAATATCCTGCTGTTGGCACACAGGACATAATTGATGAGTCTCTCAAAGAGTGCCACTTTTCTGACATGGTAACGATTGATGATATCATTGCGCACAATCTGCTCGTCCAGCTCATATAAATAAGTAAGAATGGATGATTTATCAGGAAACTCAATGGTTTTTGGGAAACCTCCATAAATCAGATAGTCGGTCACTGAGCGCGTGTTCCCTGTCTCGGCGGCGTACTCACAAATTTCCTTATAGACGAATGGACGTATGTTAAAAGACACATATCTTCCAGAGAATGCCTTTGTGAGTTCTTTGGATAGCAGCTTGGAATTGCTGCCGGTAATAAACAGTGACAGGTTTTCGAGACGCAACGAACGGCATGCCAGGTTCCAATTTTCTACCAACTGGATCTCATCAAGAAATACGTAGGTCTTCTCGGACGATAAATGAGACAACACAAACGCCTCCAGTTCTTCGGCGGTTCGTATTTGAGAGCTCACCGAAAGTCTCTCAAAATCAAGTGAAAGTGTACGTTTCCCTTGTTCACGAAGCTCTTGTTCTATCTGGTCTTTGATAACTGATTTGCCGCACCTGCGTACCCCAGTGATAATCTTGATAAGATCACTGTCGTAGAAAGGGCGTATCTTTTCTATATAATGCTCTCGGATAATCATTTTCTGTTCTTTACTAACGAATTATACTGAAAAGTTTTTGCAAAGATAGGAAAACTTTTCATTCGTACTGAAAAGTTTTTTAAAAAAACCAAAAAGTTTTCAGTAGAAAGATGCGAGAGTGGAATAATATGCTACTCATATTTTCATCCATTGAATTTCAGTCATTATTCTGAAATCAACAGAAATAACAGGAAATTCTATCATTTCCCAGCGGGAGTACAATGAAGAAATCGCCTAGGCGCTATGCCCGGGCGATTTCTTTGTGGGTTCGATTCCCGCTGGAAGTACCCGCTTATTTCTTGAAGAAGCGGTTGTACAGGCCGGTGAAGCCCTGGCCGTGGCGGGCCTCGTCGCGTGCCATCTCATGAACGGTGTCGTGGATGGCGTCGAGGTTCTGGGCCTTGGCGAGCTTGGCGATGCGGGTCTTGTGCTCACAGGCACCGGCCTCGGCGGCCATGCGCTTCTCGAGGTTGGTCTTGGTGTCCCAAACTACCTCGCCCAGCAGCTCAGCGAACTTGGCGGCATGCTCGGCCTCCTCAAAGGCGTAGCGCTTGAAGGCTTCGGCTACCTCGGGATAGCCTTCACGGTCGGCCTGGCGTGACATAGCCAGATACATGCCCACCTCAGAGCATTCGCCCTCGAAGTGTGCCTTCAGGCCAGCAAGAATTTCGGGGTCAACGCCCTTGGCAACGCCGATAACGTGCTCGGCGGCATAGGTTACTTCATCGTCCTCCTTGAGTTCCTTGAACTTCTCGGCGGGTTGTTTACACTGCGGACATTTCTCAGGGGGGGTATCACCCTCGTGCACGTAACCGCACACGGTGCAGATCCATTTTTTAGCCATAATTGTTAGTCAGTTGTTATTCTCGGTTAGTAAGTTAAACAGATGTTTTGATAGTCAATGTATCGAGGTCAAAACTGTGGGGTGACGGTTACTCGGTCACTTCCTCAAAGTCCTCGGGTCCAACGCCGCACAGCGGGCACTCTTCGGGAGGTGTGTCACCCTCGTGGATGTAGCCACACACAACGCATTTCCATTTCTTCATTGTCGTGAATTGTTTTAGATGGTTAATAAAAAACGTTTTGTTGGTTACAAAGTTACGCCATCGGGTACCAACATTCCAAATTTTTTATTCTTTTTTATGAAAAAATCCCCGCGATGCGTCAATGCACCGCAGGGACTTTTTCTTTAATCAGTGGATGAACAGTGGCATTAGCCGTTGTGCTTCTTCATCACCTTGATCAGGTCGAGCATCTTGTGGCTGTAGCCGATCTCGTTGTCATACCACGATACCACCTTGACGAACTTGTCGGTCAGGTAAACACCGGCGTCAGCGTCAAAGATCGAGGTCAGCGGGCAACCCATGAAGTCGCTAGAAACGACCTTGTCCTCGGTGTAACCCAGAATACCCTTGAGCTCACCCTCGCTGGCCTTCTTCATGGCAGCGCAGATGTCCTCCTTGGTGGCGGGGTTCTTCAGGTTAACGGTCAGGTCAACAACCGATACGTCCAGGGTGGGCACGCGCATCGAGATACCGGTCAGCTTGCCATCCAACTCGGGAATGACTTTGCCCACGGCCTTGGCGGCACCGGTCGAGCTGGGGATGATGTTGCCGCAAGCGGCACGGCCACCGCGCCAATCCTTTGCGCTGGGACCGTCAACGGTGCGCTGGGTAGCGGTTACCGAGTGTACGGTGGTCATCAGACCGCTCTCAATGCCGAAGCTGTCGTTCAGCACCTTGGCGATGGGAGCCAAGCAGTTGGTGGTGCAGCTGGCGTTGCTGACGATGGTCTGGCCGGCATACTTGTCGGTGTTCACGCCGCAAACGAACATGTCAGCCTGGCGGCCGTCGTCACCCTTCTTGCTGGGAGCCGACAGTACCACGTACTTGGCACCAGCCTTCAAGTGCTGCTCAGCACGGTCCATAGTCAGATAGAAACCGGTCGATTCAACAATATATTCGGCACCAATCTCACCCCATGCGATGTTCTGTGCTTCCTTCTCAGCAAAGATGCGGATGTGCTGACCGTTGACGATAAGTTCCTTCTTGTCCAGGTCATAGTCCACAGTGCCGTCGAAGCGGCCGTGCATGGTGTCATACTTCAGCATATAGGCCATGTAGTCAACGTCGAGAAGGTCGTTGATACCTACTACCTCGATGTCGTTAATGTTCTCGGGCTCAAAAGCTGAGCGGAACACGAAACGGCCAATACGTCCAAATCCATTAATACCGATTTTAATCTTCTCCATTTTTTAATAATTTTTTAATAAATAATGTGGATATATAACGTTTATTTTAATTTTTTATTACCTTTGCATTGGCGTTTGTAACAAACAGCCGCTATGCGGCTGCAAAGTTAGCAAAAATATTGATTCATTGTTGACTTTGAATATTAAAATGCTCCTTTTAAAGCCGAATTAAGAATGTTTAATAATTCAGTAATTATATTAATTTTTAAAAACTTGATGAATTATGGGTTTTGTAAAAGAATTTAAAGAGTTTGCCATGAGAGGCAACGTGATGGACATGGCTGTCGGTGTAATCATGGGCGGTGCCTTTGGCAAGATTGTTAGCTCCCTCGTGGACGATGTGCTCATGCCGTTCATCGGTATGTTGACTGGCGGTATTGACCTGTCAGGTCTGAAGTATGAGATGATGTTGCCCGCAGTGGATGGCGGAGAGCCTATCGCTGGCGCCACCCTCAAGTATGGCATGTTCATCCAGAACATCATCGACTTCCTGATCATCGCCCTGTGTATCTTCTTGATGATTAAGGCCATGAACAAGCTCATGCCCAAGAAGGAAGAGCCCGAGGCTCCTGCTGGACCCACTCAGGAAGAGTTGCTTACCGACATCCGCGACCTGCTCAAGGACAAGAAGTAATCTTCACGACAAGGCAAGGGGTTATTCCACCAGGTGGAACCCACTTGCTCGATCGAGGCAAAACACGCCCGCTGCCGTTCATGTGCAGCGGGCGCGTTTGTTGCATTGGATACTGTCAAAAAATAAGACCATGCCCCCTAAACGGCATAGCCTTTAATCGTTGAATACTTGATAATCTCAGTCGTTGATCTTCAACAGACCGGTGCGGTATGCTTTACCGATTAATTCAGCAACATTGCGCGAACCTGTTTTGCGCAACAATTGCTTGCGGTGATACTCCACAGTGTTAGAGGAGATGAATATCTTCTCACCTATTTCTTTGCTGTTATACCCTGATGACAGCAGCTCCAGTACTTCCTTCTCCCGGGAAGTGAGTTCGGTTTTGGGGGTATTCATAATACTTGGTTTTGATAAGACGCTAATTATAACGTACTTGCAAATTTATAGAGGAAAACCTATCACACCAAACAAATTGGCAATAATTTGGGCAAAATGATATCAAAACTATTTATTTCAGTAGAAATAATAGGCTTTTTTTAGAAAAGTTATCCAAATTGTCTCAAATTATTCCTTTTTTGAAATAATGAGTGGTTTTAAAATATGCTGACAAACCGTTAACCTCTCTTGCCGATAAACCTGTTTATACAAGGTCTGTTGACCCGGTGTTACAGACATGTGGGAATCTAATAGGAATGCGGCTTTGACGAGCGTCTCAGGGTAGCAAGTTGACGTTAAATGCTGATGATTGCCGTATGGTCATTGATGACGGCCTCGTGCTTGGTGCCGATGTCGTTGCGGTCCTCAAGAATGCTACGCAACACCTTGCGGGCAATGCTGTAAACACGCAGCCGTAGCGCGGCCTTGGCCAGAGGACGCAGGATGCCGCGTGTCGTCTCGTTGACCACATGATTCACGCCGTCGATGAGCTGCTCCACCAGCGCCAGATTGTCGCTGCCCCCCTCATTGCCTTCAGCAAAGGCGATATAGGTCTGCGTCACGGGTTCCTGCAGGTATTTGAGCAGCAGCTGGGCGATGCCCTCGGGGGTGTCAGGCAGATTGACGAAACGCATCATAAAGGAGTGTTCATGCCTGTAGTTGTCAATGGCTTGACTGACCTCGGGCCAGTAGCGTGTGAGTACGCCACGGGTCATTGTGGGGATGCAATTGACAAACACGTCGCGGGAGCGCTCATTGAAGTCGGGGTCTGACGGCAGGCTATGCAGGGTGACGGTGCGCAACTGCATCTTGCCGGTGGATGTGTTGCAGGTCGCCACTCGCCACTGGCAGGGGTAGCCCACAGCGGCAGCGGTGGCAATCTCGACCATTTGGCCTTGGTTCATATTGGTCTGGCTGACGTCGCTGATGTGCAGGTGGCCGGTAAAAACCACGTGTACGCCAGCCGCAACGAGCCTTTCGCACAGCTGTCCTGCGCTATCCACCATATAAGGCGCAGCCAGGGTGTCCTCCATGTGGAAGTGCGGCACCAGGTGGTGGTGCATCATGGCGATGACACGTTTGCTCGCTGCGGTCGCGGCGGCGGCTTGCTCTACCAGCCATTGCTGGCTTGACGTTTCCAGATTGCCGCTGGTCTTGCAGTGGTCGCGGGCATCTCCACGCGACACAAAGGTGTTGAGGCGGTCCATGCAGGCATCAATGGCCAGGATGGTGAGACTGTCGGTCACGTCGCGGCAGTAGCTCAGCGTGTCGGGGTCACGTCGTGACAGTTCGTCATAGCCCATATTCTTGTAGATCTCGGCAAACTCGTTGCGAGTGATCGTGTCGGCGGGTGTAGCGGTCTCTCCATCATAAAACTTGGCATCAGGGTTGTTGATGTCGTGATTGCCGGGGACGACAAGCACTTGGATGCCTGCATCCACAAGCCGGTGCAGCTGTGCCGCAACCAACTGGTGACTTATACGTTCACCGTCTTTGGTCAGGTCTCCCGTTACCAGAACCAGGTGGGGCTTCATGTCCAGGATGTCGGTCACGAGGGTATCCAGAATCTCGGCACTTTCACGCAGCATTTTCCGGTCCTTGATCAGGTAATCCTCAAATGCTTTGCCCTCACTGACGAGTAACTGCGGCGCCATCACGTGCAGGTCGCTGATGACGGCCATCTTAATAGTTGCCTTTGATTGAGTATTCATCTGTCCAGCGTTTGAATAGTTTGATGTTGATTGTGGACGTTTTAACGATTAGTTACAGGTTGACGGTAAGATGCAGGTCGTCGGTATGGCTTTCGGTGGGGGTGCCCACACCGTTGCGGTCCTCAAGTATGCTGAGCACCAGGGGCTCCAGTCTGGGATATACATTCTCCAGGAAGAACTCCCACAGGTTTTCGGCCTGGTCCGGTGCAACCTCTTCAATCATGGCACGTAAGCCCTGTTTGCCCTGTTCGATAAGGGTCTCGACGTCTTTTTCCTGCTCGTTGCCCTCCACCACGGCCAGCAGCGTTCGCGACAGCACCTCGCTCAAGTGGCGTAAGGCGAGTTGTGTGGCTTGCTGGGGAGACTCGGGCAGATTGACCTTATTGCCGTTCATCTCAAGCATGGCCTTGATCTGGCCCACGCGTCCGCCAAGTTTGTCCCACGCTTTGCCTGAAATCATGCTGGCCAAGCCTGGTGCAGCGGCGATGATGCGCTGGCGTCCTTGCTCGCGCAGGGTGGGGCAGGAGGCTGTGGACGTGAGCCACTGTGTGTTGACCTGCAGCGTCTTCTTCTTGTCATCGATTGACGCCGTGCGCAGGGCAAAGGGATAGCAGATGGCCGAGCCTGTGGCTATCTCGACGATGCTGTCGGTGCCCTCGCTGTTATATGCAGTGGCGGCGTCGGTCACGTGAAGGTGCCCGGTGAAGATGGTGTGGATGCCTGATTCAAGCAGTTGTCGGGCCGTCTCGTCGTGGCGCTTGATGATATAGTTCGCCAACAGCCGCTCCTCTTGGTCGAAATGCGTCACCAAGTGGTGGTGCATCATCGCGATGACCTGTTTGCCCTGTTTGCGGGCCTCAATCGCACGGTCAATGACCCACTGCAGCGTTTCGGGCTTGATGCGCCCGCCGTTGTGGTAGGTGTCGGCGTTGTCACCGCGGCAAGTGAGTGTGTTCTGTTCGTCCATATTGCTGTCGATACCGATGATGACGACGCCCTTGAAGGGCTCGCAGCAATAACTCAGGGAGGCAGTGTCACGCACAGATGTCTTGCCATAGCCAAAGTCCTTGTATATCTGGGCGAACTCTTCTCGTGTGACGGTGGCGGCAGGCACGGTGCGGTCGCCGTCAAAGCTGCGCGCATAGGGGTTGTTGCAGTCGTGGTTGCCCGGGATGACCAGCGGCTGGATGCCTTGCTGTTTCATGCGCGCCAGGTGCTGTGCCATGCGTTCATGACTCAGCCGCTCACCGTTGTTGGTGAGGTCTCCGGTGAGCAATACCACTGTCGGCTCCATCTCGATAATGCTGTCGGTGATGGCGGTCATGATGTCGTCGCTCATCGCCATCATTTTGGTCTCGCCGGCATCGGCACGGTCAATGGCGCTGCCGGGGGTGATGAGTTCGGGACTCAGCAGATGCACGTCGCTGATGATGACAATGCGGTTGCGCACGTTACGTGCCGATGAATCCAGTGCAAACAGTGTCGTTAATGCCATTAATATAATAATGAGTCTTGTTTTCATTTTCTTGCCTCGTTATTGCATTTATTGTGCCAATTGATGAATAGTAAATCCGGTTTTCTCAAGATGACGCCAAAAGGCGGGATAGGACTTGCTCGTTACCTCGGCATCAGCGATGACCAGCCCGGGAAAACGCACGGCAGCAGGAGCAAAAGCCATCGCTATGCGGTGGTCGCCGTGTGGATTGATGACCGGCGGCTCCTGGGTGACGGGGACTTTCTCGCCATACCATGAAATGGCATCCTCGTTCTCGATTTTCAGGACATAACCCAGTTTGAGCAGTTCCTCGCGCAGGACCTTCAGCCGGTCACTCTCCTTGAAGCGCAGTGTGCGCACGCCCGTCATGCGGAACGACCTTTCCAGCAGGCACATCAGCACGGCCCACGACGGCACGAGGTCGGGTGTGGCGGCCATGTCGGCAAAGGAAGAGCAGCAACAGCCGATGAAACCGCTTGTATCCAGCGTCACTCCGTGGGCATCAAACCGTGACATGATGCCTAGTTTTTTGCCTAGTTCCACCAGGCGGGAATCCCCTTGGATGCTGTCGGCCGACAGGCCTTCAAGCGTGAGTTGTGACTGAGGGAGCAGCGCGGCGATGGCATACCACGGCGCAGCGGCGCTCCAGTCGCCTTCGACCAGGTAATCATTGCCCGTGTAGCCCTTGCCGATGGAAATGTGTCTGCTCGTGATGTCCACATCAGCGCCCATGTCTTGCATCACCGCTGCGGTCATCTGGATGTAGGGCATCGACACGATGTCGCCTGTCAGTTCAATGCTTCCGCCCTCGATGACGGGCAGGATCATCATCACCGCCGAGGTGAATTGCGAGCTCACTCCGCCGTCCATGACGATATCCTTGCCGTGCATGGCTGTTCCCGTGATTTGTAGCGGGGGATAGCCTTCCTGGCCTAAATATTCGATATGGGCCCCCAGTTCACGCAGCGCATCGACCAACGGGCCCATAGGCCTCTGGCGCAGGCGCTCCACACCGTCGAGCGTGACAGTGACGCCCTCACGGGTAGCAAAGTAGGCGGTCAGGAACCGCATGGCTGTGCCTGCAGCCCCCACATGGATATTACCGCCGTTGCGCGACAGGGCTTCGATGAGCACATCGGTGTCATCGCACAACGCGGGATGCCGCACCTGCGGCTTGCCGTCACACAATGCGGCAATGACCAGTGCGCGGTTGCTGATGCTTTTGGACAAAGGCAACATGATCGTCGCTTTAGCCCTTTGTGGTGCTGTGAGTTGCAGGTCCATCTGGCTCGTGGGTGGTGATAATCGTGCTACAAAGATACTAAATTCATCGGATTTTTTAGTATCTTTGCGCTCTAAGTCACCATTATTACAGAATATATGACATTAGTTGACGCTTTATTGATATTGATTGTGATAGGGGGCATTGTACTGGGCTACCGCAAGGGTTTCATCGGCCAGTTGTCCTCGGTTGTGTCATGGATTGTGGCCATTATCCTGTGTTACAAGTGCGGCGACCTGGTTCAGAGCATCTTCCTTGCCATCGTTCCCAGTGCCGCCGAATGGCCGTTGTCATCCATCACGGTCAAGACAGTTTCGCTGGCTTTTGCATTCTTGCTCGTCATGGTGGTTATCAGGTTACTGTTGCGCTTGTTCAAGGGAGCGCTCAAAGCGGCCAACCTGGGTTTTATCGACCGCTTGGGCGGCTCGCTGATCTTCATGTTCAAGTATGCGTTTATCTTGAGCATCGTGCTCAATCTGCTTTATGCCATCAATCCCGATATGGACACATTTGGCGCTCGCCACATGATGAACAACAAGCCTTATGAGTTGACGCTCGATCTCATGCCCACGATCTTGGGCAGCGACAAAATGCCCAGTGACTCGTTGAAGTTGTATCGTGACCTCATCGAGCCGGTTCCTGTCGAGCCTGTTGAATGATTCTTTTAGTCCTTTGGAAGAAGGATTTCTTCTAACCAGCCGTCCTTACGGAAGCGGCACAAGTCCACATAGGCATCAATGCCGGGGATGATGCCGTTTTCGCTATATTGCCAGATGGTGTATTCGCCCTCCCAGTTGATTTCGGGCTCACTGTTGGAGTAGCGGCCAATGTACAGCTTGTGCTTGTTGAAGTAGGGTGTCAGGTTCTTGTTGTAAAAGCCCATTGTGCTGTAAATCATCGGCTGTACGCCATAGTGATCCTCAACCAGGTCGCAGAACTTGTTCACGCTGTCGATGAGCTGGCTGCGTGACCAGCTGCCGCGCACTTCCACGTCAAGCATGGGCATGAGGTCTTGAACGTCCACCAAAGCATAGGTGGAAAAATTGTTGAATTGATCGACAATTGACGAGGAGGATGTCAGGTAGTGGTAACTGCCCACGAGCAGACCATAGCGGCGGGCCTGGGTGATATTGTGGGCATAGTGCGGTGAACGGTAGGTCGCACCCTCGGTGGCCTTGATATAGACAAAGCGGATGTCCTTGTCGCTGCTTACCTTGCCCCAGTCGATATAGCCCTGGTAACTTGAAATGTCAATGCCGTCATACTTAGCCCCCTCGTTGCGGGGCGGCACTTCACGCTGTGACTCACCGTGATGACGCATGTTGGGCCCCGTGCATGCAACCAGCATGACCAGTGCCAGGCACAATAGTGCCGGCAAAGGCCTCAAGGGGTTGCTATGTGACTGTTTAGTCATTGTCGGCCGAGCTCTTGTTGGTTTTGCGGCCTTTGTATTGAGCGTTGCGTATACTGTCGTTGCGCTGTGACTGCGAGAGCTTGGACGAGGATGAGTTCATCAAGCTGGCGGTCTTGTTGGTTTTGTTGGTCTTGGTGGTGGCATCGCGCTGGGCTTTCTGCTGGCGGGCCTTTTGGGCTTCTGCTTTGCGTTTAGCCTTGGCATCAGCTTCTTTCTTGGCCTTGGCTTCAGCCTCTTTTTGTGCCTCGGCTTTACGCTTGGCTTTGGCATCCGCTTCTTTTTTTGCTTCAGCCTCACGGGCCTGTTGGCGTGCCTTGTCGCGTTTCTGCTGCTCAGCCTTTTGTTGCGCTTTCTTGTCAGCCTCGGCTTTGCGTTTGGCCTCTTCCTCGGCTAACTTCTTGTTGCGCTCCTTGGCCTTCTTTTCTTTTTCGGCCTGTTTCTGAGCCTCTTCCTGCTGTCTTTTAGAAGGCTTTGGGGCCTCTTTGGCCTTCTGCTCGGTCATGTTTACCTTGTCGGGTTTCTCCTTGTGGTCAACCGCATCTTTGACACTGATGTTCTTGGGTTTGTGCTTGCTGGGAACATAGATGATGTCGTTGATGCTGCAGCCGGTGTTGAAACGGCTCATGTCCACCCTGCCGCCATTTCCCTTGACCGGCTTGAACAGGCCGTTGTCAGCAAACTGCCACAATATCCACTTGTAGCCGATGTTGGGCTGTGAGGCGCTGTACTTGGCAATGAACAGGGGATAATTGGCAAACGCGCGCCCCAGGTTGGTTGTGAAAAACTTCTCGGATGTGTAGATCAGCGGCTTGCAGCCGTAGTAATCCTCAATCAGGTCGGCAAACACCTTGATGCTGTCGCGGAGCTGCTGGGCACTCCAGGGTTTCAGGTTCTCTACGTCAATGACGGGCAGCAGGTCTTGATCCTCACGCTTGGCCGTGCGGATGAAGTTGTAGAACTGGGTCGTCACCGCCGAGCGAGTGGAAAGGAAGTGGTAACTGCCCACCTTGAAACCGTGCTTGCGCGCGTTGCGAATGTTCTCGTGATAGCGGGGATCGACATAATCAGTGCCCTCGGTGGCCTTGATATAGACGAACTTGATTTTGCTTTGTTTCTTCAGTTCCTCCCAGTTGATGTTGCCCTGGTACTTGGAGATGTCGATGCCGTCGAACTGCACATTGTCGGGGTTCAACGTCGTCGGGGGCTTGGGTTTTTCGGGCACAGCAACCTTGGCCGTGTCGCCCACGGGCTTAGCGGGCTGTTCGTCCTTCTTGGGCGCGGTTGCGGGCTTAGGCTCCTCCTTTTTGGTTACGGCAGGTTTGACGTCAGTTTTCTTGTCGTCCTTCTTGTCGTCCTTCTTGTCGTCTTTCTTGTCGGTGGTCTTGGAGTTATTCTTGTTTACACGTTCTCGGGTGGGCTTGGTGATGTCGGTATGCTGTGGTGTAGCTGAACCCGATAGTGGCATCAGGCTCAGTGTTATTGTCATCAGTATTATATATAGTGTCGCTTTCATAGATTTCATTGCTATCGAAGTATTCAAGAGTAAAGTGGCTGCAAAGATAGTGTTTTTTAGGTCACAAAACCAGAATTCAACCTGAGAAATTCAAGAACCCGTTTATTTTTTGTTGCTCCTGCCGCCAAAACCTGCAGTCGCCAGGAAATGGCACTTTTCCTAAAAAATGCGAAAAGTGTCGCTGCCGTGGTGACATTGTCGGCAATTATGTTTATCTTTGTAGGTTAAACATCATTTTCGTAAATAATTGAACAAGATATGGCAAAAAAGAGTGGATTGCAATCGTTGAAACAGGAGCGTCGTGAATACCACGACAGGGTAATCAACTTCTTCAATGAACAGGGTGAGGGGCACTTCAACTACAAGCAGGTGTCGGCTGCCGTGGGCGCCAATACCCCCAAGCGACGCACCCTCATTGTGGAGATTCTGGAACAGCTTGCTGTGGACGGCTTTGTGGTTCAAGTCGGTCCCGGCAGCTATAAGGCTGTGAACCGCTCCTCGGTGGCCGAGGGCATCTTCATCCGTCGCAGCAACGGCAAGAACAGCGTGGATACGGCCAGTGACGACGGCATGCCCATCATGGTTGCCGAGCGCAACTCGATGCACGCCCTGAACGGGGACCGCGTGCTGGTGCACATCAGCGCGGCACGCCACGGCATGGAGCCCGAGGCCGAAGTAGTAAAGATTCTCGAGCGCAAGGAGCAGGTGTTTGTGGGTACCCTGCAGGTGATGAAATACTTCGCCCAACTGTCCACCGACAGCAAGTTCCTGGCTACCGACATCTTCATCCCGCTCGACAAGTTGGCTGGAGGAAGAACCGGAGACAAGGTGGTCGTCAAGATTGTCGATTGGCCCGAGGATGCCAACACGCCCATCGGCGAGGTGGTTGATGTGCTGGGTGTGGCAGGCGAGAACAATGCCGAGATTCACGCCATCCTGGCCGAGTTCGGCTTGCCTTACAAGTACCCCGAGAACGTCACCGAGGCTGCCGAAACCCTGGATCCTGGCATCACCCCCGAGGAGATAGCCAAGCGCAGGGATATGCGCGGTGTGACCACGTTTACCATCGACCCTGCCGATGCCAAGGACTATGACGATGCCCTCTCGATTGAGAAACTCAAGAACGGCAATTGGGAAATCGGTGTGCACATCGCCGATGTGAGCCACTATGTCACCCCGGGTTCCATCATCGACAAGGAGGCCTATGAGCGCGCCACATCGGTTTATCTGGTGGACCGCACCGTGCCCATGTTGCCCGAGAAACTGTGCAACTTCATCTGCTCACTGCGCCCCGACGAGGATAAACTCACCCACTCGGTCATCCTGGAAATGGATGCCGAGGCTAAGGTGAAAAAATACAAAATCTGCCACACGGTGACCCGCAGCGACAGGCGATTCTCCTATGAGGAAGCCCAGCACATTCTGGAAACGGGCGAGGGCGACCTCGCCGACGAGCTCGCTGTGCTTAACGAGATGGCCAAGCAGCTGAGGAAGCGCCGTTTTGAAGAGGGCGGCTCGGTGTCGTTCAACCGCGAGGAAATCAAGTTCGATATCGACGAAAACGGCAAACCCACCGCTGTCCACGTGCACGTGGCACAGGACGCCAACAAGCTCATCGAGGAATTCATGCTGCTGGCCAACTGCAAGGTGGCTGAGCACATCGGCAAGGTGCCCAAGAATAAGACGGCCAAGTCGTTTGTCTATCGTGTGCACGACCAGCCCGACCTCGACAAACTGCAGAACTTCGCCGACATCGCGGCCCATTTCGGCTACAAAGTGCGCACCAAGGGCTCCGGCCGCGACATCAACAAGTCCATCAACAAGATGCTCGAGCAGGCCAAGGGCAAACCCGAGGAGGAAATGCTCTCCATCCTTGCCATCCGTTCGATGGCCAAGGCGATCTACAGTGCGACCAACATCGGCCACTACGGCCTCGCGTTTGACTACTACACGCATTTCACCTCGCCCATCCGCCGTTACCCCGACTTGACGGTACACCGCCTGCTCGACCAGTATGCCGCTGGCGGCAAGAGCGTGGATCCTGTCAAACTCGAGGACCAGTGCAAGCACATGAGCGCCCAGGAGCAGCTTGCCGCCAATGCCGAGCGCGCCTCCATCAAGTACAAGGAGGTCGAGTTTATGGGTCAGCGCCTTGGCGGTGTCTTTACGGGACACATCTCGGGCGTGACCGAGTGGGGCTTGTATGTCGAGCTCGACGAGACGCATTGCGAGGGCTTGGTGGGCATTCGTGGCCTGGATGACGATTTCTACGAGTTTGACGAGAAAAACTACTGCATCCGCGGCCGCCGATGCGGCAAGGTATATCGCCTGGGTGACCCCATTACCATCCAGGTGGCGCGGGCCGACCTCATCAAGAAACAGCTCGATTTCGTCCTCGTGGACAAGGAGAATCCGGCCAATACCCATCGCATCGACCGTGAACCCATCACCGAGATGAACAGCCGTAGCACAAGCGGTAAATTGTCGCGTGACGAGCGCCAGCGCATGCAGTATGAGGGCGGCAGCGCCTCTCGACGCCAACAACGGGGACAGCGGGGCAACAGCACCCGTCGTCAAGCACGTGAAACCCGTGATAACAAAGTCGGTAAACCTGGCCGCAAATCAGGCCGTTCGGGCAAACCCCGTGGCCGTAAGAAATAAATGAGTCCCGCAGCAGGACATAAGGTAAAACTCGTGACGTTGGGGTGCAAACTCAACTTCTCGGAGACGGCCACCATGCAGTCATTGTTGGCCGAGCATGGCATTACGCCTGTGGGCAAGGGCGAAGCGCCTGACGTCTGTGTGGTGAACACATGTAGCGTGACGGCATTGGCCGACAGCAAGTGCCGCCAGCAGATCCGTCACCTCATCCGCCAGTATCCCGACGCCCTGATGGTGGTCACGGGCTGCTATGCCCAGCTCAAGGGCAAGGAAATCGCCGAAATCCCCGGTGTGGACATCGTTTTGGGCAGCGAGCACAAGGCTGATATTACCAAATATGTCCTGCAATGGTTCGAGGACAAGAAGCAGCAGTTGGCAGTGACGCCGTCATTGGATATCCGCTCATTTTCGCCCTCGTGCGACCACGGTGACCGCACCCGCTACTGGCTCAAGGTGCAGGACGGTTGTGACTACTGGTGCAGTTATTGCACCATCCCCGCCGCACGTGGCCGTAGCCGCAGCGGCACCATTGCCCAACTCACCCAGCAGGCGCGCGAGGTGGCTAAAGAGGGCGGCAAGGAAATCGTCATCACAGGCGTAAACATCGGTGACTTCGGCAAAAACACAGGCGAAAACTTCCTTGACTTGCTCAAATCGCTCGATGAAATCGAGGGAATTGAGCGTTACCGCATCTCGTCGATAGAACCCGACCTGTTGACCGACGACATGATCGACTGGTGTGCACAGTCACGGGCCTTCATGCCGCATTTCCACATTCCGCTGCAGAGCGGCAGTGACCCCGTCTTGAAGCTGATGCGTCGCCACTACGACCGTCAACTGTTTGCCGATAAAGTGGCTCGTTGTCGCCAGCTCATGCCCGACTGCTTCATCGGTGTGGACGTGATGGTGGGCACCCGTGGCGAAACGCCCGACCTGTTCGAGGACAGCTACAACTTCATCGCCGGCTTGGACGTCCAGCACCTGCATGTATTCCCCTACAGCGAGCGCCCCGGCACAATGGCCTTGCGCATTCCCTACATCGTCTCCCAACAGGACAAGCAGGCACGCGCCGCCCGCATGATTGCGCTGAGCGATGAGAAACAGGCCGACTTCACCCGCCGCTACCTGGGCACCGTGCGGCCCGTCTTGTTGGAGCATGGCCGCGGCAAGGGAATGATGCACGGTTTCACCGACAACTACATCCGCGTCAATGTGGAGCCCGACATGTCGCTGGCTAACCGCATAGTGAACGTGAAATTACTGACCCTTAACGATGACTTGAGCGTTGATGCACAGGTCATGACAGAATAGAAAATGAAGCAAGTCGCTGTCATCATATTGAACTGGAACGGAGCCAATTTGCTGCGCCATTACCTGCCTACCGTCATCGAGGGCACCGATGTCGCAATCGCCGACGTCATTGTCGCCGACAACGGCAGCACCGACGACAGCCTGCAGGTTCTTGAACAGGAATTCCCCGAGGTCAAGGTGCTCAAGTTTGACAAAAACTACGGCTTTGCTGAGGGCTATAACCTAGCCATTGCCCAGACGATGTATCCTTACACGGTGTTGCTCAACAGCGACATTCGCACTCCCGTTGGCTGGCTCAACCCGCTGCTGGACTACATGGAGCGCCACCCCCAGGTGGGTGCCGTGATGCCCAAGTTGCTGCATGACCGAGAGGATGGCAAGCAGATGTTCGAGTATGCCGGAGCCGCTGGCGGTTACATCGACCGCCACGGCTACCCTTATTGCCGTGGACGCATTTTTGAGTATGTCGAGGATGACCATGGCCAGTATGACGACGGTCCCAAGAGCGTCTTTTGGGCAACGGGCGCATGCCTGATGGTGCGCAGCCAGCTCTATCAGGACGTGGGAGGATTGGACAAGGACTTTTTTGCCCACATGGAGGAGATTGACCTGTGTTGGCGCATCCGCCTTTCGGGCAGCGACCTGATGATGGTGCCCACGAGCCATGTCTATCACCTGGGTGGCGGCAGCCTGCCTCAGGGCAATCCCCGCAAGACCTACCTCAACTTCCGCAACAACCTGTTGCTCCTCCACAAGAACCTGCCTCACGGCGAGGGCAAGCGCCTGCTGCTTGTCCGTCGCCTGATGGATACCCTGGCCTTTGGCATGGCAATCGCAAAGTTCCACTTCGGTGACGCGCGTGCCATCGTGCGTGCCCACCGCGACTTCCGCAAGATGCGGTCCCGCTACACCTCGCAGCCTGATGTCAACCTGCTCAAGCAGCTGCCCGAGGAGCGCGTCAACATCGTCACAGCCCACTACATGCGCGGCGTGAAATACTTCCCCGACCTGAAAATTAAGAACTAACAACTATAATCCTATGAAAAAGCTTGGATTTGGACTCATGCGTTTGCCGCTCGTCAACCCCGATGACCAGACGAGCATCGATATCGAACAGTTTAAAGCGATGGCCGACAGGTTCATCGAGCGTGGCTTCACCTATTTTGACACTGCCTATCCCTACCACGGCGGCAAGAGCGAGGAGGCGCTACGCGAAGCCGTCGTCAAGCGCTATCCCCGCGAGGCTTTTACCGTCACCAGCAAGATGCCCGTGTGGGCCATCAAGGAGGAGGGTGACCTGGAACGCGTCTTCAACGAGCAGTTGGAAAAGTGCGGTGTGGACTATTTTGACTACTACTGGCTGCATGCCCTCAACCGCGAGCGCGTCGAGGTCATGGACCGCATGGACGGCTGGGGATTCATTGCCCGCAAGCGTGACGAGGGAAAGATCCGCCACATCGGCTTCTCGTTCCACGACGACTCGGCGCTGTTGGCCGAGATTTTGGAAAAACATCCCGAGGTGGAGTACGTCCAGTTGCAGATCAACTACCTGGATTGGGACAGCCCCGCCATCGAATCCAAGGCATGCTATGAACTGTGCGAGAAGCACGGCAAGCCCGTCATCGTCATGGAGCCTGTCAAGGGCGGCTCGCTCGCCCGTGTGCCCGAGGCGGTCGAGCGTTTGTTCAAGGATTACGACCCCGATGCCAGTCCCGCCTCGTGGGCCATCCGCTACTGCGCATCGCTGCCCAATGTGATAATGGTCCTCAGCGGCATGAGCAATATGGAGCAGATGGATGACAACACGACCTATATGCAGGACTTCCAGCCTCTCAACGACGAGGAGCAGGCCATCATCGCCCAGGCTACCGAAGTCATCCGCGACGCCATTGCCATCCATTGCACCGCTTGTCATTACTGCAGCGAGGGGTGTCCGCAGCAGATTGCCATCCCCGAGTACTTCAGCCTCTATAACACGTTGCAGCAGTTCCCCGAGCAGCGGGGCAACAGCAAACTCTACTACGACCTGGTCGCCAAGAGCCACGGCAAGGCCAGCGAGTGCCTCGAGTGCGGCCAGTGCGAGGCCCAATGCCCCCAACACATCGACATCATCGACAACCTCAAACTTGTCGCCACCACCTTCGAGGAGTAATCCTCTTATTCGTTCAGTTTTCCATCCAGGATGGCCTGTCAATCGCCCTAGAAATCAAAAAATGGGATAAAACTATTGACAAAGGCCCTTTAAAGTTGTATATTTGCATCAAATTGCGGTGTTATGCGCTCGTCGCTACACCCGCAACCCCATAAACTAAGAACGAAATTATAATGGCTAAACAAGAAAAGAAAACACAAGTCGAGAACAAGGAGAAGGCTAAAGTGACCTATCCGCTGACAAAAATCAATTTCATTCTCATGGCAATCTGCCTGTTGCTCATCATTATTGGCTTTTGGCTGATGACGGGTGATGCCAACGTGGGCGACACGTTCAACAAGAACATCTTTGAGGGCAGCCGTGTCACCACGGGGCCCATTATCGCTTTTTTGGGCTTTGTGCTCATGGCGTTTGCCATCATCTATCGCAAGAAAGACCGCAAGGACGATAACAACGAGGAAGCATAATCATGAGTTGGCTCGAAGCATTGATTCTGGGCATTGTCCAGGGTCTGACCGAATATCTCCCCGTGAGCAGCAGCGGCCATCTGGCCATTGGCAGTTACCTGTTTGGCCTTGATGGCGCCGACAACCTGACGTTTACCGTTCTGGTTCACGTGGCCACTATTCTCAGCACCTTTGTCATCCTGTGGAGCGAGATAGACTGGATATTGAAGGGCTTGTTCAAGTTCAAGATGAACGAAGAGACCAAGTATTTCCTCAACATCCTGGTGTCGATGATTCCTATTGCCATCGTGGGCTTCTGCTTCAAGGACAAGGTCGAGGAAGTCTTTGGCAGCGGGCTGCTTATCGTGGGCATCATGCTGCTGGTGACTGCCGCACTGCTTATCTTCTCCTATTATGCCAAGCCGCGCCAAAAGGAGAAGATTTCCTGGAAAGACGCTTTCGTTATCGGCATCGCACAGGCATGTGCCGTCATGCCGGGACTGTCACGTTCGGGCAGCACCATTGCTACGGGTCTGCTGCTGGGCAATAAGAAGGAGTCGCTTGCGCAGTTCTCGTTCCTGATGGTCATCCCGCCTATCCTGGGCGAGGCCTTGCTCGACGTGCTCAAGGTTGTCAAGGGAGAAGAAGCCTTTGGCGGAATCGAAACCTTGCCGCTGGTAGTGGGCTTCCTGGCTGCCTTCCTAGCCGGATGCCTGGCCTGCAAGTGGATGATCAACATCGTCAAGAAGGGCAAACTGGTGTGGTTCGGCGTGTATTGCATCATCGCCGGCCTGTTTGCCATCGCCCTGTCCCAACTCATGCCCGCCCCCGCAATCTAAAATCTAGATTATCTAGTACATCTAGCTCAACTAGATTAACTAGAAACTAGGGACTAGAAACTAAAGAATAATGCTCAACCCGATAGAAGGCGAAATATTCTGCATCGACAAGCCGCTGAGGATGACCTCCTTTGCCGCGGTCAAGAAAGTGCGTGCCGTCCTGCGTACCCACTTGAAGACCCGGCAGGTCAAGGTGGGCCATGCCGGCACGCTCGATCCGCTGGCTACTGGTGTGCTGTTGCTGTGTACAGGGCATGCCACCAAGCGCATCGACGAGTTGCAGGCGGGCGTTAAGGAATATATCGCCGACCTCAGGTTGGGAGCTACCACGCCCAGCTATGACCTGGAGACCGAGGTGGACGCCACCTACGAGTGGCGACACATCGACCGCGCCCTCATCGACCGCGTGCTGCAAGAGCAGTTCACGGGAAGCATCGAGCAGGTGCCGCCCTCGTTCTCGGCCTGCAAGATCGACGGCAAGCCCGCCTACAAGCTGGCCCGCAGGGGACAGGATGTGGAAATACGCCCCAAGACGCTCGTCATCGACGAGATCGAGGTGCTGCAATGCGGCTTGCCTGAGGAGCCGACGCTGCAAATTCGCGTGGTGTGCAGCAAGGGTACCTATATTCGCGCCCTCGCACGCGACATCGGCATGGCACTGGACAGCGGGGCCCACTTGACTGCCCTGCGCCGCACCCGAGTGGGCGACATCACCATCGACAAGTGCCTCACCTTGGAAGGATTGGTCGAGAAACTTGACAACGAGACCTATGTCTCGCCCGAGCAGGCTGCTGCCGAGCGCCTGGAGCGTGAACGCATCGAGAACCGCGAGCGTGCCGCCCGCATGAAGGCCGAGCACCAGGCCCGCAAGCAAGAAAAGAAATGTGCCGCGCCCCCCAAGCGCACGTCCCAAATCAAATAACTAAGGACTAGAAACTAAGGACTAAAAACTAAAAATATGAAACTGTCAGAATTCAACACCAAGATGCCCGAGGAACTCATTGCCTCGCATCCTGTCCCCGTGCGCGACGAGTCGCGCCTGATGGTACTGCACAAACGCAGCAACCAGATTGAGCACAAGATTTTCAAGGAAATCCTTGAGTACTTCGGCCCGAACGACCTGTTCGTGTTCAATGATACCCAAGTGTTTCCCGCCAAGTTGTTTGGCAACAAGGAGAAGACGGGTGCTCGCATCGAGGTTTTTTTGTTGCGTGAACTCAACCCCAACAACAAGCTGTGGGACGTGCTCGTGGAACCTGCACGCAAAATCCGCATCGGTAACAAGCTTTACTTCGGTCTTGACGACTCGATGGTGGCCGAGGTCATCGACAACACCACCTCGCGCGGACGCACCTTGCGTTTCCTCTATGACGGCGACCATGACCAGTTCAAGAAGGACCTGTACAACTTGGGCCACACTCCGTTGCCCTATTACATCCAGCGTGATGCCGAACCCGAAGATGCCGAGCGCTACCAGACCATTTTCGCGTCTAAGGAGGGCGCCGTGGTTGTGCCGGCGGCAGGACTGCACTTCTCGCGCGAGTTGATGCGTCGCATGGAGATCCGCGACATCGGCTGCGACTTCATCACGATGCACATCAGTCTGGGCAGCTATCGCGATATCGACGTCGAGGATCTGTCCAAGCACCGCATGGACAGCGAGGAGATGGACGTCAGCGTCGAGCTGGCCGAGAAGGTCAACACCCTGCGTGACGGCGGCAACAAGGTGTGCGCCATCGGCACGTCGGTTTTGCGCGCCTTTGAGACCTGTGTGGGCATGAACGGTCACATCAAGCCCTTCGAGGGATGGAGCAACAAGTTCCTGTTCCCGCCCTATGAGTGCACGACCTGTGACGCCCTCGTCACCAACTTCCACATGCCTTATTCCATCATGCTGATGGCACAGGCGGCCTTTGGTGGCTACGAGCAGACGATGAATGCCTACCAGGTGGCTATCGAGGAAAAATACCGCTTCGGCGCCTATGGCGATGCCATGCTCATCCTCAACGACTGATGATAATTGAAATATTTTTACTATCTTTGCAGGATAATGTAGAAAATAACATATTCACAATCAATTAATAACTAAAAAATCAACAATTTTATGTGGTTAACTAATTCATCTGTAGGACGCAAGGTGGTGATGTCGGTTACCGGCCTCTTCCTTGTCCTATTCGTAACCTTTCATGCGCTGATGAACGCGGTGGCCGTCATTTCGTTTGACGCTTATGACGCCATCTGTGAGTTCCTCGGTGCCAATTGGTATGCTGTGGCCGGTACCCTCGTGTTGGCCGCTGGATTTGCGATTCACATCATCTACGCCTTCTGGCTCACGTTGCAGAACCGCAAGGCACGCGGCAACAACCGTTATGCCGTGACTACTAAGCCCAAGGAGGTTGAATGGGCTTCCCAGAACATGCTTGTGCTGGGTCTCATCGTGCTGTGCTTTATGGTTCTCCACCTCGTGCAGTTCTGGGCCAAGATGCAGTTGCCCGAACTCATGGGTGACCATGTGATGAACGGCAAGTGGTATCTGCAGGCTACCTTCAGCCACTTGTGGGTACTGCCCGTTTACCTGATCGGCTTTGCCGCCCTGTGGTTCCACATCAGCCACGGTTTCTGGAGCGCTTTCCAGACCCTGGGTACTGCCAATGACAAGTGGATTCCCCGCTGGCAGTGCATCTCCAAGTGGTGGGCTAGCATCGTGTTTATCCTGTTTGCTGTAGAGGCTTGCTACTTTACCTGGTTCTTTGCCCTCTAATCGCTGAGTATTAACCCTTTAAAATTTGTAACACAAATGGAAGAAACTAAGATCAACGCTCAGCCCATCGATTCCAAGATTCCCGAGGGACCCATCGCTGAGAAATGGACCAACTATAAAGCCCATCAGAAACTCGTCAACCCCGCCAACAAGCGCCGCCTCGACATCATCGTCGTGGGTACCGGTCTGGCTGGTGCGTCGGCAGCCGCCACGCTGGGCGAGATGGGATTCAACGTATTGAACTTCTGCATCCAGGATTCACCCCGCCGCGCTCACTCGATCGCCGCTCAGGGTGGTATCAACGCAGCCAAGAACTACCAGAACGACGGTGACTCGGTTTACCGCCTGTTCTACGACACCGTCAAGGGTGGTGACTACCGTGCCCGCGAGGCCAACGTTTACCGCCTGGCCGAGGTATCGAACAACATCATCGACCAGTGCGTGGCACAGGGCGTTCCCTTCGCACGCGAGTACGGCGGCCTGCTGGCCAACCGCTCGTTTGGTGGCGCTCAGGTGAGCCGTACCTTCTACGCCAAGGGTCAGACCGGTCAGCAGCTGCTGCTGGGTGCTTATTCAAGCCTCAACCGCATGATCCATGCCGGCAAGGTAAAGAGCTACAACCGCTATGAGATGCACGACGTGGTCATCATCGACGGACGTGCACGCGGTATCATCGCCAAGAACCTCGTGACCGGTAAGCTCGAGCGCTTTGCCGCTCATGCTGTGGTTATCGCCACCGGTGGTTACGGCAACACCTACTTCCTGAGCACCAACGCTATGGGCTGCAACTGCTCGGCTGCTATGGCTTGCTATCGCCACGGTGCTTACTTCGCTAATCCCGCCTACGTGCAGATTCACCCCACTTGCATCCCCGTGCACGGTGACAAGCAGTCCAAGCTGACGCTGATGAGTGAGTCACTGCGTAACGACGGCCGCATCTGGGTACCCAAAGACATCGAGGACGCCAAGAAGCTGCAGGCCGGACAAATCAAGGGCAGCGATATCCCCGAGGAGAACCGCGACTACTACCTGGAGCGCCGCTATCCCGCCTTCGGTAACCTCGTGCCCCGCGACGTGGCCAGCCGCGCCGCCAAGGAGCGCTGCGACAAGGGCTTCGGCGTGAACAACACCGGTAAGGCCGTGTTCCTTGACTTCAGCGAGGCCATCAATCGCCTGGGCATCGACGTGATTCGTCAGCGCTACGGCAACCTCTTCGACATGTATGAGGAAATCACCGACGTGAATCCCGGCGAGCTTGCCAACGAGATCAACGGCGTGAAGTACTACAATCCCATGATGATCTATCCCGCCATCCACTACACCATGGGCGGCATCTGGGTTGACTATGAGTTGCAGACCAGCATCAAGGGTCTGTTCGCCATCGGTGAGTGCAACTTCAGCGACCACGGCGCAAACCGCCTCGGTGCTTCGGCGCTGATGCAGGGTCTGGCCGACGGTTACTTCGTGTTGCCTTACACCATCCAGAACTACCTGAGCGACCAGATTACCGTGCCTCACTTCTCGACCGACACGCCTGAGTTTGAGGCTGCCGAGAAGAAGGTTCAGGCTAATCTCGACAACCTGATGAGCATCCACGGCAAGCGCTCGGTGGACAGCATCCACAAGGAGTTGGGTAACGTGATGTGGGACTATGTGGGCATGGCACGCACCAAGGAGAGCCTCGAGACCGCATTGCAGAAACTCAAAGAACTGCGCAAGGAATTTGAGACCAACCTGTTCATCCCCGGCACCCAAGAGGGCATGAACGTCGAGTTGGACAAGGCATTCCGCCTGCGTGACTTCATCACCATGGGCGAACTGATCGCCTATGACGCTTTGAACCGTCACGAGAGCTGCGGTGGCCACTTCCGCGAGGAGCATCAGACCGAGGAAGGCGAGGCCAAGCGCGACGACGAGAACTTCTTCTATGTCGCTTGCTGGAAGTACAACGGTGACGATGAGACCGCTCCCACGCTCATCAAGGAGCCGCTCCACTACGAGGCCATCAAGGTCCAGACGCGTAACTATAAGTCATAATCAACCACATTAAAATTCATCGAATACAATGGATACAAGTATAAGTTTCAAACTTAAGGTTTGGCGTCAGGCCAACGCTCATGCCGAAGGCCGCTTTGAGACCTACGAGATGCACGATATCCCCACCGACACCTCGTTCCTCGAGATGATGGATATCCTCAACGAGCAACTCATCGAGAAGGGTGAGGAGCCCGTGACCTTCGACCACGACTGCCGCGAGGGTATCTGCGGCATGTGCTCGCTCTATGTCAATGGTCACCCCCACGGCCCCGCCACGGGTGCTACCACCTGCCAGCTCTACATGCGCCGCTTCAAAGATGGCGACACCATCACTGTGGAGCCCTGGCGCAGTGCTGCTTTCCCCGTAATTAAGGACTTGATGGTGAACCGCAACGCCTTTGACCAGATTCAGCAGGCTGGCGGTTATGTGAGCTTCCAGACGGGCGGTGCCCAGGATGCCAACGCCATCCCCATCAGCAAGGAGGCCGCCGACGAGGCCATGGACAGCGCTACCTGCATCGGCTGCGGTGCTTGTGTAGCAGCCTGCAAGAACGGTTCGGCCATGCTGTTCCTCAGCGCTAAGGTCAGCCAGTTCGCATTGCTGCCTCAGGGCCGTGCCGAGGCCAAGCGCCGCGTGAAGGCCATGCTGGCCAAGATGGACGAGCTGGGCTTCGGTAACTGCACCAACACCGGTGCCTGTGCCGCCGAGTGCCCCAAGAACATCAAGCTGAGCAACATCGCTCGCTTGAACCGCGAGTTCGTCTGCGCCAAGTGCAGCGACTAACGGTTTCCATTACATCCCACAAAATGTGCTGCAGGGTTGACCCCCGCAGCACATTTTTTATTCTCTAAAGACTATAAGACTAAATACTCTCCAGATGGGTGATGGTGCGCAAGGTCGTCAATGCCGTGCTCACGCTCGGAATATTTGAGATGATAATGCTTCGTCGCCCGTTCTTCTGGCTCAGGGCGCAGCGCTTGGGATTCTGCTGCACGTAGTTCAGCAGGCGCCCGAAGGCGGGTGACTGGTAATAGGCCACATTCTCCTCGCCCACCATGAACAGGTGCATTCGTGTCTGGCGGATGACCAGTTTCTCAATGCCCAGGCGGCGTGCGGTGCGCCTGAGCGGCACAATGCGGATGAGTTCGCTCGCCATCTCGGGAATCTTGCCGAAACGGTCCACCATCCTCTCCTCAAAGGCCTCGACCTGGTCATCAGTCTCCATGTTGTCGAGTTCGCGATACAGGGTGATGCGCTCGTTCTCCTGCGGCACATAGCTGGCGGGGAACATCAGCTCCAAGTCGGTATCGACAACACAGTCGGTGACAAATTCGCCGCCCCCGTCCTCATTGTCTCCGTAGTCGCCGCCTTTGGCGGCGAACATTGACGAGAACTCCTCGTTACGTAGCTCTGTCACCGCCTCCTTGAGCACGCGCTGGTAGGTCTCATAGCCCAAGTCGGCGATAAATCCGCTCTGTTCGGCGCCCAGCAGGTTGCCCGCGCCGCGGATGTCCAGGTCCTGCATGGCAATCTGGATGCCCGCACCCAGGTCACTGAAGCTCTCGATGGCCTGCAGACGGCGTCGCGCATCGGTGGCCAACGGTTTGCCCGGCGGAACGAGCAGGTAACAGAAGGCCTTGCGGCTGCTCCTGCCCACGCGTCCGCGCAACTGGTGCAGGTCGCTCAGGCCGTAGCGGTCAGCATTATTGATGATGATGGTATTGACGTTGGGCATGTTGATGCCGTTTTCGATGATGGTGGTCGAGAGCAGCACGTCATAGTCCTGGTTGCCGAAGTCGATGATCGTCTGCTCCAGCCGTTCGGGCGGCATTTGGCCGTGGCCCACGGCTACGCGTGCATCGGGCACCACGCGGTGGATCATGTTCTCCAGCTGCTCCAATTGCTCGATGCGGTGGTTGACAAAGAAGACCTGGCCGTTGCGTGATAGCTCAAAATTGATGGCCTCGGCCACGATGTCGTCATTCAGCGTGCCCACCGTCGTCATGATGGGGTAGCGGTTGGCGGGCGGCGTGGTCAGCGTGCTCAGGTCGCGGGCGCCCATCAGCGAGAACTGCAGCGTGCGCGGGATGGGCGTGGCGCTCATCGTGAGCGTGTCCACGTTGAGTTTTATCTGTTTGAGTTTGTCCTTGACGGCAACGCCGAATTTCTGCTCCTCATCTACCACCAGCAATCCCAAGTCATGGAACTGCACCGTCTTGCCGATGAGTTTGTGGGTGCCGATGAGGATATCGATTTTCCCCTCCTTGAGGTCGGCAAGCAGCTGCTTTACCTCTTTGGGCTTGCGGGCGCGGCTCAGGTAGTCCACACGCACGGGGAAGTCCTGCAAACGCTCTTTAAAGGTGCGGTAGTGCTGGAACGCCAGCACTGTCGTCGGCACGAGCACGGCCGTCTGTTTGCCGTCGGTGGCGGCTTTGAAGGCGGCGCGGATGGCGATCTCGGTCTTGCCGAAGCCCACGTCGCCGCAGATGAGCCTATCCATCGGCTTGCCGCTCTCCATGTCGGCCTTGACGGCCTGTGTGGCGGTCAACTGGTCGGGCGTGTCCTCATAGATGAACGAGGCCTCCAGCTCCTGCTGCAGGTAGCCGTCGGGCGTGTAGGCAAAGCCCTGCTGCTCGCGGCGCGCGGCATACAGACGGATGAGTTCGCGCGCGATGTCCTTCAGGCGGCTCTTGGTGCGCGACTTGATGCGTGCCCACGCGTTGCTGCCCAGGCGGTTGAGTCGGGGTGCCTCGCCTTCCTTGCTGCGGTATTTCGAGAGTTTGTGCAGCGAATGGATGGAGACATATGCCTCGTCGCCGTTCAGGTAGGTCAGCTTGATCATCTCCTGTGGCGTGCCGTTCATCGAGGTGCGTATCAGACCGCCGAATTTGCCCACACCCAGGTCTTCGTGCACGATATAGTCGCCTTTCTCGAGTTGGTTCAGCTCCTTAATCGACAGGGCCAGTTTGCCCGAGCGGGCACGGTCACTCTTGAGGCTGTATTTGTGGAAACGGTCAAAGATCTGGTGGTCGGTGAAGACGCACAGCTTCAGGTCATCGTCCACAAAGCCCTCGTGCAGCGTCCGCAGCACGGGCTCAAAGGCGATGGCGTCGCCGCGGTCCTCAAAGATGTTGTGCAATCGCTCAATCTGCTTGGCGCTGTCGCTCAGGATGACCAGCTTGTAGCCCTTGGCGAGGAAGTCGGTGAACGACTGCCCGATGAGGTCAAAATTCTTGTGGTAGATGCCCTGCGGCTTGCAGTGCAGCGACAAGCGCTTCACGCCGCGCTCGGGCGCTGCCTCGCCGTTGACAAAGGCGATGCGCCTCAGCTCATGCAGCCGCTTGACGAACAGGTCGGCATCCACGACCTTGTTGGTCGCTTGGGTGTCGCCCTCGTCGGCAATGAGGGCGCTGGCCGACATACCTTCCTTGGCAATCTCGCCGATGCGCGTCGTCAGCCAGTGCTCGCTGCGGCACAGCACGACGGTGTCGTCGCCGATGTAGTCCAGCAGCGACACGTTGTCCTCACGCCCGCCGCCACTTGGGCTGTTGTTCAGGATGCTCACCTGCTCCAGGCGCTCCTCGCTCAGCTGCGTCTCCACGTTAAAGGTGCGTATCGAGTCGATGTCGTCGCCCCAAAAGTCGATGCGGTAGGGCAACTCGTTGCTGTAGCTGAACACGTCAAGGATCGAGCCGCGCACGCTGTATTGGCCGGGCTCATAGACGTAATCGGTCGCCACAAAGCCCAACTCGCGCAGGCGTGCCGTCACCTCGGTCAGGTCGGCGGTGCCGCCGGCCTTCAACTGCACGGTGCTCGCCTCCACGTCCTCGCGGCGCCGCACACGCTCGGCAAGCGCCTCGGGGTAGGTCACCACCCAACGCACCTCGGCGTCGTCATACCAGCGGTTCAGCACCTCAGTGCGCAAAATTTCGTTGGGAGCATCGATTTGGCCGTATTTGATGTCGCGTTTGTAGCCCGACGGGAAAATCAGCACCTGCTTGTCCCCTGCCAATTGGCACAGGTCGTTGTAAAGGTAGCCCGCATCGTCAAGGTCATTGACCACGATCAGATAAGGACAAGAACGCTGCGGCAACTGCGAAAACAGCAACGCCGCACTCGACCCCGCCAGCCCGTCAATCACCGCATTGCCGTCGCCGTCGATCAGTTTCCTGACCGCCGTCAACCGCCCCCGGCGGTTAAACACCTCACACAACTCCCTAATCTCCATGACCAATCATTCTCTACAAACAACTATCTATAGCATCTATTAAAATCTATTGTTTCTATTCTTCTGTGTCCCGTATTGCGAGCTATAGCTCGTATTATTTCAAACAACCAAGACAACAACTTGAAAAACTATATTTCTTCTAAACCTATAGTTTTCAGATATTTGTAGGTTTCATCGTAGAATTCAGGGAGGCGAGTATGATCTTTTGGATTACCCTCTGGAACACAAATAATCATACCTTGTCGTGCACGTGTCATCAGTACTCGATATGCATTAAGTTGATATGACTGAGATTCGGCTTTTCTTATCTTTTGCCATTTACAGCCCTTAAAGGCATTATGGTCCCATCCGTTTTGAGTGTATCTAAAATCGCCATCCCAAACTAGGCAAGTCCAATCAAGTTCTAAACCTTGAATGTCAAATTCTGTTGCTGCATCTTCTAGGAAAAGAGATGAACGCACATCTTTTTTGTCTGCAAGAAACCAATTCACAACATCAGGTTGTAATCGCACATCAATAGCTAGCGGTTTCAATCGATAGGCTTGAGACGACACGACTAAACCATATCTTTCTGAGCCGCGTGCTTTTTCTTTAAGCCACTGCTTAGCTTTTTTTATATCCCTTGTTAAAACTAATGGATAATTTTCTTTAATACTTTGATATAAAAGCCTGGCTTGGGTTATATCTCTATCCAAAACACTATGCACAAATTTTGATAAACTTTCTGCTCGGAATGAGCGCATAGTGACTGCAAGGTGTAGTTCATCCACTTGTTTTGCATTCTTATTATTTCCTATAAGTGATGCAACATTGCCTTCAGCGTATTCTCTATCAGTAAGATGTTTTGAAATATATACTTTCCAATCAGGGAAAGTCTCGTTGACGGCTCTAATCCATTCTCCAATTCCTGCTTCACCAGTATTGATTTCTTGACCACCACCGACAAGGCATACAATAACGGCCCAATCCTTACGTAGATCAAGTGACCATATTAAAAATTCTGCTTCGGACATTGGAAAATTCGGCACTTTTTTCATGCCACCTCGACTGCCGCCTTTTGTCAACCATCCTGCTAGATGTTCTAAATCCCATGAACGTTGTGCCTCGTCAAAGATAGCAACATGCTCAACTTCGCCATGCCCTGCGGTTTTATGTGCTATAGATTTGTTGGGGTCAATCTCCAATTTCCCGTTCTCAATCGGCAATTTGATTTTACCCAACATATTAGCTCTATAACGATGAATTATTTGTATGAACTGCGAAACTGCACGTCTTGCATCAGTAATGTTTGATTTATTGCCTTTCGCACGGTCTCGTTCTTGTTTATCTCTTGCTAAAGCCTCGGTCAATACTTTTACTAGAGGCCCATTCCCAGAGAGATAAACGGCAAGGTTTCGTTCGTCTTCAGGTGAATTCTCAGCAAGAATGGACTGCTGGATGGCAACATTGAGGCCTACGAGCGTTTTGCCAGCACCTGGAACACCAGTTACAAAACAAATACTTTTCTCTTTATTCTCCTTACTTTTATTTATGATGTCAAGAACAAAAGCTGTCGTATTAGCTAATGCTTCTCCTCCTGCTTCGTGACGTGTTATATCCTCAACCGAATGGTTTAGATACAAAGCGCTCGCGGCTTCAATAATTGTTGGTGTCGGCGAATATCTACTGATTGCCCAATCCTTAAAATCATCAATAGATGATGGTTTTGCCTTCTCTTTGTCAATAATACGTTGAATTAAATCCCTTAAATGTTCAGAATTGGTAAGAAGCGGGTTATAGATGCTGTCATCATAAACCGAAAAGAATAATTTCTCACTACTCTCTTTCGCTTCAGTAGCGACAAGAATTGGAACGATAGTTCGGTGATGACTGGCTAAATGAAAATTTTTCAAATCAAGCGCATAATCCATAACCTGCTCCATATCGGATTGTAGATACTCGTCTTGTCCTGCTTTGAATTCAATAACGAAAATGATACCACGCAGCAAGAGAACAACATCTATTCTTTTACCAAGGCGAGGTATTGAATATTCAAAAATCACTTCGCCATTTTCGTCTTTCCAAGGTTCAATTACCTTCTGCATGGCCTCAATTTCTTCAGACCACGCAAATTTTTGTTCACTCACGCTGTCACCTTCATCATTTTTGGCAATTTTACCAAAGATTGTATCAATATCAGATGAAGCGAAAACAGGAATTGAATCTTTATAGAAAAAACGGTTAATCATGTCGTCTGATTATTCAATGGTTGCAAAGATAATAAAAAGGAGCTTAGGAACATCATCTGGGCAGTTTTTTTGACCAATATTGAATGATTTTCAATGAGATTGCCCTGTATGTGGTCTCATATATTGTGCCTTTGTTTTGAAGATAATGAGACACAATGGCTAGTTGTGTCTCAAAGGAGATAATTTCACCTTTTGAGTTTGGAGTCTGTCCATCACAGAGCTTAATCATTCCAACTTTTTTCTTTCCCCAAACAAAAATATTAAATGCGTTATTGTCCATGCTTTTTTGTGCAAAGATAGAGGTTATCTATTTGCTAGTCAACACTCTATCCATAGAGTTTATTTTATTATTCTCTGCAAAATTAGGCATTTACTCTATATCGTACAACGGGCAATTGTCTACATTTCTATCGTGTGACGAACATTCTTGAATTTACTTGCTATTCACAATTGTCTAAGTTGTTTTCAATAAGAGAGCGCGTCTGCCCCCAGATTATTCAGATGATTCAGTTGTTTTAATATAATAGTGCGCGTCAGCCCAAATCTGTGTAATTCGTAGTTTTTATAAAGTGTGTGCTTTTTGACATGGACAAGCCCACGTCCATGCTATTACCTTTACCACCCGAAAGAGACAACTCACATTAATCAACTTATAAAAATGGTTTTAGTCTATGATTTCAATTATTGATACAAGCGATATTTTCGATAGGGAAAAAGCCGTTGAAGATAACATGGATTGCGTTTTCTCGCCAGACGACCTCGACAGGTTGCCGCAGACCTCTGCGATGGTGACCAATTCTCATACGGCCACAATCAACGCCCACGAAATCGCCATCATTACGGGTACCGAGGCAGCGCGCACGGCCCTTTTTGCCAAGATGATTGCGGCCACTTTGCTATGTGGCGGCAGCTATCCATTTGCTCAGGGCATGAAATGCCATATTGACAATGCAAAAGTCCTTTGGATCGATGCCGTCAATTCCTTGCATGACACGGCGCAGCTTGCAAGAGACATGAAGCAACTTTTCAATGCCGACGGCAAGCATTTCAAGATTGTGGCACTCACGGCGCTTGGCTCTGAACAGATGTATTACAAAAGCGTTAAGAGCGTCCTCAATACCACAATCAATGACTTCAACCCTAACCTCATCATCATCAACGATCTCGACAACCTCTTCCCGCTCGTCACTTTGGGTGGGGCTAACGGATTTGTGGATTACCTGCGTAATTATGTTTCTACAAGCGAGGCGGCAGTCTGTGCCATCGGACATAACCTGATAGGAAAGGTCAAGAAAACAACTGGCTATGTAGGCGAAATCCTGTACCCCCTCGCATCCATCGTTTATCGTGTCAGCGAACGCTCAAAGAAAGAATCTGCCATTACACGCGTGTCATGTTATAAGACTTTTAGGCAATGTCCTCGCGACTTCGCCTTTACCATCAACGATTACAACTTCCCTGAGCAAGTCAACAATGAAGCCCCCAAAAGCACCGATAATACATTGAATACAAGTCAATAACCGCCACAATCCGCCCAATAATTAACAGTATTTTAACATTCCCCCCGAAAAAAAAGAATGCAAAAAAAGAATGCGGATGCCCACTAAAACCTAAAGCCTAAAACCTAAAGCCTATTTCTTTCTCTTCTTGGGGGTGATGTTGAGGATGCGGGCATATTCGCCGGACTTGTCGAACATCGTTTTGGCGGCATCGAGGTATTCGTCGTCCTTGATGCTGTTCTGGACTTGGCCGCGCTGGTAGTAGAGGCGGTCCATAATTTCTTGACCGAGGAGGTAGGAAATGTCACGGCGGTGCAGGTCCAAGTCGTGGTCGAGGTCGTGCTTGAGCAGGGCCTCAAGGCGGTCAAATGCCGCTGTTGTCGAGTCGTTCATATAGCCCTCGGCGGTTGCGGTCTTGCGCAAGGTGGACAGCTGCTGCTCACACACTTTGTCGTACTCGAACTTGTCAGCATTGATGAAGGCCTTGAACTCGTTAAAGATTTCGTCAGTCACCTTGAAGTCGGCAGGATTGGCGATGTCATTGCCGTGCTCGGCGACATACTTGGTGGCGAAGTCAAAGTCCCAGTGGTCGCGCATGATGTTATAGACCACGCGTTTGAGTTCGCGCGGCTCGACCTTGATGTCGGGCATGATGCCGCCGCCCTCGCGCACCTCGCGGCCATGGGCGGTGTGGAAGATACGGGCGGTGCTGTCGGTAGTGGTTTTCTTGAAGGTGCCGTCGGCGTTGCGGTTGCCGTAGTCCACCTCTTGGATGAGACGTCCGCTGGGGATGTAGTACTTGGCGATGGTCACCTTGAGCATGCCGTCATAGGGGAGATTGCGGGTGGACTGAACCAGTCCCTTGCCGAATGAGCGCGAGCCGATGATCACGGCACGGTCCAGGTCCTGCAGGGCGCCGGCGGTGATTTCGCTGGCACTGGCCGAGCCGCCGTCGATGAGAACCGCCAGGGGTATCTCGGTGTCGATGGGGTCAACGGTGGTCTTGTAGGTGCGTTCGCTGGACTTGTCACGGCCGCGCATCACAAGAACCTGGGTACCCTTAGGCACAAAGTAGCCTACAATCTGGATAGCGCCCTCGACGATGCCGCCGCCGTTGCTGCGCAGGTCCAGCACGATGTTCTTGACTCTCGGGTCCTTCTTCAACTCGATGAGGGCGTCGCGCACCTGCTGGGCCGACTTTTCGTTGAAGGTTGTCAGGTCGATGTAGCCGATGTTGTCGCGCGTCACTCCGTAGTAGGGCACAGGATTCATGCTGATGGTCTCGCGGTTGAAGGAGAACGTCTTGATGCTGTCCTCGTCATAGGGGCGAACGACCGTCACCGTCAGGTGGGTGTTGGCCTGGCCCTTGAGGCGCTTGCTCACCTGGTCGCTCGTCCAGTTGGCAGTGCTGTCGCCGTCGATCATGATGATGCGGTCGCCCGAACGCAGGCCGGCGCGGGCAGCGGGGCTGTTCTCATAGGGACCGCTGATGTAAACGCCCTTTTTGCCGTCAACGGTGCGTTCCATCAGGTAGCTGCCGATGCCGCCGTACTCGCCCGTGCTGATGGTCATGAACTCGTCAGTCTCCTTGGCGGGAATGTATTCGGTGTAGGGGTCGATGTCTTCCAACATCGCGTTGATGGCGTTCTCGATGCTCTTCTGGGCATCGATGGTGTCCACATAGAACGTGTTCAACTCCTTGTACAGGGTGTTGAAGATGTCCAGACTGCGCGCTACGGCAGCGTCATCGTTCACCTTTTTGTCTCCGTCGGCAAGGGCAACGGGGGCGGCGAGGGCTGCCACTACGCAGGCCCAGGCCAAGTATTTGAGCGTCTTATTCATCGTTGAGTCATTATTTAGACTGCGAAAATACTACTATTCCACGAATATCAGCCGATTTGCTGACCTAAAAAACCTTTATACATCGAAAATTTTCAAGATTTTTCATTTTTTTATTGCACAGTTCAATTATTGGCAGTAACTTTGCACCGCATTTTTCGGCAGGGTCTGCCGAGAGGGTGCTGAAAACGCTTCTTTAGCTCAGTTGGTTAGAGCATCTGACTGTTAATCAGGGGGTCCTTGGTTCAAGTCCAAGAAGAAGCGCATCATAATAGATAGATATTTAAGAGAGGATTGCTTCTTTAGCTCAGTTGGTTAGAGCATCTGACTGTTAATCAGGGGGTCCTTGGTTCAAGTCCAAGAAGAAGCGCCAAAGGCGAGACTGCGTGAGCAGCCTCGTTTTTGGTTTATAGGCTTTAGCAGGATGAGCGACCCACTAAAGACTAAAAACTAAAGACTAAAGACTAACAACTAAAAACTTTATATTATCTTTGTCGGCAATCATTAACATCAGATATCGATAGTATATGGAAAACGTGCTCAATGCTTTGGGTGACTGGATTGTGGCTGCCAGCGATGCGGTGTGCGGCTACCCTGAGTTTTTTCTGCTGATTGGCGGCGGTTTGTTCCTGTTCCTGTATTCGGGAGCGGTGTCTATCAGGCGGCTGCCCCGTGCTATCAAGGCTTTGCGCGAGAAGCAGGCCAGCGACCAGGGCAAGCAGTCGGGCCAGATCAGTTCGGTGCAGGCACTGCTCAGCGCCATCGCCGCCACGGTGGGCATGGGTAACATCGCGGGTGTCGCCATCGCTTTGTCGATAGGCGGACCGGGCACGGTCTTCTGGATGTGGGTGAGCGCCCTGGTGGGCATGAGCACCAAGTTCTTTGAGGGCACGCTGTCCATCATGTACAAGGGCAAGGACAGCGCCGGCGAGGTGCAGGGCGGTCCCATGTACATCATCACCAAGGGCTTGGGCGAGAAGTGGAAACCGCTGGCTGTGGCCTTCTCCATCTTTGGCCTCGTGGGCACATTGTGCTTCATGCAGGCCAATCAGTTGGTCGAGTCTGTCACGACGGTGTTCACCACGCCCATGGGCATTGAAAACACGCTGTTGCTGCGTTTCATCATGGGTGTGATCATGGTTGCCATCGTGGGTGGCGTGATCCTGGGCGGCATCAAGCGCATCGCCCTGTTCGCCTCGCGCATCGTGCCTGTAATGGTAATTCTCTATCTCGTCATGGTGCTGGTCATCATGGTGATGCACGTCAAGGAGATTCCCGGCGTCTTCGGCCAGATCTTTGAGGGCGCATTTGACATGCGGGCGGGCTTCGGCGCCTTCGCCTATGTCGCCCTGACGGGTGCACGGCGCGCCGCCTTTGTCAACGAGGCCGGTGTGGGTACCGCATCGATGATGCACGGCGCCAGCAAGAACACCGAACCCGTTCGCGAGGGCCTCATCGCCATGCTGGGTCCCGCCATCGACTCGGGCCTGGTATGCACGCTGACCTCGATTCCCATCATCATTGCCGGCAACTATGTGGGCCTGACCGACCCCAAGGGCCTCTACGTCGCCCTGGGTGCCTGGGGACAGCTGCTGCCCGGTGTCGGCCATCTGCTGCTGATGGCGATAGTCTTCTTCTTCGCCTTCTCGACGATGTTCTCCTATAGTTACTATGGCCAGAAGTGCACCAACTTCCTGTTTGGCGCGCACAATGTCAAGTGGTACAACTATTACTATCTGGCGATGATTGTTGTGGCCGCGATGATACCGCTCAAGGTCATGGTCAGCATCATGGACCTGGGCTTCGCCCTGATGGCGCTGTGCACCATGTTCACCATCATCAAGCTCGCCCCACGCGTCAAGCAACAGATGAAAGAGTATTTTAAGAAGGCTTAGGATTTACCGCTTTTGGAATTGATGACTAGCCAGACGCCCGTAAAGATGAGGGCGGCTGCGACGGCGTGCATCCACTGGAACACGGCGAGCCTCATGGCCAGCAGCATTGTCCCGTGCGCCTTCAAGTTATTATTGTTCTTGGTTTTATTGGTAGTTATTTCGATTCAACGCACAGAGTTAGTGCAAGCTAGGCAAAAATGACATTTTCTTGGTCATTTATTTGCTGAAATCAGAAACCTTGTTTAATTTTGCGGTTCCGAAACCACGGTTTCGGAACTAGCGGTTTCTTTAATTAAATGATTAGATATGAGATTTTTTGATAGAGACAGGGAGATAGAAAAATTGCGCAATATCCGCGAATTGTCTCGCCAGATGGCGCAGTTCACGGTCGTCACGGGGCGGCGGCGTATCGGCAAGACGTCACTGGTGCTGACCGCCTATAACGATGAGCCCATGTTATATTTCTTTGTCTCACGCAAGGTCGAGAGCGAGCTATGCGCTGAGTATGCTGCTGAAATTGAAGATAAGCTGGGAATTCCCCAGTTAGGTACTCCCTCCCGGTTTGCCGAGGTATTTGAGTACCTGATGAAATTGTCCCATGAGCGGCATTTTACACTAATGATTGACGAGTTCCAAGAGTTCTATCGCGTGAATAAAGCCGTTTTCAGTGAGATGCAGAAAATCTGGGACTTGCACAAGGAGGGCGCCAAAATTAATCTGCTGGTCTGTGGATCGGTCAATTCGCTTATGAATAAGATTTTCAGGGACAAGAAGGAACCTCTCTATAACCGCCAGACACAGAAAATTTCTGTTCATCCCTTTGCCCCCTCAGTGCTGCGAGGTATCATGAATGAGTATGCCCCTGGCCACAATAATGAGGATTTATTGGCACTGTATCTTTTTACCGGTGGTGTTGCAAAGTATGTTGAGCTTCTTATTGATGGCAGATGCTACACGGCTCCTGCTATGCTCGAGACCATCATTCAGGAAGACAGTCCCTTCATAGATGAGGGGCGCTCGATGCTCATTGAGGAGTTCGGTCGCGACTACACCGTCTATTTCTCCATTTTATCGCTCATTGCCCAGGGCCACACCACCCGAGCTGACATCGAGGATATTCTGAAGAAAGAAATTGGTGGCTACCTCACCCGTCTTGAAGATGATTATGGCCTGATCATCAAAGCTCAACCCATGTTTGAGAGTTCGCCTCGCAAGAATGTCCATTATCAGATTCATGACAATTTCCTACGTTTCTGGTTCCGCTTTGTGTATAAATACAACTACATGATTGAAATCGGCGCATACGACAAACTCAAGGAAATCATCACTCGCGACTATGATACTTATAGCGGCCAAATATTGGAAGACTTCTGCAGGCTACAGCTGGCAGAATCAGGGCAATATACCCGAATCGGCACGTGGCACGATCGCCGTGGCGAAAACGAGATAGACATCATCGCTGCCGATGAGTTGAACAAAAAAGCCGAATTCATAGAGGTAAAACGCCAACGACGTAACATTGACCTTTCCATCTTGCGTGCCAAAGCCGATGTATTTCTGAGTGCCACTAAAAAGTTTGGCAACTACGATATCACTTTTCGCGGCTTAAGTCTCGATGACATTTGACTAATGTTAATCAAACTGCCAGCAACCATTAAGGACGCTGGCAGTTTGTTTATGTAATCGTAGAGGCGATTTACTTCATGAACTTGGCGAAGTCGGTCTTGCGCATGTCGCCGTCGTGCAGCAGGGCGCTGTGCATGGCCAGGGCGATGTCGGGGTTCATCATCACGTGGCCCTTCTTGGCGAGGTTGAGGTACTCACGCAGCAAGGGACGGTAAACGGGATGAGCAGCGTGCTCGATGATTTCGTGGGCGCTCTGCAAGGGATCCTTGCCGCGCAGGTCGGCGATACCCTGGTCGGTGATGATGATGTCCACCGAGTGCGGGTTGTGGTCGGGATAAGAAACCATGGGCACGATGGTGCTGATGCAGTCGTCCTTCTTGATCGACGGGCACAGGAAGATGCTGATGTAGGCATTGCGGGTGAAGTCGCCCGAGCCGCCCACACCGTTCATCAGACGGGTGCCGCTCACGTGGGTCGAGTTGATGTGACCGTAGATGTCGGCCTCGATGGCGGTGTTCATTGTGATGACGCCCAAACGGCGAACCACCTCGGGGTTGTTGCTGATTTCGCTGGGACGCATTAGCACCTTGTTGTGCAGCGCCTCGCCTTTCTTGAAGAACTCGTCCATAGCCTGTGACGAGAAGGTCATCGAGCAGGTGCTGGCAAATTTGCACTTGCCGCTCTCGAGCAGTTCGAGCACGCTGTCCTGGATAACCTCGGTGTACATCTCGAAGGGAGGAATGTCGTCGCTTTTGTCCAGGGCGTCGAGCACGGCGTTGGCGATGTTGCCCACACCACTCTGCAGGGGCACGAACTCCTTGGGAATGCGGCCCTGCTTGAGCTCGTTAACCAGGAATGCGCACACGTTGCGGCCAATGGCAGCGGTTACTTCGTCAACGGGGGTAAAGGCACCCTCCTTGCTGATGGGCAGCGAGGTCTTGACAACACCTACCACCTTCTTGGGGTCAACATGGGCGGTGGGGGAGCCCACACGGTCATGAGGCGTGTAGATGGGGATCTCACGGCGGTAAGGCGGGTCGAGCGGCATGTAAACGTCGTGCATGCCGTGGATGCTCTCGGGAATCTGGTCGTTGACCTCGACAATCACCTTGTCGGCCATCTGGAGCCAGGTGGCGGTGTTGCCCATCGAAGTACCCAGCACGAGCTCGCCGTCATCGGTGATGCTCTGTGCCTCGACGATGGCGATGTCCATCTTGCCGTAGAAGCCATAGCGGAACTCCTGGGCCAGCTCGCTCAGGTGGCGGTCGTTATAGTGGATGGCATTGGCATTGATGGCCTTGCGCATGTCGGGGTGTGACTGGTAGGGGGTGCGGAAGTTCAGGGCGTCGGCACGCGTCAACTCACCGTCGATGTGGTCGCTGGTTGATGCGCCACTGAATAGGTTGATTTTGAACTCGCGTCCAGCCTCATGCTCGCGCTTGGCGCGCTCGGCGATAGCGACGGGCACTGCTTGAGGACAACCGGGCGATGTAAAACCCGAAACACCCACTGTGAAGCCATTTTGTACAAATTCGGCGGCTTCCTCGGCCGAAAGAATCGGATAAATCATTGTTTATTTAGTCTTTAGTTGTTAGTCTTTAAACTCTAAACTTTAAACTTTAAACTGCTCGCGTAGCGGGCATTAAGGGTTGTTGAGTTTTTCTTTGATGGCTTTTGTGGCCTCTTCGTAGCCGGGTTTCTCGAGCAGGGCGAACATGTTTTTCTTGTAGGCCTCGACGCCAGGCTGGTCAAACGGGTTGACGCCCAGCGTATAGCCGCTCACGCCACAGGCTTTCTCGAAGAAGTAGATCAGCTGACCCAGATAACGCTCGTTGACTGCGGGAATGGTGATGAGCAGGTTGGGTACACCGCCGTCGACATGTGCCAGACGTGTTCCCAGCTCGGCCATCTTGTTGACGTAGTCCACATTCTTACCGGCGATATAGTTCAGACCATCCAAGTCGGCCTCGTCGGTGGGGATGATGACCTCATGCTGCTGGTCGCCCACGCTGAGCACCGTCTCAAAGAGGGTGCGCTCACCGTCCTGGATCATCTGGCCCATGCTGTGCAGGTCGGTCGTGAAATCGACGCTTGCGGGGAAGATACCCTTGTGGCCTTTGCCCTCGCTCTCGCCGTAGAGCTGTTTCCACCATTCGGCCAGGAAGTGCAGGCGCGGGGTGAAGTTGGCGAGAATCTCGATTTTCTTGCCGTTGCGGTACAGGGCATTGCGGGCGATGGCATAGTTGATGACCTGCTCGTCGCCGTCTTTTTCCATCTCGACTGCACCAGCCACGAGGGCGCGGATGTCAAATCCGGCCACGGCAATGGGCAGCAGGCCCACGGGGGTGAGCACCGAGAAACGGCCGCCCACATCGTCGGGGATAACGTAGGTGGCATAGCCCTCCTGGGTAGCCAGGTTGCGCAGGGCGCCGCGGCGTGCGTCGGTCACGGCCACGATGTTGCGCTGGGCAAACTCCTTGCCCTCCTGCTTCTCGAGCATTTCCTTGAACAGGCGGAAAGCAATGGCGGGCTCGGTCGTTGTGCCTGACTTGGAGATGACGATGATGCCGAACTTGTGTCCGCGCACCAGGTCCATCAGGTCATAGAGGTAGTCCTCGCCGATGTTGTTGCCGGCAAACACGACCTTGGGACCGTTGCCGGTCTTGTAGGCAGCGAAATGGTCGCTCAGGGCCTCGATGATGGCCTTGGCACCCAGGTAACTGCCACCGATGCCGATGGTGATGACATATTCACACTCCTGGCGCAAGACAGCTGCTGTCTTTTCGATGGCCTGCAACTGCTGGTCATCGATGCTGCTGGGCAGATGCAGCCAACCCAGGAAATCGTTGCCGGCGCCTGAACCGCTTTTCAGCACTTGCTTAGCAGCAAGGGCCTCATTGTTCAGACCTTGAACTTCCAGCCCCTCAAGGGCATATTTGCTGATAACTTGAATCTTCTCGTTCATAATCTATGATGTTTAATGTATTCTCTAATCACTAATCTCTAATCCCTAATCTAGAAATTTGAGCTGGCTCAAATATCTTTGGTATATGCCCTGCGGCGCTTGTGCTGCTCGGTCTCGAAATATTCCCACTGTTGCAGCACCTTGGTGTTGAGTTCCAGCTCGTGGTTGCTCTCGGCATGTGTGTAGCCGTGGCGGTTGAAGACCTCGATGAGGTCGTTGAAGATGAGCGAATTCACGCCCTTGTTCTGGTACTCGGGCTTGACAGCGATGAGCATCAGGTCCACCAAGTCATTGTGCTTGAAGGCATCGAGCAGGGGTTTCCAACCAAAGGGGAACAGGCGGCCACGGTTCTTGATGAGTGCCTTTGACATCGAGGGGATGGTGATGCCCACAGCGATGAGCTCACGCGTGTCCTTCTCGATGACCATCGACAGGTCGTCAAGCGGCAGGAAAGGCAGGTACATCTTGATGTAGTGCTTGATCTGCTTGTCGGTGAGCGGCGAGTAGCCGAACAACTCATCATAGGCCACGTTAATCAGCTTAAAGATGGCGTCACCATAGTCCTTGACCAACTGTTTGCGGTCGGTATATTTGATGGTCGTCAGATTGAGGCGCTCGCTCATGAGTTTGGCAATGCGTGCCATCTTCTCGGGAACCTCTTTGGGAATGGTAATCAGGAACTCCAGCCAGTCCACATCTTTGACAAATCCCGCACGCTCCATGTGCTTGGGATAATAGGGATGGCCATATACCGCTCCGGTGGTGCCCACACGGTCAAAGCCCTCGATGAGCATGCCCTCAGGATCCATATCGGTAAAGCCCATAGGTCCTGTCAAGTGTTCCATGCCTTTGGATTTTCCCCACTTGGTTACGGCATCGATAAGCGCATCGACTACCTCGGCATCGTCAATGAAGTCAATGTAGCCGAAGCGCGCCTCCTTCTTTCCTTGCCTCTCGTTCACCACATGGTTGATGATGCCGGCAATGCGTCCAACGATCTTCCCGTCACGGTAGGCCAGGAAATAGGCGGCCTCGCAGAAGTCAAACGCGGGATTCTTGTCGGGACGCAGGGTATTGACCTCATCAGTCACCAGCGGCGGTATATAGTACTTGCTGTCGCGGTAGATGACATCGATGGGGAAATGCACAAACTTGAGCAGGTTGCGCTTGGTGGGTTGGATTTCTTTGATTTCTACGGCCATGTTAGTCTTTAGTCCTTAGTCTTAAGTCTTTAGTTCTTGGTTATCCCGCATACACGACGTTGTTTAGCCACCACAACAGGGCAAGCAGCCCTATCAAGATGAGGTTCAACTTGACGAAGAACCAGAAGTAATAGCGTCGTTCGGGAGTCATGATAGTTCAGTTAGTTGGCATTCTTGGCACGGTCATTCACCAGGTCATAGGTGATGTTGCCGCCACCCGTCTTGATGAGCACGTTATTGTCGCCGTTGAAGCTGATGCCCGTTGCAGCGCCGTTCTTGCCGCTATAGATGGTAAAGTACTTGCGGCTGTTCTTGTTGAATCCCACTACCGAGCCCTTAGTGTCCAGAAAGACGAGATAACGGTCGTTCTCGAGCTTGTCCTTGATTTCCTTCATGTTGATGATGGGCTTGTCATACTGGGTGGGCTTCATCTTCACTTCCTCACCCTCTTTGAGCTTGTCCATGTTCTCGGCATTGTCGTGTTCCCACTTCTTTTCGGCGTTCTCCTCGCCAGCGAGGGCTTTCTCTTCTTCTTCCTTGGCTTTGGCCTCTTCTTCGGCGTCAATCTCCTCCTGGGTGGCTACTTTGATGGCACCGATGCTGGCAGCTTCCTGGCGCAGGAAAGTGCGCTCACTGCCGTTGGTGTTCTCCAGGGGGCCGCGGCTATAGACATACTGGCGGCCGTCGGTACGGGAACGGATTTGGCCGTCATAGGTCAAGGTTGTCATTTTTTTGGCGTCAACATCATACAGTGCCAATGTCACACGGCCGTTGTTGCCTTCGCCTGCACCCTTCAGGTGGTTGAGGAACGCGAAGTAGAGGTATTGCTTGCCATCGACGGTCACTGCGCGGGGCACGTTCATGCCGTCGGCGATGAGCGACGAGTTGTCCATGATGATGCTGCGGCCGTCAAAGTACTTGGTCTGTCCCAATTCGGTCTTCCACTGAGCACCGTCACGAGTCAGCTGATAAACCTTGATGAACGGACGGTCGGTGTCATCCTTGTAGGTCACGCCCACGATGCGCTCCGGTGTGTCGGGGTCGGTGCTGGCAAAGCGAACCGCACAGCCCGTGTAGGCCTTATCGTCAGTGAATGAGTTCCGGCTCAACTCGGCAGTGAGCACGGCCATGGGGTCCTGGCTGCTGTCGGCAGCAAGCGCTGCGCTGTCGGCACGGGCCTCCAGACGGTCGTTTTCACGACTATTGCAATGTTTCAAGAGGGACAGTAATCCAATGGCCAGTGCCGCCAAGATGATACCGATGATGAGGTTGCGGTTGTAATGTGAACGGCCGCCGGTGCTCTCATTGTCGTCATCGTCTTCCGGTTCTTCGGGCTCGGGCTGTTGCCAAGCGTTGGCTTGACGTTGTTGGGCCCGTCGTTGGGCAGCTATACGTTGCTCATTGTAGGTCGTTGGGCGGGGACTGGCTTGCGCGGCGGTTGTTTGGCGTGAAGCCACGTTCACAGCATTATCGACAGCCTTGCCGCAATGGGGGCAAAAGACCGATGTTGCTGGCATGGTTTCGTGACAATAACTGCATGTGATCTCATTACTCATGCGGTAGCCGCAATGGTTGCAAAAGACAGAACCATCAGGTACCTCGTGTCCGCAATGTTGACATCTCATAATTCGTCTATTTTAGCTTTGGTTAAACTTCGTTTAATTTCAAACTACAAAGGTACAACTTTAGATAACATAAAGGTTTATTTTGCACAAAAAAATGAAAAAGCGGGAAATCATCTGTTCGCTTTGCTCGCATTATAGAGTTTAAGGATACATATGCCAATGGTTTTAGATGTTGAAGTAATTTTTAAAATCAGGGGTGCGGATGCCCATTTTTTTAATCCCAAAAATCCGCCGACACTTCATGTGCGCGGATGTAAAAAAAGTGTAATTCGTAGTTGCGAAAACAGATGCGGCGCCGATGTGGATTCAATCCAGGCGCCGCACCCTACAAATAAACTATTCTTCCCGTTTTATGTACGATTAGTAAATGATGCTGTGAATCACATGCCCAGGATGTGGTCAATTAGGAAGGTCACGTCGGCGATGTTCACCTGTCCGTCGCCGCCTTCGGCCTGTTAGGTTCCCCACTGATCGTTAAGGAAATTGACCTTTTCACGCATTCTCATTTTGAAGTATTCGTTTTGGAAATCCAAACTTTCCCAATATTGGCCAGGCCATCGCATTCTGTCGGCTTTGCTAGCCGATGATATCCTGTTTATAATAGAATCGATATAATTCTCGATGGTTTCTATCTGTGACGGGTAGAAATCTCTCCAGTGATTCCTCACCACTTCCTGAAACTTGTCGCTCTGGACCATTTTTTCAAGCCAATGAGGCTTGAAAATCTCATCAACGTTCTCATACAAGAAACACGGCTCCTCCTGCTCTGGATGTCCAAAGGCGCATCCAAAGTCCCACACAGGTCCGAACAGCAGTTTGGTGCTATCCCCGCGATGTTTGTGAAGGAAAAGGCTGCCTTTAAAGGATTCGATGTCATCAACAACTTCATTTACAATGTAGAAACACGCGAGTGTGTCCAGATCGATGTACTTTTCCCATTCGCAATCGGTGCCCTCATAAATTGCTTTATCTGTTTGTGAAATCAGGTTGTAGATATAGTCCATTTGTGCGTCCGAAAGGCTGTCTGGGCTATGATACTTGACAGGTAACACATTACCGTTAGACTCTTGGATGAAGAACTGGTTTTCATCAGCATGCCCGTCTATTTCAATGAGCCATCCTCCAGTGATCAGATTCTCGTCAGTCTCACCGTTTTCTTGTTCTGTGATGTTTACCCGATACGTGCTGACCCTTATTTTCTCAGTAATGAAGTACAGTCCAATGTAAATACCGTTAAGCACCACTTCCACCGGTTCTTGGGCTGGTGTGTAGGCAAGGCCTATCCGCCGACTCAACTCAAATCCGACAGGATTGGACCAAAAATCATGCGCCAGCAGGCAGAAGTGCCTATTCTTCTTCAACCCCATCAGCGGCTGTTTAGTGTCGAGTTTTATCCGATAAGGCTTTTTGGCCGAGTGTTCCCAAGTATAGTTGCCCCGCCCTTTGATTTGCATTCCCAGCGGATGTTGCGGGGATCCGAGGGATTGACAGCCCTCAATTCCTCTGTTGTCGAGCCACCAGTCGGCATGGATGTAGTCAGAATTGTCCTTACCCGTTATCTCGCGGTGGCCCTCGGTGTTGATGTATAGTACCGGCAGTGTCCCCGAAAAGGCTGGCATCGGCGGCAGTTCGTCTCCCAAGACAGCCCCAATAAGGGCATTGACGTCAGCTATGTTAACCTCGCCATCCCCGTTTACATCTTTGTCAAAGTAGTCTTGATAATGGGTTTTCCCTAAAATGATGTCTATGACAACGTTGATGTCAGCAATGTTGATTTCCCAGTCACAATTCGCATCACCCCGAGGTCGAAGGGTACTTTGACCACTGATGCCAAAAGCAACAGTTGCCCAAAACATGAGAAATAACAATGTTTTTTTCATTGAATATAAGATTAAAATGTTAAAATAGGCTTTACAAAATTACTGCTTTAACCTCTTTTCCTCCAAATTTTTTCGTAATACAAAGCAATTTTATCTTACTGAAAATCAGCAAGATACGTTTTCAGAAATAATACACTTCGTAAAATGTGTGTTCTGTCAGCAAAAAGGGGGTATGATACAAATCCAAGTCAAGACTCCACCATGCTATTGATGTAGTCGTTCAATGTTCCGTCGAGGTGCATTTTCTGGGCAAGGCGTTGCTTGATGGTGCCAATGCTGGTTGCGTTGGTATAGCCCATAATGATGGCGATTTGGACATAGGAAAAGCCTGTAGTGGTCAAAGCGATGAGCAGTAGGTCCTTATCATTTAACTGGGGATAGGCATTGCGGGTCTTGGAGATGATGCCGTTGTACTCAGCATCAATGTAATGGTACAGTTGAGTCCATTGCTGCTTGTTTTCGTGCTGGAACCGGACTATTCTTTTCACCTGTTCGCTCAGTTTGCTCTGTGGGCTGTGGTAGCAGGCTTCAATCATCTCACTGGTGAGGCTTAAATGCGAGGAAATGAAACTCTTGAGCTGTTGGTCCTGGATTTTGAGATTCTCAATATTCTGTTTTAATAACGTCAAATCGCTCAATTGGCTTGCTGACTGCTGCTTGAAACTTTCTATAATTTTATCATATCGGTGAACCCGGCGGTAATGATAAAAAGCAAGTGCCATCAAGGCCATGACGGCTAATGCAAGTCCTATGACTATCCAGTGGAGACGACTGATTTTTGACATGAAGCCAGTATGCTGTTTGCTGTTGAAGCTGTTCTCCGTATCTTGTATTTGGAATTTCTTTTTATTGTTGAGAATGGAATCTGAAACCTGATGGGCCAAAGTCTCATAGTGACTGCTTTTTACGTTATCACCTTCTAATTTTGAGATTCTTGAAAGAATTAAATACTGTCTTGTTTTTATTTGGCCTATATATGGAACACTGGCATTGATTTTAACTAAGTTCAAATAATACCTTGCTGAGTCTGGCATATTGCTAAGTGCGTAAATATCGGCCAAGTCGAGCAGGAGATCTTGGTTGATGTATTGTCGGTAGTGATTTAGGCAATCTAATGCAATCTGCTTGGCCTTAGTCAGTAAATGATCGGAATAATACAACTGGCGACATAGCAGTTCTTGACATGTATAATATCCAGCACTATCATTTAATTCTATAGCAAGATTACCAGCTTGAAGTAATAGCTGTTTTGCGTTGCCGATGTGTGTTGTGGCACTACAAGCTCCCATGTTGAGTAAACAATCAAACTGTAATGATTTGTTATTAATTAACTGATAGTATTTCAACGCCTGCTTGTATTTGTCATAACATATTTGCCTGTCAGCATAATAAAGACGGTAGAGGTTTGCGATTCGTGTGTTGATTTGGCCCAGGTTGGTGTAGTCTTTTTCATCGGCGTTGGCTTCGGCGGTCTTGTAGTAGTACATGGCACTGTCCACGTGGCCCAGTTCTTCCATCACGGCGCCCTTGTAGAGGTAGGTGCGGGCGAGTTTCTCGCGGTCGCCGCTATGGTAGCGGTAGTAGTGCATGGCTCGGGTGATGGCGCTATCGTCGCTGGCGGTGATGTCGGCATAGCACTTGTAGCGGGCCTGCGTCATCAGCAGGGCATGGTAGACGCGGTTGCCGTCGCCCGTCAGGCTGTCGATGGCGGTGAGTGTGGCCAGCGCGCTGTCGGGGGCTGTCCACATCAGGCTATCGGCGGCGATGAGCCGCACGTCATAGCGGTGCGCACCGCCACAGCCCGTGACCAGCGCCACAAGCACAGCAGCAAAGATGATATGGATGACATGTCTCATGGGCCAGATGAGAGCCATTTTTCATCTATATTAACGTGATGATGGTGGCCATTATTGCCTGA
>JAFYYU010000017.1 GCA_017557425.1 Muribaculaceae bacterium | reverse complement strand
TTCAGATCTGATGATAAAAAAACTGATGAGCTATTTTGAGGATAAGGGGTCTTTGAATGAGAAACAGGAAGTGTTCTACTATGCCGGAAGTGTTTACCGTGATTTGCAAGACACTCCAAGGGCATTGGAATATTTCCTCAAGTCTCTGGATTATGTCATGCAAGGAAACGAATGGGTGTGACTCCGTGATTCTCTGTAACACCAATAATTTGTTTTGCTGTTTTGACATCATTTCAAAAACAATCATCGAAGCCATGATTTTGATGATTGTTTTTCATCATGCACAGAGGAAGTTGCAGGTCTGTATGGGTGTGATATGAAAGAGGAATTCAGATTCAATTTGTCTACAATAGAGACCTCTAATCCTCTTCGCTTGGCAAAACTGATCATGTGAGCTGTGCCACGGCTTTTGCCGTCCCAAAATGCTATCAGGGCATCAGATGCTCTTGCCATTTCTGCATTGCGTATCATGCCGGCAGCCTTGCCCAATGCTCTCCACTTGGCAGGATGAAGCTCAAGGGTTAGCCCTTGTTCCTTGGCAAACCTTTCACCCAATGTATCAGCGCCATGGGCATGGCCAGACACGATGATGACCCGATGTGTCATCATTTTCTCCTGAAGCATGAAAAGGCAATGCTCCCTCAGCAACTCGTAGTTACTGAAGGAGCGACTGCCAGCTATGATGACCCGATAATCGTCCATTTAATTGGCCTGTTGCTCGTCGTCAATTTCCAGATAGAGTGACACTCTGCTGTATCTGTTGCCTTTCGGGTTGCTGAACTCCTGTATGCCGCCAAGTGAAACACCTTTCATCCTATCTGTTGGCACACCGCGTTTTGACAGCTCCTTTGCTATGAACCTGGCACGCTCCTTGCTTAATTCAGAATTGACATTCTCAGACCCCGTTGCACTGTCGGCAGCACCCGCAATATGTATCTTGAGATTATGCTCGATAGCCACCTTTGCCAGTTCGTCCAGGTTTATCAATTGGGAATCATCTGTCAACTTTGCCTTGCCCAGCTCAAAGAAGAAGTATATGGGTATGTTCAACACATTCGGTCTGTCTTGTAGTGAGTAAGGCAGGGCGTATTCATTCTTGCCTTTCATGCGAGAACGCAGGGAAAGCAGTCCTCTGTAATTGTTCTTGGTATGACCAGCGTCGATGTTATCAAATAGATAGCCATATTTGCCAAGCAGTCCTTCAATCTCCAGAATCTTTATCAGCTCATCCAAAGTCTTTCGATTGATACTGCGCTGGTCACGAAGCTGCTTGTTGGATTGTTCCAGCCTTTCTACGTAAGCAAGCAGATTGTCGTTCTGATTGATGTAAGGATTTGCATCAACGGCATGATTCCATCGTGGCGTTCCCAAGTTGAATCCGATGCCAAGCGTCAAAGATGGCATGTTATCGCATAGCTTTCCATGTGAGCCATAGCCGTCGAAATCTCGGAACGTAGTGAAATTCCCCAATTCCCCAGACAGGTAGAAACGTTCCCCGAAATGGTATCGGGCATGGATGCCGAAAGTCAAAGCAAAAAAATAGCTCCGTGCCCTTTCTTTGTCTGTATAGAATTGGTCAGCGCCATGAACGAGTCCTGCACCTATAAAAGGAGCACAGTCAAACTTGGGCAAGCGTTCCGATAGTTGTCGGAACAAGTTGGTGACGTTATACATCAGGTCAGCATGCCCCAACTGGTAGCCAGCCATGTCGAGGTTACTGTTCTTGTACTTCAATCCCTGAAAAGCTAACCTCACGCCTACATCAGGTGTGATCCATTTGCCTACATAGGCGTTGAATGAAGGCATGATGCGGTCGAACAGGTCGCCACATCCTACCGGGTTCCCAATGAAAGCTGATGCCCCACCTTGGACACCAATAAACCAGTGCTGACTCGCTTTACTCAACTGTACATAGTCAGTCGTCAGTATCGGTGTCAGACGATGTAAATCCGGGTTGTCAACTGTGACCCATTGAAGGCTGTCAATCATACTTGCATGGACGCTTGTCGCCATTGACAAAGCCATAAGTGAAATCAGAATATTTTTCTTCATGATGTAATTGATTTTGATATTACTAATGTTACTGATATTACTTGTATTACTTGTATTACTCATATTGATGGCTATCTGCCTCTTTTGATTTTTCGACCTGCAGGTCTGACCATTGCGGCTGCCTGTAAAATGCACTTCATCCACCAGCGTTCATCATCGTCCTCCTTGTCTCGTCCCCATCTGGACATGCTACTGCTGCCTCCACCGCCACAAGATTCTGCATAGGTCGTGGCTTGACTGATGTAGTTGATGGCCAACAGAAGGGCGCAGTTGATGATATGATGAGAATTGTCTCTGAGGTCAAAGAAGCCGGACTTATCTAAAATCTCATGTTGTTCCGCATTAAGGGTAGGCAAAAGAGGTTCTATCGAGGAAGCCACCATCTTATAATAAGTGGCATTGATGTTTGAATGAACAATTTCAGCCCTTCTGTCGATGTCATCTCCGATTGATTTAGACATTTCGATATGGGCATGCGTCAGTTTTTCAAGTTTTTCTCTGGCATTAGAAAGTTCGGATTCCGTTTCGTCCAAAATCCTTTGCTTGTCCGCCATCTTCTGGTCGATGTTCTCCATCTGTTTGCGGAGTTCTTCCATGCGATTGGCTAACTGCTCCTTGTCCTGTCCGTCCTCGCCAAGTTGCCGGGCGATAAGTTCTATTTCTTCGTTTATTTGTTCTTTTCGGGTCTGTAAATTCGCTATCATCGTGGACAGCCCCTTCAGCTTGATTTCGGCTCTATGGATTTGCCTCTGTAATCCTTCTCTGGTATTCTCCAGCTCCTGCACCTGGTTGATGAGGTCACGCTTGTATTCCTCTGTCGAGCGATGCCTTGCGCCTGTTTCAGCCTTATTGCTTCCGCGTTCAAGTCCCCAGTGACTGTTGACCTCCTCGTACAGTTCATTATGAAGTCGTGTAAAAGTTGCTTTTTCTTCCATGGGATTCTTCCCGAAAACGCTGGTCCATGAAATCCGATGGTTCTTTTCGTCTATGGGTAGGATGGTACAGTGGCAATGAGGATTCGTTTCATCCAAATGAACGTAGAAACTGACGATGTTTTCCTCGCCGAATTTTCGGGCAACAAAGCCATAAATTTCAGCCGCCCATGTCTCAATCTCCTTGGCTCTCGTCAGTTTTGAGTTATCCGCCCCTTTATTGAGATTTACGTCCTGCTCCCCGAACGCCATTTCCAACATGCGCCCTCTACTGCCGCCGAATATCATCTGGGCAAGGATCCGCTGCTTTCTGCGTGCCTTAGCCCTGGCGTTAGGATTTTTGATACCACGTGAGTTGAGGATGTCTTTCATCCTCTCGTCAATGCTCTTGGACTTGTCTATCGGCTGGACCTTTCCTCCTTTTGTGACCTCGAAGTTCAGATGGGCACGAGTCGGGTCGTAATTGGCAAGGCTGTCTTTGGATTTTCTGTCCCGAAGGTTTTCTGACCAGTTGCGCTGCTGCTCGTTGCTTTCCAGTTTTGATATGCCATCCTTGTTTGGACGCACATCCATTACTTGTTTCTGTTCTGCCATTTTTTTGTGTCTATTAATCTCTTCTGCCTGAGCTTGCTCCCCGTAGGAACTCCTTCAGGAGAGGCAGCCTAATGAGTTAATGAATGTTAACTCTTATTAGGCTAAGAGTTTTTATAAAACTCCCTTCCCTTTGTTCGACATCATATCCCTTTGTTCGGAGGAGCAAGCTCCCCATTTGGGAGAGTGAAGTTCCGATCTTTGATTGTGGCTGCCTGCTCATATTCGAGAAGATTGAAGAGTATGCTATCAATTCACTTGATAAATTTCTCTGCTTCGGCACTCAGCGAATAGGCAAAATATTTGCCGAAACGCTCCCGTCTAAGTAAACCCAGATCGATGAGTTCCTGAGTAAATTTCTGGACGCTTGGGCGGCTCCAATGCCATCTTTTTGCCAGTTCAATGTTTGTGACTTTGTACAGTTGTAACTGGCCTTCTTCTTGGGAACAAGGAAATCCATTAAGGATATGCTCAGCTAACCACATGAATGCGTCAAAACGAGACAGCTTGTGATTGTCTTTCGTTTTAAGGATATCCAGGAGAGTGATGTCAAACGTCATCTTGTGGATGGTTCTATTTGTCTGATTCTTTTTCATGACGAATTGGTTTTATTATGGTGTTAATGTTTATTTTCAACTAAAATAGGAGTCAACGAATTTCTTGTCCATTCCTTCCTCATTAAGATGCTTCTCCTGGAACTCCTCAGGTTCTTTGGATGGAAAGAATGTAGCACATTCCAGGATCAATGCTAAAGAGAAAGAAGTCGAGAATGCGTGAGGTGCGAATAGTAGAGCAACGCTTGCAATGGCCATGAGCCGATACAAAACCTTGTTCCGTCTGGTGGCGAGCATCAGCCGGACAGTTGTTTTGGTTGCAAACATGAAGAATACAATGAAGGAAGAAAAGATAAAACCGTAGTCTTCGGGAAAAACGGCAAAGTATGTGACATGAAAGAAAATGAGCACAAGTTGTGTGATGTTCGTTGCCATTTTTCTGGCATTGTTGTCGAATGCCAAGCGAAGCCATACGATGATGTACGGCGGTTTGTATTTCCGATAAAGCAATAAAGGAAGCAATATCAGTAATAAGGGAAATACGAAGAATATGATCTTTGCTATCATATGTGATTTCAGTAATACAAGTAATATGGTTTATATTGAATTAACTGTTCTCTGCGTAGATGTCGAAGGCCGTACTGACTAGCTTCAGTTTAAGTGCTTGGAATGATGCCCGACGCACGATGACCTCAATGTCAAACAGGGTCGGCTCACCATTGTCAATCCGCTGTGCAAACGCCCTATCCCTGCGACTGATTTTTGTGATAATTCTGTCGATGTCATTTTCATAAATGTTCCAGATGCTCCGATTCACATGGTTCTTCGGTCGGGTCGTCACCATAACATTAAGGACAAGACAAGTGGACTTGACAAGGATTTTGCCCTGTTGTGTCATATACTGCCTTTTAGCGCGAGGGATGACAGCACGGTATTTCGTGCTGTTGGCGTTGATCATGTCGGCTATCTTATATAGGAGTTCTGTTCTCATTCCAACAGGCAGAATAAGCCAAGCACTTCAGAAACCTCCATGGCCTGAATGAAGTCGAAACTTTTGGCATGTGACGTCAGATCTGATTCCAGCTCACTCTCCATCGTGTCAAGTGAGTCGAAAATGGAAATGGTCAGGTCATTGACATATTCACGGTTATCTGAGACCATGTTGAACTTAAACATGTTCTTTCCATTGGCAGGGCTTGTAAAGAAACAGCAATGATGCAGCTTTGTGTTGTCCTTACTTGTGCCATGATAAAGCAATGACAGTTCCATGTCATCTTCAAGCATATCCATCACGAGGCTGATTGGCAATGCCTCCTCCAATGTGAAATACAATATGGCGGAATCGTCAGTGATGTCCGTTTCTTCGGCTGTCGTGTTTTTTATCAACTTTGGCAGCATGAGCGGCGCTAAGGCCATAAATCTGGTTACTTCGTCTTTAATCATATCCTTGAATATTTAGAGTGTTAATACATACATTTTCAAGAGTTGTTGAGGAAGGAGATAGTTTAAGGCACGTTGGTCAATGCCGAATGTCTCGGCAAACTTGACCGACTTCGGCAGTTGTGCGATGATGTAGTTGAAATGACTATGTTCCTGTGGCGTGAGTGTGGCGATCGAAAACTGGTCAATGCTGATGAACGGCTGAATAATCATCCATAGATAGGCATTTCCCTGAGCCTTGCTCATTGTCTTCTGATTGTTGATGTCCGATATGCAGGCGGTGGAGTTTTGCAAAAGCCGTCTGACCGTCCGCATAGACATATAGACCATGGCGTCACGTGCAGCAATCTCTCCGTTTCTCGCAGCAATAAAGATGTTCCGGCAAATCCGTTCCGTTTCTTGTGTGATGTCAGATAACGGCTCGTTATCCATCTCATAGATGTGAACCAGGAATGAGCGGAACAAAATATCCTCCTTGCCGATGAAGTCAAGCATGGCAGCCTTGTCATGGATGCCGGATTGTATGGTGTGCTTCAGTAGGCTACGATATTGAGAAAGAATATCTTTCTTGTTGGATTCTATGACAGGAAGGCTGTCTAATGCGACAAAGATAGGCTGCGCTTCAATGACGGCCTCGTGCAGCTCATTGTCCTCATGGAATATGGATGTCTGCTCCTTGATTTGCAGAACATCCTCGTATGAGTACCGCCATGTCTCAGTCAGTCTGAGAAACTCAAAACGAATGGAGTCGTGGATTGATGCATAGTCATTTGCACAATGTAAGTCTTTAATGAATGTGGAATCCTTCATCAGAAAGTGGTAAACGGTATCTGAGATATCCTTCCATACCTTGATTTCTTTACAGAATGATGAAGTGTTGCAGATCTTTGTTTCTTTGACGGAACTCAGATAATCCTGATATGCTCTTAACGCATCATTTGAAGATCTGAAATCAAGTTTGTCATCACTGGAGCATGATGAAAACAGGAAAACCGTCAGGCATAATGAACATAGTTTTAATGTCAAATGTTTTGAGTTTTTGAACGTGTTAAATGTGATCATATCCTTATAAATATGTTTAGGTTGATTTACAGGATGCAAAACTACTGTGTTTTGCTCAATATATTGATATTATTTCCTAATATTTTAATTATTGGTATCATTTTATTGAGAAATAGAACCAAATAGAACCAAATTGCTTATTTGATTGCAAAACAAAGTGTTAAAGTTGACAAATAAAGTGTCTATTAAATAATTATAATATAACTTTGCGCTCAATATTTGCAGCAAGAGGTACAACATGAGTTGCGTCGGCTATATAAATAATGCTCAATATGTTGATAATATTGAAGTGGGGGTTTCAAGGATGAAACAGCTTCAATGTTCCCCTATCCATATTGAGGACAGGGATGACAATGATCGTCTTGAATGGAAGTGCTTTCTCGGCAAACTCAATGAAGGCGACGCAGCGGTGCTTCTGTCATTTGACAATGCCTTCAAGAATCACACAGATCTGGTGTTTTTCCTGAAATACTGCCTAAGTCGGCACATTCGGATTATTTCTTTGTTCGATGGTTTGGACACCTCCGATGAGTTGTTCCCAAATGGCAGCACCAGGAATGTGCTCTCTGCCATTGTAAATGTGCGTACAGACAAGCGTGATGAAGGTTTTGATGACTTTGAGGCGGAACTCATTGCAGATAAGCACCAGGAGAAGAAACTGAAGAAATACCGCATGGTCATCAATATGTACAATGCGGGTTACAGCATCAAGGAAATCATGTCAAGGACGGGCTATCACGGGAAGAGCAACATCTACAGGATTCTCCACATGTACAATGTGGAGCTGGAATACCCAACGATGGTCCGCACAAGACACCAGTCACCAAATATCATTCAAAGGAACCTGTAAACATAATCGTTATGACAGTTTATATTGCAGAAAAGCCGGACATCGCCACAGCTATAGCGTCTTACTTGTGGACTGATTATGCCGCTTGTAGGAGCAAGCACTGCTACCAGAAAGATGATGTCATCGTGACATGGGCGTTTGGCCACATCTTGATGACGGCTATGCCTGAGGCCTACGGTAAGGAATATGCTGATTTTAAGAAATATCCCATATTCCCGACAGAATGGAAGAAACTCCCCTCGCCAACAGCCAAGGGACAATTTGAGTATATCCGCACTGTTTTGAAGAAGGCCGATGTCGTAGTCAATGGCGGTGACCCTGACCGTGAGGGGCAGTTGCTGATTGACGAAATATTGGAATATGTAGGCTATAAGGGGGATGTACGGCGCATTCTCATCAATGCCAAAGACAGCGACAGTATGAAACGGGCGTTTGACAATATCGTGCCGAATGAACGGTTTCGTTCATTGTACCATGCAGGCATGGCGCGTGAACGGGCAGACTGGTTAGTAGGCATCAATCTGTCGAGGGCATATACGATCAGTGCCCGGACAGGCGGTAATGGTTGTGTCTGGCGTGTAGGGCGTGTGAAGACACCCACGCTTGCTTTGGTGGTCAATCGGGAAAAGGAGATAAAAGATTTCCATTCCATCAACTACTATGAATTGAAGGCTAACCTCTCAAAGGGCGGCATCCCCTTCACGGCAACATTGACACCGACAGCGGATGCTCCGACTGACTGCGAAGGGCGTATCATTGACCGGAAATATCTGGAGCGGATCAAGGAAGAAATCAAAAAAAAAACCGCAAGGGTCACCCACTGCGAGAGGCATAGCCAGACTGAAAGTTCGCCATTGCCTTACTCCATCGATACTTTGCAGGTGGAAGCCAATAAGCGTTATGGCATGTCTCCGTCGAGTGTGCTTGCAAGGGTACAGTCCTTGTATGAAAAGAAGTTCGTGAGCTATCCACGTTCTGACTGTAATTACATCCCATCAAGTCAACACCAGGATGGTGTCCGAATTTTGAAATCCCTTGGCGATTATGGCATGGAGGCTGCACTCCATGCCGACTCCACAATAAAGAGTCGCTGCTTCAATGACAATAAGGTCAGCGCACATCATGCGCTGATACCTACTGGCGTTGTCCCAAAAAACTTGGACGAATGGGAGCGCAAGATCTATGAAATGATAGCCATTCGGTACATCATCCAGTTCTTTCTCCCTTGTAAATACAACGCCATCAAATACGAAATAGAGGCACAAGGATGTCTGTTCGTAGGAACTGGCAAGGCGGTTGTCAGTCCAGGATGGCGTAGTGTTGCTAAGTCGGATGACAAGGATGATGAAGTTAAAGACATTCCAAACCTAGTGGTTGGCGATGAGTTTCCTATACCTGTATATATTATAGAGGATAAGAAGACCTCTCCCCCTAAGCGTTTTACGGAAGGCTCGCTGCTGGCAGCGATGACCAATATCTGGCGTTTTGTCAACCCAGACAATCCTAACAGAGAGAAACTGAAGGAGTGCAAAGGCATTGGAACGCCGGCAACTCGTGATAGCATCATTGCTGACTTGCTCGCCATATCGTCAGGAAAGTCTCATTCGTTTCCCTGTATTCAGAAAAAGGGTAAGGAACTCGTTCCGACAGACTTCGGTATGGCGATGATCGAGAGCATTCACGAATCATTGACCAAGCCCGACCTTACGGCAGAAATGGAGTATAATCTCTCGGCTATTGCTGATGGCAAGATGGGGTTGGGTGACTTTATGGAGCAGACCGAGAGGATGGTTCGGGAGAACATTAAGTTCGCAGAAGAGTGTTCCCCTCGTATGTCATTGACGTTCAAGGCAGCTGAAGACCAGGAAGTTCCCAATAGGGAATGTCCTGTATGCCATCGTAAAACGCTTGTGCGCAAGTATTCCCCGAAGACCAAGAAGCATTTCTGGATCTGTCAGGAGAATTCTTGTGTGCATCCGACTACCATGAAACCAATCTTCTATGCGGACCTGCGGATGAAGCCTGTCATCAAGTTTTGCCCGATATGCGGTCTGCCGCTGATAAGCGTGTATAGTAAAAAGAAGAAGCAATCATACTGGTACTGTCCAAAGTGTAATGAGTTCAGATAATCGCAGCAATACAAACACCAACTAACTTTTTTCATTTCATACGACTAGTTTTTAATAAAACAATGCAGGGGTCACCTTTGGCAGGCCGCCCCTGTTTTTTGTAGCGAAACAAAACCTGAAATAAACCATGTAGCGAAGCGTAAGTCGCTGATATTTAAAAAGAAAAATGGGGCTGTTCGTGCTTCGCTACATCGCTACAAGAAAATAAAGCAATCTCATATGAAGCTATTATATTTCAGATGAATGAGGGTGGTGATGCAGTCCATGCCAACAATGAATCTGCCTGCCAGGCCATTGTATGGTGGTGACCTGTGAGTGTCGTCGAAAAAGAAACTCCGTGTTATATGTACGGAAAAGAGAAGGCATGTCTGTTGTCAGACTTGCATTCTCAAGTACATACATCACAGAGTTTCTCGGCGACTCTCACTGGTCATTGTCCAATACTGCGAAGGCTTTCATGCTTGCACGAAAGGCCGAGACGTGATGGACAAAAGCGATGCCAATGGCTGGCAAGGAGAAAGTCACAGAAATTTGGCATGGGCGCATCGTGGGCAGGGCTGAGTCATCTTCGATAGAGTCCTTTGGGTTTTCGTCTGAATGAAGCCAGGCGCATGTCATTCTCTTCGTCTGGATTCAAGCAGCTTTCCTGATTCTTCCTGCCGCCTTCAAGCCAATGTACAAGTTCATCTTTGAAGAAAATGAAATTTTTTCCTCGTTTGGTGACTGTGATGTTTCCACGTTCTACGTGATAGTACATTGTAGATTTCTTCATCTTCAGGAAGTCACATGCCTCGTCAATAGTCATTGGAATATGTTCGGCTGAAGATGTGGAATTACCGTCTATCCGTTCTCTGATGGTTTCAATTACACGTTCAAGCCGCTCCACTTTGCTGAGCACCTGTGAGACCATCATGGGAAGGTCGTTGAATGTAATCTGTTCTTGCATATTGTCGAAATTATTATGATTCCGAGGGCAAAGTAACAGACTGATTCAATGCTGGATGATATCATCAAAAGTTAAGTTTGGAATAAGTCAGAATAAGTTGCAACAAGCGGGTAAATGTTTTATGGCAAGCTGGCGGATGGGGTATGAAACTTGAAACAGCCTTTGTCCGGGATGTCTATCGGGATGATGCAAGTACCATGCTGTCGCAGGTTTTGCCGGATTGATTTGATTTCTAGATCTCGGAACTCATTGGGGAACGACCGCTTGATAAATATGGCCCGCTGCTCACCATTCCACTTGAAACGTTCTCCGATGTTCCAGGCTAAATGTCTGAGGTCCAATGTTGAAAGTTGACCGTTGGTTATGGACGGCGAAGGTTCAATGTCCTTTGAGGTCTCCCAATTCTTGATGTTGTCACAAAAGACATGGAGGTCAGAGGTCTTCATGTAGGGGGCCAGTGTGAGCTCCACGTACTCCAAGACACATGTCATAATTTGACGCTTGCGTTGGATGAGCTGCTGCTGATGGCGTTCTCTGATGACCTCAGTCTTATCTTTCTCCGGCTCTTCTGTCATTGAATCGTTTTTTGATCCAGTGACAAGACGCAACTGCTTACTATGAGGGATAACAACTACCGTCTTGCCCATTGCATAACTGATGAATGTCATCCTGATAAGAACCAGCAGCGCCAGGATAATATATAAGATGGGTGCGAAGGCTTTTGCTTGCTCATACTGTCCGCTGATGAACTTTGAGGGAAGTGTGAACCAGTCGGCACAATCAATCCATTCGAAAAGCATTGCTATATAAAAACCCATTGCAATACAGCCTACAACCAAAAAGAAAAGTTCCGTAACCTTGTTGCTCTTCATATCAATGAAATATCAATAATTTGAGCGCAAAGTTACGGAATTATCCAATAATAACAGCAATTATTCCATAATAATTATGGGTTTTGTGGTTAATTGGCTTATTTCTTCATTGCCTCAATATGTTGAGGGATTTCGCAATCTTTAGCCACAATTCTTCGTTTTCTTGGTTTGAGCAGTTACTTTTTTACCATCATCACCGAGAAGCATGGATGATATTCTTTCGGCAGCTTCCCGTCTCTTTGGGTCGGCATGACAAGCATAGATTTGTGTGGTTGTGACACTCTTGTGTGCCAGGAGCTGCTGGACAGTGTAGAGATCAGTGCCAAGTTCCACTTGAAGCGATGCGAAAGTATGCCGGAATGAGTGGAATGTTATCCGCTTTCTGATACCAGCCTTAGCAAGCCAGGTTTTCAGCGGTTTCCGTGCCATGTCTATCTCAAACCCGTCAAATACGGGCCCATATAAGGATTTTCGTCCCTCAGAGATGAGTTCGTATGCTCCCATGGTGATGGGGATAAGGTTACGTGTTTTAGTCTTTTGTGCAAAGAACTCGACATACTTGTTGCCGTCGGCGTATTCCTTGATGTTTTCCCATCTGAGATTGATGATGTCACTTCGGCGCATACCTGTTAAGCAAGCGAAAATTGATGCCTTTTTCAGTACGTCGATGTCACATGGAGTACGGTAAAGCCTGCGAAGCTCTTCCATTGACAGACTCTGCTTGTCAACAGGAATGGTCTTGATTTTGTCCAAGAAGTCATTGGGGTTAGTTCGGATCATCTTGTCACGGTAAGCAATATTCAGGAAGCCACGGAATGTTGACCAATAGCCAGCGACTGAGTTGATGGCCATCGGTCTGCCGTTGCGCATGTTCTTTGCTGTCAGAAGGTATTCGCGGAACTTGTTGCACAGATCAACGTCGATTTCTTCGCAGCGGCACTTGCCGCCAACAAAGTATGAGAAGTGTTCATAGACAAACCTCCACTTGGGGTCTTTGTTTTGAAGCATCTGATAGAAGTAGGCAAGGAAGTCGCCGTTGAATCTTTTTTTGTCAAAAAAGTCATAACGTTCGTTCACGATGGACTGAAAACGCCTGCAACGGATGGCTTCAGCTTTTTCAATCATTACCTTATTGAAGTCCTTCTCACGCTTGTTTTGGGGCTTGGGATAAATGTAAATACCAAGCGATTCACGACGGATGGTCTTCATGGAAATGATGTCACGATAGCCTGGATAATAGTCCAGATAGAGGGAAATCATCCCGCATTTGAGGATGCGTTTCCGAAGTGTGATTGTCTTGCAGTACTGCATGTCTTTATTGTTTTATTAGTTTGCAAATGTCTTTACTTATTTTATGCTGATGGCAATCAGCGGATTATAATTGAAAATAATACTGGGATAAGTCTGAGCTTATTATTTCTTATTGTCCTTCTCTTGTTTATCGGAAAAGCACTTATCGATGGCGGATTTAAGATACACTCTGAACTGGCCGTCTTTGACGCTCGGGATTTTTTTGTATCTGACAATACCATACACAGTTTCCCTGTCAACATGATACTTGGCCATAATCTGCTCGACCATGTAGTAGTCTTCGGCATATTGGAGCCCTGGATTACGTGAAAAGTCAACATGGAGCTTGGAGTAATACGTGATGCCATACTCCTTTTTCGTAGGGATATTGTGACGATGAGTAAAGCTGCGTCTAGCCACAGGTGTCATGTTGTACATCTTTTCTATATCATCTGTGGTGTACCATTCTGTGATAGAGGCTGGTGACGAATATCTGCTGAAGACATCTTCAACCGCTGTCTCATCGTAGAGCAGGATTCCTGCTACCTGCACCCTCGGTATTTTTTTCTGACGCAGCAGGAAGCCAACCCACTTTTTACTTTGTTTGTATCGTGCTGCTATCTCTTCGGCACTAATATAGCCTTCGTACCCATCTGCATCATTCTCTGATTCCACACTTGGTATGATTTCAATGCTGCCAGAATGAGGTGTGATTTGCTCTGTTCTTGTTCGATCATCCTTTGCTTTTTCAATCTTTGCGTTGAGTTCAGAGATGCTTGTGAATCCATTCATGCGTTCCTTGATTGTCTTGTCAAACTCCTTCCGGTTAATCATTGTAAAGGAGCCTCGTTTGAAGCGATCTATATGATAGGTATGGAGATAATGGCTCACTTGATCTTTTGTGAATCCGTACTTCTCCATCACCTCCTTGAAAGTGTAGTAGAGAGGATCAATAGCTTCACCATTACCTTTCAGGCTGTCGATATGGGGTTTGGAATAGAACACTTCCCTCCGCCTGGTAACCCTTGGTAACTTATGCCGTTTGGCAAAAGAAATGACGGCAGAGTAGGACATGTTGAACTTCTCCATAACCTGTTGGATAGTGTAGTAATTCTCCTTATCAAAGTCCTCGATGAGTTCGGAAAAGTACCTGTCAACGGCAGTTTTTGAGAAGGACACATTGCGTCCCTCGTATATCTTTGGGATGTCAAACTGCTCAATCCGTCGCATGGCCACTTTTCGGGTCACTTGATATTTCTCACAAATCTCCTTCATTGTATAGCTATCGTGCTCAATCTTATGCCTGCGGTTGTTCCGCTTGACATATGCGGGGGCATTGTCAAACCATGCTTCGAGATCACTCCATCGGATAATTGTTTTTGCCGGTGTTCTCAATGCTTTGAACATTCCTTTTGCCATATATCTATATATAGTCGGCAGACTTATGCCAAGAAGGTAAGCTGCCTCTTTTGGTGAAAGGAATGGTTTTTGTCCGATACTCTCCACTGTTGGCAGTTTTGAGTCCTGCTCTGATTCAATTTCTTCTTTCTTCATCTGTCTCTTTTTTGCCTTGTAAGCCTTGTTAACACAGGTTGAAGAGCAGTAAAGAGTCGTCATTTTGTGTGCTATGAATTGTTTCCCGCACCACTGACATCGTTTCTCTATTTCCATAAATGTGCGTCATTATAAAGGTTTAACTCTGCGGAAAATCCGCCATTTTTGTCTCACTCTTTCTCGCAATTTCTCACTGTGTATCATATTGTCCCGTCGATAGCGTTTTTGGGGTTTCTCATGGTGTATCACGTTTGTCCCAAATATTGCATACTGGAAGACAATTTGAACACAGTTTACACTCGCGGTAGAAATATGATACAAAAATAGTACGAGAAAGTTGAAGAAAAAAATATGCAACCTGAAGTGTTAAAAACGAGTAAACCGCTATAAATTAGCGGTTTACTTCAAGTCGTTCAAAGTTGTTCAGAGTTGTTTCTAAGGCTCTATTTGCCCAACTTGAAGTGGGAGGTTGTTGACGAGACCAACGTGGGTGTTGAATTTGCCACCCTGCGCAACCGCCTGAGCGTTGACATCGACTGGTTCTACCGCATGACCCGCAAGGCTGTGATTGCACCGCGCCTGCCCTTCGAGAACGGCACGCTGCTGCAGAACATCGGTAAGATTCTCAACACCGGTGTCGACGTGAGCATCAATTGGGCCGACCGTGTGGGCGACGACTTCAGGTACTACATCGGTGCCAACTTCTCTTATCTCAAGAATGAGGTGAAGGACCTCGCCGGTAACCCCTATATCGCTGGAGGCAAGACCTACCAGTTTGTAGGCAAGGAGATGAACTCGTTCTACGGCTATGTTGTGGACGGCATCTACCAGACAGAGCAGGAGTGCGCAGCCGACAGGACTGCACAAGTCAACGGCTTGCAGCCTGGTGATTTCAAGTACAAGGATCTGAACGGCGACGGCATCGTTGACGGCGAGGACCGCACCACACTGGGCTCCTATCTGCCCAACTTCATCTACAGTGTCAACCTAGGCTTCGTATGGAAGAATCTGGACTTTGAGATAACGACTTACGGCAACGCTGGTGCACAAATGTACAACCGCAAGCGTGCCCTGCGCTATGCCCAGTCCAACTACAACTTCGACCACGACCAGGTGGTGAACCGCTGGACCGGTGCCGGTACGACAAACAAATATCCTTCGGCCGAAGGTTGGATCCGCTCATGGAACGTGAGCGACCAGCGTGTGAACTCGTTCTTTGTTGAGGATGCCGACTTTTTCCGCATCCAGAACGTAACGCTCGGTTACACGTTCAAGAACATCAACCTGGGCAACTACACGCTGCCCTCGATTCGCCTGAGCGCCACTGCCGACCGTCCCCTTACGATTTTCAGTGCCAACAGTTTCACGCCTGAGTTGAGCGATCCCGAGGGTTGGGATACCGAGGTTTATCCGTTGACTGCGACCTACACCTTCGGTGTGACGATCAACTTCTAAATTAGCAATTACCAACAATCATAAAACGAAGAAGATTATGAAATTTTTGAAATATATCATGATTGCAGGTCTGCTGATGGTGGGAGCCACATCCTGCAACGATTGGCTGGACATTCTGCCCGAGAGCACGCTGCCCGAGTCGGATGTCGATTACACCAAGACCAGTGAGATGTATATGCCCGTGTCGGGTGTATATGCCAAATTGCGTACCGGTGGCATGCACTGGGTCATCTGGCCCTTGACCATCGTACGTGATGGTGACGTGTGGAGTGGACGTGTTGATGACCAAGGTCTGCTTGTTGACTTCGGCAACTTCAGGTATGACAATTCATTCTGGGGCCTGAACGAGATGTGGAACCAGTACTACGGCATGATCAAGGTTGCCAACGGTGCATTGACATCGCTGGACTCCTATGCCGAGTATATATCAAATGACGCCGACCGAGCCACCTACCGTGCCTACTGCGGCGAGGTGCGCATCCTGCGTGCCTATGCCTACTACAGGCTCACACAAGCCTTCGGCGACGTGACGATTCTGCGCGACAATAACCAGAGCGACCTGACGCGTTCGACCAAGGATGCCGTTGAGCGTTATATGCTGGAAGATCTGCAGTATGCGATGGAGAACTGCCCGAAGGTGCGCCCCAACGAGGCTTCACACTATGGTGCCGCTACAGCCTATACTGCCGAGGCTCTTGCAGCCAAGATCCGTTTGAATCGCGGTGAATATGCCGAAGCCGAGAATTTGACCAACGACATCATTGCCAGCAACAAGTTCCAGCTCTATGGTGACTTCTACAACCTGTTTAAGATTCCCGGCAAGATGTGTAACGAGAGTCTGCTCGAGTGCCAATGCACCGACTTCGGAATGGGTAGCGGCGACATGGTTGACGCCGACCAGTGGTTTGTATTCCAGGGACCTGGCAACCTGGGCGGTTGGAACTTTGTGGGTATCACCGACAATTTCATCAACTGGGCTCAGGCACGTGGCGAAACCATTCGCCTGGAGACCTCGGTGCTCGTGGGTGGCACAACAACCCGCGATGGCGACGAGATCAACCTGCAGGGTAATGTCAACAACACCAACACGTGGAACGGCAAGGCCTACACCCCCACCAACCAGTTGACCCCCGGACGCAGCAAATATGGTTCGAACAACAACATTCGCGTTCTGCGCTATGCCGACGTGCTGCTCATCAACGCCGAAGCCAAGGTGCGTCAAGGCAAGAATGGTGACCAGCCCTTCAACCTGGTGCGCACCCGTGCCCAAATGCCCACGATGACCAACGTCACTGTTGACCAGATTCTCGACGAGCGCCGCATGGAGCTCGTGTGCGAGTGGGGCGAGCGCTACAATGACCTCATCCGCACGGGCCTGGCTGCCAGCGTCCTGAGCGGTTGGAACGAGAGCGTGAAGTACTATCCTCTGCCGCTGTCACAGTTGCAGACTGTTCCTACCCTCTCCAATGAGCCCAAGAACGAATAACAGATAATTCGTTTACATCAATTTCAAAAATACCAGGCAGGGTGTTATGCCCTCAGGCGACACCCTGCCTGTTTTCTTTAACAAAGACTATGAATCGTTTTCTTGTCATCATTGCCTTGTGTTGCGCGCTCGGTGTCAGTGCCAGCACCGATTCGGTCAAGGTCATCAAGGGGCAGGTGAGCGACTACTATATCCCTGTAGTCACCAATTATGATGTGACGGGTATTGTGACCGACGAATCGGGACGACCGTTGGAGGGTGCCACAGTTATGTGGCTTTACAGTCCTGCCCATGACAATACCGATACACAAGGCCGTTTCTCGCTCGTGGGCACCGACCACGACACCCTGTTGTGTGTCCACTATCCTGGCAAGGAAATGACCGTTGTCACGCGCAGTAGCGGGCAACGACAGGTCAATATCTCCTTGACCAACAAGTCCAGTAGCAGTATTGCTCTGCCGCGCTGCTCCGCTCAGGCAACACGCTGGTATGACCCGCAAAATCCCTCCACCAGCACCTATTGCAACCCGCTAAACATCAGCTATAACTACGAGCCCTGGAATAACAACACCCGTAATGGCGGCTCATTCCGCTCTAGCGCTGACCCCATGGGACTCACCTATAAGGGTGAATATTACCTGTTCTCGACCAACCAGGGCGGTTTCCACTACTCGCGCAACTTGAGCGACTGGGACTTTTGTCAAGCATCGTTCCAGCGATTCCCTGCCGATGACGACGAGTGCGCCCCGGCGGCATGGGTGGTGGGCGACACCTTATTCTATACCGGCTCGACCTACGAGGGCCTGCCCATTTGGTACAGCACTGACCCAAAGAGCGGCCGTTGGCGCCGCGCCATTGAGCGCAACACGCTGCCCACATGGGATCCCTACGTTTTTCTGGACGATGACGGCAGACTTTATGAATACTACGGCTCGAGCAACGAGTACCCCCTTAAGGGTGTTGAAATCAGCCGAGACGACTTTACCCCCATCAGTAAGATATACGACCTTGTGCGGCTGCATCCCGACCGCCACGGTTGGGAGCGTTTCGGGATGAACAACGACGATGAGGTGACGCTTAAGCCCTTTACCGAGGGCGCCTTCATGACCAAGCACGGCGGCAAGTATTATCTCCAGTACGGTGCACCGGGCACCGAGTTCAAGGTGTATGCCGACGGTGTTTATGTCGCCGACCAACCGCTGGGCCCGTTCACATATCAGAAGCACAACCCTATGAGTTACAAACCCGGCGGATTTGTGCAAGGGGTAGGGCATGGCGGCACTTTTGCCGACCTCAACGGCAACTATTGGCACGTGGGTACGTGTATGCTCTCGCTCAAGTATAAGTTTGAGCGCCGCATCGGGCTTTATCCCACTGCATTTGACCAGGACGGCGTGATGTACTGTAACACGGCATTCGGCGACTATCCCTGCTGGAACGCTGACCATGACATCAAAAATCCCGCCAACCGTTTCACGGGTTGGATGCTGCTCTCCTATGGTAAGCCGTGTCGGGTTTCGAGCACCGACAGCACCCTTGTGGCTGCAAATCTCACCGATGAGAACATGCGCACCTACTGGAGTGCAGCCAGCGGCAGCGACAGAGAGTGGATCGAACTGGACTTGGGTGGCTCTCGCAAGGTGCATGCCATCCAACTCAACTACTATGACCACAAGACGGTGCAGCACAACCGTGCCAACGACATCTACTACCAGTACCGCATTTTTGCCAGCGACGACGGCAACCAATGGACGCTGGTGGTGGACAAAAGCGACAATGACCGGGATGTGCCCCACGACTATATAGAGCTGCGCGAGAAGCTGAATACTCGTTATTTGCGAATCGAGAATTTACACATGCCTTCAAGCGGGTATTTCTGCCTGAGCGAGGTGCGTGTCTTTGGCTTGGCTCAGGGCGATTTGCCCCAAGCCGTCAAGCGCTTCACCGTCAAGCGAGACAAGAACGACCGCCGAAATGCCTTGATCAGTTGGACTCCCGTTGAGGGCTCTTACGGTTACAACATCTACTTCGGCACAGCTCCCGATAAACTTTACCACTGCATCACTGTTAATGGTGAAACGCAGTATGACCTGCGCGGCCTCGATATCGGCACCGATTACTATTTCACGATAGAAGCACTTTCCGAGACCGGTCGCAGCCCGTTAGCAAAGACTATTCACATCAACCCATAATTCAAGTATGAGCATGAATATGAGAATCTTTCAATTAATCGCACTCCTGCTGGCCATAGCAGTACTGCCAGCCTGCTCAAGTAATCCGAAACCCGGCAACGAGGAGCCTGTCACGCCAGATGAGCAGGTGCGTCCCGCAACATTCGAGAACGATGATGCCATGCTGGACTACATCCAACGTGTTCACTTTAACTACATGTGGGACGGCGCCGAGCCCACCTCTGGTCTAGCCCGCGAGCGCATCCACCTCGATGGCCAGTATCCCGAGCATGACCAGGATGTGGTTACGACTGGTGGTAGTGGTTTTGGCATCGCTGGACTGGTTGTGGCGATGGAACGCGGCTTCATTACCCGTGAGCAAGGTGTGGAACGGCTCACGCGCATTGTGGACTTCCTGGAGCGTGCCGACCGTTTTCACGGCGTATGGTCACACTGGATCAATGGCCCTACTGGAAAAGTGAAACCTTTCGGCCAAAAGGATAACGGCGGAGACCTTGTGGAGAGCTGTTTCCTGATGCAGGGTCTGTTGTGCGTACGTCAGTACCTCAACAGTGAAAACGAGACCGAAAAGAGCCTCATTGACCGCATCAACGCCTTGTGGCAGGGTATGGAGTTCGACTGGTACACCCGTGGCGGACAAGACGTCATCTATTGGCACTGGTCACCCGAATATGAATGGGAGATGAACTTCCCGCTGGAAGGCTATAATGAGTGCCTTATCGTGTATGTGCTGGCAGCCGCATCACCTACCCACACCGTACCCGCTGCATGCTATCACAAGGGATGGGCCCGAAGTGGAGGCATCAAGAGCGATGCAGCCCCGTATGGCTATCCTCTCGAACTCAAACACAACGGAGCCGAACAGACCGGTGGCCCGCTATTCTGGGCGCACTACAGCTGGATTGGCCTGAATCCCAAAGGCCTGAAAGACCAGTATGCAGATTACTGGAACGTGGTGCGCAATCATGCTTTGAGCAATTATCAGTACTGCCTCGATAACCCCAAACACTATACCGACTACGGTCCCGACTGCTGGGGACTGACCGCCAGTTACTCGGTGGATGGTTATTCGGCACATTCTCCCGGCAATGATCTGGGTGTCATTACTCCCACAGCGGCATTGTCGTCGTTCCCCTACACACCCGAACAGTCGATGGCGGCACTCAAGGGCTTTTATGCCCGCGGAGAGTCCATTTGGGGCAAATATGGCTTCTATGACGCCTTCAGCCCGGCAAGCGGATGGACTTTGCCCCGTTATTTGGCCATCGACCAGTGTACCATCGCCCCGATGATTGAGAATTACCGCACGGGGCTCCTGTGGCGCCTGTTCATGAGTTGCCCTGAGGTGCAGCAGGGACTTGAGAAACTGGGGTTTACCTATTCTAAATAACGGCAACTTTTAAAAAGGGATACAACTAAAACAAGATATAGTTATGAAGACATTCAAGAGTATTCTAATCGCAATGACGGTGATTTTGGGCGCCTTTACGCTCCAAGCCCAAGACCTGTCTAAAATGAACCGATTCATCGATGACCTGATGGGCAAGATGACCTTGCGAGAGAAAATCGGACAACTCAACCTGCCTGTTACCGGCGATATCATTACCGGATCGACAGTCAGCGGTGATGTTGTCGGCAAAATCCGTGAGGGACAAGTAGGCGGCCTGTTCAACATGAAGGGTGTGCAAAGCATCCGCGCATTACAGGAAGTCGCCGTCAAGCAGAGCCGACTGGGAATTCCCCTGATTTTCGGTATGGACGTGATTCACGGTTATGAGACGGTATTCCCCATTCCACTGGCCTTGTCCATGAGTTGGGACATGGATGCCATCCGCAACTCGGCACGCATCGCCTCCATCGAGGCCACTGCCGACGGTATCTGCTGGACATTCAGTCCCATGGTGGACATCTGCCGTGAACCTCGTTGGGGACGCATGAGCGAGGGCAACGGCGAGGACCCCTTCCTGGGCTCTGCCATCTGCCGAGCTATGATTGAAGGTTATCAGGGCACCGACCTGACCGACAAAGCCACGATGATGGCGTGTGTCAAGCATTTTGCGCTTTATGGCGCTCCCGAGGCTGGCCGCGACTACAACACGGTTGACATGAGCCATGTGCGCATGTTCAACGAGTATTTCCCGCCCTATAAGGCCGGTGTCGAGGCTGGAGCAGGCAGCTATATGACATCATTCAATGTTATTGACTATATTCCCGCTACGGGCAACCACTGGCTGTTGACCGAGGTGCTGCGAGACCGTTGGGGCTTTGACGGCTTCGTCGTGACCGACTATACCGCTATCAGCGAGATGATCAACCATGGTATGGGCGACTTGCAGACCGTCTCGGCACTGGCACTTAAGGCAGGTACCGATATGGATATGGTGGCCGACGGCTTCCTGGGAACGCTGGAACAGTCGTTGAGCGAGGGCAAGGTGACTCTGGCCGATATCGACAAGGCCTGCCGGCGTATCCTGGAGGCCAAATATAAGCTGGGACTGTTTGATGACCCCTACCGCTACCTCGACGCCAAGCGCGCCAAGAAAGAGGTCTATACCGACGAGCACCGCGCAGCCGCCCGTAAGTTGGCTACCGAGACTTTTGTGCTGCTGCAGAACAAAGACAACGTATTGCCGCTCAAGCGCACTGGCAAAATCGCCCTTGTGGGGCCGCTGGCCAACACCCGAGCCAACATGCCTGGCACCTGGAGTGTTGCCGCCGCCAGTGACCGTTACAGCACGCTGGTAGAAGCCATGCGCCGCGCCGTGGGCGACAAAGCCGAGGTGATGTACGCCAAGGGTTGCAACGTTTGCTATGATGCCGAATTGGAGAAGAACTCGACGATGTTCGGGCGCGAGATGCGCGATGAACGCCCTGTTGACGTCATGCGCGACGAGGCTGTTCGCATTGCCAAGCAATGTGACGTGATTGTCGCCGCTATGGGCGAGCCCAGCGAGATGTCGGGCGAGAGCAGTTCACGCAGTGACCTGACCATCCTCGATGCCCAAAAGGACCTGCTCACAGCCCTCAAGGCAACGGGTAAACCCATCGTGCTTCTCAACTTCTCGGGCCGAGCTACGGTAATGGATTGGGAAGTAGAGAACATTCCAACCATTCTCAACGTGTGGTTCGGTGGCAGCGAGGCAGCCGATGCCATCTGTGACGTGGTCTTCGGCGACGTGTCGCCCAGTGGCAAACTCACCGTGACCATGCCCCGTAGCGTGGGTCAGGTGCCCATCTATTACAACCATCTGAACACCGGTCGTCCCAATCCCCAGTGGTTTACCAAGTTCACTACCAATTATCTGGATGTGCCCAACGATCCGTTGTTCCCCTTCGGTTACGGATTGAGCTACACCACCTTTGAATACAGCCCGATGACCTTAAGTAGCAACACGATGACTGCCAACGGCAACATTCAAGCCAGCGTTACCGTCACCAATACGGGCTCTTGCGAGGGTACCGAGGTCGTACAGCTCTACATCCGTGACATGGTGGGCAGTATCGCTCGTCCCGTTCAAGAGTTGAAAGGCTTTGAGCGCATCAACCTCAAGCCTGGCGAGAGCCGTCAGGTCACCTTCAACATCAATGCTGACCTGCTCAAATTCTACAACAAAGATTTGCAGTTTGTCTGCGAACCCGGCGACTTCGAGGTCATGGTCGGCACCGACAGCCGCAACGTCCAGCGCCAGACTTTCACCCTCAAATAGTCAATAAAGAGAAAAACGACCCTTGAAACATTGATTTCATTTTCAAGCACGCCAGTTAGTACGAGCCTTAAGCCGAATTCGCTAAGAATCAAGGAACCGCACCCCTTTAGCAGGACAAACTACTGCTGGGATGCGGTTCCTTGTTGATTGGTGGCTGTCAGTTATCAGGGCAGGCTGTTGTAGGTCTCGTCATTGACAGGCTCCAACCACTCGTTAGATTCCTCGCCGCTGGTCTTGACGTGGGTGGTGAGGTGCTGGAACCATGAGTCCTTAGCGGCGCCGTGCCAGTGCTTCACGCCCTCGGGGATGTCGATGATCGTGCCTGAGGTGAGTGCGATAGGCTCTTTTCCCCATTCCTGGTACCATCCTCGTCCTGAAACGCAAATCAGTATCTGGCGAGCGCCATGATGTACGTGCCAGTTGTTGCGGCAACCGGGCTCGAAGGTGACGTTCACCGTGGGCATAACGGTTGCTTTGCCTTCGCCCAGGTTGGCTGGCACGATGGGAGCAAGGTAGCTGTCACCGATGAAGTACTGGGCATAGCCCGTGTTGGGCACGCCCTTGGGGAAACCGCTGCGCAGGGTGTAGCCCTCGTGGCCGAGCCAAGCGCAGAGTTCATCCACCAGTTCCTGGCTGTTGCCCATGTTCACGGCTCCACGCTTGTGTGCGGCAAGTTGTGGAGCCACACCATCGAGTCCGCTTAACGCTGCCACGGTGACGATCTCTCGGTCGGCAGCCGTAAGCTGGTCGCCGGCGAAGATGTCGCCAAACAGGTGCGCCTTCAGATAGTAGTCGTCCTGCGGACAAAAGGCGTAATTGAATGGCCTGCCCGATAGTTGCGTTTGGTTCTTCTTGCCCAGTTCGTAAGCAGCTTTGGCATCGTTCCACTCAGCAGGACGCTTCCATGGCTTGCCGTCTTGCCACTCAGGTTTTCTTTCTTCCAACACCTTATCCAACACGCTCAACGCATTCAGCGAGCGGGGAAACCCCGTGTAGGCATATAGTTGTGAAAAAGCCTCCTTCAGTTCATTGATTGTCACGCCGCCATCGAGTGCCGAGCACACGGCTGGCTCCAACCGTTCCAAATCACCTTGTGCCATCAGGCAGGCACATGCAGCCAATCCCTTTTGACGCTCCGTCAGCGCCTGTCCGTATGCTGTTGCCATAATCAATATCGCTATTAATAGTGTTACTAAACGTCTCATATCATTCTATGTTTACAAGAATGTACTCGCGGCTACCGAGGCCTATTTGTTCGGCCCACTCGATGGTGTGGACGCCGTGCTGACGGTCAATGCGGTTTAGCAGGTCGGTGGGGTCATTCGTGGCAGTCACCTTCTGCTGGTTGATAATATCCACACAGGCCTGATCCAGGGCCACAGGGTCGGTCGAGGCCAGGATGCCGTAGTCTTCCAGTTTCACCGGTGCGGGATGGTCCACGCAGTCGCAATCGATGCTCATGTTGTTCATCACGCTGATGAAGATGATGCCCTGCTGCCTGTTGAAGTAGTCCACCACAGCCTGTGCGGCGGCAGCCATCGACTCTAGGAATCCGTCCTGATTACCGATGTATTCGGGAGTCCAGAGTTTTCCCATGTCGAGTTTCTCCATCTTGCCTGCCGAGTGGATATAGGCCTTGCCGTTACTGCTGGCGCAGCCGATGGAGAGGTTCTTGAGCGCACCGCCGTAACCGCCCATGGGATGTCCCTTGAAATGGCTCAATAGTACCATGAAATCATAGTTGGCCATATGGCCTCCCACGATGTCATACTTGATGTTCGACTGGTCCTTCACGGGAATGCGTATCTCGTCGTACTCGTCCATGATGTCCACGGGAAAGTACTTCAGGAAACCGTGACGCTCGATGACCTTCCAATGGTTGGCCGACGTGTTGCGCTCGTCCTGCTCATTGCCCGGTCCGCTGCCATAGGCGGTATTACACTCAACAATGGTGCCGTCCACCTCGAGTACCAGGTCCTTGATGAGTTCGGGCTTCAGGTAATTGGGGTTACTGCCCTCGCCTGTCGAGATTTTCACTGCCACGCGGCCCTTGGCTTCAACACCAAGCGCCTTGTAGATTTTCACCAATGACTCGGGCGTAATCTCTCGGGTGAGATACACCGTGCTTTGCCCGTACGATGCGATGGCCACCAGGCTCACCAGCACCAATGATAATAACTTTTTCATCTTTCGCTTTGTTAGTTTTATTGTCTGTATTCACTCGGTGTCATTCCCACCTGCTGCTTGAACAGGCGGGTGAAATGCTGCGGGTACTGGAATCCCAGTTTATAAGCCACCTGATTGATGCTCAACCTGGGATCCATGACGTACTGCTTGGACAGGTCAATGACCTTGTTCTGGATATACCGTTGGGCGGTCAGCCCCGTCTCCTTTTTGATGAGGTCGCCGAAGTAGCCTGCCGACAGATGGGCCTTGTCGGCGAAATAAGCGACAGAGGGCAAACCCTTGCGCTCAGCCTCACCGCTCTTGAAATACTCCGCCAAGTTGCGCTCGAAGTCGCTCATGATGTCGCTGTTCACCTTCTTGCGTGTGATGAACTGGCGGTCATAGAACCGCATACAGTAATCGAGCATCAGGCCGATTGCATCGGTGATAAGCGTCTGCGAGTGCTTATCTACGGGATGCTCCAACTCCTCCTGGATGCTATCGAGCAAGTCGCTGATGATGCGTTGTTCCCTATCGGACAAATGCAGGGCTTCACGCTGGTCGTAGTCAAAGAACGTGTAGTCGTGGATGCGCTTGCCCAGCGTCGTGCCGTAAATCAGGTCGGGATGGAACAGCAACCCTCGTGAGGGTGGCATGGGAAGGTTCTCGTCCCACTCAACCTCAACAACCTGCCCAGGCTTGAAGCACACGACGGTCCCCTCCTGATAGTCGTACTTCTCACGCCCGTAACGGATGCTGCAGCCATTGCCCTGTTTCAGAAACAGTGCATACAGGCCGTAGTTCAGTCGCGTGTGGTTCATGTCCGCTGACGGTTCCTCGGTGTGGTTCACGATGGTCACCAGCGGATGCAGGGTCTCCCAGCCGTACATTTTGTTGTAGGTGTCGACTGAATCAACTTGGATGATTTTGCTCTCAGCCATTTTTACTTGAAGTTGGTTTTGAAGAAGGTCTCTAGCTTATCCCAGGGGATGAGGTTCTTGGGCTCGCCTTTGCCGACGAGTTCGGTATAGCCGCCGTCATAGAGGTCGCAGTGAGAGGCTCCGGGGATGATGAGCAACTGCTTGTTCCCGGGCACGGGGTTGGGCTTGCCGATGAAGTTGTAGCCCTCGGCCTTGCCTTCCACCATATACTTATAGGCCGCCTCGCCGAAGTAGCGTGAATGGGCTTTCTCGCCATGCATCACCATCACTGCCGAGCGGATCTCGTTGATGTAGTAGAGGAAGCGGGCGTTGGCATAGGCCTGGGTGCCGGTCATGCGCCAGCCGTCGTTGCTGTTGCCGCTGCGGGCATGATAGCCACGCGGAGTCTTGTAATAGTCGTGGTAATCCTTGACAAACTGGGGCGCATCGTCGGGCAGCGGGTCAACAACGCCACCAGCCATCACCTTGGGGTCAGCGAGTCGCTGCTCGGCGACTGCCTCACGGGCAGCGTGGCGCGACTCCTCCTTGTCCTCGCTGTCATAGTAGCCGTTGCCGCTCACGCGGGTCATGTCATACATCGTGCTGGCCACCGTCGCCTTGATGCGCGGGTCGGCAGCCGCGGCGTTCAGGGCGATACCGCCCCAGCCGCAGATGCCAATGATACCGATTTTGTCGGCATCCACATTCTCAAGGCTCGACAGGAAATCGACGGCAGCCATGAAGTCCTCGGTGTTGATATCGGGTGAGGCCGTACGCCGGGGCTCACCGCTACTCTCGCCGGTGTATGACGGGTCAAAAGCCAGCGTCACAAAACCGCGCTCAGCCATCCGCATGGCATAGAGTCCGCTCGACTGTTCCTTGGATGCACCGAAGGGACCGCTCACAGCGATAGCGGGCAACTTGCCTTCTGCCTCCTTAGGCTCATAGAGGTCGGCGGCAAGCGTCAAACCGTATTGGGTTTCAAACGTCACCTTACGGTGGTTCACTTTCTCACTCAGCGGGAACACCTTGTCCCACTCCTGTGTCAATTCCAGATTCATGTCTTTATCGTCAGTTTTTGTGCAGGCCGCCAACAAACAGCTGACGAGTGCTGCAATGATTATTATCTTTTTCATCGTTTAAACATTTTTGCCCATTTCAAAGGCATCCTGTAACTTGTTGTTGCCCTCAATTTCGTTGGGATTATTCACACCGCCGCAAAAGAGCGTTCCGGCCAAGCGGCTCTTGGGGTAGCATTCAATCCATCCCTCAAGGCCTGCCTCAGCGCGCTTCGGTACGAATTCCTCGTCCTCGGCAGCAGTGGTGAGCAAATACACGTCACGGAATTTATAATCCAACGGATACATCGCGTTCATGCGGTCGATGAGCGTCTTCATCTGTCCGCTCATCTCGTAATAATAGATAGGCGTTGCCCATGCCACGACGTCGGCCTCCAGCACCTTGGCCATGATGTCGTTCACATCGTCGTTGATAACGCAACGGCCCAGCTTCTGGCAGGCAAGACAGCCCTTGCAGAACTGGATGTCCTTGCCCGTGAGCGAGATTTTTTCCACATCGTTTCCGGCACTCAGGGCACCTTCCACAAACTTGTCAGCGAGCTGGTCGCTGTTTGAACCGTGACGAAGACTCGTCGAAATAACTATTACCCGTTTCATATTCTTACTTTTTTAGTATAATATCAATGAGTGCCGACACATCAGCGATGTTCACCGAGCCGTCACCATTCACGTCGGCTGCACGGTCATACCCGTTTGCACTCTTGAGAATCATATCAATGATTGTAGTCACATCCGAGATGTTTACCGCGCCGTCACCATTCACGTCGCCAGCAAGCGAACCTTCTGTCAGCGACAACCTCACGGTCACATCGCCACCGCCGGCATGGACAAAGCTCTTGATTTCTTCCTGAGAAGCATTGTCGATTTTGCCGATGCGAGTGAAGTCCCACGAATTGGTGTCATAGTAGATGCACAAATTGTTGCCCTGATAGAGAATCAAGTCGCCAGGCTCAGTGGTGATTTGCTCGTTGTTCTGCGGGAATGTGTAACCCAATGGACCCACTTTCTCAAAGTTGCCGTAGTCGTGGGCTTGGTAAGTGATGTCGCCCTGCTGTAACTGGGCAACCAGTGCCACGGTCGATGAGTTGCTGACAAGTGTTGCACTCTTGGTCACTTCGTCGATAGTAATATAAAGTTTCTGAGTCATATCACTTGATACCTGAAAATTCTGCGTCGGTAGCCAGTTCGCTATCAACGTGCTGCGATTCGGGTGGTTGCTGTGGTTAATCCACAGCGCATCACCGGCCCATGTTACACCTGGCAGCAGGCGCTGGGCATCGGCCACTACGCTGCTGATGCCGCTGCTGTAACTCGACACGATAAGGCCTACCGTCTTGCCCGCCATCTGACTGTCGTATTGGAACAGGTAAGACTGCATGATTGCCGCCATATTGCTCCACCAGAGCGGGGTCACGATGATGATGTTCTGGTAACTCTCCAGACTGGTCTCCACCGGGTCAATGGCTGGATAGCTGCTGGCGTCGTTGGGGTTCTGGCGAATGGCCGCGATCAACGCACTTCCTATAGCATAGTTGTTGGCTGCATAGTCAAGTCCCTTCTCGGCTGGCTCAATTTCTAACTGGTCTGCAGTAATCTGTTCTGCCAAAGTGTTCACGATGGCTTCGCAGTTTCCCGTAAAGCTGTAATACACAATCAGCGTCTTGCCCATGATCGATTCAGCATGCGCCACGCCGGGCAACAGGCTGCAAGCAACGAATAGTGTTGCTAAAAACAATTTCATTAGATGTTTCATCGTTGTAATCATTTAAAATTTCACGTTGCAAAATAACGATGATTATCTGACACTTGGCTTAAATGGATTACGGGAAGACTAACCATTATCGCGGAATTGTTCCGAGAACTATGTTTTCTTATCGAGAAGAAATCGTTATTCAAGCGCCTCGATTGCCCCATGTGGGCAGGTCTTGACACACTTCTTACAACCGATGCACTCGTCGGGGTTGACGACTTTGGCGTGTTTGTGGAACGGAAAAACCACTTTCCCGAGGACTTGCTTCGGGCAAGCGTTCACACACTTCCAGCAAGCCTGGCATCGATGCGGGTCAAGCTGTATGTGGGCTGTCTTTTTTGTATCTCTTCTCTTCATGCGCTTATCCGTAAGTCTCAATCAGGTATTTCACGAAATTCATGTCGCTGAAGTTCACGGTGCCTGCGTCGTGCTGGTTCATCGTGGCAATCTGCGCCATGTCATCGTCAGTGAGATGGAAGTCAAGGATGTCGAGGTTCTGCGCCATGCGATCCTTGTGGGTGCTCTTGGGGATGGCAATGATTCCACGCTGTGTTAACCAACGCAGGGCCACCTGCGAGGCCGTCTTGCCGTATTTGGCGCCGATGCTGGCCAACAGTTCGCTCTTGATGATGCCGTCCACGCCTTGTCCGCCCAGCGGTCCCCATGCCATCATGTTACAGCCCGTCTCGGCCAGCAGGGGCTCGATGCCGCGCTGCTGAATTAAGGCGTTGCACTGCAACTGGTTCACCATGGGCTTCACGTCAACATAATGGTGGAAGTCGAAGTAGCGCGCTTCCTGGAAATTTGACACGCCGATGGCGCGCACCTTGCCGTCACGGTAGGCCTTCTCCATGGCCCGCCATGTTCCAAACACGTCACCGTAGGCCTGATGGATGAGCAGCAGGTCGATGTAGTCGGTCTGAAGCTTTCGCAGGCTCTCGTCAATCGATTTGGCAGCCTTCTCTTCGCCGGCATTGCTGATCCACACCTTTGTCACCAGGAAAATGTCCTCGCGCGGAATGCCGCTCTTGCGGATGGCATTGCCCACGCCTTCCTCGTTGGCATAGGCCTGAGCGGTATCAATCAGCCTGTAGCCCACGCTCAACGCGTCACTGACGCAACGTTCACACTCATCAGGCGACACCTGAAACACTCCGTAGCCGATAATCGGCATACGCACTCCATTGTTCAAAATTACTTCTTTCATTGTCTTTTAGTTGAAAAGTAACTAAACCTAAAGCCTAAAGCCCTTTCAGCCATTTTTCCACTTTAGCCCTGCCGCTGCGCACCTCGTGGCCATAGATTGAGAACTGACCCTTGACGGTAGCGCCGGGGAAGGCGGCCCTCACGTCGCTCACGCAGTTGGCCAGCCCGCTGCCCTCATGGGTAGTAAAGGGGATGACCGTCTTGCCGTCAAGGTCGATGTCACGGAACAGCGTGAACATCACCTGCGGATAGGTGCCCCACCACACAGGGCCGCCGATGAAGACGGTGTCATACTGAGACAGGTCGGGAGCCTCGCCCTCGTATGGCGGCAGCTCGCCGTTATTGGCTTCCTCCTGTGCCAGCTTGATGAGCGGATTGTAGGCCATGCCGTCATACTTGTGGGTGACGATTTCAAATTGGTCGGCACCCGTGATTTCGCTGATGTAGTCAGCCACGATTTTAGTGTTGCCCACTTCGATATTGCCCACGGCGTAGTTGTCACCGGCGTGGGAAAAGAAAATGACGATTGTTTTACTCATATTTTCACTGTTTGATTGTTCAACTTCCTGTTTGTTCTGCCCGTTGCAGCCTGTTGCTGTCAGCAAGGCAGATAGGGCGATGATGATTGATTTGATATTCATGTTTCTTGCGCTTAATCAGTTTGACAGTGCAAAATTATGGCGAAATTTAGTAATGAATACAACCTAATTTGTGGCAAAACTTTCACTTTTTTCGGTTTTTGCTTGAAAACTACCAGAAATCGTGTTATCTTCGCGCCATGCAAAAGCAGGAGATAAACCAAAACGACTTCGTTTTCACCAACGACTTCAACGAATGTTGCCGTGCTGAGTATGCCGACTACTGCCTGCACATCCTGTGCCTGAGCGGGGCGGCACGGTTTGCCGTTGGCGACACCTTATTTAATGTCATCGGCGGCGATGCCATCATCAAGTCATCGGGCAAGCCGATTACCCATGTTCACTGCTCCGAGGATTTCCGCATTAAGGCATTGCTCATCTCGTGGCGGTTTCTTAATGCCAACACGCCGCAGAGCAGTTACAACGTGATTGGAGCGCTCTCCACCACACAGAACCCAGTGATGTCGATGCAGCAGGCCGACCTTGAGCGCTGCCTGTTGAACTTCGAGGAAATCCGTCGCCGTCTGGAACAGCCCTACCATAACTTCTTTGCCGATGTGATGCGTCGTGCGGTAGAGACGATGATTCTGGACTTCTACGATATCCATGCCCGTATGACCCATCAGAACATCGAGGGCGTCAGCCAAGCATCACGCATCCTCCAGCGGTTTGTGACATTGCTGCAGGAGGGCTTATATAAGAAGGAACGAAGTGTTGAATACTATGCCTCGCGGCTCTTTATCACGCCCAAATACCTGAGCGAAGCCTGCGTTGCCGTCAGCGGCCATAACGCATCCTATTGGATTGAATACCACTTCTCACAAGAGTTGGCCCGTCAGTTGAACGACCGCTCAAAACCCCTGGTTGAGATCGCCCACGAACTCAACTTCTCGTCGCCCTCTTACCTCAGCCGCTACATCAAGCGCGTCTTCGGTTGTTCGCCCAGCAAATACCGCAAGCGCCTGAAGTAAGGCGGTTTAATGGTTCTTTTTGTAGCTCTGGATAGCCCAGAGAGCCATCAGCGACGATATGCCGAGCAGAGCGAATACCTGATGGGCGATGCTTGAGAAACCACCGCCACGGACGAAGACGGTGCGGATGGCATCGATAAAGTAGTGCATGGGGTTGACATAGGTGGTGAGATAGGCGAGCCGGGGCATCGAGCGTGTGGGAGTGAACAGGCCACTGAGAAGGAGCATACACACGACGAAGAACCACATCACAAAAATGGCCTGCTGCATGGTGTCGCTATAGTTGGAGATGATGAGTCCCAGGCTGCTGAAGAACAGCGCCAGCAACATTGCCAGGAGATAAATCAGCACTAGTGGGCCTTGACAGGTGATGCCATAGATGAGCCATGAGAGCACCAGGCAGACAGTAATCAGGAAGAGGGCGATGAGCCAATAAGGGATGAGTTTGGCAAGGATGAAAGCCCACTTCGAAACGGGAGTGACGTTGATCTGTTCGATGGTGCCTTTTTCCTTCTCGCCCACGATGTTCAAAGCAGGCAGGAACCCCGTCATCAGCATCAACAGGATGGCGAAAAGGGCGGGAATCATAAAGACCTTGTAGTCGAGGTGCTTGTTATAAAGAGCCAACGTGGACACCTTGGACTGGATGGCAGCCGCCGACGGAGCCACTTGAGCGGTCACAATCTGCTGGAGATAGGCGGAGCCAATAGCGCCTTTGGTACCATTGACCGCATTGGCGGCAATGAGCACTTGGGGCTGACGGCCGTTTGTCATGCCGCGGCTATAGTCTTGCGGTATCACGAGGACGATGTCGGCCCGCGAGGTCTCGATATCGTTGAGGGCGGCCTGATAGGTGGGCTTTTGGCCGCAAAAGATAAAGTAGTTTGAGGCTTCGATGCTATGCACCAGCTGACCAGAAAGCGTTGAATGGTCGTTATCCACCACATCGACACGGACATTCTTTACCTCCTGATTCATCACCCACGGCATGACACACATGATGACAATGGGGAACACCAGGATGAGGCGCGGCAGGAAACCGTTGCGCCTAATCTGCAGGAACTCCTTTTGTATGAGGTACTTAATCATCATTCCAACCTTGTTTTGAATTTCTTGAGCGATACAATCAGCAAGAAGATGGCCATGACACTAAGGATAGTGACCTCACGGGCCACTTCTTTGATGCCCACGCCCATAATCATCAGTTTGCGCATCGCCTCGATATAGTAGCGGGGCGGCACGATGGCAGACAACCACTGGAGCGGGGCAGGCATCGACTCGATGGGAAAGAGCATCCCGCTCAGCATCACGATGGGCATCAGCAGCACCATCGCCGAGATCAACAGCGCCATCAACTGACTGGTGGCGATGTTCGAAATCAGCAGTCCCAACGAGAGGGCCAACATAATGTAGATGATACTCACCACGAAAATCCACACCAGTGAGCCCTGTATGGGCACATCAAGCACAAAGCGAGCCATTAGCAGAATGATGATGAGGATGGTGAAGGCAAGCACCAGATAAGGCACGACCTTGGCGATGATAATCATCAATGGTTTGACGGGTGACACCAGGAGCACTTCCATCGTGCCCCGTTCCTTCTCGCGGACGATGGATATTGAGGTCATCATGGCGCAAATGAGCATCAGCAGCATACCCATGATGGCTGGCACAAAGTTGTAGGCCGAACTCATCCGGGGGTTGTAAAGCATCTTGGTATTCACCAGAGCGCCTTGCGGGTTTGCAATCACCCCCGTGGCATAGTTCGTCCATTGCTGAGCCATATTGGGGTCGGCACCGTCAATGATGAACTGAAGGCCCTCGTGTTTTGAAGCAAAATCCTGCGAGAAGACGATGGCCAAATCAGCCTTCTGATTACGGACCAGCCGTTCTGCATCTTTAGGTGTAGGCACGGCGGCGGTAACAGTAAAAAACTCCGAGGCGGCGAGACGGTCGATGACAGCCCGGGTCTGATGGTCCATCTGCGAAGTCACCACGACGGTGCGCACATTCTTCACGTCGTTGGTGATGGCAAAACCGAAGATGAGCATCAGCATCACAGGCATGCCGAAAAGAATCAGCATCGTGCGCTTGTCGCGCAGGATGTGACGGCTCTCCTTGATGACAAATGACCTGAACTGTTTCATGATGCTTAATCTCCTCTTTTTGCCTCACGGGCTAAGAAAGTAAACACGTGATCCATATCGGGCTGGTTATACCGCATCTTCAGTTCCTCGGGCGTACCCATCGCACTGATTTTGCCATCAACCATGATGGAAATGCGGTCGCAATACTCGGCCTCATCCATGTAATGCGTGGTCACGAAGACCGTGATGCCGCGCGCTGCCGCATCGTAGATAAGTTCCCAGAATTGGCGGCGCGTAGCGGGATCGACGCCACCGGTAGGCTCGTCAAGAAAGACAATAGCGGGCTCATGGAAAATGCTCACCGAGAAAGCCAGTTTCTGCTTCCACCCCAGCGGCAGTGATTCCACCAGGTCGTTTTTGTGCTCGGTGAACTGCAGGCGTTCTAGCAACTGGTCGGTCTTGCGTGCTATTTCGTCGTCGCCCATGCCGTAAATGCCTGCAAACAGGCGGATATTTTCGGCTACCGTCAAGTCCTCGTAGAGCGAGAACTTCTGCGACATGTAACCGATGTGCTTCTTGATTTGCTCATGCTGCGTGCGGATGTCGAAGCCCGCCACGGTACCAGTGCCGCTGGTGGGTTGGTTCAGGCCCGTGAGCATGTGCATGGCGGTAGTCTTACCGGCGCCGTTGGCACCAAGAAAGCCGAAAATCTCACCCTTCCTGACCGTGAAACTGATGTCGTCAACGGCATGGAACGAGCCGAAAGCCTTTACGAGGTGCGACACCTCAATGACATTCTCGGGCGCCGCCTGGGCTGTCTTGTCGTGCTCAATGGCCGGCGGGTTGAAGATGTCGGCAAAGCGGTCGAGGATGGCCTCAGGCGTATCAATACCCTTAATCTGCCCTTCGCTCAGGAAGGCAACCCGCTCGCACCTTCTCACCTCGTCGAGATAGGGCGTCGAGGCCACGATGGTGATGCCGCGCTCCTTGAGCATGCCGAGCATCTCCCAGAGTTCCTTTCGGCTCACGGGATCCACGCCGGTGGTGGGCTCGTCAAGCATCAGCACGCTGGGGCTGTGCACAAGGGCGCAACTGAGGGCCAGTTTCTGCTTCATGCCGCCCGAGAGGTCACCGGCCTTGCGGTTACCGAATCGTTCAATTTGCCCGTAGATGGCCTTGATGCTGTCATAGCCCGCCTCGACGGTAGTTCCGAACAGCGTGGCAAAAAACTCCAGATTCTCCTGCACCGTGAGGTCCTGGTACAAGGAGAAACGCCCAGGCATGTAGCCTACATGCCGACGAACCTCCTCCATCTGTTTCACCACATCAAAGCCGTCAACGGTTGCTGTCCCCTGGTCCGGCAGCAACAGCGTACACAGGATTCTGAACAGCGTTGTTTTACCAGCGCCGTCAGGGCCGATAAGGCCGAACACCTCGCCCTTGCCCACGGTGAACGACACGTCGTTTAGTGCCTTCACGTTGCCGTAGGACTTGGAGATATGACTGACTTCGATGGCGTTCATTATTAGACTTTAGACGTTATTGGAATTTCACTTCACCATACATCCCGATCTTCACATACCCGTCATTCTTGAAGGCAATTTTTACCGCATACACAAGGTCGGCTCGCTCATCATCGGTCACGATGGTCTTGGGGGTGAACTCCGAACGGCTCGAAATCCAGGTCACCGTGCCGTCATAGATCTTTTTCTCGCCCTTGCCGTAGTCGGCCATAACCTTACAGGCCTGACCCACCTTGATGTCTTTCAGTTGAGCCGAGGTGACATAGGCACGAATAAACATGTTCTGCGTGTCGGCCATCTTGAAGAGAGGTTTGCCGACGGTGACGTATTCGCCGCGCTCAACATATTTTTCCAGCACACTGCCCGTGATGGGAGCCTTGATGTCGGTATTGGCAATCTGTTCGTCGAGCTGGGCTTTCTGCGATTCCACAGTCAGCTGCTGCGCATCAATACCTTCCATCTGGGCGGTGATGCCTTGGCTCTGCTCCTTCAGGCTCGCGTTGTTGCTACGTATCTGGTCTTGGGTGGCGGCAAGCTGTTTCTCCAGCACCTTGATCTGATAGTTGATGTCGTCGAGCTGCTTGCGTGGCACGGCGCCATCGTTGACCAGCTCGGTGTAGCGCTGACGCTCACGCTGCGCATTGGCAATCTGCTGGCGGATGCTGGCCAACTGCTTCTCCAGGTCAAGTTGCTTGCTGGTGGTTGCGCCACGTGTGGCGTTCAGCTGCTTCTTGTTGGCCTTCAACTGCTCCTTGGTGTTCTCGAGCTGCTGACGCTGTAACTTGAGTTGATAGGCGTCAATACTGCCAACAATGGCGTTCTGGTCGATTTCCTGTCCCTCGGTGACGTCAAAGCGTTGCAGTTCACCCGTGGACTTGGCCGACACCGTTACCTCGGTAGCCTCGAAGGTGCCCGTGGCGTCGTAAGACTTCTCCTTGTTGCCGCAGGCCACCAGCAACAGCAGTGCGCCTGTCATGATGGAAAATCTCTTCATATCGCTATTGGTTATTGGTTGTGTATCTTAGGTTGTATATCTCTCTCAGCAATTCTATCTCGTGCATCGAGCGCTGAACCAGCGCGGCATTCTCGCTGTTGATGGCTTTCACCATGTCGTTCACATCAATGATGCCATGGGCTAGTTTTGACTCAGCTGCCTTGCGCACACTGGTGCGCAGCGAGATAATCTCTTCGTCATCGGCCATCAGTTTCCTGTATTTTGCGATGGTCTCGTTCTGTTGTATTTGCTCCAGGTTGTTGTTGAACAGGAACACGTCACGGCTGGTCTCCAATGACTCGCGTTGCAGCTGAATCTTGGCTTTGTCGTTCTTGCGGGTATACAGGGCGCCGATGTTCCAGGTAAGCCGCGCCCCCACCATTCCGTTGAGTGACCAGTGGTGACGCATCATGTCCTCAAACATGTTGTAGCCCGGATAGCCATAGAACCCTTGGGCAAACACACCCAGTTTGGGCAGGATTGCGGCGTTGAGTGCCTTCTCCTGCGCGTCAGCCAGCCTCAACTGCGTGTCAATAGCGTTGAGTTCAGGCCGCACACCGATACCGTCAAGCGCGACATCCACTGGTTTAGTCACCTCATTGATCTCTATCCCGCAAAACGTGGAGAGCATTCTCGCCAGGGCCGTGCGCCCAGCCTGCAGGCTCGTGATCTGCTGAGAGACGTTCAGCCGCTCAGCCTTCATGCTCTTGTAGTCGCTCTCGGCAGCCGTTCCGCCTTTCACCCATTTGGCCAGTTTGTCCTCATTGGATTGGAACAGAGTCTGGAGGTCCTGGTTGAGTTTAATCTGCTCGTCAATCAGCAATAGCCCGAAGTACATCTCGTTCACCCGCTGACGGACGGCATACAGGTTGACGTCGTTCTGGGCCGCCAGCACCTCGCCCTGCATTCGGGCAATCTCCTTTTGGCTACTGATGGCGCCACCGTCATACACAGTCTGCTGGACATCAATTCCAACGCGGTATTGGTCTTTCTTAAGGCCTTCCATGTTGATGCCCATCTGCCGGTACATCTGCTGCATCTCATCGGGGAATGCGGTCACGTCGCTCTGGAGCGTCGCTTGGGCCATAGCACTCACCTGCGGCAACCATCCCTTCTGGATATTGGCCACAGTCAATGCTGTCGTCTTCTCAATCAGGCCATATTGCCTGATCAGCGGATAGTTCCTTTCGGCAGCCTGCTGGCACTGTTCAAGCGTCTGGGCTTGCACCGCGAGCGATAATACTGCGAGTATCAATAAGCAATGTCTCATATCTTGTTGTATTTGTTTTCTGCTGCAAAGTTATATTGGCTCTTGTACAAGATTGCTACCCATAAGCAGGGAATAATGTCCTAAATGTTCGATTCATGATAAAAAATGGCGGCTTTTCAGTTAAAAACACTATCTTTGTGGGCAAAAAGATAGAATTATGGACAACAAGCAGCCCCGACTTATTGACATGATGCGGATGCGCGACATTTTCATGCCGCATCTTGAAGAGATCAGCAAAGACATCTATTTGAGCAGCGAAATGGGAATCCTTCACGGCAACCGGCAGGTGTTTCGCCTTATTTCGCAGCAGAAGCCGCCTTTCGTGATTAACGACCATCGTTTCGGTATCATCGTCGGTGGCGAGGGTCACGCCAATTTGAATCTCGTGGACCGCCATATCAAAAGCGGTATGCTTATCTACCTGGGGCCGGGCACCATCATCAACCCCATCCGATTTTCAGAGGAGTTGGAACTATACGGTTTCGCCTTGTTCCCTGATTTTCCTATGCCATTCTCGTCAGGACAGATGCCATCGGCCTTCAACGGACAGGTGCGGGACTTTCAGCTGTCGGTTTCCGAAGCCGACATCCAGACTGCCCGCCACATCTTTGATGCGCTGTGGCACCTGGTGCATCAGCCCGACTATCATCGTCCTGTTGCGTCGTCGCTTGTTGCCGCCATCATGCACCATTACGATGCGCTTTACCATCATCACGTCGATCGGCAGGCGCTCAACAGTTCCCGAGACCAGACCATCTTCGACCGCTTCATTCAACTCGTCAACCAGCACTGTGCCGAGCAACATCAAATCGGTTACTACGCCCAGAGCTTGTGTCTCACCGAACGTTACCTCAGTACCGTCATCCGTCAGGCTAGCGGTCTCACCGCCAAAGGATGGATTGACCAGGCGCTCATCATCCGAATCAAGGTGGACCTGATGCACACCGACAAGACCGTGAACCAAATCGCCGAAGACCTCCACTTCCCCAATCCGTCCTTTTTCTGCAAGTACTTCAAGCGCGAAACAGGCATGACTCCCAACGAATACCGCAAGCGCCTGAAGTAACATGGCAACCCGGAGAGCACATTGCCATGAAGCCAATGAGGAATCGGCAGGTTTGTCTATTTCATTCGTTTCTCGAATTTGAACAGGCCGTCTTCCCGATCAAATTGACTTGCCATATCCTCGTTTCTAGTTCTTAATTGATGCATAACCATTCGACGTCGAAGAACAAGGGATTCGCTTCATTTATCTATCGACCTCTATTCTCATTTCGCAATCTGTCCCACCACCCAAGATGGAATGACAAAGCGTTACGATGAAGTTCTTGTCTTTCCATAAACTGTGCAGCGAATAAATCACACTTTGGCGTGAACATTCACAGAGCAAAGGCGTAGTGACATATCCCTTTTTACACAACTCGCAGGTGCATTTTAAGAAGATAAGTCGATAAACATGACCTTTCTCAACAACCTCACCTTTTACTCCTGGCAAATCATTAGCTATCTGAAAGAACACATCCATGTCCCCTTTGGCATCCTCATAGAGTTTCTTGTAAACAGAAAGTGTGCCGCCATTTACACAGTTTTTCCCACATTCCGAGAAGAATGCAGACCGCTCCTGTGGAGAGAGCCGTGCTATACCTTTCTCGAAACCCTTAAACCAATTTGATATTTTCATGACGATAAATATTTAAACCAGGATAATAGCACCACGCGATAAAGGCCGGAATGACGGATGAAATAAATTGCAGCCAATTGAAATTCTCCACACATGCCCAACCTCCCACCAAAGCACGTAGGCTGTAGAGCACAATGATAACAATAATGGCTGTTCGAGTCAATGGGAGCCTTCGGATGTCCCCTGTGGCTGAGAGGGCATAGAGCCCAGCTAAGGCGAAGGCTAAAGCGAGGCAGATGGTCAGGGCATAAAGTATCCAATCGTGACCAAACACCATATTATGCATCACGTCTTTGATGCCGTAAGCGTCGAAGGCCTTATCCAAAGCAAAGAGACAGCCGAGATGGCCAATAGCTATGATAAAGTGGAGAATTGCTCCGAGTCTTAATCTTTTCATTGTTCTGTCTGCCTTATCATACCATATTGATAATCAGGTGACTGTATGTCTTTTCGAGTCTATTTCTGGTTATAGGCATAATACTTTAAAGAACGAAACTACGTGGATAAAAATCGCTATAGAAACGGCCATCGGTAGCTGTGAACTTCAGAACGCAATAGTTGGGATCGGTCACGCCCTCAGGGTAGTATTGCTCGTCTCCCTCACGCCAAATCATCTCCTTGCTCTTGGCATCTGTCAAAACTTCCATTGTACCACGAAGCATCATACCTTTGAAACCTTTTTCATCGCAGAAGTAGATGCTGGCCTTGGGATTCGCCTTGTAGTGGGCCACTCGCAGCGAGAAGGTGTTTGTGGAGAAATAGAACGTCTTGATGCCCTCACGTTTAGGAGGTGCCAACATGGCCTTGGTGCAAGGATAGCCCTCGTTATCTACCGATGAGATATAGGCAATGGGTAACGAGTCGCACATCTGCGCGATAAGTTCTTTAACCCCTGCCAAAGCAGGATTGACCTTCATGGCTTCATCATCGCTAACTGTAAGTGCCTTACGCCAACGCTTCAGTTGTGGAAAGTACATCTTCATCTGTCCGATATACTCCTCTTTTGTAATCGGATTGGGCAAGCCCTCGTTCACTGCACCTATGAACTGGGCACAATGTTCAATCATCTCGTCCATCGTGCATTCCTGCAAAAACTTACCGTTCTTATAGCAGTACATGCAATAATCTTCGTTCTTGCTACCATCGGCATTTGTGCCGAGTACATCGTCAGTCAGTGGCATTCCGCAACTCTGACAGAATCTCATTTCTTTTTCCATATTTCTAATTTTGTTTTATCTGTTTGACGCTGCTAAGGTACGGATAGTTGCCGATAACCCCAACTTTTTGGGATATTCTGTATAGAAATGTGATGAACGGACGATTTCATATAATGCCTTGAGGGGGCGGCTTTTGTTTTTTTATTTGATGAAAACACATTAAAATATTTAGAAAAAATATATCTTTGCATGGGCAATAATCTCGTCTTGATTATTGTGCATCTTTATGTATTAACAGCATGGTGTTTAGTAAGTTCTTGAATCGAATTAAGGGACACAGATCTTGGCGGGCCCTATCGGCAGTAGGCATTATTCTCCTTGCCGGTGCGCTCATTGAGGCCATGTCACTGCTGCAGTACAATTATACCCATCGGCTGATGGAGGAAGAGTTGGATTACCGCACCGAGAGTGAATTGACCCTAAAGTCAGTTCGGGTCAAGAGCATGCTCAAGTCCAACGAAAACATGGTTCGCAACTATTTGTGGCCCATTCAGCGGCAAATCGATCAGCCCGACCACATCTACGGCATCCAGCACCGCCTGGTATCCACCAATGATGATGTGATGAGCAGTTTTGTGGCCTTCGTCCCCGGATATTATCCTGACCGTGAGCGGCTGTTTGAGCCATGCGCCATTCGCCGCGGCGACAGTATCGCTATCGTGCAGTTGGCAAGCGAAAGTCACGACTATACCCAACGAGAGTTTTACGAGCAGGCCGTCTTGAATAACAAATCGTCCTGGAGCGACCCCTATTTGGACGCTGACGCCAGCGGGAAGGTTGTCACCACCTATTCCATGCCTTTCAGCGATGACAGCGGAAAGATTGTGGGCGTATTCGGCATAGACTTGTCCACTCAAGGTATTATCGATACTTTGAACACCAAACATAATTACCCTTCGACCTTTTTCCTGTTGCTCACCGAGGACGGCAAACTCATTTCCCAACCCGACTCGAGTCATACCCAACAGAGCGATGTGACTGCAGTCGTGGAAATGATCAATGACAGCACCTATGAGCGCAAACTCAGCAGTACCGGCCGCAGCAAGATCATTACATTCACCGACAAGGAAAACGGCAAGGGCTATGCCTATTATGCGTTCATGCGGGGTGATCCCCATTGGCAGGTGGTAATGGTTTGTTATGACAATGAGGTCTTCGGCAAATTGAAAAAAATGCGCCACAATCTGCTATGGATGTTATTGGCAGGTTTCTCATTGTTGGGATTCATCCTGTACCAGTTTAACAAATACGTGAGACGGCTCCACCGATCCAGAGTCAACCAGGAACGCACCGACAGTGAGTTGCGCATCGCCCAAAACATTCAGTCCGAGATGCTGCCCAACCAGGATATCAGCAGACCCGATATAGAAGTGAGCGGCAAGCAGATTACCGCCCTGGAAGTGGGAGGTGACTTGTATGACTATTTCATCCGTGACGAGAAGTTGTACTTCTGCATCGGTGACGTGAGCGGCAAGGGCGTACCGTCGTCGCTGGTGATGGCAGTGGTGCACTCCTTCTTCCGCAGCCAGGCGCAACGCGAGAGCAACCCGGCCAACATCATGCAAGTCATCAACGAAATCGCTGCTGAGGGTAACGAGACCAATATGTTTGTCACCCTGTTCATCGGAGTTCTCGACTTGCCCACGGGCCGACTGCGTTACTGCAATGCCGGTCATGATGCTCCGTTGCTTATCGGTGATGATGTAAAATCCCTACCGGTCAAAGCAAATCTTCCGATAGGTCTGTTCGAAGATTTCAAATATTCCCAGCAACTGGAGCAATTAAATGATGGGACAACGTTGTTCCTCTATACCGACGGGTTGACCGAAGCCAATAATTCGGAGCGCAAACTCTTTGGTCTGCCACGCGTAATAGAAGTCGCCCAAGCCTGCATGCGACGTGGCGAGACCATGCCGGCACAGGTTATGGATTCCATGCTTGAAGCGGTTCATCAGTTTGAGAACAATGCAAGTCAGAGCGATGACCTGACCATGCTCGCTCTCCATTACCGTCAACCCAAAGAGAAAGAGGTACTGCATGAATCATTAACGCTGAAAAACGACATTCATCAAGTGCCCGAACTCAATAGATTTGTCAAAACCGTTGGCGAGCAATTAAACCTTGAGACGTCGCTCACGTCACAATTGACGCTCGCGGTCGAGGAGGCCGTGGTCAACGTGATGAGCTATGCCTATCCCCTGGGTACAAAGGGGGACATTACCGTTGATGCAAAAGCCACCGAACAATGGCTGAAATTCATCATCACTGACCAGGGAAAGGCCTTTGACCCGACACAAGGAGGTAATGCCGACACCACACTGAGTGCCGAAGACCGTCCTATCGGCGGGCTTGGCATCCTGCTGGTGCAACAGTTGATGGATTCCATCAACTATGAGCGCATCAACGGCAAGAACGTGCTCACCCTCAAAAAGAACTACCAGCAAAACAATGATAAAAACGAATAAGACATTATGAAAACGACAATTGAAGAGTTTGACGAACTCATCGTCATCACAATGACAGGATCGCTCGATACGGCAGCCGCCATCGAGACCGAACAAACCCTCAAGCCCATTACGGCCAGTGAAGAGGCAAAAGACATCGTGTTTGAGTGCAAAGAATTGGAGTACATCGCATCCAGTGGCCTGCGCATCCTGCTCGACGTGCTCAAGAAGACTAAAGCAAAAGGCAAGAAAGTCACTTTGCGCAACGTGAATGACGACATCAAGAACGTGTTCAAAATCACAGGATTCATCAACTTGTTTGAGTTCGAATAATCCCACTGCCTATCATGCACAAGCACATTTTCAAGATTTGCCTGATAGCAACTCTCGTCTTGACAGCCCTGCCTGCCATTGCTCAAACCGACAATGACAGCAGCGTTGTCAAGCATAACGAGCTGAGCATTGACCTGCAGTTTTTGGGGCGTGGAGAGTCCCGATATGGCGGTCTGTCGGCAGAGCCCGTCTTAGACGACGGGTATGAGATTGTGGAACCGGACAAGGTGCCCACGTCCGATTTCGTGCTCAGCCGAACGCGACTGCCCATCAACTTCAAGCGCGACTGGCTTGAAGTCCGCGTCACCCCGCAGCACTCCGGCGTGTGGGGACAAGCGGGGAAAGGTGCCTTTAACCTGCATGAGACCTGGGCGAAGCTGACCTCACGCATTGGTCTGTTCGGTCAGGTGGGTAGGGTGGCGTTGTCCTATGATGACGAACGTATCATCGGCACCGATGATTGGTCAATGACATCACCTTCCCACGATATTCTGCGACTGGGATATGAAGGGCATGGCCATAAGGCGCATGTCATTTTAGCCTATAACCAGAATGCCGAAGTGATGAACAGCGGCGGCTCTTACTACAGTAATGGTGCGCAGCCCTACAAAACCTTACATGCCGCGTGGTATCACTATGACCTGCCGCGATTTCCCCTGGGGACGTCGTTGCTGTTCATGAACATCGGCATGCAAAATGACATATCGCATTCTGGAGGGGATGAAAAGACATGGTTCCAACATCTGTTGGGAACATATGTGTTGTTCCATCCCGAGCGTTGGATTGCCGAGGCCTCCTATTATCACCAGTTCGGCAATAACGAGGATGGCATTAAAATCGATGCCTGGATGGCCAGTGGAAAGATCACCTTCAAGCCTGCTGCCAACTACAGTTTCACTGTGGGCTATGACTACCTGAGCGGTGACAAGTATTTTGCCGTGCCCACTGGGCACAACCTTGGCATGGTTCATCATGATGTCATCAAAGGTTTCAGCACGGTCTATGGCTCTCACCATAAGTTTTATGGAGCCATGGACTTCTTCTATGTGAGCGCCTATCGTGATGGATTTACTCCCGGCCTGCAAAATGCCTATTTCGGTGCAATGTACAGCCCCATGAAAGGACTTGTCTGCAATGTCAGCTATCATTATCTGGCAACTGCCACCAATCTTGATGATATGAAAAGAACCCTCGGCCACGAGGTGGAATTGCAGGTAGGCTACGCCTTATCCCGTGATGTGAAGTTATCGGTTGGTGCCTCATTCATGAAAGGAAGTGAAACCATGGAGCTACTCAAACGATCCACTAAAAAGAACGACCTGCGATGGGGATACATTACACTGATAGTCAACCCGCGCATCTTTTCAACCAAATGGTAATAACAAAACCCAAGAACAAGTAATATGAAATTATCAGCACCCTTATCAACCTCCCAATACGGCATCTATGTGGAATGTTCAAGCCACAAGGGAGAGCCATACTACAATCTGCCTTACATTTACGTGTTGGACGGTTCACTAGACGGCCAACGACTACTTGATGCTGTAGAAACAGCCTTTAAGGCTCACCCCACGCTGTTCACCCGCATCGCTCTGAACGATGACGGCGAACCCATGCAAACGCTTGACATGGACAACGAGCCTTGGTCGCTCAACATCGAGGAGATAGAGGACATCGAACAAGAGAAGCAACATCTCATAGAACCCTTCGACATTGACGGTGGCCGCCTGTTCCACGTCCATGTGCTGCACGACAAAAACCAATATTACCTGTTTTTGGATTACCATCACATCATCGTTGACGGCACTTCGATGCAGATTATGCTGCAAGACATTGACAGGGCTTACCACGGCGAACCCATTGCTCCCGAGGAATTGACCCTCATGCAGGTTGCTGAGGCCGAGTCTCAACTGCGTCAAACCGATGCGCTGGCCGAGGGCCGTCAATGGTATGCCCAGAGTTTTGACTGCGGCGACACCTTTACCCAATTCCTTCCCGACCTGGAAGAGCCAGAGCACAGCGAGGATAATATGACACGCACGCTGGCGCTGAACATGGCGAGTGTCGATGCTTTCTGCAAACAGACGGGCATTTTCAAGAGTACGCTGTTTACCACGGCCTATGCTTATCTGCTTGCCAAATTCAACAACGAGCAGGAATCGTTGTTCACCACAGTCTATAATGGCAGGTCGGATAAGCGGTTTGCCCGTTCGGTGGGCATGACGGTAAAGACCTTACCCGTCTATGCCAAATTCACAGCCGACACCACTGTGCTGGAACTGCTGCAAAATGGCCAAGACCAGATGAGCGGCTGCCGCCAGCACGAGGCCTACACCTTCACCGACGTGATGACCGACCTGAAGCTGCAGAGCAATTCGATGTTCGCTTGGCATGGGCAACTCTTTGACAACGAAACGATGGGTGGCAAGCCCATGAAGACCATCCGCATTGGCAACAGCACGCTGGATGCCTCTTTCTACATGAAGGTCTTTATCCAGGATGGTAAATACAAGGCTAAGGCCGAATACAACGCCAACGAATATTCCCAGGCTCTCATCAGCCAGATTTTGGAGAGCTACGATGCTATCCTGAACGCTTTCCTCAACAAGGAACGGCTTAGCGACATCAGCATCTCGACCGACAGCCAAATAGAGACGCTTGACAGCTTCAACCACAACGATGTGGATTACGATGCTAGCCAGACCATCATCTCGCTGTTCCGCCGTCAAGCCAAGGCCACGCCCGATGCCGTTGCTGCAGTCTATATGGATAAGACGTTCACTTATGCTCAGGTGGATGAAATTAGTGACCGCATCGCGGCCCACATCGCAGCCAAGGGGCTGGGAACCGAGGACGTCGTTTCCATCCTGATTCCCCGCAGCGAGTGGATGCCTATCGCCTCGCTAGGTGCCCTCAAGGCTGGGTGCGCCTATCAACCGCTAGACCCGAGTTACCCCAAGGAACGCCTCAATTTCATGATGCAGGACGCCAGTGCCAAGCTGTTGATTGCCGACGAGGAACTGCGAACCATCGTTGATGAATACCAGGGCGAGGTGCTCTTGACCAAGGACATCATGGGCTTGCCCGCACAGCCTGCACCCCAAGTGGACATCAAACCCGAGCAGTTGTTCATCCTGCTGTACACATCAGGCTCAACAGGCATTCCCAAGGGTTGCCAGTTGACTCATGGTAACCTCGTGGCTTTCTGTAATTGGTATCAACGCTTTTATGACCTCAAAGCCGAGCACAATGTGGCCGCATATGCCAGCTACGGCTTTGATGCCTGCATGATGGACATGTATCCCGCACTGACCTGCGGTGCGACCGTCTATATTGTACCCGAGGAACTCCGTTTGGACCTGATTGCTCTGAATGAGTACTTCGAGCAAAACCACATCACCCACTCGTTCATGACGACACAGGTGGGATACCAGTTCGCCACGAGTATCGAAAACCACTCGCTGCTGTACCTCTCGACAGGCGGCGAAAAATTGGCATCACTCACCCCGCCGCAGGGTTATAAGTTCTATAACGTATATGGTCCTACCGAGTGCACCATCTTCACCACAACCTATCAGGTGGAAAAGAAGATGAAGGAAATCCCCATCGGCAAGCCGTTGGACAATATGCGCCTGTATATCGTTGACCCGCAAGGCCATCGGTTACCCTTAGGTGCGGCAGGTGAGTTGTGGGTATCTGGTCCCCAAGTGAGCCGCGGCTATCTGAACCGTCCCGAGAAAACCACCGAAGTATATATATCAAATCCGTTCACTACCGATGAGAAATATGCCCGCGTCTATCGCACAGGCGACATCGTTCGTTACCTGCCCTCGGGCGACATCCAGTTTGTGGGACGCCGTGACGGCCAGGTAAAGATTCGCGGTTTTCGCATCGAGTTGAAGGAGGTAGAAGGTGTGATTCGCGAGTTCCCGGGCATCAAGGATGCTACGGTTCAGGCCTTTGACGAGGAAGGCGGCGGCAAGTTCATCGCTGCCTACATCGTGAGCGACAGCCAGGTGGATATTGAGGCACTGAACAACTTCATTCTGGACCAGAAACCGCCTTATATGGTGCCTGCCGTGACCATGCAGATCGACGCCATCCCGCTTAACCAGAATCAAAAAGTAAATAAGCGCGCCCTGCCTAAGCCCGAGAAGAAGGCCGCTGCTGTCGAGGAAGCCAACGTGCCCATGAACGTGCTCGAGCAGGAACTGCATCAAATCGTCGCTGATATCGTCAACAACAAGGACTTTGGTGTCACCACAGTACTGGGATATGCCGGATTAACATCGATTTCGGCCATCAAGTTGGCTGTACAGGTCAACAAGCGTTATGGCGTGACCCTTGACTCCCGCAGTCTGGTGAAAACGGGCACTATTCAGACTATCGAGAACGAAATCCTCAAGATGCTGCTTGCAGGAGGAAGCGTAGAGACGCAAAATCTTGCGTCTCCTTCCCAAAATGAACGGACAAGTGCACCGCTGTCCTATGCCCAGACTGGTGTCTATTTCGAGTGTCTGAAGAATCCTGCTTCCACCATCTACAACATTCCTTATCTGCTCTCATATCCCGAGGGTACCAACACCCAAGACCTTGCCAATGCGGTTAAGCGCGTCATCGAGGCCCATCCCGAGTTGAATGTCCATTTCATGACCGAGGGGGACACTATTATGCAAACAACCGAGGACAGCGTTCCCGTTGAGGTTGGAATCACCGAGATGAGTGATGAAGAGCTCGCAAAATACAAGAACGAGTTTGTGCGTCCCTTCAACCTGCAGAAGGCACCGCTTTACCGCTTTGAGGTCGTGAAAACCCCGGGCGGTGTGAACTTGCTGATGGATGTTCACCATCTGTTGTTCGACGGTGGCTCGGCCGACCTGCTTATTCGCCAACTCAATGCTACCCTCGAGGGCAAGGAAATTGAGAAAGAGTCCTACAATTACCTGGATTTTGTTGCCGACCAGCAGGCTGCCGAGGAAACCGACACCTTCAAGCAGGCCCAGCGGTTCTTTGCCGAGAAACTGCAGACCTGCGAGGGTGCCAGCGAAATACCCGCCGACCTGCCCAAGAGTGACGAGCAGGGTTACATCGGCGAGGCTGTATGTCCTGCCGACTTTGAAAAGGCGACGGCTTTCTGCCGCAAGCAGGAGATAACGCCCGCCCACCTGTTCCTCGCCGCTACTGCCTATGTCGTTTCACGCTATACCAACAACCGCGATGTCTATCTGTGCACCGTGAGCAGCGGCCGCAGTAATCTCAAAATCGCTGATACGGTGGGTATGTTTGTCAACACCCTAGCATTGGGTATGAGCATCGACGATGTGACGGTGGGAGACTTCCTGAAACAGACCAGCGACACGTTTGACCAGACTTTGCGCCACGAGGACTATCCCTTTGCCCGCATTGCCACCGATTATGGCTTCCGCCCTGCGATTGCCTATGCCTATCAGGTGGGAGTGCTCTCGCAATACACTGTCAACGGCAAACCCATCGGTCAGGAACTCCTGGAACTGAATGTGCCTAAGTTCAAAATCAACATCAAGATTGAATCCCGAGGTGTAGTCGTGCAATATGACGACTCGATTTACAGCGAGCGTGTGGGATGTGGCCTTGCCGAGAGCATTGTCGCCGTCGCCAACAGGATGATGGAGGCACCGCAAGCCAAATTACGCCAGTTGTCTATCGTGAGCGCCAACCAGGAGGAGGAACTGAACCACTTGCGACAGACTGCTACAGGCGAAGCGCCGTTCACGTTCTTCCACGAGTGCATTGGCCACTTTGCCCAGACGCAGCCCGACCACGAGGCGCTGGTTGCCATCGACGGCAGATTTACCTATAAGGAAATGAACGAGGTAACTACCGGCATCGCTGCTGCCCTGCAGAGCCGTGGCGTGACGGCTCGTGACCGTGTCGCGTTGCTCTTGCCGCGCACCAGCCGCCTGGTACTCGCCTTGTTCGGTGTTTTGAAGTCTGGCGCTGCCTATATCCCCTGCGATCCCGAGTATCCTGCCGACCGAGTAAAACTCATCCTTGAGGACAGCGAGGCGCGCTACATCATCACCACAGCGGACCGCATGGACAGCGTTCCCGCCGACAAGGCCATCAACGTTGAGGACCTGATTGCCGCTCATGAGGAATACCGTGTTCCCGACATCACTCCCGAGGACCTGGCCTACCTGATTTACACCAGTGGTTCAACAGGCCGTCCCAAGGGCGTGATGCTGCACCACCGCGGCATCTGCAATTACCTATACGGCCATCCAGCCAATGTGTTCGCCAACGGTGTGATGACCGATGCTAAGCGCATCATGAGTGTGACGACCATCTCGTTTGATGCCGCCCTGCAAGACATCGGCACCGCCTTCTTCAACGGCAAGACGCTTGTTGTCGCCACCGAGGAGCAGGCCAACAATCCGCTTGATTTGGCTCGTCTTATCAATGAGGAACATGTCAACATGGTGTCAGGCACACCGTCAAGATGGATGACGTGGCTCACGAGTGAGGATTTCTGCGATGCCATCAGCCGCATCAACATCGTGCGTGCCGGTGGCGAGAAATTCTCTGACCAGTTGCTCGGACAGATCCGCAAGGTCACCAAGGCCCGCATCTTCAACTGCTATGGCCCCACCGAGATTACCGTGGCGTCGAACAACAAGGAGCTGACCCATGCCGACATGGTTACCGTGGGCAAGCCGCAGCTCAACGTCGTCGAGTATATCGTCGATCAGGACGGCAACGAGCTGCCCGTGGGTGTCGTTGGTGAATTGTACATCGGCGGCCGTGGCGTGGCTCATGGCTACAACAACCTTGACGGGATGACCAAGGAACGCTTCATTGACTACCACGGCGTGCGCATCTACAAGTCGGGCGACTATGCCAAGTGGCTGCCCGACGGCGATGTCGTCATCCTGGGACGTACCGACCACCAGATTAAGCTGCGCGGCCTGCGCATTGAGCTCGGCGAGATCGAGAACGTGATGCTCAAGGTCGAGGGCTTGAAGAAAGTGGTCATCCTCATCCGCAAAATCAACGACAAGGAGCACCTGTGCGCCTACTATACTGCCGACCTCGAGATTGCACCCGATGCACTGAAGGCCGAAATTTCCAAGAGTCTGACGCAGTACATGGTGCCCACGGCTTATCTGCAGCTCAAGGAGATGCCCATGACGCCTAACGGCAAGACCGACGTCAAGGCGCTTCCCGAGCCCGAGTTGGCCATTAGTTCGGCCTATGTGGAGCCTGCCAACGACACCGAGCGCACCTTCTGCGATATCTTTGCCGACATCCTGCAGATGGACAAGGTGGGTGCAACCGACAACTTCTTTGAGTTGGGCGGCACCTCGCTCGTCGTGACACGCGTCATCATCGAGGCCGACAAGGCTGGCCTGCACGTTGCCTATGGTGACGTATTCGCCAACCCCACGCCCCGCAAACTGACACGCCTGATTACGGGCGACAGTGGTAACGAGGGCGATGACGAGGTGACCGGATTTGACTACACCGCCATCAACAACCTGTTGCAGAAGAACACCCTGTCAGTCTTCCGCCAGGGTGAGCGCCAGAAGTTGGGCAATGTGCTGCTGACCGGTGCCACGGGTTATCTGGGTATCCACATCCTGCGTGAGCTCATCGACTCGGATGCCGAGAACATCTACTGCCTGGTTCGCGGCAAGGACCAGGAAGCCGCCGAAGGCCGCTTGCGCACCCTGCTGTTCTACTATTTCTCGGACGCTTTCAAAGACCTGTTCGGCAAACGCCTGCACATCGTCCTGGGCGACGTGACCAGCGACTTCGGCGAGGGCCTGCATGTGGATACGATCTTCAACTGTGCCGCTATCGTTAAGCACTTCAGCGAGGGCACCGAGATTGAGGACGTGAACATTGGCGGCGCCCAACGATGCGTGGACTACTGCCTCAAGATGGGCGCCAAGCTCGTTCACGTTTCCACGGCGAGCACCCGCGGCTTGTGGGCCGGAGAAATCAAGGATGACATCTTTACCGAGCAACGCCTCTACATGGGTCAGTTCCTGGGCAACAAGTACATCTACTCCAAGTTCATGGCCGAGCGCCTGATTCTCAATGCCGTGGCACTGCACGGACTCAACGCCAAGATTATGCGCGTGGGCAACCTTGCCGCCCGTTCGACCGACGGCGAGTTCCAGGCCAACTTCGCCACCAACTCGTTCATGGGCCGCATCAAGGTCTATAACATGTTAGGCAGCTGTCCTTACAGCATGCGCAACAAGCAGGTGGAATTCTCGCCCATCAACGAGGTGGCTCATGCCATCGTGCTGCTGAGTTCCACACCCAAGGAGTGCACCGTCTTCCATCCCTACAACATCCACGGCCAGTTCCTAGGTGACGTACTGATGGGACTTGATACTGTGGGCAAGGGCGTACGCTTTGTTGAGCAGGAAGAGTTTGCCGAGGCCATGGAGAAGGCCAAGGAGGACCCGCAGATGGCCAAACAGATGGCTTCGCTGCTGGCCTACCAGGATATGGCCCACGGCCAGAAGACCGCCGACGTGAAGCGCGACAACGACTACACGACTCAGGTGCTCTATCGTTTGGGCTTCGCCTGGTCGCCCACCTCGTGGGACTATGTGGAGCGCATGCTCACCGCCATTGGTTCACTCGGTTTCTTTGACATGTAATCGACAATGAAACTGCAAGAGCAAGACAACAATATCACCGCCCAGTTCTACCGTTACCTGTGGGCATATATCCTGGTGGCTCTGTCAGGCTGCCTGGGCAATGTGGTCGACGGTATCATCGTGGGCAACCTCATCAGCGAGGACGGCGTGAGCGCCATCAACCTGTCCAAGCCCATCAATCAGTTCATCTTCACCCTGCACCTGCTCATCAATGCGGGTGCGGGCATGCTGGTGGCCTATGCGCTGGGGCAGAAGAAAATCGATGATGCTCGTCGTTTCTTTACCCGTGCCTTGTCGCTGAGTTTGGGACTGTGCCTCGTATTGGCAATTGTCGGCGGATTGATGTTCCCGTACCAGACGGCACGCCTGCTGTGCAGCAACGAGCAGATCCTGCCCTTGGCACAGGACTACATGCAGGTACTGCTCATCGGTAACCCTGCGTTTATCCTCATGTGGGGCCTGTCAACCATGGTGGGTGTTGACGGCAGCCCGCGGCTGGTGTCGCTGGCGGTGATTATCGACAATGCCGTGAATCTGCTGCTGGATATCGTATTCATCAAGTTCTTTGGCTGGGGCATCACGGGATCGTCGGCTGCGACGGTGGTGGGGCATCTGGTGGGTATCGCCATCCTGCTTACCCATTGGCGTAAACCCGAGAACCGCCGCCTGGTTCCCGTTTTCTCGACCGACGGGCTTGCAGCCTCGTGGAAACGCATTGTTTCGCAGGGGGCACCGCTTGCCGTGGCCTCGATCTGCCTGACCTTGCTCCTGTTCAGCGCCAACAGCATCGTGTTGTCCACCACGGGCCGCACAGGTATATTTGTGTTTGCCCTGTGTATGAACCTCTTGCAGGTCTATAACCTGTTCCTGTCGGGAACGTGCCAGACGCTGCAGTCGTTGGGTGCCATCCAGGTGGGCAAGGGCGACAACGAGGGCGTTCGCACGGTCATCAAGCGGGCCTTCCGCTTCATCACCACGGCCATGGTCATCACCTGCCTGCTCGTGTGGATCTTCCCGCAGGGCATCGCACGGCTGTTCGGCTGTGACGAGCCCGACATGCTGGCCCAGAGTAACCAGGCTCTGCGCGTGTTTGCTTTGAGTTTCATCCCCTTCTGCTACATCTACGTGCTGATGATTGTCTACAAGCTCTACAGCCACCACCGCATGGCGCTGTTCATCTCATTTGCCCTGTCGCTGACGGTGATTCCTGTGCTGTGGCTCATGGCGCGTATGCTGCCGCAATACATCTGGCACAGCTACCTCATCGCCTACCTGATCGAGGCAGCTATCATCTTTGCCCTGCACAAGGGACAGCATATCAGTTTTGAGTTGAAACGGTGATTTATATCGACGAGAATATCGACGGATTTGACCTTGACGAGGCATTGGCGGCGGTCAGCCCGCAGCGGCGAGAATATGCCCTGCGCTACCGCCAGGAGCGCGACCAGCGACTGTGCATAGCCGCCTACCGCCTGCTGCAGCGTGCCCTGCTGCTGGAATACGGCATCGATGAATTGCCCGTGTTTATCCACGATAACAGCGGCAAACCCCTGCTTAAAGGCCATCCCGACATCCACTTCAGCCTGAGCCACTGCCATGAGGCGGTGGCCGTGGCTGTGAGTGACCGTCCTATCGGCATCGACATCGAGACCACAGGGCATTACAGCCCCGAGGTTGCTCGCCGCGTGATGAGCGCCGGTGAAATGCGGCAAATCGAAGCCTCGCCACGCCCCAAGGTCGCCTTTACCCGCCTGTGGACCATGAAGGAAAGCCTTTTCAAACTCACGGGCGACGATAACGGCGGCGACACAGCAGGAATGCTCGCCAACGCCAGCCAATACCGCTTCACCACCACCATTCATCCCCGCTTCATCTACACCACCTGCACCACCCCCCTCTCCACAAATCCTCAAAGAAAATAACCATAACACCCATAGTAATGGATATCCAATGAAATAAATATAAGTCGCTGATTTTCAGCAACTTATAAATTGATTTGTGGAGCTGGAGGAACTTGAGAATGATATGACTTTTTAATACTTGATGTTATATTTTAATGATTTTCAGCGTGTTAAAGAATTTTGATTAAAACGTCATATCAGCAACTATGCTTATTATATCACAAAAAGGGGGAATACAAAAGGGGGGTTATTCCCCCTTTTTAAACTCATCATTTCTAGAGAGTTTGATTGGAGGCGTGATCTATTGTCGAAGGGGTGATAGGCCTCGTCTCTTTTCGGTTGCTAGGCTATGAATTATCAGAAAATGACTAGTAAATTTTGTTATTTCTAAAAAAAATGTAATATTTGCAGCACGATTGATATTAAACCACACTCGATTTATAGATGTTGAGTGGCAAATTAGAAAAACAAAAAGAATGCACAAGCAGAAATTTTGTATAACTATCTTGTTGATTTTGTTGTTGGCTTCATGCTCGCAAAACGAGAAGAAATATCGAATCGGGGTATCGCAGTGTTCTGATGACATCTGGCGTGACAAACAGAACTCGGAATTGATCATTGGAGCCTATTTCCATGAAAATATTGAGTTGCGGTTTGCTACGGCCGATGATAGCGATGAACGCCAGGTCCAGCAGATTGATAGCCTTGTGAATGAGGGTATTGACTTGCTGATTGTGGCACCCAATCAGGTCTCAACAATTTCGTCGGCGATAGATCGGGCATACGACAAGGGTATTCCTGTTATTGTGTTTGAACGCAAAACGAGTTCAAAGAAATATACTGCCTATATGGGTGCCGACAACTACGAGATTGGGCGCTTGATGGGAGAGTATGTAGCCACACGCTTGAATGAACATGGACGTATCATTGAGGTGATGGGATTAGAGGGCTCTTCACCGGCTATCGAACGCCATAACGGTTTCCGTGAAGCTTTGGAAGCGCATCCCGGCATCCAGATTGTGGCTGCCTTGCAGGGCGACTGGACTGAACCAACGGCCTACAATAATGTCAAGCAATGGCTCGCCAAGAACAGCGGTGAGAAGATTGATTTGGTGTTCGGAATGAATGACCGCACGGCGATGGGTGCCCGCAAAGCTTTTGCTGATGTTGGAGGAACATTGCCGCTATTCTGTGGAATCGATGGATTGCCTGGCGAAAATGGCGGAATTGTGCAGGTGCGTGATTCACTTCTGGACGCTTCCTATATTTATCCGACCCATGGAGACCAGTTGATTCAGTTGGCTGTTGACATCCTTGAGGGCAAACCCTATGAAAAAGAGACAAAATTGATGTCAGCGCTCGTCACCCGCGAAAATGCCCGTGTCCTACTAATGGAAAGTGACGAGATATTGCGCCAGTCTCATTATATTGATCAACTGCATCAAAAAGCGAGTGGTTACCTTCAACAACTAGCCAACCAGCGCACGCTCACTTTTCTGGCTCTCGCGACCATTGCCTTGTTGCTGCTCTTGTTGGCCGGCATTTACATGTATTATCTGCAGCGCGCCCGCATACATGACGAGCGAACCAAAATGGAACGGGAGCAACTCGATTTCTACACCCAAGTGAGCCACGAGTTAAGGACTCCGCTGACACTCATCGAGGGTCCCTTGACGCAATTGGCCGAGACACAAGATATGAAGAATGCTGGCGAGGAAACCAGCGGCCTGTTCTCCATCGTGCGGCGCAACACCCATCAACTCACGCAACTCATCAACAAGATGCTTGACGCCCAAGTGGGTACGTCAACTCCTGGCCTGTCAAGTGAGCAGATTGATGCCTTAACCATCACGCAGCCTATTACAACCGAATCAGAAATCATCGAAGGGGATGAAGATGCCCCAACCGTGTTGCTCGTTGATGATAATGCTGACATCCGTGCTTACCTGCATAGCATTTTGCAGGGAAAATACCGTCTGCTTGAGGCCGAAGACGGACAGCACGGTCTTGACGTTGCCCGAGAACATGTGCCCGACTTGATTGTCTCTGATGTGATGATGCCCGTAATGAATGGTTTGGAGTTCTGCCAACAGGTGAAGAGCGACATGATAACCAGTCACATCCCGGTAATCCTTCTCACTGCACGAGCCTTAAACCAGCATCAGATTGAAGGCTACGAGAGCGGTGCCGATGCCTATATCACTAAACCATTTTCACCCGAATTGTTGAAGGCGCGTATCAGTAATCTGTTGCATAGCCGTCACCAATTAAAGGATCTGTGGGGCATGCCCTCAGTGAACGATACCTCTAAGCCCACAATGCCAACCACACAAACAAGTTCTGCCGTTGAACAGTTGGAGGACGCTTTTATTTCACGTTTCAAGAAGATAGTGGAGGAGCGTATGGCTAACAGTGACTTGAGTGTTGAGGATTTGGCTGCCGAAATGAGGCTCAGTCGTGTTCAGCTCTATCGCAAGGTGAAGGCATTGACTGGATGCACTCCGGTGGATCTCTTGCGTAGAGCGAGACTGTCACAAGCTCAGCATCTTCTTGTGACTACCGAGTACACCGTAAGTGAAATTGCATATCAAGTTGGATTCTCATCACCATCTTATTTCACCAAGTGCTACAAGGATGAGTATGGCATGGTGCCGGGAGATGTTCGCAACAAGGCGTAAAGCACCTGGTTTTGGTACAGCCAAACAATAAGGTGATCAACAATTTCCTTTTTATTCTAGTTTTAATGGAATATGTTTCTTGATTTGAAAGGAAATTGCTATATTTGCAAATCCTCTTGCTAAAGAAGGAAAATAAAAGACATTTTGGAAGATCTGAACTGCTGACTCTTTTCGAATCAAACTGCGACCTTGATTATACGGAATAGGGAGTTCAGTACATCACCTTTTTATTGAGACATAAAAATGGTGTGGACTGACGTTTCATCTATTCTACGGTTGTCGCAGACCTGATTCGAAAGTGAAACGGAAAAGTCCACACCTTTTGCTATTTCTGATATGCAAAAGTACTACCCCGACAACTATTACACTTGTAAAAATCGTTCATTGAATAACAAAAAAGTTACATTGTATCAAATTTGCGAGTAGAAGAACGAAAAGTGATAGTTCGCAATATTTCAGCTAATTAACTTTGCAGAAAAAAATTTATAGTATTAACCAAAACCGTAACAAAAATGAAAGGACTGAAAAGATTTCTACTCAGCTTCATGCTTGTGCTGACGTGTACTTTCATGTATGCGCAGACTGAAATCACAGGTACTGTTGTCGATGAAACTGGCGAAACAGTCATCGGCGCTACTGTGGTTGAGAAAGGTACCAGCAATGGTACTGTTACTGACTTTGACGGCAATTTCGTAATCAATGTCAATCCGGGTGCCACGCTCGTGGTTTCCTATATTGGCTATGAGAAAATGGAAGTGGCCGCACAGCCCGGTATGACCATCACCCTCAAGGACAACGCCGTCGAGTTAAAAGAACTCGTGGTGACCGGTTACCAGGTACAGCGTAAGGCTGACTTGACCGGTGCCGTGGCTGTGATGGACATGAAGGGCCCGATCAGCGAGAGTGACCCCAACATGCTCAACTCAATGCAGGGAAAACTCTCGGGTGTTGACATCGTGACCGATGCTGCTCCTGGTGGAGGTAGTTCAACCATCCGCGTGCGTGGTATGAGCACCGTCAATGCTTGTGATCCCTTGTACGTCATCGATGGTGTGGCTACAAACGAAAATCTGAATTCGTTGAATGCCAATGACATCGAATCCATTCAGGTTCTGAAAGATGCTTCATCGGCTTCAATTTATGGTAGCCGCGCTGCTAACGGTGTCATTATTATTACCACCAAGAAAGGCAAGGACGGTCGCATGGCCATCAACTTGAACTACAATGCAGCCTTGCAGACAGTTGTCAGGACATTTGATGTGCTGAATGCAGCACAGTGGGGTCAGGCTTACTGGCAGGCCGCAAAGAACGACGGTATCGCCCCCACGGCCGCAGCGGCATTGTATGGTAATGGAGCAACTCCCCAGCTGGTAAGCAGCGTCAATGGCATCGCCACTGCTGATACCGATTGGCAGAAGGCAGTTTACAGCTCAGCGTGGACCCACAACATCTCGGCCAGCATCTCCAATGCCAGCGAAAAGGGTTCCTACCTTTTCTCGGGCAACTACATCAATCAGAACGGTTTGATGGACCGCACATTCTACAAGCGCATCAGCGCACGCGTGAACTCCACCTACAACTTCAACCAGTACATCCGCGTGGGTGAAAACTTGATGGTGGCGAAGTGGGACAATCGAGGTGCCGACACTAATGGTGACCGTGGCATTCCTTATAGCGCCATGCGTCAGCATCCTGCAATTCCCATCTATTCGGCTGAAGGTGTGTTTGCCGACCCCGTAGCCATGTTGGGTAGCGACATTGACAATCCCGTGCAGACACTTTACAATGCCCGTGATAACCAAAACTCGTCATGGCGCATCTTCGGTAACGCCTATATTGACATCATGCCCATCAAGGGTTTGACCTTGAAGAGCAATATCGGTATTGAGCATGTCCAGTTCCTTAATAAGGCGCTCACCCGCAACGTCCGCCCCAGTGACATCTCGAGCAACCGAGCCGTGAGCCGCGCTTATGGCCAGGGCGATACCTGGACTTGGACCAACACAGCAAACTACCTGCTGGACATTAATGGTGTTCATCACCTGACTTTCCTTGCCGGTACCGAGGCCATAAAGTATGTATATGAAGACCTGTCCGCCACACGCAAGGACTATGCCTTTGAGGATGTCGACTACATGCAGATTGGCTCTGGTTCGGGTACAATGACCAATGGCGGCGGTAAGCAGGAATGGGCTTTGTTCTCGCTCTTCGGCAAGGTGGACTATAATTATGCTGACCGCTACTTGTTCTCGGCAACACTGCGCCGAGATCAGACCTCGCGTCTGTCAAGCAAGCACAATTCGGGTATTTTCCCCGCATTCTCGGCTGCATGGCGTATCTCGGAGGAGAGTTTCTGGGTAAAGAATCCCGTCATTAGCAACGTGAAAATCCGTGCCGCTTGGGGCCAGAACGGTAACTCGGCAATTGCCAACAACTATGCTGCTTATTCAACCTACGTTTATGATATCGGTAACGGTGCTTATGACTTGAACGGTACTAACACCGGCACGGTGAGCGGTATCAAGGTTCTCACCACTGGTAACCCCGACCTGAAGTGGGAGACCACTACCCAGACTAACATCGGTATCGACGCTTATCTGTTTAACAATCAGATCAGCCTGTCGGCTGACTATTACTGGAAGGACACCAAGGACATGATCACCATTCCTCCCGTGCTCTCGGTTGCAGGTGAGAATGCTGCCAAATATGTGAACACTGGTGAGATGAAGAACCACGGTTTCGAGTTGAATCTGGGCTACCATTCGCCCATGTACGGCGATTTCTCCTGGGATGCCAGCTACAACTTCTCAATGTATCGCAACAAGCTCCAGAAGTATAACGACAAGGTGAGCATCGTCGGTGGTGACTTCCGTCTCATCGAGGGTCAGCCCATGGGCGTTTACTACGGCTATGTGTGCGACGGTATTTACCAGAACGCCGACCAGGTGAGCAACCATGCCATCCAGGAGGGTAAGGGCGTTGGCCGTCTCATCTACCGCGATATCAACGGCGACGGTATCGTGAACGACAACGACCGCTGCATTATCGGCGACCCCAATCCCGACTTCGCTATGGGTCTTAATCTGGGCCTCTACTACAAGAACTGGTCTCTTTCGACCTTCTTTGCTGGCGAATTTGGCTATGATATATATAATGGTACGCGTAAGCAGACCGAGTTCATGACCTATGGCAACCTGTACACCAACCGTGGTGTTGATGTGCTCAATGCATGGACTCCCGAGAACACAGGCGCATCTATTCCTGCCCTGACTACCGTTGACGACAATAATGAGACCCGCATGTCCACCTACTTTGTTGAGGACGGTTCCTATTTCAAGTGTAAGTACATCAAGCTGGGTTACCGTTTCGATCATCCCTGGATGCAGACTCTGGGCTTGACAGCGCTCAATGTCTACGGACAGGTCGAGAACGTTTTCACCTTGACCAAGTATTCTGGTCTTGACCCCGAGGTACCCCTGTCAACCTATGGTGCCCGCATCGATAACGGTCCGTATCCCCGTGCCCGCACATTCTCTTTGGGTATCAACATGACTTTCTAAACAATGGGACAATTAATGATTAAAAATTCAAAGGCAATGAAAACAACAATATATCGACTGATTTGTGTAGTCTGCATCCTTGGCGCATTTGCCTCATGTGATGATATGCTCGATACGGTTCCTCAGGGACAGTTTACTGCCGAGCAACTGGATGACAGTTCTGTGGAAGGTCTTGTAGCATCGGCCTATGCTGGTTTGGAAGCGCACTTCTATGGCAACAACGAGGCATTTGCCGGCCCGTCGACCAACTGGATTTTTGACGTGCGCAGCGACGACGCCTACAAGGGCGGTGGCGGCACCGGAATGGAAGAGAACATCCATCTCTTGGAGGTGTCTGAGATCAATTCAGATAATGTGAGCTGCCTGAATAAGTGGCAGAACAACTATTACGCCATTTCTCGTGTACACAATGCAATGAATGCGTTGAAGGCAGCCAGTGGAGTAAGCAATGCCGACCAATTGATGGGCGAGCTGAAGACCCTGCGCGCATGGTATTATTTTGACCTCATCCGCATCTTCAACCGTATACCTTACTTTACCGAGGAAGATAATGTGAACACTAAGACCAACGATGAGTTCACCCGCGACGAGATCTTCTCGTTCATCAAGAGTGACTTGCTCGAGGCCATCGAAGTACTTCCCGCTGCTAAGAGCGCTTCAGGACGCATTACCAGAACGACTGCCCAGGCCATCATGGCCAAAGTTTGTGCCTTCATCAGTGACTGGGAGGGTGTCAGGACTTATGCAGACGCTGTCATCTCAAGCGGACAATACAGTCTGTACAACAACTTCGGTGATCTGTCCAAGATTGCTTTCAACAATGGTAGCGAGAGCGTGTTTGCCCTCCAGTGCTCAACAGCAAGTGACAACGCCCACATAAACTGGTCCAACCTGCTCAACTGTACTTACAGCGATGGTAACCTTTATGGTACGGGCGACGACTTCTTCTATGGCTCTCAGAACCTAGTGAATGCCTACCGCACCGACCCCAACAATGGCCTGCCTTTACTTGACGGTTCATACAATGATGTTAATGTTACAGAGAACTACGACGGTTGCCTTGACCCCCGTGTAGATTTCACTGTGGGCCGTATCGGTTATCCCTGGCGTGGTCATCTCTATACTGCTGGCTGGTGCCGTGCCTATGACGTGTATGGTGAGTTCTCCAACAAGAAAGGTTGGCCCGCTCCTGAGGAGGCTCTTGCATCATGGCCTTGGGGTTGTAGTTCGTTGAACTTCATGTTCATCCGCTATGCCGACATCCTGCTCCTGAAAGCCGAAGCCCTCATTGAGCTTGCATCTGGCACCAATGCCGCTACCGATGAGAGCCTTGTTGAGGCCCGTGCCTTGGTTAATCAGGTGCGTCAACGTGCTGCCAATAGCATCGACGGCAGTTATTCGCCCCAAGACCTCGATCCATCCAAGGCTGACTACTACGTGGGCCTGTATCCTACCGATTGGGACGGAAACCTGTACTGGACCAAGGAACGCGCCCGCCTGGCCGTTCGCTTTGAGCGTCGCTTAGAGCTGGCTCTGGAAGGCAACCGCTGGTTTGACCTCGTGCGCTGGGGTAATGATTACCTCGTGAACACAATGAACAACTATATGACCAAGGAGAGTACTCTGCGTCCCTATTATAGCGGACGTTCAGTCAGCGCCAACGAGATTTTCTTGCCTGTTCCCTTGGCAGAGATCGACAATTCCAATGGACTTTACAAACAATATTAAAGATCACATAGCATTATGAAAAAGATATATTTAGGTCTTATCGCCATACTGACTATTTTCACTGCTTGTTCGGATGTTGACTTGGAGCCGATGAACTCCAGCGAGGCCGTGACCAATCTGCATGCTGAATACACGCCAGGCAGCCGACAGGTGACACTCAAGTGGACTAATCCCACAATGCCTGGCCAGACGGGTATCCAAATCATCAAGGACGACATTGATGTCATCAACTTGGATGGTGTGGTGGACAGCTACTTCATCAAGAAGGCTCCCGCCAACGTGGATGTATCTTATACCGTCAAGGCACGCTATAATGATGGCAGGGTTTCTGAGGGACAAACAGTGCGCCTGCACATTGACTATGAAGCTCAGAAAGGCGCTAACATGGTGGCTATGCTCGTACCTGAGGACTATGAGACATCTGCCGACGAAAAGGCTGCTGTTAATTGGTTCCGTGCCAACTATGTGAACGCCAACAAGGGCGTACTTCTCACACCTTCAACCATCGATGATCTTGACATCGAGAGCCAATCGGCATGTTGGGTAATGTGTGACCGCATCGGCATTGACCGTGGTTGGCAGAACTTGCCTGGCAATCTTGCGTCAACGGCAACTATCGAGGCACTTAAAGCCTTTACTACTGACGGAGGTAACCTGTTCCTGAGTAATCATGCTACGCAGCTTACCGTAGCCGTCGGCCGTATCGCCGAGGCTTATGCTCCCGGTATCTATGGCAGCGGCGAGGGTGGCCAGAACAATGACATCTGGGGCTCACAGCCCATCATCGGCAACGCCGAGGGCCAGATCTACGACCATAGCGGTCACGATATCTATCGTGGTATGAAGTTCGTTTCAGGCCTATATGAGCGCAGCATCTACACGTTCATTGGTTCAGGTGTGAAGGGTGACCACAACTGTATGTGGGATCTCAACGCCTACGGCCTCGCTCCCAATCCCAATGTCGTAAAGGCATGGGAAGACTTGACCAACTCTCATGTGCTGGGTACTTGGAATCACGTGGTGGACTACTGCTGCGCCGGTATCGTGGACTTCGATCCGACCTCAACTTTCCCGGGTCGCATCCTTGCAGTAGGTCTTGCAGCCTATGAGTGGAACATCGGTGGCAACAACTCTTGCCAGGATCAGTTGGAGAAATTCACCACCAACTGCTTGACCTATGTGAGCACTCCTGCCGAGAGCAAGGTGGCGATGCTCGTTCCCAACGACTATACCAACAGCGAAGACGAAAAGTCTGCTGTGGAATGGTTCAAGGCTAACTATGTGAATTCCGGCAAGGGTATCCTGCTCACTCCCGCAACCATCGACGAACTGGATATTGAGAACAACCCCATGTGCTGGGTAATGTGTGATCGCATCGGCATTGATCGTGGATGGGAAAACCTGCCTGGTAATCTTGCTTCAACTGATGTCATCACGGCACTGAAGGCCTATGCTGCCGATGGCGGCAACCTGCTGCTCACTAACCACGCCACGCAGCTCACCGTGGCTGTCGGCCGTATCGCCGAGGCTTATGCTCCCGGCATCTACGGTAGCGGCGAGGGTGGCCAGAACAATGACATTTGGGGTTCGCAGCCCATCATTGGTAATGCCGAGGGCCAGATTTATGACCACAGCGGTCACGATATCTACTGGGGCATGGACTTCGTCAGCGGCTTGTACGAGCGTAGTATCTACACCTTTATTGGTGCTGGTGTGAAGGGTGATCACAACTGTATGTGGGATCTCAATGCCTATGGTCTCGCACCCAACCCCAATGTAGTGAAGGCTTGGGAAGACCTGACCAACTCGACCGTGCTCGGTACTTGGAACCACGTGGTTGACTACTGCTGCGCTGGTATCGTTGACTTTGCTCCCACCACGACCTATCCTGGCCGCATCCTGGCTGTCGGCTTGGCCGCTTACGAGTGGAACATCGGTGTCAGCAATCCTTGCCAAGACCAACTCGAGAAATTCACTGGTAACTGCATCAGTTACCTGAAATAATTGATTCAGGATTATGAAACTGAAACACATGCTGATTATCGCATTGGTGTCTGCCATCCCGGCAGGCGCCAGTGCCCAGCAGGTGGCGGCTCGTTTTAACATGTCGCTCACCTCTGGCGACAGGATAGAGGAGTCGGTGACACATAACCAGTATGTGGTTACTTCTCATCTGCCTGCTTGTACCGTCAAAGGACTCAATGGTGACGCGTTGCGCTTCGACGGCTACTCCAATTACGTGAAGGCTGGTGTGCCAGTAAGTACATTTAATACTGATGCACTGACAATCAGTGCTGTGCTTACTGCAGAAGCTTATCCGATGATGCAGGTGGATGTAGCAGAGTCAACACCGACGTTTGCCACAGTATTTGGTAATCTAGACGACAAAAAGGGATTTGCTTTGGAGTTGTCTTCACAGGGAGACTTGAGGTTCCGATTCGGTTCTGCCTATGCCAACGGTTATCTCTTTACCGTCAATGGTGAACAGAAACTGCCGCGCGGCAAGTGGAACGTGGTGACTATTGTGCTTGACAAGGCAGCAAATGCGGCAACGATTTACCTGAACGGAAACCCTGCAGGCAGTGGCCGCATGAGCCGAGCCGACATCGTTCATAGCACCACTGATTTCTATATCGGCAAGGATGCAACCAATGTGATGTCTGGTCCGTTCCTCATCAATACTTTTGTTGGACTGATTGACGACATCACGGTCTATAATGGCGCCATGACAGCCCAACAGGTGGCTGACCTTGTACCTGACAATCCCGAGTTGCCTGATTTCAATTATCCTGCTGAGCGTTACGCATCGAGCCTGTGGCGCCCTCAGTTCCATGGCATGCCCTCTGGCGGTTGGACCAACGAGAGTCACGGCATGACCTACATTGACGGTAAGTTCCATGTCTTTTTCCAAAAGAATGCCAACGGTCCGTACATGTCGCGTCTGCACTGGGGACACATCACAAGCGAGAATCTCTACTTATGGAGAGAGGAGCCCATCGCCATCGCTCCAGGTGAGAGTTATGACATCAAGGGTTGCTGGAGCGGTTGTGTCTATGACAACAACGGCACTCCGTCAATCCTCTACACCGCTGTGGACAATGCCCGTGCCGTAATAGCTCAGGCTAGCCCCGTCAACGAGACGCTCATCGACTGGAACAAGCAGGGTATCATCATCAACGGACGTCCCTCAGGATTGTCTGATGACTTCCGTGACCCTTACCACTTCACGGCTAATGGACAGCAATACATTATTGTGGGCACTAGCAAGAATGGTGTGGGCGCCTGCACGTTGCACAAACTTGAAGGTGGTACCTGGACCAATGACGGCTCAATTTTCTTCCAGGGTGGCAATGCCAATCAGCATGGCACTTTTTGGGAGATGCCCAATGTAACCGACATGGGTGGAGGCAAATGGTTGTTCACCTGCACACCGCTGGGTATGGGCAGTGGAGTCCGCACCCTGTGCTGGACTGGCTCTATCGGTGCCGATGGCAAGTTTGTTCCTGACGGAAATGGCGTGCAGTATCTTGAGATGGGTGGCATCAGCCGTGATGGTTACGGTTTGCTCTCGCCCACCATCTACAAGAAAGACGGCAAGATCCTCATGCTGGGTATTGTGCCTGACAAACTGCCGACGAACACGAACTACAATATGGGGTGGGCGCACAACTACTCACTTCCTCGTGAAATCAGTCTCGCTGCTGATGGATCTCTGGTCCAGAAGCCCTATAGTGGTCTGACGGGTATGCGCACCACTACTGCTGTTTCCCGTGACCTTACACTTAATGGTACTGAGTCACTGGCACCTGTCAGCGGTCGTCAGATTGAGTTGATGGGAGAGTTCACGGTTAGTTCCGGGACTATGGGATTTAATTTCCTTAAGTCGGGCGACAATAAGGTCTCTTTGACCTATGATGCGGCAAGCGGTAACATAACCCTCAACATGACTTCCCTGAACAGGACGTCCAATGATGGCGGAGTTTACAATGGTGTCTATACAGCGGCTTTACCCAAGCGTGTAGCTGTTGGCGAAACATTGAAACTGCACGTTTATCTTGACGGCTCTATCGCTGACATCTTCGTGAATGACACTTGGGCCTTCTCGGTGCGCATCTTCCCCAACGATGCCACCCAGATTGAGGCCGAAGCCTTTGCCACTGTTGCAACCTCCGCACACATCAAGGCTTGGACGCTGGACCCTACATTGTCCGCCTCTGATGACGGCATTAAGGGTGACGTGAACGGAGACGGCGAGGTAAATATTGCAGATATCAATGCTATCATCGATATCATCTTGAGCGGAAATCAGAACAACCCTAAGGCTGATGTCAATGGCGATGGCGAGGTGAATATTGCTGACGTGAATGCAATTATTGATATTATCCTCAGTTAATTATATAAGATTACTATGATGCTGGTTGCAGATACTTTGGTTGTCATTGGACTCGCTACGGCTTCCTTGGGAACGATACAGGAGACCGGAGGAGTGCAGGAACACACCTTCTGGCTGCGTAACGACGGAACCGAGGCGGTAATGCTGCAACAGGGATACACTTCCTGTGAATGCACTGTCATTGACTTTGACAGGTATGCTCAGGTTCAGCCTGGCGATTCCTCCTGCGTCACCTTGAGGTTTAATCCACAGGGACGAGGCGGCGAGTTCAATGTGACAGGCACAGTAGTGTATGGTACTGAGCGCAAACGTGTAAAATTGTCGTTGACAGGAAATAGCGTCCTCAGTGAGGAAACACTCATGATGCGATATCCTGTTGCCGTGAGCGAGTGGACACGTCTTTCTACCGACCGTTTTGATTTGGGGGTGATGCATCCTGGCGAAACCAAAGAGAGGACTGTGGTCGTGCTTCATCGCGATGAGAACGACAGCACCGAACAATTGACGGTATCTTTCACTCCTAATGACAAGACACCCAAGGGCTTGCAACATATCTCTTATCCTGCCGTTACAACCGAGAACGGCAAGCAGCGTCAACTGAACATCACTCTCGACGTGATGATAAAATAACTAAGGACTAAAAAAAGAACTAAAAAAATGAACAGAATATTGACATGGATGGTAGCGGTGCTAGCGGCGATAACAGCTTTGGCCCAGACCCCTCAAATACTGAGTGACAATCATGCCATGCTGCGCGTGGATGCTTCAGGTAAATACTTGTTGCTTCCAGTGCAGGAGAAAGAGGAGAACGCCAATGTGCGCATCATCGTGGACAACCAGCAGGTGCAAGCGCTTAATGTGCGTCTCGCAGTAGACAAGGTGGACTACTTTGTGCCTCTTGATATTAGGCGGTTTGGAAGCAAGATGGTATTGCTTGACATCAATTTCCACAGCGACCGTCGCATCACCGGTGCGATTAAGGACTTCGCATGCTGGCGGGAGATGCGGATTGCTGACACGTTTGACACGGCTAACCGTGAACGCTTCAGACCCGCATATCATCATACGCCCGCCTACGGCTGGATGAATGATCCAAACGGCATGTTCTACAAGGACGGTGTGTGGCACTTGTACTACCAGTACAATCCCTATGGTTCACAATGGGAAAACATGACTTGGGGACACTCCACCTCGACCGATCTTATCCACTGGCAGTCTCAACCCATCGCCATCGAGCCTGATGCCCTGGGTACCATCTTCTCGGGTTCCTGTGTGACCGACGGCAACGACGTGGTGGCCATCTATACCTCGGCTGGACAGAACCAGACGCAGTCAATCGCCATCTCACACGACAACGGCATGACGTTCGAGAAGTATGAGGGCAACCCCGTCTTGACGAGCGATGTGCCCGACTTCCGCGACCCGAATCCTTTCTGGAACAGCGACATCAACGCTTGGAACATGATTCTCGCCGCTGGTCAGGAAATGAACATCTACAGTTCCAAGGACCTGAAATCCTGGAAGTATGAGAGTTCCTTCGGTAAGGAATATGGTAACCATGGTGGCGTTTGGGAGTGCCCCGACCTGATGAAGATCGACGGCAAGTGGGTACTGATTTGCAATATCAACCCCGGTGGTCCTTTCGGAGGCTCGGCAACCCAATACTTTGTAGGCGACTTTGACGGTCACAAGTTCACCTGTGAGTCGATGCCCAAGGTCACCAAGTGGATGGACTACGGCAAGGACCACTATGCCACGGTATCGTTCTACAATGCGCCCCAGGGCCGTCATGTGGTAATAGCATGGATGTCCAACTGGCAGTATGCCAACCAGGTGCCCACCCGCCAGTTCCGCAGCGCCAACTCCATCCCGCGTGATTTGGGCTTGTTCACCGATGGCGAAGAGACCTACGTGAGCGTGAAACCCTCGCCTGAGATGATGGCGGCACGAGGTGCCAAGGTGAAAAAACCGACCGAGACATGCGAAATCGTCGTCAATGTGAAAGGGTCGATGGAACTCACCCTCTCTAATGACAACGGCGAGCAGGTGGTGATGAGTTACGATGCCCAGAAGCAGACATTCTCGATGGATCGCACCGGCAGCGGTGATGCTTCGTTCAGTGAGGCGTTCCCTGCAGTGACCGTGGCTCCCACTCATGGCGTCGTTAAGCAACTGCGCATATTCGTTGACCGTTGCAGCATCGAGGCCTTTGATGGCGATGGCCGCATGGCGATGACCAACCTGGTGTTCCCCAGCGCTCCTTTCACCAATCTCAAGGTCAAGGGTGGAAAGGCTATTATTTATCAGATGAATCTCTAACACTAAACTCAAAATAAACGATATGGCTAAAACAAACAAAATCGCGATGATTTCGGTCATGCTGTGCTTCTTCTGCATGGGCTTTGTTGACCTCGTAGGCATCGCGTCAAACTATGTGAAAGAAGACCTCCAACTCTCGGACTCGGTGGCTAACATCTTCCCGTCACTGGTGTTCTTCTGGTTCCTCATCTTTAGTGTCCCCACGGGCATGCTAATGAATAAGATCGGTCGCAAGAAGACCGTGTTGCTCTCACTTGCAGTGACTGTGTTATCTCTGTTGATTCCGCTGTTCGGAAACAGTTTCCCTGTGATGCTCATCGCCTTCTCGCTGCTGGGCATCGGTAACGCACTGATGCAGACCTCACTCAACCCACTGGTATCGACAGTGATGGGCGGCGGCAACCTTGCATCAACGCTCACTTTTGGCCAGTTCATCAAGGCTATCGCTTCGTTCCTTGCACCTTATCTGGCCATGTGGGGAGCAACGCATGTGATTCCCAGTATGGGTCTTGACTGGCGTGTGCTGTTTGCCATCTACTTCGTGGTAGGCATCTTCTCGGCGCTCCTGCTGGGAGTGACCCCGATTCAGGAAGAAAAAATCGAGGGCAAACCTTCATCTTTTGTGGAATGCTTCAAATTGTTGGGAACTCCCATCGTATTGCTCTCCTTCTTGGGCATTATGTGCCACGTGGGTATCGACGTGGGCACCAACACCACTGCCCCGAAGATTCTCATGGAGCGTCTGGGCATGTCTTTGAACGAAGCTGCCTTTGCCACTTCGCTGTATTTCATCTTCCGTACCATCGGTTGTTTGACGGGCTCGTTCTTCCTGCGCGTGCTCAAGATGAGAACGTTCTTTTTGATCTCGGTATGCATGATGGCGTTGGCGATGTGTGGCCTGTTCTTCGGCACCGAGAAGTGGATGCTCTACACGGCAATCGCATTGGTTGGCTACGGTAACTCCAACATTTTCTCCATGTGCTTTGCAACGGCTCTCGAGTCGATGCCACAGAAGCAGAACGAGGTTTCTGGTCTGATGATTATGGGCCTGTTCGGCGGCACGATTTTCCCGCTGTTGATGGGCTTTGCCAGCGATGCCGTAGGCCAGGCTGGTGCCGTTGCCGTCATGGCCATTGGCGTCATCTACCTGTTCACTTATATAAAGCAACTCAAAACTCAACCAACAAACAATTAATCATATGGCAGACAATCGTTATGTAGTGGGCCTGGGTGAGGCCCTGTGGGATGTTCTTCCCGAAGGCAAAAAGCTCGGTGGTGCGCCCGCCAACTTCGCTTATCATGCTGGGCAATTTCTGGGCAGTGACAATGCCATTGCCATCAGCGCACTGGGTGAGGACAAACTTGCCGAGGAAACCATTGAGGCGCTCAATGAGCATGGTCTCAACTACCTCATGCCGCGTGTGCCTTATCCTACTGGCACCGTGCAGGTAACGCTCGATGAGCAGGGTATTCCCACCTATGACATCAAGGAAAATGTGGCATGGGACAATATCCCCTTCACACCCGAGATTGAGGAGATTGCACGGAACTGCCGTGCCGTATGCTATGGTTCACTGGCTCAGCGCAACGTCGTTTCTCGCGAGAACATCCAGCGTTTTCTGGATACAACTCCCGACGACTGCATGAAGATATTTGACATCAACCTCCGTCAGAATTTCTATAATCAGGAAATCATCCAAGAGTCATTACGCCGTTGCAACGTCCTTAAAATTAATGATGAGGAATTGGTAATCATTGGTCGCATGTTCGGCTATCCTGGCCTTGACATGGAGAACAAATGCTGGCTCATCCTGGGCAAGTACAATCTTGATATGTTGGTACTTACCTGTGGCACCAACGGTTCCTATGTGTTCAAGCCCGGCGAGATGTCCTTCCAGGCCACGCCCAAGGTTGAGGTAGCTGATACCGTTGGCGCCGGTGACTCCTTCACGGGTTCCTTCTGTGCTGCTATCCTTGCCGGTAAACCCATCCACGAGGCCCACAAACTTGCAGTAGAGGTCAGCGCCTACGTTTGCACCCAAAACGGCGCCATGCCCACATTACCTGACTGCTTCATGAAATAGTTTCCATAGCCTCACAACAGGCACTTGAATCGGGGGGTATACGCCTCCCGATTCTTACATTTACATACAGTCAACGAGGTGAAAAAGTGATGTATTAGGGTGAAGGATGATGATAGAGTTTAACCTCTTGTTCCATCTCTCACTGAAAACAGTGGGTTCAAGAGCGGGGTTTTATAATAAACGAAAATAAGTCGCTGAATATCAGCGACTTAAGTCGGTGGAGCTGGAGGGAGTAGCGAATGATATGACTTTTTAATTCTTGATGTTATATTTTAATGATTTTCAGAAGGTTATGAGATTTTGATTAAAATGTCATATCAGCAACTATGCTTATTATATCACAAAACGGGGGAATACAAAAAGGGGGTTATTCCCCCCCTTTATCTTATTGTGTTTGCTATTTGAACAAATCGTCCATGGTCAGAGTTGCGACAAATGTGGATGAGTGTATTCCGTCTTTCAGTCCGTAGGTCGTAATCAATGTTGGCCACAGTGCTCCTTTTGCTCCTGTCTCCTCTTTGAAAGCCGCTGAGCGGTTGCGTAATTTGATCGTTTCGGAGTTGTCCATGGAATATTCGGCCTCGCTATATTTCATTTCGCAAAGATTGATGATTCCATCGGCTCGATCAAGAATCATGTCGATTTGAGCCTTCGGGGTTGATAGTTTGCTTTGCCATGAATAGAATTTTGTTGAAATTCGGTCAATTCCCAACGCTTCCTTGATTTTTGAGACGTGAGTCATACAAACCCTTTCAAAGCACAGGCCTAACCATGTATTGATTTCAGGCGTGCCGACATGGTTGCTCCAATAATTGGTCTCGGCTTCAGCTCGAGGCACGAATGTCAGATAAAACTGAGAATAGAAATCGGTGAGTTGGTAGATTGCAGAACGCTTGCTGATGCGCTTCTCTCGGATTACATACTTTCGAATGATATCACAATTCACCAAATCTTCCAGTTTTTGGCTTAATCCTCCGCTTGAATCTTTACCGAGCGCAGTAGTTAATTCTTTGCGGGTCATACCTTGTTTTACCTTTGATAGAGCGCTGACGATTGTCATATAGGATTCAGGCGATTTAAACAACGTGGAATACAGCCGTTTATATTCCCTGCGCAATTCTTCCTCTTCTCCAAAGAAAAGTCGGTCGATATTTGTCGCAAAACTTTCATTATGATGCAAAAGACTCAAATAATAGGGCACACCACCAAGAGCCATGTAAGCCTGCAATACAGACAGGCGCTCCCACTTGAAGTTTCTGCTCTTCAAATATGCTTCGGTTTCATGAAGTGTGAACGGGTGTAGGTGTAGTTCATGAGTGACGCGATCGTGTAAACCGCCTTTGTCATTAACGACATTCTTGATCATCCAAGAGGTGGCGCTTCCACATACAATTAACGTGAGGTTGTCTTGCAATGACGCCCACGAGTTCCAAAAGTACCCCAGAGCCCGAATAAACCCAGAGCGCTGTGTATCCATTGACGGTAGTTCGTCCAAAAATATAATACAACGACGTTTCAGTTTGACTTTTCGTTTTAGATAATCCTTCAAAAGTCGAAATGCCTCCATCCAATTCTCGGGACGCTTAACGGGTTTCTGACTGTATTCTTGGAGGGCATCAACAAATGCCTCCATTTGTTCTTCTGAAGTACCGTCCAATACTCCGGTCATGGCAAAGGCCATTTTGCCATGGAACAAATGATTCACCAGAAACGTCTTTCCTACTCGGCGACGACCATAAATGGCGATAAATTCGGGACGAGTGGATGAGGTGTACTCCGTCAACAGTTTTATCTCTTTTTCTCTGCCGATAAGTTTGTCCATAATGTATGTTGTTTTCGGTTGATGCAAAGGTATTATAAATAATTGAATCAGCAATGAGTTTTTTCCAAAACTAATATTTTTTGCTCGTTTTGGCTGAAACTAAGAAGTATTTATGCCACTAATGAGGCTGACACTGAAGAGGGGCTGGTCTCGACTTCTTTTTTTCGATCCAAAAATGATTTACTCAATCATTCTAGCCGGTCATGATGTTGAAGACCATAATGTAGGTAGCGCACATGGCGTCGGCCCACGCCAAAGTCATAAACATAGCTTGAAATAATTGCATCATATACTGCTATTATTACATATAAGTTTGTTTATTGTGTATTTAATTCATGGATGGGGGTAAATGTGGAAATGGCTCAGTTTTTTCACGTTTCAGGCTGATTTTCTGACATTTTGAAAGAATTGTGCTCTTGTTATTGATATTTTTAGTAAATTTGCGGTTGCCTATTTATCCCGGACGTATGGATGATGCCCGCGAACGACCGATAGATAACGACGTCACAGACTCCTTTGCCGTTGGTATAAAGGCATTGGTCGGCCTGTTGGGACTGCATTGTGTTTTCGTTTTAGACAGTTGATTTATGAGCCCAAGATACAATCACAATTCGCAATACTTGCTTTGGGAGCTGCGGCGGCTGGAGCAGAACCACCACATCCCGCCCCTGGCACCTAACCTCAAGGCAGCCGTCGATGAACTCTTCAAGAAAGAACTTAATGACTAAAGCATATGATAACCAAAAAACTTTTCACCCAATTAGCGCTGACAATGATGATGTTGTTGTCACCGCTGGCAGCCGAAGCCATTTCGGGATATTATTCTGATCCGGGTGGCGGCCGCTACTGGTGTAATGTCTATGTCTCCCAGGTGAGCAGCGGCAAGAGCTACAGCTGGTGCACTGGCAAGGACGAGAACACCGAGATGAATAACTTTCGCGGCTTCGAGAGTGAGCACAACGGTGCCGTCTCGGCCGAGTATCCAACCATCAAGATAAAGTTCAGGTATCACTATCCGCAAGCCAAGGACTTTAATAGAAATGGCAGTAAGCAGGAGTTCTATGTGATGATTCACGGGGGCTCGCTTCACAAGATAGGTGAGTGGCCTAAAGGGGGTAACTTCATGCAGACCGACTACACTTATGGTGTCATCGGCGAGGGTACAATGGATGGCGAATGGATGTCGTTCCGCTTCACCCCTAACCAGACTGGCCTTAACAATGTCACTGCCATCCAGATCGAGAGTGACACTTACTACCACCAGGACAACTTCTGGCACAGCGACTATGACTACACCATCCATGCCCGTTACTTGCGAGGCTTGGCAATGGAGTTTGAGAAGTGTCGGGATGCCAATCTTGAATGGAGCGCTCCCGGCAAGGTGAAACTCACGGCCGACAACAGTTGGCTGCCAGGTTCCCTGGGCAATAATGTGCAGAACTTCAATTATACGAGCAACTACAAGGTGACTGTGATGGCCGAGGGCAGGAGCTACAGCAGCGGCACATGCAGCGCTGTGAACCGCGGTAACAACTCGCTCGAACTCGATGTTCCGTTGAACAAGGACTTCAATGTTGAAGTAGTGAAAAACACCACCATTACCTACCGCTACAACGGCCGTGACGTGGAGCTCAACCTCAACGAGAACGAGAAGACCTCACGGGAATTCGGCAATACTGCACCCGACGTGGATGCGGCATTCAACCAGGTGACCGGAGAGATGCGTCTGCAGTGGGATGTCGCTGACGATGCCGGCGACGGTGAATACCAGATTTACCGAACCACAATGAACCAGTACGGCTCCTGCTCCGGCAACCGCGAGAAGCTGAGCTCGACAACGTCGCGATACTTCATCGACAATGCCGAATACGGGTTGGAATACAACAAGTATTACCGCTACGAGATTTTCCAGCTCAAGGACTCGTGGGGTACCCTGGAGATTCCGTCAAGCCCCAATGCTGCCTTGCCCGTCAATGCGGCGGTCGCCAAGACCAACACCATCCCGGTGATTCCTATCCACTTGACGCAAGATGTCAACGTTACCGATAAAATCAAGATAGATTGGGAATTTGGCAACGTGCCTAACAGTGAAGCGGATGTCACCTTCGCCGTGAACCGCATCAATCCCGACGGAACGGTAAATACCCGCTATGGGGAAGTGTCGGTGCCCCGCACCGCGGGCGAGGCCTCGTTTATTGACGACAAGCCCGCGTCGAGCTGTGAAGTGTATCAGTATTACGTCATCGCCGACATGCTCGGCGGTAAGCTGCACTTCGTCAGCGACACGCTTCAGTCCAGCCTGCTCGACGGCAGCATCGTGACCGGCGTCACCATCAGCAAGGGCAACTACATGGGCAGCGTGCACGTGAACTGGACTGCCAAGCAGGTAGGCCTCACCCCGACCTACTACGAGGTGCACAGGCGGTTCATCGGCGCCAGCGACTGGTTGACTATCGGTACTACCTCGGGAACAACGAGTAACTATACCTTTGTTGATCAGACCGCCGAGCCAGGACGGTACTACGAGTATCGGGTGGCGGCCTACGCCCCCGACTGTGACGGCACGGGGCGCGTCATCAGCAATGCGATTGTCGAGAGCGGATTCAGTCAGGCTACAGGTGTGATAGCCGGTCGCGTGCAGTTTGAAACAGGCACTGCTGTCGAAGGTGTCAGGCTGAACCTGTTGCGCAGCGGTGACGAGACGTCACGTCCGCAGTTCTACAGCCGCGCGATGCTGGATAGTGGCGGCGGCATGGAGTGGGACACTAATGCCGCAACGGCCAACAGCATGCTGCGCCTGGACCAGCCGTTTACCTTGCAGATGTGGGTAAATCCTGAAGAGGACCAGCAATGGGTCGGGCTGTTCAAGATAGACAATTACGATGCCTTCTCTGAAAATGAGGAGGGAAAACTTACAGGCTATAATTTCTACCTGTTCAATTATGACCACATCCGTTATGGCGGCGACCACGACGGTTTTGCGCTGGCCATGAAATTCAGCGGGACTGAAAAGTGGTTCCGCAATCCTGACACTAATCTTGCCGGAGTGCTTGAATACAACAAGTATAGCCATATCACGCTCCGCAACAACGCTGACGGGACTTTGACTTTCATCATCAATGGTGACGTTGAGAATCCCTACATTTTTGATATCAGCAATTTCGCCCCTTATCTCGATTTCGACTACAGCGAAATTCCTGCTGACGAGAATGGTGTCGTGAAAGTGAGGATATGTTCAGAATATGGAGGTTCTCACCACAATACCCTCAAGGGCAACATTGATGAGGTGAGGGTATGGAACCGTGCTTTGCCTGATGAGGAGATTGTCACCAACTATGACCGCGTGCTGAGCGGACGCGAGGACGGCTTGAAGGTGTATTGGACCTTTGACGAGGGCCTGGAGGAATATGCTTTTGACTATTCCTGTACCGATGGCGTCCCCAACGGTAACCATCCCAAACTGGGACGCAATACCCGCCCGTCGGAAATTGTGCCCAGCGAGAATCAACTGTCACTCTACGGCATCACTAATGCCAACGGCGAGTACATCATCCGTGGCATTCCGTTTACCGGTAGCGGCACGGGCTACACCGTGGCACCCTCCAAGGGAATCCACTCTTTTAACCCTGTGAGCCGCACAGGCTTCATCAGCGCCACCTCGCTGTCACTCAATGGTTATGACTTTACTGACGTGTCAAGTTTCAAGGTGAGTGGTACCATCCGCTATGCCGGCACGACGATTCCTGTTGACAGCGTGAGCTTCTATGTTGACGGCACGCCCTGCAACAAGAACGATAAGCTTGTCTATAGCGACGCAAACGGAGAATATGAGATTTCGGTGCCCATCGGCAGCCATTACATCGAGGCACGCCGCAACGGGCACACCTTTGTGGCCGGGGGACGCTATCCTGCCGACGTGAACGAGACCTATGAGTTCCTTAACGACACCCACATTGATTTCTACGACAACACCCTCGTGATACTTGCCGGCCGCGTCACCGGCGGCAACACCGAGGGCGAGAAACCGCTGGGATATGGTGTGAGCGAGAACACCATCGGCAAGGCAGTCATTGCCTTGACACCGCTTGACCACCCCCAGCGCATGCTCAATGCCGTGCAGCAGGTGCAGGGCACCACAGTCGAGTGGATTCCCAATCCCGATGACGTGGCTGTAGAAAGCGCTTCGACCGACATCAACAGTAGCGCCTACCGTTCCGGAGGCACCATCGATGACGTGAAAACCATTTATATAACCACCGATGAGAACACCGGAGAGTTCAGTGCCTTGGTACCGCCGCTGCGATACATGGTGAAGAGCGTCAAGTTCCCCAACAACCCTGTCATTGAGAGCGATGAGTTGTTCACTAGCATACCGGCGGTGAACCTCACCAATCCCAACGACACCATCGTCCCTGACACCATCTACACGCCCTACAATGAGCCGTTACCCGTGTTCAAGTGTAACAAGAAGCTCATGCTCACTTACCGCACCCCGCCTGTGATGGACATCAGTCAGGTCGGGGCACCGGCAGGAGCCTTCGGAACCGACACGATTGCCGTTAAGGAAGCCGGAGAGGATATATTGCTGCCCATTTACAGTCATGACGAGCAGACCGGCGAGGTGACTTACAACTACGGGTATCCCATCTTCCAGAGTGGGCGAACCTATGTGTTTAAGGTCAGGGCCTATGAGCCATACACCAACTATGACCAGTCGGCGACGGGCCGTCTCTACAGGGATATGTTGCGCGACTCGGTCATTACCTTCGATAACGAAATCGGCGAGGCGGCACGCATTGCCGCAGTCGATACCACCCAAGATGGGCACACACTGAAGCGCGGCGACATGGTCATGCTTGAATCGGAGCAGATTCAACTCGACTCTATCGGCGAGGCCACTTACAGGTGGATTGCGGGAATTCCGAGCCTCAGCGTACCCTATACACGCAACATGAACGCGTCGATGGTTATCCAGGGCCAGACTAAACTGTGGCGCTACGAGGGTCTGGACGGCATTATCGCTGGTGTGGTACCCACCGGCAATAACTTCATCACCGCAGGTCCCAGCCACGTACAGATGGTACTTCGTGACCCGCCAGGCGATGCTTCTTCGGCCACATGGGCCAAAGACTCGGTTACCAGCGATTATACCTACACCACCCGTGGCATTCACCAGAACACAGAATTAGGTGTTGATTTCAGGGCATCGGCCGAGATAGATGTTGTGGCAGGTACCTTGGTCTTTGCCAAAATCACCTACAACAACATCATTCATGAGAATGCTGTAACCTGGTCCTACAATGTGAACAAGACGTGGGACAACCATACCTCGGTTACTTTAACCAACAGCACCTCCACGTCAACAAGTTCGAACTACAACTATGTGGGCCGCGACGGAGATGTGTTCATCGGCTACTCGACCAACTACATCATCGGAGCTGCCGACAAGGTGGGATTGTTCAAGCAGGACGACGGCTCATGGGGCATCGGCATGAAAGAAACCGTGACGATGGACGAGAAGTTCAACACCCATTTTGAGTATTCGCAGAAGTATATCGAGAACACGCTCTTTGACAATATCAAGCGCACACGCAACTCGATGCTCAAGCACATCAACTCCATGAGCGAGATCGAGGAGAATCCTGCCGTAGCAACCTACTACACTTTCCTCACCGCAGACGATCCGCGCTATGGCTCGAGTAACAGCGACCCGAATTACTGGCCCAACGATTACAACCACGGCATCAACGGTCCAAGTTACTACGCGCGCTACCCGCAAGGCTATGAAGGCTGCGACAGCGTGCTGTGGTGTAACCAGATCATTGAGCAGTGGATAGGCGTGCTTTCCGCCAACGAGGAAGATAAAATCAAGGCGTTTAATGACCCCAAGATGAAACTTGGCAATGAGTCGTTTGAGACGGGTTCGTCGATAACCAACAGTGTCACGACTACCAATAAGGAAGTCCATAACTCTACCGAGTATTTCTCGACGGGCGTTGCCTATAAGGGCAAGAATGGATATCTGCTCGACAAGATGGGAGCCATTATCATCTCCAATATCGATATCGGCTATCATCAAACCAAACAGGATGTTGATGAGACCACTACAAGCGAGCGTTTCTCGTACACCCTCAATGACACCCAGCGTAACAATGCCCACACGGTCGATATCTTTGACTCGCCCCATGGATGGAGTACCATCTTCCGCACTCGTGGCGGACAGACCAGATGTCCCTACGAGGGTGAGACAAAGACCAAGTACTACAATCCGGGCATGACGCTGGATTATGCGACGATGAAGAGCGACAACCCGCACATTTCGATGCCGATTCGCAACGTCGTCGACATCCCTGCCGGGCAGGAGGCCCAGATTCAGGTGAAGTTCACCAACGAGAGCGAAACTCATGAAGCCCTCACCTCGGCTGTTGTTTATGTCGATGCTGCTTCCAACCCTGATGGACTGCAGATTTACATGGACGGTGAACCGCTTGTCAACGGAACCGAACTGTGGATAGAGTATGGTGCACCCCTCACCAAGACGCTCACCATCAGGCAGAGCGACAACTCCACTCTTGACTATAACGATGTCACGCTTGTGCTTGCCAATTCCTGCAATCCCAGCAAGTGGATATATGAGACTGTATCGTTCTCAGCCCACTTTGTGCCTGCTGCCCCCGACGTGACGCTGAAACTCAATAAGACGGTGCTCAACCAGCGTGCAGTGCTCAAAGGAGAGCAGATTGTTGCAACCATCAGCGATATCAACCGCCTCTTTAACGGTCTCAAGGGTGTGAGACTGAAATACCGTTTTGCAGGTGATTCTCAATGGATAACAGCCCATGAATGGTTCACCGATGCCAGTTACTTGACCGAGGGGCACGAGACCGACGAACAGTCGCTCATGCCAACCGATCAGCCCAACATCGTTTACAACCTGATATTACCTGACATCGACGGTCATTACATGGTTGCAGCCGAGAGTATGTGCATCCTGGGCGGCAAAGAATACACCGCCATGACCAATGAGATTGAGGTGATACGTGATACCCGTGGTCCCAAGTTGCTGGGTCAGGCTTATCCCAACACTGGTATCCTGACACCAACCGATGATATCCGGATCAAGTTTAACGAAGACATTCGCGAGAGTTATCTCACCAAGGATGAAAACTTCTTTATTACCGGCTCGCTCAATGATGCTCAAGTTACACATGATGTGTCGCTTCAGTTCAACGGCAATCCAGTGGAGACTGATGCATACATCCCGGTAACTAATACAAGTTTCGCCTCTACTGTATGGCTCAAGCGCAAGAGCGGCGGAACTATTCTGGAGCATGGCACCGAAGGCAATATGCTTAAGGTTGCCATCAACAACAATGGCCAGATCGAAGCCTCCATCAACGGCACTACTGTCACGTCTCAAGATGCTGTGCCCATGGACAAGTGGGTATTCCTCGCCTTGAATTATGTGAGGGGCTCGGCAGGCACCAGCAACACGCTCACCATGCTCATGGCCAATGATGGCAGCGAAACGATGCTGTTTGATGAAGCGATCATGCCCGACTACAATGCCAATGGACGTCTCACCCTGGGTCGCGACTTCACTGGTATGATGCACGAGCTGGTATTATGGAACAAGAACTGCCCTGTGCGCACTCTGCTGGCTCAGAAAGATGAAGTCGTGGCTCCTTATCTGCCAGGCCTTGTCGGCTACTGGAAGATGAACGAGGGCTATGGCACCGTAGTTACCGACTATGCCCGTGCGCGTAATATCCACCTGCCAGCCGAGAGTTGGAATGTGGAGAACACCAATCTTGCAGCCCACCTCGACGGCGAACACTCCATCAAGGTGCCTATTGGCAGTGTAACGCCAAGAGAGACCGACAGTTATGTGGTCGAGACGTGGTTCCGTGGCGAGAAGGACAAGAATGCACGTGCCACGCTCCTGTCGGTAACCGATCGCCTGTCTATCGGCTTTGACTATGACAACTCGATGATTCTGCATCTGTACAGTGACAGCTTATCATCACTCACGGGTAACGGTCTGCCCATTGTCGTGAGCAATGTGAACTACAATGACGGCAACTGGCACCACATCGCCTTGAACGTGCATCGCGGCGTGAGTGCGGTGCTCTATATTGACGGTAAAGCAGTCAAAACGCTTGCCGAACAGCAACTGCCATCTCCTGTGGGAGATTACTTGTATGTCGGATCAATTCTGAAATGTAATCCTGAGACCCAGATGCTTGAAGAGAGTTATCACTTCACGGGTGACATTGACGAATTGCGTGTGTGGAATGCGGCATGCGACGGTACCTCGGTGATTGCCAATCGTTATAATCAGGTTGACACCGCCAATGTGGCCGGCTTGATTGCCTACTTCCCGATGGAACGCAATGTGCTGGATGCCAATGGCAATATCGTCGCCGAGTTCAGCCTTGACAACAATGCCCCACTCAGCATTAATTATGGACTGACGTCAGCGATTGGTGAAGGTGTTACTCAAGCCTCCACGGCTCCGGCCCTGCGCAAGGCTCCGCTCAGACAGAATCTCGAATTCGACTTCACAGCCTCGGCCAACGAGATTTTCATCAACCTGAACACCTTGCCGTCACGCATGCAGGGTAACCTGCTCACATTTGTTGTCAAGAACGTGCGGGACTTGCAAGACAACCTGTCTGAGACCATCACATGGAGTGCAGTGGTCGATTACAACACATTGGAGTGGGATCAGGAGTCGATCACTGTTGAAAAAGACCGCTTGAGCGAAGTGACGGCATGGGCGTCTTTGCGCAACAAAGGACGCGCGAGCGGACGTTTCAATATCACCGGATTGCCCAGTTGGATTGTTCCTTCGGTAACATCGGGTGTGCTCGGCACAAACGAGTCGACGTCTATCCAGTTTACCATTGGTGCTTATGCCCCGGTGGGAACCCACTTGGTTTATGCCTATGCCGTCAACGACGATGACATCTGCGCTCCGCTGATGTTTATCGTTACCATCACCGGCAACGATCCTCAGTGGAGCATCAATCCTGGTGACTATGAGAGTTCGATGAACATCATTGGTCAGATTTACATCGAGGATAAAATCTGTACCAATCCCAATACTAAGATTGGCGCCTTTGTAGATGGCTCTTGCTGCGGTGTGGCTTCGCCCAAACTGGTGACCAGCCGCGACGCCTACTTCATCAGTATGACCATCTATGGTTTGGAAGACACCACTAAGAGTCAGCCCGTCATCTTCCGCATCTATGATGCCGAGAAAGGCGTGGTCCTCGGCAATGTGACGACCAAGCTCAAGGGCGAGTTGCTGGATCTCACTTATCGCCCCAACGATGTGATTGGCGACTACGATAATCCTGTGATGTGGCAAACCAACGACAATATTGAGCAGCAGTGCAACCTCATGACGGGATGGAACTGGATTTCGCTCTATGTCGTTCCTGAGAAGGGCAAGGCCGATCTTGAGAGCGTCTTCGGGCATGCCAAGGTATTCAATACCATCAAGGGTAAAGAGGGATTTGCCATGAACAGCGGCACAAAGTGGACTTCCACTGGCCTTGATACGCTGGCAGTGGGCAACCTGTATAAGATGAAGGTGAAATCTGATGTCAACTACAGCATCAGCGGCACGATGATTGACACCCGCACCGCTACCCAGACCATATATCCCGGCTGGAACTGGATAGGTCCGCTGTCAATCTACAACCTGAGCCTGAATGAGGCCTTTGCCGACCTGATGCCCACCCGTGGTGACATCGTCAAGAGCAAGAATCAGGTAGCGTTCTATGATGGCTACAAGTGGGAAGGCGACCTCACGGCCCTCGTCCCGGGCTTGGGATACTACTACAAGTCGTTCAAAGACACTGAAGCGACCTTCCGTTATCCTACGATTGATGCTGTTACCTATCAGGCCCCGGCGATGATGCGTGCATCGGGCGAACTGCCGTTCACTCCTGTTGACCACCATCAGTTCAGCGACAACATGAATGTGGTGGCACGAGTTATGAATGGAGGTGTTGAGCTGACTAATCTATGTGTGGCTGCCTTCGTTGACAGCGAGTGCCGCGGTGTCACTACAGCTACCACCGACGGTTATTACATGCTCACTGTGGCAGGTAATGCCGAAGAGGCCGGTAAGACTGTACGCTTCGCAACCATGTACAACAACGAAATCACATGGTTCGATGAGCAATTGCAATGGCGTAGCGACTGGATTTACGGCGACCTTGACGAGCCGCTTATATTCCACCTCCCGTCATCAGGTATTATCGATGTTAATGGCGATGTAAACACCATTGTCATTACTCCGACGATTGTCACCGATGTGATAAATGTATATTCAGGCGACTGGATTGAGTCGGTAAATGTCTTCTCGGCAAGCGGTGCACTCGTGGCAAGAGTTACTCCGGGCGACGACAAAGCCGTGCTGAACCTGAGCCATCTGGCCAGCGGTGTTTATTTTGTAGAGGCTCGCACATATAGTGGAGTTCGTGCCGTAAAACAGATTATCAAACGATGAAACGACAGTTTTTATTAACTATTTTAACTCTGCTGACCGCAATTATAGGTCATGCCGCCACCGATATGGTCGTTGACGGTGTGACCTATGAATGGTCATCTTCCGAATTGGGCTATATTGCCACCGGATGGGACGAGGAGACTCCCATCCAATCCTTGCACATCCATGGCGTTGTTGATGGCTTGGATGTTGTGGGTATCGCCACAGGTGCGTTCGAAGACAATGAGGACATTGTTTTCCTCACCATTGACGAGGGCATTGTCTACATTGGTCAAAACGCATTTTGCAGGTGTTATAATCTAGAGGTGGCTATCTTGCCTGAGGGGCTTGTGACTATTGAGGAAGAGGCGTTTGCCTTCTGCACAAAACTTACCACCATGGCTATTCCGTCAACGGTCGAGGACATCCAAGCGCACGCCTTCAGCGGATGCACGGGTGTCACAGATGTATATTTCCTGATGGATGCAGACCAACTTGACGCCTTTGCTTGGTGGGATGGTGTTTATCCTTCCCCAGGCGAAGAAGAGCATGGCGGTATGGAGTTCAACGAGTCGCGCCTCGAGGAACACAACCCCGTGAGCGGCACCCGCATTCATGTGCCCAATGGCTTGTATGATGATTACTATGAATCTAGGAAATTTGAGGCCTGGCTACTCCAGGAAGATAATGACTGTTACCCTTTGTGGTGGATTGTCAATTTTGGCGTTGTCGGGCGTGAATACACCGTGAGCGATGTCATAACGGGCATTTATGTGGATGTGAACGGCGACCTCTATGCCAAGGATGATGAGTGCTGGCTCATGCCCGACCGTATCTATCCCGGCGAGGTGGACTATGTGAAGAACTGCGGCCTGTTGGCAAATCGCGGCAATTTCTGCGACCAGAGCAATTGGGTGGTGTTGACGGGTTTGGACTATCCTGAAATCTATATGATGTATAGGATTCAAGGAGAGTCAGTCACGGGTGTTTTGGTGGACAAGCGCAACCCGGTGATTGCAGTAACATCAACACCTGATAGGGGTGATCAAGCCAACTATGTTCACAATACCTATATTGCTGCATCACTCATGAGCCGTACCCAAGAGGCTGCCAATGGACAGACATTTGCGTTTGTGCGTCCCAAACCCCAAGAGGTCGCTTATTATGAGTGGTCGGTTTATTACGATGACAACGAGTTTTACATGCCTATACCTGATTATGAGCAGGGAATCAACCGTTATCAGATGAAGGGAGGCATGGTAATATCCGATGACCTTTATGAGGAGCCGCCGATGCCCGACCTTGTCGAGAACGGCTATTATCCTTTCTATGCCGTGTCGCGCTTCAAGGCTGATGATATGCGATCGCGGCAGGGCGCTCCCAAGAGGGAGGAGATAAAGACTTTTGAACCCTATCTGGAAAGCGGCCTTACACCATGGTACGACATCTATCCACTTTCTCTTCCCGATGAACCTGTAATCACAGGTATTACACCTGTTGTCAGCGACGTGAACCAACAGAATGAGGAATGGTACACCATCGACGGCCTCATATTGCACGCCCCCCCCACAATTCCAGGCATTTACATCAACCCTGACGGCAAGAAAATCATCATCAAGTAGAGAATGAGAACTTTTTCAGCAACCCAGAGGTGATTAGTCCCTCGTGATAAGAATATCCAACGAATTATAATAGTGTACATAAAACAAAAGAAACCGTCTTTTTAGGACGGTTTCTTCTTGCTTTGTGGAGCAAGGTGCTCCAATAAAAACAAGATGTAAGCTATTGAAAATCAATAGATTACATCTACTTCCGTGGAGCTGGAGGGGTTTGAACCCTCGTCCAAACGTGGAACTAATAAGGTTTCTACATGCTTAGTCCCGGCTTGGTTTTCGACCGACGGCAGGTCCGGGACGACCAACCGGCGGCTTATCCTCTAAATTTCGGACGCGGCCCGAGGCTTGCCTTGTCCTATCGCCGATATTCCTGCACCACCGTTTCAACCCGCCTCGGCGCGAGGGCAGTTGGGTGATGTCTCGTCACTGCCCCTTGGGCAGCGATAAAGCCGAACTTACTGTACTTCGGTTAGGCAGCGAGAGCGTAATTGTTTTCGCCATTTAAAAAAGTCAATGACTGAGATTAAAGAGCCTTGCCATTATCGCTCTGCATGCTTGCTTACCACCTCTACACGCTGTCAAAGCCAGTCAGCCCCAATAGTATGTGTCCGTAGTAAACGGGCTGCAAAGGTACAACAATTATCGTGCCAAACAAGCGTTGTGACACATATTTTGTCAAAAATTTATTGTTCTTCGACGAGTTCGTGCCAATATGGCGACTGTTCGGGAATGAATGCGCCTGCTTGCAGGTGCTGATAGATGCGCATGCAGGCCCAGGCGTCAATGGCGGCATATCGCTGCTGCGCCTCGGTGAGGGTGGGGGCTTCCCAGTTGGTGAGCTGCTGTCCTTTGCTGATTTTCTGTTGGAACAGGATGGCGTAGATCTTCTGCAGGCTCATGTCGGTGATGTTGTATTCCTTGACCAGTTGCTGCAGCTCGACAAAGCCGGCGGGATGGACGTCGCACAGGCCGGTGAGCTGGTGAAAGTCGTCGGTGGTAGAAAGGCCTACTTTGATGATATCAGGATCCTCGAGGTACTGCTTGAGTGGGGTGGGGATGCCAGTCTTGTTAAGGCGGATGAGAAAGGCATCGGTATTTGTCGAGAGCTGGAGTAGAGCGACTTTGTGCCGCTCACCGCGCTTGAAGTTGGGACGGGTCTCGGTGTCAAATCCGGCAATGGACGAACTGCGCAATGCTGCTACTGCGCTCTTGACCTGTGAGATGGCGTCAATGATATGGATGCGGCCGGGGAAGGTAACCACGGGCATCTGGTTAATCTCTTGTTTGTCGATGGATACAACGTACATAACGGCTGCAAAGGTAGCGCTTTTAGCCGGTAGATGCAAGGGCTACTATGGTTTTTAGTTTCTACAACCTGTCCACTTGTTTGACGCCCTTGATGTTGAGTATTTTCTTGGTCAAGTCGTCAAGCAGGCTGATGTTGCTGATGTTGACGCTGAGCATCCCTTCGAACAGGCCTCCCTCGGCTTGGACCGAGATGCTGCGCAGCAGGCAGTTCTCGGTTTTGTTGATGACCGACGTGATAGACGAGACGATGCCGATGTCGTCACGTCCCAGCACTTTGAGGGTTGCGATGAACTGATTGCCGGCCTTGCCTGTCCAGCGGGTGCGGATAATGCGGTAAGGATAACGCTCCTTGAGATGGCGCAGGTTCTTGCAGTCACTGCGGTGTATCTTGATGGCGCCGTCACTGGCGATGAATCCCTGGATGCGGTCACCATAGATGGGGTTGCAGCAGCGAGCCAACTTGTAGTTGACGCCCTTGACGTCTTCGCCAATGGTGAGGATGTCATCATTGTGATGCGATTCGGGTGCAACGGGTGTCTGGAGCACAAATTCCTCGGCGGTGCCCCGGCTTGCCGTCTCATTTTGTTTGGCGAGGAAGGTCTCGTATTGCTCGACAACGGTGTTCACGTCGATTTCCTCTTCCTGGATTGCGGCATAGAACTCGGTCGTGGTCTTGTAGCCCATCTTTTTGATGACGCGTGCCAGTGTGGCGTCATCGGGCTCAATTTTGCGGTTCTTGAAGCGTCGTTGCAGGGTCTCTCGCGCGAGTTGCGCCTGATGTGCGCGCCGCTCGTTGATGGCATTTTTGATCTTGTTGCGGGCACGACTGGTTACAGCGATGTTAAGCCAGTCCAAGCGTGGCGTCTGACTCGAGGATGTGATAATCTCGACTGTGTCGCCGCTGCGCAGTCGGTAGTTGATTTTCTGGTTCTTGCCGTCCACCTTCCCGCCCATACAGGTGCACCCCACACGCGAGTGAATGTGAAAAGCGAAGTCCAGGATGGTCGCACCCTGCGGCAGGCGGAAGAGGTCTCCCTTTGGCGTAAAGACAAAGACCTCGTCGTTGTAGAGGTTGGTGTCCATGTTGCGCATCAGGCTCATCTGGCCTTCTTGGCCGCTGGCTTCCAGCATTTCGCGCACCTCGTTCATCCACTTGTCCACGTCGCCGTCACTCTTGATGCCCTTGTAGCGCCAGTGTGCTGCCACGCCCCGTTCTGCTGTCTCATCCATGCGGCGTGTACGAATCTGCACCTCGACCCACTTGTCGTCAGGGCCATAAACGGTGATGTGCAACGATTCATATCCGTTACTCTTAGGGATGGTGATCCAGTCCTTGAAGCGTGACGGGTTGGCCTTGTAGATGTCGGTGACGATTGAGTAGGCGAGCCAGCATGCGCGTTTTTCGTCCTTGGAGTGCGTGTCCAGGATGATGCGGATGGCGAACAGGTCATAGATGCCGCTCAGGTCCACCCCTTGTTTCTGCATCTTTTGCCAGATGCTGTTGATGGACTTGGTGCGCCCTTTGATTTCAAATTGCAAGCCTTCCTCTTTCAGCCTCTGCTCGATGGGTTTGATAAAATTCTCGACATAACTGTCGCGTTCCTCCTTGGTTTCCTGCAGACGGTTAGCTATTTGAGTAAACACCTTGCGGTTCAAGTACTTGAGCGAAGTGTCTTCCAACTCGTTCTTAATGGCATACAGGCCAAGTTTGTGGGCCAACGGGGCATATAAGTAGCGTGACTCACTGGCGATCTCGTGGACAAACTTCTCGTTAGGGTGGTGGTTGATGGCGCGCATGAGTGCCAAGCGGTCAACCGTCATGATGAGGATGACACGCACATCCTCGGCAAAGGTGAGCAGCAATTTGTGGAAATTCTCGTTCTCGACGGCGGCTTGCTTCTTGTACAGCGGGGCGACGTGCAGCAGGCCGTGCACCACATGGGCGATGTCGTCGCCGAACAGCTCTTTCACGCGCACGACATCCAGATAGTTGCCGCGGCACAGGTTGTAAATCAGTGTCGCGATGACCATCGTTCTATCGGGTGCGATGCTGTCGCATAGTGTCAGCGCCGTGCGTAGGTGGCGTAGCACGGGATTGAGACCATATTGGTCGCGCTTGAAAAGGCCTTCTACGGTGATACCGTCATGGATGAGACGGTGCACCGTGTCGATGTCCTGACACGACAACTGCTGTCCCAGCCTGTCGTTCAATTCCCTGACAAGCTGCAGCAGTTGTTGCCGTTCTTCGGGCGTGAAATATTCCTGTAATGTCACCATTTGACTGGTTTTTTTCGCAAATTTAGCCTTTTTGTGACAAATCGCTTGCAAGAACCTCATTAAAAATGTAATTTTGGGAAAAATTAAAATCATTATCGATATGCTTAACGAAAAAGACCTACAATTGATGGCCGATAAAGGCATCACCGAGCCTGTGATCGAGGCTCAACTCAAACGGTTTGAAACCGGTTTCCCGTGGCTCAAGCTCGAGGCAGCAGCAACGGTGGGTAAAGGAATCACACGCCTGGACGCCAAGCAGCAGACGCAGTGCATCAAGCTGTGGAAGGAATTCCAGTCGGGTGGGGCGACCATCGAAAAATTCCAGCCCGCTTCGGGCGCCGCTAGCCGCATGTTCAAGAACCTGTTCGCTTTCATCAACGAGGGCAAGTCGGCTCCCGAAAGCGATTTCGAGAAACAGTTCTTTGAGAATATTACCCAGTTTGCTTTCTTCCCACAGTTGAATAAGACCTGTGTGAACCTGTACAAGAGTAACGTGGGCGAGTTGGTCGAGGCTGGCCGTTATGCCGACGTGCTCAAGGCGCTGCTAATGCCTGAGGGCATGAACTATGGCGCTTTGCCCAAGGCATTGCTCAAGTTCCACCGCGCCGCAGCCGGCACCGTCCACACGCCGCTTGAGGAACACCTCGAGGAGGGTGCCCAGTATGCCGCCGACAGCCGTCGTCGCGTTTCTATCCATTTCACCGTCTCCCCTGAGCACCGCAGCGGTTTTGAACGTCTCATCAAGGCCAAAGTGCCACTGATGGAAAAAGTTTGGGGCGTGAAGTATGACATCTCCCTGAGCGAGCAGAAGGCATCGACCGACACCATCGCCGTCAACATGGACAACACGCCCTATCGCGATGCAGCCGATAATCTGTTGTTCCGCCCCGCAGGCCACGGAGCTTTGCTGGAGAACCTCAACGAGCGCGATGCCGATGTCGTGTTCATCAAGAACGTGGACAACGTCGTTCCTCTGCGCCTTCGCAGCGTCAGCACCCGCTATAAGAAAATTATCGGCGGCTACCTCGTACAGGTACAGCGCCAAATCAAGAAATACCTTGAGATGCTGGACAAGGAGAATGTCAAGAGCAGCGACCTCAAGGCGATGTTGCGTTTTGCCCGCCAGACCCTGTGCATCAGCGACAAGGCAACCGATGGCATGGACGATGCCGCATTGGCAACGTGGCTGCGCGACAAGTTCAACAGGCCCATCCGCGTGTGCGGTGTAGTACCCAACGAGGGCGAGCCTGGCGGTGGCCCCTATCTGGCTTATAATGCCGATGGCTCGGCATCACCCCAGATTCTCGAGTCGGCCCAGATCAATCCCGACGACGCTGCTGCTGTCGAGATGATGAAGAGCGGCACCCACTTCAACCCCGTTGACCTGGTGTGCTACATCAAGGACTACAAGGGCATCAAGTTCGACTTGCGCAAGTTTGTCGATGTCGAGACCGGCTTCATCAGTGTCAAGAGCAAGGATGGCGTGGATATCAAGGCCTTGGAACTGCCAGGCTTGTGGAACGGCTCGATGAGCAACTGGAACACTGTCTTTGTCGAGGTGCCCATTGATACTTTCAATCCTGTCAAGACCGTTAACGACTTGCTGCGTCGTGCACATCAGTAGGCTATAGGAAAGATGATGAGGAAGATATTCGTATTATTGCTTCTGGCGTCGGTGGCGCTTGGGGTGAATGCCCAGCGTTATAATAATGACGTGGACACAGTCTATACTGTTCACTCCATCAATCAAGAACGCTTCAAGGATTTGATTGCCGACTATCCTGCTCATGATTGGTCTATGCGCAGCCCACGTCCTGTTGTGGTGGACTTCTATGCCGACTGGTGTGGTCCCTGTCGTCGTTTGGCACCTATCTTGCGTGATATAGCTCAGCTCTATCAGGGCGAGGTGGATTTTTACCGCATCAATGTTGATGATAACCAGGACATCGCTGCCGCTTTCGAGGTCCGCAGCATCCCCATGCTGCTCATCTGTCCATTGGAAGGAGAACCCAAAACTATTGTCGGCCTCTATTCCATGCAGGAATACATCCGTGTATTCAATCAAGCGCTGGGCTGGTAAATCTGAAGAGGCAAATGCCCCAATCAATTTCAGCGGATAATTACATTTAAACAATAGTATAAAAACCAAGTGTTATGAAAATTCTTAGTTTTAGATTATTGTCGATTGGCGCGTTTGCCGTTTTTCTCTTTTCTTGTTCCGGTAACAACGATGCCAATCAGCAGCAAGTCACTGTACCGCCCGTTCAACCTGCAGCTCCTGTAGAAACAGTGGTGGTTCAAGCACAACCGGCTGCTCAAGCAGCTCCCGCAGCTAATGCTCAGGCACTGCCTGAAGCCGTGAACACTTTTGTGAAACAGTATTTTCCCAATGCCACTATTGCCGGTGTCGAAATGGACAGCGATCATGGCGGAGTTGAATATGATGTTTACTTGAGCGACGGAACCGAAATCGAATTTGACGTCAATAACCAATGGGATAATGTGGATTGCCATACCAAAGCGGTTCCTGCTTCCCTCGTTCCAAAGGCTATCGCTACCTATGTAAGCAGCAACTATCAGAATATGGCCATCACCAAGATCAATAAGGAATACCATGGCTATAAGATAGAGCTGGCAAACGGATTGGATCTGAATTTTGACCGTTCCGGCAACTTTATAGGTATAGACGACTAAAGAATTCACGTCATTATTGACGTTAGACATCAAACAGCGACAGCCATGCATCTGTATGGCTGTCGCTGTAATCTTATCTCTTTTTCCTGACGATTAAGGAAGCGTCGCAGCAATTATGGCCAATTGCCGCTCAGCAGGTAATCAATCAGAGTTGTCACGTCGCTGATGTTCACACTGCCGTCTTGGTTGCAGTCGGCGGCAAGGATGTTGACGTCGGTGTCGTCGCCGCTCAGCAGGTAATCGATCAGGGTTGTCACGTCGCTGATATTCACACTGCTGTCATCGTTTACGTCTCCAATAACGTAGGCCTCGGAGAAGTAACCTGGAGCTTCCTCGCCGCCATCGATGCGGGCATAGGTCTTGTCGATGTAGTTTTCGTCATAAGCGGTGCCCATGCCACCCACCAGTGCGATACAGCCATTGAACATGTTCTCTGAACTTGAAACGCTGTCAGTATTCCAATTCATACCGACGTAGATGATGGTCAAACTGGTACAGCCGTTGAACAGACTATCCATGTCGGTGACATTCGCTGTGTTCCATTTCGTGAGGTCAAGGATCGTCAAGCTCGAGCAGTTATTGAACATTGATTCCATATTTTCGACATTGGCGGTGTTCCATTTGGTGACCTCAAGGTCTGTCAAACTCATGCATCCATCAAACATCGACTCCATGTTAGTCACATTCTGAGTGTTGAAGCCCGAAAGGTCAATTGAGGTTAGGCTGTCGCAGTTGTGGAACATGTTACCCATGTTGGTGACGTTCTCAGTCTTGAAGCCGTTCAGGTCAAGGCTTGTCAGGCTGAAGCATCCATCAAACATCGACTCCATGTTAGTCACATTCTGGGTGTTGAAGCCCGAAAGGTCAATTGAGGTTAGGCTGTCGCAGTTGTGGAACATGCTACCCATGTCAGTGACACTGGTGGTATTCCAGTTCGAGAGGTTGAGAGAAGTCAGGCTCTGGCACGATTGGAACATGCTGTTCGTATTCGTCATCTCGCTGGTGTTGACGCTAGACAGGTCTATGCTCTCGCATTGATTGAAATCTTTGAACATCTCTGAGCAGTCGCCGGTGAAGATGATCTGGCTAGTGACAGCGGTGACACTCAATACGTCCTCGGCAACCACATCATCGCCCCAATTGTTCTCCCTGTTGAATTCACCCCAGATGAGTTCCAGCGCGCCGGTAGTGCTGTCGAAGGTATAGCGGGGTGGCAGATCGCCAGTAAGGTAACCTGGCTCAACGGTTCCCATGTCGATGCGGGCATAGGTCTTGTCTGTGTGACCCTCGTCATAGGTGGTACCCATGATGCCCACGAGATTAGTGCAGTTATAGAACATATCCTCAGAACTTGAAACACTGTCTGTGCTCCAGTCCGTTCCGACGCTGATGGTGGTCAACTTGGAGCAGCCATTGAACATGGATGCCATGTTGGTGACATTGGCGGTATTCCAATTCGACAGGTCAAGTGAAGCCAAGCTATCGCAGTTGTGGAACATGCTAGCCATGTTGGTGACACTCTCGGTATTGAAACTACTCACGTCAAGGCTGTCCAGGTTGGAACATCCATCAAACATCGATTCCATATCGGTGACACTAGCGGTGTTCCAGTTCGACATGTTAATAGAATTTAGGCTGTCGCAGTTGCGGAACATGCTAGCTGTCGATGTCACTTGCTCAGTGTTGAAACCACTCACGTCAAGGCTGTCCAAGCTGGAGCAACCCTCGAACATGGATGCCATGTCGGCGACATCGGTGGTGTTCCAGTTATAGAGATCAATCGAAGCCAGACTCTGGCAATCGCGGAACAAAGCAGCCATCGATGTCACCTGCTCGGTGTTGAAACCACTCACGTCCAGGCTGTCCAGACTAGAGCAGCCATTGAACATAGATTCCATATTCTTGACGTTGCCTGTGTTCCAGCTCGACAAGTCAAGCCGGGTCAGTCTCTGGCAGTCTCGGAACATGTCAACCAGGGAAGTCACCTTATCGGTGTTGAAACCGCTCATGTCAAGGCTGTCCAAGCTTGAGCAGCCATTAAACATGCTGCCCATGGTGATGACATTAGCGGTGTTCCAACTCGAGAGGTCAAGTGAGGTTATGTTATCGCAGTTGCGGAACAGGGCAGCCATTGATGTCACCTGCTCGGTGTTGAAACTGCTCACGTCAAGGCTGTCCAGGCTGGAGCAACTGTCAAACATCTCACCCATGTTAGTGACATTGGTAGTGTTCCAACCCGACAGGTCGAGCGTGCTCAGGTTCGAGCAGCCATAGAATAATTCATGCATGTCGGTGACATTGGCGGTGTTCCAGTTCGAGAGGTCGAGTGAGGTCAGGCCACGGCAGTCGCGGAACATTCCGTTGGCATCTGTCATCTCGCTCGTGTTGACGTTAGACAGGTCCATGCTCGTACACTGATAGAAATTGTAGAACAATTGTGAACAGTCTTCGGTGAAACTAACCTCACTGGTGGCGGTTACACTCTTGACAGCTGTATTTGTCACGTCGCTGCCCCACTTGTTCTCCTTGTTAAAATCGCCCCAGATGAGAGCCAGTGCGCCAGTTGCACTGTCAAAGGTGTAGCGAGGCGGCATTTCGCCTGTGAAATAGCCTGGTCTGTAATTACCCATGTCTATGCGGGCATAGGTCTTGTCAATATGGTTCGCGTCATAGGTAGTGCCCATTCCGCCAACCAGTGCTGTACAGCTGTTGAACATGTCATTTGAGCTGGAAACGTTGTCTGTGCTCCAATTGCTGCCAGCATTGATAGTGGTCAAGACGGAGCATCCATTGAACATACTGCTCATATCGGTGACATTGACAGTGTTGAAGCCCGAGAGGTCAATCGAGGTAAGTTTGTTGCAGCCAATGAACATCGATCCCATATTGGTAACATTCTCGGTGTCCCAGTTCGAGAGGTCGATCGAGGTGATGTTCTGGCACAATTGGAACATCTTGTTGGTATTCGTCATCTCGCTGGTGTTGACCTTGGTCAGTTCCATGCTCGTGCATTGTTTGAAACTCTTGAATAGCTCTGTGCAGTCACCAGTGAAGCTGACTTGGCTGGTGGCAGTGACACTCTTGACGCTTCCTGCAACCACGTCACTGCCCCACTTGTTGTCCTTGTTGTACTCGCCCCAGATGAGCGCCAGTGAGCCGTCAGTGCTGGTGTAAATGTATCGCGGTGGCAAATCGCCCGTAAGGTAGCCAGGCTCGTATTCGCCCTTGTCAACGCGGGCGTATGTCTTGTCTGTATAGTTCGGGTCGTAGGTGGTGCCCATGCTGCCCACGAGTTTGGTGCAGTCCCGGAACATATAAAGAGAGGCGGTTACAGCATCAGTCTTCCAATTGCTGCCAGCATTGATAGTAGTCAATTTGTCGCATCCTCGGAACATGGCGCTCATGTTTGTTACCTTGGCGGTGTTGAAGCCGCTCAAGTTCAAGCTCGTCAGGCTGGAGCAACTGCTGAACATGGAACTCATGTTTGTTACATTATTGGTATTGAAGCTGCTCACGTCAAGGTTCGTCAGACTGGAGCAGCCATCGAACATGCTTTGCATAGTTGTCACCTTAGCGGTGTTAAGATTGCCTAAGTTAAGGCTTGTCAAACTCCTGCAACCGTTGAACACGCTTTTCATCTCGGTCACATTCTTGGTGTTGAAACTGCTCACGTTAAGGCTTGTCAAGCTGGAGCAGCCATTGAACATGTTGAGTAGGGATGTCAATTTTGCGGTGTTGAGGCCGCTCACGTTAAGGCTTGTCAAACTCCTGCATCCATTGAACATGTATTTCATGTCAGTTACATTAGTTGTGTTGAAGTTGCTCACATCAAGACTTGTCAGACTAAAGCAACCATCGAACATATAAGTGAGGGTTGTCGCAACAGACGTGTTGAAGTTGCTCACATTCAGGCTCGTCAAACTGGAGCAACCCTTGAACATGTAGGAAAAGTCGGTCACCTTGGCGGTGTTGAAACTGCTCACGTTCAGGCTCGTCAAGCTGGAGCAACCAAAGAACATATTGCGCATGGATGTTACATTAGCTGTATTAAAGCTACTTAAATCCAGTCCAGCCAAGCTGGAGCATCCATAGAACAAAGCACCCATGCTGATTACATTAGCGGTATTGAAACGGCTCATGTTAAGGGTCGTCAAACTCTCGCAGCCGTAAAACAGGCTACTCATGTATGTCGCCTTACCGGTGTTGAAACCCCTCAAATCAAGAGCCGACACTTTTGCGCATCCGTAGAACATGTTCCTCATGTCAAGGACATTCTCGGTATTGAAACTACTCACGTCAAGGCTCGTCAGATTGCCGCAGCCATTAAACATGGCATTCATGTCGGTCACATTATCTGTGTTGAAACTTGAAAGGTTAAGGCTCGTCAATTTGGCGCAGCCGTCAAACATGCTTCGCATGTCTGTCACATTGGCGGTGTTGAAGCTGGTAACGTTAAGTTCCGTCACATTACGGCAATCATAGAACATGCCTTGCATGCTTGTTACCCTTGTGGTGTTGAATCCGCTCACGTCAAGGGCCGCCACTTTCTGACACCCATAAAACATGTTCTCCATGGATTTTACGTTGGCGGTGTTAAAGCCGCTCACGTTAAGGCTCGTCAGTTTAGAACAGCCATAGAACATGTATGACATGTCCAACACTTTTGCCGTGTTGAAGTTACTAATGTTAAGGCTCGTCAAACTGCTGCACTCATTGAACATGTATATTGTGTATTTCACATTGGTATTAGTGAAACTGCTCAAGTCAAGTCTCTTCAAACTGGAGCAGCCACTGAACATGTACCTCATGTCAGTCACTTTGTCGGTGTTGAAATTGCTCACGTTAAGAGTTTCCAACCTGTAGCAGATATTGAACATGTACCTCATGTCGGTCACGTTAGCGGTATTGAAGCTGCTCAAATCAAGGCTCGTCAGATTGCTGCATTCATAGAACATGCCGTACATGTTTGTCACCTTGGCGGTATTGAAGCCACTCACGTCAAGGCTTGTCAAGCTGATGCAGCTCAAAAACATACCCTGCATGTCAGTCACATCTTCGGTATTAAGGTAATTTATGCCCGTAATGGACTGAAGGCCATTCATCCTGAAAAACCATCTTTTGGTCGATGTGGGGCGAGCATCGACAAATGTCGAGTCAAAGACCACGTATAGGACATAGATATAATTGTCGTCATTGTACCAGCCCGGATAATCTCCGCTTGTGTTCAGACTATAGGTCTTACCCGTGCGGGAACTGCGCAGGTTGTCGTAATAGAACGTCAGCGTCCTGTTTGATGACGTGTAATTCGCATAGGCCTCTGCAGCGACAGCACCTAACGAGCACAGCAGGCACGCCAACACGGCGATCGATTTAAGTAACAGGTTGCGTTTCATAATTTTTTGGTTTGTTTATCAGGTTATTATTTTGATGCATTAATGTTGATTGCGCAAATATAAGGATTTTTTTCTGGATATTACCATTTTTTTGTTTTTTTTTGGGGCAATCATATCAAAACCACGGTTTGCCATATATCCTATGGCTTCAGAGCCATTGGATTGAAAAAATGAAAAAATATTGTCAAAACATTGCAGTATGAGATTTTTTGTGTAACTTTGCCCCGCTTTTTTAGCGCAATATTTTATTAATCAACTTATTTTTAACGATTTATGAACAAGTACGAAACCGTTTTCATTTTGACTCCCGTTTTGTCTGATGATCAGATGAAGGAAACGGTAGAAAAGTTCAAGAAGGTGCTCACCGACAACGGTGGCAACATCGAGAACGAAGAGAACTGGGGATTGCGCAAGCTCGCATATCCCATCGAGAACAAGAACACTGGTTTTTACACCCTGATCGAGTTTGAGGGTGAGCCCACTATCGTGGACAAGTTGGAAATCGCTTTCCGCCGCGATGAGAAGGTCATCCGATTCCTCACCTTCCGTCTGGACAAGTACGCCGCTGAGTACGCTGTTAAGCGTCGCGCCGTGCGCAAGGCCAAACAGGAAGAGCGCGCTGCTCAGGAAGCTGCCGAGAAAGAGGCTGCTCCCGTAGTAGTTGAGGAAGCTCCCAAGGCCGAAGAGGCTCCCGCAGTTGTTGATGAAACACCCGAGGCCGAGGCATGAGAAAAACCAACGAGTAAAACTTAATTAAGGAAGTAAAAACAATGGCACAAGAACAACAAAGGCCCTACAACCAGGGCGAAATCCGTTATCTGACTCCCCTGTCGGTTGACACCCGCAAGAAGAAATACTGCCGTTTCAAACGCAGCGGTATCAAGTACATCGACTACAAGGATCCCGAATTCTTGAAGAAGTTCCTCAACGAGCAAGGTAAGATCCTGCCTCGCCGCATCACCGGTACCTCGCTCAAGTTCCAGCGCCGCGTGGCCAAGGCCGTGAAGCGTGCCCGTCACCTGGCTTTGCTGCCCTATGTGACCGACTTGATGAAATAAATAACACGATTACACCAAAGGAGGAAACAAACTATGAAGATTATTTTGAAAGAAGATATCGTCAATCTTGGTTTCAAGAACGACGTTGTGGAAGTGAAGAACGGCTATGGCCGTAACTATCTCATTCCTCAGGGCAAGGCTATCCTGGCTACCCCCAGCGCACTGAAGGTTCACGCCGAGAACCTGCGTCAGCAGGCTCACAAGCTGGCTAAGGTGAAGGCCGATGCCGAAGAGGCTGCCAAGGCATTTGAGGGCGTTTCCCTCACCATCCCCGTTAAGGTGAGCCCCACGGGCACCATCTACGGTAGTGTTGGCGCTAACCAGATTCACGAGGCTCTGCTCGCCGCCGGTCACAATGTTGACCGCAAGATCGTGAGCGTGCATGAGACCGTGAAGACCCCTGGCAAATATGTTGGTATCGTACGTCTGCACAAGGAGGTCGCTGTCGAGATTCCCTTTGAGGTGATCGCCGAGAACGCCGATGAACTCGCCGCCGAGCGTGCCGCTCGCAAGGCCGAGGAGGCTGCTCACCAGGCTGCCCTCGCCGCCGCTAAGGCTGCCGAGGAAGGCGCTGAGGAGGCTGCCGAAGAGGTTGAGGCTCCCGCCGCTGATGAGGCTGAAGCTCCCGCCGCAGAGTAATAAAACAACATGATAACGATGAAGACACCGGTCCTGCTCCACATGGCCGGTGTTTTTCGTAAATAAGATGATAGTAACCCGTGCCGTGACTCAGTCACGGCCAATGGAAAAAATAACAACTGAATTATGGTAAAGCATATAGTCATGTTCAAGCTGCAAGGCAGTGACGAGTCGCGTCGCGAGACCGCCTTGCAGTTCAAGGCCGCCCTCAACGCGTTGCCCAGCCAGATAGACGTGTTGCAGAGCATCGAGGTTGCTCTGAACGAGAATCCTGCCGAGGATTGGGACATTGTTCTCACCGCCATCGTGCCCACAATGGCCGATGTCGCTACCTATGCCCAGCATCCCGCCCATGTTGCCGCCGCTGCCATCATCAAGGACGTGAAACAGCTGCGCGCCTGTGTGGACTACAAATGCTAGAGCGATTATAACTCGTTCATTTGAGAAGCCAACAAGTAAAGACGGGGCCCCGTGCATCGGGACCCCGTCTTTATAAGGTTCTCTGAAGAGTCAGTTCAGATTATTCTTCCAGCATGGTAGCGGTGAAGGTAATCTTGTCCATGTCATCAGCGGCGGGATCGAAGGTGATCACAACGTCGTACATGCCAGCCTCTACATTAGCAACCCAGTTGTTGCTGGGCCATGAATATACCCAAGAGTGGTCTTGAACAACCTTGAACTCGATGGTAGCAGCATCAGCAAATTCAACGGCTTCCTTGCTCCAGGTATAGACGCCATCCTCGCCCTTGGTCATGTTGTTGTCATTGTTGGCGGGATCCCAAGCGGTACCGAACAGGATTTCACTGCTACCTGCAATGGTATAAACATGCTCAATGGGAGCGATGTCGCCAGTCTTGGTCAGCGTGCAGGTGATGCGGTCAGCATCCTCAGCCTCGGGATCGAAGGTAATCTCAATGGTGTAGATGCCTTCCTCGGCTACGTTAGCAACCCAGTTGTTCATGCCGATGGGCCACTCATAGACGCTGTAGTCGTGGTTACCCACAACCTTGAACTGGAAGTTACCATACAAGGTAACATTTTCCTTGCTCCAGGTGTAGACGCCATCCTCGCCCATGACCAAGTTGTTGGCCTCGTCAGCGGGATCCCAGTCACTGCCAAATACGTCTGCGGGACCTACGAGGGTATAAACCATTTCCTCAGCGGGCCAGTTGCCGCTCAACAGGAAGTCAATCAGAGCGGTAACATCGCCAATGTTTACTTTGCCATCCAGGTCGCAATCAGCGGTAGCGGGAGCAGTTTGGCCACTCAGCAGAATGTCAATCAGAGCGGTGACATCGCCAATGTTCACTTTGCCGTCGGCATCCACGTCGCCACGAATCTCGGGAATCACAGGCTCAACCAGAGTCAGCTCGCAGTTGACGTCCTTGTTATCGGCGTTGAAGGTGATCTTCACGTCATAGATGCCGTCAGCTTCAATTGCCTGATAATAGTCGCTAGAGGGATAAGCGATGTCCCAGCTGTGGTTAGCGGTAACCTTGAAGGCGAACGAACCGGCTGCAAGCTCAACGTTCTTCTTCTCCCAAGTGTACAGACCCTCAACGAGCGTCATGTCGTTGTCGGCGTTAGCGGGATCCCAAGTGGTGCCGAACAGGACAGCACTGCTGCCTGCTACAGTGTAAACATCCTCGGTGATGGGGGCAACATAACCCTCAACCTTGAACTGCAAGTTGGTCTCGTCAAAGGTTACGGTGTATTCATCACCGGTGCCAGTGAACTTGTAGCTGCCATTGCCGTTACCCTGCCTCTGGGTAGTGATCCATTGGCCGGGAGTGACGATCTGGTCACCACCGCCAGTGGGACCAAAACGGAAGGTGCCGTTGAAGACATCCCAAGAGCTGTCCAAACCATCGGCGAAGCAGAAGTATACAGCGCCGTTTACCTCAGCGGTGAAGCTGTAGGTACCGTCACCGTTGTCGGTCATCTCAACACCCTTGCTGGGGTCCCAACCTTCTCCAAAGGGAGCAGCACCCACAAGGTAAATTGCCGCATTGGCGTTCAAGCCAACGAGGGCAATCATCATAGATAAAATTAACGTAAATTTCTTCATGACTGAAAAATTGGTTATAAGTTAAACAATAAAGTTGGTTTGTTTCTTGTACCTGAAACTTTTAAAGTCGTTCAAAATTACAACCAAATTTGATAATCACATTAATTATATAAGGATTTTTTTTAAATTTAATGCGCAAACGATTGCGCGCATAACCTTGATGCTTATTCGGCTACCGCCATCAGTTCAAACGGCAGTGCCCCTGTGATTCGGGCATTGACAAACTCACCAACGGCTTGCGGTTTGTCTTTTGTGATAAGCACTTCAGGATCCACCTCGGGGCTGTCCCATTGGGTGCGTCCCACGTAGTAGCCGTCCTCTTCGCGGTCGATGATCACCTTGAGTGTTTGTCCCACTTTCTGCTCCTGAATTTCAAGCGAAATGTCCTCTTGCAGCGCCATCAGCCGTTGCAGGCGTTCCTGCTTCACTTCCTGCGGGATGTCGTCGCTCAGGTTGTCGGCGGCCCATGTGCCGGCCTCCTCGCTGTAGGCAAACGCGCCCATGCGCTCAAATCGGGCCTTGCGTGTGAAATCCATCAATTCTTCAAATTCCTGTTCACCCTCGCCTGGGAATCCTACCATCAGCGTGGTGCGGATGTGGATGCCTGGCACCTCTCGGCGTAGGCGATCCAGCAAATCGAGTGTCTCTTGGCGGCTGATGTGGCGCCTCATGTTGGTCAGCACCTTGTCGCTGATGTGCTGCAAAGCGATGTCCAGGTAGCTGCACACGTTGTCGCGGCTCGCCATCACGGGCAGGATATCGTAAGGGAATTGGGTGGGGTAGGCATAGTGAAGGCGAATCCACTCCACACCAGGGATGTCGGCCATGCGATCGATAAGTTCGGGCAACATCATGTGCCCCTCGAGGTCCATACCGTAAGACGATAAGTCCTGAGCAATGACGTTGAACTCCTTGACGCCGCTTTCGGCCAGGCGGCTCACCTCGTCGAGCAAATGCGGCATCGGCACCGACGTGTGGCGGCCGGTAATCAGCGGAATGGCGCAGAAGGCACAAAAGCGGTTACAGCCCTCTGAAATCTTGAGATAGCAATAGTGGTTAGGTGTCGTCAGAATGCGCTCGTGGGCCAGGTCGTCACGGTAGGCGTGCCCCAGGTCGGCAAGCATGCCTTTCCAGTCAAATTTGCCGTACATGCGGTCCACCTCGGGCAATGCTTCGGTAAGGTCGGCACGGAAGCGCTCACTCAGGCAACCCATGACAAAAAGGTTGCGGATTTGGCCTTTGCGCTTGGCCTTTCCCAGACGCAGGATCGTATCGATAGACTCCTGCTGGGCATCGGCGATAAAACCACAGGTGTTCACCACAACGGTCTCGCCGTCAACACGGTTGGCATTGTGTGCGACTTGGTAACCTGCGGCTTGAAACTGCCGCATCAGATGCTCGCTGTCCACCAGGTTCTTGGAACAGCCCAGCGAGATGATGTCAATCTTATTCTTCCTCATGGATGCCGAACAGCGACTTCACGAACTCCCGCTTGTTGAATATCTGCAGGTCGGTCATCTGCTCGCCCAGGCCGATGTACTTCACGGGAATCTGGAACTGGTCGCTCACGCCGATGACCACGCCGCCCTTGGCCGTACCGTCGAGCTTGGTGATGGCCAGCGCGTTGACCTCGGTAGCTGCCGAGAACTGCTTGGCCTGCTCAAAGGCGTTTTGACCCGTTGAGCCGTCAAGCACGAGCAGCACCTCCTGCGGTGCATCGGGCAGCACCTTGCGCATGGTGTTCTTGATTTTGGTCAGCTGGTTCATCAGGCTGATGTTGTTGTGCAGGCGGCCTGCCGTGTCGATGATGACAACGTCGGCATTCTGCGCCTTGGCGCTCTGTACGGCATCATAGGCGACTGCGGCGGGGTCGGTACCCATCTTGTGCTTGATGACGGGAACGCCTACGCGGTTGCCCCAGATTTCCAGTTGTTCGTCGGCAGCAGCGCGGTAGGTGTCGGCAGCGCCCAACACGACGTTGTTGCCTGCCTGCTTGAACTGATAAGCCAACTTGCCGATAGTGGTAGTCTTGCCCACGCCGTTCACACCCACAACCATGATGACATAAGGTTTGCTGTCCTCAGGCACGGTAAAGTCCTCGAGTTCGGCATTGTTGTTGTCAGCGAGCATCTGTGAGATTTCGTCACACAGCAGCTCATTCAATTCGTCGGTGCCCACATATTTGTCGCGGGCAACGCGTTCCTGAAGCCGGTCGATGATTTTTATTGTGGTGTCAACGCCCACGTCGCTGGTGACAAACACTTCCTCCAGATTGTCGAGTACATCGTCGTCAACAGTCGATTTGCCGGCAACGGCATGCTTTATTTTTTCAAACACGCCCTGCTTGGTCTTTTCCAGACCCTTGTCGAGCGTTTCTTTCTTCTCACGCGAGAATATCTTATTAAAAAGTCCCATAAATGTCTTATTTTGAATTAGGCTGCAAAGGTACAACTTTTTTTGCGCTTGCATGGTGAGCCGGTCGTTTTTTTGCCAATGTGACTATCTTTCACTATCTTTGCGCTCATCAATACCGAAAATGGATATGAGACGAACGATATTTTATGTGACGCTGCTGTTGCTGCTTGCGGCATGTGGCTCCAAGCAGACTGAGCAGCCTGCAGGCCCTTCGCCCCTGGAACAGGAAATGACCGCGCTCTACGGCGAGAACAAGGTCATCGAGGGTGATTATCCCGACTCACTGGCCGTGGAGGCCGCCAATGGCGTGTTCGTGGGTGAGAAAGATAGCAATCTTCTGGTTTTCAAGGGAATTCCTTATGCACTCCAACCCACGGGTCAACGTCGTTGGCAGGAATCCAAACCGGAGCCCGACAGTCGCCTGGTTCGTGAGGCCAAATACTTTGGACATAGCGCGATACAATTCCGTTCTCAGAACAATGCCGCATCGCTCTATCCCCAGGGCGAGGACTGCCTGACGCTCAATGTGTGGACAGCCGCCAGCGGAATGCGCTCCGCCCATCGTCCTGTAATGGTGTGGATTCACGGTGGCTCCTACGTGAGCAATGGCTCTGTCAATCCACGTGACTGGGGAGACGCCTTCGTCAAGGCTCATCCCGAGGTCGTTTTCGTCTCGCTCAACTACCGCTTGGGCCTGTTGGGCTTTTTGGACCTTTCCTCGTTGCCCGACGGCAAGGATTATTCCCGCAGCGGCAATCTGGGCATACTGGATCAGGTCGAGGCGCTGCGATGGATCAAGCGCAACATCGCGGCCTTTGGCGGTGACCCTAATAACGTGACAATCTTAGGCCACTCGGCGGGAGCGGGCAGTGTTTCGTTGCTGACCAGCATCGACGAGGCACAGGGCTTGTTCCGCCGCGCCATCATGCAGAGCGGCAGTGTCGCCCTGACCAGCAGCAGCGAGGATTGCCAGCGCCTGACCAAGCGCGTGCTCGATGCCACGGGAGCCAAGACCGCTGCTGACCTGGTGGCACTCTCCCAGGATGAAATCATAGCCCTCAACGACAAAGTGGGCAAATTTTTCCGCTTCCCCGAGCGTGACGGCAACCTCATCCCCGAGGACCTTTACAGCCGCTATGACGGCTTCAATGCGGGCATCGACATGCTCATTGGCTCCACTGCCGACGAGGCGCGTTACTGGATAGACGCCATGGGCGGCGAGCGCAAATTTGATGTTGCCGTGCAGTTATGGTGCCATTATATCACCATGTCGCTAGACAGCGCCCAGCGAAGTAATGTAGATAGTTATTTTAAGTTTTTGCATAATCAAGAGTGTGACCGGCGAATAATTGCTCAAGCATTCTTGAACGACCTCATGTTCCGCGGTCCCGCCATCGAAATGGCGCAACGTCATGCCACATCGGGTGGCAAGACATACATGTATTTTTGGCGGCAAGACTTACATAGCAGCCCACAGGAAACCTACTACGGCGCTTGTCACGGTAGCGAAGTGTGCTATGTCCTCAACACGGGGCGCCAGATCAAAACTGATGAAACGCCTGACTCTGCGCTGGCCGCCGAGGTGCAGCGGATGTGGATCAATTTTGCCACCACAGGCAATCCCAGCACACCTGCACATTACTGGCCCGCGTATGAACCCACACAGGGTGCAACAATGGTTTTGGATAAAGTTTCGATTTTTGTTAATGGCAACGAAAAGCGGCCTAGACAACTCAGTTACATCGCCCCGCTCTTGAAGGAGTATATCTCGCCTGTGTTCAGCGATCTGCTGGAAAAGGCCCCGTGGTATGCAGGCATCGCCATCGGCACGCTTGTGGCCGTCGTGTTGCTGCTCATCTGGCTCATCGTCCGTATCCGTCGCCTGTTCAAGAGAAAAACCAAACAATCGTGATAATATGAAAAGAATCGTTTTTTCACTCCTTTTGGCTGTGGCTTGGATAGCCGTTGCCGCCCAGCAGACCTATGTGCCCAGCGACGCTAACCTCAAGGCCCGTCAGGAGTTCCAGGACAACAAACTGGGCGTCTTTATCCACTGGGGCGTCTATTCCATGCTCGCCGACGGCGAGTGGGTGATGTTCAACAAGAAAATCAACCGCGATGAGTATGCCCAGCTGCCTGCAGGCTTTTATCCCTCGCGCTTCAACGCTGACGAGTGGGTGCGTGCCATTAAGGACGCCGGCGCCCGCTACATCACCATCACCTCGCGCCACCACGACGGCTTCTCGATGTTCAAGAGCAATGCCAGCGATTACAATATCGTCGATGCCACGCCATTCAAGCGCGACGTGCTCAAGGAACTCGCCGATGCCTGCCAGCGTCACGGCATCAAGCTGCATTTCTACTATTCCCATCTGGACTGGCACCGCCTGGACTATCCCTTGAGCCGCCACCAGAAAGATCTGCCGCACGACCCCGCGACGACCAACTGGCCCCAATACTACAAGTTCATGAACGACCAGTTGACCGAGTTGCTGACCAACTACGGCCCGATTGGCGCCATCTGGTTCGACGGCAAGTGGGAGCATGATGCCGACACGGTGCCCTTTGACTGGCAGCTTGACGAGCAGTATGCCCTCATCCACCGTCTTCAGCCCTCGTGTCTCATCGGTAACAACCATCACGAAGTACCCTTCCCTGGCGAGGATATCCAGATTTTTGAACAGGATGTGCCTGGAGAGAATACGGCGGGCTACTCGGGCGAGAACGGCATCAGCCAGCTGCCGCTCGAGACCTGCATGACGATGAACCGCACATGGGGCTATCGCATTACCGACAAGAACTACAAGAGCAGCGACGATATCATCCGCACGTTGGTCAAAGCTGCAGGCCGCAACGGCAACCTGCTCATCAACGTGGGACCGCGTCCCGACGGCTGTCTGCCTACCGAGGCCGTTGAGCGACTGCATGCCCTGGGAGAATGGATGCGTGTTAACGGCGAGAGTATCTATGGCACCCGTGGCGGCCTCATCCCGCCCCACGACTGGGGAGTGACCACCCAGAAGGGCAACACGCTCTATGTCCACATCCTCAACCTCAAGGACGATGCCATCTACCTGCCCTTGAGCGCCAAAAAGGTGAAACAGGCCCGCCTCTTCAGCGACAAGACTAAACTGCGCTGCACCTCCACCGGCAACGGCGTCACCATCACTCTTCCCGCCGTCCCCACCGGCGTGGACACCATTTTGGAAATCACATTAAAATAATCCGATGATATGAAACGCAACCTTCTTTTTGCCATCCTCTTGATGGCCTTTACCGTGAATGCCCAAGATGCACTCGACCGCATGACCGAGTCATGCACCAGTATCATGGTGGGCAAGCGTGCCAGCACCGACGGCTCGGTTATCACCTCGCACACCTGCGACGCCCGTTACCGCACATGGATGGCGGTAGTGCCCGCCCGCGACTACGAGCGTGACACCATCACAGCCGTCTATAAGAACCGCTTCCACACTATGTCGGCCAAGGACAGTACCAATATGCCGCGCCTCGGCGTCATCCCGCAAGTGCGTCACACCTACCGCTTCCTCGACACCGCCTATCCCTGCCTTAACGAGAAACAGCTCGCGATGGGCGAGACCACCATCTCGGGACGCGACACCCTGCGTAATAAGGAGGGCATCTTTATGATCGAGGAACTCGCACGCATCGCACTGGAACGCTGCGCCACAGCCCGCGACGCCATCCGCCTCATGGGCGAGCTGGCGGAGAAATACGGCTATGGAGACAGCGGGGAGTGCCTCACCATAGCCGATAAGAACGAGGCATGGCTGTTCGAGATTTTCGGAGCTGGCCCCAAGAAGGTGGGCGCCGTGTGGGCTGCCGTGCGCATCCCCGATGACGAAATCGCCGTCTCGGCCAACATTTCCCGCATCGGTGAGCTCGACCTCAGCGACCCCGACCATTACATGGCATCGGACAACGTCTTTGACGTCGCCAAGAAGTTAAAATTGTGGGACGGCAAGGAGCCGTTCTGCTTCTGGAAGGCATACAGCGGTGCCAACTACCTCAAGCAGGTCAAGAACTATAGCATCCGCGAACTCTACATCATGCAGCAGCTTGCGCCGTCGCTCAATTTGACCGACAGCATCGAGAACCTCCCCGTGAGCGTAAAGCCCGACAAGAAAGTCAGTGTCGAGGACGTCTCGCGACTGCTGGGCAGCTACTACGAGGGTACGCCGCTCGACCTGAGCGCCCGTCACCGCATTCCCAACCCCAAGCGCAAAGACAAGCAGGGCAACCTCGTCGAGAACGAACCCGATAGCATCGTCTCACCCGTTGCCAACCCCTGGATCACTAACGAGCAGTTGGCCATGTACTATGCCATGGGCGACTCGGCCATGAAATGGACACGCACCGTCAGCGTGCCCTGGTGTTCTTACAGCACCGTCATCCAGTTGCGTGACTGGCTACCCGACGAGGTGGGCGGCGTGGCATGGATCGCCTTTGACAACCCCGGCCAGAGCCCCAGGTTCCCCGTCTTCTGCGGCAACACCGACCTGCCCGCCTCGATGAAGTTCTGCGGCCACGGCAGCGAGGACGACAACACAGTCCTGTGGCAGTTCCGCAAGGCCAACCGCCTCGCCTCATTGCGTTGGGGCGTCTATCGCAAGACCTTGGAGCCCGCCCGCGACCACTTCCTCGAGAAAGGCCTCCGCGAATTGCCCATGGTAGAGCGCACCTGGCAAGACCTCAACGCCCAGGATAAAGACAAGGCCGCACGTTACCTCAACGACTACACCACCGACGCCCTCGGCGCCGCAGCCTACCGATGGCAACAGATGGCCCACGACTTCTGGCTCCAATCCTGGAAAGGCTTCTAACCCCCACCACAATAGATACTTAAAAGCCTCCAAATTTGTATTTGGAGGCTTTTAAGTATTCTCTTTCAAATTATTTATTTGTAGCGGTCGCGGATGTTGTAGATGGCTTTGTAGATATCGCGGTCCACATCGGTCAGGGGGATGTTGCGGCGGGCCATGACGCGTTCGGCAATGGTGTAGAAGGTCTCAAGGGGTACGTTCTTGAATCCTGCGGCTGAACTGCCCTCCTGGAACGAGGCGACGAAGTTGCGGGGGAATCCCGCGCCATGGATGTTTACGCCAACGCCCAGGACGGTGGCCGTGTTGATCATGCCGTTGACGCCGATCTTGCTGTGGTCACCCATGAAAAGGCCGCAGAACTGCAGCCCCGTGCGCTCAAAGCGCTTGCTGGCGTAGTTCCACAACTTGATTTCGCCGTAGTCGTTCTTGAGGTTGCTTGCCGACGTACCGCCACCGATGTTGCACCACTCGCCGATGACAGCATCGCCGAGGAAACCGTCGTGAGCCTTGTTGCTATAGCCGATAAAAACGGTGTTCTCGACCTCACCGCCGATCTTGACGTGGGGACCGAGGGTTGTCGCACCATAGACCTTGGCGCCGATTCGCACCTTGGCATCATGGCAGGCGGCAAAACCGCCGCGGATGCAGGCCCCCTCCATTACCTCGACATCCTTGCCGATGTAGATGGGACCCTCGTTGGTGTTCAGCATGGCGCCCTCGACATAGGCACCCTCCTCGATGAAGATGCGTGAGGGGTCGCCGATGACGGTATTGGTCGCCGACAGGGGTTGGGACTCGCGCCCTGCCGTCAGACGGTCGAAATCCTGAGCCAGCACAACACCGTTAAATTCAAAGATGTCATAGAGGCGCTTGACAATCAGGGGCAGATTCTTGGGATACACTATGCGGGTATAGTGGCGCGTGTCAAAATCATGTGCCGTACCGTTGAAGGCGATGAGCTCTTCGCCCACCATCAGGGCCTCACCCAGCTCTAGGTCAAGTACCTGCTGAGCCAGCTCTGGCGTGGGGATGACATGCCCTGCCACCATGAGGTTGGTCGTTCGGCGCACGCGCAGCGGGTATTTCTTTTTAAGGTAGCGTACCGTGAGGTAGCTGTATGTCGCCTCGCCCAGCATAGACTGCCATTTTTCGCTGATGGTGGTGATGCCTACACGCAGCAGCGCTGTGGGACGGGTGTAGGTGAACGGCATCAGGTGCTTGCGCACCTCGTTGTCGTCGAATAGGATGATATTGCGTACGTTCTTCTTCATGATGTAGCGTGTAGGTTTCTTTTCGGACGGCAAAAGTAGTTTATTTTCTTGAATAATGTTGCATCGCTTTTCAAAAATGGTTAACTTTGCGCGTTAATTCGGCAAAACGATAGAGCATGACCTTTTTCGAACAAGATATTAAGGGCGTTTGGATTATCGAACCAAAACGCTTCGGTGACCAGAGGGGTTACTTCTGCGAGGTATTCAAGCAGGCGGAGTTTGATGCCCGTGTGGGGCATGTTGACTTTGTACAGGACAACGAGTCTTTGTCGGCGCGCAATGTGGTGCGTGGCTTACATTTCCAGCGCGGAGCCTCGAGCCAGGCCAAACTGGTGCGTGTGACTCAGGGTACAATCCTTGATGTCATAGTGGATTTGCGTTACGGCAGCCCCACATGGGGGCGACACTTGGCTGTGGAACTCAGTGCCGACAACGGGCGCCAGATGTTTATTCCTCGGGGTTTTGCCCATGGTTTTGCCGTGTTGAGCGATGTGGCACAATTCCAGTACAAGGTGGATAACGTGTATGACCCGCAAAGTGAGGCGACATTGCGCTTCGACGACCCGGAGTTGGGCATCGACTGGTGCATCAAGCGCGAGGATATGATTCTGAGCGAGAAGGACCTGAAGGGTCTTCCGCTGGAAGCCATGACTCCCGACTTTTTGGGTTTCTGATAATCAGGATTGAAAATAATAACGTGGGCAACTGTATTGAATACGGTTGCCCACGTCGATTATTAACGGTTAAGTACAATTCAGTTCTTGAAGATGAGATGGTCGCCTTCGGCGTCGATGATGATGGGACGTTCGCGGCTGACCCGAGCGGCAATGATGTCCTTGCTGAGCTGGTTGAGTACCATGGCCTGGATAGCACGCTTGACGGGACGTGCGCCAAACTCAGGGTCGTAGCCAGCCCTGCCAAGCAAACTGATGGCGCTATCGGTAACCTCCAGCGTGATACCGTTCTTGGCAAGCATCTTCTTGACGCCTGTGAGCTGCATAGTGACAATCTGGCGGATCTGCTCCTCATCGAGTGGAGTGAACATGATGATCTCGTCGATACGGTTGAGGAACTCGGGACGGATACTCTTCTTGAGCATCTCCATCACATCATCGCGGGTGTGGCGGATAATCTCGTCGCGATTTTCAGCGGTCAAGTGCTCGAAGCGTTCACGGATGAGGCTGGAGCCCAAGTTGCTGGTCATGATGATGATGGTGTTCTTGAAGTTGACTGTGCGCCCTTTATTGTCGGTGAGGCGGCCGTCATCGAGCACTTGCAGCAACACGTTGAATACATCGGGGTTGGCCTTCTCAATCTCGTCAAACAGGACGACCGAGTAGGGCTTGCGCCTGACAGCCTCGGTCAACTGTCCGCCCTCCTCATAACCGACATAGCCAGGAGGCGAGCCGATGAGCCTGGTCACCGAGAATTTCTCTTGGTACTCGCTCATGTCGATGCGTGTCATCATGTTCTCGTCGTTGAACATGTAATCGGCCAATGCCTTTGCCAGCTCGGTCTTGCCCACACCAGTGGTGCCCAGGAAGATGAATGAGCCTATTGGACGGCGTGGGTCGTTTAGGCCAGCGCGGCTGCGGCGCACGGCGTCGCTGATGGCTTTGATGGCATCGTCCTGTCCCACGACGCGCTTGTGGAGTTCCTCTTCGAGATGAAGAAGTTTCTCTTTCTCACTTTGGAGCATTTTGGTCACGGGAATTCCCGTCCAGCGGGAAACAATCTCGGCGATGTCGTCGCTGTCGACCTCCTCCTTGATGAGCGCTTTGTCGCCCTGCATGTCGCGCAACTGTTGCTGGTAGGTCGCATTATCGTCTTGCTTCTGCTTAATCAGCGAGTAGCGGATTTCAGCCACGCGGCCGTAGTCTCCGTTGCGCTCGGCTCGTTCAGCCTCAAAGTTGAGTTGCTCGATGTCGATTTTATTTTGCTGAATCTTGTTGATCAACTCTTTCTCGCTTTTCCACTTGGCGTTGTAGTCGCTTTCGCGGTCTTTGAGGTCTGCAATCTGCTTATCCAGGTCTGAGATGCGTGCCTCGTCGCCGTCCCGCTTGATGGCGGCACGTTCAATCTCAAGCTGAGAAATCTTGCGGGAAATCTCGTCAAGTCCCTGGGGTACACTGTCCATCTCGATGCGCAATTTGGCGGCGGCTTCATCAATCAGGTCGATGGCCTTGTCGGGCAGGAAGCGATCGTTGATGTAGCGTTGGCTTAGCTGCACGGCGGCGATGATGGCGTCGTCTTTGATGCGCACCTTGTGGTGATTCTCGTATTTCTCTTTTAGGCCACGTAGGATGGCTACCGAACTCTCTTCGTCGGGCTCATCGACCATAACAATCTGGAAACGACGTTCGAGGGCTTTGTCCTTTTCAAAATACTTTTGGTACTCGTCGAGGGTCGTGGCGCCGATGCTGCGCAGGTCGCCACGTGCCAGTGCGGGCTTCAGGATATTGGCGGCATCCATGGCTCCGCTGCTCTTTCCAGCACCCACGAGGGTGTGGATCTCGTCGATGAACAGGATGATTTCGCCCTCGGCCTGAGTAATCTCGTTGATGACCGATTTGAGGCGTTCCTCAAACTCGCCTTGATACTTGGCGCCGGCAATCAGCGCTCCCATATCGAGCGAATAGACCTGCTTGCGCTTCAGGTTCTCGGGTACATCACCTCGAACTATGCGCTGTGCCAAACCCTCAACAATGGCGGTCTTGCCAGTTCCTGGCTCACCTATAAGTATGGGATTGTTTTTGGTGCGTCGACTCAGGATCTGCAATACGCGTCTGATTTCGTCATCACGGCCGATAACAGGGTCGAGTTTGCCTTGACGAGCACGCTCGTTAAGGTTGACGGCATATTTGCTCAAGGCATTGTACTGCTCTTCGGCGCTCTCTGAGGTGGCGTTTTTGCCTTTGCGCAACTCGTCGATGGCGGCCTTGAGGTCGTTATGTGTCATTCCAGCGTCTTTAAGAATAGCCGATGCCGTTGATTTGACCTCGAACAACGCCATCAGAATAGCCTCAACGGTGACGTATTGGTCTCCACTCTTGCTGGCGATGTCATTGGCTCTTTCCAGTGCTTTGCTGGTATCGTTGCTCAGGTAGGGTTCACCTCCACTGACCCGCGGTAGTATTTGTAATGCGGCTTCCAGCGCCCGTTCCACATTAGCCTGATTGATGTCCAGTTTCTGGAAAATGAAACGCACGATGGCATCGCCCTCGGTCATAAGAGCCTTGAGCAGATGCTCTGGCTCGACAGCCTGATTACCGCTCGAACGGGTGAGCAGCACGGCTTTTTGGACTACCTCTTGTGCTTTAATAGTAAAATTGTTGAAATTCATATCGTTGTTTCTCCTTTCATTTGCTTATTTTGGGTGTTTCACTCACGAGGTGATTCCCTCAACACTTGTGCCAATGGAGGGTGTTCTGCCATTTTGTCAGCAAAAGAAATGCGGCCCGTCGATTGACGAGCCGCAAGACTTGATATCGTAGTCTAATAATATTATTTCTTAGCCAATACGGTGATGAATGTGATGAGTGACATAGCTGTACCCATCATGCTGACAGCCGTAGAGTAGATAGGAGGCATACTCCATGCTGAACGTGCCTTGTAAACAGACGGCTGTACATATAGGATGTCGTTTTGCTGCAACTCAAACTCAGGAATGGCCATAATTTTTGCATCCTGCAGATTGAAACGTTTGATAATGCGCTGACCAGACGCATCGGTACGGATAAGTAAAATGTTGTCACGACGTCCTTGCAGTGTCAAGTCGCCCGCCCTGGCAATAGCTTCAATCAGGTTGAGGCGTCCATTCTCAGCGGTAACTACACCAGATTTTCCGAATTCACCTAAGCAATAGACCTGGAAGTTTTGGATACGGCAATCGACGCTGGGCATCTCGGTCAAATAACGCGGATAGATAAGGGAAGCTACATATTCCTCAATCGATTTCTTGGTCATGCCCGAGACATGCAGTTTGCCCAAAACGGGAAAATCGATGTTACCATTATCATCAACTAAGTAAAATACTGTAGAGTTATCACCCATCATAGTGTAGCCGCCACTGCTGCCACCCATAGTGTTTAACACATACTGTATCTTGTTGAATGGTTTAACAGCGTCGGCATTGGATGCAGAAACGCTGATCTGCAACATGTCGCCAGGTTTGATGGTGAAGTCGCCAGCTTGGGTTGTTACCGCGGCGAGCGCTGCAGCGGGGATGTCATCGATATTAGTCAAGTAAGGAATATCCTTTTCAGTCGTACATGCGACAAACATCAGTGCAGTTGCTGCGAGCAAAAGTAAGTTACGGATTTTCATATTTCTTGTTTTTTAATGATTATATTCTTCTAACCTGCAAAGTTAGTAAAAATTGCGATAATAGAGGTTTTTTTGAAAAAAAACATCAAGCGTGACCTTTTTTTCCTTTTCTTTGCAGCATGAACGACAAACCACAACCCGTTGAACGGCATCCGTGGAAGCCATTTATCCCTGAGGACGCTAGATATCTTTTCCTGGGCACATTCCCGCCCCAGGAGCACCGTTGGTCAATGGTTTTTTATTATCCCAACCGAACTAATGATTTCTGGCGAATCATGGGTCTTATCTTTTATGGTGACCGTGATGCAATGTGGAATAAAGAACAAAAACGGTTTGATCTTGACGCCATCAAGTCCTTGCTGAACCGGGAGCGTATTGCATTGTGGGACACGGGGATGGCTGTGCGCCGCTTGAAGGGCAACGCAAGCGACAAGTTCCTTGAGATTGTAGAGCCGATAGATTTAACCGCCCTGCTTGATGAAAACCCGACTATATCCCATGTTATTACAACAGGCGAGAAGGCGACGGGTGTAATTGCGGCGCAGGTAGGAGTGGAATTGCCGGCTATAGGTGTGCCCGTGGCTTGTCAAGTCGGAAGACATCCCATTACGTTGTGGCGGATGCCTTCGAGTTCCCGAGCTTATCCATTGGCGTTGGAAAAGAAGGCCGAGGCCTACATGAAGGTTTTTTCGCGGTGACTCGGCAAGATGTGACGGTGTTAATAACTTTTTTTGAGCGATTTTGAGCAGATATTTTGTCGTGGACAGTAAAATGTGTACTTTTGTATGATGCTTTCCATTGTTGAACATATAGAGTATCTGATAACCTGTCACGATTGCGTGGTCGTACCTGGCTGGGGCGCGTTTATTGCAAATTACGACGCCTCAAGTTATGACGGGCAGGCGGGTGTTATGTCCCGCCCGAGACGTGCCATCGGCTTCAATGCAAGTGTAAGCCATAACGACGGTTTATTGGCGCAATCATTGATGCGGCGTGAGGGAATTGGCTACAATGCGGCAATGAAGTTTATTGCCGATAGTGTGACAACTTTCCGTCAACAGTTATCCATGGACAGTGAAGTGTCGATGGGCCGTTTGGGTTACTTCCGTCGCAACGACGGGCAGTTTACAGAGTTTGTGCCATTCTATCATGCTGATGGCAGTGACCAGTTCTTTGGCCTCGGCGATTTGGAAATAAAGGACGTCGTCACTCTTGAGCGTGATGCTATGGATATAGTGGAATCGGCTGCCATCGTTCCCAAGGAGCGCAATCTGTTCTTCCGCAAGGCTATTCGCACCGCTGCTTCGGTTGCAGTGCTTTTGGGCCTTGGTGTGTTGCTCTCGACGCCTATTATAGTTGATCGCGAAAAGCAGTCCATGGCTAGCATGGCGCCGGCAATTACCGCGCCGCAATCCCAGCAACTGGGCGTTACTGTGGAACAGGGCGTATCATCACAGGGTATTACAACTGTTAACGAGACCCCAACTATAGCAAGTGTAGGGAACGAGTCAGGACATTATTATATGGTAATAGCCACAGTGCGCAACCAGAAGGAGTTGGACGCATTTAAGGCTGCTAACCCATCATTGGTGCCTTACATGAAAGTAATGAAGTACAAGGCATTCATGTGTGTGTATGTGGCTCGTAGCAATGACTATAACATGTTAATGGGTCTGCGTGACGAGTTGCCTGAGCACTTGCGTGACGTCTGGATCTACAGCTGATGCGGGAAGCATCAAGCAAGTGTAGCGCTTACCGCGCAACATGATTATCAACGCATCATCCTTTTCAATGATAGAGCGCACGTCATCCCACGGGATGACGTGCTTTTTCATGCGTTCGTCAGCAAAAACAAGAGTGATGCCACTGTCATCAATAGTTGCCGTTTTCTCCATGATGGACCATCGTGCCTCAGGCGATAGGCCATAATAAAAGTAGAGCAGGGCAAGCAGCATGGGTAAAATGACGAACAAGATCATCAGAGCAACAATGATGAACCGCACATCGATAAAAATGGCCAACATGCCACAAACGGCAACGGGCAATACCATCCACAGCCAGTTGTCGGCCAGAAACATGGAGCACAAGTGCCTCATGTAGCAGCCTGATGTAACACTGCAATTCGTGATGGTCACTTCTTCTTACCCTTCTTGCTCTTGTTGTAGATGGCGCGGCGACGGGCGATTTCCTCATAGCCGCGCTTGTATGCCTGGCGATTTTTCAACGCTAGCGTCTGGCAGTAGCCTGTTCCCTCGTTGTTGTAGAGTTTGGACAGGTTCAGGTATTGTTTGCCGTTGCCGCGCTCGACAGGGAAGACTTCGGCCTTGCGCTTATTCACGCGGTCACACTGCACCGAGTGGTTGTCGGCTGTGGTGCCCGTCAATTCGGGGGCGACACCGTCTTCACCAACCCAAACGGCATAGACCTCGGCACAGGGAGGGTAGCCCAGAGCAATCCACATCGTGGTCAACAGCGGATTCTCGCCGGGAATAATGCCCTCAATGACGACACTTGCCGAGGAGATGCGCCGTGGAATGAAATCCTGGTCCACAATCCAGTTGTCACCGCTGCGGGTGAAATCTTTGCCCAGCTGTGAGTTGTAGAATGTGCGGGACAGTTCCTCAGTAAACACTGCCGGGGTGATGTCTTGGGCTGCAATGTGCGGAGCCAGCAAGTTCTTCTCGTTTTTCTCGCGCACGTATCCCATGCCCTTATCTTTCACGCCGCTGTACGAGTAGTTGGTGCGCACGAGGATACCTTCAGGCGCATCGGCAAGGTCAAATTTCACATATTTAAAATTACCGGTCTCGAAATAGGCTCCATTGCCGGCAGCGTCGATAACACCGAAGTTGGCTTCCACACCCAGGGGCTTGGGTAAGGTGTTCAACAGGCTTTCAAAGTCGTCCACTGTCTTGCAGCGCTCCAGGGCATAGCGCATCAATTCACCCTCACGGTCCATGTTCTTCACGCCGTCGTTGCCGTTCAGGTTGTAGGAAGCCGTGTTCATAATGGCGAAGCCCGCCTCGTTGAATCCCATCCATGCAGCGGTGTCCTGAAGGTCACGTGAATCAAACAGGGCGACAAATTCCATCAGTCCGTCGTGGGACTTGATGCGTTCCACGCGGTTGTTCAGGTCGTTGGTATCGCGGTTCTTCCACAATAAGGGTCTGCCGTTTGCCGTCAGTTTTCCGCTGACGATTGCCGATGTGCAGGCGTCTACGGCCAGCACGACTGCTAGAACGGCCACTAAGCTCATCAATATCCTCTTCTTCATATTTCTTCCGGTCCTAAATGATTGACAAAAAACATATAATGATTAATCACTGCGCTTCTTGGTCATTTGCGCACGTAATGGGGCATTTCTTGTGGAATAATCATAGAAATCTCTACCATGCCGCATACCTTGCCGTCGTGCCTCCAGGGCGTCTGGTAAATCATCTTTTTGACGCCTTGCTTATCGATTGTGTAGCAGTTAACGGTGTCGGTGGCCATCATGTGACGGATTTTCTCTTGTGATTTCTCGTTGTGGCAGGGCATGAGGTTCTGGCCCAGCATGGTTTGGCCTTCTTTGTCAAAGGTAGCACGTGAACGCTCGTTCATGAAAATCACTTTGCCTTCCAGGTCGCACACAGTGATGGCGCAATGAGTGCCTTCGGCCCAGGCTAGTGCCTCGTTGATGATATCCTCTTCGTTCATGCGGTTTGGATTAACTAGTTGTTGACAACGTTGACGGGGCAGCCGTTGAGATAAGCGGCGACATTGCTGGTGATGACGTCCATAAGACGCACGCGGGCCTCGTAGCTCGTCCAACCGATGTGGGGCGTGAGGTAGCAATTGCGGGCTGTGAGCAGCGGATGGTCGGCAGCGGGTGGTTCGACCGAGGTGCAGTCCACTGCCGCAGCATACAGGTGGCCGCTGTTCAAAGCATCAGCCAGGTCTTGTTCCACAATCAGGGCGCCGCGTGCCATGTTGAGCACAATAGACCCTTTCTTCATCATTGTCAGCCCTTGGGCATTGATCATGCCGGTGGTATCGGCATTGAGCGGGCAGTGCATGGTCAGCACGTCGCTGGTGCGCAACAGGTGCTCAAGATTATCGGCCTTCATGATTCCCTCGGGCAACTGGTCGGCCCTCTTGCTTGTGAACGCCATCACGCGCATGTTCATAGCCAGCGCCATGCGTGCCACGGCGTTACCGATGTTACCCAGCCCCACAATACCCATCTGCTTGCCTGCCAATTCGATTAGCGGCGTATTAAAATATGCGTAGCTGCCGCAGTTGGTCCACTTCAGGTCGCGCGCCTCATCGGTGTAGTGCTGGGGCTGCCAGCAGATATTCAACAGGTGGGCGATGGTTAGTTGTGCCACGCTGTCGGTGCTGTAGGCGGGTACATTGGTTACCACGATGCCGCGCCGACGGGCCTCTTCAATGTCAGCGACATTAAAACCTGTAGCCATAACGCCGATGTATTTCAGCTCGGGCAATTGTGCGATGGCCGCGGCGTCGATGGGGACCTTGTTGGTCAATACCATCTCAGCGTCACGGCAACGCTCAACCACGGTGTCGGCAGTGCCAAAATCATAGATGTCACAAGGGGCAAGTGCCTTCATGGGTTCCCAAGAGAGGTCTCCGGGGTTGCCGGCATATCCATCAAGTATTACGATTTTTCTCATAATGAAAAACAGTTGTAAATCGGTTATTTTGGTGTACAAAATTAAATAAAAAATGCAAAATGACAAAAATAATCACTAAATTTGCACACTGATAGAAACAAAAAAGAAGTAGGCGATGGATAATAAGAAGTTGGTGGAGACTGTAGCTGCCAATCTGGGCCGAACGACCGAGGATGTAGGTAAACTGATCGATGCATTGTCGGGAGTGTTGAGCACCCGTTGTGGCGAGATGGACACAGTGGTCGTGCCGAGTTTTGGGGCTTTTGAACCCAAGAAGCGGAATGAACGTGTGATGATTCACCCGAGCACTGGCCGTAGAATGCTGGTGCCCCCGAGGGTTGTGCTGACTTTCAAGATAAGTCAAGTCTTAAAGGCGAAGCTTAAATAACGTGTTTAAGGGAAAGGAAAGCCTATGAACAGTAAAATCACACTCGTTGAGCTTGCCCGCCTGATGGCTCAAGCCACCTCTACCACAAGTCGTGTGTGCGAACTTTTCCTGCGCGAATTGTTCGCCACTGTATCCCAAGCCCTCATCGATGGGGAAAATGTCAAAATCAAGGGAATTGGCACTTTCAAGGTTACCGCAGTGAAGCCCCGCAAGAGCGTCAATGTGACTACTGGCGATCCCATGGAGATAAAAGGGTATAACAAGGTGTCGTTCACTCCTGACAAGAAGCTTGCCGAGGCGTTGAATCAACCCTTTGCCCAGTTTGAGACGGTGTTCCTGAATGATGCGGTGAGTGATGAGAAACTGGCTGAGATTGATGCGCATTACCCGTCGGCATTTGACGAGAATAATGTGGATTTAACCCAATCTGCCGTTTCCGAAGAGTTGAACCAGCCTGTTAACGCTCCCGAACCGATTCCAGAGCCCGAACCCGTTCCCGAACCGATTCCTGAGCCCGAACCCGTTCCCGAACCTGAGCCTGAGCCCGTTGCCGAACCTGAACCCGAACCCTCTCCAGAGCCTCTTATGGTCCCAGAGCCAGAATTGGAATCTGTGGCCGATGAAGAACCTGTTGGCCAAAAAGCGCTTGCAGCCTTTGGAGTTCCTGTCAGCCGTGAAAAAGAACAGGAACCGCCTGTGCTCTCTAGGGAAGAACAAGTTCAAGAAGCATCAGCGCCAGTTGTGGAACACGAGGCCAGTCCAGTTGTGGAATCAGCCCCTGAGCCCGACGACACTGATGATTATTTCTATCGTCCGGCACCACGCAATACCTATACTCCCACACAAGAGCAGTTGACGAAATATCGTTCGAGCAAGAACCGGCGATGGTTATGGCTGTTGCCGGCACTGTTACTTGTCGGTGTGCTCATTTGGCTGTTTGCCAGAGGAGGCGGCAAAGGTGAGAGTGCTCAAGAGGGTGCTGTTATCGAGATGGCTGATACTATTGCCGACGTAGAAGAACCGGCTGTGATCACCGATACCGTTACCACCAAGATTGTGCTGAGCACATTGTCTGACAAGTACTATGACAGTCCGTGGTTCTGGGTGTACATTTACGAAGAAAACAAGGCTATCATCAATGATCCCAACAACGTGCCTCCCGGGACAGCCGTGGTGATTCCGCCCGCCGAGAAATATGGCATTGATGCCAGCGACCCTGCCAGCCTGAAGAAAGCGCAGCGCCGTTCTTGGGAAATCTTAACGCAAGGGAAAAGATGATGTTTGACCTCAACTGTCAACGGAACAGTTGAGTTTGGCCGAATAAGAAGGTATTTATTTCAGGAAAACAGAGGGTAGGGTGGCCGCATTATAAGCGCTATCCATGAGACGTGCGCACTGGCTCGAGATGAGATGGCCGTCATCGTAGTAGTAACGCAGATCGGTGCCCATTTCAGCATCGTGACTGTAGTCGTGAACCCGTTCCATCCCGAATAGGGTTTCCAGTGTGTACAGGTCGTTACTGCTGATGGGCTCCCAAGCATAGTGCGGTGGGATGATGATCTGGTAATCAGTGCCATGGCGTTTCAATACGCTGGCTATGCCGGTGAGTAGCTCGAGGGCGGCAGGGGTGATTTTGTCGTGAAAGGGCATCTTCCTCATGGGCTGGTCGTAACGGGCGAGGTGCTCGGGGCTGAAATAAGCGTCAGGGTTGACGGCGATGACCGAGTCGGCCCAGCGATAATATCCCTCGTTGATGGGCTCGATGCGGTCAGGTATATCGGTCGTGGCATAACCCTTGTCTAGCACGAGTTGTGTGGTTGCCGTTGATGGCCACAAGGTATAGGCGGCCAGTTCGGGATGGCGGAAGGCGTTGAAATACAGTTGATGGAACTTCCACCATGAGACGTTGGATGCTGTGAGGGGGTGCTGCACATAGAGCACATCGTTGTCGAGCGGCATGCGCTTGAGCATCTCGTCCTCCATAACTATGAGTGCATGCTTGACCGTTACACCGTACTTATCCAGATACTTTAGTTTGTTCAGGATGCCTTGCAATGTCTCGCGCGAGGCATTAAAGTGGAACGGGCTCGCATCGTCGGGCAAGTGTTTTGCCCAATCCTTGATGCGGTAGTACCCGGATATAGAAGACCCGAAGATAAAAGAGTCGAAATGTCGCGACGGCTCGAAGAAACGGAAGGCCTCGGTAGAGACATAGCAGGTGTTGACCGTGAGCTGGACACTGTCGGTGCAGGCAGGAGCGTTGCCATCATAGGACCGCAACACATGGAACGGATCTTTGACGACATACAGGCCTACCAGCAATATCACTGGCAGCAATGCCAGCAGGCTGAGCAGGACAAATCGTTTGAGACCCTGTTTGCGCATGGGCTTGAGGTGGTGTCAATAGCGGTTGATGACTTCGGCAATGGCGCGGGCATCATCGGGAGTGATGGGATGGGCGACAGGCAATGAGACGATTTCGTCAGCAAGCCGTTCGGTCACGGGGAGCGGGGCATGTTCCAAACCCATATAACAAGGTTGCTTGTGGGGCGGGACGGCATAGTGGATATCGGTGCCGATACCGTGCTCGTCAAGAAAAGCCCGGAAACTGTCCCTGCCCTCGACCCGCACCACATACTGGTGCCACGTCTGCTTGATATCCTTAAAGATGCATGGAACCTTCACGAGCGGATTGTTGATGCTGTCATGGTAGGCCTGTGCTACAGCATTGCGTGTGATGTTCTCCTTTTCAAGGTATGGTAGTTTCACGCGTAGCATGGCCGCCTGTATTTCGTCTAGACGGCAGTTATAGCCCATGTAGATGTTGTGATAGCGACGGTCGGAGCCATAATTGGCTAAGGCTCTGACTGTGGCGGCCAGCATGTCGTCGTTGGTGACCACGGCACCGCCGTCGCCCAGTGCTCCCAGGTTCTTGGTCGGATAGAAACTGATTCCTGCGGCATCGCCTAAACCGCCGGTGACAAAAGTTCCGTTCAGTCCAGCCGTATCACTCACTGCGCCAATGGCCTGGGCATTGTCCTCGATGATTCGCAAGTCGTGTTCACGGGCAACACGCATGAGTTCGTTGTCCCAGCAGGGCGTACCATAGAGGTGCACGGGCATGATGGCGCGGGTGCGGTCGGTAATGAGTCCGTCGAGTAGCCTGGAGTCCATGTTCATGGTGTCCTCGCGGATGTCACAGAGCACAGGCCTAAGCCCGTTATCGCTGATGGCGAGCACACTGGCGACATAGGTGTTTGCCGGCACGATGACTTCGTCGCCGTCATGCATGATACCCATCTCTTTGTAAGCACGCAGGATCAGCCGCAGGGCGTCGAGCCCGTTGCTCACTCCCACGCAGTGGCGGGCTTGGCACAGTTGCGCGATTTCCTCTTCGAGCAGCTTGGTTTGTGTGCCGTGCAGATAACGTCCGCTCTCAATCACATTGCATGCCGCTGCCTTGAGCTCGTCAATCAAGGGTTCATTGGATAAAGCCAAATCCAGGAATGGGTATTCTTTCATGCTCGGTCGGGGCTGTTTATTCGTTATTCTTCTTTTTTTTCAGTCTCAGGAAGTCTTCATATTCCCTCACGTAGTCATTCTCATCAAAATGGTGTGAAGCCAATGCCAGACACACCGAGCCCGACGAGAAATTCTGCAGTGTTCGCCAGATTCCGGGGACAACCAGCAACCCTTGGTAGGGGCGGTTGAGCGTGAAGGTGCGTTGCTCGTTGCCGTCATCAACCGTCACGTCAAAACTGCCGCTGATGGCGATGATGAACTCGTGGCATGTGTAGTGGCTGTGACCGCCGCGTTCGGCACCACCAGGCACATCATAGATATAAAATGTGCGTTGTAAGTCAAATGGCAGTTCCACGCCAGTGTTGATGGCGGTGAGGTTGCCATTGGCGTGATGGTGTCGGTCAAGGGTGATTATGCGGCAATCGTCGATGTGTGACCGATTGTGGATGGTGATTTTGTCAACACTATTCATTGCTCACGTTTTTTTGTGTTTATAAAAACGTCAAAATCCTCAATGTAATCAGTCGGGTCATATAAAGTGCTTGACAATACCAACGCAACCGAATTGGTGGAGAAATTGTTGATGAGGCGCCATGTCATTTCAGGCACATATAGCCCGATTTGAGGACGTGCAAGATGGAACGTCTGCTCCGTCTTGCCGTCGTTGACCACAACGTCAAAACTGCCGCTCAACGCCACGATGAACTCTCGCTGCTCCTTAAAAGCGTGTCCGTCTCTCCACATGCCGCTGGGCACGTCATAGATCCAGTAGTTACGCTGCACGATGAAGGGCACATGTGTGCCGCTTTCGATAACGGTGAGGTTACCGCGGGGATCCTTGATTTTGGGCAACTCGATGAGCCGTGGTATGTTCAAGGCGTCACTTTCCATGCTGTTGTGCAAGCTGGATGAGGTATTGTCCGTAATGGTTCTTCTTCATGGGCTCGGCAAGGGCCAACAGCTGCTCGGCGGTGATCCAGTTCTTGCGGAAAGCGATCTCCTCGAGGGCTGCCACCTGCACGCCCTGCATGTTCACGATGGTGCCGATGAAATTGGAGGCATCGACCATCGAGTCGCTGGTGCCGGTATCGAGCCATGCGAAACCGCGTCCCAGCGTCTGCACGTGCACGCGGTCCTGGGCCAGATATTGCTGATTTACCGTTGTGATTTCCAATTCTCCGCGGGCGCTGGGCTTGATGTGCTTGGCGATCTCCACCACATCGTTGGGATAGAAATACAGGCCAGTCACAGCATAGTTGCTCTTGGGGCGCTCGGGTTTCTCCTCCAGACTGGTCGCCTTGCCGTGTTCGTCAAAAGCAACCACCCCAAAGCGGTTGGGGTCCTTTACGGCATTGGTCCACAGCGTGCACACGTCTTCTCGCTCGGTTCTCTCGACGGCATCGAGGAGCATCTGGGTGAAGCTTTGGCCGTAGAAGATATTGTCGCCCAAAACGAGGCACACGGTATCCTTGCCAACAAATTCCTCACCGATAATGAATGCCTGGGCCAGTCCTTCGGGTCTGGGCTGCTCGGCGTACTGGAAATTCACGCCGATATCGTGGCCGTCGCCCAGCAGCCTGCGAAACATGGGCAGGTCTTGAGGGGTGGAGATAATGAGTATCTCGCGGATTCCCGCCAGCATGAGCACCGAGATGGGATAATATACCATCGGCTTGTCGTAAATGGGTATCAGTTGCTTGGAGATGCCTTTGGTCACGGGATAAAGTCGTGTGCCAGAGCCTCCTGCCAGTACAATTCCTTTCATGTTGTTCTTGTCTTTTTAGTCAGTTTGGTCGGTTTTAACTTACAAAGTTACAATCTTTTTTACAACACACCAAGCAATCCCCGGGAAAAATGGACTGTCATATCTCTGTTTCAACAGTTGGAGTGTGTCAAATCAAGGTGAGCCCCAAAAGACTATTGGAGCTCACCACAACTATTACATTTTTACATTATTAAGGCCAATTACCCGAGAGGAGGTAATCGATGAGGGCGGTGACATCCGAAATATTCACCCCACCATCCTGATTGCAGTCGGCACTGGCGGGAGGTGTGGTACCGCTCAACAGATGGTCGATAAGAGCGGTGACGTCCGAAATGTTCACGCTGCCGTCATTATTTACGTCGCCACGGGTGACGCTGGGTATGGATAGAGATACCTGGCTGACGGCGAAGAAATCGCCAGAGGGATTGACGCTGCCATCCTTGGAATAGGTCCAGGTGAGCGTGTGGGTGCCCACTTCCAGAGACGCGTTGTTGTTGGTCCAGTAGTTACCCAAAGATCCGAAGGAAAACACCTGATTGCCGTCAACCTTAAAGGTGCACGCGTCATAGATCGGGCTCGAGCCCTCGCCCCTGGCCTTGAAAGTTGTCAGCACTGAAGTGCCTGGTACCGTTACCGTGACGGTGGCGGTTAGCGTCGACACGCTGTTCTCCACGCCGTCATTGCTTGAACGGGCGTAGATCGTGCCGTCATCGTCAACTGCCAGAATCCAGGGATACTCACCTTCGGTCGAGAAATGGATAGAACCCTCGGTGGCATCAAGGATTTTGTCCAGGCTGACGATGGGTTCGATACCGGAGCCGACCGCAGCATTAACCGACCAGTTCTTGTTGTAGGCCCTGATGGCTTGCTCCATGGTGATGGCATTGCCCTCGTTCTGGTCTCCCTCACTCACAGCAATCAGCGTTCCGGGATTGGACGCCGGACAGGTACGCAGGCTGTTCACCAGGGTCTGCATGCCGTTAACAGAGATATTGTTTATGACGCAGACGACGCGATTCAGGGAGCGGCATCCCGTGAAATCAAGTGAGGTCAACTGGTTCATGGAGCAAGAAACATTTTCCAAATTGGTCTTCCCTTGGAGGCCGTCAAGGGTGGTGAGGGCACATGAGAAACACTTGAGTTCCTTCAGAGCCGTGCAGTCTTCCAAACCCGTAATCTCGGCCAGACTCGCATTGTTATTGCAATAGAGCGTCTGTAACTGCGTGCAACCGGTGACATTGAAACTGGTCAACATTGGATTGAGAGTGACTTTAAGGCTGGTGAGTCGTGCGTTGTCATCGACCCACAGCTGTTCCAACTGGCTCTTTTCGCTGAGTGTAAGCGAGGTGAGCTTGTTGTTGGAGCAGATAACGTTCGTCAAGTCAACCATGCCATTCAAGCCGGGCAGGTTGGTCAAAGAACAACTATAACACGACAACTTCTTCATCGATATACAGTTCGCCAGGCCGTTAATCTCTGACAGGTTGGAGTTGCCGTAGCACAACAGAGTGGTAATCGCGCTGCAGCCACTGACATAGAGCTCAGTCAACGCGCAGCTAGAGCAGTCGACCGTGGTCAGCAAGGTATTGCCGTTTAATCTAAGGATTGACAGGTAATGCTTGTTGGCCACATCGAGCGATCTGAGCTGGTTGTTGCGGCAATAGAGCTTCTCCAAGCTGTTCAGGCTGCTCACACCGCTCAGGTTGGTGATGGCGCAGTCCTCACAATCGATATAGGTGAGGGCAGTACAGCTTTCCAAGCCCTGGATTATGGAGAGACTACTGTTCTCGAAGCACATTAATGTTTTCAGGGAGGTACAGTTGGCGATGTCAAGATTAGTAATAGCGTTGCGGCAGCAGTTGAGGTCGATCAAATTAGGGTTATCCCTAACCCAGAGCGTTCTCAAGGCACTGTGATAGGTGACCGTGACCGAGGTCAGCTTGTTCCTGTGTAAGTACAGCTGTTCCAGGCGTGAGTTGTTTACCACGTTGATCGATTCCAGATCGTTGTCATAAACATTGAGGTAGGTCAGCTGCAGGTTATTGGACACATCGATCGAGGTAAGGTTGTTGCCATAGCAACTGAGCCTGGTCAACTGGGCGAAATACTCGACACCCTTCATGTTGGAAATGTTCTTGTAATTCACTTCCAACTCGGTGCGGGCGTTGAGCTGTGCTGTGGTAATAACACCGCTGGGATACTCACTCATCAGGTAGGCGCGGAAATTCGCGTCAGGGAAGTTCGTGGCGTTGATGGTCACGTCGGCGCGGGCGGCGAGAGTTGCCGTCAGCACAGTAAGGAAAAACAAAAGTAACTTTTTCATGCTGTTAATATTTTAGGGGTTAAGATAATTCGTTTTTGTAATGGATTGTCGATGCAAAGATAATGAAAAAAATGGAATTACAACAGGAATTCAGTAGTTTAATAAGGGAGAAAGAGGGAATTTCAGTTTATTTTCAGGTCAAAGGGCGATTACGGATTGTTATCTGAGGACGTGTGGCGGCAAAAAATCATCGGTTTTCGAGCAAAAAGTGTCAAAAAATCTAAACAGGGCTATGTATATTATGAATTTGTTAGGGATTTATGATGCAGCGTGACAAATTTGCAGTACTTTTGTGGCCGTGAAAGAGATTGTTTAATCGTTTATACAAACCCAAAAATAAGTACTACAATGACTGACAATAAAAGTTATCTGGAGCAGATGAGGCTGACTTACCGGCCCAAGTTGCCCGTTACGCTTAGGTGCCCGGTTCGTGCCGTTGAGGGCGAGCCCACACAATCGGTGGCAGACCAAGAAGCTATTAAAGCCTTGTTCCCCTGCACCTATGGTTTACCTGAATTGACCTTTGAACGCGACGATTCGGCTATGCCGCCCGAGAAGCCCTTTAACGTGGGCGTTATCCTTAGCGGTGGTCAGGCCCCTGGTGGCCACAATGTGATTTGCGGTCTGTTTGACGGCGTTAAGGCATTGAACAAGTATTGCCGCCTTTATGGTTTCCTGGGTGGTCCCAACGGTCTGGTTAAGCACCGCTACATTGAGCTCACGAGCGACCTCATTGAGCAGTACCGCAATACCGGTGGCTTCGACCTTATCGGCTCAGGCCGCACCAAACTTGAAACTCCCGAGCAGTTCGAAGCAGGTCTTCAAATCCTGCACGAGCTCAAGATCACGGCTCTGGTGATTATCGGCGGTGACGACAGCAACACCAATGCTGCCCAGCTTGCCGAGTACTACAAGGCCCATGATTCGGGCGTACAGGTAATCGGTGTCCCCAAGACCATCGATGGTGACCTCAAGAATGAGCACATCGAGATTTCCTTTGGTTTTGACACCGCTACCAAGGTCTATAGCGAGCTGATCGGTAATGTGGCACGCGACTGCAATTCTGCCAAGAAATACTGGCACTTCATGAAGCTTATGGGCCGTTCGGCATCGCATATCGCCCTGGAGTGCGCCCTGCAGACCCGCCCCAACTACTGCATCATCAGCGAGGAGGTCGAGGCCCGCAACATGACGCTGCACAACATTGCCGAGGAGATTGCCGACATCGTCATCAAGCGTCACGATATGGGCATGGATTATGGTACGGTCCTCGTACCCGAGGGTATTGTCGAGTTTGTGCCTACAATGAAGAAACTCATGGCTGAGCTCAACGAGATGCTCAGCAAGTATCCCGATATTCCCCGTCTCAGGGATATGGACCAGAACAACTTCGTGCGCGAACACCTCAGCGAGGAGAACCGCGTCATCTACGACTCGCTGCCTGACGACGTTGCCCGCCAGCTCACGCTTGACCGCGACGAGCACGGTAACGTGATGGTATCGCAGATTGAGTCTGAGCGCTTGCTCAGCCGCATGGTAGGCCATATCTTGGATATGCGCGTCGAGTCGGGTGAAATCCAACCCATCAAGTTCAAGACACAGCACCACTTCTTCGGCTACGAGGGACGCTGCTCCTTCCCGTCGAACTTTGACGCTGACTACTGCTACTCGCTGGGCTATAATGCTTCTCACCTCATCTATGTGGGTGCTACCGGTTACATGTCAGCCATCACTCATCTGGGACGCAAGGCTCAGGATTGGGTAGCCTGCGGTGTGCCCATCACCATGATGATGAACATGGAGCGCCGTTCGGGTAAGGACAAGCCCGTTATCCGCAAGGCGCTTGTGGACCTTGAGGGTGCCCCCTTCAAGCACTTCGTTGAGAATCGCGAGCAGTGGGCGCTGGAGACCTGCTACATCTATCCTGGCCCCATTCAGTTCTTCGGCCCTGAGGAGCTGGTGGACAAGACATCCTACACGCTCTTCTTTGAGCAGTTTGGCAAGTCTTAAGGCCATTATCTCGGCTTATCGTCGAAGGGGCGTTCCCGCCTGCTAGACTATAGGTATATAGTTTATCTTCTAAACAGCTTGCTCCCCGTCCCTGGTGTTCAGGAGGCGGGGATTTTTTGTTTCCTTATAGCAATGTTGGCAGGAGCATGCAATAAAGTCCTGTTCCTTGCGTTTTCTTTTTTAGAGTAATAGATATCAAAATAGCTTATGTTCTCGGGAATCGTAGAGGAAGCGGCGCGTGTCGTCGCATTGCGGAAAGACGGTGGAAATCTGCACATCACCTTGAAGTGCAGTTTTACCGATGAGTTGAAAATAGACCAGAGCGTGTCGCATAACGGCGTGTGCCTCACGGTCGTGGAGTTGCCGGGTGACGGCACCTACACCGTGACGGCAATCCAGGAGACGCTGGACCGCAGCAACCTGGGGCTGCTCAAGGTAGGCGATGAGGTGAACGTGGAGCGTTCCATGCTCATCCAGGGACGCCTCGACGGCCACATTGTTCAAGGGCATGTGGACCAGACGGCCGTCTGCACCGCTGTAAAAGAGGTGGACGGCAGCCATTACTTCACTTTCAAGTATGAGGTGGCACCCGAGATGGCGCGCAAGGGCTATGTCACGGTCGAGAAGGGTAGTGTGACCGTCAACGGCGTGTCGCTCACGGTGTGCAACAGCGAGCGCGACAGTTTCCAGGTGGCCATCATTCCTTACACCCGTGAAATCACCAACTTCCACTGCATCGAGGTGGGCACCGTGGTGAATCTGGAGTTTGACATCATCGGCAAGTATCTTGCCCGCCTGATGGAATTCGCCCTTTAACTCTAAGGTCTGTATTAAATGAAAAAAATCGGCATCATCAGTGACACGCATGCGTGGTGGGACGACCGCTACGCGCAGCACTTCGCCGACTGTGACGAGGTGTGGCACGCTGGTGACATCGGCAGCGACGACCTGGCCGACAGACTGGAGGCAATCGCACCCGTTTTCCGTGCCGTGTGCGGCAATGTGGACGGGGCGAGCCTGCGTCGCCGCTACAAAGAAATCGAAATCTTTGAAGTCGAGGGCGTGAAGGTGGTGATGACCCATATTGGCGGTTACCCGGGCAGATATGCGCCAGGTATCAAGTCACGACTCGAGCTGTCCAAGCCCAAACTGTTTGTGTGCGGCCACAGCCACATTCTCAAGGTTATGCCCGACCGCGCTTTGGGGTGTCTTGTGGTCAATCCCGGTGCGGCAGGAGTGCAGGGCTGGCAGGTGGTGCGCACGCTTGTCACGCTCACGCTGGATCAGGGTAACATCACCCATGCGCAAGTCATTGAATTAGCGAAATGAAAAAGACATTATATATCTTATTACTGGCTATTATGGCCGTGATGACGACAGGTTGCCACAGCAGTGAACAGAACTACCGTGAGGCTTATGAAAAGGCTATGGAACGGCGCAAGACTGGAATAGGCGCCGAGGACTATGCCAAAATTGAGGCCGAACGCCAGCGTTACACGCATGTGATTAACGGTGACAGTGTCAGGATGGTGTATGTGAATGCCAATGTGGCTATCGATTCGACCGACGTCGCCAAGACCTATAATGTGGTGGTTGCCACGTTCTCGCAGCGCATCAATGCCAAGAGCTACCGTGACCGCCTGCGTGAGGAGTGCGGGTTTGCGGGCAGCTACGTCTTGTTTGGCGGCCCTGACAAGCAGTATTATGTTATTCTGGAAGGATTTGATGACAAGGAATCGGCCGCTGCGATGTTGCGTGACCTGGACAAGAAAGTGGCGATGAAGATACTGGAGCCGTTGCCATGGATTCTGTGCAAGATATAGTTCCTTATCTTCGGCTTCGGGAGAGATAAAAAATCCTGCTCCGTTTTTTGCGGGGTAGGTTTTATTGTATAAATTTGGCGGCACCTTAACAAAACTCAAATAAATTTGGTTTTGTGTTTGGCTTGCACAAATTTTGTGTAATTTTGTGGGTAGAATATATAAGGATATTGAATGATCGAACGGCATATTATCATTGACAACGTGGATCCCGTTACTTTCTACGGGGTGAACAACAGTAACATACAACTCATCCGTAATCTGTACCCAAAACTGCGCATGGCAGCACGCGGCAGTGTTATCACCGTCATCGGGGACGATGCCGAGACCTCTGATTTTGAGGGAAAAATCCACTCGCTGGCCGACTATTGCGCTACCTATAACACTCTGCCCGAAGATGTCATTATCGACACGATCAAGGGCATGCCTCCCAAGCAACTGAAAATGGACGACGTCATCGTCTATGGCGTGAACGGCAAGCCCATCAGCGGGCGCACCCCTAACCAGCAGTTGTTGGTCAAGACGTTTATGAACAACGACTTGACATTTGCCTTGGGCCCTGCGGGAACGGGCAAGACCTATCTGGCTGTGGCGCTGGCCGTAAGAGCACTGAAAAACCGCGAGGCAAGGAAAATTATCCTCTCGCGCCCTGCTGTCGAGGCCGGAGAGAAATTGGGTTTCCTGCCTGGTGACATGAGAGATAAAATTGATCCCTACCTGCAGCCATTGTATGATGCGTTGGAGGACATGATACCCCAGGCCAAACTCAAGGAATACATGGAAAACAACGTCATCCAGATTGCGCCGTTGGCCTTCATGCGCGGCCGCACGCTCAATGACGCCATCGTCGTGCTTGACGAGGCCCAAAACACCACGACTCATCAGATCAAGATGTTCCTGACCCGTTTGGGCATGGGCTCCAAGATGATCGTCACGGGTGACACGACACAGATCGACCTGCCTCGCAGCGTCACCAGCGGCCTGATTCACGCCCTGCACGTGCTTGACGGCGTCAAGGGTATCGGCAAGGTGGAGTTTGAGAAGAAGGATATCGTGCGGCACCATCTGGTGCAGCGCATTGTCGAGGCCTATGAGCGCTTCCAGGAGGAGAACAAACTCTATAACGCCGAGCGCCGCGAGGGCCGTGACGACTACAGGCAGCCCGACGAGCAGGCATGACCGAAGAAAAAGGAAATAGGGTAGAGCAGGTTACCCCATACGGTGAGGGCGCCAAGACCGAGCAGGTGCGTCAGATGTTTGACAGCATCGCTCCGGCCTATGACTTCATGAACCGTGCGATGACGCTAGGCATCGACATCTGGTGGCGTCGTCTGGCCGTCAAGCGGTTGAAGCAAATAAAACCACAGCACATTCTCGATGTAGCCACAGGGACGGGTGACTTTGCTATCCAGCTCAACGAGTCGCTGCAGCCGCAACACATCACGGGCATTGACCTGTCACAGGGCATGCTCGACGAGGCTCGCCGCAAGGTAAAGGGAAAAGGATTGGAGAATACGATAACCTTTGAGCAGGGCGACTGCATGGCGCTGCCGATGGGCAATGAGACGTTTGATGCGGTGACGGTGGCCTTCGGAGTGCGCAATTTCGAGCATCTGCAGCAGGGTTATCAGGAGATGGCACGTGTGCTCAAGCCCAGCGGCATGCTGTGTGTGCTGGAGTTGTCCACGCCTACCAATTCTTTTATCCGCTGGTTCTATGATGTGTACACCTTGCACGTCATCCCTTGGGTGGGATCGCTTAAGAGCGGCGACAAGAGCGCCTATCGCTATTTGCCCCAAAGCATCGCTGCGGTTCCCCAGGGCGACGAAATGCTGCAGCTGATGCGTAACGCTGGACTGCATGATACAGCCTTCAAGCGCCTGACGTTAGGCACCTGCACCATCTACACTGCTATTAAGAGAGCAGTGAGAAGTTAGGAGTTAGAGGTTAGGGGTTGTCTTTCTTTATGTTTTTTGAGGTTGTGAAGGTGATACTGCTGAGCATCTTCTTCAGCGTGTTGTTGTCTTGATGGACTGACTCAAATTCAAAATCGGAGAGATAACCCGTTTCGTGAAGCAGTTCAAGCCAGTACTCTGTTTCGCAACATTCCTTAAAGGAAATGTACATTTTAGCAAGAAAATCTTTTTTGCTCATAGCTGCTTGTGCCTCAACGATATTAGCTCCAATACTAGTGCCACTACGCAATAGCTGCTTAGAAAGAACCCATTCTTTCTTTTCATCGCACAAATGACGATACAGTCTCACGATGCGAATCGCAAACATCTTGCTTTTGTCACGAATAACACTATCTGACATGGCTCCCAATTTCCAATTTCTAACTCCTAACTCCTAACTTCTAACTTATTTTACGTACTGGTAGCCGAGGTCCTCGATGCAGTCGATGATGAGTTGATCGGGAATGAACCCCTCGACCAGGGCGGTACCCTTGGCGAGGTCAACGGTCACTTTCTCCACACCAGGAAGGGCGGCGAGACCCTTTTCCACGTTTGCTTTGCAATGGACACACATCATGCCCTTGATTTTAAACTCTTTCATAGCGGTTGTTCTATTGCGTTTGATTTGTTGGGATTTCCAATACTTCGCTCCCAGTGCCACAATAATCATGCCAAGCAACGCAATGCTGCACACGGTGTTAAACCACGATGCACTGTGCATTCCGTGGTGCATGATGTGGCAGGGTAGGGCGTCGATGAACGTGTCGCGCAGGCCGGGCCAGTAATCTACCAGCACACCGAAGCCGATGGCTCCGCCGATGATCGACAGCAGATAGATGATGGTCGCTTTGCGTCCAAAAGCCTTGTTGACGATGAACATCGACGCTACATTGGCCGCAGGGCCTGCCATGAGCAAAACCAGTGCACAGCCAGGCGACATGCCCTTGAGCATCAAGGCTGCTGCAATGGGGATGGACCCCGTGGCGCACACATACATCGGCACCGCCACCAGCACAATGATAAACATGTTCAGTAGCGGCCAGCGGGCATAGGTCGAAAAGAAATCGTCAGGCAGCAGGACCGTGATGAGCGTTGCTACCACCAGACCGATGACCAGCCAGCGCCCAATGCTCTGCATCATGTCAAAAAAGCCGTATTTAAAAGTCTCCTTGATTTTGTTCCAAAAGCCCTTCGGTAACCCGTTGAACTCAAAGTTCCCTTCCTCCTTGATGTCGTCGAGGACGCCTTTGTTTTCCCAATGGCCAACCGCCAGGCCGCCTATTAGAGAGGTGACCAGCGCAGCAACGGGACGCAGGATGGCAAAGGGCAGTCCCATCATAGAATAGGTCGCCAGGATACTGTCCACACCCGTCTGGGGCGTGGCGATGAGGAAAGATGTGGATGCCGCGCGTGAGGCTCCGCTGCGGCGCAAGGCCACTGCAGTGGGCAGCACACCGCAGGAGCACAGTGGTAACGGAATGCCAAAGGCCGCTGCCGTCGCTACCGAGCGCAGTCCCGTCCCCGCCAAATAGCGGCTATAGATTGCTGACGGCACAAAAGCATGCAGCACTCCCGCAATCAGGAAACCTAGCAGCAGGTAGGGCGACATGCTGTTCAGCATCGACACAAAAGCATTCACATACTCCATCATAACAAGAGCAAAAGTAATGCTTTTTCCCTTGCCACGCACCAATTAGTAAACACTTTCTGCAAAATGAATTGTCAACCTTTGAACCGTTTCTAAAACTTGTAACACTTGAATAAAACTGTTCCTCGTTGCATGACAACTGCGTCATTCTGTCAATTTCTGGTACTTGTTCCAGGCTCCGCGTTTGCGCATGGCGTCGAAATCGGTTAGCATCGCTTCAAGCATGGCGCTCTCGCGGACCTCCCAATCACCCTTTGGCTCAATACTGATATCCATCGTATCACGCAGGTAATCCACAACTTTGTCCAATTGGTCTTGTTCCAATTGATGGGAATCAAACACATTAATACTCAAAGTCAGATTCTCGGTGTCTTCAATTGATGAAATCAATGTGAAGGCTGGACGGCTATTTTCAGCGGACACTACGATGAACCTGGGTGAACTTGCATCATTAGTAATACGATTGCCCATAAAGCAGCCACTTACGTCACCGTCAAGTTTGTACTCATCGATGTTGCACAAGCTGACCACAGTCATGAGCATTGTGCACCAGTAGTCATCAGCAACATCTTGCAGGTAGTGGCGTTGATGAAGGATGTCCCACAACTTGTCCAGGTCGGGATTGGGTAGCTCGCCGTCCATCATCCCGACACGCAATTCCTGGATTTCATTTTGAGTCGTTTTGTACGCCCCGCCAGTGATTTCATCGGCAGTATAGCTCAAGGCTCTCACTTGATTGGGGTTGACGGGATTCGCGAATTCAAATTCCTCTTTATCGGTGAGGCGCATGAATTCCAAGTTAGCATCCGTCAATGCATGGAACCAAATCAGATAACCATATCTGCGCAGGTGCCTGATGAGCACAGGAGTCTCAAACGCCAAGAGGATACTGATAGCTTCGGAAAGTTGATCTGTGCATTGCTGCAATCGGCCTTCCTCGATAGCGGCATCAATCTGACCCTTCAGTTCATGGAAGCGGTCACACAATTTGTCTGGGAGCGGGCAGGTGGTTAGATCAAACTCCCAGTTGAGGTAGGCCGACAGAATTTTGTAGTCTTCCAGCATGACTTTTGCTCGCTCCCGCTCATCGGCAACCGGACTATAAGCCGCAGCCACCTTATCGGCCTCAACAAGAACTGGCTCGTCAGGAACCGCTTCCCTGTAGTCGTTGAGAAGCTGAGACAGGCGCTTGATTTTCTCCTCATCTTCATTGCCGTCATCATCGACAATCTGTAATGAGCAGTCCAGCAATTCTTGATAGATGTGGTTAAAGGCGTTGATGCAATCTTCTGCTAGTTCCCGCATCTTCACTTGGTGCTCATCAAACAGCTCGTGCAGGTAATGGCTCAGCGCGATGTGTTGGCCATCATCAAGTTCATAGTCAAGCGCTTCGTGGCTCAGCTTTTGCGCCATCATCGGCCTCAGCCTCGCGATGAAAGCCGGCACCTTGATGCGAGCGTTCTGCACTGAAGCCTTGTCAAGTTCCTTCAATTCCTCAGCTTGCTTGTCAAGCTGTTCGTTAATCCACTGCCGCCAGGTTTCAAGCGGCACATTGCAATGTAAATGATGTATCATAATTGTCTATTGTTTAAACCTGATATTGTTTTTGCGGATAAGGATTTCAGAGGGTTTCAGACAGATATTTTCGTCGGTGTTGCTGACGCGATACACCTCGTTACGAATGAACTCGCCCAATTGGGTTACATTGCAGGAGTTGGCTCCCAGGTTAAACAGGTTGAGTACAGAACGTGATGAACTCTCAATGATGACCTGGCATGAATCAGTACCCGTAGCCACCACTCGCATTTTCACCCGCTCGCTCAACGGTGATATCAACCAGCCACGCCGTCCCTCGACGATGAAGTGTTCGTCATCACACTCCACCGCCGAGAACCACGTTTGCTATTTTACTCCTATTCAATCTGTTCGGGCTAAATGGTTTACTACCATGTGTGCCCGCATTTATTGCAGTGGTATTCAGGCTCTTCTCCAGCAGAACCTATTAAAGCACCAATGCCAGCCCCAATTGCAGCACCGATCGGGCCACCTAAAGCAAATCCTAACCCTGCGCCACCCAATGAACCATGAACCTTGTGCGGACCACTGTTTTTTGATGTAAATAATCTGGATGTGCCAACATCAGTTGAGCCACATTTTGGACATCTTGCCATAATTAAACGATTTTAAAGATGTTAATAATTTAAGTTATTTTCTCTATTTAGTGTCCGATAAAACTCTTTGAACGGACACTAATCATTCATTAGTAATCTTTTTTGGCTTGTTCAATGAAGCGCTTAATGAAGCCCTTATCACCAAGCACTTGGTCTATCGCGGCCTTGAGGTCTGCTCCCGTGATACTTGTGCCTCCACTGCGGCCAGCAGCAAAAGATAATGCCTTCAAGTAAACATATCCAGAAGCCAATGTCAAAGCGTACTGTGCCGCACTCATTACCACAGCACCTCCAATGGTGCCGATGACAGGAATGAATTTCAAAGCGCTTGCGACACCTGATACAGCAATATACCCAGCGAGATTGGTTGCCACGCCCGAACCAATTGACTTGATGATGTTCTCGGCAAAAGGCAGATTAATCTTATTGTTAATACGAATGTACATTCCCCAGATGCTTGCGGCACCTGCTGCAAGATCTGCTCCGGGAATGGGTATCCATGATGAGGCTACAGCCATTTTGCTATGGGTTTTCACAACATTGACAATCTCTTTGGGAAGCAGATTATCGGCTTGTTTATCCAGCTGTTCTACCACTTCTTTGGCGACGTGGAGCAATTCGTGATCTATATTCATGATCTTGTTTATTAAATTACTTGTACTCAGGAAAACATGCTAAAGCTTAACCATATATCTCGAGGTGCGGAACTCAGAAATCGACATTTGATTCAATTCTTTGGCCGATTTGTCATGTAGGTTATAATCCTTCAATTTTGAATACGTGCAAAAAGCAGTACAAATTCCAACGATAAATAATAATAACCACAACCAGTCTACATGAGCCACTTGGGTATTGCCAAAAAGCAAAGTATCCTCCATGGTCGTTGTTGTTAAATCATATACTAAACAATAAAAAGCGCAGACAGCGGTTACAAGACCATAGATAATACCCCATTTTAAACACGAACGGGCATTTGTCTTATTCATTGCTTCAAGTCTATCCTTTTGCTGTTGGATGACATGATCTGGTATGCGGCCCGCATCTTCGCCTTTCCAGATATAACCACAGTCTCTGCATTGGTACTCTTTGGTAAAACTCACATTATCAGAAATGCCACCAGTTTTTGACAAAACCTCGACAGCAAGGTCTCCTCCATAATAACCTCCAATAAGACCTAAGGCAGCATCGGCTGCATATGTAGCACCTTTCTTGAATTTGTGTGCTGCTGAAGTTCCTATGTTGGTGGAGCCGCATTTAGGACAAATATTCTGTGCCATAAACGAAAGAGTTTAATTGATACGTTCTACATTTAAATAACTCATGTTGAGGGCACCGGCTCGACGGATGTCGATGCCGTAAATGCGCATAAAGGCGTCAACGACGGGTTGGCCGCCGTTGGTGAGGACCGGGTTGGACATGGATTGGGTAACGACCTCTACCGACATACCGGGTTCAACGCGAACGCCGTTGGCATTCTTCATCTGCTTGGTGGTAATGATAAATCTGGGCATATAATAACTATCTAAAGTTGTAATTATGACATCTATTCCTCTTTCTTTAATATGTCTTTTACGTCTTCTATAACAGCCTTACCAAGTTCAACTACGTCATTTACTGGAGTAGGAATAGGGTCAATTGTCTTTGCTTTGCCTTGTTGCTCCTTGAGCACTTTTTTTGTCTTTTTAAGCATTGGTTTAAAGGTATTATTGCCACTGGCTCCCTGGGGTGGCGGGGTTTGGTTAATGGCTTTGTCATGGACATAAAAAAGAAGCGTGGGAGTCTGTACTAGTTACCCGTCCCACGTTCTGAGGCTCTCGCATTGCCCATTGAGGTTGAACGAGCAACGCAGAAGCCCACGCCGAATATGCTTATTGCCCTAAGGCATTTCCACATATCCCACATAGGGCATCTACCGTTGCTTCATTCTTGACCTCAATAAGAATTTGCGAGATTCCAGAACGTCAAGAACAAAGCGTCAAGTAAACGCCTTTCTTTATGTCATGTTGTTCCCTGCCATGCATCCGCCACCATCATGGAGCGGACTTTTGCCAAAGAACGACTGCAAATGTAAACATTTTTTATAAATAATGCCAAAATACATGCATTTTTTCTTGCCGGATGCATTATTTAGGATTTTTGTTGGTGTATTGAAAAAAAATGTCTAATTTTACCCCACAAGAAAGATAACGACCATTAATTATGGATATCAGACTACCAAAACGGATGGACGGCCATCAGCCTGACGTGCTGATAGAGTCCAAGCAGATTACCATCATCGGTACGAACGGCGCGGGCAAGAGCCGCTTCTGCTCGGCGCTAGTCGAGGAATTGGGTGATAAAGCCTACCGCATCTCGGCGCTCAAGGCCCTGTTCCCGTCTCCTTCCAGTACCAAACCGTTACCAGGGTCGATTGACGACCTGTTCAACCGCATGAATGAGGCTAATCCGCAAATAAAGAATAATGCCGAGACAGAGTTTGACAAACTGTTCTACGTCATGCTCAGTGACGAGTTCCGAGAGCTGATGAACTTCAAGGCCCACAAACTCATGGATGAGCACATGGAGTTCCCCAAGACCAAACTCGACATCACCGTCAAGAAGTGGCAGGAGGTGTTCCCCAAGAACAAGGTGTTGCGCGAGAACGGCAAGCTGATGTTCACCAGCGAGGGCTACGAGGACAAGTACCCGCTGCTGCGGCTGAGCGACGGTGAGAAGTCGGTGCTCTACTACATCGGCGCGGTGCTTTATGCCATGCCCGATGCGGCCATCCTGGTCGATGACCCCGAGACTTTTATCCACAGCAGCATCATGCGCACCCTGTGGAACGTGTTGGAGCAGATGCGTCCTGACTGTACCTTCATCTACAATACCCACGACGTGGAGTTTGCCAGCTCACGCATCGACAACCAGTGTGTATGGGTCAAGGAGTTCGACCCCGAGGCTGTGGCATGGGACTATGAGGTGATGACTTCGAGCCGCGAACTGGACACCGCGTTGCTCGACTTGCTGGGCAGCCGCAAGCCCGTTCTTTTCATTGAGGGTGATGATAAGCACAGCATTGATTCCAGGCTCTACCCGCTCATTTTCCCCGAGTACACCGTAAAGCCTCTGGGCAGCTGCAACAAGGTCATCGAGACGGTGCGTTCGTTCGGTGACCTGGAGAATTTCCACCAACTTGAGAGCCGTGGCATTGTGGATCGCGACCGCCGCAGCGACCAGGAGGTGGAATATCTGCGCAAGAAGAACATCCTTGTGCCCAATGTCGCCGAGGTGGAGAACATCCTCATGCTCGAGGGCGTCATCCGTGCCGTTGCGCGACACAAGCACCGCAACCCGGATATCGTCTTCCCCAAGGTGAAAAAACGTGTCATTATCATGTTCACCCATGAACTCAAGCAGCAGGCACTCATGCACGTGCGCCATCGCGTGAAACGTGATGTGGAGATGCGCATCGACATGAAATTCACCAGTATCAATGCCCTTGAAAACCACATGGTGGAACTGGTGAGCGAAATCAATCCTCGCGGGCTGTATGACCAGCTGTGCAGGGAGTTCCACGTCTATGAGGACAATAATGACTATGAAAGCATTCTCAAGGTCTATAACCAGAAACAGATGCTCGGAGAGAGCAACGTCGCCACGTTGTGCGGTTATAAAAACAAGGACGACTACATCCGCGGTATCTTGAACATCCTTAAAGGCAACAGTGAGAACGCTGCAGCCATCCGCCAAGCCATCAAAGCCTGCTTCGGTCTCGTAGAGTGATAACAAAGTGAGGAATAACAAGGAAGCGACATTGGCATTAGGGACGCAGCCGGTGGGACGGTTGCTGTGGCAGTATGCGCTGCCTGGTGTGATAGCGATGACCGCGTCGTCGCTATACAACATGGTGGACAGCATCTTCATCGGCCATGGCGTCGGCCCGATGGCGCTGGCGGCCCTGGGCATCACGTTCCCGTTCATGAACATCGGCGCGGCATTCGGCGCGGCTGTGGGCGTGGGCGGCTCGACGCTCATGTCGCTGCGACTGGGGCAGCGCCAGTATGACAAGGCCAACAATGTCTTGGGTAACATGGTGGCGCTCAACATCATCACTGGCCTGCTGGTGGGAATTGTGAGCATCATTTATCTGGACCCCATCCTGCGTTTCTTCGGAGCCAGTGACCAGACTTTGCCCCATGCCCATGACTATATGTTCATCTTGTTGCTGGGTAATGTCATCACCCACCTTTATCTGGGCCTGAATGCGGCGTTGCGCTCGGCGAGCAAGCCTCGTCAGGCGATGATCGCGACAATTGTCACTGTGGTGCTCAACATCATCCTTGACCCCATCTTTATCTGGCCGCTGCACATGGGCATCAAGGGTGCTGCGATCGCTACTGTGTTGGCACAGGTGATTGTCCTGTGTTGGCAGTTGTGGCAATTCAGCCGTCAGCGAGAACTGTTGCATCTCGAGTGGCGTTTTCTCAAGCCCGCCATGCCCATCATCAAGGATATTGTGGGCATCGGCATTTCGCCCTTTGCCATGCAGATCACAGGCTGCGTGGTGGCCATTTTTACCAACAACCTGCTCTTGAAATACGGCGGAGACCTCGCTGTCGGTGCCTATGGCATCGCCCATCGCCTGGGATTCGTGTTCTTTATGGTGATTATGGGTATCTGCCAGGGTATGCAGCCCATTGCCGGTTACAACTACGGAGCCCGCAATATGGACCGCGTGAAACGGGTGGTGCGTCTCGCCATCACGGTGTCGGTCATCTCGATGACAGCGGGTTGGCTCATAGGCGAGCTGTTCACCAGGGCGTGCGTCCGTTTGTTTACCGATGACTCGGCGCTTATCGGCATTGCCGTTCGCGGCATCCGCATCAACATGCTCGTTTTCCCCGTTATCGGCTATCAGGCGACGGTCACCAATTTCTTCCAGACCATCGGCAAGGTGCGCATCAGCATCTTCATGTCGTTGTCGCGGCAACTGCTCTTCTTGTTGCCCATGATGCTGATATTTGCTGCACTGTGGGGTCTCGACGGGGTGTGGTTCTCATTGCCCGCCAGCGATCTGGCTTCCTTCATCGTCGCCGTCATCATCATGCAACGCTTCAAACTCCAAAACCATTCTCAAACAATTAGATCTTAATTCACAACAATTTGATTGAAAAATGTTGTAAGTACTGAAAAAAGTACTTATCTTTGTGCCGTAAATTCAATCAAGAAGCAATGAGAACGACTAATTATACTGATTTAAGAAATAACCTCAAGAGTTATCTGGATGCTGTTGCAACTGACAATGAGCCACTGATAGTGAGCCGTCCAGGTGCTGAGAGTGTTGTGGTCATCAGCCTTGAAGACTATAACGCCATCATGGAGACCGAGTTTGTCTTGCAACGCCCGCAACTGCTGGAATCTCTCATGGCGGCCGAGGACGACATCGCCTATGGCCGCGTGACCGCCCAGCAAGACGGTGAATCGATTGACCAACTGCTAGACCGCATCACATGTACCGAATAATCCTTACCGAGACGGCGATTGCTCATTACAATGCTTTCGTCAAGAGCGGTAACGTGAAAGTGGTGAACCGTATCAAACTCCTGCTTGCCGACATCGCCCAGCATCCTTACACAGGCATTGGTAAGCCCGAGGCCTTGAAATACTCGTTGTCGGGCATGTGGTCCCGCCGCATCAACCGTGAGCATCGCCTTATCTACACCGTAAACGATAACCGCATTGTTGTTCACATTCTTGCCATGCACTCCCACTACGGCGAGAAATAATCAGAAGCAATAGGGTGTTTTGCGATATTTTTTCTAATTTTGTGGAGTAATAGCAAAAGTCAGTATTAAGATGCCTTATTTTTCAGTGATAGTGCCGGTGTATAACCGGCGTGACGAGGTTGAGGACCTGCTGGAGAGCCTCACCAAACAGACGGACAAGGACTTTGAGATCATCCTGGTGGAGGACGGTTCGACCGAGCCGTGCGAGGATATTGCACTGCGCTATGCCGCCGAGTTGGACCTTCGTTACTTTTATAAAGACAACGAGGGGCGTTCCATCGCCCGCAACTACGGCCTGGAGCATGCCACGGGCCAATATTTCGTGTTCTTTGACAGCGATTGCGTCATACCGCCCGATTATTTTAAGACGTTGGGCCGCGAGCTGGCCAACGACTTCGTGCCCTGCTTTGGAGGCCCCGACGCGGCGAGCGACGACTTTACCGATGTCCAGAAGGCCATCTCCTTCTCGATGACCTCGTTTCTGACCACGGGAGGCATCCGTGGCGGCAAGGTGCAGATGGAGAAATTCGTGCCCCGCTCGTTCAACATGGGCTATTCCCGCGAGGTGTATGAGAAGGTGGGCGGTTTCCGCGAGATGTTCAGCGAGGACATCGACATGAGCACGCGTGTTCGCCAGGCGGGCTTTGACATCCGCCTGATCCGTCCTGCGTTCGTCTATCACAAGCGCCGCACGAGCATCAGCAAGTTTGCTAGGCAGACCTACGTATTCGGCATGTCACGCATCACGCTAAAACTCTTATATCCCGATAGCCTAAAGGCCGTACACTGCTTGCCCGCCGTGTTCCTCATCGGTTGTGTGTTGCTACTGTTGCTCTCGCTGTGGAAGTGGTGGTTCATCCTGCCCATCCTGCTCTATGCCGCGATGTTGTGGGTGGCCGCACTCATCGAGACGCGTAGCCTGAAAATCGCTACTCTTGCCGTGGCGACGAGTTTCACGCAGCTGTGCAGTTACGGCTGGGGCTTCATCAAGGCCTACGTGTGGAAAATCCTGCTCAAGCACGGGCGCGACATTGACGAGGAAGTGCAGATGAGGAAGGGGAAATAAACTACGAATTACGCTAATTATCCGAAGAGTATTGTCTTGATTTTTAATTAGTTAAATTCGTGTAATTTGTATTAAAAAACAGGTGCATGATGGAAGGGAAAGAGAATAGCAAGATGGCGGGAACCCGAAATATCAAGGAAACGGTGCCCGAAGAGGACCGTCCCCGCGAAAAGGCCAAAAAGCATGGCTTTGCCAGTCTGTCCACAGCCGAACTGCTCGCTATCCTGCTCAGGGTGGGCACGCCTGGCGAGTCGGTCGTTGACCTGTGCCAACGCATCCTGCGTGACAACGACGATAAACTCTACCTCATCGCCCGTAAGGGCATCAACAACCTGGTAAAAAACTATCACGGCATCGGCGAGGTCAAGGCCATCGAGATCCTTGCTGCCCTGGAATTGGCACGGCGTTACCAGCAAGAGGAATTTGACGAGCGATTCAAAATCACCAGCAGTGACGATGCTTACCAATACCTGCGCACACGCATGGAGCACCTCGACCACGAGGAGATGATGGTCGTGCTGCTCAACCACGCCAAACAGGTCGAGGAGTGCGTGAAAGTGAGCAGCGGAGGCACCGCAATGACTGTAGCCGACATCAAGATGATCATGAGGCCGGCCATCGAGCGCCTGTCGTCGGGCATTATCTTGGCTCACAACCATCCCAGCGACAACCCCAAGCCCAGCGCACAGGACGACCGCCTCACCGAGCGCGTTCACCAGGCCTGCAAGGTGATGGACATCCAGCTGGTTGACCACATCATCGTGTGCCGCGGCGGCCGCTACTACAGCTACAACGACCACGGCCGTCTGCTGTGATGAGTGATTTTGCGCATGGGCTCAATAAATAATCATGAAATGCAACAATTATTGAATTATTTGTTGTATCTTTGCATATCGCAACCAATGATGAATAATCAATAATTATTAACCACTTAATATCTCCACTTATGAAAAAATCAATATTTTTACTGATGGCTCTGTTCATGGCGATGACGACGTGGGCAGAGGGCACGTTCACGGTGACTAACTCGGGTAACAAGTTCACCGTTAAACGTAGCAGTCCAACTGCTCCTGAACTTGTGCTTTACCGAACGGTGAGCCTCTCGGCCATAACGGGGCAGCATTTCACCGAGAAAGTTGGCTCGCTGTACTTCGCCGAGGGCGAAACTCAACAGACGGTCACTGTTACAGAAGCAAGCGGCCCTAACGCCAACCTGCCGTACTGGTTCCAGATAGGTAACACGCGTAGCTACCGTTTTGAGGTGCTAGAACTAGGGGGCTTCTTGCTCGCCTACATAGACCGTAACATTGGCTACGGCGATGACTACAAGCACTCGGGTACCTATGTGAACAAGAGTGTAACCGACCTGGTGTATTTCGACAACAGCGGTAACATCAAGTCGGGCAGCGGCAACAAGTACCTGGATGTGTCTTATAACTCGTCCAATTGGGTCAAGGTTACAGATGATGGATATAGCCAGGCCGTACATGATGTCTCCACCGGCAACCTCTTTCATGGCAGCAGCGCTTTGCAGACCTATCTGAACAGTATCAGCAATAAGATGTATGCTACGGTCTATTTCACCCAAAAGGAGGAGATGGACGGCTATCAGTATATCCAGATTCTTGCCGACAACAACTCGACCTTCGACGGCAATGATCCTGACGCTGGGGTCAACGACCCGTCCAAGTCGTTGTACAAGGCCTGCTTTGAGTTGAGCTATACCGGCGGCTACATATCTGATGCGCATTACCAGTTCTTCCCGCACCGTTATGACTATGTCAACAAGTCCGATGAAAAGAGTGCAGGACTCAGCTGTTACGAGTTTGATGACGACAACAGCTACCTTTACCAGCAGAAGTATCAGGCACCTTCCTACAATGCGTCAAATACCGGTTCTCTGAGCCTTGCGCCAACAGTCAATAACCTGAATATCCGTTTTGACGCTGCAGGTAAGAACGATGACGATTGGGACTTCAAGGATCTCAAAGTCCGTCTTGCCCTGGTCGATGCCACCGCTCCCACTGTGCTTGAAAATTTCACGGTCGCCGGCGGGCGGCATAGTAGGGGTAACCCCATCTATGTGAGTGTGCCCTTTAGCGAGATTGTCACTGTCAGCGGAACGCCCACGCTTACCACCACATGGGGCACGCTCGACTATGTGGGCGGCAGCGGCAGTAACGTTCTTACCTTCAGCGGCGTTATCAGCGACAATGCAAGTGGCGTTCTTAAAATAACCCGCTGCAATGGCACAATCAATGATTTGGCCGGCAATAGCTGTGGCACCTTCAGCCATAACTTCGATATCAATCTGGACGCTGCTTTCGAATATCACATTTACTATCAACTTGGTTCTGGCAATTTACCCGATGGGCAAAGCAACCCCGAAACCTACACCTATGAAACCCCCACCTTCAGGTTGATTAATCCGGTTATCTTGGGTTACGACTTCTTGGGTTGGACGGGCAGCAACGGCTCCACCCCGCAGCCCGAAGTAATCATCCCCAAGGGCTCCACTGGCGACCGCTATTATACCGCAAATTTTGATATTATCTACTATAACATCGAATACGACTTGGCAGGCGGGTCGTTAAATGTTGGAGTTATTAACCCGGAGCAATATACTGTTCTATCTCCTACCTTCACGCTGAAGAATCCTGTAAGGCCGGGTTACGACTTCTTGGGCTGGACGGGCAGCAACGGCGCCACTCCGCAGACCGAAGTAACCATCGAACGAGGCTCCACGGGTAATCGCCATTACACTGCACACTTCTCACTCATGCGTGGTAACGTGAACGGCGACGGTGGCGTGAACATTGCTGACGTGACCTCTCTCATTGACTATCTGCTAAGCGGCGATGCAAGTAATATCTACACGAGTGTTGCCGACTGCAATCTCGATAATAGCGTCAATATCGCCGATGTGACGGCCCTTATTGACTACCTGTTGAGTGGAAGCTGGTGATAAGTCATTCATGATAGACCTGGAATTTGATTGTATAGAATTTTGAAAATGATGATGTGCTGCTCAAACACATCATCGTCTGCCGAGGCGGCCGTTACTACAGTTACAACGATTACGGCCGCCTACTGTAGATTTGCTAATCAATTTGATAACCAGAGATACTATTTAATTTAATATGAAATTCCTGAAATATCTTTTTCGCGTTGTTGTGGGGATTCTTGCCCTTATCGGCTTGTTAGTAGTGGGCCTCTTTTGTTATCTTGAGATTACCCAGAAGTATTCTATCAATATAAAGCAGAATAGGCTTGAGGCTGATTATGTCGAATTGCTTAAGCAGTCGCCATTCAAGGCCGATAGCGTGCAGTATCACTTTACTAACGTTCGGGACTCGGCTCGCGCCCGGGAAATTATGGATTATTTCAAACTGGATACGCTCTATAGTCCAGAAGCAACAACTTGGGAAAAAGCCTTGGCCATTTCGAAATTTGTCGCCACCAACATTCCTCATGACAATCCCGATAAAAACCCTGATCATCCCAATGCCATCGATCTGTGGAAATACTCCAGGGATGTGCCGGCTGGCTTCAACTGCCGCATGCATGCCATCCTCAATTATGAGTTGATGCAGGCAGCAGGCCTGACGGCCCGTTATGTGACCTGTCTGCCTGAGGACAGCGAAGATCAGGACTGTCATGTGGTGAATGAGGTGTGGCTGCCGGAACTTGGCAAGTGGGCTTTCATTGACGCTGACATGGACGGTAATTATTTCACCGACCAGAATGGCACTCCGCTCAACCTGCTGGAGATTCGCGAGAAGTATGTCGCTGGAGAGCAGATGTTGATGCATCCTGAGTTTAAGGAGGGTATAACCAGGCATGACTATTACTATGCCTACATGGCCAAGAACACCTATTGGTTCTCGAGTTGGGAAATACTTCATTTTTTCCAGGAAGATCGTAAAAACGATGAATTCAAGGCAGGCCGTTATCTCGTTATTGTTCCCGAAGGATTCCGTGCTTTTGGAATTGACAGTGATGACCTGATCACCACCGACGCTTCCCGTTTCTGGGCCCCGCCCCAATGATAGCGGTCCGGAAATGACAAAAAAAATTTGCCATATCGCTCACCTTGCACTATCTTTGTGGGCTACAAGGAGGATTACCATTAAAATATTAAGACAATGAAGAGAATAACCATTGCCATTGACGGACACTCGTCAACGGGCAAGAGCACAATGGCCAAAGCGCTGGCTAAGCGCATTGGCTACGCCTATGTGGACACGGGCGCGATGTATCGTGCTGTGACCCTGTATGCCCTGCGCAACAAGCTCATCAAAGGTGAAAAGGTGGACGAGAAGGCACTCAAAGAGCACTTGAAGCGCGGCGACATCGTCATCACCTTCCGCCCGACGAAAGACGGCAAGAGCGTGACCGTGCTCAACGGCAAGAATGTGGAACGTTACATCCGTTCGATGCGCGTGAGTAACGTCGTGAGCATTATCGCCGCCATCGGCTTTGTGCGCAAGGCGATGGTCAAGCAGCAGCAGGCCATGGGCAAGGACAAGGGTGTGGTGATGGACGGACGCGACATCGGCACGGTGGTCTTCCCTGATGCCGAGATGAAGGTGTTTGCCACCGCGAGTGCCCAAGTGCGTGCCCAACGCCGCTACGACGAGTTGCGCGGTAAGGGTGACACGACCACGACTTTTGAGGAAGTGTTGGCCAATGTCAACGAGCGTGACCGTATCGACAGCACACGCAAGGAGAGCCCCCTGCGTCAGGCCGATGACGCCGTGGTGCTCGACAACTCGAACATGACGTTTGAGCAGCAGGACGAATGGCTGTACAACCTGTATCTTGAAAGAAGCCGCTGAATTGTTCCATCTGCCGTGGTGAAGATTGAAATCGATAAGGGGTCAGGCTTCTGCTTTGGAGTAACGACCGCCATCCGCAAGGCCGAAGAGGAACTTGGGCAAACGGGGCATCTGTACTGCTTGGGTGATATTGTGCACAATACCGCCGAGGTGGACCGCCTGACTAGCCGCGGATTGGAAACGATTACACACGAGCAGCTGGAGCAGCTCCACGACGTGAAGGTGTTGCTCAGAGCCCACGGAGAGCCGCCCGAGACTTATGAGATAGCCCGCCGCAACCGCATCGAGATTATCGATGCCACTTGTCCTGTGGTGCTCAAGCTGCAGCAGCGCATCAATGCGACCTTTAACGGAGGCGAGCCCGATCAGACCGTCCCTCAGATTGTCATCTACGGCAAGAGGGGCCATGCCGAGGTGCTGGGCCTCGTGGGGCAGACTCAGGGCCGTGCCACCGTTATCGAAAACATCGATGAGATTGACAAGATTGATTATTCACGCGACATCGATCTCTATTCCCAGACGACCAAGAGCGTGCAGGAGTTCCAGCGCATCGTTGAGGAAATCAAGCGGCGGGTAGAGCCTGGCGTGACTTTTCGCAGTTTTGACACCATCTGCCGCTCGGTGGCCAACCGCATCCCGCAGATCCGTGAGTTTGCCCGTCAGCATGAACTCATCCTGTTTGTCAGCGGTGCTAAGAGCAGTAACGGCCGCATCCTGTTTGCCGAATGCCTGGACGCCAATCCCGACTCGCATCTTATCAGCGGTGAGGGCGATATAGACCCCGCCTGGCTCCAGGGCAAGGAGCGCATCGGCATCTGCGGTGCCACATCCACCCCTCGCTGGCTCATGCAGAAAGTGAGCGAAGCCGTCCAGCAACTTATACAAGAAACAAACAGCTAATAGCTATAAAAATGACAAAAAAGAACCTCATTATCGTCATCCTGTTGCTTTCTGTCATCGATTTGTTGGCGGCTGGCTGGTACACAGCGCGCCGCATCGAGGCCAGTGGCAGGAGTCAGAATCTGTTTGACCAGCGTGACTCGACCGAATATATTGCTATGGCCGACACCATGACGACAGCCAGTCAGGCTGACTTGTTCGACAAGCCGCAGCACAACTCCTATTATTTCACGTCAAACACCCCCTCGATCCAAGGTGATGAGAGTTCCTACTATACGAGCATCAAGCACGTGAAGGTGCGCTGGCCTTTGAATGTAAACGGCAACGATGACCTGGTCGAGTTGAACAAGGAACTGATCAAAAAAGCCTTCGGCAACAGTCAGAGCACGATGAAAGATGCCCGCTATGCCTTCTTGAACTCACCGGTGTTTAACAAACCTGTGGGCGATGACTACCGCACTCTGGTCAAGGCCCCCCGCGTCCATCCCGTGTATGGTAATGTGAGCCAGGTTCTCGTCTATCCCTACATGACCTCCCAACGGCTGCTGGTGATGGAAATCGACAAGGTGGAGTATAACGGTTCCATGACTGTGGAAAGCAGCGGTTTTGTGCACTATGACCGAATGAAACAGCGCTTGCTCTCAAGGCTGGATATCCTCATGGCCGACGTGGACAAGGAGAACAAACTGCTCAAGGTCATCAACAAGAAAATTGACCAACTAAACAAGGGGCGCGCCGAAAACAACCTGTTGCAACACGCCCTTAACGTCCCTGCCGAGGTGCGCTGCGGCAAGACCGGCATTGTGTTCCAGTACAAGCATGGCTCCATCTCGGATGATCCAATCGACATCCAGATCGATTATGACCAGTTAAAGCCTTTTATCACCAAGGATTTTGAGCAGATACTGGAGAATAACGATGGCTATTGGATCTATAAGAACGAGGAAATGAAACCTGAACCGCTGAATGCGGTAGCAGCCACCCCCGCAAAACCCAAGGCTCCTGCCGTTACCAAGAGTTATGACGGCTACAAGAAGAGTGGTAAAGGTTACAAGAAGGATTATAAGGGGTATAAAAAAGACTACAGGGGTTACAAGAAGAATTACCGCGGCTACAAGAAACAAAACGATAAAGACCCGAATACCACAGACGGTGGTAATGAGAGCTCCGAATCAAACGTCAAGCCAAAACAAACCAACTCGAAGGGGTATAGCGGGGCAAAGCGTAAATCTGGATATCGCGGCTATTCTGGGAAGCGGCGTTCGAGCCGTCGCCGACGCTGAGTCCTCGCGCCTCGAGTGTTTGGCTCATGGTCGTCAGCGCAATCTCCTCGGTGTTGTTGTCTTTGCTAAGATGGCACAGGAACACATATTGCAGACCCTCGTGGTAATGGCCTGCAACAAATTGTGCGGCCACGGCATTGTCCAGGTGCCCTTTCTCTCCCTTGACACGATCCTTCAGCATCTGCGGGTACCGTCCCTCTTCCAGCATCGTCAGGTCATAATTGCATTCCAGCATCAAATGATTGGCACGGCTCATGTAGTATGCCGCTCTCTCGGTTATCATGCCCATGTCGGTGGCCACGACAAAGCGTTCACCCTCGTACTCGATGCTGAATCCCACGCTTTTGACGTCATGCATGGTCTCAAAGGCGGTGATTTCCATGTCCAGGATGCGGAAGGGTATTTCCTTGAATATGGGCACATGATGGTCGGTGATGCGGCTTGAGATGCGGCAGCGTTGCAACAGTTGGCTCATCACACCCATTGTACAATAGACGCTGCACTTGCAGCGGCTGACGGCAGGGTAGAGGCACCGCATGTGATCCTGGTGGGCATGGGTAAGGAGCACTCCCTTGATCATGTCGGGGGTCACGCCATTGCGTTCCAATTCGGCAAAAGCCTGGTCCAATGTGGGGACGTCTTGTCGTTCTGGATTCTTTTTCTTGCGGTGGTACTTGACGGGCTCCCTGATTCCGGCATCGATGAGAACACCACCACGCGGCGTGCCCAGGTAGGCCATGTTGCCGCTGCTCCCGCTGCCAAAGCTGATGAAGCACAGCCCTTTGCCTACGCCCGTGTGGCGTGTGACGGGCTGCACCGGGGTCAACGGCAGCTGGTGGGGCGTGTCGTCTCCGTTCACGTCAAACGAGATTTTCAACGGTTTCCCCGAGTTGGTGTATCCTTTATATTTGTGTCCTGGCATCGTCGTGGTGTGTTACTGATATAACAGAAAAATGGTGGGAACCTTGTGGAAGTCAAACCGTGCCTGTCGCCACTCGGCAATGGAGCGGGTAATGATGCTCTGCCCCTCGCCCGTGATGTCACTGGCCACGCATAGGCGCATGCCTGTTGGCAGATGTGCCGCCAAGTCGGCGATGAGTTGGTTGTTACGGTAGGGAGCCTCGATGAATATCTGGGTCTGGTGTTCGCGCTCGATACGTCGTGTCATCTCTTTAAGACGAGTCTGGCGGGCTTGGGTATCTACGGGCAGATAGCCTAAGAAGGCGAAACTCTGGCCATTGAAGCCTGATGCCATCAGACTCATCAGGATACTGGACGGGCCTACCAGCGGGAAAACTTTGTAGCCCTTGCGTTGCGCGATGGCAACAAGATCGGCACCCGGGTCAGCTACCGCGGGACAGCCCGCGTCACTGATGACACCCACGGCTTCGCCTTGCCCGATAGGATCGAGAAGGGCTTCGATAGCGGCCGTGTCCTTGAGGTCGGTGTGCTCGTTGAGCTCATTGAATGTGAGGCTATCGATATCGATGTCACGGTCACACTTCTTGAGGAAACGGCGTGCCGAGCGCAGGCTCTCGACCACAAAATAGCGCAACTCCCGCACAACCTCGATATTGTATGCAGGTAGCACCCGTTCCAGCGGCACGTCGCTCAATTGGGTGGGAATCAGATATAAACCAGCCTCCAGCGCCATTATTCCATGTTGTTTTATTCAAACAAATGACAAAGGTAGATAAAAATCTCTATGCCGCTTACATTTTTATGACATTAATTAACTGAAATTGATATCATTTCAAGTGCCCATAAATAAGCATCGAGGGATGTCCTGTTTCAGGAAACCCCTCGACGTGTTGATGTTGTATGCGGGATATTACCTTACGCGGCCCTGATAGCTGCCATCACGGGTATCTACCTCGATAATCTCGTCGGTGTCGATGAACAGAGGCACGCGAACGGTGGCGCCGGTCTCGACTGTGGCGGGCTTGAGGGTATTGGTGGCGGTGTCACCCTTCACGCCAGGCTCTGTATAAGTGACCTTGAGCTGGGTCTTGATGGGCATCTCGGCGAAGAGCACGGTCTCGGTTGAAGCATCGCTGACAACCTCAACGATGTCACCTTCCTTCATATAATCAGCGCCAGTGATCAAGTCCTTGCTGATGGGAATCTGCTCAAACGTCTCGTTGTTCATGAACATAGCGTCCTGGCCGTCCATGTACAGATACTGATAGGGGCGACGCTCCACGCGCACGTCCTCAAGTTTCTCACCGATGTTGAAGCGGCGCTCCAGCACGCGGCCGTCAACCACGTTTTTCAGCTTTGTGCGCATGAAGGTGTTACCCTTACCGGGTTTTACATGAAGGAATTCAATGCAGAAATACAGATCGCCGTCCATGCGGATGCACGTTCCGTTCTTGATGTCTTGAGCATTAATCATAATTCTTGTACTTGTTATGCTATTGTTTTTTGTGAATAATGTTTGTTCTCAGTCATTTGTGGGTGCAAAAGTAGTGTTTTTGAGAAAAAAAACAAAAACTTTTCCACAAAAATGCGTTTGGATTTGTGTAATTTGAAAAATAGGACTAATTTTGCACCGCATTTTGCGAAAAATTTTCGGAACAAGTAAAAAAAGAGATAAAAAATGAAAAGAACATTCCAACCCTCAAACCGTAAGAAAGCCAATAAGCACGGCTTCCGTCATCGCATGCGCACCGCCGACGGCCGCAAGGTTCTGGCCCGTCGCCGCGCTAAGGGTCGTTACAGCCTCACCGTAAGCGACACCGTTTACAAGTAATCCCCTGTAAAGGGTTGCCGCGCACAGCGGCACTTCAACCGCATCAAGCCGTTATGGTCACCCAAGACCGTAACGGCATTTGTTGCGCCCTATAGGTTCTTGATGACGCGGCAGGGATTGCCCACAGCGATGCAATTTGACGGGATGTCATGCGTGACGACCGAGCCGGCGCCGATGGTCACATTATCGCCTATGGTCACGCCAGGCAGGATCGTGACGTTGCCCCCGATCCACACGTTATCGCCGATGGTGACAGGCATCGCCCACTCCTTGCGCTTGTTGCGTTCAACAGGGTCGGTGCTGTGGCAAGCCGTGTAGATGCCCACGTTGGGACCGATGAAGCAGTCGTCGCCGATGGTCACCCGAGCCTCATCAAGCACCGTGAAATTGAAATTCGCAAAAAAGCGCTTCCCCACGCTGATGTGCTTGCCGTAGTCGCAATAGAACGGCTGGTTAATGAATACCTTGTCATCTCCCACGTGCCCCAGCAGGTCCATCAGCACGCGCTTACGCTCCTCAAGCTCGGTCGGCATCAGCAGGTTGTATTGGTGAATGATGTCCTTGGTCTCATTCAACTCCTTAATCAACTGGCTGTCAAGGGCGTTATACAGTTCGCCAGCCAGCATTTTCTCTTTCTCCGTCATAGTAGGGTGATTCTTATAATGATAGCCGCAAAAATACAAAAAAAATCAGCACGACTCTCACGAGGGATGCTGACAATCATGTTTAACCCTAAAAAACCTCCAAAAATTATGAGTTCGCCTTTAAGACTACAATTTTCGTGCCAAGTTTAATCGGGTTTTAATTTTGAATTCTAAAAAATCTAAATCCACTACAAAATTGTGCTTTGTGGTGGATTGGTAAAAGGTGTATTCTTGCTTAGCCTTCGATTATCTTATATAATCTGGTTTCTCCAAATAATAAAGTCCTTCACCACAATCACCATTTTGAAGATCAGTTAATTCGACCTTTATCACCCAATAAGGTCTGTTCGTCTGGTTCTTTGGTTTATTTACTGTAAAAAGATAGGCGTTAAATGTTTTATCGACGCTCACGTATTCTTCAATCTCTTGTTTGTAAAGTACTGCAACCTCTTCTCCATCAATCTCTACTTGAATACCAATCTCATTAATTGAAGGAGACAATTTTACTGATTTTGTATTATTAGTATCGGATTGCTGTTTCACCATCCATTCATAAGTTCGTGTGAGGCTCATGGGACGTACATAAATCTGAAAAGTGGGTGTTGCTCCAGGGATATAAAAAGCGTACATTCCGTATGCTTCCATTCTGTGGTAACGGATATCGAGTGTCGTGTCTCGGTCTGCAATGAAATTCCATGCCCAGAATTCCAGGCGATGTTCACTCTCAGGCAAACCATTAGTCATCGCATTTTGAGCATAAGACGGCCAGTAAATAGCTGTAACACTATTGTATTTTCCCTTAGAGATACGGACAGAGTAGAAACCATTGATATCGGTGAGTGCCTGGGCGATTGGTTCAAATTGCTCATTCTGCCACATTACGGTGCAACTATCTATAGGTAATCCGTTGAAGTCCGTTACTCTTCCGCTTATCAATACAGAATCGCTTGATGTTTGTGCCAGTACTAGTGTGGCGTTTATTACCAACATCAACAGGGCGATTGATTGCAGGACTTTTTTCATATTATTATTGATTTAGTTGGTTTATCTGGTTTTCAATCTGCAAAGTTAGCGACAAAAAAACAGAACTAAAAACTCTTTTTCACTTCAACTGACACAAAATGCTATTGTTGCTTCTATTTATTAGATGTCCTCTTTCTTATGTCGATAAAGAGCCGATGTCATTTAGCGTCAGTACTCTCGGTTCTTGAGGATGTAGAAGGCGTTTTTCAGGTCGTCGGCCGTTCGGGCGGTAAAGACCTCGTCCATTTCGGGTCTGCCTTTGATGGACTGTTGAACGCCGTTCTTGCCGTAGTAATAACGCGTCTCGTCGATCGTGCCGTCGATGGCGTCATTGTGTTGGTAGAAGAACAGCAGTTGTGCCTCATGTATGTCAAAAAGATACTCTTGATAGAACTTGCGTGCGGCCACGTTGTAGCTCCTGGTGATGAAATAGGGATGGTAAAAACATGCCCCCGTTTCAGGGTCTTCGTCGAATATAAAGTAGTAGTGGATGATCTCCTCGGTGGGGCCGCACCCCGGGATAACGTAATGACTGACTACTTCCATGTCGTTGCGCGGCACATTTTCTTTTTCGGCACGGCTGTTGAATTCTACCTGTTCTTTCGCTTCACGGTAAGCCGCGCGGATGGCGGTGAGTTCGGCATCGGTCACCTCTTGGGCAAACATGAATAATGCCATGAGGGACAGGATGCTAGTGAGATTGATTCTTTTCATGTCTTATTATTTCCTGAGTTTAAAAGCGTTTTCGATGTCTTCCCTCGTCAATTGGGATAGTTCTTCGTCGCTGATGCTGCGTTTGGCCGACAGGCGGTTGGCCTGCTGTTCAACGGCCCGCTCAAAGATGTTGCGCACATAACGGGCATTGCCAAAGTTCTTGGTCTTGTTGGCGACAACGTAGTTGAGGTTGCTCTTGAGCAGCTCGGCGGCATCATCGGTGATGGTGTACTGATTTTTATTCAGGTACAGTTGAAAGATGTCAAACAATTCCTTATCGGTGTAGTCCGGGAAGTTGATGTATCGTGTGAAGCGCGACTGCAGGCCCGGGTTGGAGTCGATGAAGCGTTTCATCTCGTTGGGATAGCCGGCAATGATGACCACCAATTTGTCGCGGTCGTCCTCCATGCGTTTGAGCAGTGTGGAGATAGCTTCCTGGCCGTAGTCGCTGCCTGCATTTTCGGGCACGAGTGCGTAGGCCTCGTCAATGAACAGCACGCCGTTGAGTGCCGAGTCAATCACGGCATTGGTCTTAGTAGCGGTCTGTCCCACGTACTCTGCAACGAGTCCAGAACGGTCTGTCTCAACGGTATGGCCGCTCTTGAGGATGCCCAGATCCTTATAGATGCGGGCCACGATGCGGGCCACGGTGGTCTTGCCAGTTCCGGGGCTTCCGGTGAACACGAGGTGGAACGACATCTTAGGCACCTTCAGGCCTTGGGCTTTGCGTTGTTGCTGGATTTTGGCGAAGTTGGCCAGGGTGTGCACCTCTTCCTTGACCGATTCCAGGCCGATGAGCTCGTCCAACTCCTGATAGGGGTCGCCTTCCATCACCTCGGTGATGACCACGCTGTCTTTTGGCTCATTGGGCTCTTGGGCAATCTCGTTGATGGGCTTGGGTGTCACCTCGGCATTATTGCCTGTAATTGCGGCCCATGCAGCAAGAAGGCCTAAAGCCAGCAACGCACCCCCGCCATAGCGCTTCACGTTCTTGGTAAGTTTTACCGGTTCGCCTGGATGCTGAGACTTGTATAATAGCGCATAGCCCCAGTAGATGAACGGGAGCAGCATGGCGACGAAAACCAGAAACCCCAAGGCTACATCGGCTGCATCGCCCTCGGTTCGCGATTGTAACACAGCGGCGATACCGCCAAGGATGCAAATCAGTGCAAATCCCAATATAGCGATTCCGCAACCTCCTGATAGTTCTTTTTTCATATTATTGGTTTTATCGATGACTAAAATAATTCACTCTTGATGCCAGTTAATTCTCCAGATACCAGCGGTAGAGGGCGGGGACGCCGTCCTCAAGTTCCATGGTGTGGTGCCATCCCAGACTGTGTAGTTTGCTCACGTCGGTGAGTTTGCGCAGGGTGCCGTCGGGCTTGGTGGCGTCCCACTCGATGGTGCCGCGGTAGCCCACGGTGGCCTTGACGAGATCGGCAAGTTGGCGGATGGTCACTTCCTTGCCGCTGCCGATGTTGATGTGGCAGTTGCGCACCTCGTCACTCGTGCCGCGCACGTCCTCAAAATCAATGTGCTCCAGGCAATAAACGCTGGCGTCGGCCATGTCTTCGCTCCACAGGAATTCCCTGATCGGGGCTCCAGTGCCCCATAGGCGCAAGCGGTCCTTCAGGATGCCGTATTTCTCAAGCGTGGCGATGATTTGCCTTTCATCAGCCTTGCCGTCAATGCCTTCGACCGGCCTGCGGTCCAGGTCAGCGCGGATGCCGTCCATGTCGCCCTCATTCAGCAGTTTGGCCAGATGCATTTTCCTGATCATGGCGGGCATGACGTGGCTGGTTTCCAAGTCAAAGTTGTCACGCGGCCCGTACAGGTTAGTGGGCATCACGGCAATGAAATTGGTGCCGTATTGCAGGTTAAAACTCTCGCACATCTTCAGTCCCGCAATCTTGGCGATGGCATAGGGCTCGTTGGTGTATTCCAGCGGCGCCGTCAACAGGGCATTTTCGCCGATGGGTTGTGGTGCCTCACGCGGGTAGATACAGGTGCTGCCCAGAAAAAGCAGTTTCTTCACCCCATGGCGCCAGCTCTCGCCGATGACGTTCTGCTGGATGGCGAGGTTCTGAAAGATGAAGTCGGCGCGGTACTTCAGGTTTGCCATGATGCCGCCCACATGGGCTGCGGCAAGCACGACATACTCGGGCTGCTCCTCGTCAAAGAACTTCCGAACCGCAACGGCATCCATTAGGTCCAATTCCTGATGGGTACGTCCGATGAGGTTCGTATAGCCCTTGCGCTTCAGGCTGTTCCAGATGGCGCTGCCCACGAGTCCGCGGTGCCCCGCTACATATATCTTCGCGTCTTTATTCATCATTGGATGTGATAAATCTTCTTGATGTGTTGCATGTCGTGCTCGACCATGATGCGCACCAGGTCGTCGAATGAAGTCTTTTGCGGGTTCCAGCCAAGTTGCTCTTTGGCCTTGGTGGGGTCACCCAGCAGCTGGTCCACCTCGGCGGGGCGGAAGTACTTGGGATCCACCTCGACAATCACCTTGCCGGTTGCCTTGTCGATGCCCTTTTCATCGATGCCCTCGCCCTGCCATTGCAGTTCGATACCGGCATAGTGGAAGGCCAGCGTGCAGAACTCCCTCACCGAGTGGCACTCGCCTGTGGCAATCACAAAATCGTCGGGCTCGGGCTGCTGCATGATGAGCCACATGCACTCCACATAGTCCTTGGCATAGCCCCAGTCGCGCAGGGCGTTGAGGTTGCCCAAGTAAAGCTTATCCTGCAGGCCGTGGGCGATGCGTGCGACGGCAAAGGTGATCTTGCGGGTCACGAAGGTCTCGCCGCGGCGCTCACTCTCGTGGTTGAACAGGATGCCGTTCGCACAGAACATGCCGTAGCTCTCGCGGTAGTTCTTCATGATCCAGAACGAGTACAGTTTGGCACAGCCGTAGGGGCTGCGGGGATAGAACGGCGTGGTCTCGCGCTGAGGCACTTCCTGCACCTTGCCATAGAGTTCGCTGGTGCTGGCTTGATAGATTTTGGTCGTCTTTTCACGTCCGGCGATGCGCACGGCTTCGATAAGGCGCAGGGTGCCCACCGCATCGGTCTCGGCTGTGTATTCCGGCACATCAAACGACACCTTCACATGGCTTTGTGCCGCCAGATTGTATATCTCGTCGGGCTTGATTTTCTCGATGATTCGGATGAGCGAACTGCTGTCGGTCATGTCGCCGTAATGCAGGTTGATGAGGCGGCGCTGCTTCATGTCGCGAACCCACTCGTCAAGGTACAAGTGCTCGATGCGACCCGTGTTGAAACTGCTGCTGCGACGCAGGATGCCGTGCACCTCATAGCCCTTATCCAGCAGGAATTCTGCCAGATAGGAACCATCCTGGCCCGTGATGCCCGTGATGAGGGCGACTTTCTGGTTGTTCTCGTTCATTGTTATAATGCGTTGTCTAATTGGTTTGGTTCGGGGTCGGTGATTTTTTCTATCATCGACGGGTGGACATAGGTGGTGGCCACAGCAACGAGGCCCTCGATGTTGATGAGCACACGACGGTCGCCCTTGATGCGTACAAACACGCCCTCGGCCCCGGCAAACATGCCACCGATGATGCGCACGCGCTCACCTTTCGCGAAGTCGCCTGGATCGGGGTTGAGGTAAATGAGTTTTTCCTCATAGGTGCCAGCCACCTTGATGAAGTTTTCCATCTCGCGCGACGGCACAATGATGGGCTTGTGGGTCTCACGGTTCATCATGTAACGGATGGGCAGGTCGGTAGAGGCTTTGTACTCCTTCATTCCGCTGGGAGTGATGTGGATGAAGATGAGGTTGTGAACGCTGGGCACCAGACGCTTGATCATCACGCCATGGCGCTCCTCGCGGCGGTACTGCATAGGCACGAAGCAGGTTATACCGCGGGCATCGAGGTCTTCCTTGACCTTGAGTTCGCGGTGGTAGGTCACGCGGATGGCGTACCATACCTTCTTTTCCCGTCCTTTTTTAATGACAGTCCTCACTTCCATGTCGCAAAATTATAGTTTTTTTCTCAAAGGTGTATCATCCGAGCCGTTTCTCACGTTATATATTTATAGCAAATGGTCGTTTTTTATGGAAAAGGAAATCAAGAAATGGACAACGCTCGAGAGCCGCTACATCATTCAGCGGCCCTGGCTCACTGCGCGTGTCGATAAGGTGCAACTGCCGGATGGACGCATCAACCCCGAGCACTACGTGCTGGAATACCCTGAATGGGTCAACATCATCGCTATCACCTCTGAGGGGCGTTTTGTCATGGTGCGGCAGTACCGCCATGCCATGGATATCGTGCTGGATGAGCTGTGTGCCGGTGTGGTCGAAGAAGGGGAGACACCCCTGCAGGCGGCCCAACGTGAGCTGGTTGAGGAAACCGGTTATGGCGGCGGCAAGTGGCGCGAAATCATGACGGTAGGACAAAATCCCAGCATCTGCGATAACATCACCCACTGCTTCCTGGCCGAGGGTGTGGAGCGCTTGGGCGACCAGCAACTGGATGCCGGAGAGGACATCGCCGTTTTGCTACTCTCCCGCGAGGAGGTCGAGGCAATGCTACGCGAGAACCGCCAGTTGCAGGCCCTTATGGCAGGCCCCCTGTGGCGATACTTCGCTGAGCACCCTTCAACGGCTAAGTAGAGAGAATGTGGTGGAAAATCTTAGGTGCAACGGGCTGTTGATTTAGAGTTTTTTTGTAAGTTTGCCGAATAATTGAGTGTGACATGAAATATCTGGTACATATTGTGGCGGCATTGGTGCTGTTGATGACCGGATGTGCCAAGGAAAAATCCCCGTTGGATGCCGAGGCGCGTGACAGCGGCATGCGGGCTGCTGCGGCACTGGTGGCTGTGGACCATACCGACACGATGTCGATGGAACGTGCGGTGATGGACGCCAAGGCCAAGCAGAGCGTGTATGCCCTTAAACGTGATTCAGCGGCTGTACGGGCGTTTGACGAGGCTTTTCGTGCCTACCTCAAAGAGAAGGATCGCCTGTTATATAATTCCATTTTTCCTGAAGATAAAAAGAAACGATGAAACGGCTACCACTACTTTTTATTGGCTTGATGTTGTTGTTGACCGCCTGTAGCGGCGCCAGCAAGCGGGGTGACGCCGCGGGACGTGCGTTCCTGGTGGCTTGGGGCGACACGGCGGCGATGCGCCAAGCGGTGCAGCGCTTCAACGCCCTGCGTGACGATAGCTTGCGCTGGCCGTGGGAGGTCAAGGCCGCCAATCGGGCGTTTGCCGCTCCCTTGTTTGCCGACGGTCGTGACTCGCTGCTCCAGGCAGCCCATGTCATCGTGTTGTCACCCAGGGAACTGGCCCAGCTCAAAGTGCCGCCCATGATTGACCTGTTGATGAAACGTGAGTTTGACACCGACTCGGCAGCCGATTACCTGTCTCTCATCCACTGGCTATGCTACACGGTGGGTTATGACAGGCATGTCCAGGTCTTTGACAGCACGATGCAGGCCATCGTTGACGGCTTCTCGATTTATGAGCAGATGTGCGTCTATGTCCAGGCCTCAAGGCCTGCCGCTTTGGGCACGGCCCTGGCCAACGATGCCAACCAGCCTGATGCCGACACATCCGAGATAAATGAGCGCATCAACTGGTTGCGCACGATGTTCTCGCCCGCAGATTTCCGCACTTTTGAATCAGCCTATAAAGCAGCCCTGAAATCCAAGAATTGATAACTGAAAAGATATGAAACCATTCCAAGAATACCTCGACACCATCAATCAAGCGATTGCTTCGATTCCTTATCCTGATGCACCCAGTCAACTTTATGAGCCCATCTCATATCACATGGCGCTGGGGGGCAAGCGTGTCCGTCCCGTGCTCACGCTCATGGCCTGTGACGCGATGGGCGGAGATCTGTCACGTGCCCTGGATGCCGCTGTAGGCTTGGAAATGTTCCACAACTTTACCCTGCTGCACGATGATGTGATGGACAACGCCGACGTGCGACGTGGCAAGCCCACCGTGCACCGCCGCTGGAACGACAACACCGCCATCCTGAGCGGTGACACGATGCTGACCATCGCCACACAGTATATCGCGCGCACGGCCAGTTGGCCCGTGATGGACCTGTTCAACAAGACCGCCATCGAGATTTACGAGGGACAGCAGTGGGACATGGACTACGAAGTGCGTAACGACGTCACCGTCGATGAATACATCAACATGATACGCCTCAAAACCTCGGTCTTGCTGGGCTGTGCCCTCAAGACGGGCGCTCTTCTCGCCGATGCCAGTGCCGAGGATGCCGATGCGCTCTACGAGGCGGGCGTGAATATGGGCCTGGCTTTCCAGCTCAGGGATGATGTGCTCGACGTTTGGGGCGACCCGGTGACCTTCGGCAAGGAAATCGGCGGCGACATTATGAACAACAAAAAAACTTTCCTGCTCATCAACGCCATGCAACTCGCTCAGGGTGACGATGCCGACGAATTGCGCCACTGGCTCAATGACCCTTACGCTACCCGCGACAACAAGGTGGCTGGCGTGACAGCGCTCTATGAGCGCCTGGGTACCCGCCAACTAGCCGAGGATGCCATTGCCCGCTACAATAATATGGCAATAGCCGCTTTCAACCAAATAAAAATGTCTGATGAAGACAAACAGGCGTTCGTCAATCTCGCTAATCGACTCGCAGGCCGCAACTCCTGATTATGATAGATTCGCATAGCCATATTTATTGCGATGCCTTCGACGAGGATAGGGCAGAGGTTGTTGAACGCGCCCGCCAGGCGGGTGTACGCCACATTATCTTGCCCAACGAGAATCTCGAGAGCGTGCAACGCCTAGCGGCTATGCATGAGCGCTATCCCGACTACATATCTATGGCATTGGGCTTGCACCCCGAGGACGTGCATGACGATTACATCGACGTGCTTGGCAGGCTGCGTCCCATGTTGGACCAATATCCGGTAGTCGCCGTAGGTGAAATTGGAATTGACCTCTATTGGGACAAGACCTGGCGAGAGCAGCAACACCATGCCCTCGACATCCAGTTGCACTGGTGCCATGAGAAGGGAATTCCCTTTATTATGCATTGCCGTGAGGCACTTGACGACATCCTCGATGTCATCGACCATCTCGACTGCCCGGTGCCGCAAGGCGTGTTCCACTGCTTTACCGGAACTCCTGAGGATGTGGAACGCATCCGCCGCAGGGGAGACTTTTACTTCGGTGTGAACGGTGTGGTTACCTTCAAGAAGAGCACCGTGCCCCAACTGCTGCCCGTTATTGGCCTTGACCGTCTCTTGCTGGAGACCGATGCACCTTATCTCGCTCCCATGCCTTACCGTGGCAAGCGCAACGAGAGCGCATACATCCCCCTGGTCAATGACTTCATTGCCAAGTCACTAGGCGTGACTCCCGAGGAAGTCAGCACCGCCACCGACCGCAACGCGCAGCAATTGTTTAACCTAAAACTATAGCTTCTATAGTTTCTATAGCGTCTATAAGAGAGTAAGAGCAAGACAAGAGCCCGCAGCACATTCGCTGCGGGCTCTTGAAATAAGGTTAATGGTGGAATTTACCAGATGATGGCGCGGTCGGCGGGATCAAGCCACATCTTGTCACCGGCCTTGATGCCGAAGGCGTCAAAGAAGGTGTCGATGTTCCTCAATGTGGCGTTCACGCGGTAGCGGCCGATGCTGTGGGGGTCACTCTTGGTCTGCTGGAAGATGGCCTCCTCGGTCATGTTGTTGGCCCAGATGCGGCCATAGCTCAGGTAGAAACGCTGAGTGGGAGTGAAGCCGTCAATCTTCTTGTCCTCACGGAACTGCTGCGTGGTGCGGAATGCGTCATAGGCGATGCGCAAGCCGCCCTGGTCTGCGATGTTCTCGCCCAGGGTCAGGTGACCGTTGGCGTGCTGGTCCTTGACAACTACAATCTCGTCGAACTGAGCAGCCAGCTTCTCGGCAGCCTCCTGGAACTTCTGGCTGTCCTCCTCGGTCCACCAGTCGGTCATGTTGCCGTACTGGTCGAACATGCGGCCTTGGTCGTCAAATCCGTGCGTCATCTCGTGGCCGATAACCACGCCGATGGCACCGAAGTTGGTGGCATCGTCAGCCTCCACATCAAAGAAGGGAGGTTGCAGGATGGCGGCGGGGAAGCAGATCTCGTTGGTTGTGGGGTTGTAGTAGGCGTTCACCGTCTGCGGCGTCATGCCCCATTCGTCCTTGTCCACGGGTTTGCCCATCTTGTCCAGGTTGCGGCGCGTCTCATACAGGCTGGCGGCCTTGATGTTGTCATACATGCTCTTGTTGGGATCAACCTGCAAGCCGCTGTAGTCGCGCCACTTGTCGGGATAACCGATCTTGACGGTAAAGGCGTTCAATTTTACCAGGGCGTTGATCTTGGTCTGCTCGCTCATCCAGGTCAGGTTGGCGATGTGGCTGGCCAGCGATTTGCGCAGTTCGCCGATGAGCTTCATCATCTTCTCCTTGCTGCCGTGAGCGAAATACTTGTTGACGTAGATTTCGCCGACAGCCTCACCCAACAGCCCGTTGGGCAGGCCCAGGGCGCGTTTCCAGCGCGGCTTGCGCTCCTTCTGTCCGCTCAGCGTGCGGCCGTAGAAGTCAAATGCGGCCTCGCCGAACTCGTCGCTCAGGTAGTTGGCCGAGCCACGGATGAGCAGACCGGCCATGTAGTCGCGCATCTGCTGCTCCTTGAGGTTGGTCATCAGGTCGTTGGCCACGGCCATCACCTTGGGCTCGGTCAGGATGACCCATTCTACGGTGGGGGTGCCCATCAGGTTGAAGTACTCCTTCCAGTTGATGGCGGGATAGTCGGCCTGCAGCTGGTCAAGGGTGCGGATGTTGTACAGTTTTGTGTAGTCGCGGGCCTCAGCGCGGGACATCTTGGCCTGGGCGAACTTATACTCGATGTCATAGATGGTCTTGCAGGCGCGGTTAGCCTCTTTCTTGCTATAGCCGGCGAGCGTGAACATCTTCACCAGATAATCCTTGTAGGCCTGCTGGATTTTCTTGCTGTCGGCATCGGTGTTCAGGTAGTAGTCCCTGTCGGGCAGACCGCTGGTGCCGGCATCGAGCCACATCACGTTCATGTCGCTGTTCTTGAGGTCGGTCTCCACGCCGATGCTGTAGAACGGGTTGCTCAAGTACAGGTGCTGCTCGGCAATAGCGGCGGTCAGGTCTTTTTTCTTAAAGGCTTTGATCCTGGCAAGGTCGGCAAGCATGGGTTGGGCGCCCTCGCGGTTCAGGCGGTCACTGTCCATCGCCATCTTGTACAGGTCAGCGACTTTCTGGTCAACGGTGCCGAACTTGTGATCGGTCTTGCCTAACTCCAGGAACATGTCGCGCAGACGGTTCTCGTTCTCCTCGGCAAGCACGTTAAACACACCGTAGCTGGCATATTCCGGATGTTTGCTCAGCGGATTGGCCTTCATCCAACCGCCACCGGCATACTCATAGAAATCATCGCCCGGCTTCACGCTCAGGTCCATGTCGGCGCGGTTCACGCCGTGTGTCACTTGTGCCTTTACGCCAGGCACGGCAGCCATCATTATGGCCATAGCTAATAACATTTTCTTCATTATTACTGATTTATAATTTATAATAAGGTTAATTGGTTTAGTCAACAATTACAACCTCGCAAAATTAACAAAAAACCTTGACTAGAGCTATGACGCATCTAGATATTCTAGTTAATCTGGATCTGTTAGAACGGGGTGTCTTTTTCATCGGAGCCCTGGAGGAAGTCCATGTTGGGTGGGGGAGGGGTGAACTCGGGGGCGCCAGTGTTGACGGTTGTGGAGCCGCCGTTCATCTTCGACTCGTAGGTAGTCTCACTGGTCAGGAGGTCTTGTTCACCCTGATTCTCGAAGCGGGCGTACTTGCTCACGAAGTGCAGGTTGATGGTCTCGGTGGCGCCGCTACGGTGCTTGGCGACGATGAATTCGGCCAAGCCGCGGATGTTGTTGCCCTCAGCGTCCTCGCTGGAGCGGGTGTAGTATTCGGGGCGGTGGATGAAGCATACGATGTCGGCATCCTGCTCGATGGCACCCGACTCGCGCAGGTCGCTCAGCTGCGGACGCTTGCCCAGCTTGTCATCGGCAGCGCGTGTCTCGACGCTGCGGTTGAGCTGTGACAGCGCGATAATGGGGATGTCAAGCTCTTTGGCCAGTTGCTTGAGGTTACGCGAGATGGTGCTCACCTCCTGTTCGCGGCTGCCGAACTTCATGCCCGTGGCGTTCATGAGCTGCAGGTAGTCGATGATGATGATTTTCACGCCATGCTCACGCACCAGACGCCGTGCCTTGGTTCTCAATTCAAAGATGGACAGCGAGGGAGTGTCGTCGATGTACAGTGGTGAGGTGCTCAGGCTGCGTGTGCGTGTCATCAGGTTCTCCCACTCGGGCTGGGTGAGTTGACCGCTCTTGATTTTTTCACCTTCGAGCGAACACACGTTGCTGATAAGACGGTTCACGAGCTGCAGGCTGGACATCTCCAACGAGAACACGGCAACAGGATAGTTGTAATCGACGGCCATATTTTTTGCCATCGACAGCACAAAGGCCGTTTTACCCATGGCAGGACGCGCAGCGATGATGATCAGGTCGCTGTTTTGCCAGCCGCTGGTCAGGCGGTCTAGTTTGTGGTAGCCCGATTCCAGGCCACTGAGGCCTTCGGGACGGTTGGCGGCCCACTCGATTTTCTTGATGGCGTCCTGCACGGCGTTCTCGATGGGGATAACGTCGCGCTTGAGGGTATTTTTTGAGATTTCAAACAGTTTACCTTCAGCTTCCTGCATCAAGTCATACACGTCAATGGACTCGTCGAATGCCAGTTGCTGTACCTGGCTGCTGTAGCTGATGAGCTCGCGTGCAAGGTACTTCTGGGCCACAATTCGAGCGTGGAACTCGACGTTGGCGGCACTCGACACCAGGCCCGTCAACTCACTGATGCGGATGGCGCCACCCACCTCGTCCAGTACCTTATTGGTGCGCAATTGGTCGGTCACGGTAAGCATGTCGATGGGCTTGCCGTTAGCGGCCAGGGTCTGGATGGCCTCATAAATCTTTTGGTTTGCTGGATTATAGAATGCCTCGGGCTTGAGGATTTCGCACACGTTGTTATAGGCGTCTTTCTCAAGCATCATCGCGCCCAATACGGCATCCTCCAGCGAGGTGTCTTGGGGCGGCAATTTGCCGAATTCGCCGATGATTTCGGGCTCATGGGTCGGGCGCGAGCGACGGCGCGCCTGCTTGCCAACTTCAAATTCTTCCATTGTTATGTATGTTGTTTGTCGGTTTGTTTCGGGGATGCAAAATTAGAGAAAAACCACGAAATATCCTCTAAGCGTTATTTACATTCTATTGACACAATGTTGACAATAATGAGAGTTTTGGGAGAATCGCTTTTTTCTTCCAATAAATGTTTGTATTTTTGCACACGATGTTTGAACAAGAAATCACCAAATATGACCGTCTGGTTAAGGAATACCTGGAACGGGTGGCCAAGCCGATGGGTGACATGGAGTTCCGCAAGCACTCCGAGATTCTGTTTTCGTGTCACAGTTGCGGTATCGAAGGCTCGTCCTTCACCGTCGATGATACATGGGCGTTGTTTGAGCAAGGACTGGGCTATTATCCAGTGGGAAAAACTTTGCTGGAATGTCAGGAGATGGCCGATCATTTCAAGGCCTATGAATGGATGCATGACTACCTCAACCATCCGTTTGACGTCGAGTTGACAAAGACGCTCAATCGTTTGGTTACCCAGAACACCTTGCCCTATCGTGTGCCTGGAGCCGTTCCCGGAGAATTCACTACAGTTGACATGGCGGCAGGTGATACAATCTTTGGTGACCATGACAAACTCATTGCCCAGTTACCGCGGCTCATGGACTCTACTGCTGGCGCAATGGCCGATGGCACGGCTCATCCCATGGTGCTGGCGGCACGCTTTCATGGATTCTTTGAATACCTGCATCCTTTTCGCGACGGTAATGGGCGCACGGGACGATTATTGTCTAACTTCATCTTGTTGCAGCACCAATTACCCGAACTCATCATTCGCAAGGAAGATCGCCAACAGTATATCAACGCTTTGAAATCCAAGCGTGTTGAGGGTACCGATGAATTTCTGATTGCCTTCTTTTTCCAGGCTGCCATCAAGCAGATGGAAGATGCACTCAACCAAAAGAAAAACGGCAGCCGTCCCATGCTTTTCTTCTAATATCGACAACGGAATTGAAATCAAACGATCAAGATGGAACAAGAAGAAATCAACAAAGAGATAGAGTGGTTGGTGGGTAGCATCAAGCGTGACCATGCCCGCGCCAAACCCTTAACTATTGTGTCTATTTTTTTGATAATTCTCATGGTGGGGCTGCTCATCTACTGTTTTGCTTATGACGTCAATGACCCTTCAGGGTTTGAAATGTTAGATCGTATGGGAATCTACATTGATAAATCACAGGGACTTTCATTAACAAATATAATCTATTTGGCTTTTCTCGGAGTATTATTATCAATAATGATAGTGTTATCACTCATTGAAGGAAAGCGGATGGAGAAAGTTGAAGATGCTCGGGAAATGCTGAGAATCTTCGACCAGAATAACAAACTAGTTAGGGTATACGAGTATGCTTTCTTCATAAGCATGGTGGCTTATATCATTATCTCTCCAGGCATAATGAAACTGAAATTCGTTGCCGTCCTCATTGTGTTTAGACAATTATTGTTTGCCAAAATGGATGTCAAAGACATGATGTGGTGGTTGCTGGCTATTGTTGTCGTGGTTTGTATGTTTGTAATGGGCGATTTCGCCTCCGGTTACGTCTTTATTTTCGGTATATTTCTGGCTATCGGCGTGTACTTATACAGAAGATATATAGGTTTTGATTCAGAACATGATGGTCCAAATGCAGAGATTGAGCAACTGCGGGAACTCTTGAAAGAGAGTGAGCATGAGAATATTGAAGAATTGAGCAATGGAACGCGAGGATTATAATAGGCAAGTCAAATGGCTGATGGGAGAGATCAAGGATCAGCTCAGCCATGAGAAAAGCACTGTTTGGGTCATTTTGGGTCTCCTGGTAGTATTAGGCTCATTCGCCTATATATATTATGAAAGTTGCACTTTTCACGATATGCTCATTTTTGCTGTCATGACAGTTGGATTACTGATTTATCTGATTTTTAACCGGGTATTGAAAAAACGCATGCTTCGAGCCGCAACCGCCGATGAATTATTGTCAGTTAATAACATATTGAATATAGGAGAGTGGGTTGTTGCGTTGGGGGAACTTCTTCTTTCCTTTTCTGGTAGAGGTCTCGCCGGATTGATTTTTCTCACGGTGATGTGGATTCTACAGATGGCTAACCAAAAGCTGTGGAATAAGACCGAATTGGAAGTGAATGTCGAACGTCTGCGAGAAGTCTTGAAGGAAGGTACTAACCCTTGATCATATAAAATATGAATTGTTGAAAAAAAGATAACAGAACTATGAGACTTTACAGATTGATAACGATGGTCGCTGTGGCCATGCTGGCTTTGACAGCCACTGCCCAGCCTGTGAGCTTTACTGTAAAAGACGCTGCGCGTCAACAGACAATTACCGTTACCGCCGTGGGTGAGGATGTCATGCGTGTGGATGTTGTGCCCGATTCATGGAATGGCACACGCCTGCCGTCGTTGGCCCAAGACTTAAATGCCAAGGTCGAAGCCAAGGTCGAAGAGGTGGAGGGCATCACCGTGTTACGCACCGCCAGCGGCTTTACCGTGAAATATGTCAAGCCCATGGGCATGATGATGGTGAGCTGCGGCAATACGGAATATATCGCCGACCTGTTTAACCGTGAAGGGTCGTCGGTAAACCTGTTGCACTCGGGCAAGCAATCGTTCTACGGTGCGGGTGAGCGCGGTTACTCTTTCAACCTCGCTGGTGACACCCTCATCAACTACAATGCCCAGAACTATGGCTACCAGATGGGTGAGAAGCGCACCAAGCAGATGGGTATCACCATGCCTTTTGTGATTTCATCCAAGGGCTACGGCATATTCTTTGATGACTTCTGCAAATCCTCGCTCTACCTGGGTAAACAAATCGAATATATCTCGACATCGCCGCAACCGCTGTCCTATTACGTTATCAATGGCAACGGCAAGGTCGAGAACGTCGTCAAGAATTTCACCTGGCTCACGGGACATCAGGAACTGCCGCCGCTGTGGACGCTGGGATATATCACTTCAAAATACGGGTACCACGACCAGCGTGAGAGCGAGGGCGTGGTCGATACCCTCAAGCGTGAGGGCTATCCGCTCGACGGCATCGTCTTTGACCTGTACTGGTACGGCAAGGAAGAGGATATGGGCCGTTTGGAATGGGACAAGGAGCAGTGGCCCGACCACCGTGGCATGTTGCGCGATTTCAAGCAGAAAGGCGTCAACGTGGTAACCATCTCGCAGCCCTACGTGCTGACCAACGGCCGCGCCATTGACAATTATAAGTTGCTGGATCCCCAGGGCCTGTTTTGCAAGACCGACGGCACCGATACCACTCACACAGTGACCATCTGGGTGGGGCAGGGCGGCATGTTTGACGTGTCCAATCCCGCCACGCGCCTGTGGCTGCGCAACCGTTACAAATCGCTCACCGAGGAAGGCGTGACCGGCTGGTGGGGCGACCTGGGTGAGCCCGAGAAACACCCCTTGGAGATACGTCACTGGAACGGCCTGACCGCCGAGCAATACCACAACTACTACGGCAACGAGTGGAGCCGCATCATCTATGACATGTTCAAGGAAGACTATCCCGATCGTCGCCCGATGATCATGATGCGAGCCGGTACGGCGGGTCTGCAACGTTACTCCGTATTCCCCTGGTCTACCGACGTTTCCCGTTCGTGGGGCGGCTATCAGCCCCAGGTGACCATTATGCTCAATGCCGGCCTGAGCGGTATGGGCTATATGTCCCATGACGTGGGCGGCTTTGCCGTGGATCCCAACAACAAGCGTGACGGCGAGTTGTACATCCGCTGGCTGCAACTGGGCTTGTTCTCGCCGATGCTGCGCACCCACTCGACCTATCAGGCCGAACCGTATAACTACAAAGAGTTTGGCGATTTGACGCTGCGCATCATCAAGGCACGCTACACCTGGCTGCCCTATAACTACACGCTGGCTTATGAAAATGCCCGCAACGGCCTGCCGCTGGTGCGCCCGTTGGGCTTCTACGAGGATGATAACGACATCGCCCGCTATGACGGCATCTGGGACCAGTATTTGTGGGGCCGTGACGTGATGGTCGCTCCCGTGATGCGGCAGGGTGCCGAGAGTCGCATGATTGTCTTCCCTGAGGGTACTTGGGTAGATATCAACCATCCCGAGCGCCGCTACGAGGGCCACACTACGGTCTATTATGCCGCACCCATTGAGGTGCTGCCGCTGTTTGCCCGTGCCGGAGCCTTCATCCCACAGGCCAATTACGAGATGGACAACGTGGGTGACTACAATCCCGACAGGCTGGACATCATTTATTATGCCTGCGACCACCCCTCGACCTATACCCTGTTTGATGACGACCTGCACTCCACCGGCACGCTGGCTCGTGACAAGCACCGCGAAATCCAGTTCACCGCCACCCCGCAGGGCAAGACCTGCTTCATCACCATCCATTCCAAGGGCAATATCGACGGCGATACTCCCAATAAGGATTACCGCTTGATCATCCCCGCCACGACCAAGCCCAAAAAGGTGCAAATCAACGGCAAGAAGGTAAAGGGCATGACCTATGACAAACTCAGTGGCACGCTCACCATCCCCGTTCCCATCGCCGACATCACCCAGTCAACAACTATCGAGATTACTAATAAATAAACTGCAAATTATACGAATTTTGGCATCCGCATTCAATTTAATCATTGAGCGCGGATGCCAATTAGTTAAATTCGTGTAATTCGTAGTTTGTTTATGTCATCAGATGACCACGGCGGTGCCACTGGTGGCGACCATGAGCATGGAGTTGTCCTTGCCGATGGTCTCGTAGTCGATGTCGATGCCTACGATGGCATTGGCGCCCATTTCCCGGGCACGGTCCTCCATCTCCTGCATGGCGATGTCCTTGGCTTTGCGCAGCACTTTTTCGTAACTGTTTGAACGGCCGCCCACAATGTCGCGGACGCCTGCAAAGAGATCTTTGATGAAATTGGCGCCTATGATGGTCTCGCCAGTCACCACGCCCTTATACTCACGGATGTTGTAACCCTCGATCTGGGGAGTTGTTGATAGTATCATATCTTTTTATTAATTAATGGGATGAAACACTATTGCCCAATCCTGCAAAAATAATGCCAAAAAAAATCGGGGTCGATGTGTAGCTTTTCACCTACGTCTTGCGTCTAAGGGTTAAAAACGATTAAAACGGTGAGCGAAACGCAACTTTTTGGCATGAGCTCGCGTCTATAACATAGAACAACAGACTAAACCCAGAAATAGAAAATGAAACGGCAATTCTTTAACAGATTATTGAGTGCATTAGTGATTGTTCTGACATGCCTCACAGTGATGGCACAGGACTTCACCGGCAAGTGGACAGGAAATATCCAAGTGCAGACTTTCTCCATCCCTGTTGTGCTCCATATCGAGCAAAACGAGCAGGGCATTACCGCATCACTTGATTCGCCCGAACAGCAGGCCTTCGGCATCAAGGCCAAGGCCAAAGTTGACGGCGAGAAACTTAACGTCGATGTCCCCGAAATCGGCGCCAATTACAAGGCGACATTAAAGGACAACACCCTGGACGGCACCTACAGCCAGATGGGATTTTCGGTACCGTTGAAGCTGACGCGCGAGGTGACTTCTACCGCCGGCGACGATGACGATTGGGTCAACGACTCGCTGCTGAGCGTGTTTGACAACATCGAGCTCAAAGGCATCGAGGTGACGGCACAGCGCCAACTCATCAAGCAGGAGGTGGACCGCATAGGCTATAATGTTGAGGCCGATGCAGACAGCAAGACCAACAACGTGCTGACCATGCTGCGCAAGGTGCCCATGGTGAGCGTAGATGCCAGCGACGAGATCCGCGTTAACGGCCAGACGAATTTCAAGATATTCCGCAACGGCCATCCCGATCCCGCATTGTCGCGCAATGCCAAGGACATCCTCAAGGCAATGCCCGCCAGCAGCGTGAAGCGCATCGAGGTCATTACCGAGCCGGGCGCAAAGTATGACGCCGAGGGCACGACGCTCATCCTCAACATCGTCATGGCCGACAACTCCACCATCAAGGGCGTCTCGGGCATGGCATCGGCCAGGGCCGACCACAGGGGTGCCATTGGGGGAGGATTGAACATGACTACGCAGCTCGACAAGGTAGTGCTGTCGGTGGATTACGGTGTCCATCACGATGGCAACAATGGGCAGGGCTATCGCTCGTCAACGCTCAATAAATATACCCAAAGCGGCGCTGAACTGCTGGGTAAGTCAACCTTTGATGTCGACAAGATGACCTTTCACTATGCTGACGTGAGTGCCAGCTGGGAGCCCGATACGCTGAATCTGTTCTCGTGGTCGTTGAGCGGCTTTGCCTATAATTATGGCGGCAATGGTGTGAACACCAACCTGATGCGTGATGCCACGGGACAACCTCTTTACAGTTACGGGATGGGTAACCAGACCAAAGCTGACAGCTACAATTTCGATACCCGCATGGACTACCAGCACAAAACGCACCTCAAAGGTGAGGCCATCACGCTGAGTTACATGCTCTCGGCATTCCGCAACAAGAACAAGGACAATTCGCGTTACACCGACCTGACAAATATGCCCGTGGACTATTATGGCATTGACCAGAACGGAAAAGAGAATTTCAACGAGCATACCTTGCAGCTCGATTGGACGCGTCCCCTGGCTGAAAAGCATACCCTCGAGACGGGCGCCAAGTACATCTACCGCCTGAACCGCAGCCATAACGTGCTGGACTACCTGGGCATCGACGATGACACCGACATGCGCTACAAGCATGTGACCCAAGTCGGTGCTGCTTACGTGAGCTATACCTACACCAACGGACCGTGGAACGCACGTGCCGGACTGCGCTACGAGCACAGTTACCTGCGCGCCACCTATCCTGACGGCCAGCAGGATGCCTATGAGGCTCATCTCAACGACTGGGTGCCCAGTGCCAGCCTGCGTTACCAGTTCAACTTCGCCAACAGCCTCAAGCTGTCCTATGCCGCGAGCATCAACCGCCCGGGCATCAGTTTCCTGAATCCTGCGGTGATCGAGAGCCCGACAAGCCGTTCTTACGGTAACACCGACCTGGGTAGTGTCCACTACCACTCGGTGAGCCTGACCTATATGCGCGTGGGTCCCAAGTTGACCTTCAACATCACGCCGCAGTTCCAGTTCAGCAACAACGGCATCGGTGCCGTGAAGTGGGCCGACGGGCTGGTGCAGGTATCGACCTATGCCAACACGCTTAAAACCTACTCGACGACCGTTTCGGCCTTCGTCCAGTGGATGATGACTCAGAAGACCAACCTGATGCTCAACGGCTCCATCGGCTACAACTATTACAAGAGTAATGAGCTCGGTCTGAAGAACGACCGCATCAGTGGCAACTTCTTTGCCAACGTCACCCAATACCTGCCCTGGAAACTGCAACTGTCGGGCTTCGCTGGAATGATGGGCGGTAGTATCAACGACCTGTATGGCCGCATGGGGACTGTATTCTTCCATGGCTTCAGCCTGCAGCGCTCCTTCCTCAAGGAGGATCGTCTGACCGTTCAGTTGCAGGCTATCGTTCCCTTCAGCGGTAAGTACATGAATGTCAAGCAGTACTTGACCCAGGGCGACGTGACCGGATGGACACGTTATGAGCAACAGGTACGCAGGTTCGGTATCTCGGTAAGTTACCGCTTCGGTTCCCTCTCGACGCGTGTGAAGAAGGCCGACAAGTCCATCGAGAACGATGACCTCATCGGCAGCGGCAAGCAGTCGGGCAATACCGGCAACACCGGCGTGGCCGGTGGCATGGGCGGCGGCAACTAAGGCTTGTACCTCTCAATAATATTCTATAAAATCAGGATCGCTCTAACACACTGCAGTTAGGGCGATTCTTCTATTATTTCGGGATTATGGGGAATTATTGCCGTGTTTTTGCTAATTTTGTGCCAGATAATTCCAAATAGAGATATGAAAGACATAATCAAAACCATACTGCTTTCTGTTGCCGCTATCGTTTCGCTCACGGCTTGTGAGGGCGATCATGAAGTCATTGAGACCGACTGGACAACACTCGAAACCGTGGAGTTGCAGAAGCATTACAATAAGTACATGGATGGTGACTGGGTGTATCAATACGACGACAGCATCCATTTCATCGAGATGTCCTATACTTTCTGTCTTAAGGACAGTACTTTCTCGGGCTATTATAACGAGTTGATCAATATGGCCCCGGAATCGAGTGACGATCCTGACTGGCAATTGCTGTGGCAGGGATCATTCTCGGGTAAATGGGTATTGCTGCACAGTGTGGACCTAAATCAGGATTATATCTATATGGGTGACATGGTTTTCAAGAATGTGCATGGCCTGTTGGCCAGATATGATGTGCTGGGAGGCCGTGTGCTGTTCTATGGTGCCAGCAAGAACACCTTGCGTGTGACAACGCCGCTCACGTTCAAGCGCATCGACATGCACCATCCCGATACGGCTCCATAAAAAAGAAAACAAAAACTATTTGGGCATGAAGCGTGCCGGGTCTTCCTTGTCCTCGGCAGGCTTAGCGGTATTCTCCTCGGCAGGCGGTGCCGTGGGGGGCGCTTGCTGCTTAGCGCGGTGAGAACGGTGCAGGTTGCTCTCCAGGCGGTTGAACTCCTTGCGCACGTGGCGGCGGCCGTCCTCAAAGGTGTCGTCAACGGCTTTTTCGATGGTCTCGTTGAACTTGAACGGGAGCAACGAGATGATGGCCGACAGCAGTGACAAAATATACAGGGCATAAGACAGTTTATAACCGATACCCAAACCGGTGATGGCAAATCCCTCGCCCAGATCGTTGTCGGGCGTGACTTCGGGAGCGTGTTCCAGGCCGATGTCGTGGGTGTTGCCAGTGTGTGCAAAGAACCACAGGCCCAAGATAATCAATGCGATAGCACCGAGCACCCACCAACGTTTTTTGAGGCAGTTAAGGGCGATGGCGCCAAAACATGCGATAAACGGCAGCAGTGCCAGCAGCACGTTGCCCAGTGACAGGGATTGCGATATTTTGCCTGCAGTGAAGCCCAAGCCAGTGACCGTGCCGAGTAACGAGATATCGTAGAACGGCAGGAAGATGTAGCAGATGAGCGCCAGCACAAGCAATATATTGGTAATTGGTCTCATGAGAATCAGTAATTTAGAGCGGCTTTTTAGGCCGCAAGAGTTTGCGAATTTACGAAATATTGCCGAACTGCGTGCAGATTGAAACCAATTTTTGCACTAATTCACGTTTCTTAGCGTCTTTGCGCCTTAGCGTGGTGGCAGTTAGTTGGTCGCGGTGGCAAGGACCTGTTCGCAGAATTGCTGGTCGTGGCGCAGCCGGTCCAGGGCCTTCTTGGACGCAGCTTGATGTGACTCTTTCTTGCTGTAGCCTTGGGCGTCGCTGGCATAAATGCCGCCCAGGATGACAGCGGTACGGAATACGGGATTGTTGTCGGTGTCGGTATAGGAATCCACGAGTTCAAACTCGATGTTGACGCGGTATTTTTGCGTCCACTCGATGAGGCGTGACTTGAAGTTTTGTTCGGTCTTGACCAGGTCGTTGAGGTTGAAGTGCTTTTTGATCAGGCGCTCGACGATGAATTTGCGGCAGCGCTTGTAGCCCTGGTCCAGATAAACCGCGCCCACAAGGGCTTCCAGGGCATTGCCGCAGAGGTAGCTGTTGTGGGACGAGGAACGCATCTGGGCATGTACATGGCTGTCGAGATGCAGCGTGTTGCCGATGCGGTTCAGGCTCTCGCGTTGGACAATCTTGGCGCGGGTGCTGGTGAGGAATCCCTCGTGTTTCCCTGGAAAAGTGTTGTAAAGAAAGTCGGCCACAACCGTGTCGAGTACGGCGTCACCCAGGTACTCCAGCCGCTCGTTGTTAGCCCATCGTCCGTCTGGCATCTTCACAGGCTTGGAGCGGTGCACCATGGCCAGTTGGTAGGGTTTGATGTCACGGGGGTAATAGCCGGTGATACGGTGAATAAAAACATAAAGCTCCTTATCCTTGACGAAAAGGAGCTTTATGAGTGATATGGCGTTGCTAAACGGCATCGCGTCGTTGCCTTTATTTCAAAAGGCTATTTCTGGTATTTCTTGACGATGATGCTGGCATTGTGTCCGCCGAAGCCAAACGTGTTGGACAATGCAACGTTTACAGTTCGCTTCTGTGCTTTGTTAAAGGTGAAGTTCATCTTGTAGTCGATGTTTTCGTCCTCGTCGCCATCGGCATGGTTGATGGTGGGAGGTACGATGTCGTCACGGCAGGCCAGCAGGCAGAAGACTGCCTCCATCGCGCCAGTAGCGCCCAGCATGTGTCCGGTCATCGACTTGGTGCTGCTCACATTGAGCTTGTAGGCATGCTCGCCAAACACGTCCTTCACAGCCTGGGCCTCGCTCAAGTCACCCACAGGAGTGGAGGTGCCATGGGCGTTCACATAGTCAACGTCCTCGGGCTTGATGCCGGCATCCTCGATGGCGCGCTGCATCACGAGCTTGGCGCCCAGTCCCTCGGGATGGCTGGCAGTGATGTGATAAGCGTCGGCGCTCATGCCGCCACCGATAACCTCGCCGTAGATTTTGGCACCGCGAGCCAGAGCGTGCTCAAGTTCCTCAAACACGAGGCACACACCGCCCTCACCCATGACGAAACCGTCGCGCGAAGCGCTGAAGGGACGCGATGCGCCCTCGGGGTCGTCGTTGCGCAGCGAGATGGCCTTCATGGCATTGAAGCCGCCCACACCGGCAGGGAACAACGGGGCCTCACTGCCACCGGTCAGGATGGCTTTGGCCTTGCCCATGCGTATGTAGTTGAAGGCATCAATGAGCGTGTTGGTCGAGGTGGCACATGCCGAAACAATACCGAAGTTGGGGCCACGGAAACCGTACTTGATCGAAATCAGTCCGGCTGCCATGTCGGCAATCATCGTCGGGATGAAAAACGGGCTGTACATGGGGCCGCGGTCCTCATGCCTGGCATAGTCACCTGACTGATCCTCAAAGGTCTTCAAGCCGCCAATACCTGAACCGAAAATAACGCCTACCTCGTTGCGGTCAATGCTCTCGTCAAGCAGGTTGGCATCCTCAACGGCTTGCTTGGCACAGGCCAGCGCATACTGCGTGTACAGGTCGTTGCGCTTGAAGTCCTTTACCTCGCGACGGTCGTTGGGGTCGTCCACGTAATTCAGCGGATCAAAACCCTTGAGCTCGCATGCGAACTTGGTCTTGAACAGTGTTGTATCAAAATGAGTAATTGGCCCAGCACCGCTCACTCCTTTAAGGGCGTTGTTCCATGTGGTCTCAACGTCCAGACCTATGGGAGTGATGGCACCCAGACCAGTTACCACAACTCGTTTTAATTCCATGTGGTAGTAGGGAATTTAAAAAAGGTGGATGCCATGAGAAACCCCGTTTTGGGGCACCATCATGGTATCCACCCGTAAGAATTCTTTATTCAGCGGCCTTTGCCTCCTCAATGAACTTGATGGCGTCGCCTACGTTTTGGATGGTCTCAGACTTGTCATCGGGGATCTTGATGTCGAACTGCTTCTCAAATTCCATGATCAGCTCGACGGTATCAAGACTATCAGCACCCAGGTCCTGGCTAAAAGTAGCCTCGGGAGTTACCTCAGACTCGCTAACACCTAATTTGTCAACGATAATTTGTTTTACTCTTTCTTCAATTTCTGACATAGTCGTAATTATTAAAAAGTTTGATAAAAATTTATATTCACATTCTAAATCATTCGGGCGTTATCTCAACAAAATCAAATAATTATCTGCTTTTATCTCGATTCGCACCGTCTTTTGCGACTGCAAAGGAAATACAAATTATTCAAATAATAAAGAAAAATTTACTTAATTTGAGCCCCGTTGGGGAAATTTTAGACTTTAGCTGATTGTGACTCAGCGTTTTTAAATAAATTTTCAAAGTTTTTACTTCGTTGTGCTGTTAAAAAGTGTAATTTATTCTCATTTGCCCCTTCGTGCTGCCCCTTGGGCAAACCTTCCCGGCGCAAAAAAATCACCCGTTGGACTGCAATAGTCGTGCCAAGTTTAATGGCTGGGAAATTATTTTTGGTTCAAATCGATGACCATGCCCTCGTTGGCGAGGCGGGTGGCGGGGAAGACCGATTGGGCTTCCAGCAGCAGTGGCGTATCGTCAAGGTAGCGCTTAGAAAAGTGCCCCAGGATGAGCTGGCCCACAGCAGCCTCACGGGCCACGGTGGCGGCTTCCAGGGCGGTACTGTGGTAGCGCTTGTGGGCCTTCACGCGCAGGCTGTCGTCGTAGGTGGCCTCGTGATAGAGCCAGTCCACGCCCTCGACACTCTTGATGACTCGCTTTGAGAATTTGGTGTCGCTGCAATAGGCGTAGCTGATGGCGGGTTCGGCAGCCGTGGTCAATTGGCCGTTGGGGATGACAAGGCCCTCAGGGGTGACCCAGTCCTCGCCCTGGCGCAACGCATTCATGGCATAGTGGGGCACGCCCAGCCTTTTGACCTCCTCACCGATGATGTGGCGCAGCTTGGGCTTCTCCCTGAACAGGAAACCCACGGCGGGCACACGGTGCACCAGCGGGAAGGTCGTTACCGTCAGGGCGTCGTCCTCCCAGATGACGCGCTTGTGCGTGTCGATGACGTTGTACTTGACCTCAAACGGGCGCTCGCGGCAAAAGTAGTCCAGCCACGTCGAGAACAGTTCCACGCCGTCCTTAAAGGTGTGGATGGTCAGCGAGTTGGTGCGGTTCAGCAGCGCCATCGTCGAGACCAGCCCCGGCAGCCCGAAGCAGTGGTCACCGTGCAGGTGGCTGATGAAAATGTGGTTCAGCCGCATCAGCTTGAGCTTCATGCGGCGCACGGCAAGTTGGGCACCCTCGCCGCAGTCAATCATCATCAGGTTGTCACGCACGTTCAACACCTGGCACGACGGCTGGTGGCGCGGCGTCATCGTCGCGCTTCCGCATCCCAGTATGTTCAGCTCCAGCCGTGTCATTCTCCCTTGAGTCTCTCGATACCTTCTTTCAACTGCTGGACTGCTTGATAGTCGGGGCCGTAAGTTTTTTCGTAGATGTCAATGCAACGCTGAATGTATGCTATTGTCTTTTTGATGTCGCCCAGCTGGTGATATACTGTAGCGACCAGTTGGCAGCAATAGGCACTCTGCTCGCTTTCCTCTCCGTAATAGTTGTCACAGAAGTTCAAGGCCTGCTGAAAACACTCCAATGCTTTTTCAAAGTTCTCCAGCCTCTGGTAATTCGCGCCGTTCCAGATCAGGGCGTTATAAGTTGTCGGGTGGTTAGAACCGTAAATGAGCTGATATATATCCAGCGCCTTCTGCAAGTACACCGATGCGCTGTCAAATTGTTCTTGCCTGTAATATACATCTCCAATGTTGAGATATGAAAGGGCAGTCCCATCGGAATTTGTTCCAAGTACCCGCTCGCGTATATCAAGCGCCTTCTTGTGATATACTAGCGCTTTTTCATAATCCTTCATCTGATTGTAAATGACCCCCAGGTTATTATAGGATTGGGAAAAATCAAGATGATCCTTGTCCTCAAAGGTCCTTTCCCGAATTTCAAGCCCTTTCAGGGTGTATTCCAACGCTTTCTCGCATTCCCCTTTCTGGCTGTATATTCTGCCGATATGGGTATATACCAGTGCGGCATCAGGGTTGAGAAGACCCTCGGTCTGCTCGTAGATGTCCAATGCTTTGAGGTGCCACTCAAGGGATTTTTCCTGTTCTTGCAGGTGGTCATAGGTGAGGCCGATAAACTCGGTGATTTGGCCGGCTTGCTCGCTGAGTTCTCCATATTGCTCCTGGGCTTGGACCAATGCTCGCTGGTAGTAGTCCAGCGCACGTGGATAGTCGGCCAGATAGTTGTCGATGAACCATGCCGTCACACGTATCATGTCCACGTCGGTCGTGTCGAGGCGCACGATGCGCTCCAGATAGTAGGCGGCCGAGTCGTTGCGGTAGGCTGCTGCGTTAATGGTGTACTTGTTATAGTAGTCACGCACCAGATCTTCGAGCTCAACGTCAATGTCTTCCTGCAGTTGTTGGGACAGTTGCTCGGATTTCTCTTTGAGTTGCATTTTCTTGAGCAGTTCCTCTTCACGCTTGTCAAAGCTGCCCTTGCGGTTGATGAGTTCGTCGGCACGCTCCAGATCGGCGTTCTCGACACAGGCGAGAATGTCCTTGTTGGTCTCGCTCAGCCCCTTGTAGTCGGTCGTGGCATAGCGCTCGGCCATCTGGTCAATGAGCTGGATGTAGTTGTTGTAGTTGGAGTTCAGTTCCTCGTATTTCGTGCGGTATTCCCGTTCGCTGATGGTTTTCTCTTTGAGTTGTCTCTCGAGGGCGGCGACTTTCTGGTTATAGTCCTTCTGCGCCTTGTCATAGGCCTTGTCCTCGATGCGCTTCTTGTCCATCTCGAGCTGCTCGTCGGCCACCATGACAATCTCCAGGGATACCGACGACGAGTAGGCAAAGCGCCTTCCCTTCAACTGCTTATCGACCAGCGTGTAGCCTTTCTTCTGCACTCGCGATACGGTATAGGAATCACCCTGCCGCTTGCCGGGTATCGTGAAGGAGAATTTGCCCCCTTTCTTGCTCACGATGGCGTTAGGGTATTCCATCACGTTGATGGTCACACCCGTGATGCCGTTGCTGGGCTTTCCCGGGCGTTCCAGTGTCCTCACGATTCCTGCTTGTGTCTGGGCGGCGGCGCCCATCGAAATGCAGATGACAGCGATCATCCACAATGCCTGTTTGATCATATGCATCGGTTTGTCTTGTGTTTAACCCTGCAAATATACGTCAATTCTGCGATAATCATGTGGGTAAACAAAAAAATGTGCGCTTGTTTCACAACAACTCGCACACTTTAAACCTTAAAAATCTAATCCTATGAAAAAACTTGTCGCAAAGATAAGGCTATTAACGGAATGCGGCAAATAAAACTGCCTAATATTTGCAAAAAACGGTTGAAAAATTGTTAATTGCCCTCCCTATGATTTTTGACAGTACTATTCCGGCGCATTTATCTGGAAATAGGAACAGTAAATCAAGAGGCGGGCACCTGCTTGGCGCCCGCCTCTCGAATCAATAATTATCGTGTGCGTATGAAGAAATCCTATCTCTCTTTTTTCTCTTTTAGTAACCGATGCTCAGCGTGGTGTAGTAGCGTCCCATGTTCTCAAATGTCGAGAGCGTTACCCAACCGGTGCTGTTGCCTCCGTACCAGCTCAGGCCGTTGTTGCCGCTGTTGATAGGCTGACCATAGATTCTGCACAGGCTGTTGTAAACCCTGTTGTAGCGCTTGTGGTCGTTGCGGCCGGTCTGGAAGATGAACTGTGCGTTGACCAGTCTGTCATAATCGTCGTAGCAGAGCATGACGTCTTCCCAGGAGAGGTTCAGCAGAGGCACGTTTCTCAGGTAGATCACGTGGTCGGCATAGCCGTCAATCTCATAGCCGTTGTAGTACAGATAGTCAAGCGAACTGTCAAAGAGCGTTCCGAAGGTGATGCCCAGAATCCTGTCGATGATGGGGGCTCCGGCATAGGGATACCAACCAGCGGGGATTACAGGACGATACCATACGATGGGAGCGGGACGATAGCGACGGGCGGGAGGGGGCAGGGGGCGACTCCAACTCCAACGGTGGTTGATATAGTTGTTGTGGAAGTCATTGCGGTAGTGGTGGTTACTGTAGTCAAAGTGGTTGTCGTGATTGTAACCATGGTTGCCGTTGTGCCCGTGGTTGCCATTCGGACGGTTGCTGTTGGGACGACCGCCGCCGTTGTCGGGCTTGCCGCCGTTATCAGGCTTACCGCCGTTGCGGCCGTTACCTACGTTGCCGCCGCCGTTACCAGGCTTGCCACCGTTGCGGCCGTTATCGACGTTGCCGCCTCCGTTACCGGGCTTGCCTCCGTTGCGGCCGTTATCGATGTTGCTGCCGCCGTTGCCGGGCTTGCTGGTGGGACGGGTCGACTTGTTGTCAATGCTGCCGTTAGTGCCCTTGGTACGATCATTCTTATTCAAGGTGCTGGCATCCTTGACGGTCTTGTCGCGACGGTCTCTTGACTGGTTCAGGTCGCTGATGCCGCTCGTGGTGCCACGGCTGCTGGAACCGGTGCTCATGCGCGAGCCGCTGGAACTGCTGCTGGAGCCGCTGGTGCTGGGACGCACGCTGGTGCCCCTGTTATCGCTGCTGCTGCCGCGGTTCACCTGCGGTGTCGTGGTCATGCTGCGGCTGGAGCTGGAACTCGAACTGCTGCGGTTGACCTGCGGTGTTACCGAACTGCGCGAGCTGCTAGAGCTGCTGGAACTGCGGCTCATGCTCGAGCTGCTGGAGTTACGGCTCACCGTCGGTGCGGTTGCTTTGTCCGAACGTGAGACAGCTGCCGACTGGCTTCTGCTGGCGCTGCTGCCTCCTTGTGAACGACTGCGGCCCTGGGCCATTGCGTCCGATGCGCTGAAGATCAGGCATCCCATGAGAGCGAAGCTCATCATGATTTTTGTAACAGAAGTTTTCATAATTGTAATGTATTAAATGTACAACAAATTCATTATTCTTTGTCTTTTAGACGGCAAACACCATGCCCAGTTTAAGCCCGATTATGCGTGATAAGCCCCATAATCGCCCCATTGGGCATATTCATGCGACTAATCGCCCTTTTTTATAGATGAATAACACGGGTCTTAGGGGGGCATTTGCACTTCTGTTAACAGAAAACAAGCCCTATATTTGACTTTGACGGTGCAAACATAGGGCTTGTTTTTAATATAAATGAAAGCGGATGCCCTCAGAAAAATCAGATTATTCAGTTGTTTGATGATTGAGGAATGCGGAAGCCCTCAGAAAGATCAGACTGATCAGTTGTTTTCTAACCCAGGAGTAGCTGGGCGTCGCCGTAACTCAGGAAGCGGAAATCGTGGGCCAGGGCGTAGTCATACATGCCGCGCCACCGGTCTTGGCCCACAAAGGCCGCCACGAGCAGAAGCAGTGTCGATTGCGGCTGGTGGAAGTTTGTGATAATGCCGCTCACAATGCGGTAGAGAAAGCCCGGGGCAATCATCAGCTGGGTGCTGCCCATGTAGGTGTCGGCATGGTGTCGGTCCAGGTAATCGACGATGTTTTGAAGTGCTTTTTGCGTTGAAATCTCGCAGGGGGTGGTGTAGGGCATCCATTGAGTGACAGTGAGCGCATCCTCGTCGGCATCGGGGTTGTCCTCCAGGATCTGGCCGATGTAGTAAAGGCTCTCGAGGGTGCGCACACTGGTCGTGCCCACGGCGATGATAGGCCCAGGGGCATTGATGATGTCCTGGATGACGCTGCGCGGCACACTGATGAACTCGTAGTGCATCGGGTGGTCGCCGATGTGCTCGCTCTTGACGGGCTGGAACGTGCCTGCGCCCACGTGCAGCGTGATTTCGCGCCGCAGGATGCCGCGGGCGTCACACTCGGCCAGCACCTCGTCGGTGAAGTGCAGCCCGGCGGTCGGCGCGGCGACGCTGCCGTCGATATGGCTATAGACCGTCTGGTAGTCAGTCGAGTCGCTCTCCTCGGTGCCGCGGTTCAGGTAGGGTGGGATGGGGATCTCGCCGATGGCCTCCAGCACGTCGGCAAAGGTGATTTTTCCCTCTTTACCGTCCCAGTCAAAGGCGATTTCCCAAGCGTTGCCCCGCTGCTCGCCGCGCGTGGCGGCAAGGGTGACCTCACGGCCCTCGATGATAACAGTCTGTGTCAGAGAACCCTGTTTCCAGCGCTTGCTGTTGCCCACCAGGCACTGCCACACGCAGTGGCCCGTGGTCTGGAAAATCTGCTCATAGTCACGCGGCAGCACAGGCTCCAGGCAGAAGATCTCTATCGTCGAACCCGTCTCCTTGCGGAACCTGAGGCGGGCGTTGATCACTCGCGTGTTATTATAGATGAGCGTCGAGCGCTCGGGCAGCAACGAGGGCACTTCCCAGAAGCGCCTCTCCTCGATGTTCCCTCCTTTATAATATAAGAGCTTGCACTGCTCGCGTTGGGCGAGGGGATGCTTGGCGATGCGCTCATCGGGCAACGGGTAGTCGTAGTCGGCGATGCGCAGGGCGCGGATGTCGTCAATCAGGGCCATGATATCAGGAATAGATAATAAAGACGATGGTGAACAAGATGGTGAAAATAAGCATGTTGCGTGCCGTTTCACCCAGTAGCGGATTGAGGGCGGCGCCGTCGCGGTGCCTGAGTTTGTTCCAGGTGACGGTATGCATCACCAGGTAGAGCAACGGTATAAGTAATGTCCACAACGGAAGCACCTTGACAAAGGCAATCATGAACCAGAAGGCGCTAAGAATCGCGATGGCGATGTAGCCGTTGAGTAGGTAGGCAAATGAGGTGAGTGGCCTGCCTCGCATCACCGTTTGGGTCTTTTTTCCGGCCGCACGGTCGTCTTCAACATCGCGGTAGTTGTTGACCAGCAGCACATTAACGCCCATCAGGCCGATGGCAATGGAGAACAGCACCACCAGCGGGTCAAAACGTAATGCCATCACATAGTACGTCAGGTTCACGGGCACCAGGCCGAAGAAGATGAACACCATCAGCTCGCCCAGGCCATGATAGGAGAGGGGATAAGGGCCTGCGCTGTAAGCCAGTGCCGCCAATGCGATAACGATGCCCACGGGCAGCAGCCACCACCCGCCATAGGGGATGAGGCAGCAGCCCACAATACCGGCTGCCACAAGCAGGCCGATGGTGACGTTGCGCAGCGTCGTGGGGGTGATGTCACCCTCGGTAACGCCGCGACGCGGCCCCACGCGACCGGGCTTGTCGGTGCCCTTGAGGTAGTCATAGTACTCGTTGGCCGTGTTGGAGGAAATCTGTGCCAGCAGGGCAAAGACCAGGCACAGCACTGCCGGAACCCACTGGAAACGGTTGTGCCATTTCGCGATTCCGATGGCGATGATCACGCCGCTGAGCGAGACGGGTAAAGTCCTGAGCCTAAAGCACTCCAGCCATATCTTCAATTGTCGTTTCATTGTCATTTCCTGTAAATATGGGTGCAAAATTACAAAAAGATTGCCGTGGGTTGGGTAAAAATGATTATTTTTGTGGACTGTAAATAATCACTAGACTGTAAATCAATAATTATTTATGGATATGGAACAGAACCAACAACCGCAACCTCCCGTTTTCAATCAGCCGCAGCCTCAGCAGCCTGCGCCGCAGTATCAACCCCGTGTGACCGCTAGCCCCATGATGAGCCCTGTTGACGCGGTGAAAACGTGCTTCAAGAAGTATTTTGACTTCAAGGGACGTGCCCGCCGCAGCGAGTTCTGGTGGTTCGTCTTGTTTGTGGTCATCGTCTCGACGATATTGTCTTACTTCGGCCTGTTGTGGCCTGGAATCGGCTATGTGAGCTTGGCATTCAGCCTAGCCGTGCTCATCCCTCAGTTGGCTGCGCTGTGCCGTCGTCTTCACGACACCAATCGCGGCGGCTGGTGGGTCGCACTGCTTGCCCTCTTGTTTGGGGGCTATTATGGCACGTTTCTCTCGCTGGTCGGCTCCAATCTAGATACCATGGCTACCAGCACTAACATGGATGACATGATGGAAATGGCTCAGGAGATGGCCAACTCGGTTCAGTCATCGCCTGGCTTGGCAACCGCGATGGTTCTTTGCAGCTTGGGGGCCATTGTGGTCGGTATAATTCTCCTGATTTTTGCTGTCCGCGACAGCCATTGGGGTGAAAACAAGTACGGCCCGTCGCCCAAGTACAAGTAAGAATCACAGGTAAGGGATTAAGAATTAGGGAGGTGCGCTCAGCTGCGACCTCCCTAATCTGTTATCTGATAACGGTTTACTAGACCGACAGGCGACGCAGTAACTCCAGCAGCTCGCGGTCGATTTCCTTGCCGTGGCGGATGGCTTTGCTGAAAGGCACATAGACGATTTTCTCGTCATCGTCACCAATCATGATGTTGCGCTGACCCTCGAGCAGGGCGTCAATGGCCGCAGCACCCATGCGGGAAGCCAAGATGCGGTCCATGGCGGTGGGGCTGCCGCCGCGCTGCAAGTGGCCCAGGATGGTCACCCTCACGTTATATTGCGGAAACTCTTTCTTGACTCTATCGGCTACACCCATGGCGCCACCTGTGGCGGGGCTCTCGGCGACAAGCACGATCGAGGAGTTCTTGTTCTTGCGGAAACCGCTCTGTATCAGTTCCGAAAGTTGATCCACCTCGGTGGACATCTCGGGAATGATAGCTGCCTCAGCGCCGCTGGCGATGGCGCCGTTCAAGGCGAGGAAACCCGACTCGCGGCCCATCACCTCGATGATGAACAGACGTTCGTGGCTGGATGCGGTGTCGCGGATGCGGTCCACACACCACATGATGGTGTTCAGCGCCGTGTCATAGCCGATGGTGTGGTCGGTGCCGTTCAGGTCGTTGTCGATGGTGCCGGGCACTCCCACGATGGGGAAATCAAACTCGCTGGCAAACTGGCGGGCACCGCTCAGCGAGCCGTCACCGCCAATGACAACCAATGCGTCGATGCCGTGCTTCTTGATGTTCTCGTAGGCTTGCTGACGCCCTTCGGCCGTCATGAATTCCTTGCAGCGGGCCGTCTTCAGGATGGTGCCTCCGTGGTGCATGATACCAGACACGCTCTGAGTCTTCAGCTCGATGATTTCGTCATCCACCAGGCCTTTATAGCCGCGATAGATTCCTTTCACCTTGAAACCGTTGAAGATCGCCGAGCGGGTGACGGCGCGGATTGCTGCATTCATGCCCGGGGCGTCGCCGCCCGAAGTCAATAAGCCGATGGTTCTGATCTTTGTCATGATGCCTATATTCTGATTGGTTATGTACTGTGACTGCAAAGGTAATGTTTTTTTGGATAATGCAAACAATAAAAACGGCGGCTGCTCGCGCAGACACCGTTAATTCTCATGTTTTTATTGCTTGCGTTTCTTGATAGGATCAAGAATTTTTAAGGCAGGGCTTAAAAAAATAATCATTTAATCAACATTAACTACCATCAAAAGATTTTCTTAAGCTTTATTTTGTGATCAATCTTATGCCTTTATTTAGTAATCTGGAGAAATATTATTTCCGACACAAAATTACATCTCTTCCACATATCCCTGTTATGAAAAACAGTGGAAATTATTTGTAGAATTTGTCGATTTTTGACCCGAAATTTGTAATTTTTTGACCCCTAAAAACGCTATTTCTCTGATTTCCTGCGAAATAAAAATACAAATAGAGATAATAGAAATCAAACGCAAAAAACTTCTTTTTACCAGCATCCCTGGTCACGAGCCATCGGCTCGTGACCAGGGATGCTATGGTTGAAGTCATCATTTGGGGACCGTGGTGATCGCCTTGCCGGCACTGTGGGCAGTCAACTGCGGAGCATACTGGCACTGGATGGTTGCGATGCCCGAAGTGAACTCGCCGGGGTTGGTCACCCAGACGTCGTAACCGATGATGTGGGTTCCCTTGTCCAAGCTGTTGATGAACACGTTGGTCTGGGTATCCTTGGTCTCCTGATAGAACCAGGTGCGGTCCTCGATGCGGTAGCCCGACAGTTGGTCAACTGGCTCGAAGCAGGCGGCGCGCTCGTCGGTTATGGTTACGAAATCCATGTCCTTGTTGGTCTTGATGATGACGCGTACCTTAACCTTGTCGCCCACCTTGAACGATGTGGTCTGGCGAAGCGTGCCGTCTTGAGCATAAACGTAGTATTCTTTGCTGATGGACACCTCTTCGATGGCTTTCTCCTTGATTTCGGTCATCGGGGCCTTGAACTGGCTGTAAACGGCGCCCCATGCGGGTCCGTTGCCCGTGCGGTCGATAATGACGTTGCCGGTTGCGGTGGCAGGCAGGGAGGTTCGGAAGTAACCCAGCCACTCGGCCATCTTGTCGAGGTTGAGGGGCTCTCCGGCCACCGTAATCGATGGCGTGGTGCCACGCTCCAGCCACTGGCTGCCGGTGCACAGGATGCTGTAAACGGCATCGGAGGCGAGGCTGTAGCTGCCCCAGTCGTTACTCTGCTTCATCAGCAGCATCCACTTGCGCACCTGGTCAATCTCCTGCTGGCGGGGATCCACCTCGCTCATGGCCTGCAGTATGGTGCTGGTGTAGGCCACCTTGTCCAGTTCCCACCAGCCGTAGCCCGTCTGCAGGTTGTCCCAGTACATGCCCAGGCTGGGCTTGACGATGGCAAACTGGCGGATGCTCTCGATGATATTGCTGGCGGTCTTCTGGTAGCCGTTGCGGTTGAGCGTCAAGGCATAGTAGGCCTTTTCTTTTAAGGTAATGCCCTTGCTCCAGTTCTTGTTCATGTACTTGAGGACATCTTTCATCAGTTTCGCGCTGGCTCCTGACTGCTTCACCTCGGGGAACAATGAGCGCACATAGGCGAAACCGGTGAATCTCTCAAGAGGATTCTTGAGGTACTCTTTATAGCTCTTATACAGATCCACACTCTCATTATCGTAATAGTTGAGAGCTCTGTTCACCATCGCCGTCAGGCGGCTGTCTTCGGGCAGGTAGCCCAAGTGCTTGATTTCGCCGATCAGTTCAAGCACGGTGCCCGTGGTCCATATGTTGGACTCACAGCCTGGGTATCTGTACCACGTGAAACCGCCGTCGCTCATCTGCAGTGATTGCAGCGTGGTCATGATTTTTTCGTATTCCTTCTTGACTTTGGCATCATCAAAGAGCTCGCTCAACTTGCTCATCCTCAGCGTCTGGCGGTCAGCATCACGCATCCAGGGCGATGCCAGCAGGGTGCCGATCTTCAGGTCTTGGTTCTTCTGGAGCATCGATACAAGCGTGCTGTCCTCGTCGTGTTGTTTCCAGTAGGTGATGGCCTCCTTGATCTGGGGCTGGGACTTGGCAACACCTTGTGCCACTTGCAGGGCAAACAGGCTGTGGGCAGCATGGGTGGCGACAAAGTAGTTGTCACTGAAAATTGTGGGCAGAGCAAGTACACAGTACCACGTCGGGTTGTCGCAGTATTCCAGCGTCACGCGGGCGTCGGCAGGGAAGTCGGGCAGGGCTGTCTCGTAGTGGCCTTGTGCTGCCTCGATATAGAATGGCTCAGTCTCGATAACGGGCGAGATGGTTGTCAGCACGGGCACCATCACCTGCTCGCCGTCGCCATAGCGGCCGTTGGCGGCCTTGATACGGAAGCCCGCCATAGAGATGGTATCGGGCACCTGCCAGTCGATGGTGACGGCTTGGCTGCCCTTCGGGTCTAACTGCAGGTTGAATTTGCGGGTGGCATAGATATCGCCCGAGCGCGGGTCAAACAGTTCGATGACAGCGTCACAAGCGGCAACCTGGTCGGTAGCGTTCTGCACGGTGGCTGCAAGGGCTGCCGTGTCGCCCTGGCGCAGGAAGCGCGGCATGTTGGAGCGCACCATCAGGGGCTTTTGGGTCAATACCTCGGCCATCCACTTGCTGCCTATCATCTTTTGGTCCCATGCTACAGCCTGGGTGATCCAGGTGGTGTTGAAGTTGGGGACTTCAAATTCGATACTGATGTTGCCGTTTTTGTCGCTGGTGAGCATGGGCTGCCAGAGTGCCGTCTTGACGTCTTGTTCACGCAATATGACCTTGTCCAGATTATGTTCGTCAACACTAACCTCTTGCTCTTGGGATTCGGCAACTCTCGCATCAGCGCCGTGGGCAACGTCGGCAACGCCGCTTAACTTTCCCTTTGTGTCATTCTTGGCCATGGCCATGGCCCTCGTTTCGAGCACTTGCGGACGTCCGGCCAGCAAGTACCTGTCGTCTTCTCGTCCCAGATGGCGGCCAAAGATATCTTGGCCGTAGGTATAAAGCGAGGGCAGCTGGGCATAGATTCCATTGGGACTGCTCAGCATCTTACCTATCCAGTTGATACGTGTGGATGATTGACCGTTCAGTTCTGGAGCGCTCAGGTTACCGCAATAGCCTTGCTTCCTCCAGTTGCTGAAATACCAATTATTGGGTGCAATGCTGGACAGCGCTTTGTCAAACATATCTATCAGCATAGCACCTTGGTGAGGCTTGCCGTTTTGGTCAGTCAGGGTGAACGTCCAGTGTTCGGAGTCACCGGGGACGAGTTTGTCGCGGAACGAAGTTGCGGTAATGTTCAGCGCCTCGGCCTTGTAAGGATTGGTAAAGAGTATCTCGTCCTTCCACAGCTTTGTGCCGTAGTAGGTCACGAATTCCACGGTAACGTCTGCTCCAGGTTCTTTGGGCAGGGGTACAGTAAAATCGTTCATGCCTTTGTTATAGGTGAGCCAGCCTTCGGCAATCACCTTGGAGGTAGTTGATGCCACATAATATATATATGCTTTGGGGGTGGAGACACCTATGTTGATGTGGCCTGTGTTATTCTTGTCAACACTCTTGTCCTCAGGTGAGAACCACAGCGGGCAGTCCTTAATGGGAGCCTGCTTGTCGGTCTTGCGGTAGAGGACGATGTTGCGCGCGGCGTCAACGTCCTCCTCGCCTGGCTCGGCATCCAGGATGTGAATTTTAAGCCTGTACTCGCCTGAGGGCAGGTCGGTCAAGTCGATTGTTGGGTCGGAGGTGTTGAGATTGCCGGTCTTGACGGGTTCCTTGTCACCGTGGCGGGTGATTTCCCACGTGCACCATGTCGACGGGTTGTTCTCGTCGGTGGTGTTGTACTCGAGTGGCAGTTTGATGGGTTTGTCGTTGAGGTAGATGTCATTGTTTTCACTGATCAGTAAGATGCCCCGGCGCGTACCCAGGATAAATGAGGTGGACTCTTCTTGTGTTTCACCGGCATCGGTGGTGGCGGTAGCCACTACCTTGTAGCAATAGTGTGACCAGCGGCTAGTGGAGCCGCGTTTGTTCTCATAGAACATGTTGGGCTCATAGGTGAAGGAAAACAGACCTTGAGCATCGGTGGTGACAGTGGTATCCATCAGGTGTATGCCGTCATTGCCGTTGTGGCGCCACCTCGACCAACTCCATTCCTTTTGGATGAGTGACAGGCGCACCTGGGTGTTGGCAACAGGCATGCCGCTATAAGTCTCGGCCTTGCCGGTAATCTTGACGGGTTGTCCGTGTGTGTAACTGGAGCGGTTGTCAGGGAAAGAAACGGCGAATGTGGGTGTCTTGTACTCACTCACCTTAACGTAGTGTGTTGCCAGATGATCGCCATAGGATGAGATGTGACCAGTCCTCATAAACAGTATGAACTCGCCGTTCATTCGGTCCTTGGGAACGACAAACGAGCCTTCTACGCGGCCAAAGTCATCGGCTGAGGTTGTCAACGTGTCGATGGGTTCTCTGTTTTTGTCCATAAAATAGACTGTCACATACTGGTTCCCCATAGGCTGACGTCCTTCGTTGATATCGGTGTGGTAGATGATGGCGGCCCAGTGAATAGTCTCACCGGGACGATATACTCCAAGATCGGTGTAAAAATCGGCAGTTTGCCATGATCTGGTGTACTTATCCATCTTGTGGTAAGTGATGGACTTGCCATATTTGTCATCACCTTTAATGGTTCGCACGCTATTGCCTGAAAAAACGATGTTTTTTTCTCCGGTTATCTCGTTTGTGTAAGTCTTTGGAACTGCCACTAGTCCGTCACTTCCTGTGGAACCCATTGTGCCTGTATATCTGTAGGCATCATACTTGATGGTCGCTCCGGGTACGGGCTTTCCCGTGTTGATGTCAACGGCGGCGATTCGGTCATTATTGTCGATGCGGTTGATGATGATCGGGGCAAGGTCGGTCACCCGCAGGATGTCATAGCTGTAGAACCTTTCTGTTTTGTTGGATTTCTCATCCATGGACAGGTTGTCGCTGCACAGGATGTAGGCTCCGTAGGGCAGTGGTGGCAATGTCTTTTTGATATAACTCTGATTGAAGGGGATGTTACCTTGTACAGTCATGGGATACTGTTTGACCAACAGCAACATAGAATCAGTAAAGCTGTGAACGCTCAGTAAATCATCAGGGATGCGATAGACATTGATATTGAAAGAGTTGGTATTATTGACATCAACGGTGACAGGAATGCTGTCGTGGGAAGAACAGTTGCTAGGATATCCCACATACACCGATTTGCTCTCCATTTCGGTGATCTTGTTCTTGATGGCGGTCGTGAAAATGGATTCCGGGAAACGCTTTACATGATCCTTCAGTGTTCGGTAATACTCTTTGGAATCATAGGAATGGGCTCTCTCTAGCAACAAGCCGCTGAACTCGTTATCCTGATACTTTTTGTAGTCATCCAGCGTTATGCTCTTGCCAGTCTTGGTAAGCGCGTAGATGTGTGCAGGAATGTTGTCCTCGGTAGCGGTAAGCCATCGCTCCTTGATCATGCGGCATAAAAGCTCCGAGTCTTCCATATCCATGTCCTCGAACATCTCCAAGTTCTTAATCAACAGGAACTCATGAAGGGTGGGAACATAAGTGGCTCCCAACTCGTTGCACTTGATAATGTCGGGGAGTGATGTCACGGGAATCTGTTTGAGCGCCTCGGGATCTTCAAGCGATTTAGCAAGCAATTGCTTGATTTTGGTCTCAAACTGTTTGCTGTCCCACTCGCTTATATCGTCAGGTTCTTCACCGACGGGATTCTTGCGGTTGCTCCAGCGGGCAAAGCGGTCGTAGTAGTTCTGATAGGCCATTGCCTCAAAGTAGTTGAGCAGCGCCTTGAATTCGGGGCGTTTCTCCTTATTAATGACCGACTCGATTTTCTTGATGATCTCGGGCATATTGTCCTGGGAAATGCCGCTCTGGGCAATGCTGTACCGCACCAGGGCATCTACTGTCTGCTGGCCATCACCTGTCTTGAGGGCCGTGTTCAAGTCGGCAAGTGCCTGTTTAGATACATCTTGAGGGAAATTGAAGTCAATTACTTTGTTACCCAATGTATTAAATGGGAATGCCATAGCGAATAATATTGCTGTAAAGAGGATAAAAATACGTTGTTTCATCATAATAGTGGTTTTGATTTGTTTTTATAACTCCAAAATTACATAAATAATGTACAGATTCATCGAAAAATTCCATTATTTTGCAATAATTAACGTCAAATTAGACTGTAGTAATTATCAGCGGCCTGGCATGGGGATAAAAAAGAGTATCGCGGTAGTCCGCGATACTCCATGAATTGAAGAATGCTCAATTCTACATTTGGTTATGCTAAATGATATCAGAAGTCTATGGGTTCTTACTGAATGGCAGCAAACATGGCGCCAATGGCGTCAACGGTGCCGTTAATGTAAGCGTAGATGCAGCTGATTAAGCCGATGAAGATGATGCCCAGCGTGCACAGGATGAGGCCTGTACGCTCGGTCCAGTGGCTCTTGATGGTGGGAATCACACAATCGTCCTGGCGCAGGAACATCGCCTTAACCACCAGCAGGTAGTAGTACAACGAGATGATGGTGTTGATCAACGCGATGAGCACGAGGATGTAGATGGCTACCGTACCCTGGTGGCATGCGCCCACAAAGATGAAGAACTTGCTGAAGAAGCCTGCAAACGGGGGAATACCGCCCAGCGAGAACATCGCCAGCATCATCGTGAAGGCCAGCCAGGGATTGGTCTTGAACAGACCGTTGTAGTCGTCCATCGTCACCTTGCCGGTCTGACGCTCAATAGCGGCAATCACGCCGAAGGCGGCGAGGTTGCTGAAGATGTAAACCAGCACATAGTAAATCATCGAGGACATGCCCATCACGTTCACGGCGATGATGCCGAGCATGATGTAACCGGCCTGCGAGATTGACGAGAACGCCAGGAAGCGCTTGAGGTTGCGCTGACGGATGGCGAACAGGTTACCGATAGTGATGGTGAGCACGATGATGGCATAGAGCATCCACTCCCACACCTGGGAGTAGGCCGAGCCGAACACCTGCACCAGAATCACCAGGAACGAGAACGCCGCAGCGCCCTTGCTGATAACCGACAGGTAGCTGGTAACAGCAGTGGGTGCGCCCTGGTAAACGTCGGCAGTCCACTGGTGGAAGGGAACAAGCGACAGCTTGAAACCCACACCGGCGATGACAAACGCCAGGGAGGCAATCAGCAGTGCAGAGCGGTTGCCGATGAGCGTGGTGGCGATATCCTTGAAGTACAATGAGCCACTCATGCCATAGACGAACGAGATTCCCAATAGGAAAATCGCCGACGAGAAGATGGCGGTGAAGATATACTTCGCAGCAGCCTCGTGGGACTCATAGTAGCGTTTCTCAAACGCTGCCAGGGCAGCGATGGGCAGTGACGCCGTCTCCAGACCGATGACGAACAGCAGGAAGTGGCGGGCCGATATCATCAGGAACATGCCCAGCAATGTCAGCAGGATCAACTCGTAGAACTCGCCGCGGCGAACGCTCACGAAGTCATTGTTGGTCCATTTCACGGCCTGCAGGAGCACCAGCACGACACCCACATTGAGGATGTTCTTCATCACCCAGGTGGGAGCGTTGGACTCGAACATGCCGCCGAAGGCCTCACCCACGCCAGCGGGAAAACAGAAGCAGTATATCGTGTAGAGCGCCATCATGATGACCGAGAAAATAGGCATATAACGCTGTGAGCGCTCTGGCATGAAAGTGTCATAGATGAAAACTAGCAGGAAAACCAGCAACAGGCCTATCTCCTGCGGCATCAATAAGAACTGTGAATAATCCATCATATCTTTTTATGCAATTTTTATCAGGTTAAACACTTTCATCACAACACATTGGGCAGAGCAGCCTGCAACGCCTTAACGACGGGGTCAAAACTGCTGCTGATGATGTTAATAAAGAAGTTGGGGAAGCAACCGATGGCAGCCACGGCAAGAATCAGTGTGGCAGTCGAGAGGCGCTCCTCCCAGGTGGCATCGGTCAGCGAGCGGTGGTGCTCATCCTGTACCTCGCCAAAGAGCAGCTTGGCGACAACGCGCAGGATGTAAACCGCTGTCACCACAATCGAGGTGGTCGCCATGATGGTGAGTACGCGGTGGAACAGGTCGGTGTGCTGGAACGAGCCCATGAAAATGGTCATCTCGGCAGCAAAACCGCTCAGGAACGGCAGACCCAACGATGCCAGACCGGCAATCACATATCCCACGCCCAAGTAAGGCATGATGTGCATCATACCGCCCATGTCACGGATGTCACGCGTGTGGGTGCGGCCATAGATCATACCGATGAGGGCAAAGAACAGGGCCGTCATCAGACCGTGAGAGAGCATCTGAAGCACGGCACCGGTCATCGCAGTGGTGTTGAACATCAGGATGGCAAACAGCACCATACCGCAGTGACTAACCGACGAGTAAGCGTTGATGTACTTGAGGTCGGTCTGCACACAGGCGCTCAACGCACCATAGACGATGCTGAAGCCCGTCAGCAGCAGGAAAATCCATGCCAATTGGTTGGCTGCGAAAGGCATCAGGTAGATGGCGATGCGGAAGCAGCCGTAACCACCAAGCTTCATCAGTACACCGGCGTGGAGCATCGACACCGCCGTGGGCGCCGAGGCATGACCGTCGGGAGACCATGTGTGGAACGGGAACATGGCACCCAGCACGCCAAAGCCGACAAACGTCAGCGGGAACAGCAGGTATTGCCAGCTGTGCGGGATGGCATTGTTATGGGCGATGTCCAGAATGTTCATCGTCAGCGGCTGACCCTCGGGAGCCGAGTGGAAATAGATACCGATCAGGCCGAGCATCAGGAAGGCTGAGCCACCCATCAGCATCAGGGTCAGTTTCATCGCGCTGTAGTTCTTGTTGCCGCTGCCCCACACGCCAATCAGCAGGTACATGGGAATCAGAGCGACCTCATAGAACATGAACATCGTGAACAGGTCGATCGAGATGAAGAAGCCGAACACACCCGTGGACAACAGGAAGAACCACATGAAGAACTGCTTGGGTAGCGGGTTCATCTTCCACGAGGCGAACACACCGGCGAACACAATGAATGCCGACAGTAATATCATCACGACGCTCACGCCGTCCACGCCCAATGCCAGGTGGACATTGAACGGGGCATACCACAGCACGTCGCTGCGCAGGATCATCTCACTGGTGTCTCCACCGGCACGAGCGCTCAAGAAGATGCTCACCAACCAGATGGCCAGTACCATCAGCACGCTGGCGCCGATGACTGCAACGGTCCTGATGGCCTTGATGCCGCGGTTGCGGCAAAGAGCCAGGCCTCCAAGCGTCAGCAGAGGCACGATCACAAAGTAAATCAGTATATTATTGAAAAGTTCCATTTGATATATCCTTTCTATTTTGTTAGACCGTTGGTTAGAAGATTACACATATCATGGTGATTACGCCAAGCAGCAGGGCTCCCAGCAGATACACATACACATAGGCCTGGATGCTGCCCGACTGCATGCGACGGATGCCGAATGACAGCGAGTTGGTCGCATCGGCCATCAGGTTCATAAAACCGTCGATGATGTGGCGGTCAAACCAGGCAATGGGCACACAGATGCCCTGGAAAATCACCTTGTGGGTGATGAACTGGTAGAGCTCGTCCATGTAGAAGCGCTTGTAGCTGGCCGTCCAGAGGCCACGCATCGCATTGGCCATGCGTTCGGGCAACTTGTTCTCCTTGTAGTACATCACTGTGGCCAGGGCAATGCCCAACAAAGCGATGACGACGCTCGTGCCAGCCACTTTCATGTCGAGGGCAGTGTGCAGCGCCTTGCCGTCCCAGGTAACCAGGTCGTGGAAGGGAACGAAGCCCGCAACACACGAGATGGCAGCCAGGATGATCAACGGCAGCGTCATCGTCCAGGGCTGGTCCTTGGGCTTGTGATGTTCGTCGTGTACCTCATGTTTCTTCCAGAAGAAGATGAGGTAATAGATGCGGAACATGTAGAAGGCGGTCATACCGGCCACCATCGACATCCAGATGCCCCAACCCAGGCCGCGCTGGTAAGCGGCGACAAGGATTTCGTCCTTACTCCAGAAACCGGCGAACGGGGGAATACCGGCAATCGCCAGACAGCCGATGAAGAAGCAGATGCTGGTGATGGGCATGTACTTGTGCAGGCCGTGCATCTTGCTGTTCTCATTGCTGTGAACAGCGTGGATGATGGCACCGGCGCACAGGAAGAGCAACGCCTTGAACATAGCGTGGGTGAACAGGTGGAACATCGACGCCATGTAGCCCAGGCCGTAACCCTCATGAATCTCAATGAGAGCGTTCTGGTTAGACGATACAGCCAATGAAGTCATCATGAAGGCGATCTGCGAGATGGTCGAGAAGGCCAGCGCACGTTTGATATCGCTCTGGGTGCAAGCGATGGCGGCGGCATAGAATGCCGTGAACGCGCCAACAACCAGGATGATGTTCATTGCACCCTGAACGAGTACATACAGCGGGAACAGCCTTGCTACCAGGAATACACCGGCAACAACCATCGTAGCGGCATGGATCAACGCCGAGACGGGCGTCGGGCCCTCCATGGCATCGGGCAGCCAGATGTGCAACGGGTACATCGCACTCTTACCGGCACCGCCGATGAAGATGAAGGTCAGCGCCCATGCCATCACCGAGCAGCCCATGAAGGTAGCGCCTCCGGCAGTGCTGATGGCGCTCTGGGCCGTTTCCAGGCTACCAGACATCGTGGGCCCGAAGACCAGCTTGTCGAAGTCGAAGGTGCCAGTGTAATAGCTCAATATCATGATACCCAACAGGAAGAACAGGTCGGCCAGACGGGTCACGATAAAGGCCTTCTTGTTGGCATGGTTGGCGGCAGGCGTCGAATAATAGAAACCAATGAGCAGGTAGGATGACAGACCCACCATCTCAAAGAAGACGAAAATCTGGAAAATGTTGGTGGCAACCACCAGACCCAGCATCGAGAACGTGAACAGCGCCAGGAAGGCATAATAACGCTGGAATCCCTTCTCAGCGTTGCCGTCATGGTCGCTCATGTACCCGAGGCTGTAAAGGTGCACCATCAGCGATACCGTGGTGATGACCACAAGCATCATCGCGGCGATGGGGTCAACCAGGACACCCATCCGCACCACCAGCGTGTCGGTGAATGACAACCAGGCGGGATTGGCAACAACAACGGCTTGACGCACTCCGTCCACCACTTGGCCTTGACCGCTGCCGAAGAAATAGGTCAGCGCCACGCCATAGGCAAGGACGGTATCGACGAGCATCGCCAGCACGCCAATCACACCCGTGATTTTTCTACCCATTTTCACCCCGACGAGTCCCAGGAACAGGAACATCAGCAGGGGTAATGCTACAACTACTATTGCTAAACTTAATGGCATAATCGTTAGAATTTCAGTTTAGTGATTTGGTTGATGTCCACGTTCTTGGCAATGCGGAACACATTGATGATGATGGCAAGGGCAAGCGCCGTCTCGGCAGCCGCGATGGCTATCGCGAACAGCGAGAAGAACATGCCGTCCATCTGACCGGGGAACAGGTAACGGTTAAACACCACAAAGTTGATATCCACCGAGTTGAGCATCAACTCCAGTGAAATCATGATCGCAATCATGTTCTTGCGGGTGATGAAACCATATACACCGCAGCCAAACATGATGAGGCTGGGAATAAGATACATAAACAGTGTCAAATCCATAATCTTCAATGTTTAGCGGCGACGGGCAATAACCACACCTCCAATGATACAAGCCAATAACAACACACTGATGGCCTCAAAAGGCAACAGATAGCCGAACTTGTCGGTACTCAACAAGAACTGGCCTATCTTCTCCATATTGACGTCCACCCCGCTGCTGAGCAGCCTGCCTCCAAAGCCGGCATAGCTGAACAGGGCATAGCCGCACACGGCGACTCCTGCCAGCGCTGCCGTCAGTCCCAGCCAGCGGCGATGCGTAGCCAAGGCCTCGGCACTCTTCCCGGGCTGCTGTGTCAGCATGATGGCAAACACAAACAGCACCAGAATGCCGCCGGCATACACGGCGATCTGTACCGCTCCCAGGAACTGATAGTCCATCTGGAAGTAGATGATGGCTGTGGCAAACAGCACAAACAGCAGATAGGTTGCGGAGCGCAAAATCTTGCGCGTGGTAACCGTCAGCACCGAGAAGACGATGATGGCGATCGCAACGATAAAATACAAAATGATGTTACCTACTGATTCCATTATTCCTTATTTTCTTTAGTTTCTTGTTTGGTCTCGTCAGCGGCAGGGGCGGCAGCAGGCTTCTCGAGCGCTGGGGCCGCGGGCTTGACGGCGGGTGAAGGAGCGGGCTCGTCCTTCTCGGGCAGGTAGTTAAGCTGCTTGACAAGCTTCTCGCGAGTGAATACCGCTTGCTCAAAGTCGTTGCTGAACCTGATGGCATTGGTGGGACATACCTGAACACACAGACCGCAGAAGGTGCAGCTGCCCAAGTCATACGTGTACTTGTCGAGCTTCATTTTCTTCTTGCCGTCGGGCAAGTCCACCATGCGCTTGGTGATGCTGATAGTTTGGTTGGGGCAATTACGCTCGCAGCTGCCACAAGCAATGCACTTGTGGGTGCCGTTGTCATCGTAGATGAGTTCCAGCGTGGCCCTGAACCGCTCGGGAATTTCCAGCGTGGCGCGGTTCTCGGGATACTGCTCGGTCACCTTGGGGGTCACCAGTTCCTTGCCGGTAACCTCCATGCCCTTGATCAGGCTGTAAAAGCCTTTAAAGATTGAGACGAAATACTCCTTAATGCTCATATTCTTAGTCTTTTCTTGTTTTCTTTACATTTAGCGTCAACGTTCCACCTGGCCACCCAGGATGTCGAGCAGCTCGGTGGTGATGCCCTGCTGACGCAGTTTGTTGTACTCCAGTTGCAGCTCGTCGAGCAATTCCTTGGCGTTGTCGCTCGCTGCCTGCATCGCCATCACGCGTGCGCTCTGCTCACTGGCTGTGCTCTGGATGAACACATCCTGGAGCATTGACTTGATGTGCAGCGGCAGCACGGTGTTGAAGATGGTGTTGGCGTCGGGCTCAAACAGGCAGGGGCTGTTGGCGGCACGCGGGTCAACATTGTCAGCCAGGCCCTGGTAGCTCACCGGCAGCAGCTGTTCGCGGGTAAACACCTGCTTACCGGTCGAGATAAAGTGCATGTACAGCATCTCCACGCGGTCAAACGTGTGCTCCAGGAAGCGGGTCTTCATCAAATCGGTGAAGGCGTAAAGGTCCTCGCTGTCACTGCGGGTGTTCAGGGCGACGCGCTCCATCTGGATGTCTTTGCCGGCAATCTTCTGGACCGCTTTGGTCATCTTTTTGCCCACAGGTATGACGGTGATGCCCACTTGGGCGCCGTATTCCTTGCGAACCTCGGTGATAGTGCCAAGCAACTGCTTGAAGATGTTGACGTTGAAGCCGCCGCACAGTCCGTCATCGCTGCCGAACACCACCAGCGCCACACGCTGTACATCGCGATCGACGATGAGCGGCGAGTCAAATTGCTGGTCGGTGACAAGCAGGTGGCTGATGACATGCTGCACCATGTGGCGGTAAGGGGACAAGCGCTGCAACTGGCCGGTAGCCTTGCGCATCTTGGACGAGCTGATCATCTTCATGGCGCTCGTCGTCTTCTGCGTGGAGGCTACTGAACCTATTCGCGTCTTGAGTTCTCTTAATGTTGACATCTTGCGAACTTAGATTGTAGGATTAACTGGCAGGAGCTTCAACATATTTAGCAGCGACCTCGGCAGCGGCATCCTTGAGTTTGGACATGATGTCATCATCGATTTTGCCGGTGCGCAGCACGTCGAGCACATCGCTCTGGTGCTTGCCGCGCAGGTAATTGATAAACAGTTTTTCAAACTCGGCTACCTTGTCAAGAGGCACGTCGCGCAACAGGCCGTTCACACCGCAGTAGATGATGGCAACCTGCTCCTCGACCTTCATGGGTGTGTACTGCGGCTGCACAAGCAGACGCTCGTTCTTCCGGCCCGTGTCGATGGTGCGCGCGGTAACGGGGTCGATGTCACCGCCAAACTTGGTGAAGGCTTCGAGTTCACGGTACTGTGCCTGGGCAATCTTGAGTGTACCTGCCACCTTCTTCATGCACTTGATCTGGGCGTTACCACCAACACGCGATACCGAGATACCCACGTTCACCGCAGGACGGATTCCCGAGTTGAACAGGGCCGACTCCAGATAAATCTGACCGTCGGTAATCGAAATCACGTTGGTGGGGATATAGGCGCTCACGTCGCCGGCCTGCGTCTCGATGATGGGAAGCGCCGTCAATGAGCCACCGCCCTTGACAATGGGCTTGAGCGGCTCGGGCAGGTCGTTCATCACGCTGGCCACATCCTGGTTCTCGTTAATCTTGGCGGCACGTTCCAGCAGGCGGCTGTGCAGGTAGAAGATATCGCCGGGATAAGCCTCACGGCCCGAGGGGCGCTTGAGAATCAGCGAGATCTCGCGGTAGGCGACAGCGTGCTTTGAAAGGTCGTCATAGATAACAAGTGCGTCACGGCCGGTGTCGCGGAAGTACTCGCCGATGGCAGCACCCGCAAAGGGGGCATAATAGCGCATCGATGCCGAGTCGGCTGCCGTGGCGGCCACAACGATGGTGTAGGGCAGGGCGCCGCTCTCCTCGAGCTTGTTGACAAGGGCTGCCACGGTCGAGGCTTTCTGGCCGATGGCAACGTAGATGCAGTAAACGGGTTTGCCCGTCTCGTATCCCTCACGCTGGTTGATGATGGTGTCCACGGCGATGGCGGTCTTGCCGATCTGGCGGTCACCGATGATGAGCTCACGCTGGCCGCGGCCGATGGGAATCATCGAGTCAATGGCCTTGAGACCCGTCTGCAACGGTTGGTTCACCGGCTGACGGAAAATGACGCCAGGCGCCTTGCGCTCCAGAGGCAGGCGCAGCTTGTCACCCTCGATGGGTCCCTTGCCGTCGATGGGCTTGGCCAGGACGTTGATTACGCGGCCCAGCAGTCCTTCACCCACCTCGATCGATGCGATTTCACCGGTGCGTCGAACCTTCATGTTCTCGGTCACGGTGTCCACCTCATCGAGTAGGATGATGCCCACGTCGCTCTCCTCGAGGTTCATGGCCACGCCGGTCACGCCGTTTTCGAACCGTACGAGTTCATTGGCCTCGACATTGTGCAGGCCGTAGGCGTGAGCCACGCCGTCGCCCACCTCGAGCACGGTGCCTTCTTCCTCAAAGGCTACCTGCCGCTTGGCGATGTCCTCGACGAGCTGCTGTTTCAGTATATCGGATATTTCACTGGGATTAATCATCGTGTTGTTCTATTTCTTTTGCAGTTGTAATCGCAATTCGTTCAATTCTCTCTTTACCGACGCGTCAAGCACCAGGTCGTTGATCTTGACAGTGAAACCGCCGATCAGCTCGGGGTCGATGACCTGCTCTATCTCGAGGGTCATGGCGCCCAGGCGCTTCTTCACGATGTCGATAATGGCATTGACCTCGGCCTCGGGCAGGGGAGCCGCCGTGGTGATGACCACATGGGCGATCTCGTGGGCCTCGCGGTAGAGATCGACATAGGCAAGGGAGATCTTCTGCAGGTATTCGGCGCGGTTGTTGCGCACACACAGCAGCAGGAACTTGTCCAGCGAACTGCCTGGCTTGCCACCGGCGAGTTTCAGCATATAGGATCCCTTGTCCTCGTCAGAGATTTCTGGATTGAGTACAGCGCGCTTGAGTTCGTCGATAGCGGTGTAGCGGAAACTCAGGCCCTTTAAGAGCTCATAAATCTCCTGGGAGTCGCCATTCTCGACGGCGTACTTGTACAGCGCTTTGGCGTATCGGCGTGGAATCAGTCCGTCACTCATATCGCATTAGTTTTTAGTCTCAACCTCACTCAGATATTGTTCAACAAGCGCACGCTGGGCATCATCGTTGGCGATGTTGCGGCGGATGACTTTCTCGGCGATTTGCAGCGCCAGGTCACCCACCTCGGTGCGCAGTTGCTTCTCGGCCTCCTTGCGGGCCTGTTCCAGCGACACTTGAGCTGCTTCGGTCACCTTCTTGGCTTCGTCGGCAGCCTCGCCACGCGCATTCTCGATGAGCTCGTTGCGCATCTTGGCGGCCTCTCGCAGGATGTCGGCCTGCTCATTATGGGCTTGGGCAATCAACTTGTCCGCTTCGGCCTGGGCGTTTTGCAGACGTGCTTCGGCTTCCTGGTAGTAGGCCACACCCTTGTCAATCTTGTCGGCACGTTCCTCCATACTCTTGATGATGTAGGGCCATGCAAACTTGGCAAGGATGAAGTACAGGCACAGGAATGCCAAGAACATCCAAAACACCAGGCCAAATTCAGGCGTGAAAAGTTCCATCTGAACCCGGGAGAATTACATGATAATAGCGAGCACGCAAACGATAAGGGCCAGGAACGCCACACCCTCGATCAGAGCGGCGATAACAATCATATTGCTACGGATGTCGCCGGTCGATTCGGGCTGGCGGGCGATAGCTTCCATGGCACTGCCACCGATTCTACCGATACCGATACCTGCTGCGATAGCTGCGATACCTGCTCCAATTGCTGCGCCAAGGTTGGCCATAGCTTCTAATAAAATCATTCCTAACATAATCTTTAAGTTTTAATTGTTAATATTTTGTTTTTTGTTGTAAATGTCTGGTTATTATTTTGCCTCGCTGTGATGAGGCTCCACAAGCGCCATCGAGATGAAAATGGTACTCAGGATAGTGAACACATACGCCTGGATGAAGCTCACCAGCACATCGAGCAAGAGCATGAACAGGGTGAATGCTACCGAGAAGATGCTTGTGCCGATGCCCACACCCACACCGAACAGGCTGGTGAAAATGAAGATGAGCAGTACGAGCACCAGAACCACCATGTGGCCGCTCATCATGTTGGCAAAGAGACGGACCATCAGGGCCAATGGCTTGGTGAACATACCCAACACCTCGATGAGCTGCATCATGGGAACAGGGCACTTGAGGGCCATGGGGACCTCGGGCCACAGGATTTCCTTCCAGTATTCGCGGGTGCCGCTGAAGGTGGTGATCAGGAACGTCAACAGGGCAAGTACCAGTGTCACGGCGATGTTACCCGTCAGGTTGGCGCCACCGGGGAAGATGACGATCAGTCCCAGCAGGTTCATCGTCAGGATGAAGAAGAACGCTGTGAGCAGGTAGGGAGCATACTTGGGCGCATGCTTGCCCAGGATGGGACGGATGGTGTCGCCATAGACGAAGTCCACCACCAGCTCCAGGAAGCCCTTGGCACCACGCGGGGCCTTGAGATTGTTGCGGGCATACCAGCGCTTGAGCGAGAAGACCATCCAGATGACCAGCAGAGCCGCAATGAAGAGTCCAGCGACGTTTTTGGTAATGGAGAAGTCCCAGGGACGCACCTCTGAGCCGTCTTCCATCACCTGAACCACTTTGCCGTGGTATTTCTCGCTGGTTGAGATCTTGAAGCCCTCATAGGTCTCGCCTCCAGTGATGCGGTTGCTCATGAAGCAGTGCAAGCCGTCCTGCCCCCACACGATAATGGGCAACGGGATGCGCGCGTTGTGATTGAACGGCACTTCCCAGCCGTAAGCGTCGCCCAAGTGCTCAAAGATGGTCTCCTTGGGGTTCAGCTCGCTGGTGTGGCCGTGGGCGCGATGCTGGGCGGTGCTGTAGTAACCCCATCCCATCAGCGCGACAATCACGAGCGCGACAATTGCTATTATGATCTTGCTTTTCATAATCAATATAAGCAAACCGACACCACATTATCCTTTACATCGGCCACACCACCGTGGATATCGCGTTCCACGGTCTCGCCATCGGTCACATAGCTCATGCGTCCTGCCGTGAGGGCGGCAATGAGGGCGGCGTGGTTCTTGAGCACCTGGAACATGCCCATGACGCCAGGGAGCGTCACTTGCTCGACGGTGCCTTCAAACTCAATCTGTTCAGCCGATATGATTTTGAGTGTCATTTTATCTAGTTATAATGAAAAGTCACTAAACGGTGAATTAGGTCTGTTCGAGCAGCTTCTTGCCCTTGGCGATGGCCTCGTCAATGGTGCCTACGCTCAGGAAGGCCTGCTCGGGCAGGTCGTCCACCTCTCCATTCAGAATCATCTTGAAGCCGCGGATGGTCTCGGCAAGCGGAACCATCACACCAGGCAGTCCGGTGAACTGCTCGGCAACGAAGAAGGGCTGCGAGAGGAAGCGCTGGGCACGGCGGGCACGCGAAACGACCAGCTTGTCCTCGTCGCTCAACTCCTCAACACCCAGGATGGCGATGATGTCCTGCAACTCGTTGTACTTTTGCAGCAGATTGATGACGCGCTGAGCGACCTCATAGTGCTCCTCGCCAATGATGTTCGGGTCCATGATGCGGGAAGTTGAAGCCAGCGGGTCCACAGCGGGATAGATACCCAGCTCGGCGATCTTGCGGCTCAACACGCAGGTGGCATCCAGGAAGTTGAACGTGGTGGCGGGAGCGGGGTCGGTTAAGTCGTCGGCAGGCACATACACGGCCTGTACCGAGGTGATTGAACCCGTCTTGGTCGAGGTGATGCGCTCCTGCAGCTTACCCATCTCGCTGGCCAACGTGGGCTGGTAACCCACTGCCGACGGCATGCGGCCTAGCAACGCCGATACTTCACTACCGGCCTGGGTGAAACGGAAGATGTTGTCCATAAACAGCAGGATGTCCTTGCCGCCACCGTCCTGGTCGCGGAACTGCTCGGCCACGGTCAGTCCTGACAGCGCCACACGTAGACGGGCACCGGGAGGCTCGTTCATCTGGCCGAACACAAGGGTTGCCTGTGAGCCCTCGACCGCTTTCATATCCACGTCTTTGAGGTTCCACTCGCCCTTTTCGAGTCCTTCCTTGAACTTGTCGCCGTAGTTGATAACGCCGCTCTCGATCATTTCGCGCAGCAGGTCGTTACCTTCACGTGTGCGCTCACCTACGCCGGTGAATACCGAGAATCCGTTGTGTCCGTGTGCGATATTGTGGATCAGCTCCATGATGAGCACCGTCTTGCCCACACCAGCGCCACCGAACAGACCGATCTTACCGCCCTTGCTGAAGGGCTCAATCAGGTCAATGACCTTGATACCCGTGTACAGAATCTCCTGGGTAATCGACAGGTCGCTGAAGGGTGGGGCAGGCTGGTGGATGGCACGGCGGGCGCCTTCGTGCAACGGCTCCAGGTGGTCAATGCTCTGACCGATCACGTTCAAAAGGCGACCTTTGATCTGGTCACCCGTGGGAACTGAGATGGGACGGCCCTTGGACAAGACGCAGGCTCCACGTTTCAAACCGTCGGTACTGTCCATGGCGACACAGCGCACAGTGTTCTCACCCACGTGCTGTTCCACCTCCAGAATGAGTTCACTGCCATCGGGACGCTCAACCGACAACGCGGTGTAGATAGGGGGACGGGTAGAGCCTTCGCCCTCAAACGCGATATCGACAACAGGACCGATAACCTGAGTGATTTTTCCAATATTTTCAGCCATAATGATTGACTTTTATGTGATGTTGGTTGTTTTTATAATATAATGTATAGGGACTCACCATTAGGAACCGAAATACCAGCCTTGGGTAACGATAATTGCCATCACAACCAGGTTGACCAGGCCGATGGGCATTAAGTAACGCCACTCCAATGCCAGCATCTGGTCGATGCGCACGCGCGGGAACGACCAGCGGATCCAGAAGAAGATGAACGTGATGAAGAAAGCCTTGCCCAGGAACCATACCACACTGGGAATGTAGTCCATGATGTGGTTGAAGCCTTGCCAGCCGGGGATGTGCAACGGCATCCAGCCGCCCAGGAACAGGAGCGTGGCGATGCCCGACACGATGAACAGGTTCAGGTACTCGGCCAGATAGAAGAATCCGAAGTGGATACCGGAATACTCGGTGTGGTAACCGGCGGTCAACTCATGCTCGGCCTCGGGGAGGTCAAACGGGCCGCGGTTGTTCTCGGCATTGGCGGCAATCATATAGATAATGAACGCCAAAATGGCGGGCAGGTGGCCCTTGAACAGGAACCAGCCGTCTTGCTGCGCCTCGACGATGCCTGTGATCGACATGGTGCCCGCCAGGCACACGATGGTCAGGATGGAGATGCCGCACGACAGCTCGTAGCTGATCATCTGGGCGCCACTGCGCATTGCACCGATAAGCGTGTATTTGCTGTTACTGGCCCAACCGGCGAGCAGGATGCCAAGCACGCCAATCGACGACACGGCGATAATGAAAAATACGCCGATGTTCATGTCGATGACTTGCAGGCCCTTGCCCCAAGGCAGACAGGCGAAGGTAAGCATCGAAGCGATAAGCACCAGATACGGCGCCAGCTTGAACAGGAACTTGTCGGTGTGCCACAGGGTAATCAGCTCCTTTTGGAGAATCTTGATTACGTCGGCAAACACCTGGAGCAAGCCCCACTTGCCCACGCGCATCGGGCCCAGACGGCACTGGATCCAACCGCACACCTTGCGCTCGTAGAAAATGTAGAACATGGCGATGAGCGAATAAGCGACCAGCAGGCCTACGGCCACCAGCACACATTCGATTGTAGTGGTCAACCAGCCGGGCATGAAGCCGTTCATCCAGTCATCCAACCATTTCGTGACTATTCCGAAGTCAAACATATCTCGTTTCCTTTTTTAGTGGTTTTGTTCGTTTTGATTAACTCGTTGCTTTTTAGCGGTCGATATCGGGGATGACGAAGTCGAGCGACGCCGTGATGGTGATCAGGTCGGCAATCAGGTTGTCACGGCACGTCAGGTCAACCACACCAACCAGGTTGAAGCATGGCGACTGGAAGTGGACGCGCACGGGCTTGGTGTTGCCGTCACTCTCGATGTACACGCCAAAGGCGCCACGGCTGGCCTCTACCTGCTGGTACCAGTGTCCGGCGGGCAGCTTCATCATCTTGGGCACCTTGGGAGCGATGTATTCGCCCTGAATGCCCTCAACCTCGAGCTTGTCGCAGGCCTGGCGCAGAATCTTGATGCTCTCTTCCATCTCCTTCATGCGGACCATGTAGCGGTCCATCGAGTCACCGTTCTCATAGGTAATCTCGTCGAAGTCGAACTCGTTGTACAGCGAGTAGGGGTTGGTCTTGCGCACGTCGCAGTGCCAGCCGCTGGCGCGGCCCGAAGGACCGGTGATATCGTAGTCGATGGCCTGCTGCTTGGTCAAGATGCCCACTCCCGTCATGCGGTTCACGGCGATGACGTTGCCGGTAAACAGCTTGTGGTATTCCTTGAGGCTCTTCTCAATCACGTCACACGCGTGGCGCACATCCTTGATGAAGTCCTCGTGCACATCGGCAACCACACCGCCAATGGTGCTGTAGCTCATCGACATGCGGGCGCCGCACGTGCGGTCAAAGATATCATAAATCAATTCGCGTTCACGGAAACCGTAGAAGAACGCCGTCGTGGCTCCCTGGTCCATAGTCAAGCAGCCGTAGCTCAACAAGTGGGAGGAAAGACGCATCAGCTCGTCCATCATTAGGCGGATGAGCTCGGCGCGGCGGGGAACCTCCAGGCCGAGGGCCTTCTCCACACACATGCACATGCAGTGGCGGTTGATGTGGGCGGCCATGTAGTCCATGCGCTCGGTGTACAGGAGCATCTGGGGATAGGTCAGGTCCTCACACATCTTCTCGATGCCGCGGTGGATATATCCGCTCACGACGTCTATCTTCTTGACCACCTCGCCGTCAATGCTGGCGCGATAACGCATCACACCGTGGGTTGACGGGTGCTGCGGGCCCACGTTGACAACATACTCATCGTCCTCAAAGACCTTGCCGTCCACTTTCGTGACCTTGCCGTTCTCGTCCTCAACCCAGCGGCAGGTGTAGTCCTCGTTGGTCTCGTCCTCGAGACGCAGGGGATTGGTTGCGGGGTCGTAATCCTTGCGCAGGGGGTAACCTACCCAGTCGGTGCGCAAGAACATGCGGCGCATGTCGGGATGGCCGATGAACACGATGCCGAAGAAGTCATACACCTCGCGCTCCTGGAAGTTGGCAACGGGCCACAGGTCACATACCGAGTGCAGGCGAGGATTCTCGCGGTCGGTAGTGGCGACCTTGACGTGCAGCAGCTCATGCGTGCTGGTGTTGGTCAGGTAATATACGCAGCCCAGGGCTTCGGTCCAGTCCATGCCGACCACGGCGCTCAGCACGTCATAGTGCAACTGGGTCTTGAGGGCGCGGGCCAAGTCGTGCCACTGCGCGTCATCAACGGTCACTAGCGGGAACTCGCCGGTGGTGTCAACTTGGGCCTGGGGGCACAACTGGATGATTTTGTTCTCTATATCTGCCATAAATGAATGGATTTTATCGGGTTATTTATTTGGACTCCTCAGGCAAGTACTGCAGGTTGTCCAGTTTCTCCTTGCGGTTCACGCCGCCAAAGTACTTCTGCACCTTGATCTTGCGCTGCAGCTGCATCAGGGCATAGAAGAAGGCCTCGGGACGCGGCGGGCAGCCGGGCAGGTAAACGTCAACGGGGATGATCTCGTCAACACCCTTGACCACGCAGTAGCTGTTCTTGAAGGGACCGCCGCTAACGGTACACGAGCCGCAGGCAATAACGTACTTGGGCTCGGCCATCTGCTCGTACAGACGTTTCAGTGCGGGGGCCATGCGGTAGTTGATGGTACCCTGGCACATGATGTAGTCGGCTTGGCGGGGGCTGTTGCGGGCTACCTCGAAGCCGTAACGCGCCATATCGTAGCGCGCGGCGCCCAGGCACATGAACTCGATGGCGCAGCAGCTGGTGCCGAAACACAGCGGCCACAACGAGTTGCTCACGCCCCAGTTCATCAGCTGGTCCAGCTTGCCCACGATGATGTTGGTGCCGCCAGCACGCAATTGCTCTACCAGGTTATCGATATATTCGTTGTCCTTGAAGTCTTCATGCTTCATCGACTTGATTTTTACTTCCATCTCAACGCTCCTTTCTTCCAGGCATAAGCCAGACCTAAAACCAGAATAACAAGGAAAGTGCCCACGGCAAGCAGCGCCTGGCTGCCGATGTTCTTGCAGATGGTTGCCCACGGGAACAGGAAGACCGTCTCCACGTCAAACATCAGGAACAGGATGGCAAACAGGTAATAGCCCACATGGTACTGGGCCATAGAGTCGCCTCGGGTGGGGATACCGCACTCAAACGGTTCGCCTTTCTTTTTAGTGTAGCTACGCGGGCCAACCAGCCACGCGATAACCAGGGCGCCGACTACCAGCAACACACCGGTCAACGCCGCCGTAATCGCCATCGTCGTGCTCTGTACTCCGAAAATTGATAAATCCATAAATGATGTTAGTATTTTGGTTGAATTTTTGGCAGGTTTTAAACACTGGCGCATCCAAAGTTCCTACTACACAACACCTTACGCACGCACGCGCACGTAAAGCAAAGCAGTAGAACCCCTAAATACGGTGCAAATATACATAAAACTTATCTAACGACCAAACCTTTTGACCACCTATTTTTCGCACTTGTTAACAAGTCACCCAACAACGGCAGGAAGCCACCACGCTAAGCCGCTAAGCCACCAAGTTTTGAATTGGCATCCGCATTCTGAACCTTACGGCAAGGCGAATGGCCACCAAGGCTTTTGCCCTGCGGGACTCATGTGAAATTGGAGAGGATACTTCAACAAGTATCCTCGCCAAGTATTTCACACTCAACAGCTAAGCCATTAAGCAGTTTGCCGAACGAACTATATGCCCATTAATTTTTTCAGATTCAGTAAATCGACCAAAGTCTTCAGTTGTTGCGTTAGATGATCATCGGAACCCAAAGTTTGCTCAAAAATGTCCAGTGATTTCTTGTAGTACTCCAATGCATGGATAATATCACCTTGCTCATAGTAATTACGTCCAATATTGGAGTAGCTCTTGCCGACAGACAGATGTTCAGTGCCATAGACTCGCTCACGGATGTCCAAAGCCTTTTTCAAATATTCCAACCCTTTGGCAAAATCGCCTTGGCGGGAATACAGCGTACCAATATGATCGTAGGTCAAAGCGATATCGGGATGTATCGTGCCAAAAACCTGTTCTGTGATGGCCAGAGCCTTCTGATAACAATCCATTGCCTTAGTAAAATCGCCTAGGCTCGAGTAAAGGATGCCTATGTTGTCGTAAGACGCAGCGACCTCGGGATCTTCTGTGCCCAAGAACTTTTCACGGATGGACAAAGACTTCTGGCTGTATTCCAATGCCTGTGCAAAATCACCATTGTTGTAATAAACTTCAGCGATGTTGTTGTAAGCCCCGGCGACATAGGGATGCTCCGTGCCTAAAAGCCGCTCACCAATCGTCAAGGCTTTCTGGTAACATTCCATGGCCAGGGCTTCATTTCCTTGGCCTAAATGAATGTTGCCGATGCGGTTATAGACCAAGGGGACATCGGGATGTTCAGTGCCAAAAATGCTCAGGGATTTCTGGAAGAACTCCATTGCCAAGGCAAGATCGCCTTGGAAGTAGTAAATCTCTCCGATGTCATAGAAAGACCAAGCAGCCCATTCACTTTGCTCTCCATACTGGACGATAGCCTGATTCAAGCCTAGCTGAAAGTAATCCAAGGCTAATTCATAATCCGCCAAATAATCTCTAATAAAACCGGCCGCTTCGTTCTGCCACTGGACTTTAGTGGTGTCGAGGGCAGCACGACGCATCAGGTAGTAGGCGGCGGAGTCGTTTTGATATTTTGCAGAGAGGATTGTGAATTTGTTGTAGTAGTCCTCGGCCAGGTCGTTGAGTTTGACCTCGGCATCATGCTGGGATTGTGCTAGGAATTCGGCGGTGGCTTGATTCAGTTCCATCTGGGAGCGGAGTTCCTGCTCACGTTTGTCAAAGTCACCCTTGCTGTTGATGAGAGAGTCTGCACGTTCCAGTTCGGCATTCTCGATGCATTGCAGAATCTCGCGGTTGATGTCACTCAGCCCCTTGTAGTCGGTCATCGCATAGCGTTCAGCCATATCGCCAATCAGTTTGACATAACTGTCGTAATCGTCGCTCAGACGCTCTCGCTCGGCATAGAAGGCCTGCTCACTGATGGTCTTTTCGTTGAGTTTGCGTTCCAGTTCAGCGATACGGGTCTCATAGGTCTTTTTGGCCTTAGCGTAAGCTTTGTCCTCAACCAGTTTTTTGTCCTGAGCCAACTGTTTGTCCGAAACCATGACAATTTCGATGGGCACGGTGGCTGAATAGGAATACTTGCGTCCAATAAGGAGTTTATCAGCAAGGGTGTAACCTTTCTTCTGCACTCGTGACACCTTAAAGGAGTCGCCCTGCTTCTTGCCAGATATTGAGAACGAGAGTTTGCCGCCCTTCTTGCTCACAAGCGTGTTGGGGTATTCAAGGATGTTCACGGTGACACCCTCGAGGCCCTGACTGGGACGATTGGCCTTTTCCAGCGTCCTGACATTTACTCCCTGTTGTTGTGCGCCTACGGTTAAGGCAATGGCAAAGCAAACCATCGAAAACAATATTTTTTTCATATCTGTCTGTAATTTGTTGTTTTTTGCTCAGCAAATTTACACAATATCTAGAAACAACCAAACCATATCCCAGCCATTTTTTGGAGATTAATAATGCAGTGGATGTTTTGAGCTCTCGCAAGGTGGCTTGAATTATGTCTTTTTTGAAAAAAGAAAGCTGATGTTTGGCCTATCCGTTGATTTGTTATATTTTTGTGGTCGTGTTTGAAGAAATCAAATTCTAAATCTGAGAAAGTGCAATAATGCAATATAAACCAAAACTAATTTATCTAAATCTTTCATTTTTTATTATGAGAAAAGCTTTGTTACTCTTGGCAGTGATTATGTTGCTGCCCGTAGCCATGTCTGCCCAGTTGCTGGGCAACGGCGAGTTGAAGATGCAAAAGGCACCTTTTGCCTTTAAGAACTACACCACTAAGATGATGGCACCTGGACGTATGGTTCCTGCCCGTGCTGACCTGGCTGACAACCAGATGATTATGGGTCACTATGACACCGACGACGTCGCAACCTCTGAAGATGGCTTGGGCATCACCAGCCTTACCGGTACCCGTCGCCTCGGTACCATCCTTACGCCTTCGGAAATGGAAGTCTTCCAAGGTGGCAAGATTGTCAAATTCCGTGTGGGTCTGGCCAATGCCACCACCATCTCGACGGTATTTGTCGCTCCTGTGAGCTCTACGGGCGCAGTTGGTACCTTGAAAACATGGTCATGCAACGCCAGTGCCGCAGGCTGGAATGAGATTGAACTGGCTACTCCTTATGATCTCAATCTCGATCCCGACCAGAGTCTGATGATTGGTTTTGACTATCGTCAGACCAATTCTAACTATCCCATCTCGGCGGTAGACGTAGGTACGATTTATACCACTTATTTATATTACCAGAACTCTTGGCAGGATGTTGGTTTGAGTTCTTATGGCAATCTGAGTGTTCAGTGCGTGGTTGAGAATGACAACTTCCCCGAGTATATGATCAGCGTGGGCGATCTCTACACACCCAACTATACAAAGTTGGGCGAGGACATCTTCGTTCTTTTCGCCACCCGCAATTCAGGTGTTGCCAATAATGTGCCCGCTGGCGCCTGCACCTACGACATCTACATTGATGGCGAATTGATGGCCACCATGACCAATACCCGTGATCTCACCCGTACCTATGATGACTATGACATCTCCATCCCCTCCGATGGAATGGCCTCTGGCAAGCACACCCTCACAGTTGTGGCCAGCAAGCTTAACGGGGAGCCTATCGAGAATCCTATCTCAGTCAGCTGCAACTTCTTCCTGTATGTGGACAGCTTTGACCGTCAGATGCACCTGATTGAGGAATTCACCTCCAACTCGTGCACCTATTGCCCGCTTGGTGCCTCCATGCTCAATATCCTCATGAATATGCGTGACGATATCGCTATGGTGGCCATCCATGGCAACCAGGCTGCTGTTGACCCCTGTAATACTTCAGAATGTGACGATCTGTTCAGTTACATGGGCGCTGGCGGTTGGCCTTATGCAGCATTTAACCGTTCTACCGGTTGGGAAGACGATAAGACCATTGCCACTGGTATCGGTTATAATGAGTCATATCATCAGATGGTTGCTGAAGCAATAAGCAGCTTCCTGGATGTTTTGGCTGAGGAAACGCCCAGTTTTGCTACGGTTCACATCAACAGTACCCTGGATCCTGACACCCGCGAGGCCGTCGTTACCGTCGATGGCGACCTGACTTCTGATTTCGACCAGATGATGGGCGAGGACGCTAAATTGTCGGTATTCCTTACCGAGGACGGCTTGGTTTATCGCCAGTTGAATTTGGGTACATGGGTAAGCAACTATGAACACAATCACGTTTATCGTAAGGCCCTTGGCTCGGTATTCGGCGTGGAAATCAACAAGGTTGACGGCGACAAGTATTCCAACACCTTCGAGATTACTATTCCTTCGGGCTGGAATACTGACAAAATTGAGGTTGTGGCCTTCATCAGCCGCCCGCTTGCTAATGGCGCAACTGGTGTTTACACCGACATGTATGTCAACCAGACCAACAAGCGCAAACTCGGCGAGTTTGACGAGCCCGTTGGCCTGCGTGGCGACGTGGATGGTGACGGCGACGTCAACATTGCCGACGTGACCACCTTGATCGACTACCTGCTGAGCGGTGATGCCACTGGCGTCAACTTGGACATGGCCGATTGCGACCTGGACGGCGAGATCAACATCGCCGATGTGACTTCTTTGATCGACTACCTGCTGTCAGGCGAGTGGACCGAGTAAGGCATTATCGCTAATAGTTTGACTCAATGATTAGAGCAGGCTCCTGGTTTCCAGGGGCCTGCTTTTTGTCGTGCAGCATGCCGGACAGGCTGATAACTGTTCGATATAACCCCACGCTAAGCCGCTAAGTCGCTAAGATATTAATATTCAATTAAATGAACTCAAATATTCAGCATGTTTCATCAAACAATCAATCTTTATTTCGTCATCAACAATACATTTCTTACTACTGCAAACAACTATAAAACAAAAACTTAGCGCCTTTGCGCCTTAGCGTGGGTCATAACAGAAGGCATTTGGCTGAAAATTTATGACTGGCTGATTATCATGTAAATTATATTTAAAACTAGTGCTTTGTGGTGTCGATATGGAAAATTATTACTACCTTTGCCCGATTTTTTACAAAATATTAGAGTAAATTTTATGACACCTACTACAAAAACCATCGTACTGAGTGACGGACGTGAGATCACTCTGCAGACTGGAAAGCTTGCTGAGCAAGCCGATGGAGCTGTTGAATTGAGGCTGAACAACACGATGTTGTTGGCCACCGTATGCTCGGCCCAGGAGGCCGACGAGGGTGTGGACTTCATGCCCCTGACTGTTGAATACAAGGAGAAATTCTCCGCTTATGGCCGTTTCCCCGGCGGTTTTACCCGCCGCGAGGGTCGCGCCAGTGATTACGAGGTGCTCACCGCGCGCCTGGTGGACCGTGTCCTCAGGCCCTTGTTCCCCTCGAACTATCACGCCAACACCATCGTTCATATCATCATGTTCTCGAGCGACGGCGTTGACGCTCCCGATGCTCTGGCAGGTCTTGCCGCATCGGCAGCCATCGCAGTGAGCGATGTGCCCTTTGAAGAGCCCATTGCCGAGGTGCGTGTCGCACGCATCGACGGCGAATTCGTTATCGACCCGACGTTTGAGCAGATTGAGAAAGCTGACATGGAATTGATGGTAGGTGCGACTTACGATAATATTATGATGGTCGAGGGCGAAATGGACGAAGTGAGCGAGGATGACCTGATTGCCGCCTTGAAGGCTGCCCATGAGGCCATCAAGCCCATGTGCCTGATCCAGAAGGAAATGATGGCCGAACTCGGTGTTACCAAGCGCGAGTACTGCCACGAGACCGACGATGAGGAACTCCACGAGCGCGTGCGCAAGGAGATTTATCCCAAGTGCTACGCTGTGGCTCAGGCCGGCAAGGCCGACAAGCAGTGGCGTAACGAGACGTTCCAGAAGGCCTTTGACGACTTCATGGAGACCATTCCCGAGGAGGAGCGTGAGGAGAAGGAACCGATGATCAAGCGCTACTACGAGGAAGTGCAGCGCGACGCTGTTCGCCGTTGCATCCTCGACGAGCACATCCGTCTGGATGGCCGCAAGACCAACGAGATCCGTCCCATCGTGTGCGAGCCCGACTACCTGCCTTATCCCCACGGCTCGGCCCTGTTCAAGCGTGGCGAGACCCAGGCACTGGCAACCGTTACTCTGGGTACCAAGGACGACGAGAAACTCATCGACGACGTGCTGCGTCACGAGAACGAGCGCTTCCTGTTGCACTATAACTTCCCCTCTTTCTCGACGGGTGAGGCCCGCGCACCCCGTGGCGTGAGCCGCCGCGAGATCGGCCACGGCAACCTGGCCCACCGCGCCCTCAAGCGCATGATCCCCGAGGACAACCCCTACTGCATCCGCATCGTCAGCGATATTCTGAGCAGTAACGGCTCCTCGTCGATGGCTACCGTTTGCGCCGGCTGCATGGCACTGCTCGATGCAGGTATCAAGCTCAAGAAGCCCGTTGCCGGTATCGCGATGGGTCTGATCACCGATGAGGGCAACGTGAAGCACGCCGTGCTGAGCGACATCCTGGGCGATGAGGACCACCTGGGTGATATGGACTTCAAAGTGACGGGTACCGTCGACGGTATCACCGCCACTCAGATGGACATCAAGTGCGACGGTCTGCCCTACGAGATTCTCGAGCAGGCTTTGCACCAGGCCAAGGAAGGCCGTCTCCATATCCTCAACCTCATCAACGAGGCTATTCCCGAGGCTCGCGAGGACTACAAGCCTCACGTGCCGCGCATTGTCACCATGACCGTGGACAAGGAGTTCATCGGTGCTATCATCGGCAAGGGTGGCGAGGTTATCCAGGGCTTGCAGGAAGAGACTGGTACAACCATCAGTATCGAAGAGATTGACGGCAAGGGAATCGTTGAGATCGCTGCCGCCAACAAGGACAGCATCCAGGCTGCCGTGGCACGCATCGAGGCCATCATCGCAGTGCCCGAGGAGGGACAGATCTACACCGGTAAGGTGGTCAGCATCCTCGAGTTCGGCGCATTCGTTGAATTTATGCCCGGCCGAGACGGTCTGCTGCACATCAGCGAAATCAGCTGGGAGCGTCTTGAGAACATGGAGGCCAGCGGCCTGCACGAGGGCGATGAGGTCACTGTCAAACTCATCGAGATTGACAAGAAGACCGGCAAGTTCCGCCTGTCGATGCGCGCCCTGCAGGAGAAGCCCGAGGGTTATGACGAGCGTCGCCAGAATGGTGGCAACCGCGGTCCCCGTCCCGGTGGTAACGGCAACGGTGGCAACCGTGGTCCCCGTCCCGGTGGCAATCGCCCCATGGGTGGCGGCAACAACCGCGGCCCGCGTCCCAACGGCCCGCGTCGTCCCCGCCGTGACGACCGTCGCGACGACGAGTAAAAACTCATTCATACCGACAATAACAAGCGCCGAGGCTCATCCGCCGCGGCGCTCGTTTTTTTGTTGGGACGACTGATGCATTTCCTCAAAATCCGTCGTCAAATAAGCGCTTTTTTGAATTTTTGTGTCGCTGAAGACCATATTTTAGAATGGAAAAGTGTACATTTGCAGCGACTAAAATGAAAGATATATGAAGAATTTTATTGCAGTAGGCATTTTTGCCTTAGTATTAATGATGACTGCTTGCAGCGACAAGCCTGTTGCAGTCGAGCAGTTGCCCCAGCCGGTCAAGGCGTTTATTCAACAGCATTTTCCTGGCCAGACCATCACCTATGCCGAGAAGGATGTTGAACTGGCAGGCTCAAAGTACGATGTAGTTCTTGCCGACGGCACTCGTGTTGATTTTGACACCGATAACGTGTGGGACAAGATTGAGTGCACTATGGCGAGCCCTGTCCCCACGGCATTGATTCCTGCGCCTATTGTGACCCACATCCAGACCAATTTCCCCGATGCGATGATTCTCAAGATTGACAAGGATCATTACGGTTATGAGGTGGAACTGGCTAATGGCCTGGAATTGAAGTTCAACAAGCAAGGTGTGCTCACCGAGATGGACGATTAAAACCGTAAACAATTATAATAATTTGTTTTATGAAGAATATCAAGTTTTATTTGTTGATGGCTATGGTCATGACCATGAGCCTGACGATGAGCGCCGACGATGATGATCGCGTCATCACCTATCAGCAGTTGCCCCAGACTGCGCAGACGTTCCTCAAGCAGCATTTTGCCAAGAAAGTGCCCCTCGTGGTGACTGCCGATTGGGATGACTATACCATTGTCTATGAGAGTGGCGAGAAGGTGGAGTTTGACAAGAAAGGCAACTGGAAAGAGATTGTCTGCCGCACGTCCAAAGTGCCTTCTGACGTGGTGCCCCAGCAAATCAAGTCTTACCTCCAGCAGAATTACCCGGGCAAGAGCGTGGTCAAGTTGGACCGCCATCGCAGCGTCTATGAGGTGAAGCTTAGCAATGGCATGGAGATTGAGTTCAACCGCAACTTCCAGGTCATTGACGTGGACTATGATGATTAATCATGACTGACCCATCAAGGAAGGAGTGTCATCGCTGATGTTCACTCCTCCTTGTTTTTTGATGTAATCTCTTGAACTTAGGTGGATTTCAGGACAACATACAGACGTTTCAGGCAATGGCAGCTTGACCCCTTTAAATATAAGCTCGGCAGTCAGGCCTCGCACCCTTGCAACAATTGCGGTACCTACTACGTGGGCAATTTCTGTCCCATCTGTTCCCAGAAGGAGAACGTGGGCCGCATCACGTGGAAGAGCGTGGCTCAGAGCGTCGCCGAGGTGTGGGGTTTGCACAACCGTTCACTGTTCTATTCGGTGGTGCAGTTGTTTTTGCGTCCTGGCTACTTCATCAGTGACTACATCAGCGGAAAGCGGCAGGTGAGTTTCCCGCCTGTCAAGATGCTGGCGATTATCGCCCTGTTGGGTGTCGTTGTCGATTACCTGACAGGAGCGATCGACGGCGTGTTCGATTTGACGATTGAGGAGGACAAGATGTTGTTTCTTGACAATGTCTTCATGTGGATAAATACCCATCCTGACTTGATGTCGATGATTGTTTTGTCCTTCTTGATCATCCCCAACTATTTCATCTTCCGCTACGCCCCGCGCAACACGTTCCACACCCTGCCTCAGGGATTTTTCATCCAGGTGTTCAGTTCGGTAGTATTTTTGGTGCTGAATATGATTTATGACATCACTTCAATGGGATGGTTCGTGTTCGTCTTGGCGTTGGTCGGGCTTTTGATCACTTACAAGCAACTGTTCGGCTATGGCATTTGGGGAACGGCATGGCGTGTGGTGGCATCTTTTGCATGTGCTTTACTGTTGTTGCTGTTTTTGTTATTCATCGATTACAGTATTCATTTGTTACGCGCTGGCACATTTGACGTGGCCATGGGCATTCTCTTCATATTCATCCCGCTATGTGTCATCTTATTCGTTGCCATCTTGTGGATCTCTTTCAGGATTAGCAAGCCTCGCGTCAAGGAAGCAAGAGCCCCAATGACATCCAGACCCGAATATGAAAAGAATGCTTGACGGCATCCGCGCTCGATTTGCCCCACGCGTGTGCATAACGTCTGAAAAGGGATCGCTCGCAAAACTCGCGAGAAATAAAAATATTTTTTATTTAATTTGTTCAATTTCTCGGCCTTTAGGCCGATCAAAAAGTCTTCGCGCCTTAGCGCCTTAGCGTGGGGCCCAAATGTCTTTTAATGTGGTTGTGCTGCTTTATCAGTGTGCGGCATTGAGGCGGCGGTAGAGGGTGATGCCGAGCAGGGGGACGGCAGTGCCGACGATGGTATATAGCACCCAGAATAGGTCGGTGGTGCTGTGCTCGTGGATGACCATGTGGCAACCGATCTGGCCCCAGTCGAGGCCGTAATACCAAATCTTGAGCGCCGACACAATCTTAAATGAAATAATGTGGAACACGAAGATATAGAGCGTGTTGTTGCCGCAATAGACCAGGAAACGCTTTACCGCACCCTCGTGTCGGTCGAGCCATGAGGCGATGGCATGCACCATCAGGAAACCGATGACGCCCGTGACGGGTAGAGTGAAAACAGTCTTGAGTTCGGTTTTTAGCGCCATTCCCTGCAAGCCGAGACAACTGCCACCAACCAACAGGGCGGCATAGAGCAAGGTCAAGGCCGAGTGCTCGCTGATGTTGTGCTCGTGTCGCCGATAGAGCACACCCATGCTGAAAAACAGCACACCCCAACAGTCGCGAATTCCGCCTTGCACGAGAGTGGTGATGGTCAGGTGATTGGCAACCTTGAACCACGAGAACGCGAAAGCCAGTACCGCAATCACAATGGGCACGGTGTCATGGTTGAGCCACTTGTGGCGGTTGTAGAGCAGCTTGTAGAGCACGAGGAACACGATGCTGGCCACCAGCAGTGCTCTGAAGAACCAAAATGCGCCGGCAAGGAACTCGTCGTAGCCAGCCATCGAGAAGACGATGTGTACCAGCCGTTGCCAGAACTGATGCCAGTCGTATGGATGGGTGACGCCGCCCGCCCAGTTGCCGAAATGCTCGTTCAACAGCCCGATCTTGAAAAACAGGTTGTGGAGAATCAGGAATAATACGCTCCACTTGACGAACGGCACATACAGCCCCTTAAACCGTTTCTTGCAGAAGGTCCACGGGTCGCTCAAGTACTTCTTGTCAAAGAAATAGCCTGCCGCGATGAAGAACACCGGCATGTGGAACAGGTAGATGAAATCCATGAGCAGCTTAGGCCCCTCGGTATGGCCTGCACACATCAGGATGATGGCAATCGCCTTGCAAATCGACAGGGTGGTATTACTGCGTTTTGCCTGTAGCTGATTCATCGGTTTTCCAGCATTTCGTTGAGGGAAACAAACGAGTAGCCCTTCTTCTTGAGCGTCTTGATGAGGTCGGGCAGGCGGTTATAGAATTTCTCCACGCGGCGCTCGTCGGTGCCGAAGTGGATCATCAGCAGGTGGCCGTTAAGGCTTTTTTCTTTTTCACAGCGCATGATGCGGTCCCACAGCCAGCGGTTATCGCGGTAGGGGTTGCCACCGGTGATGCCGGGATAGGTATAATCCATGCAGCTGAGGGTGCCGGGCGAATAGTTCACGAGCTGCAGTCCCATCTCGCGTGCCCATGCCGCAACGGTGGCGTTGTGCCACTCGTAGGGCGGAATGAAGTACGGCGCTGATTGCGGGGTGATGCCGAACTCGGCCAATTTATCGTAACTCTTGATGATGTCGTCACGGAATTCTTCCTTGGTTACCAGCAGCGAGTCGCGCTTCTCCCATGAGCAATAGACCAGGTGGCCGTAACTGTGACTGCCCACGTAATGACCATCGTTGACGAGCCGCTTGACCACATCGGGGTAAAGGTCAAAGAAACGTCCCGTGAAGAAGAAAGCGCCTTTAATGCCCTGCTTGTTGAGCGTGGAGATGATGCGTTCGGCACCGTCGGCACGGTCATTGGCTGTGAATACGAGGCAAATCTGCTTCTTGGTAGTGTCGCCACGCACGATGGCTCCCTCGTCCCACAGTAATCTGCCGCTAGCGCCCTTACCTTCCGTTTCATAGAACGAGAAGGGGAATGTCAGCGATGCCGTGCCGTCCATAGTGGGCTCGTTGGTGCTGTAGTCGTGGGTGTTGTCGTGATAGACCACGTCGCCTGGCTGGAACAGGTCATAGGTGTTGCCCTCGATGTTGAGCATGTCGTCAGACAGGTTCACGCCCTTGAGGCTGTTGAAGATGGTGGCATATACGGGGCCGTCAACAAGTCCGCCCGTGGGCATGCCCACACGCTCCATGACAAAATTGCTGTGGGTCGCATGGGGATAGATGCCGCTGCGGGGCAGTTCCACAATCATGCTCGTGCCCCACGGGTTGCAGCCCAGCAGCCAGTCGCGCAAGGCTGCTTCCATCTCCTCGAACTGGCGGTCGCCCGTGAGCTGGCGGTAGAGGATGCACTGCGTGAGCATCGCCGTGGTCAGGTTGTTGCTGCACCAGATGCCTGGAATACCCCACAGGAAGGGATTACCCGTCTGCACGGCACGTTCCTGTACACGCTCGATGCCCGCCTTGATGTTGCGGATGAATTCGGCTTGCAGTCGCAGGTTGTGACCTGTAGCCTGGGCCACACGCACGTGACCCATGTTCATGAAGGGGTACCACTGGTAGTGGCGGGCGCTGTCGGCACCCATCCACGGCGTGATGGGCTCACGGCGTCCATATTCCACTGCCTGTGCCAGATAACTGCTGTCGCCGGTAGCATGAAATAGCTCGATGGCACCCAGTTCCATGTCATCCACCCAGTTGTCCTCCTCGTAGATGTAGGGAGATACCACGCTCACAGTCTGGGTATTGCCCGGTTTGTCGATGCCCACCTGATAGGCTTCGGTGGCCTTGGCGTGGATTTTTGCGGCAAAGTCAGTGTAGTAGGGTGCCAGATACAACGATCCCAGGGCAAAGTCGCTGGCAAACTTGCCTGCCGTGCTTGCCGCTCCCATGGTCGCGTTCATGAATTTGCCGCGCTGCTGCGGCTTGCCGTCGATGAAATAGACAGGTCTGCCGTTGTTGGGTCCCCAGCCGTAGTCGGCAGGATCGTCCTTGGGCAGTTTCATGCCGATGTGGTCGCGGTCGTCGGCAATCTGGTTGTAGAGTTCACCTGGGGCGGGGTTCATCTTGTCGAGCCACGTCAGGCCCCAGTAGATTTCGTCGATGATGTCGGGGATGCCGTTCCTGCCCTCCAGGCCGTTGGCCTGGTAGTGGTCGCCAAATGCCGCAGGGCATTGCTGCCAGGCAAGCATCATTTGGTAGATGGCGTTAGCGCTGGTAGTAGTGTATTGCAGCAGGTCGGCCGCATCGTGCCAGCCTCCCGTCACGTCGATGTGCTGGCCCTCTTTGTCGGGATGGTAGCGCACATAGGCATCCTTCGTGTGGCAACTGTCGCGCTGGAACGGGTTGAAGCCGCAGCGCTGCTGGCGCATGTAGTTGAGTACGAAGTCGGCCGTGCCGTCCCAAACCCTGTTGTTGATGGGAAAGACGGGAGACTCGATGCCTGAGGCCACGATTCTGTAAGCGCCCTCGCCCTTGAAGTCACTGAAATCCAGGCGGTAAGTGGATGCCATCTGTCCCCATGGCCCCATGTCGCGTGTGGCAGTCGAGCGGTAAGCGGTCTGACCCGTGTAAATGTTCACCAATTGAAACTCGGTGACCTGAATATGTTCCTGACTGATGAGCACAGCCACCTTTTTCGCTTGTGGCAGATAGCCCAACTGGTTGATGCGTATCCATCCGGCCGCATGAACCGACATGATGGCCAGAGTGACGAATGAAATAAATGAAAACAGTCGTTGATTCATAACTAGAAAACGAGAAAGCCGGTGATGCCGGCAAGGATGATGACCAGGATGGGGTGGACACGGGTGAAATAGACGATGCAGAACGAGGCAACGCAAATGGCGATGGTAATCATGCGCTCATTGACCTCATAACCGAAGTTCTCGCTGTTCATCAGCAATAACGCGGCTGCTGCAATCAGACCGACCACAACGGGCCTCAGCCCCATGAAGGCGCCCTTGATGAAAGGACTCTGCTTGTGGCGCTCGATGTAATGTGCTGCGATGAGCGTGAGGATGAAAGGTGGGAGCACCACTGTAAATGTCGTTACCAGTGATCCCAGCACGCTGCCTGTCACCACATAGCCGATGTAAGTGGCGCTGTTGATGCCGATGGGGCCGGGGGTCATCTGTGAGATGGCGACGATGTCGGTGAACATCTGGCTGGTGATCCACCCCGAGTCCACGACCTCACGTTGGATGAGCGACAGCATCGCATAGCCGCCGCCAAAGCCGAACAGGCCGATTTTGAGGTAGGCCCAGACGAGTTTCAGGTAATTCTCAAGCATCGCCGCCCTCCTTTCTGCCAGCCGTCAACAGGCTGCGCATGTAGTAGATATAGCCTCCGATGGCACCCAACACGATGAAGATGATGGGATTGGAAATGTAGGGAATCTTGCTGTAGATGAGTAATGCCACCGCGACAGGGATAATGACGGTCTTCCAGTTGATGCCCGCGGCACGGGCGGTGGTGAGTACCGGTGCCACGATAAGTGCGACAACCGCAGGGCGGATTCCTTTGAAGATGCGGCTCACAACAGCGTTGTTCTTGATGGTGTCGGGGGTGAGGAAGATGGCAATGGCCAGAATCATTAGGAATGACGGCAGGATAGTGCCGATGGCGGCACAGACGCTGCCTTTTACCCCCTTAAGGCGGTCACCCACCACGACACTGATGTTGACTGCCAGGATGCCGGGCATGGACTGTGCCACGGCAAGCAGGTCGAGGAACTCGTCGAGTTCGATCCACTTGTGTTTTTCGACAATTTCCCGCTGGATGATGCTGATCATCGCCCAACCGCCGCCAAAGGTGAACGCTCCGATCTTACAGAATGTCAGGAACAGTTGCAGGTACAGGTTGTTCATGGCAGGAGAAGGAAAGAAGGGTGAATCATTTGCTGCCGCGCTCAAACAGGCGCTGGGCATGGATAAAGCCGTAGTTGCTTTTACTCATATGAGTGCGCATGAGCATCAGGCTGTCCACGTTAGCCGTGTGCCCGCGTTTGATGTCGTAGCTCACATATCCATAAATGCGTCTCACTTGACGGGTGGTGTCGCTCTGCACGTCCACGGTGATCCAGCCGTCACTGTTGGTGCTTCGGGTGATTTGGGAAGTGCTGCCGTCGGTGTAATCCACATTCAGGCTTACCTTGAACTCATTGCCGCCCCGATAGAGTTTATAGGCCAGTTGGTAACGGTCGCCTGGCTGCTTATTGGCGTCAGGCGGGGTATCAAAGGTGATAAAGCCACGCTTAGCCCCTTGAGTGAGCATGTAATAGCGTTTCCCTCGCCACAAGTCGGCGGAATCCCCCTTGACGTCGGTGCCGATAGGGCGCTTGGTAAGCATCTTGTCATTACGTTTTGGGGCAGTCAGTTTGCCGGGAGCGTTTCCTGGTTGGGCCTCTGCGCCCATCATGTCGATAGGGTTGCTGTTGTCATCGACTTTAGCTTTGCTCAGCTTGTCGTGTCGTGCTTGAAGCTTACCCAAGGCCTTGTCGTAGGCCTTGATGTAATCATCCATATTGTGGGCATACCACACCAGTGACGTGTCATAGTCATGCTGGTTAATGCCGTGTTTTTTGAAAATGGATTGTTTTAAAGCCTGTTTGCTCGAGTCATCCACAAAGTCCTGACTATGGTTGTCGATATAGGCCTCGGCTATCTGCAAGTCAACAATGAGGTCGGCCAACTTGTCTTTACTCATCACGCCAATAGGGGTCCTGTCACAGGACAGAAGCACCAAGACCAGTAGCGGCAGCAGTATGCAGGACGTGATTTGGCGCATGGCGGGATGGGTTTATTCGTCGGTGGGGGTATCTTCTTCCTGAGGCAGCTCAATTTCCTCGGTGGCCTCGGTCTCATCATCCTTGGTGCTCAAGGTGGCCAGATAGCGTGCATAGAACAGGATGAGCACAATGACGCTCACGCTCAATGAAGCGTCGGCAACATTAAAGATGGGCTGGAAGAACACAAAGTGGTCGCCACCGATCATGGGCATCCACTGCGGCCAGTTCCACTCGCACAGCGGGAAGTAGAGCATGTCCACGACCCTGCCGTTGAAAAGGGTTGCGTAGCCGCCGTCGGGCGGGAACAGCTGGGCCACTTGAGGGGGGATGGGGTTGTTGAAAATCAGGCCATAGGCAATGCAGTCGATGACATTACCCAGCGCCCCGGCTGTAATCAAGGCAATGCAGACAATGTAACCCCTGGGAACATCGCTGCGGTTGCGCATCCGCCACAAGTAATAGATGAAGGCGCCCGACGCGATGATGCGGAACAGCGTCAGCAGCAGTTTGCTGCCCAACTCCATACCAAAAGCCATGCCGTTGTTCTCGATGAACAACAGCTTGAACCACGAGGTTATTTCCATCTCCTCGCCGTAGTAGAAATGGGTCTTGACCCAAATCTTCACGGCTTGGTCGATGACAATAACCAGCGCGATGATGAACGCTGCCAGTTTGCCGTTAGAGAGTTTCATGCGAGGACAGCCTGATGTCAAGATTTCTTCTTGTTCTTGGCTTCGATTTCCTTACCCTCGATCGACAGGGTGGCGTGGGGAACGGCCAGCAGGCGCTCCTTGGGGATGAGCTTGCCCGTGATGCGGCACACGCCGTAGGTCTTGTTCTCGATGCGTACCAGAGCGGCCTGGAGTTTGCGGATGAAGTCCAGCTGACGCTGTGCCTGCTGGCTTGAAACTTCCTTCTGCAGGGTCGATGCGCCTTCCTCCATCATCTTGAAGGTGGGGTTGGACTCGTCCACCATGATGGTGTCGGTGAGGCGTTTGTAATTCTCCTCGGCTTGCTCTATCTTGGCGAGGATGAGTTCCTTGAACTCTTGCAACTCCTCGTCACTGTATCTGGTTTTTTCTTGTTTTTTAGCCATAATCAGAAGTTCTGTTGATGGTTAGGAAATTGGCATGTTTGTTTATACTTTCTCGACAGTTACGGGCAGCGTCCATCCGTCCATGTCCAACTCGACAACATCGGCACCCTCGACAGGGGCGATGTTGATGCTGTTGGCCAGCACCTGATGGGCGATGTAGTCACCATAAGCCTTGACGGCGTCGTCGGTGCGCTCGTCAGGAGCGATTGTGACATTGATTTTGTCGGTGATGTCAAAGTCTTTGCTCTTGCGCACGTTCTGGATGCGGTTCACCAGTTCGCGGGCGATACCCTCGAGGCGCAGCTCGTCGGTCACGGTGATGTCGAGTGCCACGGTCAGGTTGCCCTCGTTGGCGACGAGCCAGCCGGGGATGTCCTCGCTGATGATTTCGACGTCGGCGAGTTTAACAACGGCCTGCTGGCCGTCCAGGTCAACGGTGAACTGTCCGTCCTTCTCGAACTGGGCAATCTCGGCCTGCGACATGCCGGTGATGCGTGCGGCGAGCGCTTTCATCACCTTGCCGTACTTCGGGCCCAGTTTCTTGAAGTCGGGCTTCACGCGCTTGACGAGGATGCCGGCATCGTTGCCGACAAGCTTGATTTCCTTGACATTAACCTCGTTGCGGATGAGGTCGGCAACGGCCTCGACATCAGTGCGCTGGCGATCGTCGAGCACGGGCACCATGATGGCCTGCAGCGGCTGGCGCACTTTGAGGTTCTGCTTGCGGCGCAGCGACAGCACCATCGAGGTGACGTCCTGAGCGACCTGCATGCGCTGCTCGAGTTGTTTGTCGATGACGCTTGGGTCACTCTTGGGAAATTTGGCCAGGTGAACAGAATTCTCGCTGTGAGTGAGGTCGCGGTACAGACGGTCGCTGTAGAAGGGTGCCACGGGAGCCATGAGCAGCACCACGGTAGTGAGACACTGGTGCAGGGTCTGGTAGGCGGCCAGCTTGTCCTGGGTCATTTCGCCGCCCCAGAAGCGTTTGCGGTTCAGACGAACGTGCCAGTTGCTCAGGTGGTCGCCGACAAAGGTGCTGATGGCACGGGCGGCCTTGGTGGGCTCATAGTCTTCTAAGTCGGCCTGCACATTAGCAATGAGCGAGTTCAGTAGCGAGATGATCCAGCGGTCGATCTCGGGACGCTCGGCGATGGGCACCTGCGGGGCCTCGGGATCGAAGCCGTCCACGTTGGCATACAGGGCGAAGAACGAATAGGTGTTGTAGAGCGTGCCGAAGAACTTACGGGCTACCTCGACCACGCCAGCCTCGTCAAACTTGAGGTTGTCCCAGGGCGACGAGTTGCTGATCATGTACCAGCGCAACGGGTCGCTGCCGTATTTCTCGATGGCGCCGAACGGGTCAACGGCGTTGCCCAACCGCTTGCTCATCTTGTTGCCGTTCTTGTCGAGCACCAGACCGTTGGAGATGACGTTCTTGTAGGCCACGTTGTCAAACACCATGGTAGCGATGGCGTGCAGGGTGAAGAACCAACCACGCGTCTGATCCACGCCCTCGGCAATAAAGTCGGCAGGGAAGAAGGTGTTCTTGTCCACGGCCTCCTTGTTCTCGAAGGGGTAGTGCAGCTGGGCGTAGGGCATCGCGCCGCTATCAAACCACACGTCGATGAGGTCCAGTTCGCGCTTCATGGGCTTGCCACTGTCGCTCACCAGGATGATGTCGTCAACGTAGGGGCGGTGGATGTCGATCTTGTTATAGTTCTCCTCACTGTAATCGCCGGGGACGAAACCTTTGTCCTTGTAGGGATTGCTCTTCATCACACCAGCGGCAACGGCCTTCTCAATCTCGTTGTAGAGTTCCTCGATGCTGCCGATGCATTTTTCTTCTCCATCCTCGTCGCGCCAGATGGGCAGCGGTGTGCCCCAGTAGCGGCTGCGGCTCAGGTTCCAGTCGTTCAGATTCTCCAGCCACTTGCCGAAGCGTCCGGTGCCCGTGTGCTCGGGTTTCCAGTTGATGCGGCCGTTGAGCTCAATCATGCGGTCGCGGCAGGCAGTGTCGCGGATGAACCAGCTGTCAAGCGGGTAGTAGAGCACGGGCTTGTCGGTGCGCCAGCAGTGGGGATAGTTGTGGGTGTGCTTCTCCATCTTGAAGGCGGTGCCTTCCTGCTTCATGCGGATGCAGATGTAGATGTTCAAGTCCTCGGCCTTGTTGGCGGCGTCCTCGTCAAACTTGCCGCCCACGGTGTACTGCGGGTCGTAAGCGTTCTTGACCCAGCGCCCGGCATACTCGCTGTAAAGGTCCACATTGACGAAGTTCTTGACGAAGTCCTCGTCAAGGTCCTCGATGGCGTAGTATTTACCCGTGAGGTCCACCATGGGGCGGGTCTCCAGCTTCTTGTTGATCATGTACAGGGCGGGGATGCCGGCAGCCTTGGCCACGCGGGCGTCGTCGGCACCGAAGGTGGGCGCGATGTGCACGATACCGGTACCGTCCTCGGTGGTCACATAGTCGCCGGGGATGACGCGGAAGCCGTTGTCGTTACCCACAACCTTACCGTCAATCTTGTCCACAGGCTTTACCCACGGGAACAGCTGGGCATAGCGCATCTCCAGCAGGTCTTGACCCTTGAACTGGGCGATAACCTTCCAGGGCACCACCTTGTCACCGGCGTTGTACTCCAGCGGCTGATCCTTGCCGTCAGCCTTGAAGTAGGCATCGACACGGGCCTCGGCCAGCAGGTAGATGGCGGGCTTGCCCGTGTAGGGATTGAAGCTCTCGACGGCAACATAGTCAATCTTGTTGCCAACGCACAGGGCGGTGTTAGAGGGCAAGGTCCACGGCGTGGTGGTCCAGGCCAGCACATAGGTGTCGTTGAAGCCCTCGTCGGCTGCCTCGTGGATTTTCTTGATGACGGGGTGCTCATCACCACTCAGCACGGTGAACTGGGCCGTCACGGTCTGGTCCTTGACGTCGCGGTAGCAGCCCGGCAGGTTCAGCTCGTGCGAGCTCAGGCCGGTGCCGGCAGCGGGCGAGTAAGGCTGGATAGTGTAGCCCTTGTAGAGCAGACCCTTGTTGTAGAGTTGCTTCAGCAACCACCACAGGCTCTCGATGTAGCTGTTCTTGAACGTGATGTAGGGGTCGTTCATGTCCACCCAGTAGCCCATGCGGTGGGTCAGGTCTTCCCATTCTCGGGTGTATTTCATCACCTCCTTGCGGCAGGTGGCGTTATAGTCATCAACCGAGATTTTCTTGCCGATATCCTCCTTGGTGATGCCCAGTGCCTTTTCTACGCCCAGCTCCACAGGCAGGCCGTGGGTGTCCCAACCGGCCTTGCGCATGACCTGGAAACCCTGCATCGTCTTGTAGCGGCAGAATATGTCCTTGATTGTCCTGGCCATCACGTGATGGATGCCCGGCATGCCGTTAGCGCTGGGAGGACCCTCATAGAACACATAGGCCGGTGAGCCTTCGCGCTCACTGATGCTGCGGCCAAACACATCTTCCTTGTCCCACTGCTGCAGGACTTCCTTGTTGATATCTGACAGGTTAAACCCGCTATACTCGTTGAATTTTTTCATTTTAAATCATGTACATTTTCAAATTCGGGTGCAAAGGTACAAAAAAGCTTTTTACAATAATAAAAAAAGAAGAAAATGGTGATTGCTATAGGCGTTTTTTCTGAAAATTGACCCATAACAATCACCATTTTCCCCCGTTGGAGAGGGGACAGACTAATTTTTTAGACCTTTCTTGGCCTTATTGTTCTTGGATTTTTTACCTTTTTTATCGTTCTTGGGCAGCTGACCTGTCTTCTCGAGGAACTCGTATCGTGCCTTGGCCATCTGCTCACAGAATTCAGGACTGGTATGCAGGACGGAATAGCCGATGCTGGCGGCAACACGGCTGGCATCCACGTCGCTTTGCCAATGTGCGCCCGCAATCACACGACTCTCGCCATACATCCAACCGCGCGCAAAGATGGTGTCAGCAGCGGCTGGATTGATTTCAGCGAGCAACAGGGCAGCGGTCCATCCGCGCATGGTGTGACCTGAAGGATAGGACCCTTCGCCCGACAACTCTGCCTCCTCGCCGGTGAGCATCTTGTCCTGGAAGCGCTCAAAGGGGCGTTGGCGGTGGTAATAGGCCTTCGGGGCCACTCGCATGGCATCGGTCGTGGTAAGGCTGGTTTCCATCAGCTTCCAGATTTCGGGCGTTCCCTCGCGGCTGATTTCCAGCCCAAAGGGGATTGCGAACTCGGCGAGCAAGGCCTCATAGGACCATACGGCGTCACGTTTGGCAATTTCGGCGCGTTCCGGGTCCAGACGCTGTTGTTTGCCCCATGCGAAACGCATCATGTCATTGGCAAACTCAGGGCTGTCAAATGCGGGAGGAGCCGGCAGGCACTTGATCAGGTCAGGTAACTGGTCAACGGTGAAATAGGGCACTACCTCGTCCTGGGCATGCATTGTCATGCCAAGCATGAAGGCGGCCACGGCAAATAATAATGTCTTTCTCATCTCTTTTATGTATTTATTAATTGTTGAAATTCAGATTGAATCTGAGTATTTTTGGCCCGCAAAATTAGTCATTTGTTTTCATTCTACGGTCAATACAATGATTATTTATCACACAATGGCTCATCTGCGCTGATTCTCACGAATAAAACGGCTTGAAACGGGCCGAAAAAGGCTTTTGACAAGGGTATTCACTTTATTTAGCGGTGTTTTAAGGTTTATTTTGAGGGATTGATGTTACCTTTGCATCTTTAAAAATGTATTGATTATGATATTGGACAAGATATTGCTTCAGATTCCCGTGGCAACGCCCGACACTACGGCGGCCAACAAAATCAAGGAAGCGACCAACGTGGTGACCGCACAGGTCGATTCGCTGGCCAGTCAGTTGCATCCCGACTCCATAGCGGCGATGACACCCGCCAAGATTGTGGATAAGTTCAAGTATCTGGACGTGGGCAGTTTGGTGACTTCGCTTTCGAGCCAGATTATTTCGCTGGGCTTGCGCATCCTTGCTGCCATTCTGATTTTCTACATCGGCAAGTTCATCATCAACAAGATTTACAGCGTGGCACGCGCCATCATGGTGCGCAAGGGATTTGAACGCTCGCTTATTTCGTTCCTGCTGAGCTTTATCAAGATCACGCTGCTGTTCTTGCTCATCATCACTGTCATCGGGGTGCTGGGCATCGAGACAAGTTCGTTCATTGCTATCTTTGCCAGTGCCGGTGTCGCTATCGGTATGGCCATGAGCGGCACGTTGCAGAACTTTGCCGGCGGTGTGCTCATCTTGCTGTTGAAACCCTACAAGGTGGGTGATTACATCGAGTTTGGCGAGTTGAAGGGAACGGTGCGTGAAATCCAGATCTTTAATACGGTCATCAATACCTACAACAACGACCGCATCGTCATCCCCAACGGCGGACTGGCGACGGGCTCTTTGAAGAACTTCAGCGCCGAGCCCTATCACCGCGTGGAGTGGCGCGTGGGCATCAGCTATGGCGACGATGTGGACATGGCCCGTAAAGTCGCCCTCGACATTCTCACCGCCGACGAGCGCATCGTCCACACCGATGCCGATGTCAAGGAGGCCGAGCAGCCTGAAGAAACTCATGAGCAGCCACAACAAGATGGGAAAGAGGCGTGGTGGAAGCGCCTGTTCCACTGGCACCGCAAGCGTGTGGAACAATGGAACGAGACGCAGGAGGCTCACCTGGCGGCGCTGATTCCCAAGCCCAACTACACGCCCACCGTGAACGTGGAGAGCCTGGACGACAGCCAGGTGACGCTCATCGTGCGTGCCTGGACCGAAATCGCCAATTACTGGAATGTGCTCTATGACGTCAACGAGCAGATCTACAAGCAGTACCCGCAGCACGGTATCCGATTCCCCTTCCCCCAAATGGACGTACACATGAACAGTTGACCCTGCGGGGCTAATGCGAATTACGCGAATTTGACTAATTATCTTAATTGCAATGCTATTATATCCTAAAGAATCATATGATATAACGGGCTGTTTATTAAAAGTTTACAATGGGCTGGGTTCCGGCTTCCTGGAGGCTGTTTATCAAGAGGCTTTAGAGCTGGAATTCATAGCTGCTGGCATTCCTTATAAACGAGAGGTCCCTTTACGCATTCAGTATAATGGAGTCACTCTTAAAAAGGAGTATTTTGCAGATTTTGTCTGTTATGATAAGATTATTGTGGAATTGAAGGCTGTCTCGCAACTTGCTGATATTCACAAGGTCCAAGTCAAGAACTATCTTAAAGCCACAGGATTTCAACTGGGGTTGATTGCAAACTTTGGAGGTCCGAGTTTGGAAACGGCGCGTGTTTGCAATTCAAATAATTTGTTACTTAGATAACCGGGTTGGCAAAATTTGAAAAATTAGCGAAATTCGCATTAAAAAAGATCGAGATGAGAAACTATATATCCTTCGTTGTCCTGGCTGTTGTGCTGGCTTGGCTGCAGGGTGGGGCGCAGGTGGTTAATTCCATTGGTGAGGAGAATTTGAAGGTGCCGCAGGGTATGAAGCCGCAGACCCAGAAGGCTGAAAAGCCCTATGTCGCCGACCTGGACACTGAGACGCCTTATTTCCAGTATATCGATTCGGCGCAGACCTATATTTATAGTCACGACTGGCCGATGGCCGAGCAATGGCTCATGAAGGCCTTCAAGACCGACCCCGACAACCCGTCTAACTCGATGGTGCTGAGCAATATCGCCACGCTGCAGCGCTACCAGGGAAAACTGGCTGATGCGGTGAAGAACTACTCTCTTGCCCTCGACATGACGCCCCATGCCGTGACGCTGCTGCTGAACCGCGCAGCCCTGTACATCGAGATGGATAGCACGCAGCGTGCGATTGATGACTATGAGCGCGTGTGCGAACTTGACCTCTATAACACCGAGGCTCGCTATTCGCTGGGCGTGTTGGCCATGGAACGCGGCGACACCAAGCGTGCCGAGGACCTCTTCAACGAAATCAAGCGCATCAACCCCAATTCGGGTCTTTATCACGAGGGTATGGGCTTGCTTCATAAGCGCAACGGCAACCACGCCCGCGCTGCCGAACTGTTTACCCAGGTCATCAAAGTCCAGCCCAGCGCCCAACTCTTAGGTCATCGTGCTGATTGTTATTTGGCGATGAAACGCCTCAACGATGCCGAGGCCGACATCCGCACTGCCCTCGAGATGACCCCCGACGACCCCTATCTGTACCTGTTGCGCGCTAAATTGAACAAACTGCGCTTCCAGCGCGACGACATGAACCGTGACATCGACACTGCTGTCTCCCTCGGTCTCTCCCGCGACTACATCAACCAAGCCCTCAATGAGGAGAAGTAAGGTCGATAATGTGCGTTTTTTGCCTCCCTTGCCTTTCTTGTCTTCCAAGCTTTTTGTAATTTTGCAGGCACGATGAGAAAGAAAAAAGATATTCCGGTAATTGAGAATTTTGAGATAACAGGTGTGGCGGCCGAGGGTAAGAGCCTGGGCCGCTGGAACGACCTGGTGGTGTTTGTGCCGTTTGGTGCTCCTGGCGATGTGATCGACCTGAAGATTGACCGCAAGAAGCACAGCTATGCCGAGGGGCATATCGAGCGGCTGGTCAAGCCCAGCGAGCTGCGTGTGGAGCCGATGTGTGAGCACTTTGGCCTGTGTGGCGGCTGCAAGTGGCAGCACCTGCCTTATGAGTACCAGCTGCAGTGCAAGCAGCAGCAGGTTGTGGACGCGATGGAACGCATCGCCAAGGTGCCCATCCCTGCCATTAATCCCATTTTGGGCTCGGCGGCGACGACCTACTACCGCAACAAGCTGGAATTCACTTTCTCGAACAAGTGCTGGCTCACCCGCGAGCTGCTTGAGAGTGGGGTAGAGTTCCCCGACCGTAACGCGGCGGGTTTCCATATCCCTGGCGCCTTTGACAAGGTGCTCGATATCAAGCGTTGCTGGCTGCAGGACGACATCAGCAACAAGTTGCGCCTGTTCATCCGCAATTATTGTGTCGAGAAGGGTTACTCCTTTTACGACATCCGTGGCCAGCAAGGCTTCATCCGCATGACCATGACGCGTACCGCCAGCACGGGTGAGGTAATGGAGGTCATCGTGTTCGGTCAAGATGACCGCACCGCCATCGAGGACGTGATGAGTGCTGTGCACGACCGTTTCCCGCAAATCACGTCATTACTTTATGTCGTCAACCTCAAGGTCAATGATTCGCTGGCCGATCAGGAATTTGTGACCTATAGCGGCCGTGACTACATAGAGGAAGAAATGGAAGGTCTGAAGTTCCGTGTAGGTCCTAAGTCTTTCTATCAAACCAATTCCCGTCAGGCCTACGAACTCTATAAGGTGGCCCGCCGCATGGCCGCTCTCACGGGCGATGAACTCGTCTATGACCTCTACACCGGCACGGGTACCATCGCCAACTTTGTGGCCCGCCAGGCCCGTCAGGTCATCGGCATCGAGTATGTGCCCGAGGCCATCGAGGATGCTAAACTGAACTCGCGCGTCAACAATATAGATAATACATTGTTCTATGCCGGTGACATGAAAGATGTGTTGACCGACGGTTTCATCGCCGAGCACGGCCGTCCCGAGGCGATGATTATCGACCCGCCGCGCGCCGGCATGCATGAGGACGTGGTCCAGGTCATCCTCAACGCCGAGCCCGACAGGTTGGTTTATGTGAGCTGCAATCCCGCGACCCAGGCACGCGACATCGCCATGCTTGACGTGAAATATCGTGTCGTGGAAATCCAGCCCGTGGATATGTTCCCCCATACCCACCATGTCGAGAACGTCGCCTTGCTGGAAAAGAAGTGACAACTGGCGTTGTGTTGATAACTATTTGGGCCAACTTTTTGGGTATTCAAAAAATCACCGTAAATTTGCCCGTTAGATCAAATTTTTCAAGTAATGAAAGCAAAAAAATGTTTGTTGGCATTTGCTGTTAGCGCATTGGCACTGACGGCTATGGCTGCCCCCGACTGGCAAGCCCAAGTGGACCAGTTAATCGCACAGGGTGAGTTTGCCCGTGCCGAGAAAGTGATGAAATCCCTGCCCAAGAAGGTGCGTCAGGCCGATGCCGTGCGCATCGACTCGTTGCGCACCATCATGCAGCGCATCCGCACCGACTTCCGCATCACCCCCGAGGAGGGCGTGAAAAAGATCCGCGAGAAGATGCCCGAGGCCACCGATGCCCAGATTGAGAACTGGAAACGTACCCGTGCCCTGGAGGTGATGAACATCGACGGCAAGGAAATGTGGTTCCGCAAGAGTGTGGGCAACCTGTGGCTGCTGGGCAAGGAATTTGCCGCCCAGAATGCCGCCGACAACCACGAGAGTTTCCTCACCCGCCGCAAGTATTACCTGGAAGCCATGCAGACGCCCGCCGACAAGAACAACGTGCGCGACTGGCGCCGCATGAACATCACATTTACCCTCGACGTCGATGCCGATGCTGTTCCCGCCGGCGAGACACTGCGCGTGTGGATGCCGTTCCCCTATGAGAACCTGCGACAGAAGAACATCCGCCTCGAGAGCAGCAACCGCCCTGTGACCTTCAGCGAGGGCAGCAAGCACCACACCGTCTATATGGAAGCTGTGGCCGAGAAGGGCAAGCCGACACACTTTGAGTACACCTTCTCATACGACGTGGGCGAGCGTCACTACAGCCAGCAGGACCTCATCGCCATGCTGGAGCCTTATAATACCAATAGCGAGGTGTACAAGCGTTTCACGGGTGACGAACCTCGCCACGTCATCATTACCGACGAGATGCGTGCTCTAGCCCGCAAGATTGTGGGCAACGAGACCAATCCCGTGTTGCAGGCTGCTAAGATTTATGAATGGATAGGCTATAACCTGCCGTGGGCAGGAGCCAGAGAATACAGTACGCTGGCCAACATCCCGCAATATGTGATGGAGAACGGTCACGGCGACTGTGGGCAGGTGGGCCTGCTTTACATCACACTGGCGCGCTCGCTGGGCATACCCGCCCGCTGGGAGAGCGGCTGGATGCTGCATCCTGACGAGATCAACTGGCATGACTGGTGCGAGACCTATTTCGAGGGTATCGGCTGGATTCCTACTGACCCGTCATTCGGTCGTAGCGCCGTGGGAACGACGCTAAACGACTACTATGCTACAGGTATCGACGTGTATCGCATGGCGACCAACGAGGGTGTGGGCGACAAGTTGAGCCCTGCCAAGACCTATATCCGTAGCGAGACTGTTGATTTCCAGCCTGGCGAGGTCGAGTGGCGCAAGGGTAACCTGTTCTATGACAAGTGGAACAGCCATCTCAAAGTAAATTCAATAACTCCGATAAAGAAATGAACATCAAATCATTTATTCTAGTGTTGATGCTGGCCCTGACGGGTATCGCCGCGATGGCGGTTACGCCCGAGGAGACGCTGGCAGACCTCAAGCAGCGCATCGCCCCTGACAAGCGCACTGCCATCTGGGACGTGAAAGCCTCTCAACAGGCTGGCAAATGGGTGTTGACCGGCACTGTGGGCACCCAGGCCCAGAAAAAAGCCATTCAGGCCGCCATGCTCAAGAACGGCTACAGTAGGTACGACGACAAAATCACTGTTCTGGAGGACGGCATCCCTGCCTCTCGCAAGTGGGCCCAGGTGAAGCTGAGCATCGCCACGCTGCGAACCGAGCCTAAACACAGCGCCGAAATCGCCACCCAGGGCATCATGGGCGCTCCCGTCAAGGTCTTGCAGAAGGATGACGACTGGTATCGCGTGCAGATGGCCGACGACTACATCGCCTACGTGCCCGAGAGTTCGCTCTCGTTCAAGACCGAAGCACAGATGAAGGCCTGGCGCAAGGCTAAAAGATATATCGTTACCGCCTATGACTCACGATTGGTAACCGAGCCTCACGGCGATGAGACCGTGAGCGACCTGGTAATGGGCAACATCCTGGAATACAAAACGTCACAGAGCGGCTGGCTCAAACTTGCGACGCCTGATGGCCGAGTGGGGTGGGTCGATGCCGCTGATTGCGCCGAACTGTCGCAGTGGAGCCAGCAGGGCTTCAGCGCCGCCCAGATCGAGAAAACCGCGCGCCGCATGATGGGTTCGAGCTACCTGTGGGGCGGCACCTCGACCAAGGTGACCGACTGCTCGGGACTTTCCAAAGTGAGCTACCTGAGCAACGGCATCATCCTGCAACGGGATGCCTCGCAACAGGCTTTGACCGGCAAAATCATGAAGAAGGGCACCGACTGGCGCCAGTATGAGACGGGCGACCTCCTGTTCTTCGGCAACGAGAAGACGGGCCGCGTTACCCATGTGGGCATTTACCTGCGCGACGGCAAGTACATCCATTGCTCAGGTCAGGTGAAAATCAATAGCCTGATTCCCACGGCCAGCGACTATCCCTACCTGTATTCGCCTCTGAGCGCCAGCCGCATCAAGGGCATGGTGGGCACCAAGGGCATCGTTGCCCTGAAGAACCACCCGTGGTACTTCTAAATCAGGAGAATTTCCAGGCGAAAGTAATCGCACTAAAAACTAGAAACTAAGAGCTAAAAACTATATAATTATGGATCGTAGAAAATTTATTGCAGGAATGGGTCTGACGGCGATTGCCGCCGCATCACCCGTGTCAATCAACGCTGTAGAGAGCGTGGCCAAGAAAAAGAGTAAAAAAGCTGTGCCTCAGGTCAACCAAATCCCCAAGACCGGCAAGCTGAAACTGTCGTTTTTCCCCTATGAGCTCAAGTTGCGCCACGCCTTTAATCTGGCGCGTTACAGCCGCACTACTACCCCCGACGTCCAGGTGACGCTGGAATATGAGGGCATTAAGGGCTATGGCGAGGCATCGATGCCGCCTTATCTGGGCGAGAGCGTTGAGAGCGTGACCACGTTCCTCAACAAGCTTGACCTGGAGCAGTTCAAGGATCCCTTCTGCATCGAGGACATCCTGAGCTATGTGGACAGCGTTGAAGAGAACAACCGCGCCGCCAAGGCCAGTATTGACATCGCCCTGCATGACCTGCTGGGCAAGATCATGGGCCAGCCCTGGTACAAGATTTGGGGCTACAACCCCGAGAAGACGCCGGTAACCAGTTTCACCATCGGTATCGACACTCCCGAGGTGGTTCGCCAGAAAGTCGAGGAAGCTCGTCCTTATAAGCTCATCAAGGTAAAGATGGGTCTTGACCAGGACCAGGCAACTATCGATATCATTCGCGAGATGATGCCCGATGTGCCCATCTGCGTCGATTGCAACCAGGGTTGGAACAACAAGGAATATGCCCTTGAAATGTGCCACTGGCTCAATGAGCGCAATTGCGTGTTTGTGGAGCAGCCCTTTGACAAGACGTGGATTGACGAGACCGCATGGCTGCGTGAGCGCTCGCCGCTGCCCATCATCGCCGATGAGGCTTTCCAGCGCCTGCCCGATATCGTGAGATTCAAGGGGGTTTATGACGGCATCAACATCAAGCTGATGAAGAGCACCGGCTTGTATGAGGCCCACAAGATGGTGACCTTGGCACGTGCCCTCGACATGAAGGTGATGATCGGTTGCATGACCGAGACCTCGTGTGCCGTGACCGCTGCCGCCAACCTGTCGCCTGTTGTGGATTTCGCCGACCTTGACGGTAACCTGCTCATTGCTAACGACCGCTTCACGGGCATGACTGTCGAGAACGGCAAGATCACCTTGCACGACCGTCCCGGCTTGGGCATCGAATTGCTCAAGTAACCCTGTTATCATCACACGATTGAACAACTGAATGAACAAACCATCTTGGGGCCTGTGGACCCTGCTGCTTGCTGCGCTTGTTTTCTTTGTGGTCTTGTCTTTTTGGCAGGACGGCTTCCGTGTAGGTGGCCTGGAAATCAAGACGGCGTCTTTTGCGCGGGATCTGGGTGCCCAGATGAAGAAGCGACCTGAAAAGGTCACGGATACTTTAGACGCCAGCGGACGCCTGCCCGACGGGAAACATCCCCAGGGCTGGCGTGCCCCGTTGGATACCACAGCCAAGAACATTCTCTTTATCGGTGACTCGATGCTGGAGGGACTGGCCCCGCGTCTGGCAAAATACTGTGACAAGAACGGCCACACATTGGTCGAGGTCATCTGGTACAGCAGTTCCACCCTGTGCTGGGGCGAGACGGCGCGTCTTACCGAGCTCATCAACAAGTATCACCCCAACTATATTTTTGTGTGTCTGGGAGCCAACGAATTGTATGTCCCCGACATCAAGAATGCTCGCCGCCCTCATCTCAAGAAGATTCTGGCCGAGATAGGCGATATTCCATATGTGTGGATTGGTCCGCCCAACTGGGACGAGGATACGGGCATCAACGACCTGCTGGAGCAGGAAGTTGACGAGAACTGTTTCTACTTGAGCGCCCACGACCATTTTGAGCGGAGCCGTGACGGTGCCCATCCCACCCGTGCCTCGGCCCACCTGTGGATGGACCGCGTGGTGAAGTGGATAGGTGACCATGGCGCTCATCCTATCCGTCTTGACAAGCCTGACGAGGGGATCAACCGTGCCAAACATATCGTGATATACCAACCACCTAAATAATACCATGATATTAGGCGCGATTGACATAACGCAACTGCTGTCGCTGCTGGCCTTCAACCGCGATGAGCCCATGCTGTTCACCAGCGGACTGTTTTGGGTTCTGTTCCTGCTGTTCCTGCCGGTATATTCCCTGCTCAAGTCGCGTCGCAAGAAGATGATGCTTTTTGTCATCGCCTTCAGCCTTTATTTCTTCTACAAGTCCAGTGGTATCTTCTTTCTCCTGCTCGTCGCAACATCCTTCTTTGATTGGTGGGTAGCACAATTCATAGAGTCCAGCAAGAACCGCACCGAACGGCGAACCGCGCTGACGGTGTCGTTGGTGTTCTCGTTGGGCATCCTGCTGTTCTTCAAGTACAGCAACTTCGTGATGTGGAATTTTGAAGCGCTCATTAAGGGCAATTTCCAGCCATTGGACCTGATTATGCCAGTTGGCGTTTCGTTCTACACCTTCCGCACCATCAGCTATGTTGTTGACGTCTATAGGGGCAAGATCCAGCCTGTCGATGACTATATCGATTATCTCTTCTTCCTGTCCTACTTCCCTTGCCTGGTAGCAGGCCCGATCGTCCGCGCATGCGATTTCATGCCGCAGTTGAGGGAGAACAAGCCTGCCACGCGCGAGATGATCTACGGCGGTCTGTTCCTGGTCATGCTGGGAATATTGAAGAAGGCTGTCTTTGCCGATTATATCGCTCAGTATAACAACATCGCCTTTGGCAATCCGTCGGGCTACACGGGCTTTGAGCTGCTCATGGCGGTGCTGGGCTTCACGATGCAGATTTACTGCGATTTCTCGGGCTACAGCGACATGGCCATCGGCCTGGGCAGCATCATGGGCTTTGATTTAGGCATCAACTTCAACTATCCTTACCGCTCGTTGAACGTCACTGAATTCTGGAGGCGTTGGCACATCACCCTGTCGTCGTGGCTGCGTGATTATCTCTATATCCCACTTGGCGGCAATCGCAAGGGCAGGGCCCGCCAGTATGTCAACCTCATGGTGACCATGCTGCTTGGCGGCCTGTGGCATGGTGCGGCATGGACTTTTGTCGTTTGGGGCGCCGGACATGGCATCGCCCTGTGTGTGCACAAGATCTGCAAGCCCTGGCTGGATTGCATAGAGAGCACACGTCCCACACGCTTTGTCTCATGGCTCTTGACGTTCTGCTTCGTGGCGTTCCTTTGGATATTCTTCCGTGCCAGCTCATTCCATGCGGCAGGCCAAATCATCAGCGGCATTTTCACTGATTTTGAGTGGGCTTATGTGCGTGTATTTATTGAGCGGCGCTCGACCTGGTGCCTCATGCTGGCTATTATCTTCGGGCTGCATTTTGTGCCCCGCCGCATCTGGGACAAGCTGCGCGACCGCTTCATCGATGCACCCTGGTGGCTCAAACTTGTCATCTTCATCTTTCTCGTCCAGCTCGTACTCCAGTTCGCCAGCGCGACTGTCCAGCCCTTCCTCTACTCCAAGTTCTAACGGCTTTTAATCGAGTAAAATCAGCAAATGATAAGAAAATTATTCGCAATTTTGCGAATAATTTAAAAACTGTTTGTATCTTTGCGGTTGAATTTGAGCTTGTTTCCTATTGAGAACAAAACTTGAACAATGAATATTTCATTTGAAACAAAAGCTTTAGAGGAGCTCTATACTACAGGTACCACGTCTGACAGCAGTTACAAGCGCTTGTCTAAGGATGTTGTCAAGCGGTATGTCAAGGTAGTAAACTACCTCAAAGCGGCACGTCGCATCGAGGATTTGTTTTTTATCAAATCACTGCATTACGAGAAAAAGAAAGGAGACTTGAACGGGGTGGATGCGGTGTGGATAAATGCTCAGTATCGCTTATTGTTTCACAGTTCTCCTGATGAAACTGGTATTATCGTTAACGCATTGTTGTTTGAAATATCTAAGCATTATGAATAAGAAAGAATTTACTCCAGTGGTTGCCACTCATCCCGGTGAATTGATTCGGGATGAGCTCAAGGAGCGTGGTGTGTCTCAAAAACAATTGGCTGACGAGATGGGGGTCAAGCCATCGGTATTGAGCGAAACGGTGAATGGAAAGCGAGCAATATCTGTCAACATGGCTTTGGCGCTAGAGAAAGCATTAGGAATTCCTGCCGATATCTGGTTGAACATGCAGATGCAGTATGACCTGGATGTTGCCAGCATTGCCGAGCGTGATAATCAGCGTGAAACTGTCAAAGTGACAATTCCAGTTCGTGACCGTGGCTTGTTGAAAGAGATCGCACGCAAGTTTGGTTGGGCCTGTATGCTCTAGTTGAAGTATTGCCCCGTTAAATAACGCTAATATCCTTCAAGGGGCTTTGGCTTTGAGGGATTTTTATTACCTTTGCGGCTTGAAAAAGAGAAAATAACGTAATAACAGATAAATTACAATGGCAAAACAGGAAGACGTTTTCAAGAAAATCGTGTCGCACGCCAAGGAATATGGCTTTGTGTTCCCCTCAAGTGAGATTTATGACGGCTTGGGCGCGGTTTATGACTATGCACAGAACGGCGTAGAGCTGAAAAACAATATCAAGCGTTACTGGTGGGAGGCGATGACCCTGCTGCACGAGAATATCGTGGGCATCGACAGCGCCATCTTCATGCACCCCACTATCTGGAAGGCTTCGGGCCACGTTGACGCGTTTAACGATCCCTTGATCGACAACCGCGACAGCAAGAAGCGCTACCGTGCCGACGTGCTCATCGAGGACGAGATCGCCAAGATCGAGGAGAAGATGAACAAGGAGTGTGAGAAGGCCGCTAAGCGTTTCGGTGACAAGTTTGACGAGGCAATGTTCCGCGCTACCAATCCGCGCGTGCTCGAGAACCAGAAAAAGCGTGACGAGCTGCACGCCCGCTACGAGAAAGCGATGAACGCCAACGACCTCGCCGAGCTCAAGCAGATTATCGTGGACTATGAGATCGTGGATCCCGTGAGCGGCACCAAGAACTGGACAGACGTGCGTCAGTTCAACCTCATGTTCAAGACCCAGATGGGCAGCAGTGCCGACGCTACGATGGACGTGTATCTGCGTCCCGAGACCGCCCAGGGCATTTTTGTCAACTTCCTCAACGTGCAGAAGACCGGCCGTATGCGCATCCCCTTTGGTATTGCACAAATCGGAAAGGCCTTCCGCAACGAGATTGTAGCCCGTCAGTTCATCTTCCGCATGCGCGAGTTCGAGCAGATGGAGATGCAATTCTTTGTGCGTCCCGGCGAGGAGCTGAAGTGGTTCGACTATTGGCGTGAGCAGCGCCTGCGCTGGCACAAGGCCCTCGGTCTGGGTGACGAGAAATACCGTTTCCACGACCACGAGAAATTGGCCCACTATGCCAACGCCGCCACCGACATCGAGTTCAAGATGCCGTTCGGCTTCAAGGAGGTTGAGGGCATCCACAGCCGCACCGATTTCGACTTGAGCCAGCACGCCAAGTACTCGGGCAAGAAGATCCAGTACTTCGACGCCGAGCTGAACGAGAGCTACACCCCCTACGTCATCGAGACCTCGATTGGCGTGGACCGCATGTTCCTGTCGGTGATGTGTTCCAGCTACGAGGAGCAGCAGCTTGAAGGTGGCGACACCCGCGTGGTGCTTCACCTGCCCAAGCCTCTGGCTCCCATCAAGTGCGCCATCCTGCCGCTCGTCCGCAAAGACGGCATGCCCGAGAAGGCCCACGAGATCATGAATATGCTGAAGTTTGACTTCGCCTGCCACTACGAGGACAAGGACACCGTGGGCAAGCGCTACCGCCGCCAGGATGCCATCGGCACTCCCTATTGCATCACCGTCGATGGCCAGACCCTCGAGGACAACACCGTCACCCTGCGTGACCGTGACACCATGCAGCAGGAGCGCGTTGCCATCGCCGACCTGCCCGCCATTCTGGCCAAGGAGTGCAGCTTGAACAACGTCCTCCGCAAACTCATGTAATTTTTTAAGGCTTTAGGCGTTAGGTTTTAGGCATTAGCTTAGACCACTATAAACCTAACACCTAATGCCTAACACCTAAAACCTGAAATAATGAAGAAGTTTTTATATACCGTCATCATGGCTGTCATGGCCATCACGATGTTGGATTCCTGTCTGGGTACCAGTCTTGAGGACGAGTACAAGGACTGGCGAGAGAAGAATGAAGCCTGGTTCCAGCAACAGGCCTCATCGGGCCAATATACCATGTTGACCGCGCCTTGGGACCCCTCGGCAAAGACACTTATCCGCTGGCACAATGACACGATGTTGACCAAGGGCAACCTCAAGCCCCTCATCACTTCGACCGTTGATGTGAAATACCACTTGAGCCTTTATGACGGCTCGCCTGTTGACTCGTCTTACGTGCTGACGTCGCCTGCCGACAGCGTTTATCGTACAGTGGTGAAACAGACCGTCGAAGGCTGGATGATTGCATTAACCCGCATGCACGTGGGTGACAGTTGTACCGTCATCGTCCCTTATCCGCAGGGTTATGGTTCGACCAAGATGTCGGATCTTCTCGTGCCCTATAGCACCCTCGTCTTTGACGTCAAGCTAGTGGACATCTACAAGTACAAAGCCAATTAACAAGAAAGCCAACTGAAAAGTTGGCTTTCTTGTTAATTGGCTTTAGTCTTTAGTTGGGCGGCATGAACCGCCTTATCTTTTATCTCTTATCTCTTATCTGAGGGACAGCTGGTAGTTGTAGTATTTCTCGTTGCCGGTGATGTCCTCGACGACTTTGATGAACGGCGGGAATTCTACCTCGTCGCCCTCCTTGATGCCTTCGAGTTCCAGGATCTGCATGCCCAGTTTGGGCTCGATGTAGGTGTCCAGCTCGAAGTAGCGGTTTTTCCACACGAAGCACTTGCGCATCTTGCTGATGGGCTTGCGGTTGGGATCGGCGATTTGCAGCAGGTCCACATATTGCTGGGCAGTGATGCGGCGCTCTGTCTCGATCTGCTTGTCGCTGCTGACGGTCTTTTTAATGGTCTGGAAATAAACGTAGCTGCCCTGCCAGCCGCGTTTGCGCACGCGCATCTCAGTACCTGGCTCGCTCAGCAGATAGGTCTGGGTGATCTCGCTTTCGGTGTATTCGGGAATGTCGCCCACGACCTTGACGATGTATTTGCGCTCCTGCTCGATGGGACTGGGAACGCCCAGCACAGTTGAAATTTCGTTGAGCACTTGGCGCAGCTTCTCGTCGAAGTCCATGTGGTTACCGATGACGCGCAGGTGAGGATGTCCCGTCCATGCGCTCAGCACCTTGCGGTCGAGTTCGCGTGCTAATTCTACGTCCTCGCTGCGGAACTTGTTGTTCTCGTTGGTGTAGAACTGCTCGGCGCCGGCGGCAGCGGTTACCATGTGCAGGATGGCCTCGTAGCGGGCGTCACGCAGCTTGACGGTGTTGGTGCCCATCTCCTCGGTCAGGGCCTCCCACAGCTCGGGCGAGACGTATGCGCTGATGTCCATCGTACCGCGGTCGCACACGATGAGCACGGGCTTGCTGCACTGTGCGGCCATCTTGGCGAAGTGGTCCTCGAGCGCCAGCTGGATGTTGAGCGTCGATTTCTCGGCCTCGAAGAAGAGGGCCTTGTTATGCGTCAGGTAGTTGATGCCGGCACTGCTGAACATCGTGGGCACCTCGGGAATGGCAAATACCTGGAAGCCCAAGCCGCTGAAGTGCTCGATGATCCTGGCCATTGCGGTGGTCTTGCCGGCGCAGGGTCCGCCGGTCAACACAATCTTGGTGATTTTATTGGTGATCTTGTCAGTCATTTCTTGTCTCAATTATCGTTGTCAAAAAAAGAATGCCAAAGATACACATAATCTTCCGTCCGCGCAACCTTTTCACCGTAAAAGATGTGAAAACCCAAAGAAAGAAAATTTAGAACTCGATGCCGAGTTTAAAGGACAAGCAGTGATAGAGGTTGTTCTGATCGTTGCCTTTTTCATTATGCCATATAGCTCATTCGCGAACCCCTGTCCGTCAAAAAGCAATTTAGCGGTTTTGTGGGGTGGCTTGCTAATATGCTGATTTCCAGGCGAACTGTTACAGGTTCCCTTATCAAAGAGGTGGGTCGGAACTGTTAATGAATTGTTAAAAGTGTATTTATCCCCTCGTGCCACAAAGGTATTACCATTGGCAAACTGAAGTCAATGTCAAAAAGCAGAATCCGGGGAATTGTGCCCCTGTTTTTACATGAATGGCCGGAAATGTCCACGAATTATCCATCAATAATGATATTCATGATCGATTCATGGTCATTCGTGTTTATGTCACAAAACCGTTCTTGATTCAGAACTTGTAGCCCAGGCTGAGGGAGAACGTGAATTCGCGGCTTTTCATCTGCTTGGCCTTCTCGGTAAGGTCGTATGATCCGCTAACTTGCGCTCCCACGTGCTTGAAGTTGTAGCCCACGCCCAGTTTCCACCTCGTCTGCCATCGGTAGAAGTGCCATTTGAGCAGGTCTTGGTCTGCTTGGTTTTTACATGAGATAGCACCACGCACCTCTGGCCCCGTGAACACATCCACGCTTGATGATTTCTTGATAGGGAAATTGTAACCCACCACGAGCGAAGCCGATGCTCCCCATTCGTCCATATCAATATTGACAACATGGTACTCAATCGTGTATCCCGGACCTGGAAAGAACATTAAATCAGATTTTTTCTGCCCCATGTAATAACCGCCTAACTGAGCCTCAACAAATGCCCGGGTTTGATAGACGAAAGCCTTGTAAAAGGCGCTGAGCTGAACACTTTTGAATCCGGTAGTCGGGAAAAAGAGATAGGCCGTATCATCAAACACCTCGCTCCTGAGCAGATGGTCGTTCACGTCAATTTTCGAGGTCATTTCTCCAGTGAGACGGATTCCAAATCCATTCTCACGGCCATGGTCTTGGGCGTTAGCGCTCATGCAAGCCAGCGCAGCCAGCAGCAGAGTCATCAGTTTCTTTGTCGTGTTCATGTGATGATACATTTCCAGTTTTGTCAATAAATAATAACATCAAAAGGACCGTCCCTGTTTTCCCTGCTACAATTTGAATGTGATGGGGAGGGTGAACCAAACGCTGACGGGTTCACCATTCTCCATGGCCGGATAGAAATCAGGCAGTTGCTTGCAGACACGAGTGGCTTCGGCATCCAGAGCCTTATCGACCGATTTGGCGACTTTGATTTCCCCTACTTTGCCTGTCTTGTCCACAACGAACTGCATGACGACTCTGCCTTGAACGTTTCTTTTTGCAGCACTTTGCGGGTATTTGACATTCACCTTGAGGAACAGCATCAGAGCCTCCTCTCCCCCGGGGAACATCGGCGGTTGGAAATCATCGGGCACATCGGAGCCTTCACTCACTATGAGCGGCTTCATTTCATCGAACAATTTGAAAGATACGGGCACTGTGTACAACATGTCGACGACTTCCCCATTTTGTTTGGCCGGAATGAAGTCGGGCATCATCTTGATGACTCTGACAGCCTCTTCGTCGAGATCCTTATGTACCGAACGCAGGACTTTGACTTTGTCGATTTTTCCCGTCTTCTTCACCATAAACTGCACAATGACCTTGCCTTCTACCTTGTCCTGGGCAGCTGTGGGAGGATACATAATGTTTTCATTGAGAAAACTGATTAACGCAGCATCGCCACCAGGGAATTGAGGCGGACACGTTTCGTCTATCATCGTATCTTGCGCGCTTGCGCTCATGCATGCCAGCATAGCTAGCAATAGCGTCATCAGTTTCTTAGTTATGTTCATGTGTTCAATTGTTTTAGGTTTTTGATTCGCTGCAAAGTTAATGACAATTACCGAAACCAGCAAATAATTACAGTTCATTTCATATTTTGTAAATAGCTGAAATATAGCTGTTTGAGGAACAAAATATTCATTCTGCAAAAATGTTGGGGCTTCCCTTGTTCTGCAATACATAAATGGGCGTTTTTGACCGAATAGTCACTGGATTTTGCCAATTACGCATATTTGCGTAATTGGATAAGAATAGCGCACTTGTTTTTCCCGTTTCAAAAGAAAATAGTAACTTTGCACCTGTAAAACACAAGAATAATTATGACTACTTCAGAATTAAATGCCGAAGTGCTACGCAACCTAAGTATTGTGGCCGAGGACGAGAATCTGCTCAAGCGAGTGGCGAAATATCTACGCCGTGTGGTTGCCGAGAAGCAGAATGATCCGACCTCGATGACCGAGGAAGAATTCTTTTCCCGTGTGGAGGAGGCCGAAGAACAATATCGTCAGGGGCATTATTCAACCCTGATGCCTGGCGAATCTGTGGAAGACATGCTTAGGAGAAGTGGATATGATGTATGAGCTGAGATTTACCCCTTTAGCCAATGAGGGGTTGGCTCGTCTTGCGAAGAGTGAACCCAAGGCTTTTAAGAAGGCATTGCTTTTTATTGAAGAGTTGCGAGAGCACCCCACGACTGGGACGGGACACCCTGAACCATTAAAAGGAAAGCCAGATGGTCGTTGGAGCCGCAAGATTACAAAAAAGCACAGAATGGTCTATCGTGTCTTTGATGATGAGGTTCTTGTGCTTGTTCTGACAGCATACGGCCATTACGGCGACAAATAAGTGACTAGGGAATTCCCTAGTCGCTTATTGTATTTCTTGTTTTTTATTTTGAGAGGCGGCGCTTGACGAATTCGACGATGAGTTGTGCGGTGCCCTCGATGCCCAGTAGGCTGGAATCTATCGACAGGTCATAACTGTCGGCGTGGCCCCACAACTTATCGGTGTAGAAGTTGTAGTACTCGGCACGCAGCTTATTAGCCTTGTCGGCGCGCTTTTCGGCGGCTTCGCGTGTGTCGCAGTCTCCGCGCTGCATGATGCGTGCCACCCGGTCGTCGATGGGGGCGTGCAGGAAGACGCTGATGACGGGGCAGTAGTCGCGCAGCACATAGTCGGCGGTGCGGCCCACAATGACGCAGGACTTACGCTCCACCAGATCTTTCATCACCTGGCACTGTGCCTTGTAGATGCTGTCGTCGCTCGTCGTCACGTCGCCCACGAAGGTCGAGCCTGCCATGGCCAGGTTCAGGGGCCACAGGCTGGGGAAGAACTTGGGCGTGCGCTCGTCGGCGGCCTCAAACATCTCGGGGTTGATGCCACTGGCCTTGGAAGCTTCGAGCAGCAGTTGCTTGTCAAAGTAGTTGATGTCGAGCAGTTGGGCCACGCGCTGACCCACCTCGCGGCCACCGCTGCCGAACTGGCGCCCGATGGCAATCACATAATTTTGGTTGTTTTTAAGGTCTTCGTTCATCGTTATATAGTCTATTGGTTTAAGTCATGAAGTCTTGCCGGCGTGTCAAACGAGTCGCGGTCGGCATTGGGGTCCTCGTTGATGATCACCGTGAGCCACTTGAATCCCTTGTCTCGAGACCACTCGCCGATGACGTTGGTGGGATAGCGCGGGGTGGGGAAGTCCACAAACTCGAACTCCTGTACAAACTGTACTTTTCCCTGTCGCTTGAACGTCTTTTCCAGTAGCGGCAGGTTGTCCTTGCCCGTGAGTACGACGAAATGGTAGCGCTTGTGTTCCAGATCGCCATAGTAGATGGTCCCGTCCTTGCTGCCGCGAGTCACGATGTCGTCGTTGCGGGCGCCGATGGCGATTTCACCGCCAGGCTTGTTCTCGAGCAGCAGCACGAAGGTGCGGTTCTGGTAATCCTCGCTGGCGATGGTGTCCATGACCAGATTGATGGCGTCGATGAGGCCCGCATCGGCTTTTTTGTTGAAAACCAGCCGTTTTGTCTCCACCTGGATTGTCTTCTCGGGCAGGCTGTTGCGCTGGCCCATATGGAGCTGTCGGGTGACGATCACCTCGTCATCCTTAGCCCACAGGCTGCACACCGTCAGCACCATGGCAGCCACTGCTATGCAGAAACGTTTTGTCTTCATCTGTTTCGAACTGCTAAATTACACTTTTTTTTAGACAAATCGTCTCAAAAATCGTTTAATTTGCGCATGTGTCAATAAATTGTAAAATTAGTGCCAGTTTTTGTAATATATTATCAATTTTTTTCTTACTTTTGCCATTGTAAAACAAATGATGGATTAACTCTAAATTTTTAGGCTTATGAAAAAGTTTTTACTGATTATTACTGTGGCGCTGATGGCGCCGTTAAGCATGATGTCTCAGGGATGGCCTGCCGGCTATGGTGGCGTAGCGCTGCAGGGCTTCTTCTGGGACAGTTTCCGTCCTGTTGAGGGTCAGCCCAACATGACGATGGCGACGATGTATGGTGCAGGGTGGGGTGAGAACGACGAGTGGTATCTCCCCGTTACCACCTGGGCCGAGCTGTTGAACCAGAAGGACAACATCGCTCCCTATATCGACCTGCTGTGGCTGCCGCAGAGCGGCGCGACGGTTTGCTCTGACCAGAGTGTGTTCGTTACCGAAGGCGAGGCCTGGCGTGCGGGCCATAACGGCTCGTGGGTGTGCACCCATTATGGTGACATCATCAACAACCCGGACTGCATGGGCTTTGTGCCCGTGTTCTATCTGGACCATGGCCGTGGACAGACCTATAACATCAACGGCAGGACATGGAATCCTAAGAGCTATTTCGGTACCGAAGCCGAGCTCATTAACCTCATTAGTGCCTATAAGCAGGCCGGAACTGCAGCCATGGAGGATGTGGTCGCCAACCACAAGGGAGGTTTGAGCACTTGGGATGATAATGTGAAGTATGCCTACGACTTCGTGGATGAGGTTGACGTTGTCGGACCCACAACGGGCAAGACCTACAGTATCCAGTGGGACTGGGACTGGGACGGCAAGTGCAGGGACATCTGCTGGGATGACGAGTGCGGCATGGGCAGCGGAAACGGAGACTGCGGCGGCGATGCCGGCAAGGGCCCGTGGGCACGTGACCTTGACCATCACAGCAAAGTGACGCAGCAAAAGATTCTCACCTATCTGCGTTACCTTAAGGACGAGTTAGGCTACACCGGCTTCCGTTATGACTACGCGCGAGGCTTTGAGCCCAAGCATTTCGCTTATTACAACACCCAGGTAAGGCCCACTTTCTCGGTGGGTGAGTTCTGGGGCTCTGCCGACGAGATCAAGTCGTGGATCAAGGGCGTGTATGACGAGGGCGGTTTCCAGAGTGCCGCGTTTGACTTCCCCTTGCAGGAGCAGATCCGTCAGGCCTTTGGTGACCTGAGCGGGCACAGTTTCCGCAAACTTAAGAATGACGGCCTTATCTGGGATTATCGATTCAGGCGCTATGCCGTGACGTTTATCGACAACCACGACACATTCAAGGACCTGCCGACGGATGCCAGCAACAGCAATTATCAGCACCGCGTCAATACCCAGATTGTCGAGGCCAACTGCTTTATCCTGTCGATGCCTGGCACACCGTGCCTGTTCTATCCTCACTTCATGCACCCCGAGTGGCATGACATCATCACCCGCTTTATCAAGGCACGCCGCACCGCCGGCATCACCAATGAGAGTACCGCTTGGTCTCCCGAGGAGATCGGCTATTACAGCATCGCATGGCGCGTGACGGGCGATAAGGGTGAGTTGTATCTGCAGTTGGGCGATGAAGCAGTCGGCGCCGGCGTCCCCGACGGATTTGCCGAGGTGTGGTGCAACACCCAGGGCACTTGCCGCCTGTGCATCACCGAGTCGCTGGCCGACCAGGTGGACGGCAACATCAAGCAGGATCTGGTCTATGGCTATCCCGTCATTGACAGGGCCAGTGGCAACTACAATGCGCCCTTGGCAGTGAATGTGAAGCCTTCGACCGAGGGCACTGTACTGGTTTATTCGACCGATGGCCGTGAGCCCAATGCCTACAGCAAGCAGATTACCGATACCGCGGGTATGGACTTCTCGTTCGACCGCACAACGACGCTCAAGGTGGGTGTGCTGGCCAACGGCGAGGTGCGTCCCAACAGCATTGTGACACGCGAATATGTCATGGATAGCGAGCCCGATGACGGACGCATCATGGTCTATGTCAAGTATGATGGCGGCAATTTGCCTTGGCTCTATGCCTATGACGATGGTGGCAACAGCTACACCGGCAATTTCCCCGGTTGGCAATACAGTTATGACAACCGCGTCATCATCGGTGGCGTGACCTGGCTCCATGCTGCGCTGAATGCCGATAGGATCAATCTTATCTTGAGCTATGGCAATGACGCGACCAAGACGGCCGACATCAACGGCGTGACCAGCGACGTGTTCTACAGCTTTGGCGATGGCGTGGCTAATGACGTGACCGCTGTCTATACGCGTGCACTCCACAATCCCATTGTTTCCATCGACCTGGCCAGTGGCGAGTATGATCACACGATCTCGCCCGTTCTCACGGCCAGCAACAGCAATGCGGTGATCGTCTATACCACCGACGGCAGCGAGCCCACGGCGACCAATGGCGCACAGATCGACTATCAAGGCACCGTGACGTTTGACACCGATGGCAACCATGTACTCAGGGCTGGCGTCCTCCACAATGGTGAGGTGATCAATCAGGTGGCCAGGACCTACTATGTTACCGGTAACAATACGGTGAACATCTACGTCAAGGCCGATAATAATCCCTACATCTATGCTTGGGAGGTGATTGATGGCCAGGATGTGATTCCCGTGGGTTGGCCCGGTACACTGTTGACCGAGAAGGACGAGGAAGGATGGTATCATTACGCTCAAGAGGCTACGTCGCTCAACGTCATCTTCAACAACGGCAACGGTGGCCAGACAGAAAATATTAATGGCCTCACACCAGGCGACCATTACTTCACTTATGATGGCAATTCGGGTTATACCGTTGTCCAGATGGAGGAATCGACAGTTGTGCCGTCGTGTGCCACGGGAATGGGTGATGATGTGTTCTACTGCTATTTCGAGAACAATGCCCACTATACCGAACCCTATACCTGGGTGACCGACCAGACTACAATCTACACCGGCGGAAGTTGGCCTGGCGACGCGCTTGGTTCCCCCGTCGGAGTGGCTCCTAACGGAAACCTCGTCTATGGATGGGTTTACAATGGCGATATCACTGCCTTGCCCGCCAACGTGATCTTCAGCGACAAGGGCAATCAATATACGCAGACTACTGACTTTGCCTTCGTCAACGGCGGTTATTATAACGCTAACGGACTGGTGGGTGTCGTCAACAACCACGTGATGGCGCTTGCCGACATCGTCAGCAAGGGCGAAGTGGGCAAGGAATATGTCGTTGCCAATGACTTGTCAAGCGTATGGCTGAATGACCAGAACCAGTGGCTGTGGGTAAAGGATGAGAACGGCGATGCCGTCAATCCCAGTTACAACACACGGTCATTGCCCGTTCCCGAGTCTGCCGACGAGGAGTATGACCAGAGCAACTGGGCTCAACTCATCCTCAAAGAGGCAATAGCTAACGGTGATGAAGCACAGGACATCCAGGGCCGCTTGTTGCTGGGACAGACAGTGATCGGTATCCTCACCGACCGTGTCAATCCCACCATCGAGCTGCGCGCCAATCCTATCGCGACGACGGCTGCTCCCTACACGCCTAATACATTCCTGCCCGCCAACTTCGTTGAGCAGTCCGAATACTTCATGGTTCAGCCCAAGCCGCAGGAGTATGTGAACGTCGTCGGCGCAATATGCCGTGAGCAGATCAATGACAGTACCTTTGTGATGGTTATGCCGAAGAGCGATGGCGATATCAACAGCGAGAATCTGCCCGGAGCTTTCTTGGCGACTGTTAAGCAGGGCTATTGGGAGGATAATGCCGGTAGCCCGATACGGGTGAATTACGGATATGAGATGACCGGCATCGTTAGGGCTATTGACGGTGGCGTTCAACTGTCGGCTGGTCCCGATCCCGCAGACCATTCGCCCGTGAGCGACAAGTGGGAGCTGTATGTGATCAGCGTGAACGAGACGATGGCAGCAGGCCTCCTTGGTGATGTAAACGATGATGGCGTGGTCAACATCGCTGATGTCACGAGCCTGATTGACTACCTGTTGGGCGGTGATCCTCAAAGCATCAACCTGATCAATGCAGATGTTAGCCAAGATGGCGCAATCAACATTGGCGATGTTACTGCCTTGATCGACATGTTATTGAGTGGTAACTAAACCGGAGACTTAAAACTCAATCATTAGGCAGGCGACCAGTTTTGGGCGGCTGCCTTGTTGTTTCTTATATTAGATAATGTGAGGATATGGCCAAAAATGCTTCTCTGTATTCAGGAGAACCGAAAAAAACATTACCTTTGTACCGGAAATAATACAACAACGAGATGAAACACTGTTTATTCTTGATAATTCTATTGCTCGTCGCCTGTTCTCCCAGGCAGGGCTCGCAACAGACCGCCCGTGCGGCAACGACTACCCGCTTGCGTTTTCATTGCGATAGCGACACTATTGTGATCAATAAACTCTTGATGAAGGGCTACGAGAGCGGTATAAACGAGGCCAATGCCCTCGTCGAGTTCTACGCCCGTCAGCTGCTGGGCACGCCATATGTAGCCCACACTCTGGAGGCCGACGAGGAGGTGCTGACCATCAACATTCATGAGTTGGACTGCCTCACCTTTATCGAAACGCTTTATTCGCTCACGAGGGCAACGCTTGACAGGCGGTACTCTTGGCGCGATTTTGCCGCCAACATCCTGAATGTTCGTTACCGTGGTGGTGAGATGGGGGACTACTCCAGCAGGATCCACTACATCAGCGAATGGATTATCGACAACCATGTGCGCGGCAATCTTGTCGAAATCACTCCCGACCTGCCCCATGTCGATTACATGGTCAAGAACATTGACTACATGACACATCACACCGATAGCTACCGCCAGCTCAAGGACGACAGCGCCATGGTGGAGAAGATACGCCGGTTTGAGCTGCGTAACCACCGCTTCCCCTATCTCAAGCGCTCGTGGCTTGACGACAAGGCCGTGAAAGCGGCATTGCGCTCGGGAGACTTTGTCTCGCTGGTAACTAAGATAGAAGGCTTGGATGTGTCCCACAACGGCATCATCATTGTTGACGAGAAAGGCGACCCTTATCTGCTGGACGCATCAATGTCCGGCGGAAAGGTAATGCTGGAGCCCAAGCCTCTGTTCAAATACCTCGAAAAATCCAAGACAAATATTGGCGTGCGCGTCTTTCGCATGATGCCTTGATGGCTTTACTGCCAATTTCAGTAAAAATTATAAATTTTTTGTTTAGCACAATAGATTGAAATTCAATTTGTTGTGCTTGTTTTTCGTCGTAATGTTGATAACTTCGATGAAAAAAAGTAGCGAAAAAATTTGTCAGTTTCAAAAATGGCAGTACCTTTGCACCGCTTTTCGCCACTGGTGTGGCGCTAAACAATAGCTCTTTGACATGTTTGCAGCAACGAGTAGTACAAGAGAACAAGGGACAATGTAATAGTTGTTCCCGTCGATTCCAAATCGTTTAAAACGATGTACAACAGGCAGTAAGATACGAGATTCACCCTGATGATAAGAGGCCGGGACATTAATACTGGAACTCAGGTCGAGTGTTGCGTTTTCATTTAATCTTTTTGTAAAAGAAGAAACGATAATACAACAACGAAGAGTTTGATCCTGGCTCAGGATGAAC
>JAFYYU010000016.1 GCA_017557425.1 Muribaculaceae bacterium | reverse complement strand
TAGCGGGCCGTGACGTTCCAGTCGATGTCGCGCACGTCGTCACCATACTGGTACTCGCGCACCTCGCTGAAGGTCATACCCCTGCCCTTGAAGGCCGAGTGGTACTCGCCGGCAAATATGTTTTGCGACAGGCCCTTGGTCTTGATTTCTATCTTGCGGACCTTGCGCAACAGTTCATTGGTATCCATCAGGGAACGGCAATCTTGTCCAGGATGTTGCTGATGATCTCGTCGGCGGTGATGTTATTGGCCTCGGCTTCGTAGGACAGTCCCAAGCGGTGGCGCATCACGTCGTGACAAACGGCACGCACGTCCTCGGGGATGACGTAGCCGCGGTTGCGCAAGAAGGCGTATGCCCTCGATGCCAACGCCATGTTGATGGACGCGCGGGGCGAAGCGCCAAACGAAATCATGCTCTTCAGGTCGTTCAGGCCATAGTCGCCCGGGAAACGGGTGGCGAACACGATGTCCACGATATATTTCTGGATTTTCTCGTCGATATAGATCTGCTGAACCACCTTGCGGGTGTCAACGATGTCGGCGGGAGTGACCATAGCGCGCACCTCGACGGGATCGGGAGCAATGTTCATCTTGATAATGTCGCTCTCCTCGCTCTTGCTGGGATAGCCGATGAGCACCTTCATCAGGAAACGGTCCACCTGGGCCTCGGGCAGCGGATAGGTGCCCTCCTGCTCGATGGGGTTCTGGGTGGCAAGCACCAGGAAGGGGTCATCGAGCTTGAAGGTCTGCTCGCCGATGGTCACCTGACGCTCCTGCATGGCTTCGAGCAGGGCGCTCTGCACCTTGGCGGGGGCGCGGTTGATCTCGTCGGCAAGAACGAAGTTAGCGAACACGGGGCCTTTCTTCACCTCGAACTGCTCCTTCTTGATGCTGTAAATCATGGTACCCACCACGTCGGCGGGAAGCAGGTCAGGGGTGAACTGGATGCGCGAGAACTTCGCGTCGATCAGCGATGCCAGAGTGCTGATGGCCTTGGTCTTTGCCAGACCGGGGACACCCTCGAGCAGTACATGCCCGTTGGCGAGCAACGCGATGAGCAACGAGTCCACAAGATGTTTCTGACCCACAATGGTCTGATCCATACCTTGACGGATCAGGTTCACAAAATTACTCTTACTTGCAATCAGGTCATTCAATTCCCTGATATTGACGGTTTCTGCCATAACAATATAGTTTTTTCGGTATAATGTCTATTATTGTATTTTACAAGGTGCAAAAATACATCTTTACCAAACACCCTCGCGTGAAAATCACGTTAATTTAACAAATATATTGTTAAAAGATTAACACATACCAAAAACCCACCGCCCCATATCACAAACGTTTTTTTACTATCTTTGCGGTCAATTAATACATTCATCATGGACAGGAAGACTTACGAACAACAAAAAGCTTATGCCGGGGAGTGCAAACCCTCGATGCATCGACGTTGTCTTGACCATGATTACACAGGACGCTGCATATACATGCTCACACTGGTAACTGAAGGGCGGCGCCCGCTATTCGGACGATTAGAAGGAAGAAGTGATGCCATGCCTGGGAGTGATGACCAGCCGCGAGTGGTGTTAAGCGAACTGGGACAGGAGGTGCAGCGCAATTTCTATGACATCGAGAAACGACATCCTGAAATCCGGGTGGTAGCACTGCAGATGATGCCCGACCACCTGCACGGCATCGTGTTTGTAGAAGAGAAAATGGACCAGCACTTAGGGCAGGCTATCTCCGGTTTCAAAGCGGGCTGCAACAAGTCCTACCGCCGCATAGTCCTCGGGCAAGACGTCCCGTCTGTTGTGGCATTGCCACAACAAACACAACGGAAACGGCCGCCCCGCTCGACCTACGACCGCAATCACGGACTGCTCTTTGCAAGCGGGTATAACGACCGCATCCTCCTGCGGGCAGGGCAACTGGAACGATGGCTCAATTACTTGTCCGACAATCCACGACGGCTGCTGGCCAAGCGGGAACATCCCGATTTGTTCAAGGTGCGTTTTGGGATAAATGTGGCAGGGCAAAAATATGCCGCCATTGGCAACAGGTTCTTGCTGGAAAGGCCATTGAAAAGGCAAGTGCAATGTTCCCGGAGTTTGAGTGACGAAGAAATAGAAACAAACGTGTCGCAGTACCTCAAGGAGGCCCAGGCGGGAACAGTCCTGGTTTCACCATCTATCAGCGAAGGGGAAAAGAGAGTGATGCGCGCCGCCTTAAATGCCCATTTGCCCCTGATTATCCTCTCACCCATCAGCTTCACGCCGTTCACTAAGCCAGGAGGCGAATTTATCGAGGCATGCGCACATGGCGACCTGCTTATCCTCGCTCCATGGGAAAACAGAACGACAACGCAACGCCTGTCACGCCAGGAGTGTTTAGCCCTCAACGACATGGCCCGCACCTTGTGCGCTTCGGGCCCAATTGCGGAGTTGTCGTGACCACTAACAGAATTTTTCACTATCTTTGCGGTATCTAATCATCTTTTTAACTGTTATCATCATGATGAAACTCAATCTGATTACTTTTGCATCGTCGCTGGCAACACACGAGTCAATTTTAACCGACCACCACGAGTTGCTCGACGCCATTGCCGAGAAATATGACGTACAGTACATCTTCCCCGAGGAACTTGACAAACCCTTACCCGAGGGCGCCACAATGGTGCTCGTGGGCAGCGGTGGCGTTGAAGAGATGGTCAAGGCGAACATCGACCGCCTGCCGCCCTATGTCGTGCTCATTGCCGACGGCCTGAAGAACTCCCTCGCCGCCTCGCTCGAAATCCTGTCGTGGATGCGTCTCAACGACCGTCACGGGCGCGTGTTGCACGGCCCCACCGGTTTCATCATGCAAGGCATCGGCGACTATGCTGCCGCCAACCAAGCGGTGGCCCGTCTGCAAGGCAAGCGTGTAGGCGTCATCGGCAAGCCGTCGGGGTGGCTCATCGCCAGCAACGTGGACTACCAGGCCATGCACGAGCGCTGGGGCGTCGAGTTGGTGGACGTTCCCCTCGACGAAGTGGTCAAGGGCTACGAGGCTATCGGTGATGACGAGGTGCAGGAAATTACAGACGAGTTCATCAGCAAAGCCGTCGGCGTCAAGGAACCGTCGCGTGACGAGGTCGTCAAGGCCATGCGCCTCTACCGCTCAGTCAAGGGCATCGTGGAGCGCTACCGCCTGGATGCCTTCACCCTCAACTGCTTCGACCTTATCCCCACGACGCGCACCACGGGCTGTGTGGCCCTGGCGATGCTCAACCAGGAGGGCATTCCCGCCGGCTGCGAGGGCGACGAGCAGGCGCTGCTCACCATGCTCGCCGTGCAGGCCGCCACAGGCGAGATGACCTTCATGGCCAACCCGTCAAAAATACTCGACAACGCTGCCCGTGAGATGGTGTTTGCCCACTGCACTATCGCCCCCGCGATGACCGACCGCTACATCGTGCGCGACCACTACGAGTCGCTGAGCGGCGTCGCCGTCGAGGGCGTTTTCGACCCCATGGACATGACCGTCGTCAAATGCGGCGGCAATGGCATGGAACGCTACTTCATCAGCAAGGCCCGCCTGCTGGAATGCACCACCAATCCCAACATGTGCCGCACCCAGCTGCACCTGCGCCTAGATGAACCCCTCGACTACTTCTTGGAACGCAGCATCGGCAACCACCACGTCATCATCCGCGGCGACCACACTGCCCGCCTCACCACCGTCCTCCGCATGCTCGGTGCATCCTCTATTTAGACTTCTATATATAGAAAATCAACTACCGCAAGAGCGATTGGCACTCTTGCGGTAGTATTCATATTAGCGTGATGTATTACTTGTAAAGCACATAGGAGGTCATGGGGGCGAGGGTGGCTTTGAGGACGCCGTTCTTGACCTGCAGGCGCTGCTTGGTCACTGCGTCACGGTATTTGCCGTTGCTCAGGGTGACGGGGATGGCTACCTGGCTGGGCTGCTCGTCGAGGTTGATGACGACGGCGGCCTTGGTGCCGCGCTCGACGATGATCTGCCTGCCGTTGTCGCTATAGATGATGTTCTCGGGCTGGTTGATCATGCGGTGGCGGAACTCGTTGACGGCACGCACTACGGGGTGCTTGAACTCGTCATTGCCTACCTTACCGATCTCGTTGTCGCCCCAATAGTTGTCGCGGGTGCTGCCGTGAGGACGTGAATAGAACAAGGGCGTGCCATACTGCCTTGCGGTCAAGAAGACCCATCCCAGGCGGATGAGCTCGTCGGGCATGCCTGCCGAGGCGTGGTCGTTGCAGTAGGTATCGTGCGACTCCACCCAGGTCACCAGGTGGGCTGGATCAACCGAGTGGTGCCAGGTGAGCAGGTTGTCGGCACGGGCGTCATGCTTGTTGAGCACGTTGCGCAGTACCCAGCCGTAGTTGCTGGCAGTGAGGTCCATATACTCGGCATAGCCCTGCTCGGGCACATTGCGGTCCTGCAGCACCTCGCCGTAGATGAAGAGCTGGTCACGGGGCACGGCGAGCCACAGGCCCTTGACGGCCTTGCGGCCCATGGCAACGTCCCAGAAGTCGTTCTCGGGCGACTTGGGGTCACGCATTTCATTGGGTAGGCCGATGTGCTTAGCCGTGTCGTAGCGGAAACCGCTGGCGCCGCAAGCCAACACGTCGTTGACAAACTGCATATAGTAGTACTGGAAGTCAGGATTCTCGGTGTTGACGTCGGGCAGGGTGCCCATCTCGCCGGTCGTGCACTGGTAGCGGTCGCTGTAGTCCTTAATAGGCCACAGGCCGTTGGCATGGAAGAGGTTTTCGCGGCCATTCACGGCGCTGTCGAGGCGCGCATTGATCTGCGTGCGGTCGATGACCGTGTGGTTAGGCAGCACATCGACGATGACGCGCAGGCCCAGGCTGGCAGCCTCGGCACACATCGCCTTGAACTCGTCGCGCGTGCCCAGCTGGTAGTTGCCGATGGTCCAGTCGGTGGGTTGGTAATGATAATACCACTTGCCGTGACCGAAGAGCTGGCGCCCGCCGCCTTCGCCCACGACGCACTCGTTGATGGGAGAGGTCTGCACAATCGTGTAGCCCGCATCCTTGATTTCGGGGAGATGTTCCCTGATGGTGTTGAACGACCACGACCAGGCGTGGAGAATAATCTCGTTATTTCCTTGACCGCCATCGGCAGGAGCAGCCTGCGCCTTACCCGACAGCAAGCAGATAACGGCAATAACCGTCGCAGTGATAAATCTTGACATAACTATATATACTAAAAACCTTGTTAAACAAACGGTGACAGAAGGCCAATCGCCTTCTCGCAGATTGCAAAGATAGCAAAAACTGCTGAGTCAACTCCAAAAGAGCCTCAAAGAATTGCCTGTCAATACATTTTAACGGTTTTTTTTGGAATGTGTAGGATAATTGATTTATCTTTGTGCCAAATATTTAACCATTTTATAACCTGTAAGACATTAGCAGAATTAAAACAATGAACGAAATTGAAAAACTGAAACCGACGTGCATCTGGCGCAATTTCTATGCGCTGACGCAAATCCCCCGTCCTTCGGGACATGTTGAGAAAATCCAGCAGTACCTGCTCGACTTCGCCAAGAAGGTGGGCGTGGAAGCCTTCCAGGATCCCGCCGGCAACATCGTGATGCGCAAACCCGCAACTCCCGGTATGGAGAACCGCAAATGCATCACCATGCAGGCCCACATGGACATGGTGCCTCAAAAGACGCCCGAGAGCAAGCACAACTTCGAGACAGACCCGATCGAGCCCTATATCGACGGCGAGTGGGTGAAGGCCCGCGGCACGACGCTCGGCGCTGACGACGGTCTGGGCGTGGCTGCCATCATGGCGGTCATGGAGGACAAGAAACTCAAACATGGTCCCATCGAGGGCCTCATCACCAAGGATGAGGAGACGGGCATGTATGGCGCCAACGACCTGCCCAAGGGTCAGATGAAGGGCGACATCCTGTTTAACCTCGACAGCGAGACCTGGGGCAAGTTCGTCATCGGCAGTGCCGGCGGTATCGACGTTACCTGCACCCGCAATTACGCTGAAGTGAAGACCGCCAGCGGCGACACCGCAGTACGCATCACCCTCAAGGGCCTGAAGGGCGGCCACAGCGGCCTCGAGATCCATGAGGGACGTGCCAACGCCAACAAGCTGATGACGCGCCTCGTGCAGTTTGCCATCAAGGACCACAAGGCCCGCCTGGTAAGCTGGCACGGCGGCAACATGCGCAACGCCATCCCCTTCAAGGCCGAGACCGTTCTGGTATTACCCAAGGACAACCTGAAAGGCTTGAAGAAACTCGTCAAGACGATGAAGGCCCAGTTCGAGAGCGAGTTCAAGCTCATCGAGGACAATGTGGACCTGACGCTCAAGGCTATCGACCGTCCCAAGATGAAGATGGCGCTCGACGACCAGACGACCATCCTGCGTGCCCTGTATGCTTGCCATGACGGCGTGGTACGTTTCATCCCCGCTTATCCCAACGTGGTAGAGACCTCGAGCAACCTCGCCATCATCGACATCGAGGACGGTAAGGCTGCTGTGCAGATTCTCGCCCGCTCGGCCCGTGAGGACATGAAGGACTATATCGTCAAGATGCTGCAGACCTGCTTCCACCTCGCCGACTTCAAGGTAGAAACCGGAGGTGACTATATCGGCTGGGATCCCAACCCCGACAGCGAGGCCCTGCACATGCTGCTCGACCTGTATAAGAAGCTGTTCAAGGAGGAAGGTATCGTCCAGGTTGACCATGCTGGCCTGGAGTGCTCGATCATCCTGGGCAAATATCCGCACATGGATGTGGTGAGCTTCGGCCCCACCCTGCGCAGCCCGCACACCACCATCGAGCGTGCCTACATCCCCGCTGCCGAGCCGTTCTGGAAACTGCTCGTCAAGGCCCTCGAAGAGGCACCCGTAAAGAAATAAGGAAAAGGTTGATTTTTCATAACTAATCTTTACCACAGCCTGCCGTGATGGCAGTCTGTGGTATTTTTTTCATGTCATTTCCTACTCTTGGGAGGAAGCGGCGGTCAAGGCTGTCTCGACATCGGCAAGGGCCGCTGAGGCGGCATTCTGGTACTGGTCAAGGTTGCGGGACTTGCGGATGGCCTTGAACAGCTTGTGGTTGGTGCCGGGCAGGAAGGTCTGCCAGATATCCTGCAGGTGACGCACCAGTTGGGCCTCGCCACCGTTGAGTTGCTCGGTGTAGCCATCGACCAGCAGGTCGTGGAAACGGCGGTAGTCGTCGGGGGTGGCATCGGGAGCGAACATACCGGGATTAGCGGCCAACCCGCTGCCAACCATCGCGGCGGCAAGGCCAGGATAGCGGCCAACGACCGCCTCGATACCTTCGGGCGTGCGCAGGCTGCCGTTATAGACGACAGGCCACGTCGAGGCTGCCAACAGCGCCTCGAACTGTTCCATGTTCAACTCGCCCTTGTACTGCTGCTTGCCCGTGCGGGGATGCACGGCGATATGCACTGGCTTGATGATTTCCATCAACGGCAGGATGTCGCGCCACTGGTCGTTGCTGTCCCATCCCAAACGCATTTTCACGCTGTACTCTACCCCATCGACGGCTGCCAGCGCCTTGAAAAGCGCCTCGGCCAATTCGGGATAGGCCAGCATGCCCGAGCCCTTACGGTGCAGGGCAATGGGCGGGAACGGACATCCCAGGTTGATGTCGATGCGGTTGTAGCCCATCTGCATGAGGGCTTCGACCATTATCAGAGCATGGTCGGGCTGGCAGGCGAGAATCTGTGGAATGAGCGTGATGCCCGCATTGCGCTCGGGATCCACGTCACGCAGGTCCTTGCGGCGGATTTCGCCACGCTCCACGCGCATGAAAGGCGCGTAATAGGCATCTACACCGCCAAACACGTTATGCTGGGCCATGCGCCACACGTTATCGGTGACGCCCTGCAGCGGCGCCGCCAGCACCTGTATCTTTTTATCGTCCATGGTCATACTCATTTGCGGAAAACATATCGTCCACCGGTAATCTTATAGATAGAGAGGCGCTGGAATAACAGATCATAGGCCGACGTGCTGTTGTTGTCATTGCAGTCCTCGTGGAAAAATGCGATGGTACCGTTCTGCAAGGCAATCATCGTGGAATAGGCCGAATAGTTGTCGGTCACCTGACAGCAATTCCAGCCCCAAGAGAAATCGGCAGGACTGTCGTAGTCCTCCATCTCCATCAGCGGCTTGTAATAGATGCTCACCCGCTGGCGGCCATTGCCCCGCGGCACCGACTGCAGCGCGAGATGCATGAAGCGCCCGTCGCTGGTGCGGATGACGGGCACAATGAGCAGTTCGCCATTGCAGGAACAGTTTTCGCTATAGGTTCCAGACTCCGGGTCATTGCTGATGGCCATTTCGCCCCAAGAGCCGGTAACGTAGTCATAGATGTTGAACAGTCTGCCGCTGGTGGCCGTCTGCTTGGAACGGCAACTGAGCAACACATTGCCGTCGGGCAATTCCTCGACCTTGGCCTCATCGCCATAGGGGGCAATGGTCGGTCTGGCATCTGACCCGCCCAGGGCATGCCACGTCATCCCGAAGTCGTCACTATACAGCACCAAACAGCCCACTCCCATCGGGCCACACACGGCCGAGTAGATGCGGTAATGGCTGCCCCGCTTGATGCGGCTGCTCTGGCAGATGCGCCCGCTGGAGAAAAACAGGGCATTCACCTCGGGAAAGTCGGCAAAGATACCGTAGATGTCGCTGGTCACCTCGACGCCTGTCCACGTGACACCGCCATCGTCGCTCGTGTAACGTCCCACACACAGGGGGTTGGCGAGCGTGGATTGCGAAAAGCCCTGTGAGCCCGAAGCGCACATGATGAGCAGTTCTCCCGTCTCATGGTCAGCTACCGCCGCCGCATCACCATGGCTGTTTTCATATCCCTGACGACGCGGGTTGCCGTTGGCAATGAAGAAGGCTTCGCCCCACGTCTTGCCGCCGTCAGCACTTACTTTGCCCATAATGTCGATACCTTTGTTGCCGCCGATATCCGAGTCGCTGTTATGCCTGTCGTCGCCAATGGCCAACAGCTGGCCGTCATGCAGTTGAACAATGGCAGGGATTCGGTAGTACTGGCGTGCCGCAACATTGGTGTCGAATACCGTCACTGCGATGGTATCGGTTTCGGTCTCGTCAGGCGGCATGGGGACCGTACTGCCCAGGATTACATTGACCACCTGGTTCACGTCGCCGATGTTCACCTCGCCGTCGCCGTTCACGTCAGCGTAGATACCCTGGGCACCTGCGGCCTGCGACAGCGACACCGCCAGCAACATTATTGTTGATAGTATATACTTCCTCATCAGCTCATGTGGTTTGATTCTACTGTTACTTGTTATTGCCATTTGGCTTACCGTAGCAAAAATAGATAATATATTCCAATTCTACAAGTTTTGGAGGGCTATGCAACTTTTTTCAAAAAAAATTTGGCAGGTTGGGGAAATGGTTGTACCTTTGCAGTCGCTTTTCAAGAAAGATGGCGGGATAGCTCAGTCGGTTAGAGCGTCGGATTCATAACCCGGAGGTCCTGAGTTCAATTCTCAGTCCCGCTACATTCAAGGGGTCGCACCAAATTGGCGCGGCCCCTTGAAGTTTAGAGTTTAGAGATTAGAGTTTAGAGGTGTAGCTGTTACGCAAGCCACTGATTAAACGAGAGGTCTCGAAAAAAAGAGGCTTAACGGCATTTAAATCGTCAGCAGAGATATAGCTTAACTCTACTGCTATCTGCAATTGACAATAAGTTTCCAATAACGAAGCGTAGGAAATCTCCAGAAAATGGATTTTCTCTTTCACCGATACCCGTCCTGTTCCTTCGGCAATATTTGAGGGTATAGATATTGCTGCTCTCCTTACTTGACTAGTGAGGGCATACTGCTCATATTGGGGAAACTTGGTCAGAAGCCGATAGACAGCTATCGCCAGTTCCTTTGCTTTTTGCCAAGCTGTTAATTTTTCAAATTGATAAGTTTCCATATTCTCTAAACTCTAAACCCTAAACTCTAAACTACATGTAAAATGCGAGCATTTTACATGTATAGCTTTTGATTCTCAAAGTCCACTTCGCGGTCGAGCAGGGTGACGAAGTCGTCGAGCACTTCGCGGTCGATGTCGCCCAGGGTGAATTCGTTCTCGGCATCCTCGCGGATGAGGGCGATCCACTCACGGCGGGCAGTGACATAATCCTGATGGATGCGCTCTACGGCTTCGTCAGTGAGCTCGTCGATACCGTAGTAGTCCAGGATGATGCGGTAGCTCCATGACCAGCGCAGTTCGTTGTAGTTGGCATCAATGGCCTTGAAACGGGCATTCACCGCCTCGATGGTGTCGAGACGGCCGTTGATGAAGTCGTCGATGATTTGTTCCTCGGCAGCCTGCGGCATGAGCAGACCCATCAGGTCAATCCAGTTGCCCTCGCCCTCGGTCGTGACGGGTGGAACGGGTTTGTGTCGCTTGAGCACGGCACCCATGTAGATGCGCAGCGCCATGTCGTAATACTTGATACCCTTGTGGAGCAGCGGAGCCTTGATGACATACTCATGGTAATTATAGGTACTCACGTTGTCGCCGCTGGCGGCGCGCAGGTTTTCCAGAATCTTCTTCCCCCTGAGCACCTCGCTGATGGTGAACGGGCTCAGCCAGTCGAAGTTGACCACGCTGCGGTGCTCACCCTTGTAGCGCTTGTCACGCTTGGGCCACTTGCGGATGTCGCGGTACAGGCCCACGGTGGCGAAGTTGCGGCCCGGCTTCAGGTACATCGTGTCGCCGTAGGCAATGAGGTAAGAGAACGGCAAGTCACGTGTGTCGGGGTGGTACATCAGTTTGCCAAACAGGACACTGAACGAACCGATGTTGGCCGGCAGCAGCAGATAGGCGCCGCTGGCGGTCTTGCAGCCACGCTCCAGGGCGCCGTAGTGCATCGGCCCCATCTTGTAGGCATGGTTGCTGAAGTTGGTTGCCGACCCGGCATTGTAGAACGAGAACGTGGCACCGATGAGCAGCGAACTCTTGTGGTGACTCACCGTGAACGGGCCACAGAAGGCCGCACAGGCCTCGCCGTTGGACATATAGCTATTGGCAAAAAAGACGCTGCTGGCCGCTGTGAAGCCGTTCTCGAGATGGCAGCTTTCGCCCACAAAGCAGTCGGTCAACTTGACGCTCCCAAACAGGTGAGAGCCACCGCTGATGATGGTGTTCTCACAGATGACACCCGTACGGATGATAATGGGGTTCTGCATCGTGCTGCTGATGGTGCAGTTGCTCAATCGCGACACACCGCACAGCTGGCAGCCGTCATCGATGATGGAGTTGATGATGACGCCTGTGTTGACCACACGCACGTGGTTGCCAATGGTACTGCATGCCGGGCGGGATTTCTCGACCGAATGAGCCACCATGCGCTTGATGGCATCCATCATGGGCTTGTTGTCGCCATGCTTGACCATAAGCGCCGCCAACTGGCTGTTGAGGTCTCGCAACAGCAGCAGGTTGCCGTCGCCCACCTCGTTGAGCACGGCGATGGTGTGGCCCTGGCCGTAGTCGGGATTGCCAACGGTGTCGATGGTGCTCACATTAGAGATATAGCACCCGTCACCGATGGTCACATTATTCAGATAGTTACCGATATTCTCGATGAGGCAGTTGTTGCCGATGGTCACATTGCGCAACGTGGCGTTGTAGATGCCGCAGTTCTTCACAAAGCCGTCGGTGATTTCCACTGTGCCGCAGCCGTTACCCAGTCGCGCCCATCCATAGAACTGCACACGGTGGCAGCGGCTCGTGTCGAAATCGGCCGTTACCTTGATATCTTTCCAGTCTTGTGCCCAACAGTCATTCTTTTTCAGGGATTCGATTTGCTGGTCTGTCAATTGGAGGTATTCTTTCATGTCTTAGATATTAAAAATGAATATGTGGCGGCAAAGGTACTGCTTTTGAGATATACAAAATGACAATCCCTATCAATTTAACGTCTGATAGGGATTGTAAAACCTTTTTTCGAAAAATACCTGTTCTTGCGATCTAGTCCAAGCAATGGACGAGCAGATTGGTCTTGCCGTTCTCAATGAGGTGGATGACCAGTTCGCCGAAGAGGGTGTTCTGCCAGGCGAACCAGGCGCGGGTGTAACGGGCAGCGTCGTCCTTGTGGAAGGACTCGTGCATGAAGCCCGTGCCCGCATCGGTGGTCAACAGTTGGCGCATGCACCAGGTGATTTCCTCGTCGTTGTCGGCCGTGAAAGCCTTCATCATGATGCTCATGGGCCAGATGAGGTTATAGGCCGTGTGGGCACCGCCGATGCCCTCGCCGGCCTTGCCCTTGAAGAAGCAAGGATTGTCCTCGCTCCACACAAAGCGGCGCGTGTTGCGGTAGATGGGGTCGTCCATGGGCACGTCGCCCAAGTAGCCCATCGCCAGCAGGCTGGGCACGTTGGCGTCGTCGGCCAGCACGCGTCCGCCCCACCCGTCCACCTCATAGGCGTAGATTTTGCCGTATTTGGGATGCTCCACGATGGCATACTTGTGCAAGGCATCCTCTACCTCCTGGGCCAGGTCAAGGCATTGTCCTGCCAGCGCAGTGTTGTGGTTAACCTTGTTGAGGATTTCGCCCGCCTTGCGCAGCGAGCTCACCGCCATGAAGTTGCTGGGCACCAGGAACGGCATCACCGTGGCGTCGTCGCTGGGACGGAAACACGACACGATCAGTCCCACAGGGTTGACGGGAGGCCCCCAGCCATACCACGTGAGCGACGACTTGGCATCAATGTCGCGGCGCATGAACTTGTACGGGCCCTTGTCGCCGTTCTTGCGCTGCTGCTCCTTGAAGGTGCGCAGCACGGCCTGCATGGCCTCGACCCACAGGTCGCCAAAGATGCTGTCGTCGCCCGTCACCAGCCAGTACTCATAGGCCAGGCGAATGGGGTAACACAGCGAGTCGATTTCGTATTTGCGCTCATGCAGCTCGGGCTTCATATCGGTCAGGTCATTCTCCCACTGGCTGCCCGTGGGGCCGTCGTTGAAGGCGTTGGCATAGGGGTCCAGCACGATGCACTTCAACTGGCGCAGAATCACGCCGCGCAGCATGTGTTGCAACTTCGGGTCCTGATTGGCATATTTGACGTAGGGCCATACCTGTGCGCCGCTGTCGCGCAGCCACATCGCGTGGATATCGCCTGTATAGACAAAGGTGTCGTCCTCACCGTTCTCGTCAAGGCGGTAATGTACCGTGCTGTCGAGCGTGTTGGGGAAGCAGTTCACAAACATCCACGCCAGCCGCGGGTTGCCCTTGATCTGCTTGAACACGTCGCGGATACGCTGCTCGATGATCACACTGGAGAACAGGCGCTCCTCGACAGGCGGGCGCTTGCTGACGTAGGTCGTAGTAGCGTCACTCACCACCTCGGTGTAACGGGGATGCACGTCGGCGGCAGCAGGCAGCACAGCCGCCACCGCCACAACAGCAAATAATAAATGTCTCGGTTTCATCATATCCTCAATTATTTCTTCATTGTCGCAAAGATAGTGCATCTACTTTAAAAATCGGCAGAAAGAGAGGGTTCAAGCGACAATTTTATTGTTTTTTCATATACTATTATGTCAATTTTCAGAATAATTGTTTAATTTTGTCACCTGCAACCAAATGAAACTGGGGCCTATGAGATTAAAAAGCATAGTTCTTGGCTTGCTGGCGTGTGTAGCGCTGGCAGTCGCAGCGCAGCCCACGCAGCAGGCGCCCGAATGGGAATGGTACATGGATGAGGTGATCAGCGACACCTTTGTGGGCCGCAACTACTTCGAGTACTACTATACGCCCAGTGCCGCCGATATGGAACAGCAGCGCAGCAAGGGCGAAGTGACCTATTTCCTGAACAGTCCCGAGGGATTGAACAGCAAGAAGGTCAAAGACATGATCGACAGGCTGATGGCCAGCTATGACGACATCAAGGCCGTTGGCGACTGGCACGTGACCACAGGCACCTACTGGAAGGAATTCCGCTACGAGAAGAACAAATTCCGCTTCAGCGTCAAGCGCAAGGCGCTCGACGACGGCACCTACTATGTGAGCGTCACTGAGACTGCCGGCTTCTACAAGTCGCTGGGCAAGGGCAAGAAATCCGAGGCCCAACCCGAGAAAAAAGCCCGCACAGCAGTCAGCAAGTCCGAGAAGCGCAACACCCGCAGAGACCGTCATCAGGTGGACATGCCCGTCAACAACAATGATGACGGGAAAGAGAGCCTCGCCGCCCTGCTCGACGGGGGTGGAGAGGATGAGGAAGCCGCACCCGTGATGACCGAGAAGCAGCGACGCCAACAAGCACGGGAACAAAAAGAGGCCGAAGAAATGGCTGAGCGCGCCAGGGCCCGCCGCGCCAGAGAAAAACAGCGCGAGGAAGCCGATGCCCAAAAACAAGCCGAGAAACAGCGCAAGGCCGAACTCAAACAGCAAAAAGAAGAGGAAAAACAGCTGAAGAAAGAGGAGGAGAAACAACGACGCGAAAAGGCCCGCCGCGAGCGGGAGCAAGAGCGTCGCGAACAAGCGGCAGCACGCAAGCAGGCTGCAACGCCCAAGCCTGTCGAGAGCAAATACCACTGCAACGATGTGGCCCTGTGGCTGAGCGAGAAATATGACTTCACCCAGACCAGCGGCAACGACATGTCGTGCACGATGTTCTCTACCGTCGTCAAGGATGCGGAAATGGCTAAGTTGGCCATCAAAAACGCCCTCAAGGGCAGCAATGCCCGCATGGCGGTGCCTTGGCGCGTCAACAGCGAGACCGGAATGGTCGAGACCGGCTATACGGTAGACGGACACGTGCTGGTATTCGCCATCGGCAAGAACGAGGACGGCAACATCACCCTCAACGTGACCGAGGTGAGCGCCGACGAGTTTGAAACCTTCAAGTATGTCCAGAAACAGTGATAACCACAAGACTATTAACTAAATCATATAAAGCTATGAAAAAGATTTTTCTATTCCTATTATTAACGATGACAGTGATGGCCTTTGGCTGCAAGCCCAGGAACCATCACGCCACGCCCGTAGGCGACGGTTTTGTCGTGCCCGAGGTGGCCGACGTGGTCATGTATCAGGTCAATCCGCGAGTGTTTGCCGCTGAGAACTCGTTCCAGGCTATCATCAACAGGCTGGATTCAATCGAGGACCTGGGTGTGAACATGCTGTGGATCATGCCCATCTATCCCATCGGCGAGGAGAAGAGCAAGAACTCGCCTTATTCGGTAAAGGACTACAAGGCCGTGGCACCCGAATACGGCACGGTCGATGACCTTAAAGAACTGGTAGAGTCCTGCCACGAGCGGGGCATGGGCGTCATCCTGGACTGGGTGGCCAACCACACCGCATGGGACAACGTGTGGCTGCAGCAGCACCCCGACTGGTACACCCACGACTCGACAGGCAACATCATCTTCCCGCCGGGCACCGACTGGACTGACGTGGCCGACCTGAACTATGACAACAAGGACATGCGGGCCGCGATGATTGACGCTATGCGCTACTGGGTGGACAGCGTCGGCGTGGACGGCTTCCGCTGCGACGTTGCCGACCAGGTGCCTCTGGACTTCTGGACCGAGTGCATCGACAACCTGCGCGCGGCTGCCAAGCCCCGCAACCTGATCATGCTGGCCGAGGGAGCTAATCCCGACAACCTGAAAGCAGGTTTTGACCTGAACTACGCCTGGGAATTCATGGGCGCCATTGCCGAGGTGATGAAGGGCGATGCCAAGGTGGGCAAACTCCTCACTGTGGACAAGCACGAGTATGAGAATCTGGACCGCGGCAAGTTCAAGTTGCGTTTCACCACCAACCATGACGAGGCGACCAAGGCCTCTCCCGTCAAACTCTATGGCGGCGCCAAGGCTTCGATGGCGGCATTTGTGGCAACGACTATGCTGCACGGTGGCATGCTGGTCTATGGCTCACAGGAGGTGGGTTATCCCGAGACCATCAACTTCTTCCACTATGTGCCCGTTGACTGGAACGCCAACCCCGGCATGCGCGACGAGTACAAGAAACTCATCGCCATCTACAACGAGCATCCCGCCCTGCGTTCCAGCGGCAAGGTCATCCCCTTTGACGATGACGAGAACAACGTGCTCATCGTGGACCGTGTGCTCAACAACGACAACGTGCTCGTGATTGTCAATGTGCGCGACGCAGCCCACCAGGTCGAGTTACCCGCCATGTGGGCCAGCAAGAGCGTCAAGAACCTCTTCACCGGCGAGCAGATGCAGCTGAGCAGGCACATCACCCTGCAACCCTATCAATATTTGATTTTGGGCAACCAGTAACATCTCATCGAGACATCAACCCATCAGTTCACCAAATCAGGTAGCTGATGGGTTAATTTTGCCCCCAAAAACCGCAAAAATCGTCTATAAATATTAAATAATGTTAATTTTCGGTGTTTTTTGTTCGAAAAATTATGTTATATAACATATTTGGCATTACCTTTGCATCGATTTTTCATCGACAGGGAATTGATGCCGTGAGGCATGGGGTTTCCTGATATGGTTAAGATTTAGTTTTAAGGTTTATGTTAATGGTATTAGAGGTTAATTAGATTTTTCAAAAATAATCCGCGGCGCGAGCCGGGGATTTTTTTGTTTTTTACCCCACCATCCACCAACTGATTTTCCCCTTGCTTTACCTTATTATAGGATTATTGCGTACCTTTGACCTGCAGTCTAAGGCAGGCTGCATCTCGGGATTGCAAACAAAAATTGTTTTTTGTTTGGCACTCCGCTCAACTTGCACTACCTTTGCACCCTGTAAAAACGACTAAGAACTAACAATATCAGTTTTCAAAATTTATGAGTAAGGAAAAGAAATTCATGACGTGTGACGGCAACCAGGCTGCTGCTCACATCAGTTACATGTTCACCGAGGTAGCCGCTATCTACCCCATCACTCCGTCATCGACGATGGCCGAGCACGTGGACGAGTGGGCTGCCGCAGGCCGCAAGAACATCTTTGGTGAGACCGTTATGGTACAGGAGATGCAGAGCGAGGGTGGCGCCGCAGGTGCCGTTCACGGTTCGCTGCAGGCCGGTGCCCTGACCACGACCTACACTGCGTCGCAGGGTCTGCTGCTGATGATTCCCAACATGTACAAGATTGCCGGTGAGCTGCTTCCTGGCGTGTTCCACGTTTCGGCCCGTACGTTGGCCAGCCACACCCTGTGCATCTTTGGTGACCACCAGGACGTGATGGCTACCCGCCAGACCGGTTTTGCCATGCTTGCCGAGGGCAGCGTGCAGGAGGTCATGGACCTCGCCGGTGTTGCCCACCTGAGCGCCATCAAGGCTCACGTGCCCTTTGTCAACTTCTTTGACGGCTTCCGCACCTCGCACGAGATCCAGAAGGTTGAGGCCATGGACCAGGAAGACCTGCGTCCCCTCATCGACATGGAAGAGCTGGCCAAGTTCCGCAAGGGTGCTATGAACCCCGACAAGCCCGTAACCCGTGGTACTGCCGAGAACCCTGACGTGTTCTTCCAGCACCGCGAGTCGTGCAACGACTACTATACCGCTGTTCCCGCCATCGTCGAGGACTACATGAACAAGATCAGCGAGATCACCGGCCGCAAGTATGGTCTGTTTGACTACTACGGCGCCAAGGATGCCGATCGCGTCATCATCGCCATGGGCAGTGTGACCGAGGCCATCCGCGAGACCGTTGATTACCTCATCGAGAAGGGTGAGAAAGTCGGCCTCGTAGCCGTGCATCTGTATCGCCCCTTCAGCGCCAAGCACTTCCTCGCAGCCGTTCCCAGCACTGCCAAGCGCATCGCTGTGCTCGACCGCACCAAGGAGCCCGGCGCCAACGGCGAGCCCCTGTATCTTGACGTGAAAGACTGCTTCTATGGCACCGAGAATGCCCCCGTTATCGTGGGTGGCCGCTACGGCCTCGGTTCCAAGGACACCACGCCCGCCCAGATTCTCTCGGTTTACGAGAACCTGGCCCTGCCGATGCCCAAGAACCAGTTCACCATCGGTATCGAGGACGATGTAACCTTCGCCTCGCTGCCCATGAAGGAAGAGGTTGCCATGGGTGGTGCCGGCATGTTCCAGGCCAAGTTCTACGGCTTGGGTGCTGACGGTACCGTGGGTGCCAACAAGAACAGTGTAAAGATCATCGGTGACAACACCGACAAGCACTGCCAGGCCTACTTCTCCTACGACAGCAAGAAGTCGGGCGGTTTCACCTGCTCGCACCTGCGTTTCGGTGACGAGCCCATCCGTTCGACCTATCTGGTAACCACGCCCAACTTCGTGGCTTGCCACGTTCAGGCCTACCTGCACATGTATGACATGACCCGCGGTTTGCAGAAGGGTGGTACCTTCCTGCTCAACACCGTTTGGGACGCCGACAAGCTGGCCGAGAACCTGCCCAACAACGTGAAGAAGTACTTCGCCGACAACAACATCAAGGTTTACTACATCAACGCCACCAAGATCGCTCAGGAGATCGGTCTGGGCAACCGCACAAACACCATCCTGCAGAGCGCGTTCTTCCGCATCACCGAGGTGATCCCCGTTGACCTGGCCATTGAGCAGATGAAGAAGTTCATCGTGAAGTCCTATGGCCGCAAGGGTGAGGACGTGGTGAACAAGAACTATCAGGCTGTTGACCGTGGTAACGAGTACACCGAGCTGCCCGTTGATCCTGCTTGGAGCAACCTCACCGTCGAGGCTCCCGCCGCCGACAACGCTCCCGAGTTCGTACACAACGTGGTACGTCCCATCAACGCCCAGAACGGTGACTTGCTGCCCGTGAGCGCATTCAAGGGCCGCGAGGACGGTACTTGGGATGCCGGTACCGCTGCCTATGAGAAGCGCGGTGTAGGCGCCTTCGTTCCCGTATGGAAGGCTGAGAACTGTATCCAGTGCAACAAGTGCGCGCTCGTCTGCCCGCACGCTGCCATCCGTCCCTTCGTCATGGACGAGGCCGAGGCTGCCGCATCGCCCTTCAAGGAGAGCGACAAGCTCAAAGCCATCGGCAAGGGCTTCGAAGGCATGACCTTCGTACAGGTTGTTGACGTGATGGACTGCTTGGCTTGCGGCAACTGCGCCGACGTCTGCCCGGGCAAGAAGGGCGAGAAGGCTCTCGAGATGGTTCCCATGGAGGGCCACGAAGAGGACCAGAAGCTTTGGGACTATGCTATCGCCAACGTCAAGAGCAAACAGCACCTCGTGGACACCAAGTCCAACGTCAAGAACTCACAGTTCGCTCAGCCGCTGTTTGAGTTCTCGGGTGCCTGCTCGGGTTGCGGTGAGACTCCCTATGTGAAGTTGATCAGCCAGTTGTTCGGTGATCGTCAGATCGTTGCCAACGCTACCGGTTGCTCGTCTATCTACAGTGCATCGGTTCCCTCAACTCCTTACACCGTTAACGAGAAGGGTCACGGTCCCGCTTGGGCCAACTCCCTGTTTGAGGACTTCTGCGAGTTCGGCCTGGGTATGACCATCGCCGACGAGAAGATGCGCACCCGCGTCCTTGGCTTCGTCAAGGAGGCTATCGACGACGCTACCGCTGCTGCCGACGTTAAGGCTCTCTATCAGGAATGGATCGAGAACTTCAACGACGGTGACAAGACCCGCGAGCTCAGCGACAAGATCCTCGAGGCCATCGAGCACAGCGACAATCCCGCCGACATCAAGGTGCGTGAACTGGGTCAGTACCTGGTTAAGCGCTCACAGTGGATCATCGGTGGTGACGGCGCCAGCTACGACATCGGCTTCGGCGGTCTGGACCACGTGATTGCCAGCGGCAAGAACGTCAACATCCTCGTGCTCGACACCGAGGTTTACTCCAACACCGGTGGTCAGGCTTCTAAGGCTACCCCCATCGGCGCCATCGCCAAGTTTGCCGCTGCCGGCAAGCGCGTCCGCAAGAAAGACCTGGGTCTGATTGCTACCACCTATGGTTACGTCTATGCCGCACAGATCGCTATGGGCGCCAACGACGCTCAGTGTCTGAAGGCTATCCGCGAGGCTGAGGCCTATGACGGTCCTTCGATCATCATCGCCTACGCTCCGTGTATCAACCACGGTATCAAGGCCGGTATGGGTAAGGCACAGGCCGAGGAGAAGGCTGCTGTAGCATGCGGTTACTGGCACCTGTGGCGTTACAACCCGCAGCTGGAGGCCGAGGGCAAGAATCCCTTCACCCTCGACAGCCCCGAGCCCAACTGGGACGAGTTTGAGAACTTCCTCAAGGGCGAGGTTCGCTATGCATCAGTGCTGAAGCAGTATCCCGACGAGGCAGCCGAGCTCTTCGCTGCAGCAAAGGAGAATGCCCAGTGGCGTTACAACAACTACCGCCGTCTGGCTCGCCAGCAGTGGGGCGTTGATCCCGAGGCTTAATCGCCAATACAACCATTAAATAACTGTCAGGGCTGGAACGCAACGTTCCAGCCCTGATTTTTGCATTATATCTATACCCCAATGGTATAAACTCATTGTTTATTCCCAAAAGATTTGCCAATGAAAACTACTGTACTTTTGCATTGCGAAAATTTCGTAACGAAAAGTTCGCAACGAAATTTTCGCAATAACTCATAAACCATCAAGGATACCGCCCCTTTGATGTCTGTTATAGTTTCTCGATGATTAAAGGTGATGAGCCGTCCTCAAGAGAGTTATATTCGTCAAGATGAATATGAGCGCCTGACGGGACGGCGGTCTGGGCTAAATTCAGCAAGTGATTCGCCAAAGAGGTGAGTCCATCTGCATTGGCCTCAATCAAGACTTCTCCATCCACGGTTGAGACCTTGATTTCAGCATTACCCTCCCAATTCAGCACAACTCCGGTTTCGGGAGAATAGTCGGGAATATCCAATGACATTTTCATAATCTAAGATATGTTGGTTACCAGGTGCCGTAGTTGCCGCGGTCGGCGTCGAGGCGTAGCAGAATAAACAGCAGGATGGTGAAACCCCACAGCGAGGAGCCGCCGTAGCTGAAGAACGGCAACGGGATGCCGATGACGGGGCATAGGCCGATGACCATGCCAATGTTGATGGCGACATGGAAGATGAGGTAAGACGCGACGCTATAGGCATAGACCCGCGCGAAGGTCGAGTGGTTGCGCTCAGCCAGCGTGATGATGCGTAAAATGAGAGCCAGGAACAGAAGCAGCACAGCCACGCTGCCCACAAACCCCTTCTCCTCGCCGATGGTGCAATAGATGAAGTCGGTGTGCTGCTCGGGCACGTACTTGAGTTTGGTCTGGGTGCCGTTCAGGAAGCCTTTACCTGTGATGCCACCGCTACCGATGGCAATCTTGCTCTGGTTGACGTTATAGCCTGCTCCACGCAGGTCCTCCTCAATGCCCAGGGTGACTTTGATACGCGTCTGCTGGTGCGGTTCCAGCACGTTGTTGAAGGCGAAACTCACCGTGAACAGGAAAACCAATGATGCCGCCGCAAAGCAGACGGTAATGAGCACCTTCTTGAGGTTGATGTCATGCAGCATGCCGTAGAGCAGATAGAGCAGTGACAGGATGATGACCGGCAGGAAGAAGGCGTAGCCGTTGACGTGAACACCCGCCAATGTCAGGCCTCCCGCAAGGGCTCCTGCGGCAAGATATCCCAGCAGCACGTTGCGCCCCAGAATCCACGAGCGGCAGTAAATGAGCAGCATCGCCACGATGAGCGCCATCACCAGGATAAACGCGATGACCATGCCCAACGGAATGCCCATGAAGGTCACAGCGGCAAACATAAGCACCACAACAAAATAGACCACGGCCATCAAGGCTGCAAACAAGATGAAGCCTGACATGCCCTCTCGGTAAAGGACAAAGATGAGCGCTGTGTAAACCAGCGCCGAGCCCGTCTCACGTTCCAAGATGATGCACAGGATGGGCAACAGGATAATGCCGATGGCAATGGCATAGTTGCGCCACCCGTTAAGCGTGAAGCCGTAAGTGCTGAAGAGCTTGGCTAACGCCAGGGCTGTCGCCGTCTTGGCAAACTCGGCGGGTTGCAGGCTCACAGGCCCGAATACCAGCCACGAACGCGACCCCTTGATGTCAGGCGCAAGAAAGACGGTGGCAATCAACAGCAATATCAAGAACCCGTATATCGGATAGGCATAGGCCTCATAGATGCGCCTGTCGATGAGCAAGAGCGAGAAGCCGATAAGGAACGAGAGACCCGCCCACAAGAACTGCTTGCCCGAGTACTCGCTCAGGTCAAACATGCTCGCCTTGTCATAGTCGTAGGTAGCGGCATAGATGCTCACCGCTCCCGCAACGACCATGATGAGGTACAGGACGATGGTAAACCAGTCCACCGACCTCAATAGGTTGGTATTCTCATCTTCATTCCTTACTTCCATCGCTTGAAACGGGTTTGTTTGATGGTGTAGTCTTCTTATTCTTGTCGGCCTGATTGCCAGAAGTGGTTGTTTTCTTCACCTTGGGATAGGTGACGGTGTGTCGGCTGGCCATCGCACGGCCACGAGCCTGCAAGCCGGCAGAATTGCCGAGCAGGTAGCGCTGAATCATCAATGCGCCGATAGGTACACCGTAGGTGGCGCCGAAGCCTGCATTCTCGACATAGACGCAGACGGCGATCTTGGGATCATTCATGGGTGCAAAGCCCATGAATACCGAGTGGTCGCGGCCATGGGGGTTCTGGGCCGTTCCTGTCTTGCCGCACACGTCCAGTCCAGGGATGTTGGCGCCCGTACAGGTACCACCCAGCACCGCCATGCGCATACCCTCGACAATATCGGAGTAGTAGCGCTTGTCGATGTCGGTGTCATGACGCTCCAGGTTCTTCTTGAGCACGCCGACGCCCTCGATATTCTTCACCACGTGCGGGGTGATGTAGTAGCCTCGGTTAGCGATGGTGGCGCTAAGGTTGGCGATTTGCAGCGGCGTAGCAAGGATTTCGCCCTGGCCGATGGCGTCACTGATGATGGTCTGCCCTACCCACTTTCCGGCGCCGTAGATCTTGTCATAGAAGGCCGTGTTGGGGATAAAACCGCGGCTCTCGCCCGGCATGTCGATGCCCAGTTTGTAACCATAGCCCATCGATACCATGTGGTTCTTCCAGACCTCAAATGCCTTGCCTGTTGAGCCATATTTGGAGCGCTTGTCCATCATGTACTTGAAACCCCAGCAGAAATAAGCGTTGCACGACGTCTGCAACGCAGGTTTCAAGGGGATGGGAGAGCCATGACCGTGGCAGCCCACCCGCAATCCTGCATTGACGTATCCGCGATGACACGGGAATGCCGTACTCGTCGTGATGGTACCCTCTTCAAGGAAAATCAGGCCCTGGGTGGGCTTAAAGGTCGATCCCGGGGGATAGGCCGCCATGATGGAGCGGTCATACAGCGGCTTGAGCCTGTTGTTGACCAGGTCGCGGTAATTCTTGCCGCGTTCCTTGCCCATGAGCAGTGCCGGGTCATAGCTGGGGCTGGACACCAGTGCCAAAATCTCGCCCGTCTTGGGCTCGATGCACACGATGGCCCCCACCTTGCCCTGCATGAGCATCTCTCCGTAGGCCTGCAGGCCGATGTCGATGCTCAGTTTGAGGTTATTGCCCGCCACGGGTGACACGTCGTTGGCACCATCGTTGTAGTGACCCTTGATTTTACCCGTCGCGTCACGGATGAGGATTTCCTTACCCTTGACGCCACGCAACCATCGCTCGTAGCTCTTTTCGATACCTAGGTCACCCGTGTAGTCGCCAGGACGATAGTAATCATCATTCTCAATGTCCTTGGCGTTGACCTCGCGGATGTCGCCCAACACATTGGCTGCAACCGCGTAATTATACTGCCTGAGGATGCGCTGCACGACAAAGAAGCCCGGGAAACGGTAGAGTTTCTCCTGCAGGCGGCCATAGTCCTCGGGGGTGAGGTGATTCATGAACACCTGCTGGGTAAACGCCGAATAACTGCGGCCTTTCCTCATTTCTTCCCATCGGCGGTCAAACTCCTCACGGGTGATATTTATCGTGTTGCAAAAGTCGATGGTGTCAAACGGCGTCACATCCTTGGGAATCATCACCAAGTCATACTCGGGAATGTTATACACCACCAGCGAGTCGTTGCGGTCATAGATCAGTCCACGCGACGGGTAGATGACTTTCTCCATGAAGGCATTGTTGTCGGCATTGGCCTTGTAGCTGCTGTCCAACACCTGCAACTGCACCAGGCGGGCGATGTATATCAACACAATCGCCACGATAAAGCCGCCAATGACCAGCTTGCGCTTCTCCAGGTTATAATCTTTTCTCACGGCGCGTGCTCACTAGACTTTCCAACCCGAAAATGATGATGATCGACAGAACACTGCTGCCAGCGATGCGCGCGAGGGTGAGCAGGATGTTGTGCAGCGTGAAGGCCTGAATGGCAAAGATTAACGCGCAATACAGCGTCACGAGTGTCGCCATATACTTGAAGTAGTCACCCACGCCCATCGAAGCTACCGAGGGCAACGGGATGTTCACGTCGTTCTCACGCGAGACGAACAGGTTGAATACGGGACGTCTCACGGCTGCCATCATGGTGCAGGCCAGCGCATTCATGCCCGGCGTGTTGTCAAAGATGTCAAGAATCAAGCCCATGAAGAAAGCGATGGTCAACACCCAGCCGGTGTGCAGATTGACCGGCAGCCGCAGTATCAGATAGATAAACACCACGGGCATGGCAATGTTGAACAGGACAATCTTGTTGCACACCAGTTGCAGTACCAGCAGCACCAGGAACAATGCGATGAATTGTATTACGGTCTTGGTCATGGCTGTTCTTCTGTTTCTGGTTCTGGCTCAACGGGTTGGACTTGCTGGACAGGCTGGACCTGCTGGACGGGTTCCGGGGCTTTCTTGGGCTGTTCCTTTTCGGGAACCACGTCGATGATTTCAGGCTTGATTTCGGGACGGGTCTTGATGCCGGCAACGGTGTCGATACCCTGCTCGGCACGACGCAGGGCATCGATCTGCTCCTTCATGCTGTTGGTGATCACTCGCACATTGCTCAGTTGGCTGAAGTTGGTTGTCAGCCTGATGCGCAACGATACAAAACTGTCGCTCAAGTCACGTGCCAAACCCTCGACGACACCCACGATGATGCCCTCGGGGAACACGGCCGAATAGCCGCTCGTGACAATGGTGTCACCCTTGTGCCAAGTCAAATGCTTGGGCAATTCCTCCAGCACCGCATGCTGTGGGCTCTTGCCATCCCACACCAGACTGCCATAGAAACCACTGGCGCGCAACTTACACGAGAGCCTGATGTGAGGATTCAACAACGAGATCACACGTGAGGCATGTGGTCCAACCACGTTGACAATGCCCACTACGCCGTTCTGGTCGATGACGCCCATCTCGGGGCTCACGCCGTCCAGATGTCCCCGGTCGATGGTGATATAATTGTTGGGGTTGGCAATGCTGTTGCTGATCACATGCGCCATCACAAAGTTGTAGTGCCCCAGAGCGGGCTGGTGCAGCGAGTCGGGCGAGAGCAGCGCCATCTCACTCAACTGCTCCCGCAGCTCAATCAGTTCCATCTCCAGTGCGGCGTTGCGTTCCTGCAGGCTCTCGTTGATGCCCCGCAGGTGGAAGTAGGACGTCACGCCGTTGAACGCCTTATACACCGCGGCGCTCACTGAGTTGGCCGACGTCAGATAGACGCTCTGCTGGTAAGGGTTATCCCTAAACAGCAGCACGAGGCTCAATATCACATAAACTGCGAAAATGAACCACGCACTGTGTTTGACGAAAAAGTTGAGCAGATTGTTCATCGTGCGTTCTTGAGTTTTAAGTTATCAGTTTTAAGTTTTAAGTATCATTTCCTAAAGCCTAAAACCTAAAACCTAAAACCTGAAAAAATTACCGCATGAGGAACTTGAAGTGCTTGATGTTCTTCAGGGCGATGCCGGTACCCTTGGCCACAGCGTGCAGGGGATCCTCGGCAACATGGAACTCGATACCGATCTTGTCGGTCAAGCGCTTGTCAAGACCGCGCAGCAGGGCGCCGCCACCGGTCAGGAAGATGCCGTTGTGGACGATGTCCTGATACAGCTCGGGAGGAGTCTGTTCCAGGGCGCTCAGTACGGCAGCCTCGATCTTGGAGATAGACTTCTCGATGCAGTGGCACACCTCCTGGTAGGTCACGGGCACCTCGAGGGGCAGCGAGTTGACCTGGTTGGGGCCATGGATGATGAAGTCCTCGGGGGCATCGGGGCCCAGATCGGTCAATGCCGAACCGACGTTGATCTTGATGGCCTCGGCAGTACGCTCACCCACGCGCACGTTGTGGGCGCGGCGCATGTGCTCCTGGATGTCCTCGGTCAGGTCGTCACCGGCGGTGCGGATGCTCTTGTTGCTCACGATACCGCCCAGCGAGATAACTGCAATCTCGGTCGTACCGCCACCGATGTCAACAATCATGTTGCCCTCGGGCGCCAGCACGTCAAGGCCGATACCCAGCGCGGCAGCCATGGGCTCATAAATCATATAGACGTCACGTCCACCGGCATGCTCGCTCGAGTCACGCACGGCGCGGATCTCGACCTCGGTCGAACCCGAGGGGACACACACGACCATGCGCAGCGAGGGCGAGAACCAGTGATTCTTGGCGCTCACCTTCTTGATCATGCCGCGAATCATGTGCTCGGCAGCGTTGAAGTCGGCAATGACACCGTCGCTCAAGGGGCGCACGGTGCGGATGCCCTCGTGGACCTTGCCGTGCATCTCGCGGGCACGTTCACCCACGGCAATGGGCTTGTTGGTCTTGGAGTCAAGGGCTACAACCGACGGCTCGTCGATGACGATGCGGTCGTTATGGATGATAATGGTGTTGGCTGTTCCTAAATCGACAGCGATCTCTTGTGTGAATGAAAACCATCCCATGATTGTTATCTGTATGTTTGATAGTTAGTTATGAATCTATTAAAAAACTCTCTCTTTTATTGGACTGCAAAATTAGTGCAAGTCGAACACAAAAACAAAAATAATTTTTGTTTTTGTTGAGACGCCGCCTAATTTCGAGGGCAACAAGCCCTCAACATTAGTGATTATTCGGCAATATATCGCTATGTTTTCATGTAGTTTTTAGAAAAAACTACAGCATCTGTTCCAACGATTCCACAGCATGACGCACACAGTCCTCACAGGAGCACAGCACACCGCGGTCACTGCCCACGCCCTTCAGGTCCTTGCACCGCGTGGCGCCGCAACGCTGCTCAAACTCGGCCCTCAACTGGCTGGCCTGGGGGTTCATGCGGCGGTTGTCAAATTTCAACAACCCCTGCGCTATCTGCGCGCCGCACAAGGCGCCGCAGGTCTCCTCCATGCACCCCATTCCGCTGCCGAAACAGGCACCCATCGCCAGTAATTTTTCCTCGGGCAATCCCAACTCAGGGGCGAAGGCCAACAGCACGGCCTGGCAGCAGTTATAGCTACGCTTATACATCACCGCCCGCTCGCGACGCGGCATCCCGTTCATCATGTCGTTCTCTTCCATCATTCTTCAAATATATAATATGTATAATCTACCGCAAAGGTAGTGAAAGCTAAGCGGAAAAGCAAAATATTTTTCATTTCCTGACAGTTGGCTCTATTCAACCGAAAGTCAAAAGAAAAGTTCCATTGTTACTCTTATTTTGAGGGAAAAATACTATTTTTGTCGTGTCAATCAATGGAATTAAACAACATAAACTTTTGACAATGAAACGACCACAATTTTTCAAGATAACTATGGGCCGATGCCTGATGCTGCTGATGCTGACGCTTACATCAATTGCCGCCTTGGGACAAGAGGCCTACTCGGTGTTTACCGAAGCCGACAGCACGTTGACCTTTTTCTACGATGATCAGCGCAGTTCCCGCCAGGGCACGTCCTATTTGGTGAATGCACAGGACAGTGTTCCCAAATGGCTTGAGAACAGAGACAAAGTTTTCAAGGTGGTGTTTGACACCACATTTGTCGATGCCCATCCCACTTCCACTCGTGTTTGGTTTCTAGGGATGGACAAGCTTGGCTTCATTACCGGGATCAAATACTTAAAGACCGATTCGGTGACCGACATGGAAGGTATGTTCAACGGCTGCAAATCCTTGATTTCTCTAGACGTGAGCGGTTTTAACACTGCGAAGGTGACAACCATGAGAGCCATGTTCGCAAACTGCTATGCTTTGACATCCCTTGACGTGAGTGCCTTCAACACCGCGAATGTGACAAATATGGAATTTATGTTCGCTGAAAGCCGTTCTCTGGTATCCATTGACCTGAGCGGCATTAACACCTCGAATGTGACAAACATGTTTGGCATGTTCCATGACTGCGAATCATTGACATCCCTTGACGTTAGTGGCTTTAATACCTCAAAGGTGACAAACATGTGGGAAATGTTTGCAAGCTGCTATTCTTTGACCTCCCTTGACCTGAGTGGCTTCAACACCGCGAATGTGACAGACATGAGGTTAATGTTCGATCAATGCAGATCATTGACTTCCCTTAACCTAAGTTGTTTTAACACCTCGAAGGTGACAAACATGTTAGGCATGTTCGGTGGCTGCTTTTCATTGCCAGCCCTAGACCTGAGCAGTTTCAACACCGAGAATGTGACCGACATGGCTTGTATGTTTGAAGGCTGCAGATCATTGACATCCCTAGACTTGAGTGGCTTCAACACCTCGAATGTAACCAACATGACACAAATGTTTTTATACTGCGACTCTTTGACTTCCCTTGACCTGAGTAACTTTAATACCGCAAATGTGACAAACATGATAGGCATGTTCTCAAATTGTACACATTTGACATCCGTTGACCTGAGTAGTTTCAATACTTCGAATGTGACAGAAATGGCAGCCATGTTTTCAGACTGCAAATCTTTGACATCTCTTGACCTGAGAAGTTTCAACACCGAGAATGTAAAAAACATGGAGTCAATGTTCTGGGGCTGCAATCATCTGGAAACTATCTACGCTGGCAATGGCTGGTCGACAGATTCGGTGACAAGATCCGGTGGCATGTTCTATGGCTGTACCAGTCTTGTGGGTGAGCAGGGCACAACTTATGATGAAAACCACATGGATGCCGCCTATGCCCATATAGACGGTGGCCCCTCCAATCCGGGCTACCTGAGCATAAAGAGGGAGGCCTATGCAACTCTTTCCACTGATCAAACGACGACGTTGACGTTCTATAATGACAATTTGCGATACTCCCGCCCGGGCACTTCCTATTTGCTGAATACCGGGGCAACCAATCCTGGTTGGTTTAATGGTGCTGCCGGCATTACCCAGGTGGTGTTTGACAGCACGTTTGTCGCTGCCCGCCCAACTTCCACTTTCGGTTGGTTCAGCGGAATGAATAGGCTTGACTCCATTACTGGAATCAATTATCTGAAGACCGACTCAGTGACCGACATGAGAAGAATGTTCGCTGGCTGTAAAACGTTGAAATCCATCGATTTGAGCAATTTCAATACCGGGAATGTGACAACCATGTGGGCCATGTTCTATGACTGCGATTCATTGCTTTCGCTTGACTTGAGTGCTTTCAACACTGCGAAAGTGACCAGTATGGCACGTATGTTCTCGGACTGCGATACTTTGACTTCTCTGAATCTGAATGGCTTCAAGGCAGATAGTTTGAAAGACATGGCAGGCATGTTTGCTGGCTGCCGTTCATTGATGTCCCTTGACATAAGTGGCTTCAATACCTCGAATGTGAAATACATGGGCTATCTGTTTGATGACTGCAAATCATTGGTTTCCATGGACTTGAGCAAACTCAACACCTCTAACTCAACAGAAATGGAATACATGTTCCAGGGCTGCGAATCGTTGGCATCACTTGACTTGAGTGGCTTTAACACCGCAAATGTGACAGACATGGGTGGCATGTTCAAGGGCTGCAGTCATCTGGAAACAATCTATGCCGGTAATGACTGGAATGTTGATGCCGTCACTGAATCCGGTGAAATGTTTTTGGGCTGCACCCATCTTGTGGGAGGGCAAGGGACAGTTTATGATGAAAACCATGTGGATGCCACCCGTGCCCACATCGACGGCGGCCCGAGCGACCCAGGCTATCTAACTGGCTTATATGACGTGATTACCAATCCAGGTGACGTGAACGCCGATGGCGAGGTGAACATCGCTGATGTGAATTGTGTGATTGGCGTTATCCTGGGGGATCTCGACACCTATGAAGGCCGTGCCGACGTGAATGGTGACGGCGAGGTGAACATCGCCGATATCAACGCCATCATCAACATCATCATCAACGTCATCCTTTAAGGCAGTAGTATGCTCCAAGTCTAGTGCCCCTCATGGTACATTGTTCAGGCTTGTTTCCCTGCGCCTTCGGCTTGGGCACAATAGGCGTCGCCTCGGGATAAAAAAGAATGAATTCTTTTGTTCTCCTCTCGGCTTGCACTATTGTTTCCTTGTCAGGGCAATAACCAGCGAGGCTGCACGTTATTATATAAAAGAAATATCAAGTGCGCACTATGAACAAGAAGTTGATTTCGCTCATGGCGGCCGCGCTGGCTTTGTTGTCAGCGGGCGCTCAGGTGACGTTTACTAATGTGGGTGATTATCCTGTCATCGAGGTGACCCCCGAGCCAACCACGGGTCTGGATAAGATCTTTGTGGTTTATGACACCCAGGGGGTAAGCATGTCCTTCAACTCGTCGACCGGTGAACCGGCGACATGGGAAAACTTTTACTATCAAAACGGCAGTCTTGTTATCGAGCCGGTTACCGATCTGCGCTGGAACGGTATGGCAACCACACTGGATAAGATCACACCCAATATCGGTTACAAGATCCAAGAAGGTAGCAACCATCCATATTACTGCTGGGTGGTCAACTATGCCGACTACTACCTGGAACTCAACGACATGTTCTTTATCGATGACACGCCCTGTAGCCTGCTGAGCTTCAGGGTGGACGGCACCGCGCACAAGATTCCCTACACCACCGTCAACGGACACTCCAGAGTGCTTGACCGCGAGATCACGTTGACCTACAACACCCTGGTATGGGACGACAGCACACACTGGCAGGAGCAGCCCATCGTGGACTCCTTTGAGAGCCTGGACGAAGGCATCCAAATCGATCCGCCGCTGTGCAACACGGTTTTCCTGCTATCTGGAGACCAGTTCCTGAGGCAGTGGGTACTTGAAGAGACCATCGAGAGCCAGTACTACCAGACGCAAGCCGTGAGCTGTGGTTCGAGTGCCGTGCAGGAGATGCGAGGCAACAACAATGAGAAAGGCCTTGACAACGGGTTGGGCGGCTCGGCGCCGGTGCACATTGTGTTCACGGGCTATCCCACCGATGCCGTGGTGTACCGCGTGTGGGAAATGGCTTCAGACCCCGATTTTGAGGACATCATCCTGCAATACAACCAGGACGAGGTGGATTACACCTTTAACGACGCCGGCACCTATTACATGCGCTACAGGGTGGCTAACGCTGCCGGCACATGCGAGTTTTATGGCGAGACCTACACCATCACCGTGAGCGAGAGCGAGCTGGTATGCCCCAATGTGTTCTCTCCAGGTTCGACCGAGGGCGTGAACGACGTGTGGAAGGTTTCCTACAAGTCTCTTGTAGATTTTCACTGCTGGATTTTCAACCGCTGGGGAACGTGCGTGTGTGAATTCACCGACCCCGGCAGCGGATGGGACGGCACCTATAAGGGCCGCCTGGTTGACACTGGCGTCTATTATTATGTGGTGACGGCAACCGGCAGCGATGGCGTGAAATACAAGAAGCGCGGTGACATCACCATCCTGCGTTACAAGAAAGGCGCCAATGGCACGTCGGGAGGCGGCGGAATGGACACTGGAGGCGGATATTGAATCAACAGTTAATTGTTGCAGCGGGCAACAGAGAATCGACAACCTAATGAAGAGAATCATATTGATGGCCGCCTTGCTGATGACCCTATCCATCACAGGCCATGCACAACTCAAAAGAGAATACAGCAAGACATCAACAGCGTCGCCCGTATTCAGCACGACGGCAAGCCCTGACATCCCGACAAGCGTGACGTTTGCGGGTGAAAAGGTGAGCTTTGACCGCCTGGACATGGCCGAACGCCTGGACCGCGAGTTGACCGGCATCATCTACGGTCAGACGACGACCGAACTGTGTTTCAAGCGCGCCAACCGCTATTTCCCCGTTCTTGCCAAGCTGCTCAAGGAGCAGGGCGTGCCTCTAGATTTCCTGTACCTGGCCGTTACCGAGAGTTCTATGGACTATAATGCCTACTCCAGCGCCAAGGCGGCGGGCATGTGGCAACTGCTGGCAGGGACAGGCCGTGATTACGGCCTAGAAGTGGGCGACGAGGTGGACGAGCGCTACGACCCCGAGAAATCGACCATTGCCGCCTGCAAGTATCTGAAGGCGGCCTACAAGAAATACGGCCACTGGCCCACTGTTGCCGCAAGCTACAACGCGGGAATGCAAAAGCTCTCCAACGAGCTGTCGAAGCAGAAGGTGGACAACTCCTTTGACCTGTATCTGGTCCAAGAGACTTCACGATATGTGTTCCGCATCATCGCCTACAAGCTGGTGATGGAATCACCCAAACGCTACGGCTACCGTTTCTCCCGCAAGCACCTGTACCAGCCGGTGGACTATACCACAGTTGAGGTCACGGGAGCCGTGGCCAGCTGGATTGACTGGGCCAAGGGCAAGGGCATCACCTATGCACAACTGCGCGAGGCCAACCCGTGGATACGTTCCACCAAACTCACCAACGCCTCGGGCAAGACCTACAAGGTGCGCATTCCCAAGCAGAGTGAGCTGTACCGCAGCAAACGCACCTTCACCGTTTACAACAAGGATTGGGTCATCGACTAAACCCGACAGCTGCAAGACATAGAGCCAACTCATGAAACTCAACGGGCAAGAAATAGAATGCGTCCAGGTGCTCGGTGCCAAGGTTCACAACCTCAAGAACATCGACGTGGAAATTCCCCACGACAAGCTCACCGTTATCACCGGTTTGAGTGGCAGCGGCAAATCGTCGCTGGCATTTGACACGGTGTTTGCCGAGGGGCAACGACGCTATCTGGAAACATTCTCTTCCTATGCCCGTAACATGCTCGGCATGCTGGAACGTCCTAACGTGGACAAAATCTCCGGCCTGTGCCCTGTCATCTCGATCGGGCAGAAGACCGTGAACCGCAACCCCCGCAGCACCGTGGGCACGACGACCGAGGTCTATGACTACCTCAGGTTATTGTATGCCCGCGCTGCCGATGCCTATTCCTACCTGTCGGGGGAGAAGATGGTCAAATACACCATCGATAAGATCCTGAGCCTGATTCTCGAGCGCTACAACGGGCGACGCATCTATGTCCTCGCCCCAATGGTCAAGAACCGTAAGGGACACTACAAAGACCTGTTTGAGAACCTGCGCAAAAAGGGGTATATCAACGTGCGCGTCGATGGCGAGCTGCGCGAGATCACCTTCGGCATGAAGTTGGACCGCTATGTCAACCACAGCGTGGAACTTGTCGTGGACCGGCTCAAAGTCAATGAAAAGGACAGCAAACGCCTGGCCGAGACGGCTGACCTGGCCTTCAAGCAGGGCAACGGGCAACTGATGATTCTTGATGCCGAGAGCGGCGAGGTGGGTTACTACAGCCGCTCGCTCATGGATCCCGCCACGGGGCTGTCCTATCTGGAACCCGCCCCGCACAATTTCTCATTCAACTCCCCATTAGGCGCCTGTCCCCATTGTAAGGGCCTTGGCTATGTCAACATCATCGACAGGGGCAAAATCATGCCCGATATGACCTTGAGTATCAAGGCGGGAGGCATCAATCCACTGGGCAAATACAAGAATGTGCAGATATTCTGGCAAATCGCCGCTATCTGCGAGAAATATGGCTACACGCTCGATACGCCGCTATGCGAACTGCCCGAGGAGGCTCTCAACGACATCCTGAACGGCACCAATGAGCGCTTGAACCTGCGTACCGAGACACTGAGCACGAGCAACTATTTCCTTACATTTGATGGCGTGGTCAAGTACATCGAGATGCTACAGGACGATACGGCCACCGCAGGAGCCCAGAAGTGGGCCGAGCAATTCCTCTCACGCGCCGTCTGTCCCGAGTGCGGAGGAGCGAAACTCAACCGCGAGGCATTGCATTTCAGGCTCAATGGCAAGAACATTGCTCAGCTTGCGGCAATGGACATCAGCGAATTGCGGGACTGGATAGAGGACCTTCACAACCACGTCACCCCCGTACAGTGGGAAATTGCCCGTGAAATCGTCAAGGAAATCAGTTCCCGGCTCAACTTCCTGCTGGAAGTGGGGCTTGACTACATGTCATTGAACCGCAGCTCAGCTTCGCTATCAGGCGGAGAAAGTCAGCGCATCAGGCTGGCCACACAGATCGGCTCTCGCCTGGTCAATGTCCTCTATATCCTTGACGAGCCCTCCATCGGCCTGCACCAGCGCGACAACCAGCGGCTCATCAACTCGTTGAAGACCCTGCGCGACGACGGCAATACCATCCTTGTCGTCGAGCATGACAAGGAAATGATGCTCCAGGCCGATTACGTCATCGACATCGGTCCGCTGGCCGGACGCAAGGGCGGCAATATCGTGTTCACAGGCACACCGGCACAGCTGCTCAAACAGCACACGCTCACCGCCGACTACCTGAACGGCACACGCTCTATCGAAGTACCGAAACACAGGCGTCCCGGCAACGGCAAGAGCCTGCGCCTGACGGGGTGCCGAGGCAATAACCTCAAGAGCGTCGATGTCACACTGCCTTTGGGCACTTTCATCTGTGTGACAGGCGTCAGCGGCAGCGGCAAGTCAACGCTCATCAATGCCACGCTGCAACCCATCCTGAGCCAACGGCTCTACCGCTCCAATACCGCACCAATGCCCTACGACAGCGTCGAGGGACTTGAAAACGTGGACAAGGTGGTCACCGTTGACCAGATGCCCCTGGGGCGCACTCCGCGCTCCAATGCGGCCACCTATACCGGCGTGTTTACCGATATCCGCAGCCTGTTCGTCAACCTGCCCGAGTCCAAAATCCGTGCCTACAAGCCCGGACGCTTCTCATTCAACACCAGTGGAGGGCGATGCGAGAAGTGCAACGGCAACGGCTACAAGACCGTTGAGATGAATTTCCTGCCTGACGTACTGGTCCCCTGTGAGGAGTGCGGCGGCAAGCGGTACAACCGTGAGACGTTGGAGGTGAAATTCAAAGGCAAGTCCATTGCCGATGTACTTGACATGACCATCAACCAGGCGGTAGAGTTCTTTGACGCGGTGCCCTCGATCCTGAGAAAGATCAAAGTCCTTCAGGACGTGGGGCTGGGATACATCAAGTTAGGACAACCGTCCAGCACACTGTCGGGCGGAGAATGCCAACGCGTAAAACTGGCCTGCGAACTTGCCAAGAAGGACACCGGCAAGACGGTATATATCCTTGACGAGCCGACCACGGGATTGCACTTCGAGGACATCAAGGTGCTGCTGGGTGTACTCAACCGACTCGTCGACAAGGGAAACACCGTCATCGTCATCGAACACAACATGGACATCATCAAGTGCGCTGACCACATCATTGACATGGGACCCGAAGGGGGCAGGGGTGGTGGACAGGTCATCGCATGCGGCACACCTGAGCAAGTCGCACAGTCACCCCAATCGGCAACCGCACACTTCCTGAAAACCGAACTCGGCCAATAAAACTCTCATTTCTGAACCCAGAAAAATGCGGTAAATCCAAAAATCACACGATTTTTGGGTCAGAAAATTTGCACCATAAAGCCAATTCACAATCAAATTATGCCCATATTTTGAGGTTGAAAATACCCCAAAATTTCAGGTCATGTTATACTTTAGACCCACTTCAATTGCCTGCAGAATTGGGGCAAAACAACAATTTAAGCGGGAACATTATCCTTCAAAATTTTGGTCAAAAAGTCGTTTTTTGGGCATCAAATACCGAAAAAAGAAGATTAAAACGTCAAACCAGGAAAAATAGCCAATTTAGGACTTTTCGACACCCCTCAAATCTCTAGTTCATTCCATCATAAAAACGTATTAAATGTACTTTAAATAAAAGGAATTTGCCAAATATTTACAATTTGGTAAACTCGTCAGATTCACGCGTATTTCAAAAAATCGGGGCGAATTAGGGGTTGCTGCAAAATATCGCAAGGAAATCGAGTTGAGCATCCAGAAAATCAAAAATGGTATTTTACCAACCCCAAATTCGGCTTTGAAAACATGCCCTGGTTTGCGTTTAAAAATATGCCGATACAGATCCGAAACAGCGATTTTCGCCCGATCAGGGGTGTTTACAGATGCGTCTATCGAGTAAAAAATGCGAATTTACGCCCGTAAAGTTTACAAAACGAATAAATTTTTCGATTAACATTTTTTAAATTATGCTACAATTTGCTGATTTTTAGTGTTTTATATTCAAAAACTCGAGTTCTGCTATAAATAACGCACATTGTGCCACCAATGCACTGCCAGATACATAATATGTAACATTTAATTACCTATTTATTAGATGTTTATAGTATATGATTTAAAGTGTTTGTCTAAGTCGATTTATTTACGTCTGAAACGGGGTAATAATTGTCAAGTTTTGACAAATTTAATTGTAAATTATAAAATTTTCGTTTTTTAATTTGGTGGTTTCGTTTTTTCGTTCTAAATTTGCAATCCGAAAATTCAAAAACGCAAACAGCGGTTTTTTGAGATTTTGGGCGATTTTGGGAGGTTTTCCAGGTCGCAGAATCAAGCCAGATAATTTTGGCATGATAAAAATTGAATTCTCACGCTGTTGAGCGCGAACTAAAAATTGTTCTTAAATGGATATTGTGACGAGGTTAAAAATGTTTCTTGATCAGACTGGGATTTCCAATTCTCAGTTTGCTGACACATGTGAGATACCTCGTCCTACCCTATCCCAGTTGCTCAACGGCCGTAACAAGAAAGTGAGCGATGAGGTCATCGGCAAAATCCACCGGGCTTACCCCACCCTGAATGTGATGTGGCTCATGTTTGGTGATGGCGAGATGATCATGAACGGGACAGATGTCAGAGATAATGGTGACAACGGATTAGACCCCGTCAAGCAAAATGGAAACCAGAACGATGACATGGGACAGCAACGGGCCATATCGTTTGACGACGATGAGCCGATGGCTTACCACACGTCAGCCAAGTCGGCCCAACGCATTCCCAACGCCTCGTTAATGAACGAAACGATCCAGAGCATCATGCGCAGCAACACAGCCGCCAGGATGCCCCAACGCGGCACCTCGTCGCCCGACGCCCGCAGCGTAGTCAACATTGTCGTGTTCTACAACGACGGGCGCTTTGAACAGTTTGGACCCATGAAATAATAAAACAAGTATAAATGATATAATATAATGTGAAGAATAAATGACTTAATAATAATGTTAATTCACTCGTCAGGCTTGGCCGGCTGTAAACACACTTAAAACAACGACTTTTGCCGCACATTAATTAATTGATAAAACAAACCATACCAAATACAAACTAACCATTGCTATCGAAGCAGCCGGCAAGCCTTGTGAGTGACCCTAAAACGACAACCATTACAAAAGCACAACAAACCAGACATCAATGATGCGACAATCGGTCCCTGAGGCTTCCTCAAGGACCGATTGTTTCAGATGGCCTACCCTAGCGGGCCATCGTTATTTCTTGACGACGTTGCCCAGGATGTCACGCAGGATCTGACGTCCGGCAGCGCTGGTGGCGTTCTTTACCGCACGCCCGGCAGCATCCTTGACACTGGTGTTTTTGCTTTTCTTACCGGTGATGGTGTCAGAAACCGTCTTGCCCAGGATGGTGGCCAGCGTGCCTGTCACCGCTGTGACAACGGCCTTCCACACCTTGTCCCAGATAGTTTTCTCTTTTTTCTTTGCTTTCTCCTCTTTCTCGGCTTCCTTGGCCGCAGCGGCTTCTTCGGCAGCCTTGGCTTCGGCTTCGGCCTCACGGGCAAAGACCTCAAACACGCTTTCCCTCTCCCCAGCCTGCTTATACTTGGCATTGATATCGCTGGCTGCATTCATGATGTCCAGGCGTTGTCCCTCGGTAATGGCGCCAATCTGGCTCAGAGGGAACAATATCTTGGCACGTTCTACCATGCCGGGAGCACCCTTCTCGTCGAGGAACGACACGAGAGCCTCACCCGTTTCCAGTTGCAGGATGGCCTCCTCGGTCTTGAACTCGGGATTGGCGCGGAAAGTTTCGGCTGCCACCTTGACAGCCTTCTGGTCGCGTGGCGTGTAGGCACGCAGGGCATGTTGAACCCTATTGCCCAACTGCCCCAAAATGATGTCGGGGATATCAGTAGGCAACTGTGAGATGAAAAAGATGCCTACGCCCTTGCTGCGGATAAGACGGATCACTTGTTCGATCTTGTCGCTCAACGCCTTAGTCGTGTCCTCAAACAGCATGTGGGCCTCGTCAAAGAAGAAGACCAGCTTGGGCTTGTCCAGATCGCCAACCTCGGGCAGCGTGCTATAAAGCTCGCTCAGCAGCCAGAGCAGGAATGTAGAATACAGTTTGGGCTGCAGCATGAGTTTATCGGCAGCAAGTACACTCAACACACCTTTGCCATCACGTGTGGCAAACAGATCCTGGATGTCAAATGACGGGATGCCGAAAAACTTGTCGGCACCCTGGTTCTCGAGTTGCAGGATGGCACGCTGTATCGCGCCGATGCTTGCCGTGGTCACATTGCCATACTGCGTGGTGTATTCCTTGGCATGCTTTGAGAGCCAATCCAGTGCCGAACGCAAGTCTTTGATGTCGTCAAGCAGGACGCCTTTTTCATCGAGAATGCGGTACAAAATATTGAGCACGCCTGTCTGGGTCTCGTTCAAACTCAGAATGCGGGCCACCAGATCCGGACCCATCTCGCCCAGGCTGGCACGCATGCAAATTCCCTGCTCGCCAAACACGTCATAAAACCTGACGGGACAGCCTTCAAAGGTAAGGTCCTCCTGGTTCATGCCGAACTCGGGGATCCTCTTCTCGATAAATCCCGACAATTTGCCGGGCTGGCTCACACCTGACAGGTCGCCCTTCATGTCGGCCATAAAACAGGGCACGCCGGCCTTGCAGAAACTCTCGGCAATCACTTGCAGGGTCACCGTTTTACCAGTACCTGTCGCTCCGGCAATCAAACCGTGGCGGTTGGCCATGTTGCCCAAAATGCTGATAGGTCCATTGGGCCCATGAGCAATGTAAAATCCGTTCTCTTGAGTGTACATAATGTAGTTGTATTGATGGGTTATTGTTATGTTCCGTAGTCGGTCACAAAGTTAGTCTTTTTCCCGAATAAATCCAAAAAAAAGCACAATTACCCTATTTTTATGAACTCTCTTTCCTTTAGTGAAGGCGGCAATTCTAACCGATTTCAGTAGTTATAGCGGTTAATCAGTATTTTTTCCATAATAATTCTTGTCTATTAGCCGAAACGTATATATATTTGCAGCGTCAACATAAATATTTAGACTATGACAATGATTTCATCATATTGGTGGTGGCGCTGCTCGAGATTGAAAAAGTCGTGAGTCGCCTGACCGTATGGAATCATAAGATTACAATAAAGAAATTAAAGGTCTGTCGTTCTTGCGACAGGCCTTTTTAAATATCAATATTTAATCATTATCAACAATGAAACAGAAAAGATTTATTCTTCAAGAAAACGAGTTGCCCACAGCATGGTACAACATCCAGGCAGACATGCCCACCAAACCGATGCCTCCCATCCACCCTGCCACCCGGCAGCCGCTTGGTGTGGACGATCTGGCCCATATTTTCCCGCGTGAATGCTGTGTTCAGGAACTTGATACCGAACATGATTTCATTCCTATACCCGAGGAAGTGCTGGACAAATACCGCTTCTACCGTTCCACCCCGCTCGTGCGCGCCTATTCCCTGGAGGAAGCGTTGCAGACGCCGGCACACATCTACTTCAAGAACGAATCGGTGAACCCGTTGGGTTCCCACAAAATAAACTCGGCACTGGCACAGTGCTATTATGCCAAGCAGGAAGGGACCACCAACGTCACCACCGAAACCGGTGCCGGACAATGGGGTGCCGCCCTAGCCTACGCCGCAAGGGTATTTGACCTCGAAGCCGCTGTCTATCAAGTGAAAATCTCGATGCAGCAGAAGCCCTACCGTTCGTCGATCATGCGCACCTTCGGCGCCGCTGTAACGGGGTCGCCATCGATGTCCACCCGTGCTGGTAAGGATATCATCACACGTGACCCGCACCACCCCGGCTCGCTAGGCACCGCCATCTCTGAGGCCGTGGAACTGGCCACGACGACCCCGAACTGCAAGTATACGTTGGGCTCGGTGCTCAACCACGTGGGTCTGCATCAGACGATTATCGGACTGGAAGCCGAGAAACAGATGGCGATGGCAGGTGAATACCCCGATGTGGTGATTGCCTGCTTCGGTGGCGGTTCAAACTTCGGCGGCATCGCCTTCCCCTTCATGCGCCACAACCTTAAAGACGGTAAACACACAGAATTCATCGCCGCCGAGCCCGAGAGCTGCCCGAAACTCACGCGCGGCGAATTCCGTTACGACTTCGGCGATGAGGCAGGCTATACTCCCCTGCTGCCGATGTTTACGCTGGGACACACCTTCAAGCCCGCCAACATCCATGCCGGCGGCCTGCGCTATCACGGCGCCGGAATGATTATCTCCCAACTGCTCAAGGACGGGCTCATGCGCGGCGTCGATATCTCGCAGCTCGAATCCTTTGATGCCGGAATGCTTTTTGCGCGCACCGAGGGCATCATTCCCGCCCCCGAGTCCAGCCATGCCATTGCCGCAGCCATCCGTGAGGCCGAAAAATGCAAGCAGACGGGCGAAGAAAAGGTCATCCTGTTCAACCTCTCGGGGCATGGCCTGATCGACATGAGCGCCTATGACCAGTACCTGAACGGGGACCTGATGAACTATAAGATCAGCGACGACGATATTGCACGGACACTCCAAGGCGTGCCGGACAGCTAACGCGCAACCAAATAAAAAAGTTATTATAAAACACTGGGCCGTTCATTGTTACAAGACGTGACAATGAACGGCTTCATTTAGGCAAATGGTACCGGGGTTTGTTTTTTTGAGAGAGAGTGACTACCTTTGTAGGTCTTAAAAAACCAAATGAAACGTGGCTAATAGGAAAGTTTTCGTATCGGGCTGCTATGACCTGCTGCATTCGGGTCATGTGGAGTTCTTCAGGCAGGCGTCGCAGTATGGCGACCTGTACGTCGGCATCGGCAGTGACAAGACCATCGAGGCCCTCAAGGGGCACAAGACGCTTTACAACGAGCGGGAGCGGCTGTTCATGGTTCAAGCCATCCGCTATGTCAAGGAGGCTTACATCAATCAGGGTGACGGCTACCTGGATTTCCTGCCCACCCTCGACCTCGTACAGCCTGACTGTCTGGTGGTGAATGAGGACGGTGACCGTGAGGAAAAGCGGGCGTTGTGCCTAGAGCGCGGCATGGAATACATCGTGCTTAAGCGTGAGCCTAGCCAAGGCCTTGAGGCCCGCAGCAGCACTGACCTCAAGCGGACCACCTGCCAGTTGCCCACCCGCCTGGACCTTGCCGGAACGTGGATTGACCAACCCTATGTGTCGTGCCATGCCCCAGGCTGGGCGCTGACCATCTCGTTGGAGCCGACGTTTGAGATACGTGAGCGCTGCGGCCTCTCCACCAGCACGCGCAACACCATCAAGCGCGTGTGGCCCATGCAACTCCCCAACATGGACCCCGAGATGCTGGCGCGGCTGGTCTTCTGCCTCGAAAACGACCCCGAGCGCAGCGACGGCATTGTGAGCGGCGCACAGGACGCCATCGGCATCTGTGTGCCCGGTCTTGCCCGACATTATTATAATGGCAATTACTGGCCCGAGAAAATCGAATATACTCAGGACTCCACCCTGTTGGGTTGGCTGGAGGATCACCTGTGCATGATACCGATGTTCCCGCGCCGCCCCGGTTGCAGCGTCGTCGAGGGCAAGGATATCACCCCCGAGAAAGTGCGCGCCCTAGCCGCTGCCGCCGACCGCTGCTGGGAGGCAATCCAACGGATGGACCTTGACGCCTTTGCCGCCGCCTACAAAGCCTCGTTCGAGGCCCAGGTAGCGATGTTCCCCGCCATGATCCAGCCTGGTGTTCAGGAGTACATCGACCGCTACAGCGTCATGCCTGGCGTGATGGCCTGGAAGATGCCCGGTGCTGGTGGAGGCGGCTATCTAGCACTCGTGTGCCGCGGCCGCGACAGTTTCCCCGATGGGGCTATCTCCCTCACCATCCGCCGCAGCGATTTTTAACCTCATGAGAATCCAATATTCAAAAACGAACCTGATATTCCATCCAAATATGCAATCATGAAACGCTATTGTCAAACCCTTGAATTGCGGGACGACCGCGAGATGATTGAGAAATACGTCGAAGCGCACGCCCATGTTTGGCCCGAAATCCAGAAGGGCATCCGCAGCGTGGGCATCCTTGATATGCAGATCTACATCCACGGCAACCGCCTGTTCATGATTTGTGACACGGTTGACGATTTTGACTGGGAGGCCGACAACGCCCGCCTTGCCACCCTGCCCCGCCAGGCTGAGTGGGAAGCCTATGTGGCGCGTTTCCAGGGCTGCGACCCCAATGCGCCCTCGACCGCCAAGTGGCAACTGATGGAACGCATCTTCAAACTTGACACGAAATGACAACCGACAACGAGAATAAATCCCGACTGCTCATCACCCGCGAAGGCGTCAGCTACGTGCTGCCTTTCATCGTGGTGACCTGCTGCTTTGCCCTGTGGGGCTTTGCCAACGACATCACCAACCCGATGGTCAAGGCCTTTTCCAAGATTTTCCGCATGAGTGTGACCCAGGGTGCGCTGGTGCAGGTGGCTTTCTACGGCGGCTACTTCTGCATGGCGTTGCCTGCGGCGCTGTTCATCCGCCGCCACTCGTTCAAAAGCGGCATCGTGATGGGACTGGCGCTGTATGCGTTGGGCGTGCTGCTGTTCATACCCGCCAAGGCGATGGGCAACTTCTGGCCGTTTCTTGTAGCCTATTTCATCCTCACGTGCGGCTTGTCTTTTTTGGAGACGACCGCCAACCCCTATATCCTGCTCATGGGCGACCGCGAGACGGCTACCCGCCGCCTTAACCTTGCCCAGTCGTTCAACCCCATCGGGTCGCTGGCAGGCATGTACGTGGCGATGACTTTCATTCAGGCTCGTCTCTCCCCCATCGACACAGCCCAACGCGCCACACTTGACGACGCCAGTTTTGAGGCACTCAAGCAGAGCGACTTGAGCGTACTCGTCCAACCTTACGCCCTGTTGGGCGTTGTGTTACTGGTGCTGCTGGGGTTGATGCTGTTGATCCCCATCTCCAGCGTGCGGCAGCAAAGTCGTGAAGGACGTCAACCGTTGATGCCTGCCTTCAAGCGGCTGTTCGCCAACAAAGCCTATCGGAATGGCGTCATCGCCCAGTTTTTCTATGTAGGAGCCCAGATCACCTGCTGGACTTTCATTATCCAGTATGGCACTCGGGTGTTTATGGGACAAGGGATGAGTGAACAGGCCGCCGAGGTGCTGTCCCAGCGCTACAACATCGTGGCGATGGTGCTCTTCTGCCTCATGCGCTTTGTGAACATGTACCTGATGAAGTATTTCAAGCCTGGGCGGTTGCTGGCGGTGTTTGCGGCATTGGCACTGTTTCTGCTGGTGGGTGTTATCTTCGTTGGCGGCAATGTGGGAATGTGCTGCCTGGTGGGCGTGTCGGCCTGCATGAGCTTGATGTTCCCCACCATTTATGGACTGGCGCTGGGCGATGTCAAAGAAGACACAGAACTGGGATCGGCCGGACTGATCATGGCTATCCTGGGCGGCAGTCTGTTGCCCGCAGTGCAGGCTATGATTATCGACAGCGACCTGCAGGTTCTGCCCGCGGTCAATGCATCGTTTGTGGTTCCGGCCGTTTGCTTTGTGGTGGTGATGCTCTACGGCTTGGGCATGTTACGCCAGCAGGTTTAATTTCCCGCCTCGGGATTGCACGACCGTTGCCTTACGGCCAAGATAGGCGGCGCCTCGGGATTGCAAACAAAAAAATGGATTTTTTGTTTGGCACTCCGCTCGGCTTGCACGACCGTTGCCTTACGGCCAAGATAGGCGGCGCCTCGGGATTGCAAACAAAAAAATGGATTTTTTGTTTGGCACTCCGCTCGGCTTGCACTATCTTTGTCCCCCAGAACCATAAACATAAATTAACCTGTGAGGCCAATGTGCTTGTTTGTCTTGCATCCATCTCATTTTTAAGCAAATAGGCATCAATGGTTTCCATTAACATCTTATTAGAAATTGGAAAACGAAATCCTGGCACTTAATGCCAATCAGGTAGTCGCCTACCTGCAGAAAGAACCGCGCGAGTTCACCAAGGCCGACATCATCCGCTACATTGAGGAGAACGACATCCGCATGGTCAACTTCATGTACCCCGGCGGTGACGGCAAGTTGAAAACCTTGAACTTTGTCATCAGCAGCAAGGATTACCTGCGCACCATCCTCTCGTGTGGTGAGCGTGTGGACGGCTCCAGCCTGTTCAGCTTCATCGAGGCCAGCTCGAGCGACCTGTATGTGCTGCCCAGGTTCAGCACCGCCTTCCTCGACCCGTTTGCCGAAATTCCCACCCTGTGCATGCTGTGCTCGTTCTTTGACAAGGACGGCAACCCGCTGGAGAGCTCGCCCGAGCAGACACTGCGCAAGGCTGCCCAGGCCTTCCGCGAGGTAACCGGCATGGAATATGAGGCCATGGGTGAGCTGGAATACTACGTCATCCGTCCCTCAGTCGCTTTCTATCCCGCACGTGATCAGCACGGCTACCACGAGTCGATGCCTTATGCCAAGACCAACGGCTTCCGCCAGCGCTGCATGGACTATATCGCCAAGGCCGGTGGCCAGATCAAGTACGGCCACAGCGAGGTGGGTAACTTTGAGCAGGACGGCGTGGTCTATGAGCAGAACGAGATCGAGTTCCTGCCCGTGCCCGTACTGGATGCCGCCGACCAGCTGATGGTCGCTAAGTGGGTCATCCGCAACCTGGCCTTCCGTGAGGACTTGAACGTTACTTTTGCCCCGAAAATCACCACGGGCAAAGCCGGCTCGGGTCTGCATGTCCACATGCGCTTGATGAAGGGCGGCCGCAACATGATGATCAACGACAAGGGCGTGTTGAGCGACGAGGCCCGCAAGGCTATCGCCGGCATGATGCATCTGGCACCCGCCATCACCGCCTTCGGCAACAAGAACCCGATGTCGTACTTCCGTCTGGTGCCTCATCAGGAAGCTCCCACCAACGTGTGCTGGGGTGACCGCAACCGCTCAGTGCTCGTGCGCGTGCCGCTAGGCTGGACCGCCGGCGCCGACATGTGCCGCACGGCCAACCCATTGGAGCCCGCCAGCAATTTCGATACGACGCAAAAACAAACCGTCGAGATGCGCTCGCCGGACGGCTCGGCCGACATCTACCAGCTGCTTGCCGGCCTGTGTGTTGCCTGCCGCCACGGCTTTGAGATGGAGAATGCCCTGGAATTGGCTGAGAAAACCTATGTTGACGTTAACATCCATGACGCGGCTAACGCCAAGCGCCTCAATGAGCTCGACTGCCTGCCCGACAGCTGCGTCGCCAGTGCCGACTGCCTGGAGAAACTGCGCGCCGCCTTTGAGGAGAAAGGCGTCTTCAGCGCCAACATGATCGACGGCATCATCCAGCAACTGCGCTCGTTCAATGACCGCACCCTGCGCCACGACATCGAGCACGATCCCAAGCGCACCTCCCAACTTGTCAACGAGTACTTCCAGTGCGGCTAAAGCCCACTGCGTCACCAAAAAAAGAAACCTGGCGAACACTTGTGATTCACCGGGTTTTCTTTTTGCTGCCTTATTTGAAAACACGACACCTCACTACCTATAAAGAAGGCAGTAAGGTGGTGTGAGATGTAAGTAGAAAACTTACTTTTCTTGGGCCTCGTCCATCAAGCCGGCACGATAGCCACCCGATTGGACAACCTGAACGCCATACTGATAGCCAAGTTGATAGGCCTGCTGAACCAACTGCTGCATTTGCTGCATGATTGCTTGATATTGTTGCTGATACTGCTGCTGGTTAGGCGCTTGCTGTTGGTAGCCAGGAGGATAGTTAGGAACCTGTTGCTGTTGCTGCTGCGGCGGCTGCGTTTGATTATCCCACGGATTGGGAATTTCATCGCCACCGACGGAACCGCCGCCCTGTTGCTGCTGGGCCTGTCTTGCGGCCTCCTCTAATTTTTTGGTAATCTCGTCAAGTAATCCCATAATTGAATTGATTTGATTGTTTTAATTTGGTTATTGAACCTTTTGCTTAATTATTCTCTGTTTTGGTGACAAATATAGTGACAATTTCTTGAAATGCCAAACATTGTGATACACTTTTTGTTTTTTTGACATAACATTGCCATGAAAGCAGATGACACGGCCTGTTGCTAATTCACTGGCTGACTTGTCGAAAAAGGATAAAAAATGCATGATAATCTTGTTTTTCAGGTCAAAAATTTTGTGGCTTTAAAAAAAAGTGCGTCCTTTGCACCACCAAAAGAGAGATTGCACTTTTCTATACAGATTCTATTCATAAAATTTAAAGTCCCACTCGTGAGAGTCGGACTTTTCCTTTTTTATGGCACATTTGCTCGGCTCACTCAAGAAAATGATATATTTTTGCATTGTGATTGGCACCATTCTTGCTAGAATCACTACAGAATAGAGATGCAACGGCTTCTGAGAACATACTGCATGACGGTGTTGTGCGCCCTGTGTGCAACAGGGACACTTGATGCCGCTCCTGAACTGCCACGGCACATCCACCCCGAGGCACAAGGGCTGCAGGATGAGGATTCGGTGCACGTGAGCCTTGTTACGTTTTATCCTGGCAGTGAGCCGCACAACATCTGGGGACATAGCGAGATTCGCGTCACCCAGGGCCCTGTTGATCTGTATTTCAACTATGGCGTGTTCGACTTCCAGGCCCCTGCGTTCATGTGGCGGTTTATGCTTGGCAAGACCGACTATCTGTGCCAACCCGTTCCACGGGCCTATGCCACTCTGGGCATGGAAGAGCGCCGCATGGTCGAGCAGGAGCTGAACCTGCCTCAGGACAAGGCCATCATGGTAAGAGACTTCCTGTGGAATAACGCTCAGCCCGAGAATCGCACCTATCGCTATAAATTCTTGAGTGACAACTGCTCTACCCGCCCCCGCGACATCATCGAGATGGCGGCTGGTGAGGGACTGCAATATCCCGCGATGGAGGATACCGCTGTCACTTACCGTGACATTTTGGCACACTATTGCCGCAACTACGCGTGGGAACGCTTCGGCATCGACCTGGTGCTGGGCTGGGACGTGGACACCGTTCTCGACCAACGGGCCACGATGTTCATCCCCATGATACTCATGGACGCTGTAGCAGGTGCGACAATCACCTCCGGCAGCGAGACTGTCCCGCTTGTCAAAGCCACTACCGTACCCATCGACAAGAGCACCGAGGGCAACGTGAGGCCGCCCACGCCATGGTATATCTCCCCCTTGACGGTAGCCCTGCTCGTATTGGCCTTGACACTGCTTATTACGTGCCGTGACTGGCGCCGCCGCGACGTGTCCCGCTGGTTCGACACCATCCTGTTCACTATCGGCGGCCTGGCGGGTTGCATCCTCTTTTTCCTCGTCTTCTTTTCCACCCATGAGGCCACCTCGCCCAATATCAATATTGTGTGGCTCCACCCCCTGTTGCTGCTGCTGGCCGTATTGCCCTGGTTCAAGAAAACACGGGGTGCCGCACGATGGCTGCACGCCTTGAATGCGCTGGTTGTCGCCCTGCTGATGCTGGCCTGGCCGTGGCAACCCCAGGTGGGCAACATCGCCTTCTTCCCGTTGATGACGGCGCTGGTGACGCGTTCGCTGACCAACGTCTTGCTGGGAGGACAGACTACCCGCGGCCCGACTTCCTCCAAACATTGACCCACCTCAATAAACCGCCATTTTTCATCATCGCGGTCGATTTATCCCTATATTAAAGGTATAAATCGGTTAAATAATTGTATCTTTGCAGCTTGAAAAAAATAAAACAGACAAAACATAATAACTAGAAATGGGACTTAGTGACATTTTGAAATCCATGTTTGGCAATAAGTCAACGCGTGACCTTAAGAAAATCACGCCTATTGTCAACCAAATCAAAGCAATTTATCCCGAGATTGATGCGCTTACCCACGACGAGTTGAGGCAGCGCACTGCCGACATCCGTCAGCATCTTAACGACTCGGTACAAGACAAACGCGACGAGATTGAACGCATCAAGGCCGAAATCGAGACGCTCGATTACGAGCAGCGCGAACCGCTGTGGAAAAAGGTCGATGATATTCAGAAAGAGATACTCGATGTTCTCGAAGACAAGCTCGATGAGGTATTGCCCACGGTGTTTGCCATCGTGAAATCGACAGCCCGACGCTTCGCCGAGAACGAGACCGTCACCGTCACGGCCACCCAACTCGATCGTGACCTCGCCGCCCAAGGTAAGGACTTCGTCAGCATTGACGGCGACAAAGCCATCTACACCAACCACTGGATTGCCGGTGGCAATGAAATCACCTGGGACATGATCCACTACGACGTACAGCTCATCGGCGGTATCGTCCTGCATCAAGGCAAGATCGCCGAGATGGCGACTGGTGAAGGTAAAACCCTGGTGGCCACGCTGCCCGTCTTCCTGAACGGCTTGACCGGCAACGGCGTGCACGTGGTAACCGTCAACGACTATCTGGCCAAGCGCGATAGCGAGTGGATGGGTCCGTTGTACATGTTCCACGGCATGACCGTGTCCTGCATCGACAAAACCGAGCCCAACTCCGCTGAGCGTCGCGATGCTTACAACTGCGACATCACCTTTGGTACCAACAGTGAGTTCGGCTTTGACTACCTGCGCGACAATATGGCCATGCGCCCCGAGGACATGGTGCAGCGCCCCCACAACTATGCCATCGTCGATGAGGTCGACAGCGTCTTGATTGACGATGCCCGTACCCCGTTGATCATCTCTGGCCCCGTGCCCAAGGGTGAGGACCAGATGTTCAACGACTTCAAGCCCAATGTGGAGCGCGTTTACAATGCCCAGCGTCAGTATGTCACCGGCCTGCTTGCCGATGCCAAGAAGATGATGGCCAGCGACGATGAGGCCACCGTCAAGGAAGGAACGCTGAGGCTCTTCCGCGCCTTCAAGGGTCTGCCCAAGTACAAGCCCCTGATTAAGTACCTGAGCGAAGAGGGCGTCAAGAACGCCATGCTCAAGACCGAGGCCTACTACATGCAGGACAACAACCGCGAGATGCCCACCGTCACCGATCCCCTGTTCTTCATTATTGACGAGAAGAACAACACCGTCGAGATGACTGATAAGGGTATCGACGTGCTCACCAAGGGCACCGACGACCCCGAATTCTTCATCCTGCCCGACATTGCCGCTCAGCTGTCGGCAGTGACCAACGAGCCCCTCACCGAAGAGGAGAAAATGAACAAGAAGGACGAGTTGCTGGCCAACTACTCGGTCAAGGCCGAGCGCGTTCACACCGTCACCCAGCTCTTGAAAGCCTACACCCTGTTTAACCGTGACGATGAGTACATCGTTGACGCCGAGGGTAAGGTGAAGATCGTCGATGAGCAGACTGGCCGTGTGATGGAAGGACGCCGTTACAGTGACGGTCTGCACCAGGCTATCGAGGCCAAGGAGGGTGTGAATGTCGAGGCCGCTACCCAGACATTCGCCACCATCACACTGCAGAACTACTTCCGCATGTACCACAAGCTGTCGGGTATGACCGGTACCGCCGAGACTGAGGCCGGTGAGTTCTGGGACATCTACAAGCTGGATGTGGTCACCATTCCCACCAACAAGCCCGTTATCCGCAACGATATGGCAGACCGCGTCTATAAGACGCAAAAAGAGAAATTCAATGCCGTTATTGCCGAGATTGAGGCGATGCGCAACTCAGGACGTCCTACGCTGGTGGGTACAACGAGCGTCGAGATCAGTGAGATGCTGAGCCGCATGCTCAACCTGCGCCACATCCCCCACAACGTGCTTAACGCCAAGCTGCACCAGAAGGAGGCCGATATCGTCGCTCAAGCCGGTCAGTCCATTGACGGCAAGGGTGTCGTGACGATCGCCACCAACATGGCCGGTCGTGGTACCGATATCAAGCTGTCGCCCGCAGTAAAGGCTGCCGGCGGTCTTGCCATCATCGGCACCGAGCGCCACGAGTCACGCCGTGTTGACCGCCAGTTGCGTGGTCGTGCCGGTCGTCAGGGTGACCCGGGTTCGTCAGTGTTCTTTGTCTCGTTTGAGGACAAACTGATGCGTCTGTTCGCCAGCGAGAGCGTGGTCAAGACGCTTGACCGCCTTGGACTTAAGGACGGCGAAGCCATCGAGAGCAACATGGTCACCAAGAGCATCGAGAACGCTCAGAAGCGTGTCGAGGAGAACAACTTCGGTATCCGTAAGCACCTGCTCGAGTACGACGATGTGATGAACGCTCAGCGTAAGGTAATCTATACGCGTCGCCACCACGCCTTAATTGGTGAACGTATCGGCCTTGACCTGATCAACACCCTGTATGACAGCGTGGAGGATCTGGTCGAGAAATACGGACCCGACGACTTCGAGGACTTCCAGATGCAGACGCTCAAGACCTATGCCATCGAGACCCCGTTCAACGAGGAGGAATACCGCCGTATGGACGACGGCAAGAAGCAGGAAATCCTCTACGACGCCGTTCTCAAGGCTTTCAACCGCAAGATGGAACGATTGAGCGAGGTAGCCGATCCCATCATCCAGCAGATCGTTCAACAGCAAATCGCCGACGGCGGCGAGGCACAGGGTCTCATCCGTGTGCCCATCACTGACGGCAAACGCACCTTTGGCATCGTCATCGACATCAAGGAAGCTGCCGATACCCATTGCAAGTCGCTGACCAAAGCCTGGCAAAAGGCAGTTATGCTGCTCACCATCGATGAAAACTGGAAAGAGCACCTGCGCGAGATGGACCAGTTGCGTCAGAGCGTGCAGAACGCCAGCTATGAGCAGAAAGATCCTCTGGTAATCTACAAGACCGAGGCTTTCAACATGTTCAAGCAGATGGTCGGCATCATGAACGGCAAGTCTATCGCCATCCTGATGCGTGGACAAATCCCCGAGGCCCCGCCCCAACAGAACGTACAAGATCGCGAGCCGCAGCGCCGTCAGCGCTACAGCGAGAGCCGCGGCAGCGAGCCCGATCCCAGCCGTCCCAATGCTGCTGCTATGGCAGGCAACCGTCCGCAAGGCCCGGTCGGTCCCATCCGCAACGAGGGTCCCAAGATCGGCCGTAATGATCCCTGCCCCTGCGGCAGCGGCAAGAAGTACAAGAACTGCCACGGCCGCGGCCTGTAAAAGACCACGCCACAACAACGAGTTCACGCCAGCCCAAATGGGCCGGCGTGACTTGTTTTTATCGACTCTCTAGATAATCTAGAGGGTCTAGATTATCTAGAGGGTTACGGCAGTTCGTCGTCGATGATGAGGTGGAGCCATTGGGCGGTGGTCAAGGGGATGGGGCCGGCAGGCTCGTTGAACATCAGGCGCTCGTTGAGTTCGAGCAGCAGCGGGCGGGCATCGCTCTCCCCGGCACGTGCTATGATGTCATGGGCTTCGGGCGTGGCGCGTTGCATCACGGCTTGTGATGATGGCCGCAACAGGAAGCTGCGCCAGTAGAGCCAGTAGGCGTAATCATAAATGCGCTGGGCGTCCAGTGGGCTGTCAAGATCCACCTCGCTGGCGATGCAAAACTGCCGTGGGACAGGCGCCTGCTCATACTCCTCTTCAAGCAACATATAGAACGCAGTGGCTAGTGCCTCCAACCCCGCGTCATGCGCGTCAAGGACATCACCACCCTCGCCATTGATTGTCCACCAGATAACGAACTTCACGTCATCACGGTTCAGTTCATAGTCGATGTAATCCTCTTCGCGGCCATAGTGGGGCAATGGTGCACCGTGCCTGTGATTGTGCAAACGGGTGAATGAGCGCCAAATGCCGCCATCGGCCACCACGTCCTGGAAATAGCCCGTCACGCCAAGTACGACATCGCGACGTATCTCGTCATCGAGGTCGCGTAACCAGGGTGACTCGTCCCACAGCTTGGCCAGCCGCAAGGCGATCCACAGGTAAAACTGGTCGGTCACCTCCACCTTAGGATTCCCCGGCTGCCGCTCCATATAATCCTTAACACTGATTTCCATAACTGCTATTACTCATCATTTTAAAAAAACAATCGGGGAAAACCATCGTGTGACAGTTGTTTCCCCGTTGTTGTGGAGCCGCGAGCGGGACTCGAACCCGCGACCTTTTCGTTACGAATGAAATGCTCTACCGACTGAGCTATTGCGGCTTGGTGCACTGCGATGATTTGCAATGTGGGTGCAAAGGTAGCACTATTTTTCTAATCCAACAAACTTAATCCACAATTTGTTTGCTGTAAGTCATCTTTACTTTGGCTTTATCCAGCAGCAGTCTTACTATTGCCGGACGCGATACCATGGGCGATATTTTGGTCACTACCGACGTTGCGGAACTACTACTATAGTAATAGTAGGAATAGGACTGCGGATAGGTGTAGGTAGTCAAATCAACAGGCGTGACTGTGAAGTTAAAATCGTCCTCGGTGGCAAAGCCGCCCTGGTTGTTGATGATGTTGATCACATAGTCGCGCAGACCCGAGAACACGTAGCTGCGCGTAGTGGCGTCATACACGGCATAAAACGAGTCTTTGTTGTTCACCAGACTGTCCCCATTGATAAAATCATCCTTCTTGGACGTCTTGACCATCAACAGATAGGTGGGCGGCTGGATATCATACTCGGTCTCGGGAATGCTCACCGGCAACTCAAGCGACAACTTGTTGATGATCGACTGGCTGTTGCCCACATTGGCCCGGTACTTATCGATGATGTCCTGGATGGGGAAGCGCAACTGCACTTCATAGCCCGCGGGAGCAGCGATAATGGCTTCACCGGCATTGACCATCTGCTTGACGGCATCGTCAATCTGATAGCGGATGATGTTATTGGAGACCACCTCGGGGGTAGAGGCCAGATAGGTCTGGCTGTAAGTCGAGTCCACCTCGGTCGTGTCATTGACGATACAATGACGGTGGTAATAGACATCCAACTCGGTGGCCTTGATGTTCAGCACATGCCCGCTGCCATAGCTATTGGTGATATAAATGCCCGGGAACAGATCTGCAAAATCCCTGGGATTCAAGAAACGTGACGGATCGCTGAGATAGGCGCTAAAAATCTCTTGGGCCAACGTCAGCGGCATGGGCACCGAAATGACACGCACAGTATCCCCGCTGGTTGATTCAGAATAGGATGTTGAGCTCACCTCGAGCCATCCCGACGTGGGAGAATAGGACTCTGAAGCGAGCAAGTCATTGCTGTCATAATATCCGGTCGGGTCAAAGTCGCTGTATATCGGGTTGGGCAACGTCTTGTTGAGACGATAAACGTCAAGGCGCATCGGCGCCTGGGCGTTACCGGTATAGCCTCCATAAACGGGCAAACGCAGTTTCAAGCGGCATGAGTCAAGCGACTGGACAGTGAGGCGGGCGGTGTCGATTTTGGACGCCGGCATCCACATGGTCACTGCCGATGCCGTGACACGGCCGAATCCAGCGGCATTGAGGTCGCCCAGCATCTTGGTTGTCGTGCGCATCTGCACACGGTCATTGAGGACCGAGTGACCCGTAATCACAAACGACGAGTCCTCGATAATAGACGACACGCTATCGGTGATAGAAACACCGATGGTCTCATCGGTGCACGAATGCATGCCAAGCAGCACAAGCGCTGCCAGTATCATCTTGAAAAGATGTTTCATATTCTCGTAATGAATAAGAGCAAATACTTAAAAAACGTGTGGTACCGTCGAGTCTTAGTCGAACAGAGAGGAATAGAACTGCGTCACCTTGTTGACATCATCGTCATCGACAAAATCCAACGCGGGCAACGATGCAGCAGCCTCGAGCACGGTGTCGCTCACCCCCTGCTCACACTTGATGACGGCATCGCTGTACTTCAACGAATAGGCCATCAGCTCGTCGTAGCTCAACGATTTACCGGCAATCGCCTTGAGGGCACTCTTGGGAAGTCCGTCCTGGCGCATCTTCTCGCTGAGGCGTTCATCCAGCGAAGCAGGCAGCTGCTCGTTGAACAATGCCGTCACAATTTTGGCGTCACGGAACGAGGGATCGTCACCATAAAGCGCGCGGATGTAAACAGGCGCCAATGCCGAAATCCAACCGGTGCACTGGATGATATCGGGAATCCAGCGCATCTTGCGTATCGACTCGATGACGGCACGCACAAAGAACATGCTGCGCTCATCATTATCCTCGATCGAGCAGTTCATCTCCAGCTCATCAATGCGGCTACTGGCAAAATAGTCCTCATTGTAAATGAAATATACCTGGAAATGGGCCTGCTGCAAGGTCGCTACCTTGATAATGAGCGGATGGTCGGTATCATCAATGATCACATTCATACCCGAGAGCCTGATCATCTCATGCAATTGGTTGCTGCGTTCGGCAATCATGCCATATTTGGGCATAAACGTGCGCTCCTCAATACCCTGCTCCTTAATTCCTTGAGGGAATATACGGCCAATCTGTGACAAACGGCGCTCAGGCACGTAAGGCGCGATTTCCTGCGATATAAATAAGACTTTCTTTACATCCATCTTGTTGTTCTCTTCTAGAATAAATGCAAAGGTAGCAATTTTTTTTCATTTTAGCGCTATTTTTGCTCTCCCTATCCGTCATTTTTAAGTAAAAATACCGCCTTTTTAACATCTTCTAATTCTTTTGAGCCGCATTAGGCACGTCTTACAATAAGAAAGGAGGGCCCCTCCTTCAAACAGGAAACACCCTCCACTTCAAAACACACACACGATTATTCACTTCATCTGTTACGATTCTTGACAACAGCAGCCGCAACCCTTATGGTTGCCGTCCTTGGGACCCTTCGGGCCATGGTGACGGCCGAAGCCACGTTTGCCTTCATGCTGTTTCATCTGAGCGAATTTTGCTGCCTGTTCCGGGGTGAGCAACGCTTCGATCTTGGCATTAACGGCTTCGAGCTGGGCCTTCATCTGCTCCTGGCGTGCCTTCATCGTTGCCTCATCGGGCTTCTCGCCACGTTCTCTCATGGCGGGTTTTTCTTTACCCATGGCCTTGAACTCCTCGCTGTAAATCTTGGTGATTTCAGCCTTTTGCTCAGCTGTCAAAGACAGTTCCTTGTCCAGGCGCTCAACCCGCATTTCCACCATCTGCTCCGGATTCATGTCAGGGCGACGGGGAGGCTGCGCATTCATCACGATCGTACCCGTAAGGGCGATAATTAATGCTAAAACAATCTTCTTCATTTTCTTTAATGTGGTGTTTTTGAATAGTTTAAATAAAAGTGAATAAAAACAATGATTCCGAAATTTCGAATTCTTCTGTCGGCAAAGTAAACAAGAAAAAAACACATACCAAAATGCCTTTTGCCCACTTCGTGACCAATCGTTCAATCACGTTGACAAACAATCAAAAAATCAAGACAAAACAACAAGTGCCGGACACCAGCTCAGACGGGCCGAATATCAAATTTTTGTCAAGAAATTAAAAAAAATGTATCAAAACTGTACAACCTATAGAAAAATGCTGTAAATTTGCATTCAATAAGGAGAAAAAGATTGTTTATGCTCACTCAGATTTTTAACGGTCATGTCCTGACCCCCGAGGGGTGGATCAATGGTGGCTCGGTCATCATTGAAGGGAGTCGTGTCAAGGAGGTGAGCAAAAGCAGCCGCCAGATGGACGGGATGGATAAGCATATCGATGCCCACGGCATGCACGTTGTGCCGGGAGGGGTTGAGCTCCATTGCCATGGTGGCGGGGGTAGCGACTTCCAGGAGTGCACCCGCGAGGCTTTTGAGACTGCGGCCCACACCCACCTGCTTCACGGCACTACAGCCATCTACGCCACCTTGTCTTCATCGCCCATCGACATGATGGAACGAGCATGCCAGACCTGTGACGAACTCATGCGCGAGGAGGGTTCGACCATCATGGGCATGCACATGGAGGGACCCTACTTTAACCCCAGCAAGGCAGGTGCCCAGATGCCCGAGGTTATCCGCATCCCTGACCCTGATGAATACCGTCACATCGTTGAAGACTTTGACTGCATGAGGCGTTGGGACACAGCTCCCGAGCTGCCTGGTGCGGTAGAGATGGGACAGTACATCACCAGCAAGGGTATTGTGGCAGCCATCGGACATACCGCAGCCGAATACCGGCACGTTAAAGCGGCATGGGACGCCGGTTACACGTTGGCGACCCATTTCTACAACGGTATGCCGGGGTTCCACAACGTGCGGGAGTTCAAGCATGCCGGCACCGTCGAGAGTGTCTATCTGCTTGAAGACATGGCTGTCGAGGTGATTGCCGATGGCATTCATGTACCCGCCACTCTTCTCAATCTGGTTTACCACATGAAGGGCGTTGAGCGCACGGCCCTGTGTACCGACGCGCTTGCCGTCACCGACAGTGACAGTGATCATGCCTTCGACCCACGCGTCATTATCGAGGACGGCGTGTGCAAGCTCTCTGACCGCAGCGCCCTGGCTGGCAGCATTGCCACAATGGACCGTCTTATCAAGACCATGGTACGCATCGTTGACGTGCCCCTGCAGGACGCCGTACGCATGGCCAGCGAGACTCCCGCAAGAATCATGGGCATCTATGACCGCAAGGGCTCATTGCAACGTGGCAAGGATGCCGACATCCTGCTGCTGGACAATGATGTCAACCTGCGCGGCGTTTTCTCGATGGGTGAATTTGTCAAGGGCAGCGACCGCATCGCTCCTGCCGAGATAGTGGAACAATAGTTCTATCGTTTAAAAAATCTGAAGAATTTTTGGTTTTATTCTTGCACGGGAACAAAAATGGTATTATCTTTGCACCCGCGTTTGAAAGAAAACGCTTTACATGGTGGACGTAGCTCAGCTGGTTAGAGCGTCGGATTGTGGTTCCGAAGGTCGTGGGTTCGAGCCCCATCTTCCACCCCATTAACAAAAAAACCTGTATCGTGCGATACAGGTTTTTTCGTTTTATAGCTCATCGCGTCTCACTCCAGTCCCAACAATGTCTTAACCATTGGTGTGATGTCGATAGTGGCGGGACCCGTATAGGCCACGGGGGTCACGGCGGTGTCAAGCACCAGGTCGAAAACGCCCTGCTCGCCAGCCTTGCGGATGGCGTTCTGCACGCGGTCAATGATTGGCTTGGTCAAGGTGGTCCTCATGGCAGCAATGTCATCGGCAGCCTTGCGCTCAAACTCGCGCATCTTTTTGTCGCTCTCCTGTAGTTCCTGCACACGGCGCTCCTTGATGGTCTCGGGCATGGACGCGTCGGCAGCCACAGTCTGATAATCGGCATATTTCTTGTCAAACTCACCCCTCAACAGCTCATACTCGGCATGATACTTGTCGCTCAAGGCCTTAAGCTGTGCCTCGGCTGCCGCTTTTTCGGGCATGAGGTCAAATATCTGCTGGGAGTTCACAATACCTATTTTGGCCTGAGCCATCAGCATCAGCGGCAACAGTGCCACGGCCATCATCAAAACACGTTTCATATCGTTCTATCGTTTATAATGTTTCTATCAATTTATGCAGCATCACTATTATCATTGACGCACAGCATCAGGCGCATCCTCGTCATTTATCTGCCTATAATATAAGGTACCATCAATGTAGAGCGCATCCTCAGCACCAATATAGGCAATGGAGACATAGGTGGGAATATCCACCACCCGCATCAGGTCAACCAACAGAGTGCCGTCGAGGTCATAAGCAGATTTGTCATAGTCATAATCCTCGGGCTTCGTCCACTGTTCTTCCAGGAAGCCTATCTTATAAGGACGATAGCGCAAATCGGTCGGATCCTCCATCGAGCTAAAACGGGTCCCATGAACATAGAGTTTGATGTTGCCATCCTCCACCTCCAACGGCTCCTCAAACAAGAAACCTTCGGGAACATAAGGCGATTTAAGCACCCCACTGATCGCAAAGTACTCCTGATGGGCCATCGTCTCCTCGGCATCGTAATAAGGCACGAAGTCGTCATCATAACTGTAGAAACCGTGTTCTCCCGCATGAGCGACGAAAATGGCTACTATAAAGCCGTCGTTCGACACAAAGATGGCGTCGTCACGCACCAGTTCAACAGGCAGCGGAGTCATTTGGTACTCCTTGACTGACACCTGTGACTTGGGAATCAGTTGCGAGTAATAGCCCCCCGAATCATCGCCCTCATATTTATATTCTGACTTATTATGGTCCACCATGCGGTTGAGGGGGTCGTTGGTATCCACAATCAACTGACCTTGCTGGTAATCGCCAAAAGCAACATCGGCATAATAGGCAGTCAGTTTTCCCTGAGCGCATAGCATCAAGGGCAAACTCATGACCAATAAAATAAAAAGCACTCTTTTCATATCGGTTATCGCTTAACTGATTCTTTTCTGCAAAATTAGTACATTTCTTTTATTCCATAGACTAATTGTGACCAATTCTGACGGCTATTACACTGAATTCCCCGAAAATCACAGCAATGACGAGAAACGATCTCCATGACAAAGTTAGAACAATCCCCTCACGGACAATGATGTCCGTGAGGGGATTGATGGTTGAGTCGGCAGCCTTAAATCAGTCATCGATGCCGAAGAGCGGGTCTTCGGGCATGACCATTACGGGCTTGGTTTCGGCGGCCTTGAGGATGTTTTGCGGCACGTATTTCTTGTCCACGACCAGGCGGAAGGAGTACTCGTTGAACCACTCGTTGGTCATGATGATGTATCCCTTGTGTCCGCTGTCACCACCCCAAGAGTTCTCCACCTTCCACTTGATGGGATTGCCGTTGTCGTCAAGATCGACGGCACAAATGGTCATGGCGTGCGTTGAGCCGCTGTCAAAGGTGGAAATGCGCTGGGCCTTGTTCATGGGGAATGTAGTGCCGAACAGGGTAGCATAGTCAAAGTTGTCGAGGGCGAGGTAACCGTTATCGCGATTGAGCTGTTTGCCCACGTCAAAGCTGGCATAGAGCTTGGTGGAATCCTTCAACGAAGCGATGGCCATGGCCGCAATGTCCTCCATCGGGAGATTGACATAGCGCCAGTTGTGTCCGTCGTAGGTGTGGCGGTCATATTCTACTTCATAGGTCTTGTAGTATTCCCTGCGAGGGTCGTTCATAGCCATGATGAACGTGCCGTTGATGGGGCCGCCCACGGTCTCGCGGTAGAACTCCAGCGGAGTGTAGGTGCGTGCGGGGCCTACGGCTTTGCCGTTCTTGTCGCGGAAGGCGTAGGTGAACGACTTGATGGGTTCGCCCAGTGTAAGCGAGAGCATGTTATAGATCGTTCCAAGCATCTCGGTCTTGCGCTGGTTGATGGCTTTTTTGCTCTTTTTGTCAGCGACCATCTGACGCAGTTCCAGTCCGTATTCACGTAGTTTTGATGCGACGAGTTGGCTCATGCGTGAGGTGCGTTCAGCCGAGAAGGTCTCAGGCTGCACCTCCACTGGCACGAGGCCGTATTTCTCGGCAAGGTCGGCCGCGCCGCAGAAAGTGCCGCCGTCGTTCATGGGATGGTGGAAGAAGAACTGCACGCGCGTATCATCAATGGGCTTGTCGGCGCAATCGATCACGCCCTGCAGCATGAGGTTGGCTTTCTCGAGCTGGTCGTAGAAGAAAAGATAGTCGTGAGAGAACTCCACGGCGATGGAGTCAGCGTGACGACGCGCAAAGTTGGCGCGCAGCACGTTGAAACTGGAGTACATCCAGCACCGCCCGCTCTGCCGCTGGTTGTGAATCGACTGTTTGGGCGTCTCGATACTGAAGTGGGTGTCGGTAACTTTGTTGTTGCGGTAGTTCCTGGCCAGGTCATCGATGGCGTTTGTTGCCATGGCATTGCTGATGGCCTTGTTTCGTTTGGCTGACGAAGCGGCGACGATTTGGCGCATCATGTCAGGGCTGATGCCTCCCTGTGAGCGGTCTTGTGCCGAGCCGGCAAAGGCGAGGCCTATCGCCAATGCAATCAAGAGATTTCTTTTCATTGTTCAATATATTAATGATTTCTTATACTGCAGCAAAGGTACTACATTTTTCAATAACAGACAACTACAAGAAGACAACAATAATGCCGCAAGAGGAGTCCCTTGCGGCATTATATTTAGCTATTCGCTGTAAGCTCTTTGATATTAACCTAAAGCCTATTTTTACTTGATGCCCAATTTGGCCTTAACCTTGGCGCTCACGTCCTCGGCATTGGTACCCGTGTAGATGATGGCACCGGCAGCCTGGTCAAAGATGAAGGTGTAGCCGCCCTCAGCGCCAACGGCCTGGATGGCATTCTGCAACTTCTGGGTAATGGGAGCCAACAGGGTGTCCTGCTGACGCTGCAAATCCTGAGCTGCGGTCTGCTGGAAGTTCTGAATCTTCATGTAGTCGTCCTGCAACTCCTGGTTGTGACGGTCCTTAATGGCCTGGGGCGTGGTGGCGTCCTTGTCGGCAGCCTCATAGTCGGTCATCTTCTTCTGGAAGGCGTCCTGCAGGTTCTTGAATTCGGCCTCGTACTTGTCACTGGCAGTCTTGAGGGTGTTCTCGGCGGTAGCCTTCTCAGGCATCACGTTGAAAATCTCGCTGGTGTTCACGTAACCGAATTTCTGGGCTTGTGCACCAAGGCACAAGGTGGTAGCCATAACGGCTAAGAGCATAAATCTTTTAAACATGTCTAAAAAAATTATTATTACTATATATAGTTATTATTCAATATGGTACAGGCTGGGATTACTTGTAACCCATCTTCTCGAGCACCTCGTTGCTCACGTCGATGCGCGGCGAGGCAAAGATGATGCTCTGGCTGCTGGCACGGTCCATAATCATCTGGAAGCCGCGTTCCTCACACACTTTCTTGCAGGCTTCGTACACATCGTCCTGGATGGGCTTGATGAGCGATTGACGCTTCTTGAAAAGCTCACCCTGGGGGCCGAAGTACTTATACTGCAATTGCTGGGCCTCTTTCTCCTTCTCGGTGATTTCGGCCTCTTTTTTCTTCTTCTGGTCATCGGTCAGGAAGACCATGTCGCTCTGGTAGTTCTTGTACATGGTGTCGGCCTCCTTCTTGAGCTCGTCCACCTCACGCTGCCAGCGCTGCGACACCTGATTCAACTGCTCGTTGGCCATCTCATAGGCGGGAATGTTCTTCAACACATACTCCATGTCAACGAGGGCAAACTTCTGCGCGTTGGCGGCCATGAAGCCGGCAACAAGCGCCACTGCGATTAAAGCTATACGTTTCATTCTCTTTTTCTAGTTATAAATATAATGTTTGTGAATAATCGACTTTTAGACTGCAATTGCCGCAGATAGTTTATTCAATTAAGTTAATTCCGTTAAAATTCCTGTCCCAAAATGAAGTGGAAGTTGCTGCCGCCCTTTTCTCCAAAGACCGTGTCGAAGCCGTAGCCCCAGTCAATACCCATCATACCGATCATGGGCAGGAAGATGCGGGCACCCACGCCAGCCGAACGCTTGACGTTGAAGGGATTGAAGTCCTTGACGCTGGTCCATGCATTACCCGCCTCGACAAACACGAGCGGATAAATGGTCGCACTCTGGGACAGCATCAGCGGGAAGTGAAGCTCCATGACGAAGCGGTCATAAGCATAGCCCTCAGAACCATAGGGTGTGAACACGCCATTCTCATAACCGCGCAGTGCGATGGTCTCGGTTGCATAGGTGTAAGAACCCGTCATGCCGTCACCACCCACATAGAAGGTCTCGAACGGCGACTTGAGCCACTTGTTCCAACTGCCCAGCAGTCCGATGTCGGCACGCGTCATCAGCACGAGCGTCCAGCGGCCGTCGGGATCGGTGAGCGGCGTGTAGGTACGGGCCTGGAACTTGAGTTTCCAGTACTCAATCCACTTGTAGAGTTCCTTCTTGGATGCCTCGGTCGAACTCTCGCTCAATGCCTTCCAGTTCTTCTTGCCGAACAGGCTGGCGGGCGGCGTGGCGTTGAACGACAGGGTGAAGGTGCTACCCTTGCGGGTATAGAGCGGGTTGTCGATACTGTTGCGCTGCAGGGTCAAGCCCAACACGAACGAGTTGGAAACACCGTTCTTCATATAATAGAGGTACTCCCAGTTCTTGAGGCTGTACCACTGGTAACTCAGACTTGCCATGAAGGTGAAATAGTCATCAGGCCACTTCAGGCGCTTACCGAATCCCACCGTCACGCCCGCCATCTGCAGGTACTTGTTGGGGTCGTAGGCGTTCTCGTAATAGTTGTAGCCGCTGTAACCGCCATAGCCGTAGCCGTAGCCACCATAACCATAGCCGTAATAATTGTTGTACATGTTGTACATCGCATTCTGGTACAACTGGCTATAGTAGGACGAGTTGATACCCGTCTGGCGGCTGTAGAATGCCGATACCGACAGTGAGTTGGGGCGCTTGCCGCCAAACCACGGGTCAAGGAACGACACGCTGTAAGCCTGGTAATATTTGGCGTTGGTCTGTGCGCTTATGGTGAAAGTCTGTCCCTCGCCCTGCGGTATCAATCCCTTGTAGGACGACGGATGCAGCAGATTCTGGATCGAGAAGTTGGTGAACTTCAGTGAGGCCTTCAGGATGACACCTGTCTGGCCCCAACCGGCGCTCAGCTCGACTTGGTCGTTGGCTTTGCTCTCCAGGTTCAGGATGATGTCAACGGTACCATTGTCGGCATTCGGTTCGGGGCGGATATCCATCTTCTCAGGATCGAAATGACCCGTCTGGGCAATCTCGCGCGCCGAACGCATGAGGTCCTCCTTGGAGAACAGGTCACCGGGACGCACACGCAGCTCACGGCGCACCACTTTCTCGTACAAGCGGTCGTTACCATTGATGACCACCTTGTTGATGCGTGCCTGCTTACCCTCGAACATGCGCAGCTCCAGGTCGATGCTGTCGCCCTCGATCTTGCTCTCGATGGGTATGAGCTGGTAGAACAGGTAACCGTTGTTCAGGTACAGGTTGGACACTGCATCGTCGTCTTCCTGGGTGCGTTTGTTAAGCAGTTTCTGGTTATAGACGTCTCCCTTCTTGATACCCAAGACCTCATCAAGGATGACTGACGGGTAAACCGTGTTGCCCACCCAAGTGATGTCTGAGATATAGTAACGCTTGCCCTCGTTGACAGTGAGATAGACGTCAACACTCTTCTCGTCATACTGTACCACGCTGTCCTTAACGATGACGGCATCGCGGTAACCCTTCTCGTTATACTTGTCGATGATGAGCTGCTTGTCGGCCTCAAAGTCGCTCTGGACGAACTTCTTCTGCGAGAAGATTTTCCACAGGCTCTTCTTCTCGTTGGTCTTTTTCATCGTGCGCTTGAGCTTGCTGTCGCTCAGCACCTCGTTGCCATCAACATAGATCTTGTGGACCTTGATTTTCTCGTGCTTGTCCACATTGATGTTGACGATGACCTCGTTCTGCTTGCTCAGGTCGGGCACCTGCACCACCTCGCACGTTGCCTGGCCGAAGCCCTTGTTGGCATAGTATTTCTCGACTATGAGCTTAATGCGGTCGGCGATGTTGGGGGTCATCTGGCTGCCCGTCTGAAAGTTGAGTCGCTCGATAAGATCCTTCTTCTCGCCGCTCTTCATGCCGTTATAGTTCACCTGGGACACGCGAGGTTGCTGGCGCAGATTGAACACCAGCCAGGCTTGGTCATAATAAATCTTCTCAACAAGAATCTGAACCTTGGAGAACAATCCCTGCCGCCAAAACCGCTTGGCGGCCGCCTTGATGTCATCGCCCGGGATGTCGATGCGCTGACCGATGGCCAGGCCCGAATAGCCGATGATAATGTTATCGTCATAATTATCAACGCCCTCGACGCGGATGCCCGCAATCTCATATTGTGACGGGGTGCCCGTGAAAATGACCTTGGGGTTATAGATGGTGTCGTTGACTGTGTGAGTTTCCTGGCCGAACATCACGGTCGGCAGGAGACAGGCGACAGCCAGCAATAAAGATGACAGGATAATATGATTGGTTCTCTTCATTGAAAAATTACGCTTCTTGTTTGTTGTTAACCTGTTCGCTAGTTTTACCGTAGCGGCGTTCGCGCCCCTGGAAGTCGGCAATTGCCTCAACAAAATCTTCCTTAGTGAAATCGGGCCAATATTTTGGAGTGAAGTAGAGTTCGCTATAAGCGATCTGCCATAGCAGGTAATTGCTGATACGCAGGTCACCACCCGTGCGGATGAGCAGATCGGGGTCGGGCATACTGGCGGTTGCCAAGTGGCTCGACAGCATGGCATCGTCAATGTCATCGGGATTGAGAGCACCATCGGCGGCCTCACGGGCCAACTGGCGGCACGCTTCCACGATTTCCCACCGCGAGGAGTAGCTCAATGCCAGGCATAACACCAGTCCGGTGCAATGGCTGGTATCCTGCATGCACTTGCGCAGGCGGTTGGCTGCAAACTCCGGCATACGACCCATATCGCCGATGGCAGTGAGACGCACGTTGTTCTTGATCAGGTCAGGCGTCTGCTGCTCGATGCTCACGACAATCAGGTTCATCAAGGCATCCACTTCGTCCTGAGGACGGTTCCAGTTCTCGGTCGAGAAGGTGTACAGTGTCAGGTACTTCACCCCGACTTCACTGGCGATCTCGGTCGCCTGCCTTACTGTAGCCACTCCGCTCTCGTGCCCGAAGCTGCGCTCCTGGCCATGTTCCTTGGCCCATCGGCCGTTACCGTCCATGATAATGGCGACATGACGCGGGATGCGTGTCGGGTCAAGCTGTTGTATCTTGTCACTGAGTGATGCCATGATTGAATTGCTTTATTCGATATAGTTACACTTGATGCACCGTTTACCAAACTCATAGGATGCCGTGAACATGGCAAACGAGTACCAGTCGGTGTTCTTGGCAAACGAGTGCTTGATGCCGAACAAGTCGCTGTAACCGTCGATACGGTCGCTGAACTCCTTGCGCATCGTGAATTCAAATCCCAGATTCCAGCGATCTTTGAACTTATATTTCACACCGATGCCGATAGGTATGGTGAATGATGCCTGATTATGGCCATTGTTCATAGCGAAGACAAAGCCCACACCAGCGACCATATAGGGGCTGATGGGCTTGTATTTCTTGTAAGCGGGGCCGCGGCCATAACTCAAGAAGTTGAATTCGGCAGTGAGGCCCAAGTCAATGAGGTTGCTTGAATTGGTGTAATTGAGGCCGTCAGGGTACCAGGTCTCGTCATACATGCTGTTGCCACGCAGGTTGGCATAGTTCAAGTTGGCCTTGAATGCCCAACGGCTGTTGTGGACATAGCGGAAGATGGCACCTCCCGTCACACTGGGGTGCTTGAACAAGTTGCCGTTATTGCACTCGCCCAAATAGCCTGTCATACCCAATGCGGGGCCCACCTCATACTTGTACTGCTGCGCCAATGCCGATTGCAGGGCAAACAGCATCATCAACGTCACTATGTACAACGATTTCTTCATCTGGTTCTCAATACACAGGATAATTGGTCATGCGGTTATAAACGCCTCGCCAAGTATAGGGCAGCAGGGCACCCTGATCGTTATAGCCGCCCATCAGATAGATGAAGGGACACTCCCAAGTGGTAATCAGCGACTGGACGCGACGCGGCATGTAACTGGCGCCGGATGCCGTCAATGTCTCGAAGTTCACAAAGGCCTGTGCGCCATAGAAGTTGGGCATATTGCCGGGTTGGGCAATTGTGCTGTCGGCCTCGGCCCACATGATGCCCTGGGTATTGGACAGGTATATCTTGCCATTAAGCGTACCGTCGGCCTTGCGGCCACCCATAACGAACCAGGTCTGCTGGCGGCCATAACGGCGCACACCAGACAACGTCTTGTAAGTATAGTACGAGAAGAGCGTCGCATCGGCGAGGGCGGGCAATGAATGGCTATGGCTATTGTTGATTTTGCCCCAGTTCATTCCGTCAAATCCCCACACGTCGCTCGACAGGTCACCCTTGCTGTCATAACCTCCCACAAGCATTGCCTGCTGGGAAACAGTCCACGTGTTATCGGTAAAGATCATCGACGACGAGTGGCTCACAGGGAAGCCTTCCTCGACAAGCGAGGCGGTGAAACCGTCATGGTGCGGATACTCGTCATGATAGAAGCCATCAGTTCCTGCCACGATGCCCAGCAAGCGTCCGTCATAGGCTCCCAGCACACTGTGCCACGTCACGCCGCAAGTGCTCCATGCGGCACCGTCAGACGAGGTGTAGAGCGCGCCGTCCTGAGCCAGGACAAACAGGGCGTCATCGGTAGCGGTGAAAGAAGAAACCTGCGGGACAAAGGGGAGATTGAGGGTTTGCTTTTCCCAGGTTCCCTGATTGGGACTGGATGCTGTCAACAGGTTGCACACCGTCCCGTTATAGGTCATAATGCGGTACAAGTCACCCTGTTTCACCGCTTTATGTCCAACGACATTGGAATCGTATCCCGGCAAGTCACGCCGCCACTCCTGAGGCCACACCAGCAAGTCGGGATTCACCTTGTGGACGAGCACTTTGATTTCATAATCTTTCACCTGGCTCTTGTCATACGATGTCACTGTCAACACCGTCTTGCCCGTGAAGTCGAGCTTCGTGCTCATCGACGAGGTATATTCTATCGTGGTATCGGCCTGGCTGGTGGCACCCGTGATATTGAATATGGCCGAAGAAACAGTGTTCAAGAACTCAACGGTCACTTTCAAGCCGCTGATATCGGTGCCCACGGGCAGCGAGTCGGCATTATATATCAAACCCTTGTCGTAATCTACAGTAAAATGTACCGAGTCAAGGCTGGCAAGCACCTCGGAATCGTCCTGAAGTCCAAAGCCTGTAATCAGTGTTGTTTGGGTGCTGGTGCTGTAGGAATAGACATCGTCATCGTCCGTATCCTTATTGCATGAGGTAAACGACATCAATGACGAGAGTGAAAAGACTATCGTCAACAGCAGATATAGCGGAGTCCTATGTGTCATTATCGTGTTTTAATTCTTTCGCTTTATAACAAACGGCAAAATTACAAAAAATAGTGCAAACCGTGTGCAAAAATTCGGCCACGGGCCCGATTTTTCTTAATAATAATGTCGATGATCACGTTTTTGGGGCGTAAAGATACTATAACGGGGGCATTCACAACGCTCCCGTTAAATATAATAAACGGTAAAATGCGGTTTTTTACACCTTTTTAACGAAGTGGGGCTTCATGGTAACCATTAAGAGAATGTCGGCTGTCCATTTACGTCAATGGTAGCTTTCGATGTACTTTGTAATTGCTCTATTTAATCACATTTTTATGTAACATAGATAAGTGAGCAAGTTCATTGCTTAAAAGACAGGCGGCGATCTTTTCAACCGCCGCTCTATTGTTGATATTTGATTTGTTTTTTAAACCACCTATGTGATTCCTTGCCAATCGGCAAAATCCATACCATGAATCGACAAACCATTTGCCATATCAAGCCGACCACCCATGCAATAAACATAACAGCAATAATAGCCAGCACGGCATAGAACGTAATAATAAGCAAAGCAAGCACCAAAGCAATGATGCCACCGACGATGACCCCAAAGGTAGAGAAAATATCACTGAATACATCAAATGGCCAATACAGATACATCTCATTGTCCTCCTTTCTTATATGATTTAGCGCGCAAAAATCATGCCATTTACCTTATTAAAAACATGTTATACAACACATGGGGAAACCCTCCACGCTAATCCACAAAATCGATAAAATATCAATATTCAATGAAGCGGATTCCATATCGATAATACCATAACATTTAGCAACATGTATGCGATGAGTGATTTCATCAACCGAATAATCTTAAAAAAACTTCGCGTCTTAGCGACTTCGCGTGAGGTACTATAGTCGGCGTTTCGCTGAATGGTGGGCATCATGCATTGAGCAAGCAGGTAATCACGTTCCTGTCAATAAGGTGACGTGAAGCCATCTGGCCAACGATTGCGGGAGCAGCAACGCCCTGCCCTACCCGGCGGGGACTGGTCTCGATGCGAGCCTCGTCCCACAAGCCACAGTCTATCATCTGCTGCAGCACCTGTAATCCGCCCTCGACCATCACACTGGTCACTCCGCGGCGATACAGGTCGGCGAGCCATTCCATGGGGTCAGCGGTATCCATTTTGACATATTCGGCTGCGCCTGTCACCTCACTCTTCAGGCCGTTATAGATAATGGTAGGCAATCCGTCGTTGAGCAGTTTCAGATTGCCGGTCAACGACAAATTCCGCGACAGCACCACGCGCAACGGGTTATTGCCTGGCCAGTAACGGGTTGTCAAGGACGGGTTGTCGATATTGGCGGTAGCGGCACCCACGACGATAGCATCGCACAAGGCACGCTCACGGTGCATCAGTTTCATGGTTACGGGGGTGGACATCCTCAAGGGGTTCTCACCCATATGAGGAGGCACGCCGATGAAGCCGTCGGCGGTCTGGGCCCACTTGAGCTGCACCCAAGGGCGCCCCAAGGTGTGGGCGGTCAAGAAACGACGGTTCAAGGCTCGGCATTCCTGCTCCAGCAGGCCGGTGACGACCTCCACGCCGGCCTCACGCAACATCGCCACCCCACGGCCTGACACTGCGGGAAAAGGGTCCAAGCAACCAACCACTACACGGGGAATGCCCCGCTCGATGAGCAAACGGGCACAAGGCGGGGTTTTGCCGTAGTGGGAGCACGGCTCCAGCGTGACATAGATTGTGCTGTCTTTAAGTAGGTTGGGATCCTTTACGCTGGCCACAGCATTCACCTCGGCATGAGCCTCGCCACACTTGCGATGCCATCCTTCGCCTATAATGGTGCCGTCAGGGGCGACGATTACCGCACCGACCATCGGGTTGGGCGAAGTGTGACCCGCTCCCTGGCGCGCCAGCTGCAGCGCACGGCGCATGTAATTTTCGTCAATCGGGAACATGACTAACCCTTGACTGCGGCGGCAAAGCGCACCTTGCCGTAACTGTCCTCGATAATGCGCACCTCGTCAAAGCCGTTTTCCCCAAGCAAGCGCTTCACCTCGGCGCCAAAACGCTGGTTGATTTCCAGATACAGACGCCCGCCCTTTTCGAGGGATTGCATGGCATAGGGGGCAATGCTCTTGTAGAACAACAGCGGGTCGTTATCGGGTACAAACAAGGCCTGCCCCGGCTCGTAATCCTTCACATTCCGCTCCATCGACTCGCGCTCACTCCAACAGATATAAGGGGGATTGCTCACAATGATGTCGTAGGTTGCGGCCGGTTGCGGCAGCAGCATGTCGCTCTCGAAAAACCGCACCTTGACCTTCAAAGCGGCGGCATTTTCACGTGCTACGGACAACGCGTCACGTGACACATCCAGCGCATCGACCCTCGCGAACTTCAGTGCCCGTGCCAGCGAGATGGCGATGCATCCGCTACCGGTCCCCATATCCAGCACCCGCAGGTCGCTGGACGGGTTCTTGTCCACGATGAGATCCACCAGTTGCTCGGTCTCAGGGCGCGGGATGAGGACGGCAGGTGTCACCTTGAACTTGTGCCCATGAAAGCGTGCACTGCCCACGATGTACTGCAACGGCTCGTGACGCTGCAGCCTGGAAACGATATCGCTGACGCGCTGCTGGGCAAACTCGGGCAACTCGCTCTCCTGGCGCAAGGCCACATCGACGGGATCGTAGTTGAAAACGTCTTCACAGATGACACGAATCATCGCTTGCGCCTCATGCGGCTCGACTATTCCAGCCAATCCGTCGCGCAGTTGTTCTATTGCTTCTTTAAGTATCATGATGGGGCAAAATTACAAAAACTCCTTCGAATACGCCATACCCACAAGGGAAAAAGACCACTGGCGGGATAAATCTCATTACCCAAAGAATAAAAAGTTGCGATGTAAAAAGATTTTTTAAAATTTTATTATAATTTGTCACTATTTTACGAAATATTGTTGTATATTTGTGGCCGAATCCCCAGCATCATTGTCCAATTTGTGATGTTTTGCTGCCTAGAAATCAACTTAATTCATTACTAATCAATTTATTAGAATCATTTACACTTTAAAACTATAACACTTATGGCTACTAAACTTGATTCACTTGACTACAAAATTTTAAAGATGTTGTCCCTCAATGCCCGCAAGCCCTATCTGGAAATTGCCAGGGCGTGTAACGTTTCGGGTGCTGCTATCCATCAGCGCATTCAGAAACTCTATAATATGGGTGTCATCAACGGTTCCATCTCGTTGATCAATCCGGCTTCGGTAGGATACCAGACCTGTGCCTACATCGGCTTTTTCCTCAACGACCCCTCAAAGTTTGATGAAGTAGTGGCACGGCTCAAAACCGTTCCCGAGGTAGTGGAATGCTACTTCACCACAGGTAAGTATGACCTGTTCATCAAGCTTTATGCCAAGAACAATGACCACCTGCTGCAAGTCATCCATAACCGTTTCATGAAGATGGGATTGGGACGCAGCGAGACGCTGATCACATTCAAGGAAGTGTTCAAACGCCAAATCCCCATCGCTCCAGAGGGCGAGGAACCAGTGGTTGAATAAGGAATCAAGGGGGCGAGGTTATCGCTCCCTTTTTATTAGTTTCAGGTTTATATTATACTAGAAGCATGATGAAAAACATTATTGATGAAAAAAATTTCACTCCACAAGAACTTGAATGGCTCCATCTCGCGCAACAAATGGGTCATCAGGCTGGAAAAGTATTGAGAAACTACTTCAGGCGGCGTGATTTGGGCATCCAGGACAAGGGCAACGCCTACGACATTGTCACCGAGGCTGATAAAGCCAGCGAACGGCTCATCCTAGATTTAATCCATGACCTGTTTCCCGACCATGCTGTCCTGAGCGAAGAGAGCGGTGACGACCACCGTCACGCCAGGTGCCAATGGATTATCGACCCGCTCGACGGTACCGTAAACTACAGTGCGGGCATAGCCACCTACTGCATTTCCATCGGCTTGAAAGTGGCTGGAGAGACCCGCATGGGCTACGTCTATGCCCCGACACTCGACGAGGAATTCTATGCCATCAAGGGAAAAGGTGCATACGGTCCTTACGGCCGCTTGCAGGCCAAGGACACCACCGAGTTGCAGCGGGCAGTGATTTCTACGGGCTTCCCCTATGACAAAGCGACCAACCCCGACAACAACTTGGACCGTTTTGCCCGTGTGATGCCCCGCGTGAGAGGCATCAGGCGGCTCGGTTCGGCGGCCATGGACTTGTGCTACGTCGCCGCCGGCTGGCTCGACGGCTACTGGGAACTCAACCTCAAGGAGTGGGATGCCTGTGCCGGAGAACTCATCGCACTGGAGGCCGGCGCCACCGTCAAGCGCTACCGCAACGACCACGGCATCTGCATCTTGGCCGCTTGTCCCGGCATCGCGACGGAACTCCTCGACCTGGTGCAATGACCGGGTTTCCGCTAAAAACTAAAGACTAAAGACTAAGGACTAAAAACTTTTTACTACCTTTGCACCCATTATTATTGAAAATAATGAGAATCAGAATATGGATAATAAAAAGATTGTTTTAAGCGGAATACGCCCCACGGGCCAGTTGCACTTGGGCAACTACCTGGGCGCATTGAGTAATTTTGTGAAGATGCAGAACGAAGGCAATTACGACAGCTACTATTTCATTGCCGACCTGCATGCCCTCACCACCAATCCTGACCCCAAGGAACTGCACACCAACGTGCGCCACATCCTGGCCGAATACTTGGCCGCAGGACTTGATCCCGAGAAATCGACCATCTTTGTACAAAGTGATATTCCCGAGGTGAGCGAGATGTACCTCTTGCTCAACATGCACGTGGGCATCGGCGAGCTGATGCGCACCGCAGCCTTCAAGGACAAGGCCCGCAAGGCCCTCGGCATCACCGCACCCAACCAGGGCGATGATGACGAAGACGTGGCTAAAGAAATCATCGGCGCCAGCACCAACAAGCGCGTGAACGCCGGCCTGCTGACCTACCCCACCCTGATGGCTGTGGACATCCTGATCCAGCGCGCCGACTTCGTGCCCGTGGGCAAGGACCAGGAACAGCACCTGGAGCTGACCCGCAGGTTCGCCCGCAGGTTCAACTCGTTCTACAAAACAGAATATTTCAAGGAGCCGCAGAACTTCAACTTCGGCAGCGCACCCGTTAAGGTGCCCGGCCTGGACGGCAGCGGCAAGATGGGCAAGAGCGAGGGCAACTGCATCTATCTGGTAGATGATGAAAAGACCATCCGCAAGAAGGTGATGCGCGCCGTGACCGACGGCGGCCCCACCGAGCCCAACCAGCCCATGGCCGAGCCGGTGCAGAACCTGTTCACCATCCTCAAGCTCGTCGGCACCCCCGACAAGGTCCAGTTCTTCACCGAGGCCTACAACAACTGCTCCATCCGCTATGGCGACCTGAAGAAGGAAATCGCCGAGGATATCGTGGCACTGACAACCCCCATCCGCGAGCGCATCATCGACATCGAGAACGACGATGCCTACCTGCACCGCGTCCTGGAAATGGGTGCCGAGCGTGCCCGCGCCCGTGCCGGCAAGACGCTTGCCGACGTCCGCGAAATCATGGGCATCACCAAGTTTTAAGCTTTAGCAACTAAAGACTAAAGACTTAGAATTACCCCATGAAAGGGTATATCGAAGACGAAGAATTCGGGAAAGTATATGTAGAACTGCGCCGGGGCATGACCTCGGTGCGGTTTTCTTATCATACCGATGGTAATCTGTTGATGCGGGCACCGTTGGGTGTTAAAGTGAGCGACCTGCAACGCATGATTGAGGATAACCGTGAGCGATTGAGGCATCTACCCCAGCCCCAGACTGTCTCTTTCCGATTCGGACAAGCCATTGAGTGTTTCAGATGCCGCGTGGTGATTGAGCCACAACACACCCATGCCGGATATATCCTCAACCGTTGGGAAGGCGACACCCTGCATCTTCAAGCTCACGAGAGCGCCGATCTGGATGACGAAAATATTAAACGCACAATCTCTAAGGTCATCAGCCGCGCTATGGAAGACCGAGCCCGCATGACATTGCTGCCGTTTGCCCACCAAGTGGCCAACGAGTTAGGCCTCCAGCCCGCCGGCTTTGAAGTGGGACGCGGCATGCGCAAACTGGGCCACTGCACCAAGGAACGTGTCATCCAACTCTCACGCAACCTCATGTTTCTGCCCGAGCCACTGGTGCGCTACATCATCTGCCACGAACTGGCCCACCTCACCCACATGAACCACTCCCCCCAATTCCACGCCTTGTGTAACCAATACTGCAACGGCAAAGAAAAAGAACAGGAACGCCAACTGCGCCAGTTCCGTTTCCCCATCCTGAAATAACCTTCATCGACTTTAAAAACGCGGACTATTTTTGCAAATTTAAAATTTAACTTGAAAATTACAAGATTTTCTTGCAAATTTAAAATCCACGTTGTATCTTTGCGGTCAAAACAACTGGAAATATGATAACCCGCACATTACAAACCACGATTGAGCGTTTATCCCAAAAGTACCCTGTCATCACATTGACTGGGCCTCGTCAGTCTGGCAAATCAACATTGTTAAGGCATGCATTCCCTGATTATCATTACATCTCACTTGAAGATTTGGATATGAGGGAATTTGCCTCTAATGATCCCCGTGGATTCCTGGATACATACCCTCGCCAGACGATACTTGACGAGGTACAACGGGTTCCCTCGTTGATGTCTTATATCCAGACCCATGTGGACAAGACAAATGAGTCGGGCATGTATTTGCTAGCCGGATCCCACAACTTCCTGTTGATGGAAAGTGTCAACCAGTCCTTAGCAGGCAGAACAGCCATTCTCAAGTTACTGCCATTCTCACGACGTGAGATGCAAGACGGCGGAGTGCTTCACGCAACCAGCAATGAGCAAATCTATTATGGAGCCTATCCTCGTTTATATGACAAGGGCCTACAACCTGATGAATTTTATCCCTTTTATATTCAGACCTATGTTGAGCGAGATGTGAGAGAATTGAAAAACATCGGTGACCTCAGCAGGTTCACGCGTTTTATAAAGTTGTGCGCCGGGCGCATTGGCCAACTGCTCAACCTTTCTTCGTTGGCTGTGGAATGTGGAATCTCCGTACCCACTGCTACATCATGGTTATCAGTCCTTGAAGCCAGCTACATCTGCTATCTGCTGCGTCCCGATTGGAATAACTTCTCAAAACGATTGGTGAAATCACCCAAACTGTATTTCTTTGACACGGGATTGGCCTGTTCCTTATTGGACATCAAGTCTCCTGAGCAACTTGGCACACATTACTCACGAGGCGCATTATTTGAGAATATGGTAATCAACAGCTTTATCAAGAAGGCATGGAATGAGGGCAAAGAGACGGATTTACGTTTTTGGAGAGACAGCCAAGGCAATGAAGTGGACTTATTGATTTACGATAATGGTGACACACCAACAGCCTACGAAATCAAGTCTGGAGCGACATTTCACCCGGACTTCTTTAAGGGCTTGACCAAATGGGCTTCGATATCAAACACTGAAATTGACAATCTGAATGTCATCTATGGGGGAACAATCGCTCTGCAAACAGCAAACGGCCGACTTGTGACCATTGACGATATCGAGAAGTAAAAAACTGAAAATCAATAACTTGTGTTTTTACTTATTGTTTTCTTTTTAATGTATTATCCTGGATAGCGTCAATGTATCGTGACCTGGGTGGCGCCGAAGCCGTATTCGCGGAAACTGGCGTCCTGGGCTGTGCAGCGCGGGTAACGGCGCTTGAGTTCGCTCAACAGGTGCTGGCGTAATTTGCCCTCTCCCTTGCCGTGGATGAAGACGATGCGCTGGCCGTGCTTACTCAAATTGGCGTCCATCACTTCGCGGAACTTGTCCATCTGATACTCCAGAATGGCACCGGGCGTCATACCGCCTAGGTTGTCCAGCAACGACGTGATGTGCAGATCCTGCACAATGATGCCTGCGGGATCGGTCTTCTTTTGAACGGGCTTGCGCTGCGGACGGTCCACACGCTTCTTCTCCTTCATGGCGCGCTCCAGCTCGCCGCTGTCGATGCGCATCATGCGGGCAGGACGGTCGTTGGTAACAATCTCCACCGCAATGACGGGCACGTCAAAGTATGGGTTCTCGTGGAAACAGTGCACCTTGTAGAACTTGGTCACATCTAAGCGCTGCTCAACGAGGGCGGGATTCTTCAGCTTAAAGCCCTTGCCCTGCTTGAAAGCCACATACTGTACCGCAATGTGCGTCATGCCGTTCAAGTCGTCGTGCCCGAACTCTTCAAGCTGCACCTGGATATTGGGCTCGACGATGCCGTGGTAGCGGGTGTTCCACTCGCCGTCACCATCGCCACGGGTCATATAGGTGAAATACAGGAAATAGTTCGAGTCGTTGACCAGCGAGGCATAGAACGTGGTCGTGTTCAGGTGCTTAATCTCACGTGCCTCGTAGGCCAGCACGACGTTCAGCACCTCGCCCTCGGGAGTCTCCTCGACGGGGAGTACGGGCTCGGGTTCCGCTTTAGGCTTGGGGGCGGGCTTGTCTGGCTCGACCTGACGCGTGCGGATATCCAACGGACGCTCATAGGCCGATGCCTTGGTCCCCGCCTGTCCCACGACGACCACATCACGCTCCAACGCAGGACGCTCAAAGCCGTCCTCGTCCTCCACATAGACGGTCTTGCCGTCAATTCTGGACACACGGCCACCTCCCACATCATTGAGGAAGCGCACGATATCGTTAACCTTTACATTCATTGTCGTATCATTTTTTTAGACTGCGAAGGTACAAAATTTTCAGACAGCAGGAGGCCCTACTGTCTGAAAAATGTTATGGTAATACCTAATGTTTAGTACTTGTGGTCGGTTTGGTCGAGTTCGTCGCTCGTGAGTTTGCGATGGTCCATCTTGTACCAGCAATAAGCGATATAGGCCAGCACAAACGGCACGAGGATGCTGACGATGCTCATCACCGTGAGCGTGAACTCGCTCGACGAGCTGTTGCGCAGCGTGAGCGAACTCTGCACGTCGAGCAGCGAGGGCAGGTAGGCCGTGTTGTTGTAACCCATGACCCAGAACAAGGTCAACACCACTAGCACGGTGCCGATGCCTGCGGGCCAGATGCCTTGCTTGTAATCGCCCTTCATCAGCGTCTTGCCAATGCCATACAGCACCATCACCACACCGATGAGCAGGATAACCAGTGCCCACCACATGGCCAAGAAATTCTTCAGGTACTTATAAGCCACCCACTCCATGTTGCCGCCGTCGTCATAACCCACGCCCGGCGAGGTGAGAATCACCACTACAACGGCGATGAACAAAGGAACGAACACGCCGGCATTGATGAGCAGCAGGTGACGCTGGCTGGCATTGACCTCGGCATCGTCAATATTGTTGATGAAATAGAGCGATGCCAGCGTGCGTGCCAGGAAGAACACCATCACGCCAAACAGCAGGTTTTTCCAATAGAAGATGGCCTCAATACCGTGTTTGGGACCCCATTGCGAGATAGACGAGCCCTGCACGTTCAGGATGTTACTCTTGGTCACGGTGAATTCAGCACCAAAGAACATCGTCGCAACGGCCACGCCCAACAGGACAGGACCCACGATGCCGTTGATCAACAACAGCGTGTCATAGAAACGCGAGCCGTAAATGTTGCCCGGCTTTGAGCGGTATTCATAGCTGATCGCCTGAATCACAAAGCTGAACAGGATGAGCATCCACAGCCAGTAAGCGCCGCCAAAGCTCGTGCTGTAGAACAGCGGGAACGAGGCAAAAAATGCACCGCCAAAGGTCACCAGTGTCGTGTAGGTCAACTCCCACTTGCGGCCCATCGAGTTGATAAGCAACGCGCGCTTGTCGGGCTTGCCGTAATGGATGAGCATCGACTGGCCACCCTGCACCATGAGCAGGAACACCAGCAACGCGCCCAGCACCGACATGATGAGCCACCAGTAATTCTGTAATAAATTATATGTAGTCATGTCTTGGTTCCTCCTTCCTTAATCATTAACGGTGTCTAAGTTGGTCTGAGACTTCTTGGAAATCTGCTTGCAGATGATGCCGATGTCGGCAATGAGCAAGGCGGTGAACACCACAGCAAAGATCCAGAAGGTCGTCTGCACATAGCCTGCGCTCAGGTCGCTGATAGCCACCTTGTTGGGCATGAGGTCCTGGATGGTCCACGGCTGACGACCCACCTCGGCAACGATCCAGCCGCTGGCACTGCACAGGTAGGTCAAGGGGATGGTGATGATGGCCAGGATGTGCCACCATTTTGCCCACTTGGCCTTGTTCAGGATGTCGGGTTTATAAACAAACAGCAGAGCCAACAACAGGAACAGCAACAGATATCCGCCCACGGTCACCATGAAGTGGAACGTGTAGAACGTCAAGGGCACATTGGGTATTGCCTCCTCGGGCGCATCAAGATATCCGTAGCCAAAGTACTTGAAATCAGCGTTGATTGTACCCTTCAGGCTGTCGGTCATCAGGGTGTTGCCGCTCTTCATCGCGGTGCTGTACTGTGCCAACAGCTCTTGCAGCTGGCGTCCGTGTTCCATGCGCTCATCGTACGGGACGGTGTTCAACCTGTTGCCTTCGGCATCAATGGAGACACCCCTGATGATGTCCTCGATACCGGGAACAAAAGCCTTGTAATTGTGGGTGGCAAGGAATGACAGTCCATAGGGGATGCTGATGTCGAACAGGTAGGGATCCTGTTCGTCAAAGGCCTGTTTCGAGGGATTCAAAATACCAAATGCCACGATGCTCTGGCCCTCCTGGCCTTGATATAGGCCCTCCATCGCCGCCAGTTTCATGGGCTGATACTTGGCCACAGTCACCGCACTCGTGTCACCCGTGATCATCGTCAGAACGATGCCGATAACACCCACCCAGGCGCCTACCTTGAGGCTGCGCCAGCAATGGTCCAGATTGCGCTTCTTCAACATCATCCAGCCGCACACGCCACACACAAACACACCTGCTAACGCCCAGGCACTCAATACGGTGTGGAAAAACTTGCTCAATGCCATGGGCGAGAGCGCCACAGCGGCAAAGCTCGTCATCTCGTTACGCATAGTGGCGGGGTTGAACTCGCAGCCCGTGGGAAACTGCATCCACGCGTTAGCCACGAGAATCCAGAACGCCGACAGGCTGGCGCCGATAGCGGTCAGCCACGTTGCGGCAAGATGGAACTTAGGGCTCACTTTCTTCCAACCGAAGAACATCACCGCGATAAACGTTGATTCCATGAAGAAAGCCAGGATGCCTTCTACCGCCAGCGGAGCGCCAAAAATGTCGCCCACAAACCAGCTGTAATTGGACCAGTTGGTACCGAACTCAAACTCCAGAATAAGGCCAGTGGCAACGCCAATGGCAAAATTAACCCCGAAGATGGTCATCCAGAACTTGGTTGTCGCAAGCCATTTCTCGCTCTTGGTCTTAAGGTAGATCGTCTCCATGATGGCGACGATGACGCCCAAGCCCAGCGTCAACGGCACGAACAGCCAATGGTAGATGGCCGTGAGTGCGAATTGCGCCCGCGACCAGTCAACAACATTGATTAATTCTTCCATTTTGATGTAATTTATTAGTGATGGTTATTGGTCTCTATTGTTATCGGTCCACAAGCTGATGGCGAACGTACTCGGTCTTTTCTTCCTCGCTATCGCACTTGGTACTCAAGAAATTAGGAAAGAATATCATCTTGATGATGACAAAGAAGATAAACAGCTTGATGGCAATGATGAGCCACAGCGTCTTGCCAAGGGTCATGCTGCGGAATCCATCGTAATACAGATGGAACACGCGCGACCAGAAGCCTTGTCTGTTTTCTTGATTGTCACTCATGATATGAAGGTCAATGTTAAACAAATGACAAAATTAGTAAAAAAAATTAAATATCAAAAATATTGCCGTCTTTTTTTAAAAATGTTCGATATTTAACCCTAACTATTACATTCTATTCAAGAATCGATATTATATTTGCGAAACGAAAAATCCGCAACTAATTATTCACCAAAATATTCACTATTATGAAAAGACAACTACTATTGAAAATGCTGCTCATGGTCATGAGCTTCATGACAGCCCTGCAAACGGGTGCCTACGACTTTGAGAAAGACGGCATCTACTACACTATCAGCGGCTCCAATGCTCATGTAACTTACAAAAACACCAATTACAACAGTTACAGCGGCACTGTGAACATTCCCGCAACAGTGACCTACAACGGCACGACCTACAATGTAAGTACTATCGGCCCATCGGCATTCCAAGATTGCTCCAATTTGAGGCGTGTGGTCATTCCCAACTCAGTTCAATACATATCAAACTATGCGTTCAAGAACTGTTCGATTCTGACCAATATCACCATTCCCGCCTCGGTATACACCATCTATAACAATGTGTTTGAAGGCTGTACCTTTTTGAAATCTGTCATCTGCCTGAATTCCAGCGCCAGACCATGGTCTACTAACAACTTCAGCCAATCGACATATGAGAATGCGACACTGATTGTACCTCAGGGCTGCAAGACTGCTTATCAGTCCAGTTCCGACTGCTGGGGCGAATTCGATCACATTGTGGAGATGGACTGTGACTTTGTCGAGGACGCCATCTTCTATGACGACTTGGGCGGCAACAAGGCTAGAGTCACCCATGCCTACCACTACATTGAGGATTACAGCGGCGACATCGTCATCCCGCAGACGGTCACCCATAACCGCGCATCCTATACAGTAACAGCAGTGGATGAGGACGCATTCTATTATGGCCATTATTTATCTAGTTTGAGTCTTCCTGCCACTGTCAACGCAATTGGAAGTTATGCTTTCTACGACTGCACTTATTTGACGAGTATCAACATCCCCGAGGGTGTTGAATACATCAATTTCTGCACCTTTGGCGGATGTTATAGTTTGCCCGAAATCACCATCCCATCCAGTGTCACGTGGATTGCCCAAAATGCTTTTGTGAACTGTACAGCACTGGCAAATATTACCTGCCAGGCCACAACGCCGCCGATATGTGTCGACAGCAGCTGTTTCCCCAGTCAGGCCTACAGCAACGCGACGCTGAAAGTACCCTCAGCATCGTTGAGCGCCTATCAAAATACTGATATCTGGGATAGATTCTCCAACATCGTCGGCCAGAGTTATGACTTTGTGGCTAACGGCATCTACTACATCATTACAGGCCCTAACACCGCCAGTGTCACTTACAGGGACACTGACTTCAACAGCTATAGCGGTAACGTCACCATCCCGTCCACGGTGACTCGCAACGGCACTACTTACACCGTGACAGCCATTGGACGGTCAGCCTTCCGTGCGTCGACGGGACTGACGGCCGTTTCCATCCCCAATACTGTGACGACGATTGACTATGCCGCTTTTTACAACTGCACCAGCTTGACGGCGGTAACTATTCCGAATAGTGTGACCACACTGGGAGATTACTGTTTCATGAGCTGTGATGCTTTACAGACGGTCACCATTGGCAGCGGAGTCACCTGTATACCCCGACAGTGTTTCCTGAGATGCGAAGCACTGACACAAGTCACCATTCCAAGCACAGTGAAGGAAATATCCTACTATGCCTTTGATGGCTGTTACAGCCTGACCTCGGTAACGATTCAAAATGGTGTCGAGACCATCCGTTATGGTGCTTTTGCCGACTGCCCCGAGTTGCCTACTTTCACTATCCCGGCCAGCGTAACGACCATTGAGGAAACCATTCTGAGCAGTTGCACCTCATTAAGTTCCATCAATGTCAACAGCGCCAACACACATTACCGCTCGCAGAACGGAGTGCTGTTCACGGCTGCCATGGATAGCCTGATTGCCTTCCCCAACATGAGCACCACCGCCTATCAGATACCTGAAGGGGTGAAGGTCATTGGCGCCGAAGCGTTCATGTTCTGTAACAACCTGCATTCGGTAACCCTGCCCGAGGGCCTCACAACAATCAGTTCCTCGGCATTTGCCTACTGCGAGAACCTCACGGCATTTGACATTCCTGCAAGTGTCAGCATGATAGGCAATGCCGCGTTGGGCGAGTGCACCTCCCTTGCCAGCATCAATGTTGCCGAAGGGAACCAGCATTACATGACGGACTACGGCGTCTTGTACACCATCGACGGCAAAATCATCATTCAGTATCCATGCGCCCGTCCTGACAAGCATTATTCTATCTTAAACACGTGTGATTCCGTGGGATACTTGTCTTTTGCCCAGGCCTCCCAACTCAAGTCGGTTTACGTGCCGGCGGGCATCAAGACATTAGAACAGCACACTTTCCAGGGATCTGCCATCGAACGGGTAGTCATTGACGAGGGTTTGAAAACCATCGCGATGAACGCTTTTGCCAGTTGTTCCCACTTGAAGTCCATCTACCTGCCATCGACCCTTACCGAGATTGGGAACCTGGCATTCCAGATGAACTTAGAGATGGAGGAAATCACTTTTGCCGGCTCAACACCCCCAACTATTGGCAACAATGCATTCTATGGCGTTGGCTATGACACCGAGAATCTCACGCTTTATGTACCCGCTGGTGCCGGCAGCAATTACAGCAGTCATAACTGGCAATCTAACTATTTTGAGTTCAGTGTCGCCGAGATTTCTCCCGTCGCCTCAGGAACCGAGTTCACTGTGGACAGCCTCAACTATGTCACCACCGATGCCAGCCTCAACGCCAAAGTCTCTGGCGTGACCAGCAAAAACATCGTCGATCCCGGCATTCCGCCCAAGGTGGCCTATCAGGGTAATCTGTGTACCGTAACCACACTGGCCGACCATGCACTGGCTAATTGTACCAAAATGGTTCGCGCCGAAGTTCCTTTCACTGTTTCTTTGATCGACAGTTACGCTTTCTACAGTTCAACGAATATCGAGACCTTGAGAATGCATGAGGGCGTGCAGCGCATTGGCTCCTTCTCAATGTCACACATCAATAAAATAGAGACTCTGACGATTCCTGCGAGTGTGGACAGCATTTCCGGAACATTCGTCAACTATAGCGGTAAACTGCGGGAAATCCTTGTTAATCCTGGCAATACCAAATACCGCAGCAATGATGGCGTGCTGTTCTCTAAGGACAGGAAACTGCTGGTTGCGTTCCCAGGAGGCAAGGGTTCCAGTTACACGATTCCGCATGGGACGGTAAACATAGGCAGCAGCTCACTCCGTGGAACTTCCCTCTTGCAGGAGGTGGAAATGCCCACTTCTCTGCGCGTCATCGAGGGCTCTGCCTTCTTTGAATGCACATCACTTGAGAGCATCGACGTTCCTAATGGCGTTACCACCATCGGCAACAACGCTTTCAGCCACTGCTCGTCGGTAATCAGCGCTGATCTGCCCAAGACGCTTACCGAACTGGGTTACAACGCTTTCTACAACGTGCCTGACCTCACCAACCTAGTGGTTAGGGCAACGACACCTCCCACGTGTAAGACCTACATCAATCCTCGCACCCACGAGGTTTCAGAGCCCTTCATTAACGACCACTACACCAATGTCAACCTCATTGTGCCCCCGGGTTGTGCTCAGGCTTATCGCGAGGCTAGCATTTGGAAAAAATTCCAGAATATCACCGAGACCGGTTTCCCCGAGGAATTCACCCGTGGCGACGTTAACAAGGACAACGCAGTGAACATTGCCGACGTGACTGCGCTCATCGACTACCTGCTGGGAGGTGACGCCTCCACAATTAGTTTGGGAGCTGCCGACGTGAATCAGGATGGTGCGGTCAACATCGCCGACGTGACCGCGCTCATCGACTACCTGTTGAGCGGTTCATGGCCCGGGGACGCTGCCATCGACATGTGGTACCTGATAGGTGACCGAGTGGGATCCAGTCCCTGGGAAAATCAGGGTGAGGGCAGCATCGGCCGCGGCTTGATTCCTTTGTACCCCGTTGGAGAGTTTGGCAATGATGGCCTCGGACAATTATCCTACACGGGATTTTTTGGGGCTGAGGATGCCGTCATGCTCCTCCACCATCCCGGCAGTAACGATGACTGCTGGGGCAGAAAGCCAAACGGCACCTTCGGCCGCGGCGGCGAGGAGATTACGGGCATAGCACCTGGCAACGATGGCTATTACACCCTCATCGCGAACACCAAGAATAGCAGGTTTTACTTCATTCCCTACTCTGCAACCACTCCCGTCATGTTTAACACCATCAACATCGTGGGCAGCCATTCCGGGTGGCTGGTCACCGACCCCGCCTGGGACATGACACGCCTCAACCCAGGCAAGGAAAACCACAACTGGATTTTCAGGGACTTTACGGTAGCATCAGACGGCGAACTCAAGTTTGCGGCCGATGGCGCATGGAACGACAACTGGGGCGTTATAGCGTTCCCATACGGACGCGGAGAGCGCAACGGAGCCAACATACCTGTCAAGGCAGGCACCTACGATGTCTATTTCAACGACATCACGGGCGACTTCAGTTTCATCAAGAAGTAACAGATTCAACATCCAATCAATGAGGGCTTTAGCATTCTAGAGCCCTCTTTTTTCATACCCCCCGAAAATCACCTTTTTTAAATAATGTCACCAAAGTGCGGCGATTTTACCGAAAATACCTTATCTTTGCCAGTTAAAACAACCATTTTTAAGTTTCAGATGGAGTTCAGAACGACAGTCAAGACGGGCGAGAACCGCAGTTGGATGCACCATAGCGACAGCGTGGTGCTGCTGGGTTCATGCTTCAGCGACAACATCGGCGGCAAATTGAGCGCGGCCCTCTTCAACGCCACCGTCAACCCCATGGGCACGCTCTATAACCCCATGAGCATCGCCCACGGCGTTCAACAACTCATTGACTGCACGCCTATTGCCGGAAAGGATCTGTTCATGCAGGGCGGCGTGTGGAACAGTTTTGACTTCCACTCGCGCCACAGCCTGCCCGACAAGCAGGCCACCATCGACCGCATGAACCAGCGCATCGAGCAGGGACACCAAGCCCTGAAGGATGCCCGGCTGCTGACCGTCACCCTGGGCACAGCTATCGTCTACCGCCTGAAATCCACAGGAGAGGTCGTCGCCAACTGCCACAAGGTGCCCCAACACGAGTTTGAGCGCAAAATGGCCACCGTCAGCGAGATGGCCCAGGCGCTGGACGACATGCTCACCAGACTCCATGAATTCAACCCCGAGCTGCGCGTCATCCTCACCGTGAGCCCTATTCGCCACATTGCCGACGGCCTGGACACCAACTCGCTCAGCAAGGCGTCGCTGCGCGTCGCCATCCAGGAGGCGATGGCCCGCCACCGCGACTACTGCGACTACTTCCCCGCTTATGAGATCATGATGGACGACCTCAGGGACTACCGCTTCTACGCCACCGACATGGTACACCCCAGCGATGTGGCCGTGGAATACATCTGGCAGGCATTCCAGGCAACCTATCTCGACGACCGCAGCGCTCTGGCCGTGGCACGTTGCGAACGCATCCACAAGCGGCTGCAGCACCGCCCCATGAGTGCCAACCGCGAGACCGTGGACCGTTTCAACGCCGACACTGCCAGCGTGGTGCGCAACCTCATCAAGGAATACCCCTACCTGGCCCAAAATCCGCAATTGCAAAAAGCCCTGGAACCTAAAAACTAGGGACTAGAAACTAAAGAAACTATGACCTACTCAATCATAGAAATATCCAACGTGCTCGAGGTAACTCGCGAACACATCATCGACGAGGATGCAATCGTGAGCCAGCTGCTCACCGACTCCCGTTCGCTCACCACGCCCGAGGAGAGCATCTTCTTTGCCCTGCGCACGGCCAATGACGACGGCCACAACTACATCCCCGACCTGTTTGCCAAGGGGGTGCGCAACTTTGTCATCGCCAGCGATTACTACCCCTCGCCCGAGTGCTCCGGCGCCAACTACATTGCCGTTGAGTCCCCTCTCGACGCGCTGCAGGCATTGGCGACATTCCACCGCAGGCGTTTCCGCGAGCTGCCGGTCTTTGGCATCACAGGCAGCCGCGGCAAGACCACCGTCAAGGAATGGCTTTACCAGCTGCTCAAGGACGACTACCGCATCGTTCGCTCCCCGCGCAGCTATAACAGCCAGATTGGCGTCCCCCTGTCGTTGTGGGACATCGACAACAACACCGACCTGGCCATCATCGAGGCCGGCATCTCACAGGTCGGCGAGATGGATAACCTCCAGGCGATGATCCGCCCCACCATCGGCATCATCACCAACCTGGGCAGCGAACACAACGACGGATTCTCCTCCATGGAGCAAAAAGCCCAGGAAAAAGCAAAAATCCTCAACAATTGCGAGTGCATCGTCTATTGCGCCGACGACCCGTTGGTGACCCACACCATCGCCCCCCTGGTCGAGAGCGACGTGGCAATTACCATGTCCTGGTCACGCAACCACTGTGAGGCGCCCCTGCAGGTAGATGGTGCCGACCGTGGCGAACGCGCCACCACCCTCCACTACACCTTTGACGACCAGCCTGGCTCGGTGACCATCCCGTTTACCGCCGACCGTGACCTGGATAACGCTATCACCTGTCTGGCGGTGCTGCTGCACTTGGGGATTGACCGTGATGTCATTGCCGAGCGCATGGCCGCACTCACGCCCGTCGGAACCCGCCTCAACGTTATCGAGGGTGTGAACGACTGCACCGTCATCGTTGACAGCTACACGAGCGATTACAACTCCCTGACCCCGGCGCTCAACTTCATGACACGCCGCGCCGGCAACCGCCCTTGCACGGTCATCCTGAGCGACCTGGACACCGAGAGCTACAGCGGCGATGAACTCTATATCCGCGTGAGCGAGCTGCTCAAGACCAAGCGGGTGAACCGCCTCATCGGCATCGGCAAGGAAATGTGCCGTTACAGCCATTATTTCGAGGAAATGCCTTTCGCCCGTTTCTTTAACGACACCCAAGAGTTTATCACCGACTTTGCCAAGGGTGACTTTGAGGACGAGACCGTGCTTGTCAAGGGAGATCCCCGCTTTGGTTTCAGCCAGATCATCGACCTGTTGGAGGCCAAACAGCACATCACCGTCATGGAGGTGGACCTGAACGCCCTGGCCCACAATTTCAAGTTCTTCAAATCCCTCATCAAGCCGGGAACCAAGACAGTGGGAATGGTCAAGGCCAGCGGTTACGGCGCAGGCAGCTACGAGATTGCCAAGACGCTGCAGGACTGCGGCTGCGATTACCTGGCCGTCGCCGTGCATGACGAGGGCGTTGACCTGCGCAAGGCAAGCATCAGCATGCCCATCATCGTGCTGAATCCCAACGGCGTCAACTACAAGGCCATGTTCCAATACCGCTTGGAGCCTGAATTATACAACCTGGACATGGGGCGTGACCTCATCAAGGAAGGCAAGAAGTATGGTGTGAAGGATTTTCCTGTCCACATCAAGATTGACAGCGGCATGCACCGCTTAGGCTTCACCCGCGAACAGTTGCCTGAACTCATTGCGATGCTCAAGCAGCAAGACGTCATCAAGCCCGCCACGGTCTTTACCCATCTCTCGGTAGCCGATGAGCCCGGGCAGGATGCTTACACCCAAGCCCAATTCGACTACTTCGAGACATGCAGCAACGAGTTGCAGCAGTCTTTTGACTACCACATCTTGCGGCACGCCCTCAACACGAGCGGCATCGTCCGCTTTCCCGAGCGCCAGTACGACATGGTGCGCATCGGCATCGGCCTGTACGGCATACGCACGCTGTTCGACGGCAGCGAGGACGCCCTCAAGCCCGTTTCGGCCCTGCGGTCCATCATCATCAGCATCAAGGAGTGGCCAGCCGACACGACCGTGGGCTATGGACGGCATGGAGTGCTGCAACGCAATAGCCGCATCGCCACGGTCAACATCGGCTATGCCGACGGCTTTGACAGGCACTTTGGAAACGGGCGCGTGAACATGTGGGTAAGCGGCAAGCCCTGCCCCACGGTGGGCAACGTGTGCATGGATGCCGTGATGATTGATGTCACCGATGTGCCCTGCAAAGTGGGCGACACGGTGGAAATCTTTGGTGAGCACCTGCCTGTCGAGCAACTGAGCGAGGCTCGCGGCACCATCCCCTACGAAATCTTGACCAGCATTGCGCCACGTGTCAAGCGCGTTTATTACCGAGAATAGGACAACATGAAGAAAAAGATTGTTCACATATTGACATTAACCGCCCTGATGCTGTGCACGACCAACCGTGCCACGGCCCAGGACATCCTGGCTAATGGCATATACTACAATATCATCAGCGACACACAGGTGGCTGTCGCTCCTGCCTTTTACGACGGCGTGAACCACTACGAGGGCTGCATCATCCTGCCCGAGCGGGTGTACTGCGACGGCGTGAACTATGATGTTGCCGCCATCGCGCCAAGAGCGTTCTGGCAATCTGCAGTTACCGAGGTGCAGATTCCCAACAGTGTCACGATGATCGGTGAGGCTGCATTCGCCGATGCCGACCAGTTGACGAGCATTACCCTGCCACTGGGCTTGACGGCCATTAGCCGCTATATGCTTGCGGGCACCGCCGTGACCAATGTTGTGCTGCCCGAGGGCGTCACCGACATCGGCATGGGGGCGTTTGAGGACTGTACCAACCTGCGAACGGTTTTCCTGCCTATGACTCTGCAAACCATCGGTGAACGGGCCTTTGGCTACTGCATCTGCCTCGACGAGATTTACAGCGATGCCTCCAACCCGCCCCTTACATTGGGCGATGATGCTTTTGAAGGATGCGACAACATTCACGTCATGCTGGCCAACCGCAATACCTCACTCGACTATCAGGACGACCCCGTGTGGGGTAACGAAGACTTGTTCTCGTTGTGGATCGATGAGGGACTAGCCGTGTTACCCGCCATGAGACAGGAGAACATGGTCGAGAATTGGACTGCCTTAACGCTGGGCAACAGCTTGGCCTACAAGATTTACGGACCTGACGGCTATTTGATCGCCACGACCGCCGCCGACCGCTATTTCCTGCCCATCGGCGCCCAAAGCACTGACTATCTAGTCGTTCCCACGACGCTGATGTATGACGAGGAAGACCTGCAACTGATAGCCACAGCCGAGCCCACTGCCATCGAGGAACTGGAAGAAGAAAATAACGAACCTCAACTGACTATTCTAGGCCTTGACGGCACCATCTATATCGGTGGGGACACTCACGGACTGTGGACATTCATCTATGACGTTTACGGCAACCTGTGGTATGAGCGCCCGTCAGTAAACAACTGGATCAGTCTGCCAGGCCAGCGTGTATATATTGTCAAGGTGGGCGACACCGTCCGCAAAGTATTCCTGAACTGATGACAAAAAACGAAGATATTGACATCAAGTACATGCGCTTGGCGCTGGACGAGGCACACAAGGCGCTCGAGCGTGACGAGGTGCCTATCGGGGCAGTCATTGTGAGCAAGGGACGTGTCATCGGGCGCGGCCACAACCTGACCGAGACGCTGACCGATGTCACCGCCCATGCCGAGATGCAGGCCATCACTGCCTCGGCAGCGACTTTAGGCGGGAAATACCTGACTGACTGCACGTTATACGTCACAGTGGAGCCCTGCCTGATGTGTGCAGGAGCGCTGGCATGGAGCCAAATCTCGCGAATCGTCTATGGCGCAAGCGACGACAAGCGGGGCTACCACACCCAGTGTGCTGCCCCCTTCCACCCCAAAACCACTGTCACTGCAGGTGTGCTAGCCGAAGAGTGCGGTAAACTGATGACCGATTTTTTCAAGAAAAAAAGACCGATAAAGAAATGATGACCAAACTATCCCAACGACTTATCCTGCTACTGACAGCGATTGTGGGCTTGACCATGAGCGCATGCGCTCATCCCGCAGCTGAGGCTTCGACTGAACTGCCCGCACAAGGCGACACCATCGCAGTCATGAGCCAGGCCATGGGCCGCGACATCAAGAATGTAGTGATCGTGCCCACACGGTATTTCGATAAAGATTTGCAAGAACAGAGGTACCCCGTGTTATACCTGCTGCATGGCGCTTTCGGGTGTTACAGCGACTGGGCAAAGAAAGCAAATCTGGACAGTCTGTCAAACGAGTACGGCTTCATCATCGTGTGCCCCGACGGCCAAGACAGCTGGTACTTCGACTCCCCTGTGGACCCGACGATGCAGTTCGAGACCTACGTGAGCAAGGAACTGGTAGCCTATATCGACAACAACTACCGCACTTATGCCAACCGCTGCATGCGCGCCATCACGGGATTGAGCATGGGCGGTCACGGGTCGTTGTTTCTGGCTTTCAGGCATCCCGACGTGTTCTGGTCCTGCGGCAGCATGAGCGGCAACATGGACATCACCCAGTTCCCCGATAAATGGCACATCAAGGACCGCTTGGGCGAGTACGAGGAAAACAAGCAAGTCTGGAGCGACCATGCCGTGTGCAACCTGGTGGACCAGGTGAAAAACTGCCCGCTGCAGCCCGCCCAAAACATCGTTATCGACGAGGGGCTGAAGGATATTTTCTACAAGAACAACATCGCCATGCACGAGCAGCTCGTGGAAAAGGGCATCGACCATGATTTCTTCGTGCGTCCCGGCGCTCACACGTGGACCTACTGGGTTAATGCGCTCGACTACCACATGCTCTTTTTCTCCAAGGCCTTTGCCCGTGGCAGGGAACTCATGATGCGATCTGACGCCACGATTCAAAACAACTAACCAGATAATACCAAAAACTCGATGAAACGGTCGAAAATACTCATCATCTACACCGGCGGCACCATCGGCATGATCGAGAATCCCGAGACGCATGCCCTGCAGCCATTTGACTTTGACCACCTGATTGACAATGTGCCCAAGGTCAAGAAGCTCCATTACGAAATCGACAATTTTCAGTTCAATCCCCCTATTGACAGTTCCAATATGGATCCGTCACACTGGCGTGATATCGCACTCGCCATCGAGGAGCGTTACGACCTCTATGACGGCTTTGTGGTGCTTCACGGTACCGATACGATGGCTTTTACGGCATCGGCGTTGAGTTTCATGCTCGAAAACCTGAGCAAGCCCGTTATCATCACCGGTTCACAACTGCCTATCGGTGAAGTGCGCACCGATGGTGAGGAAAACCTCATTACCGCCCTGCAGGTCGCTGCAGCCATCGACGAGAAAGGCCGTCCGCGCGTCCAGGAAGTTGCCATCCTGTTCGAGAATTACCTGTGGCGCGGCAACCGTGCCACCAAGATGAGCGCCGACAACTTCAACGCCTTTAAGAGCTTCAATTATCCCGAACTGGCCGAAATCGGCCTCGACATCGAGTATAACACCAACAGCCTGAGGAAGATGCCGCCTCGCCCCTTGAGGGTGTGCACCGACATGGACCCCAACGTCATGTTCCTGGAGCTCAACCCCGGCATGACCGAGCAGACGCTCGACTACCTGCTGCACACGCCTGGCATAAAAGGCATCATCCTCAAGACCTACGGTGCAGGTAACACGCCCAGCCACCCCTGGTTCATCCAGCGCATCAAGGAGGCCGTGGGCCGCGGCCTGGTCATCGTCAACGTGACCCAGTGCGTTAATGGCGGCGTGAACTGCTCCCTTTACGAGACAGGTAAAGCACTGCTCGATGCCGGCGTCATCAGCGGCGCCGACATGACCAGCGAGGCCGCCATCACCAAGATGATGTTCCTCTTCGGCATGAAATACTCCCCCAGCATGGTCAAGAAATACTTGGTCAGCGACATCTGCGGCGAACTCACCATGCCCGCCTGATCATTTTGGGCACATATACAACAAGCCGCTGGGCGATTGACGTCCAGCGGCTTGTTGTTGGGTGATGACTTGATTAGTAAGTCATGCGGGGCTCAAGCTCCTTGGCCTGGTCGATCATCTTCTGGATTTCAACCTCGGCGGGCACGCGGCCGCACAGGTGCTTCTCCTCGTTGACCTCGGCCACCTTGGCAGCAAGGTTGGCGGCAACGCGGTGACGCAATTCCTTCACGGTGTCAACACCGGCAGCCTCAAGCAGTTCGGCGAACTGCGGGCCGATGCCGTTGATGCGGAACAGGTCAGCGTGGTTGGTCCACTTCAAAATCAGTTTCTCGCTGATGCCGGTCTTCTCGGCCATCATTTTACGTCCAGTGGGGCCAGCGCATGCGTCGAGCAACTGCTCAACGGTCTCGATGCCCTCAGCAATCAGTTTGGGAGCATAAACCTCACCAATACCCTCAATGTCAATAATCTTGTAATTCATAATGATAACAGTTTTATATGGTTATTCCTCAATCTTTCTTTTCACACTTGCAGCAGTCGCAGCCGATAATCTTCCAGATGCAGGCTGCCAAAGCACCACCGATAAACGGACCTACGATAAAGATCCACAGATTGGCCAGAGCAGTACCGCCCTGGAACACGGCGGGAGCGATGGAACGTGCGGGGTTCACCGAGGTGCCCGTGTAACGGATGCATACCAGGTGAACGAGAACCAGCGACAGACCGATAGCCAGACCAGCGAAGTTGTTGGTAGCACCATTGGTTTTGGAAGTGGCTCCGAGCACAACGAGCACAAACACACAGGTGAAGATGATCTCAGCCAACAGACCTCCCACGACTGATACGCCCTCTTGCAGGTCGTTGGCACCCGTACCGTCCATACCCATCACGTTGGTGGTGAGCCAATACAGCAGTGCAGAGCCGATAAACGCACCAATCACCTGGAAAATCATGTACATGCCGCAATCCTTAGCGCTCATGCGGCCGCTCAGGAACACACCCAGTGTGATGGCGGGATTGATGTGGCAACCGCTGATGCCACCGATGGTGTAGGCCATCGCAACGACAGCAAGGCCGAATGCCAACGCGGTGCCCACGACAGCGGGAATGTTGGTAATGGGATTGCAACCCAGACTCACGGCAACACCACAGCCCATCAATACGAGGACCATCGTGCCTACCATTTCAGCTAAATACTTTTTCATCGTTTTAAGATTATTTATTGGTTAAACAAGTTGATTTACTGATGTGATTTTGTTTTGAATTGGCAAACTTAGCAATTTTTAATGGAATTCACAAGAAATATCTGATAAAACTTCGTATATTTGCACATTGTAAACACCAGAAAGATCAATAAACTAATATAAACGACTATGAATGTTTCAATAGTAGGAACGGGATACGTGGGTCTGGTGAGCGGTACATGCTTTGCCGACCTAGGTGTGAACGTCACTTGTGTGGACCGTGACAGCCAGAAAATCAACCGACTCGTATATGGCGCGATTCCCATCTACGAACCCGGTTTGGACAATATGATCAACCGCAACGTGAACGACAAGCGCCTCACGTTCCTGAGCGATTATAAGCAGGGATTCATCAATCAAGACTTCGTCTTCTGCGCCATTGACACCACGGCCGACGAAGATGGTTCCACCGACCTGACTCCCATTCTGGAAATCGCCAAGGACTTCGGGCAATACATCACCCAATACACCGTGTTTGTCATCAAATCGACGGTGCCTGTGGGAACGGCCTTGCAAGTGACAAAAATCATCGCCGAGACCCTGGAGCAGCGTGGAGCCGACATCAAGTTTGACGTCGCCAGCAACCCCGACTTCCTGACCGAGGGCAACGGCATCAAGGACTTCATGAAGCCCGACCGCATCGTCATCGGCACCGAGACGACCACTGCACGTCAGGCCATGGAGCGCCTGTACCGCACCATTCTGATGCATAACAACCGCACGGTCATCTACACCGACACGCGCACGGCCGAGATGATCAAGTATGCCGCCACATCGATGCTCGCCACCCGCGTGAGCTTCATGAATGAGATCGCCAACCTGTGCGAGATCGTGGGCGCCGACGTGAACGTGGTTCGCCATGGTGTAGGCACCGACAGCCGCATCGGTCCCAAATACATCTTCCCTGGCTGCGGATATGGCGGCACGCTGTTCCCCCAGGACATCAACGACTTGATCAAGATAGGCAGCGAGCATAACCATGACATGGAAATCCTCAAGGCCGTCGAAAACGTCAACAACCGTCAAAAGCGCATCCTGTTCAAGAAACTGAACAATCACTTCAAGGGAGACCTCGAGGGCAAGACCGTTGCCCTGTGGGGCCTGAGTTTCAAGCCCGAGACCGACGACATGAGCGCCGCTCCCGCCATCGACACCATCAACCTGCTCATGGAAGCCGGCTGTCACGTGCGCGTCTATGACCCCGTTGCCATGAACGCCACCAAGCGCCGTTGGAGCTCGGTCTATTGCGGTCTGGACATGTACGACGCCGTCAAGGGCGCCGATGCCGTCTTGCTGCTCACCGAGTGGCGACAGTTCCGCATCCCGGCCTGGAAAATGGTGAAAAGCCTGATGAAAACCCCCGTGATTATCGACGGCCGCAACGTGTATGACCACGACGAACTCGAGGACCTCGGCTTCACCTACTACTGCATCGGCCGATAACATCAATCACTAATCTCTAATCACTAATCATAAAACAAACAACCGCCTCCTGTGAGAGGCGGTTGCTTGTTTAGTACTGGTAATCTGTATCGATGACCTGGAATTCGGTGCGGCGGTTGATCTGGTCGGCCGCCTCCTGATCCTCCTTGCTCAGGGTCTTGATAAACTCCTCGGTAAGGGTAACACCCTCTTCAAACTGCGGGTACTGACTGTGGATGCGCTTTGTCACGGTCTTAGGCCTTGACTCGCCATATCCGGCTGGCTTGAGGCGCTCCCGAGGAATGCCGTTCTCGATGAGATAATCGACCACGCTCTGGGCTCGGCGCTGTGACAGGCCCTGGTTGTACTTGGCACTGCCCACACGGTCGGTGTGCGATGCCATCTCGATGACGATATTGGGATGGTCCTTCAAGAGCATGACCATGCTGTCGAGGGCGAGTTTGGACTCGTCTCGAAGCACCGCCTTGTCGAAGTCGTAGAAGATATTCTCGATAATCTGGGCCTTGAACATGGCAGCGAGGATGAAATCCACGTTATACTCGGCATCCTCCTCGGTGCTGTCGCTCACAAACTCCTGACGGGCATTGAGATAGCCCTCAGCACCTGCCATCATCGCATATTTCACGCCACGCTGCAGGTCGAAACGGAACGACCCGTCGGGTTTGGCAGCGGTCTTCTGGTTACTGCCGTCATCACCCACGATGCGGATCACGGCGTTGGGCACCGGCTCGTCATCCTTATCTACCACGTATCCCGAAATCCAGATCTGCAGATCCGGCTTGATGAAGCTGAAGATGTGGTCATAGCCACGGGCATCTCCACGGTTGCTCGAGAAAAAGCCGCTCTCGCCAGTGCCGAAGGTGATACCAAAGTCGTCGGCAGCCGAGTTCATCGGCACGCCCATATTCTCGATAGCCCAGCGGTCCATTGCCGTGCGGTCGTTCTCGTCACGCGGTTGCAACTGGGCCACAAACAGGTCCAGGCCGCCCATGCCGGGATGGCCGTCGCTGGAGAAGTACAGCAGGCTGTCTGTGCGCATGTTGGGGAAGCGCTCGTTGCCCTTGGTATTGATCTGCGGCCCCAGGTTCTCCAGGGTACCATGCTTGTCCTTGAGGTTGATGCGCCAAATGTCGGTGCCGCCCTGTCCACCCGGCATGTCGCTGGCGAAATAGAGCCACTGCCCGTCAGGACTGACAGCTGGGTCGCTATAGTTGCTCAAGGTGTCGGCAGTGATTTCAAACTTTTGCGGGGCGCCCCACTTGGCCTCGCTGCGGCTACTGGTGTAAATCTCGACCACCGTCGGCCAGTTCTGCCGCACAGCACGCGACAGGTACATCGTCGAGCCGTCGGGCGAGAAAGCGGCGGCACCCTCGTCATGCTCGGTGTTCAGTCCGCCGTCCACCACCTCGGGTCGAGACCACTTTCCTTTCTCGTCCTTTTTCGAGAAGTAGATGTCGCCCTTTTTGGTGCCGGTGATCTCGCTGCGCAGCTCACCCGTGGATTTCTCGTTGGTCGAAGTAAAGTAGATGTACTCCTGGTTCTTATCCAGGTACATCGGGCAATAGTCGGCGCGCCGCGAATTGAACATCTTGTCCTGCTTGACGATATAGCGCGAGCCTTCCTCCTTCCATTTCGGGGCCAGTTCACAACCTTCGATTCCCACCTGGGCCTCCCAACTGTCAGGAGCGATGTCCAGATACTCGTTATAGCTCTTGATGGCGGCGGCATATTGCCCCTCGCGTTGCTGAGCCTGAGCCAGCCGTAGCATCAGGGTCGTGTCCTCATACTCGTAGCGGATGGCGTTCTGGAACGCTGCTGAAGCGCGGTTGCCCTGGTTGAGTTTCAGGTGGCACATGCCCAACTGGAAGGCCAGTTCGCCACGCAGCCACTGGTCCTCCTTGCGGTTATATCGGTTGTAGAGCTTGCGGTAGATGGTCGCGGCGTCAAAGTACTCACCGCGGTCGTAGGCCTCGTCGGCATCCTTCAGTTTAGGTCCCTTGCACGACGCCAACGACAGCACCACCGATGCCAGCATCAGCCCCACTACAATGTATATAGTCCGTTTCATTAAACTCGTCGTTTATCCATAAAAACGATAAACCCGCCCCATTTATTGTGTCAAGGCCTCTCGAACCCCAACACCTAAAGCCAAAAGCCTAACACCTAAAACCTAAAGCCTAACACCTAAAACCTAAAATCTAATCACCATAACTCCGCGTGATGGTCATCTGGTGCTTGCCGTCCAGGGCGACGCTCACGCGCGTGTAGCGCCCGTGGGTGTCGATATCGTAGTCAAACGTGCGCTCGTGAACCACGTCGGTGCCCTTCAACTCCTTGATGGCAATCAGGAACTTCTTGCCCGTAGCCGTATCAAAGTCGTAGTGATAGCGGTAGGCCTTGCCACCTGTCTCCTCGCGCACGACATAGCCGCCCTGATAGAGCAACGTGCGTTTCTCGCCCTTGGCGGGAGTGACCACCAGCTTGGTCAGGTGTCCCTGCTCGTCAAAGGTGTAGTCCTGTCGGCTGCCGTTGCTGCCCTTGATGGTCGTGCGGTAGCCGTGGTCGCCGTACAGGGGCGCATAGTCGATCGTTTGCCTTTTGCTTTTGCTCTGCTTCAAGGCGAAACCCAGCACCTCATCATAGCTGTAGGTATAATTCACCGTCGTCTTGGTACCCTTGCTGCCCTGGATGGTGGACTGGGTGAGCAGACCCTGATCATTGAAAATGAACACGTTATCGCGCCTAGTGCCGTCGGCCATGACGACTTTTTCGTCCACGCGGCCCGTGCAGCCGTTGAATCCCACGTCATAGTGCTCGATGCGGTAACTGTGCGTCGGATTGTTCACCAGATTGGCATAAAACAGCTTGGTGGCAGGGTCCACACGCGAGGTATCGATACAGGCGGTGAGATCCTCGAGGGTCACCTGCTCACTGCGCAGCAACCGGTCCTGGGCGTTCATCGCCGCTATCGACGTCAGGCCTACCATGGCCAGCAATAGAATCCTTTTTATCATCATAGTGGTCGTTGTTAAATCATTATCAAGCGCAAAGATAATGCAAAAAACGCACATTTCCCCACAACAATGGTTTTGGTTTGGCGTTTTTTGCCTATCTTCGCAGGTTGATTACCGTCTAAAACTATTAAAACATATTATCAACCACATTATTAATTTATGAAAGACGAAGAAATCATTGTTCAACAGCAAGACGAGATCTCGTTGCCCGACAACGCGGCGCGCGAGCTCCAGCCGGGGGAGAAATATGTCCCCATCCTGAAGCCCGACAAGACGTATCCCGAGATCACGCCTTACTCGGTCTCGCTGGGTCTGATCATGGCGATCATCTTCAGCGCCGCCGCAGCCTATCTGGGCCTCAAGGTGGGCCAGGTGTTTGAGGCTGCCATTCCCATCGCCATCATCGCCGCCGGCATCGGCGCGGTGACCAAGCGCAAGAACTCGCTGGGCGAGAATGTCATCATCCAGTCGATCGGTGCCGCTTCGGGCATCATCGTCGCCGGTGCCATCTTCACCCTGCCCGCTCTGTACATCTTGCAGGAAAAGTACCCCGATATTACGGTCAACTTCCTGGAAGTCTTCCTCAGCTCACTGCTGGGCGGTTGCTTAGGCATCCTGTTCTTCATCCCCTTCCGCAAGTATTTCGTGAGTGACATGCACGGCAAGTTCCCGTTCCCCGAGGCTACCGCGACCACCCAGGTGCTCGTCAGCGGCCAAAAGGGCGGCAACCAAGCCCGTCCCCTGCTCATCGCCGGTCTTGTGGGCGGTATCTATGACTTCCTGCTCTCAACCTTCGGCTGGTGGAAAGAGGTGCTCACGACACAGGCCATCCCCGCCCTGCAAGGTTTCACCGACAACGTGAAGATGATCTTCAAGATCAACACCGGTGCCGCCCTGCTGGGTCTGGGTTACATCATCGGTCTGCCTTATGCATTTATCATCTTTGCCGGTAGCGCCTTGATCTGGTGGATTGTCGTGCCCGTCCTGGGTGCTGTAGATCCCGCAATGGCCGACCAAGGAGCTGACTACATCTTTGCCAACGGTGCCCGCTACATCGGTATCGGCGGCATCGCCATGAGCGGTATCATCGGCATCGTCAAGTCATGGGGCGTCATTAAGAACGCCGCCAGTCTGGCAGGTCAGGCTCTCAAAGGCCAGGACGAGAGCCAGCAGGTAGAACGTCACCAGCGCGACATCTCCATGAAGGTGCTTGTGTTCGCCCTCCTGGCAGCACTGGTAGTAACCTTCGTGTTCTTCTATATCGGTGTGATCCACAACCTGATGCAGACCATCGTGGCCTTCATCGTTGTGCTGGTCATCGCCTTCCTGTTCACTACCGTGGCAGCTAATGCCATTGCTATCGTGGGCAGCAACCCCGTGAGCGGTATGACCTTGATGACCCTCATCATTGCCAGCGTCATCTTTGTTGCTATTGGTCTTGAAGGTTCCAAGGGTATCGTCGCTGCCATGGTCATCGGTGGTGTTGTCTGCACCGCCCTCTCGATGGCGGGTGGTATGGTCACCGATATGAAGATCGGTTATTGGATCGGTACCACGCCCGCCAAGCAACAGACCTGGAAGTTCGTCGGCACCCTCGTGTCGGCAGCTACCGTGGGTGGTGTGATGATGATTCTGAACGAGACCTACGGCTTTACCGGCCCCAATGCCATGGTAGCGCCCCAGGCCAACGCTATGGCAGCCGTTATCGATCCCCTGATGATGGGTGGCGAAACGCCTTGGTTACTCTACGGCATCGGAGCTGTTATTGCTCTGGTACTCACCTTCTTCAAGGTACCCGCCCTGCCCTTCTCGCTGGGTATGTTCATCCCCTTGCAGTTGAATGCCCCGTTGCTCGTCGGCGCCATCATCAGCTGGTTCGTCAGCACCCGCAGCAAGAATGAAGAGGTCAACAAGGCACGCAAGGAGCGCGGCACGCTGCTCGCCAGCGGTTTCATCGCCGGTGGTGCACTCATGGGCGTCGTCAGCGCCGCCATGATCTTCTTCGGCTTCAAGTACGAGAATCCCCTGGGCGACACGGCCAGCAACCTGCTTGCCATCGTCATGTACATCGCCCTGATCCTCTTCCTGGCCAAATCCTGCCTCAACGCCAAGAAGGACAAACAATAAACTACAAATAACACCAATTTAACTGATTGGCATCCGCACCCTTCTTCTTTCTATCGGCGAACCTTTAGCTCGGCGAAGCCAATTAAACGAACTTTTTATCCGTCTAATCCGCAAAATTCGCCGACAGAGAAGAGTGCGGATGCCATAATTAGTCTAATTCGGTTAATTCGCCGACAGAAAGATTCGCCGACAGAAAAAGAAATTCGTAGTTTCATAAAATTTTTCCCCGTTTTTGTTGGCCATTATAAAAATAATGTGTAGTTTTGCCGCGTTTAATGAAATTGATCTTACTCCTGACTGGAGGAAAACGTATCTGGATGATTGCTTTTGCCAAGGCCATCCATGACCTGTGGATTATGGACTATGAAAACAAAGCCTAGTGGACCATTCACACAGCTAGCAAGGTAACAGCCAGAGCACCTTAAAGTTAAGAACTATTGTAATACAGTTTTATATATATATTTAACTTAATTGTTTAACATTATGAAGATTAAACTAACAACTTTGTTGTTCGGCCTGCTGCTAGCGGTAGGCTGGACCAGTAATGCGTCGGCCCAGGCTCTGCCCGAGCTTCGTGCCGCCGAGAGGTACATCCTGTATCAGGATGCCGGAATGCCAAATCCGGCTCTCACTGATATGATGGAGCCAGGAGCAATGCTTCAGCACAAAGAGTTGAAGAAAAGCTCCGGTACAAGACTTAATGCGCCTCTTCGTGAAGCGCGCAATATGGTTTCGCTCACCGCTGCGGAGGCCAGTGCTCTGAAGTATTCCTACAAGGACGTCAACGGCACGCTTCACGAGAACGTGCCCGCGACCGAGGTTGCCAATGATCCCGCCCAGATGTACTCCCTGCTGAAGTTCATCTACAAGACCAAAGCTTTCCCTGGCCCCTACACCAGCGCTTATACCGCTAACGGAGTAGAAGAGCGTGAGGTTTACTACGGCGGCATCGAGGGCGGCTGGAACATCGACGGCCAGACCACAACATCGACGGTACAAGAGATGCCTGATATCAACATCGTGGCAGGCAGCTACGGCGTGCACTTCCGTTCCATCACTGTCACTGACGCAAGTACCGGCGCCCTCATTACCAGTTGGAACTACAACGATGAATATACTTCTATTGAAAGTAATGGAAACACTTATACCTATTACAAACTGCCTTCAGGTTGGAATGCAAATGGTCGATACCTTTTTAGGGCATCCCTGACTAATTATTATGGTACTACATATTATTATGGCGCAATCTCAAGTGGCGACGAATCTGGCACTATTACCATTTCCCGTCTCCTGCTAAAAGACCACAGCAGCGTCAAGGTGACCATTTCTGCTGTTAATGCTAATTATAGCGGTTACAGCGCTTCTCTCAAGGTTAATGATGGAACATCTTACACTGTAAGTACTAGTCCTTATACAGGTACAGAGTATAGCTGGACTATCAATGCCCAGAATGTTACGGTGACCAATCAGGTCAGTGACATCTACAAACCGACTCAGGAAGGTTATACTGTTCTTGTTGTTTCGGTAAAGGACAGCACAACCCCAGCCACCGTCGAGTATAATGATTATGAGAGTCATCTTCCCATCTCTCTGTTCAGCGACAGTACTGATCTTGTTGAATACTTCCAAGCTAACGTCAACTATATCAAACTGCTGACCGACGGTCTGCGCATCACCGATGCCGCTGGCAACCCCGGCACGGTATTCAACTGCGACGGTACTTACAACAAGTTCTTCTTCCTGGGCAAAGGTCAGGCACGCCAAAAAGACCCCGAAGTCATCAGATTACAGAGGACTTATGGCCTGATGGGTGAACGTGTACCCTTCAAAGAGATGTATGAGGAATTCAGCCCCACCCAAGGTGATATGGGTTCACAGATTACGGACTTCTACGACAAGATGAGGGAAGGTAGCGTATATGACGTGGTTCACGACTGCGGCTCGGTGATTGAAAACGGTCACCAGTTCTCCATGTCGGGTAACAACGCTACCAATGCTTATCCTTTGACTGGTCTGAACTTCTTTGTTCCCGACTATCGCCTCAAGTATTGGGAGGATGATTATTATATTAATTACACTAATGGAACTCAAGAAGGTCCCTTCCATGTGGACGGCCGCAGTATGAATCCTTACAAGGAAACTGACGGTTCTATCTTCCAACATGTTCCCAGTTTCTGCGTGAACTACGCACAGTACAATCCCGACTATGCTCCCAAGGTAGGTATCTACAAGATTACTCTGAGTGCCATTGCCACACAGGTTGATAACTCTCGCGAAGAAGACAACGAGAACTTCGTTGTGACGCTCACGTGGATATCGTCACTGAACGAGATGGCCGGCTATGAAGTGCCGCAGACCTACACGATCTATCTGATTGACAATGTGACTGGTGAACGTATACAGCTCGAGGCTACTGGTGTGACCAACCCCACGGGTCAGACGACAGTCAGCTACCTCGTGCCGCAGCGCGCGCACAGCTACTCCCTCGAATACATCATCATGGGTCGTCCCGATGGCAACGGACATCCCAGTTTTGTGGCTTGGAGTAACCGCGACAATGTAATCATCCCGGGTTGGGACGACTTTATTGGCCTGAAGCTTCACCACCACGAGAGCGACTTTAAGGTCAACGAGATGGCTAACTACTACCGCAACTTCCTGGAAGTGCTCAACGAGGACCTCTACGGTGGCTTGACCGTGGATAAGATCAACAGCGGAATGAACGAGTTCACCCTCTACCGCTTCCTCTACAAAGATACGACGTACACTGACGGTACGACAGAGCTCGTGCCCGTGAACGACGGTACCCCGATCGCTAAGCTGAAATTCAGTGCTCCTGATGCTGACGGTAACGTTCCTTACACCGTTACCTATCTGAATAATTCACAGACAGTTGAGGATTACACCCTCAGGCCCACGGTGGGCGACCCTGTGCCCAATGCTTACAGCGTTCAGAACTTGGAAATTCCGCTCCAAGACGTGATTCGTATCAAGGGCAACGGTGACATCGTCATCTGGCCCAACGGCTATTCTGTGAACTTCAAGTCCATCAAGGTCTATGAAGGCAACAGTTTGCGTGCCAGCTGGGAAGTCGCAGACGGTGACCTGCCCGAAGACTGGATTGTATCGCCTGGCTCGATATGGTACATATATAATAACGATGGTGAAATGGTCGGCTATATGGATGGTGGTGGCTACATCGCTATCCCAGGCATTGTGGCCAGCAATAACGTCAACGACTTGAGGGTTGAAATCGTGGCTTATGGTGACGGCGCTTCAGTATCCAGAATCATTGTTAACGATCACACGCAGACCATCGAAAATGGTAACATAAAGACCTACGTTTGGGGCGGCACTGGCCAAGACGCTGTACCCATCTCGCCCAACGCAGCACCCCGACGTGATAACAATAATAACAAATAAATACGATATAAGCGATGAAAAAGATATATATTTTGACAGCAGTTTTCGCACTGCTCGCTCTGTCGCTTAACGCGCAAACGCAACTGAAAGTCGGCAAGGATGGTGTCGTCGTTGACCCGAACGCTACAACCGTACAGGTTGTAAAGGGTGAAAAGGAAGTCATTCCTGATGACGGCAATATCCGCAAGGCTCCTTCAAGGGCCTCGGACGTTCCTGTGACCCCGCCCTACACCAACAGCTTTAGTAGCAACGATGATTTTGGCTTGATGGAGGTTATTGATGCCAATGATGATAACCGCACTTGGTCACGCAATACTTCTGGCTATGCACAGTATCAATATAGCGGTTCAAATGCTGCCAACGACTGGCTGGTGACCGCTCCTGTCTATCTCGAGGCAGGAAAGGTTTACACGTTCTCCATCAATGCCTGGATAAGACAGTATTCCAATACTGATTATGAAAGATTGGAGGTAAGAATGGCAAAGGATGTTCACACAGCGGAAGCACTATCCGTTGGCAAGATAGTGATACCTTACACTAACGTAACGTCTACGTCAAACAGCAACTCCTTTAGCAATACTAAGGTAAGGGTAAACGAAACTGGATACTACTATTTTGGTATTCATGCAGTCTCACCGGCCAACATGTACTATCTGTGTGTCGATAACCTGAATATCGGTATCGGAGCTGATCCTGTTCACGACCTGAAGGCTTACGTGAGCGCACCGACTCAGGTTTATGCGGGCCAGAAGGCCACCGTTGATGTTAAGGTCACCAATCTTGGCGACTTTGCCGAGACAGGCTACACCGTGAAGATTTATGCCAACGGCAACGAGATCTCCTCCGAAACGGTTAATGAATCTCTGTTGCTTGGAGCATCCAAAATGTTCAGCGCAGAATATACCACAGTCGCAGCCGAGGCCTACACGAGTGTAAACTTCACCGCAACCGTAACTTGCGCTAATACTGACGCCGATGGGACAAACAATAGTGCCACGGCATCGATGGCGGTACTCGCTGCGCCTGCACCTGTTAATGTTGCGGCTACAGATGGTGACGGAAACTCAACCGTGACGTGGGAAGCGCCCAACATCTCTTCGATTACAGTTACCGAGGACTTTGAGAATCTCAATGTATTCCCGTCATTCGGTCTTGGTGGCATCACTGCCACGGTACATACGGGTGCTTTTGGCGACTGGACCCTCTATGATAACACTGGGGCCAACGTTTATGGTTCGAATCAAGAAGACTGGGAGAACGAGCAGGCACCGCAAGCTTGGATGCCATTCGACCCCATAGCCATAGAGAGTGCTACTACAACTCACAGCGGCGAGCAGTTTATAGAATCGGTCTGCCCGGCATCATCTACCATCGCTGCCGACTCCTGGCTGATCTCGCCCGAGTTAAGCGGCAATGCTCAGACCATCACGTTCTATGAGCGTGTAATTACCAGTGCCTATGGCGATGAGACCTATGAGGTGTGGGCTTCTTCGACCGACAACAATCCCGAAAGTTTCACGAAGGTAAAGGATTTCAGCGATGCCAACTTAGACTGGACACAGCAATCAGCAGAATTGCCTGCTGGTACCAAGTACTTCGCTATCCGTCACACCTCTAAAGATATCTTCGGTTTGTTGATTGACGACATCACCTACGAAGTTGCTGGAGAGCAGCCGGTATCCTATAACGTTTACCTGGATAACAATCTGGTAGGTAATGTGAATGCCAATACCCTTAGCTATAACTTAACCAATGTGCCTTATGGTGAGCACACTTGCTCCATCAGCGCAGTGTATGCTGGCAATATTGAATCGGCATTAGTGTCTGATCCGTTCGCTAGTGGACCCAAGACCGCTACGCCGACCATCACCTATACCGAGACTAACGGTACCGTTGTCATCACCGCTACCGGTGAAGGCACTATCACCCTGGAAGCTGATGGACAGACCGCTATCGGCAATGATGGCATCGCTACCATCACTATCGTGAAATCACCCGAAGCAAGAACCGTAACGGCTACCGCTACCGCTAAGGCAGAAGGCAAGGCCGAAAGTGATCCCGCTACCGAGACCATTCCCATCCCCGTACTGACCGGTACCAACACTGAACCTGCCGAAGGTCTGCTGCGTCTGCACATGCTGATTGTAGACCAGTTGAAGGAGCCTATTCCCGCTGACAATAGCCATCCTGAGCACTATGGCTACGTGCTGAGGTATGAGCCCACAGGTGGCGAAAAGAAGGAGAGTAGTTCAGTCCGCGTTGATATCCAGAAGACCGACTGCACCGTTGAGGGTAAGTATACTCTTGATCAGATTGACAACGATACCGACCGTGGCCTCACGATGGGCATCTACAGTGCCGATGTGAATTTTGACCTGACGGATGACAATCCCGATGTCGACTTCTACATGTTGGAGAGAGAGAATAGCAAAGATACTGATCCCAGCTTCAGCTACGTGACGAAGCTCCAGCAGACCACCAACTTCACTTATGTGGAGATGTTGCCGGGCTCGGCCAACGAAGGTGAAGAGTACCCTGCTGGTACGCATTACTTCAATGATGAGGTTCTCACGGGCGCCTATGGCGATTACGTGCGCTATGCTCCCGTAGTATCGACTTGGGGTGTTGACCGCCGCTACTATGAGGACGATGCTCTGGACAATACTTATGGTGCACCCCTGTGGAAGACCGGTGTTGCCGAAGTAACCATGATCAGCGCAGATATCGAGCCCCAGGATAACGCTTGGCACTCGGTGACCTGGACCGATGAAGATGGTCCTGCCCGCCTCTATATCCTCGACAAGGTTCAGGCTGTCGGCAAGCTGCCTGACTACTCAACCGTAAAGTATGAGCCCTACATGTTCCGCATCTTCGTCGAGAGCCCCAGCGGCAAGCTGCGCAACTACAAGGTTGTTGCAGGCACTGACGACCAGGGTGAACACCTCGATGCTTCCGCTACCAGTGAGGTTGATAAGAAGGGCCCGAGGTGTGTATGGAGCGGATATATCAAGGATATTCCCGAGACCACTACCGAGAACAACCCCTATGGCATGATGCTTGGTATTTCGGGTAATGAATATACCTTCACTAAGAATAAGGTAGATAGGACTGGCACCTCCCACGATGGCGGCATTGGTAATGAAGATTGGGATAAGGACGATGTCAACGCCATGTTCGGTGCTCTAACTTCAATCGAAACTGGAGATAATCAAAACATCAGCGTTGACGATATCAAGGTATTCGTTCGCTTCTACTACAATGTGAAGGGTATGGCCGCAGGTCATGAAGCCACCAGCAACAATGACCGTTCACTGCGTGCCGAAGACGAAACTCATCCCGGCTACGGCGCAGAGTCTGATGCTAAGGCTCCCAAACAGACGCCTACCAGCGTATTCGAAATCGCATACCATGGCGAGATCGTAAGCCAGACCTACTACAACGTACAGGGTATGGAGAGCGACAAGCCGTTCGAGGGCATCAACATCGTTGTTACCCGCTACAGCGACGGCTCTGTTGTAACGACCAAGGTCGTTCGCTAATCAAGCTTTAGTTTTTAGGAGTGGCGGGCAACCGCCCTCCTAAAGCTAAGGACCAAAGACTAAGGTCTAAAGCCTAAAGTCTTAAAACAGAAATAATTGTTTCATAGTAATTTTTCATAACCACAGTTAGAAATGCCAGGGGGTCGCCGATGAAGGCGCGTCCCCTGGTTTCTTTTACGCTCACTTCGTTCGCTCACCAAGCCACACAGAGCCTACGGCCTGTGCGCCATGGTGTTAACAGTAGTCAAGGCCTCCGGCCTTGAGCAGGTCAACGAGCTGCCTCGCCACAAATTACGCGAATTCGACTGATTATTCAATTCGTATCATTCGAATAATTGGCTTCGCCGAGCTAAAGGTTCGCCGACACATAATTCGCAGACGGGGGGCGGTTAATCAGACTATTCAGAGTGATCAGTTGTTGGTTGTTAAGGGGCCGAAAGGGCCGGATGTTAACAAAAAAGTGCCTCTTTTATTGTTATTTACAAAAATTTGATTATTTTTGCGCCCACAAAGTATTATCGCCTGGGGAAAAACCGACCGAAAACAGTAGGTTGTTAATAACTTTTCGGGACCACCTATGGTATGTGGTAAACGAGGGTGATGCGGCAACCCTGCCAGGTGCTCAAGCGGCAATATGAAACATGTGATGGACTAGAAAACTAAAAACAAAATATTTCCATTATGAGAATGAGATTACTATCGACTCTGTTGCTGGGCTTGCTGATGACGGTGGCCTGGACCAACGGCGTGGCGGCCCAACAGCTGACCACGACAGCGGGTCCCGGCGAGACCGTAACCACCAGCGTGACGCCTGGCGACATCGGCATGAACAGTATTAATGCCATGCTCAACGCCAACGGCCACCCCGACGTGGTGAAGCCCAAGAGCTACTATGACGCGTTGACCTACACGTGGGACAACGGCGACGGACAGGGCCTGCGCACCAGCAAGGCCACCGACCCGGCCACCGACCCGTATCAGATCTACGAGCTGCTGAGGTTCGTCTATCGGGACAAACGCTTCCCCGGCCCGACCTACAGCGCCTATGCCGAAGACGGCACCACCCGCGAGGATCCCGTTTACTACGGCGCTATCGAGGGCGGCTGGAACCTGACCGTTAACGACGTCGAGAACCCCACCGAGGAGGGCTATACCGCCCTGGTGGTGTCGGTGAAGAACAACCTGACGCTGGCGGCTGAGTCAGGCGACGAGTATGACAATGACTCCTACTTTGACAACACGGCCGACCTAATTGAATACCTGGGCAAGAATATTAAATCGGTGCAACTGTTGACCGACGGCCTTCGCATTGGCGAGGGCAAGGACATGGGCACCGTGTTCAACGTCACTGGAGAGTACAACCGCTTCTTCTTCCTGAGCAAGGGCCAGGCACGCAAGAAAAACGATTTGGTAAAAAGCCTGCAACAGAGCAACGGCAGGCTCTACGGCGAGCAGGTGCCCTTCAAGGAGATGTTCGAGCAGTTCAGCCCCACGACGGGTAAACTGGGCACCGATGAGACCACCGACTTCTACAGCAAGATGATTGCCGGCGAGGTTTATAAGGTGCAACACGACTGCTCCTCGGTACTGCAGAACGAGCACTACTTTGCCATGGCAGGAAAAGAAGGCACCACGGCCTACGCCATGAACAGCCTGAACTTCTTCATCCCCGACTACCGCCTGCTCAAGTGGAAGAACACTTACACCTATTATTATAAGATGAGCCTGTACGGCAGCACCCGCTCCAGAGACTTTGAGGTTGACGGCCGTGATCAGAACCCGTACATGAGCTACAACGGCAGCACATTCCCCTATTATCAACTCAGGGTTGGCCCGAACATGAACTACAGCTACTTCGGCTCGAATTTTGCGGTCTATGACACCGTCCACGCTCCCAAAGTGGGACTGTACCTGATCAACTTGGAGGCCCAGGCCATCAAGGTCGATAACTCCAACACCCAGAACAAGTTCTATTTTGTCGATCTCGACTGGACCTCGTCGCTGAACGAGATGTCGGGCAGCGCCGTCGCTCAGACCTACGTCATCTATCAGGTGGAAACCGACCCCGAAACCGGTGTACAGACCAACGTTCCCGTCGAGACCGTGAACAACTGCACCGACTTCAGGCCTCACCTGCGCCTGAACCAGCTGTATCAGCAGCGTGCGCACAGCTACACGCTCACCTTCATCATCCAGGGCTCGCCCACGGCAAGCGCCCACCCCGGTTTCGTCACCATGAGCAACCAGGTCACGGTGATCATCCCGGGCTATGATGACTTCATGCAACTCAACGCCCACCACTTCGAGAGCGACTTCGTGATCGAGAAGGCACAAGGCGATTACATTGAGAAGAACTACTACCGCAACTACCTGCAGCTCGAGAACGACATTGCCAACGGAATTACCCGCAAGAGCATCAAGGGCGGCAACGACACGTTCATCCTGTATCGCAACAGCTCCGACGGCAAGTATGCTGTCGCCCAGATCAAATTTGCTGTGGACGCCAACAACAAGGTGCGCTACAAGATCACCTACTTCGATTACAATGAGGACTATAATTCGCCGAACTTCCCGAATGGCGAGCAGCTCGATGACATTATTAACTCTCTGATTAACAACCAATAAGCGATGAAAAAGATAGTTATGATATTGGCAGCATTCACGCTGTTCACTCTGTCGCTTAATGCGCAAGTTGGTGCTCCTGCACTCAAATACAAGGTTGTCAACATAACCAACCCCGAAACGCACAATACCGGCGTACATCAAGCACCGTCCAAGATCAAGACATCGGAAGGTGAGTACTACGTTGGGCCTTACACGACCGATGAGTTCAGCATGACCGGTAAAAGCTTGTATAGTGTCACGGGTGCCGGCCAAGTGGAAGTAAGCACCGAAATCCCCAGGTCGATGGTCGAGCAATACCAAGGCCAAGAGATCGTCGGCTTCCGGTTCGCAACCATCGGCACCGTGTCGTGTTACTCGTTCCTGGTGGAGAGTATGAGTACGGATGATTATGTTGAAGACCTCTATTACTGGAATCTCCCGTCGAGCAACAACTCACCAGTGACCATGACCGAATCGTCATGGCATGAGTTCTATCTTGACGAACCGATTGTGTTTCAACTGCCCGACTCGACCGCCTCGATCTGGATTGGTTACAAATACTATCAGACACCCAGCAATAGCCCTATCGCTGTCAACACTGGCGTGACCTCATATAGCAGCTACGCTTACAGCTACAACAGCTCGCATTCTGGATTCCACTATGTGACAACAAACCTTGGTGGCGCTGTGGCTGCACAGCTGATTTTCAGGAGTGTCGATCTCAAGACCGCTACGCCGTTTATCAGCTACGAGACGACCGACGACGCCGTAATCATCACCGCAATCGGTGACGGCACAGTGACCTTGACTGCCGGTGGCCAGACTGCTACCGGCGAAGGCTCGGCCACCATTACAATCGAACGCGGCGTTAACGACCAGACCGTTACGGCTACCGCTACCGCCCAAGAGGCAGGCAAGGGCATCAGCGACGAGGCCACACTGACCATCATCGTCGGCAGCGGCTTCCAGTTGCTGGATCCCCAGCCCGCTACCTCCACGACCCCCATCAACCTGAAGAATCTGATGCTCGTTGACCGTTTCTCGGTAGAGATTCCCAACGACAACAGCCATCCGTTCCTCTATGATTACACCCTGGAACAGGGCGACAAGAGCTCCAACTCGGTTGAGGCCTATGTCCTGCACACCAGTTCAAACCTCACCTCCCAAGGTCAGGGCTTCTACTCGCTGGACCAGATCGACAACGATACTGACGGCAGTCTCACGATGAACGTGATGAACTCGGCCATGAGCATTGAGCTCTCACCTTCCTCGGCACCCTTCTTCTACACCATTGAGCGTGAAGACGATGGCGTGTGGACGTGGGCCGCAGTGCTGCAGCGCACCACCGACGGCAACTACCAGCAGACCCTGAAAGGCCTGTACAACTATGGCGAGATCTATGAGCCGGGCTATTTCACACAATTCGACCTCGACACCATCACGGGCGAGTACAACAGCTATAAGGCTTACGTTCCCGTTGTGTGGACCATGGGGCATGACCGCGTGGGATATGACGAGGTTAATCCTATCCACAACAGCTACGGTGCTGCAGTGTTGAAAACCGGTGTAGCCAAGATTGAGCAGCCTAACGGCAACGCAACGGTTGCCGAGCGCCAGACTAACGCTTGGAACTCGGTGAACTGGACTGCCGAGGGCGGCCCCGCCAGCCTGTACATCCTGAATAACATCGAGGGCATGGCCACCATGCCTACCGTGAACACCGTGGAATTTGAACCCTACATGTTCCGCGTGTTTGTCAAGAGTAAGAATGGTTTGCTGCGCAACTACAAGAAAGTCCCTGGCGTTCCTGGCAGTGCCAATCCTGGCGAGCATTACGAGGGTGTTGAGACCAGCGACGAGGACAAGGTCGGCCCCATCTGCGTGTGGAGCGGATATGTCAACGATCCGTTGAACGACTATTACGGTGTCGAAATCGCCACAATCGAAGGCGACAGGGACAACAACATCCCCACGACTATCACCTTCAAGAAAAACAAGGTAGGCAGGGTGAATGCTACCGACGATTGGACATTTGATGATGCCAATGCCATGTTTGGCGCCCTGGATGTGCTTGCAGGGAAGCAATACATCGACGTTAACGACTTGGAAGTGTTTGTGCGCTTCTACTACGTTGTCGAAGGTCTTGCTGACGGCCACACCCCAGGTGCCCGTGATGGTGGAGACGCTGCCGGATACGGCTCAGAGTCTGACGGCTCATCGCCCGAGCCTGCAACTAGCGTGAGCGAAATGCGTTATCTTGGCGAAATTGTAAGCCAGACCTACATCAACGTTCAGGGTATGACAAGCGACCAGCCGTTCGACGGCGTAAACATCGTCGTTACCCGTTACAGCGACGGCACCACCGCAATATCCAAGGTTATTCGCTAACTCTAGCATACATTATCTCATAGAAAGAGGCGCCCACGACAGGGTCGCCTCTTTCATTTTTTACACCGTCGGAAAATTCACGCTAAAGTGTTGCAAATCTCGTTAAATGTGACTACCTTTGCCCCATGAAACGGACCTCGCTTGTCTAAAGCACTCAAAATGAACATTTTTGTTTATTAACATATTCATTAACTTCTTAATTCATTCAAGCATTTATGAAGAAATTATTTTCTCTCCTCACGCTTGCCCTGCTGACCATGTCGGCTTGGGCACAGACGACCGTGACGTTTACTGCTGGTACCGACGTTGGTTTAACTGAGGCCAACAACTCTGCTGACACCATCAGCAAGGACGGCGTTACGATCATTTGCACTGATGCAGCTTTTGCCACTGCTCAGTATCGTTTCTATGCTGGTTCGACAACGACCATCACTTCAACTGTTGGCAACATCACCAAGGTTGAGTTTACCTGCACAGGCTCTGGCACGGCCAACAACGGCCCGAGTTTCTTTTCTACAGAAACTGGCAATTATTCCTATGCGGGTAATGTAGGTACTTGGACAGGCGATGCTGCTACGTTAACGCTTGCTGCATCCAAGCAGGTTCGCGCTACTCAAATCGTTATTACCATTGGTGGCGAGGTTGTTGAGACTGTAGCTGCTCCTACCCTGCCTGCCGCCCAGAACTTCGACGACAGCTTTGTGGTAGAAATCACCAACATCGCTGAGGGAGCCACCGCTATGTACAGCACTGATAACCTGACTTGGCAGACCTACAGCTCTCCTTTCACTATCACCGAGACCACCACGGTTTATGCCAAGGCTGTAAAGGGAGAAATCGAGAGCGAAGTTGTTCACGCCAAGTACACCAAGAACACTCCCGTTACCGGCACTTGCATAACCTTCAACTATGCTGACGATGAGGCAATCACCTCTGCTCAAGCGTACACCGTTGAGCGTCCCGGTGCTTCCTTCACTGTTTCCAATGGTATGATCAACGGTCACTACCGCATCTACAAGAACCAGACCATTACCTTCACTTCGACCGCTGGTAACATCATCCGCATCGAGTTTGACGGCCTCAGTGGTAATCCTGCCAGCAACTTCGGCGAGGTTGAAGGCATGAGCTATGATGGTAACAATGGTACTTGGGTTGGCAGTGCCGAGACTGTGACCTTCACCGCTTCTTTAAATCAGGTTCGTTGCACCGAAATTCGCGTCTATGTTGATGGCGAGCTGCCCAGCGACTTCGTTGCTGCTCCCAGCATTCCCGCTTCGCAGAACTTTGATGAGAGCATCACTGTTGAGATCACCAACAACGCCGAGGGCGCTACTGTGATGTACAACACCGATGGCGAGACCTGGACTGCCTATACTGGGGCTTTGACCTTCACCGAGACCACTACCCTTCAGGCCAAGGCCGTTAAGGGTGAGAACGAGAGCTCTGTAGTTGAGGCTACCTACACTAAGAACGAGCCCGCCGAGGATATCACCACCCTAGCACAGGTTAACGCTTTGAACGACAACACCGAATTTGAGTTCAAGGGTGATGCCGTTGTTACCGCTCAAGCGGGTCAGTACCTGTGGCTGCGCGACGCAACCGGTTACGGCTTGATCTACGGCACCATCGAGGGCACCTTCACCAACGGCCAGGTTCTGAGCCAGAACTGGACTGCTAAGAAGACCACCTTCAGGGGTCTGACCGAGTACACCAACGCGGCCAACGTAAGCGCTAGCGGTGTTACCAACACTGCTCTCGCTGCTGCACAGGTGATCACCGCCCTGAGCGAGGATATGGTTAACGCTTATGTATTGGTTAAGAACGTGACCAGCTTCACCGTTAGCGGCAAGAATGTAACTGCTAACTTTGAGGATGGCACCACCATGGTAATGTACAACCAGTTCAACGTTGAGGTTCCCACCACCGAGGGTAACTATACCGTCGAGGGTGCTGTTGGCAAGTACAACGAGAACCTGCAGCTTTACATCCTCAGCATTGAGGGTTATACTCCTGAGGAGCACGACGTGAACAGCATTGCCGAGGCTTATGCTCTGCCCGAGAATGCTACCTTCACCATGTTCGACGAGATGGTTGTTACCTATCAGAAGGGTAACCGCTTGTGGATCCGTGACACCGAGGGCACCAGCGGTATGATCTACGGTGACCTTGGCGCCACCTTCGAGAACGGCCAGGTTCTGACCGACGGCTGGAGCGCTACCTACGCTATCTACAACAATGTTCCCGAGTTCACCAACCCCGTGGACGTTGAGGCTGATGGCGACAACACCCGTGACGCTTCTCCCTACGAGCGCACCACCATCACCAACGACAACGTGAACGAGTACGTGATCCTGAAGGGTATCTCCCTGCTGGCAGATACCACCAACGCTAAGCGTTTCTACAACGCTGCCGACAGCCTGGTTATCTTCAACTCCTTCAATGTTGAGATTCCCGAGGTTGATGAAAGCAAGACCTATGACGTGACCGGTATCGTTACCATCTACTACGGCAAGCCTCAGATCTACATCACCGAGATGACCGAGGTAGCTGCCGCTGGCAAGCGTGGTGACGTGAACCTGGACAATGCAGTGAACATCGCTGATGTTACCGCTCTGATTGACTACCTGCTGAGCGGTGATGATACTGGCATCAGCCTCGAAAATGCAAACTGCAACCAAGACGCAGCAGTGAACATCGCTGATGTTACTGCTCTGATCGACTACCTGCTGAGTGGAGCTTGGTAATCGACTTATCACCTCTAAAAACAGGGCCCATAATGGGTCCTGTTTTTTTATTTATCCACTTACGAATAGGGTTAATCACATATCAGGAAAAAGCGTTGGCTGCGGCAGCAGCTGGAAGGTGTGGCGATGGTGGGGAGTGACACCATATTGGGCAATAGCTGCACGGTGGTCGGGCGTGGGATAGCCCTTGTTCTTGGCCCAGCCATATTGGGGATACTCTGTGTCCAGTTGGCGCATCAATTCGTCACGGTGTGTCTTGGCTAGAATCGATGCGGCCGCGATGCTCAGCAGCTTGCCATCACCCTTGATGACTGTTGTGTAGGGGATATCATGGTATGGATAGAAACGGTTGCCGTCCACAAGAATGCCCTCGGGGCGCACCGCTAGCTGGTCCAATGCACGATGCATGGCAGTAATCGAGGCACGCAGGATGTTGATGCGGTCAATCTCCTCGGGCGAGACCATCGCCACGGCCCATGCCACGGCCTCGCGCTCGATGATGGGGCGCAACTGCTCTCGTTGGCGTTCGGTCAACTGCTTGCTATCGTTAATTAGGTCATTGTGGAAATCGGGCGGCAAAATGACAGCAGCTGCCGTCACAGGCCCAGCAAGGCACCCGCGTCCGGCCTCATCACAGCCAGCCTCGACACGTCCTGCTATAATATATTGCTGCAACACTTTTTATAGACTTGGAGCCTAAAGTTTCCGCTCAATGACATAGTCAAAGATGTCACGGAAATGGTCAACGGTTTCGTCGGGCTGATAAGGTGCAAGAATAGCGTTGGCCTCGTCACGCAAGCGCCGCATAGTCTCATAAGCATACTCTATGCCGCCTGCCCGCTTGGCAAAGTCAACCAGACGGTCAATATCCTCGCACGTGAGTGTCTCCTTGTTGATTAATGCGAGCATCTCGCCATGCTCAGGCATGTCATCGCGACGCAGGGCATAAATCAGCGGCAATGTCACCTTACCCTCGCGCAAATCGTTGCCCGTAGGCTTACCGATGATGGGATCGTTATAATAATCAAAGGTATCGTCCTTGATCTGGAAACAGATGCCCAGCAACCGGGCATAGCGACACAGCTCGTCGATCGCCGTTTGGGGCGCGTCGTTGGCATAGCCGCCGACGGCTGCACAGCATTCAAACAACGATGCCGTCTTGGCACGGATAATCTCCATGTAGGTCGCCTCATCAATATTGTGGTTGAGGGCAATGTCCACCTGGTCAATCTCGCCCAGCGACAGGTCACGGCCCATGTCGGCCAGGGCGCCCAGGATGCGGCCGTCGCCAGTGGCAACACCACATCGCAGCGCTCCCGTGACAAAGAAGTCACCCACGAGCACTGCCACATGGTTACTCCAAACGCTGTTGATGGTGGGTTCGCCACGGCGCTCAGTGGCCTCGTCGATGACATCATCATGGATCAGCGAGGCATTGTGCAACATCTCCAGGGCTGCAGCAGCCTGCAAGGCCTTGTCATTAATGCCACCGAAGAATTGTGCACTCAGCAGCGTCACAATGGGCCTCAAGAGCTTACCTTTATTCTTGAGATAGGTCGCTACGATATTGTTTGTCAACTCGCTGCCACTGGTCAGCGTGTTGACAATAATCTCGTTGAGGGCATCGAGATGAGGCCTCAACTGTTCTTGCAGATATGACAGGGTAATTGCCATTAGAGTGCAAAGGTAGCAATAATTCCTGGTTAGCCACCATTTTTAAGAGTAATTTTTGAATCCGGAAAGGGAATTAACAGTGGACTCTGGCATGACGACTGAAAACCTAAAACCTACAACCCAAAAACTGACAAGTGAAAAAAAATGATTATCTTTATGGCCTGCAAAAAAGCATAAATTATGGAACCTAACAAGAAACTTCTCCTCCTGGATGCCTATGCATTGATTTTCAGGGCATTCTATGCAATGATACGTAGTCCGCGCGTCACCTCGACGGGTATCGACACCTCGGCCGTGTTCGGCTTTGTCAACACCCTGCAAGACCTGCTCAAGCGCGAGCAGCCGTCGCACATTGCCGTGTGTTTCGACCCACCGGGGGGCAAGACCTTCAGACACGAGAATTACGAGCCTTACAAGGCCAACCGCGAAAAGACACCCGAGGGCATCCTGGTGGCCGTCCCCTATATCAAACGCATCCTGCAGGCCTATCGCATCCCCATCTTTGAGATCGAGGGTTATGAGGCCGATGATGTTATCGGCACTCTCTCGCATCAAGCCGAGCAACAGGGCTTTTTCACCTATATGGTCACGGGAGATAAGGACTTCGGGCAATTGGTGACGCCCAACATCAAGGTCTATGACCCCCTCAAGAAAGAGATTCTTGGCGTCGAAGAGGTCAATGCCAAATACGGCATCCAATCCCCCACCCAACTCATCGATATCCTGGGCCTGATGGGTGACACCGCCGACAACATTCCCGGTTGCCCGGGCGTGGGTCCCAAGAACGCCGAGAAACTTATCCAACAGTTTGGCTCTATCGAAAACCTGCTGAACAACACCGATAAACTCAAAGGAGCGCAACAGCAAAAGGTTATCGAGAACGCCGATCAAATCCGCATGTCCAAGTGGCTGGCTACCATCATTACCGATGTGCCGGTTACCCTGGAAGCCGACGCCCTGAGCCGCAAGCCAGTCGATATGGAAGCCTTGCGTGAGATATTTAACGAGTTGGAATTCCGCACACTCACGCAGCGCCTGATTGACGGCGGTGAGGCCAATGCCGGCATTGATGACGCGCCTCCCGTCAAGCCTGTCCAGCCCATCCAGCAAGCCCAGTCAGTCCAGCCCGTTCAATCCGGCAAGCAGATGTCGCTGTTTGACCTGGATGAACCTGCTCCCGCACAAGATAGCGCACCAACTTATCAGTCACTGGCCGACATCCCCCACCATTATAGCCTGATCAGCACACCCATCGAGGCCGCTACCCTGGTGAGCGAAGTGCTGGGCCAGCCCCGTGTGGCCATCAGTCTACTAGGCACTGGCGATAATGCCATGCAACTCAAAATTATGGGTATCGCCATTTGTGCACGGCCGCATGAAGCGGCATTCGTCAAATGTGACGGCCGTCAAGACGTGCTGCGCGCATTGGCACCGTTGTTCTCTGGTCAGACTTGCATCGTGAGCAGCGATGTCAAGCGCACAATGGTCGCACTGGACCGTCATGGCATCCCGTTTACAGCCCCCTACTACGATACGGCTGTCGCCCATTACCTGCTACAGCCCGAACGCGGCCACTCCACGGCCGAAGTAGCCTATGAAATGTTGCATTATACCGCCATCACACCCGAGAGCCTGCTCGGGCCAAAAGGACGCAACCAGCTCAAACCAAACCAGTTATCACCCGAAGCCATCACCCGATGGGCTTGTGAGGCCGCTGACTTGACACTGCAACTGCCTGATGAGCTGGACATGGCACTCAAGGAACAGGGATTACACAAATTACTGACCGAAATAGAGTTACCGCTCATCAAGGTTCTGGCCAGCATGGAACTGGCAGGTGCCCGCATCGATGTCAAGGCACTTAATGACTATTCGGTCACCCTGACCGAGCAGATGAACCGGCTCGAAGCCGAGTGCCACCAATTGGCAGGTGTTCCATTCAACACGGCATCGCCAGCACAGGTGGGCGAAGTGCTGTTCGACCACTTGAAAATCGACCCCAAAGCCAAAAAAACAAAAACCGGCCAATACAGCACCACCGAAGACATCCTGCTGAAACTGCGGTACCGTCATCCACTGGTGGACAAGATACTGGAACTTAGGGGCATACGCAAGTTGTTGTCCACCTATGTCAATGCCCTGCCCGCACTTATCAATCCGCAGACGGGACGTATCCACACCACCTACAACCAGACCGTTACAGCCACTGGGCGCTTGTCATCGACCAATCCCAATCTGCAGAATATTCCGGTACGCAGCGATGACGGTAAGGAAATACGCCGCGCGTTCATTCCAGCCGAGGGCAACGTGTTCTTCAGTGCCGACTATTCCCAGATTGAACTGCGTCTGGTCGCCGACATGAGCCACGACAAGACGATGCTCGACGCGTTTGCCCACGGGCACGACATCCATGCCATCACTGCCGCACGCATCTACCACAAGCCGCTAGAGCAGGTCTCTGGCGACGAACGACGCAAGGCCAAAACGGCAAACTTCGGCATCCTGTACGGCATCAGCGCCTTTGGTCTGGCCCAACGCCTCAATATCCCGCGTGATGAGGCCAAGATGCTCATCGACGGCTACTATACCACCTTCCCCCAGGTGCGCGACTACATCGACCGCAGCATCGCCCAGGCGCGTGAGAAAGGCTATGTGACAACGCTTTACGGCCGTCGCCGCATGTTGCCGGACATCAACTCGAGAAATGCCGTTGTGCGGGCTTTCAGCGAGCGCAACGCCATCAACGCACCCATCCAGGGCACCGCTGCCGATGTCATCAAACTCGCCATGGTGCGCATCTACAAGCGCTTCGAGCAAGAGGGCATCAAGTCCAAGATGATTCTCCAAGTGCACGATGAACTCAACTTTGATGTCATTCCCAACGAACTCGAAGCAGTGCAAAAGATTGTCATCGAGGAAATGGAGGGTGTTTACAAGGGCCAGGTCCGACTCACGGCAAGCCACGGTGCCGCCAACAATTGGCTTGACGCACACTAAGCTTGAGAATGAGCCATTTAAACACAATGTACAAAATATTTTAGAGGAAATATTGCGCTGTTTGAAAAAATAGCAGTACTTTTGCACCGCTCAAATGAGATTCGGGGTGTAGCACAGTTGGTTAGCGCGCCACGTTCGGGACGTGGAGGCCGGAAGTTCGAGTCTTCTCACCCCGACTCAAGCACAAGACTAATGCAGTCGCGACTGCGTTAGTCTTTTTCTTTATCTCTATCACACTTGCTATTATGGAAAAAAGTTGATAACTTCGCAGGCAAATTAAAACCGAGAGTAATCATGCAACAGCACAATATCACCGAGCTGGATCTGCAAGACGTGCCGCAGATGTACCACAACCTCAAGTATAATGACGGCGAAATCTATTTTGCCGACAACATCACGTCTATCCCTGGGCTGATGAAGCAATTCAAGGTCAATTTCATTGCCTATGTCATGGTGACCGAGGGTCGTCTCACTGTCGATATGAACAATGTCACCTACCACTTAGACAAGAACTGTTCACTGTTTGTTGACCGCAAGGTGGTGATTGAGAACGTGAAACACACCGAGAATTTTAGCTGCCTCATCTGCGCCATGAGCACCGACATGGGGTTTGCCTTCTTCAACAAGAGCCTGCTGCAATCCATCATGCACATCATGGCCAATCCTGTCATCAAGATGGAACAGAACGAGGTGGACCTGATGATGAAGTACTACGAACTGCTGGTCTTCAAGATGGATCACCCGGAAATGAACTTCGGACGCGAGACGGTGAGGGATATCATCCGCTGCTTTGCCTACGACCTGCTGTCCAATATCAACCGTCACCTCAATCAGGATAATGATGATGACATGCTGCGACAGAGCGACCGCATCTTCCGCCGTTTCATGCTCCTGCTAGCCGATAACACCAACGTGAACCGTAGTGTCAAGTCCTACGCTGACGAGCTATGCGTCTCGCCCAAATACTTGACTAGCGTATGCCACAAACACAGTGACTACACCGCCAGCGAACTCATTGCCACCGCCGTCATCAGCCGCATCAAGCAGCTGCTGCTCTACAGCGACCTGAGCATCAAGGAAGTAGCCAGCGAGATGGGCTTCGACAACCTCTCCTTCTTCGGCAAATATGTCCGTAAACACCTCGGCCTCTCCCCCAACCACTACCGGAAGGCCAACGGCTACGGCAAATAATACAACGCTGAAACTGAGAATCGGCTCAAAAATAGCAGAAAATCGGCTCAAATTTTTGCATATTTGAGCCGATTCATATACCTTTGTGAGCCGATAATGTGTTTATGTTATGGACAAAAACAAGATTTTAGCATATATTAAAGAGCATCCGCATTGCTCCTCAAAGCAGATTTCTGATGCTTTTGCTGCTGAGACCAGCTTGGCCACAGTAAAACGTATAATCAATGAATTGGTGGCCAACTACTATGTGGAAGTAGAAGGGAAAGCCAGAGCCACACGCTATCGTGCGTCCACTTTGTTCATGCCTATTGATATGGACGCATACTTCAGCAATGATGTTGACCAGCGCGAAGGATTAACCGGCTATAACTTTGATCTGATTCCTCATGTGCTGAGCCGCGTAAACTTATTCACATCAGCGGAATTGGATTTACTTAACCGTTTGCAGGAACAATTCGCCAACAATCTCGCATCCCTGTCAGACAATCAAAAACAGCGGGAAATGGAGCGTTTGGGTATAGACTTGAGTTGGAAATCATCCCAAATCGAAGGAAATACCTATTCATTGTTGGAGACAGAACGCTTGCTCAAAGAAAGACAGACAGCCGAAGGAAAGACCAAGGAAGAGGCCATCATGCTCCTGAATCATAAAGATGCGCTCGATTTCATCGTTGCCAATCCGGATTATCTTGAAGAGTTAACGATTTCACATATTGAGGATATCCATAGTTTGCTCATCAAGGATTTGGGGGTTGACCGTAACATCCGCATCCGTCGAGTAGGTATCACGGGTACAAACTACAGGCCTATTGATAATGAGTTTCAAATCCGAGAAGCATTACAACAGATGTGTGATTTGATAAACAGTCACAGCAATGTGTTTGAGAAGGCACTTTTTGCCCTGCTCTTGCTCTCATATATTCAGGCATTCAATGACGGCAACAAACGCATTGCCCGAATCACAAGCAACGCCATTCTTATTGCCAATGGTTATTGTCCCATCTCATTCCGCACAGTGGATAGCATCGACTACAAAAAAGCCATGTTGCTGTTCTATGAGCAGAATAATATTTCGGCTTTTAAGCAAATTTTCATTGAACAGTTCCGCTTTGCCGTTGAGACTTATTTCTAACGAAGAAGGAATGTTAATGTAGTTTTTCCAGCATTTGGGCGGCGGTGAGGCCCGAGATGGGGTGCTGCCAATTGGGGGCAAGTTCCATCATGGGCCGCAGGAAGAAATCACGCTCAGCCATGTGGGGATGGGGCACCTGCAATGTGGGAGTATCAATCACCATTTCATCGATAGCCATGATGTCGATATCTACCAAGCGGTCGATGTAGTTACCCTCGGCATCGCGGTGTGAGGCGCTTCCCAGCCGACGCTCGATGTCATGGATGCGGTCGAGCATTTCTTGAGGCTCCAAGTCACTGGCCAGCCACAGGCCGATGTTCATGAAACGGTTGTCGCTGTCAAAGCCCCACGGTTCACTCTCGACCACGTGGGAGGTCACCGACCCGTAAGTCCCTGCCGTCAAAGCAACGACGGCGCGATAAAGATTATCGCGCCGGTCGCCCATATTGCTACCTATATTCAGGTAATAGTCCATATTACAAGGTCTTGTGAACCTCAACCTCCTCAAAGGCCTCGATGATGTCCATCTCCTGCAGGTCGTTGTAGGACTTGAGACTCAAGCCGCAGTCATAGCCGCTGGTGACCTCCTTGGCATCATCCTTGAAGCGCTTGAGCGAAGCCAAGTCGCCCGTGTGGATAACGATGCCGTCGCGGATGACACGTACCTTGCTGCCACGCTTGATTTTGCCCTCGATGACCATGGCACCGGCGATGGTTCCCACCTTGCTGATGTGGTAAACCTGACGCACCTCGGCGCTGCCGGTAACCTCCTCCTTGATGTCGGGCTGGAGCATACCTTCCATAGCGCTCTTGACCTCCTCGATGGCGTCATAGATAATCGAGTACAGACGGATGTCCACACCCTCCTGCTCGGCGGCACGCTTGGCGGCTGCAGCGGGACGCACCTGGAAGCCGACGATGTAGGCATCGCTGGCGGCAGCCAGGGTAACGTCGCTCTCGGTGATGGCACCCACAGCCTTGTGGATAACATTGACCTGAACCTCGGGGGTCGAGAGCTTGATGAGTGAGTCGCTCAAGGCCTCGATAGAACCGTCCACATCACCCTTGACGATGATGTTGAGCTCGTGGAACTCACCCAGTGCACGGCGACGGCCGATGTCCTCCAGGCTGACACGAGTCTGGGTACGGCGGCTGAGCTCACGCTGCAGCTGCTCGCGCTTGTTGGCAATCTGACGTGCCTCCTGGTCGGTGTCCATGACGTTGAACTTGTCACCGGCAGTGGGGGCGCCGTCCAGACCCAGAATCAAAGCCGGGGTCGAGGGGCCACTCTCGGTGATGCGCACGTTGCGCTCGTTGAACATGGCCTTGACCTTTCCGTAGTGGGTACCGGCCAGCACGATGTCGCCCACATGCAGGGTGCCGTTATCGACAAGCACGGTGGCGATGTAGCCACGGCCCTTGTCGAGCGACGACTCGATGATGGAACCCGTAGCCTTGCGGTTGGGGTTGGCCTTGAGGTCGAGCATATCGGCCTCGAGCAGCACTTTCTCCATCAGTTCTTCCACACCGATGCCCTTCTTGGCCGAGATGTCCTGGCTCTGGTACTTGCCGCCCCAGTCCTCGACCAGGTAGTTCATGTTGGCAAGCTCCTCCTTGATCTTCTCGGGGTTGGCACCAGGCTTATCGATCTTGTTGATGGCGAAGATGATGGGCACACCGGCAGCCGAGGCATGGTTCAATGCCTCGACGGTCTGCGGCATGACGCTGTCGTCGGCAGCGACAATCACGATAACGATGTCGGTGACCTTGGCACCACGGGCACGCATAGCGGTAAACGCCTCGTGACCAGGGGTATCCAGGAAGGTGATGCGGCGTCCATTGGGCAGCTTCACGTTGTAGGCACCGATGTGCTGCGTGATACCGCCGGCCTCGCCGGCAATCACGTTAGAGTTGCGGATGTAGTCCAGCAACGAGGTCTTACCGTGGTCCACATGACCCATGACGGTAACGACAGGAGGACGCTGAACGAGATCTGCGGGATCGTCCTCTTCCTCGCTGATGGCCTCGGCCACCTCGGCACTGGTGTATTCGGTCTTGAAGCCGAATTCGTCGGCAACGATATTGATCGTCTCGGCATCCAGACGCTGATTGATGCTCACCATCACACCCAGGTTCATACAAGTGGCGATAACCTTGTTGATGGGCACGTTCATCATGATGGCCAAGTCATTAGCCGTCACAAACTCGGTGAGCTTCAAAATCTTGCTCTGTGCTGCTGCCAGAGCGGCTTCTTCACGCACTTCCTCGCGGTGCTCCTCGCGGCGCTCACGACGGCGTGCGGCAGCCTTCTTGCTGGTCTTGGCGGTGAGGCGTGCCAGCGTCTCCTTCATCTGGCGCTGAACGTCCTCCTCGCTGACTTCGGGACGCAAGGGCTTGCGGTTGCCCTTCTTGTCCTTGCTGCGCTTGCCTTCATCCTTGCCGCCACGGTTCTTTCCTGACGGAGCGGCAGCCTGGTTGCCGGCACTCTCGATATCAATTTTCTCCTTGCCGATGCGTTTGCGTTTCTTCTTGCCGGCGCCCTCGGTCTGGGCCTTGGCGATGCGCTCATTGCGCTTCTCCTCCTTGGTCTTCTTGCGAGGACGTGTCTGCTGATTGATGGAGGTCAGGTCCACCTTACCCACAACCTTGAGTTGCGGACCGCCCACAGTCTGCGAGACGGGCTTGTAGACTTCTTCCTCCTCGAGCTCGGCATTGTCAACGGGGAGTTCTACCTCCTCGGCCTGAGCCACCTCAACGGGAGCCTCAGCAGCCGGTGCGGTCTCTTCCTTCTTGACGTCCTCCTGGGCAGGGGCTGCCTTTTTGCGCTCTTTTTTGTCAACAGAAGCCTTGGCGGGAGCAGCAGTCTCCTTTTCTGACTCGCTCGGAGTCTCGCTCTTGGCAGCGGTTTTGCTGGCAGCCTTAGGCTTTCCGGCAGCTTCCAAATCAATCTTACCCAGGATTTTGGGCTTCTGCACCGGCACCTCGGTCTTGATTTCATGCGATTCAGCCTTGGCTGCGTTCTGCTTGGCCTTTTCCTTCTGCCGCTCGGTAGCCATCTTGTCCGACTTGGACTTGAGATCCATATCGGGCTTGAACTCCTTGACAAGCATTTCATAGACATCGTCCTGGATGCGCGCATTGATACTGGCGTCTATTTCGATGCCTTTCTTGTGCAGGAATTCCTCGATGGTCTGCCTACCCACGTTTAAATCCTTAATGACTTTACTAATCTTTATCGCCATAAAATGTCATTTATCTCTATTGGCTTTCAGCAATATGCTTCGGCTACTTTATGATTTGTATTGATTGGTGAGAAGTTGATGTGATAATACTCGTGATGACTGCTGTACAAGGGATTAGTCCTCAAACTCGGAACGCAACACGGCGAGCACGTTGTCCACGGTGTCTTCCTCGAGGTCCACCTTGTCGATAAGATACTCGCGGGGTGCGCGCAGTACCGATTTGGCGGTGTCCAGGCCCACATTCTTGAGTGCCTCGATAACCCACTCATCAATCTCGTCCTTGAACTCGTCGAGATAGATATCCTCCTCGGTCTCGGTCTCCACATCGCGGTAAACGTCGATGCTATAGCCGGTCAATATACTTGCCAGCTTGATGTTCAGGCCACCCTTACCGATAGCCAGCGAAACCTCCTCGGGACGAAGGAACACCTCGGAGTGCTTGTTCTCGTTATCCATGCGGATCGACGAAATCTTGGCGGGGCTCAGGGCACGCTGGATCAACAACTGGGGATTGCTCGTATAGTTGATGACATCAATATTCTCGTTGCGCAACTCGCGCACGATGCCGTGGATGCGGGCGCCCTTGACGCCGACACATGCACCGACGGGATCGATGCGGTCATCGTAGCTCTCGACGGCGATCTTGGCACGCTCACCCGGGATGCGGGCAACGGCACGGATAACAATCAGACCGTCGTGAATCTCAGGCACTTCCTGCTCGAACAGGCGGCGCAGGAAGTTCTGGCTCGTGCGCGACACGATGACCTTGGGGTTGTTGTTGGTGTTGTCAACCTTCTCGATGACGGCACGCACCACATCGCCCTTGCGGTAGATATCGGTGGGAATCTGCTCCTCTTTGGGCAGCAGCAGCTCGTTCTTGTCCTCGTCGAGCAGCAGCACCTCGCGCTTCCACACCTGATAGACCTCACCGGCGACAAGCTGTCCCTCAAGGGCCTTGAACTTGTTGTAGATGGCATCCTTCTGCAAGTCAAGGATCTTGCTGGCCAGGGTCTGGCGCAGGTTCAGGATGGCACGACGGCCAAACTTGGCAAAGTCAATCTTGCGGGTATGGTCCTCACCCACCTCACAGTCAGGGTCGTCATCGGCCTGGGCTTCGCTCAACGAGATCTGCTTGTTGGGGTTCTCCACCTCGCCATCGGGCACAACCTCCAGGTTCTGGTAGATTTCACAGTCGCCCTTGTCGGGGTTGACAATGACGTCAAAATTGTCGTCGTTGCCAAACATCTTGGACAGCACGCTGCGGAATGACTCCTCCAGCACGCTGATGAGTGTGGTCTTGTCGATGTCCTTGAGTTCCTTGAACTCGGCAAACTGCGCGGTCATGTTAACCGCTTCTTCTCTTTTAGCCATAATGTTGAATTATCAGACTTTTATGATATTTTTTGTGTATTTGATGTCACTGTAGTTGAACCGTTCCTGCTCCTCGACCAACTCGGGACGTTTCTTGCCCTCAAGTTTCTTTTTCACGGTCGTCGTCAGCACGAAGCCCTCGTCATCGGCATCGGCGAGCACGCCCTTGAGCTTGCGGCCGTCGCCGGTGAGCACTTCCACCTCATAGCCCACATTCTTGCGGTACTGGCGCGGCAGGAGCAGTGGTGAAGTGATGCCGTAGGAGCCCACGGTGAGCTCATAGTCCTCGTCGTCACGGTCAAACGCGTTGAGCACGGCATCGTTGACTGCCACACAGTCGTCGATGGTGATGTCCTCGTCGCTGTCGAGAGCCACATCGATGATGTTGTCCTTGCTCACCTTGAGGGTGACAAGAAACATCTTGCTGCCCTCGAGCGCCTTGTTGATCACTTTTTCAAGTTCCGTTTTGTCTATCATCGGTTCAATTTATTATAATAAAAACGAGGAAGCCCGAGTGCCCCCTCTCACGAATGCTGGCGCAAAAGTACTCATTTTCCCGCATTCACGCAATATTTAATGTGTTTGACCTCCCAAAACAGCAGAAAAATTCAAATAATTTAACATAGTTTAACCAACAGAGGCCTTCAATACCTATTCAGCCAAATGCCTTCTGTTATGCCTCACGCTAAGGCGCAAAGCCGCTAAGTTTTTGTTTTATAGCCGTTTGCTGTGAAAATAAATTTGTGATTGCTTTTTAATATGTCTTAGCGCCTTTGCGGCTTAGCGTGGGGGTATTCGTTGGACAGTCATCATAACGACACTTATGACACTGTTCCTTCTTTAAACTCTAAGGGAAAAAGCGTACCTTTGCGGCAAAACTAACAAAAAACGACGATGAAACCGGCAATTGTGTTACTGGCGATACTGGTGGTGGGCGGCGCTATCGTGTGGCTCATCGATCGGTTGTTTTATCACAAAAACGAGGCCGAAAATGCCGATGAAACCGACGAAAATGCCTCCACCGATGCCACACCGGCCCAGGGCTGTACCGACGAGGCCTGCGGCATCCGTTCCATCTGCCCCAGCGAGCAGATTCTGGCCGGCGAATGCCGGGACGAGGTCATCTACTATGACGACGAGGAACTGGACAGTTTTGCGGGACGTGACGCTGGCGGCTATACGGCCGATGAGGAGGAGCAGTGGCGCGACGTGCTCTACACCCTGCAGCCGGCCGACCTGCTGGGCTGGGGACAGAGCATCAAGCACCGCGGACTCGTCATGCCCGCGTCCATTCAGGCCGAATTTCTGCAGCTTGCCGCCGAGCATCGCACCGGCTAAACAATAAAACAGCACTTCCTGCGTTTATTAGGTACAATATACACAATAGCGACAACTTGAACAGGACACGACGCGTCATACCGCTGATGATGATTGCGATGCTGGTTATCCTTGCTGCCTGCAGCAACAAGACCAACACCGCGAGATCGCGTTTTTGGCAATCGTTCACCACAAAGTATAATGTCTATTTTCACGGCAAGACCAACTACGATGAGCAGTTGAAGGCCATGATGGACGCCTACGAGGACGACTATTCGCAGCACCTGTACATGCATCCTGCCGAGGCCCGCTCCAATCCCAAAGCCCCGCAACCGTCGGGCAGCTTTGAGCGCACGATCGAGAAAATGGAGAAGGCCATCACGCTCCACTCCATCAAGAAGAAGCCCAAGCGCAAGACCGGCAAAAACAAGGATCCCAAATACCAGGAATGGCTCGCACGCGACGAGTACAACCCCTATCTGCACAATGCATGGTACATGCTGGCCAAGGCCCAGTACATGAAGGGCGACTTCCTGGATGCCGCCGCGACGTTCCGCTATATCGCACGGCACTTCACGTGGAAAACCGACCTGGTGCAGGAATGCCAAGTGCGTGAGGCCCTGTGCTACTGCGCTATGGGGTGGCCCGCCGAGGCCGACAATGTCCTGAGCCACGTGCACCTGGACGAAATCACCAACAAGCGCGTCCGCGCCCTTGCCAACGCCGCTTTTGCCGACTACTACATCAAGGCGCAGGATCCTGAGCAGGCTATCCCCTATCTGGCCAAGGCCGTCAAGGGGTTTAAAGGCAATGACAAAGTGCGAATGAATTTCCTGCTCGGCCAGCTTTACGAGGACATCGGCGACAAGCACAATGCCTATCTGGCCTTTAAACAGGCGGGCAGTAGCAGCGGTTCGACCTACCGCACCAAGTTCAACGCCCGCATCAAGCAGAGCGCCGTCTATGAGGGCTCTAATATCGCGAGCGAGGTCAAGGCGCTGAAGCGCATGACCCGTTACGACCGCAATAAGGATTACCTTGACCAGGTGTACTATGCCATCGGCAACCTCTACCTCTCTCACGGTGACACCCTCAGTGCCATCGAGAACTACAGGCTCGCTGCCGAGAAAAGTACCCGCAACGGCGTGGACAAAGCCATCAGCCAGTTGACGCTGGGCGGCATATACTTCGACAGACGCCAGTATGATTTCGCGCAAGAGTGCTATGCCGAGGCCATCCCCCTTGTGAACGAGGATTATCCCAACTACAAGATGCTCAAGAAGCGCAGCGATGTGCTTGATGAGTTGGCGGTCTATTCCCAGAACGTCACCCTGCAGGACTCGTTGCTCAGGTTGGCAAGCATGACCCCTGAGGAGCAAAAGGCGGTCATCGCCAAGATTATCGAGGATCTTAAGAAACAAGAGAAGGAAGAGGCCGAGAGGGCCGCCCGCGAAGAGTACCTGGCACAGCAAGACGCCAAGGGCAGCTCGATCAAGGACAAGAACAATGCCCCCACCAACTACACCATGAACACCGACAATTCATGGTACTTCTACAACAACTCGACCAAGCAGGCCGGTAAGACCCAATTCCAGAAACTGTGGGGCAGCCGCAAACTCGAGGATAACTGGCGCCGCCGCAACAAGGCCACCTTCTCGTTCAACGACGAGGAGGCCGACAGCGCACTGATGGCACTTGCCGACAGCGTGATGATTGATGAAAACGGCGACACCATCCAGGTGGATATCGAGGCCCTGAAGCGTGCCGAGGATCCACACTACGAGGAATTCTACCTCAAACAGATTCCCAAGACCGAAGAAGAAATCGCTTCGGCCCACGAGATCATCCAGGAAGGACTGTACAACATGGGTACCATCCTCAAGGACAAGATGGAGGACTATGATGCGGCAGCCTTTGAGTACAAAGAACTGCTAGAGAACTATCCTGACAACACCTACCGTCTGGACGTGTTCTACAGCATGTATATGATGTTTATGCGCAACGGGCAGGTTGACGATGCCGAGCCCTACCGCGACAGCATCCTCATCAACTTCCCCGAGTCCAAGTACGGCATGGCAATGCAGGATCCCAACTATCTGGAGAACCTCAAGAACATGAACAAGGAGCAGGAACAGATGTACGAGGCAGCCTATGCCAACTACCTGTCCAACAACCACCTGGGCGTGCATGACGCTTATGCCGAGATGATGCGCAAGTATCCGCTCTCCAAGATTATGCCCAAGTTCATGTTCATCGATGCGCTTACCTACCTGACCGAGAAGAATCACGACAAGTTCAAGGAGACGCTCAAGGACATGCTGCAACGATATCCCGAAACCGACATCACACCTGTCGCCAGCGAGATTGTCAAGCAGCTCAACCAGGGACGCCGCCTGGAGGGTGGCGGCAGCAACATGCGAGGCATGTTGTGGAGCACCCGCCTGAGCAACGACACGACGCCTCAGGCACTTGAGCGCACGTTCACCCCCTTTGCCGAGGATAACGACAAGCCTCAGGTATTCATCCTTCTCTACCCCATGGACAGCGTCAACAGCAACATGCTGCTCTATGAGGTGGCACGCCACAACTTCAATTCCTTCCGTGTCAAGGACTATGACATCGAGCAGATGAACTTCGGTTCACTGGGACTGCTCGTCATCAAGGGCCTGGACAACTTTAAGGAAGCGATCAACTACCGCAGCGTGTTTGAACAGGATCAGGCAATCAATATTCCCCGCCAGGTACATTATGTCATCATCAGTGTGGACAACTTCAACCTGCTGTTGAACGAGGGCCGCACCTTTGAAGACTACTTCAACTATCTGGAGGAGAAGAACGATAAGGAACACAGCGACCTGGAGAAAAAAGAACTGGACGAGGCCGAAAAGAAAGCCATGGAAGAGGCTGAAGCCGAGGCTGCCGCCTTGCGGGAGCAGGCACGCATCGAGGCCGAACAAATGGAGCGTGAGGCTGCCGAGCAGGCACGCCTTGACGCCGAAGCCAAGGCGATAGAAGAAGCCGAGGCCAAGGCTGCACAGGAAGAGCTTGCACGCCTTGAAGCCGAAGAAAAGGCTCGTCAGGAAGCCGAACGCAAGGAAATCAAGGCCAGCGATTACCGCAACCGTCCGACAGTGACCAACACTCAGACAACGACGCTGAGCGATAAGGAGCGTAAGGCACAAGAACGTGCCGAGGAAGAGCACCTCAAGCAGCTTGAGCGAGAGGCCAAGGCCCGTGAGAAGGAAGAGCGCAAGCGCCAAAAGGAGATTGATGACAGCATCAAGAAGGAGCAGAAGTACCAGCGCAAGTTGGCTCGACTCGAAGAGATTGCTGAGCAAGACTCCATCGAGCAGGCCGAGAAGGAGAAAGAGAAAGAGCGTGACTTCCGCTACAAGTGGCGTGAAGACTCGGCAAAGGCTGCCTACAAGGCTGCCGAGCAGGCCAAGAAAGACGCCAAGAAGGCTAAGGAGCAGGCACGCAAAGACAAGGTGAAAGAGCGTAAGCAGCAAGCCAAGCAGCGCGAGAAGGAGCGCAAGGAAAAGGCCAAAGAACGTGAGCGCCAGCGTAAGGAAAAGGCCAAAGAACGCAAGGATCAGGCCAAGGCCCGAGAGCAAGAACGCAAGGATCGGGCTAAGGAACGCGAACAAGAGCGTAAGGAAAAGGCCAACGAGCGCAAGCAGCAGGCCAAGGAGAAGGAAGAAAACCGCAAACAGCAGGCTGCTGACCGCAAGGCTGAGCAAGAGCAGGCCAAGAAAGACGCCCAAGGCAAAGCCAAGGATAATTCCAAGAAGGACGACCAAAGCGGCGTAAAAGGCAACGAAAAGAAGGGCGATGACGCGGCGGCAGCCAGCCAGGGGAAAGAGGACAAGCAAACCTCCCCGTCCAACTCCAGCACCCGCTCAGTCAGAAACAAGAAGAACGATTAATCATATAACGTTGACACCAACCACATGAGCAAAGAAAGAATACTTTGGGCCGATGATGAAATTGACCTGTTGAAGCCTCACATCCTGTTCCTCCAGAATAAGGGCTACGACGTGGAGACCGTCACCAACGGGCGTGACGCCATCGACACGCTGAGCAACCAGATCTTCAACCTCATCATCCTGGACGAGAACATGCCGGGCATCAGCGGTCTAGAGGCCTTGCAGCGCATCAAGATGCTGCAGCCCAACGTCCCCGTCATCATGATCACCAAGAGCGAAGAGGAGGACATCATGAACCAGGCCATCGGCAGCGAAATCGCCGACTACCTCATCAAGCCAGTCAACCCCATGCAGATTCTCTTGTCCATCAAGAAAAACCTGCATAGCGACGCACTCATCACCGAGAAAGTCACTGGTGACTACCAACAGCAGTTCATGCGCATCAGCCAGATGATCAACGCAGCCCAGACCATCGAGGACTGGTACGAGCTATACACCACCCTGGTCCATTGGGAACTCACCCTTTCCAATGCCGACACCAAGATGGACGAGATGCTGCATATGCAGAAGGTTGAAGCCAACAACGCCTTTGCCAAGTTTGTGAAGCGCAACTACGAGGACTGGCTGACGCAGGCCGAGCATCCACTGCGCAGCAATGAACTTTTCAAGACCAAGGTGCTGCCCCTGCTGGACAATGGCGAGAAGGTGTGCTTTGTGGTCATCGACAACTTCAGGCTCGACCAGTGGCGCACGGTGAGCCCCCTGCTCAACGAGTATTTCAACGTCGAGAAAGAGGAACTCTACACCACCATCCTGCCCACCGCCACGCAGTATGCCCGCAACGCTATCTTCTCCGGCCTCATGCCCGTCGATATCGAGCGCATGTTCCCTGACCTGTGGGTAGATGAGGAGAGCGAGGAGGGCAAGAACCTGAACGAGGCGCCCCTCATCCAGACGTTGCTCGACCGCTATCGCCGCAAGGTCCACTTCTCCTATAACAAGATGAACGACAGCGCTGCCGGCGAGAAGCTGATGCAGAACTTCGGCATGTACAAGAACTATGAACTCAACGTGCTGGTGTTCAACTTTGTAGATATGCTCTCACATGCGCGCACCGAGTCCAAAATGATTCGCGAACTGGCCAATACCGACGAAGCCTACCGCTCCCTCACCGAGTCGTGGTTCAAAAATTCCAACGTGCTCGACATCTTCAAACTCATGGCCGAGAACGGTTACAAGGTGATCCTGACCACCGACCACGGCACCATCAAGGTGGATCGTCCCATCAACGTCGTTGGCGACAAGAACATCAACACCAACCTGCGCTACAAGGTGGGCAAGAGCCTGACATACAACGGCAAGCAAGTCTATGAGATCAAGCAGCCCAAGCGCGTGGGCCTGCCTGCTCCCAACATTTCGAGCACCTATATCTTCGCGATGAACCGCGACTTCTTTGCCTATCCCAACAACTACAACTACTACGTTTCATATTACAACGACACGTTCCAGCACGGCGGCATCTCGATGGAAGAGATGCTCGTACCCCTCGTGACGCTGTCCCCCAAATAATCAAGTCCACCCTGCCGCGACTCAGTCGCGGCCACTAAAAACCAAAATATGAAATCTCTCGAAATAGCAATTCCCAACCTGGAAGCCCTCGAAGAGGCCGCCTACAAGTTCATGACCGAGATGGGCGACTACACCGTATATGCCTTCTATGGCGAGATGGGAGCCGGCAAGACCACGTTTATCAATGCCTTGTGCAAGGAACTGGGCGTGGAGAGCGATGCGACCAATTCGCCCTCGTTTGCCATCATCAACGAGTATCGCAGCGACACGACCGCCGAGCTGATCTACCACTTCGACTGCTACCGCCTCGAGAAGGAGGAAGAGGCCGTTGACCTGGGCGCTGAGGACTACTTCGACAGCGGTGCGCTGTGCTTCATCGAGTGGCCCGAGCGCATCGACGGCCTGCTGCCCGACGACACCGTGCGCGTGGACATCACCGTCAACGATGACAACAGCCGCACCCTCAAGATGACCTTCCCCACCGCCTGAACCGCCATGGCCCACTACCTCAAGGTCAATCAGACGGCGAGCACCAACACCTACCTGTCCCGCTTGGCAGCCACGCTGCCCGGCGGAACGGTCATTTATACCCCCAGCCAAACCGCAGGACGGGGCCAGAAAGGCAACTCCTGGGAAAGCGAGGACGGCAAGAATCTGACGTTCTCACTCCTGCTCAAACGGCCACCTGTCAAGGCCCGTGACCAGTTCTACCTGAGCGAGGCGGCGGCACTGGCGGTGGTTGAGGCGCTGACAGCGGCCGCTGGCGACGGTTTTACCGTCAAGTGGCCCAACGACGTCTATTGGCAGGACAAAAAGGTCTGCGGCATGCTCATCGAGAGTTCCCTGGACGGCAGTGACATCGCCCACAGCATCGTCGGCATCGGCATCAACGTCAATCAGGAGCGTTTCTTGAGTGATGCGCCCAACCCCGTATCACTCATCAACATCACGGGCCGTGAGCACGACCTGGATGCCCTGTTGCGCCAAGTGTGCACCCGCATCGAAGGGCTGGTGGCTAACCTGGGCGATGAGAATGCCCGCAAAGACCTGCACCAGCGCTACATGGCAGCACTCTACCGCAACGACGGCCAGGAGTATCCCTATGAGGACGCCGGCGGGCACCGCTTCATGGCCTCGGTCGCCGGCATCGCCCCCGACGGCACCCTCACCCTGCGCCACAACGACGGCACCCTCCACGACTACCTTTTCAAGGAAGTCCGCCACATCATCAATGACACCGTCCTATAGCAGATTTGAAGGCCCTAGTAACTATACTTAAAACTTACAACTAAAAACTAACAACTTAAATAATGATCATCGTCGTTTATTGCAGCTCTCAAGAGGGCCTGGACAAGAAATACCAGCAGTTGGCGCAGGCTTTAGGCGCATGGATCGGCCAGAACGGCCACACGCTCGTTTATGGCGGCTCCAATGCCGGATTGATGCATATTACCGCATCGGCCGTCCACGAGGCGGGCGGACACGTCGTCGGCGTGATTCCCGAGATATTCAGGCACCGCATCGACCCCGTATGTGACGAAGTGGTCTATACCGCCAACCTGGCCGAGCGCAAGCAATACATGATTGAGCATGGCGACATTTTTGTCGTGCTCCCTGGCGGCATCGGCACCCTCGACGAGTGGATCTCGACCCTTACCGTGATGAACATCGGCAATGACGACCATCGCCCCATTATCGTCGCCGACCTCGACGGCATGTTTGACGCCACCGTCCAGCAACTCGCCGTCTTGACCCGCACCCCCTTTGCCCGCGGCAAAGACCTCTCCCACACCCTCATCGCCCACAGCGCCGACGACCTCATCACCACCCTTAGCAACCTGACAAAACTCGAATGACCATGAATTGCCACGAATGGTCGTGAATCATTTTTATTCTTGATAATTCGTGGACGTTGGTGGGTATTCGTGTTTATAAAAATTGAGCGTTGATCGTTTGATGCTCTTGATTTTATGTCGTACCTTTGCGGTATGACAACGATAAGCACATTATTACTGTTTGCGGCGGCCATCATCCTGATGGTGGTGGCTATCGCGCGATGGAAGGTTCATCCGTTCCTGGCGATACTGGGCACAGCGATACTGTTGGCTGTGTTGCTGGGTGTTCCGTTCAAGGACATCCCTGATGTGATTGGCAAAGGCTTCGGTGGCGTGTTCAGCGGCATCGCCCTGGTGATTATCTTCGGTACGCTCATCGGCAGCGTCCTGGAGCATACCGGCGGGGCCGTGGCGCTGGCCCGTTCGGTAGAGCGTGTTGTAGGTAAACGCCATCCGCGCCTGGCGATGATGCTCATTGGCTGGATTGTGTCGATACCGGTGTTCTGTGACAGCGGATTTGTGCTGGTCAGCCCCATCGGCAAGTCGCTGGCCGGGCGGTCGGGCACTTCGCCCGTGCCGCTGATGCTAGCACTGGCGGCGGGCTTGTTTGCCTCGCATGTGTTCATTCCTCCCACGCCAGGCCCCGTAGCGGCTGCCGGCATGGTGGGCCTTGAAAACAACCTGCTGCTCGTAATCGGCCTGGGTGCCGTGATCTCGCTCCTGTCGCTCATTCCCGCCTACTTTTTTGCCGGACGCTTCGGCCATGTTGGAGAGAACTCGGAGATCTCGGAGATCTCGGAGAACTCTGAGAATCAACCATCGAGGGTCAATGCGACATTGGCATTCCTGCCCATTATCCTGCCCATCGTGCTGATGGCGCTAGGCAGTATCGCTGCAATGACAAACCTGCCGGAGAATGTGGCAACGGTATTCACTTTCCTGGGCAAACCCACCGTCGCCCTGATGATCGCGCTGCTGTCCTGCCTGCCGCTGCTGATGCAGCAAAAGATGACAGGCCAGTTCTATGACATCACCCAATCGTCGCTCAAGACCGCGGGCCCCATCATCTTCATCACTGCTGCCGGCGGCGTGCTCGGCGCCGTGGTCGTGGCCAGCGGTTTTGTGGATATCATCAAGGAATCCGGCGATTCGCTCAAAGCCCTCGGCGTGGTATTCCCCTTCCTCATCGCCGCCATCCTGAAGTCGGCCCAGGGCTCATCGACAGTGGCCATCACGACCACGGCGAGCATGATGGGCCTGTTCAGCGACTCGGGGTCGATGATGAACGCGCTGGGCTTCACAAGCCCTCTTGCCGCAGCCCTCGTGGTGATGGCCATCGGTGCCGGCGCCATGACCGTGTCGCACGCCAACGACAGCTACTTCTGGGTAGTGACCGGCTTTGGCGGCATCAAGGCCCGCGACGGTTACCGCACCATGACGCTGATGACCCTGATCATGGGAATCACCGCCATTGCGATTATCGCCCTGGCCGCGGCCCTATTGCTCTAAAAACAAGAAATAATCTGTCAAAAGGCATATAAAACCAAAATAATTGACTAACTTTGCTGCAACTCCTATAGCATTAACCACTAAATGAAATAATATGAAACGTACAGGATTTATTGTGCTGATAGTAGCAATGTTGTGTTGCCTGCCAGCCCAGGCTCAGCTTGGCGGCCTGATCAATAAAGGCAAGAATGCCCTGAATAAAGCCAAGGAAGTCAAGGAGAAGGTCGACGAAGGCATCAAGAAGGTCAACGGCGATGTTGATTTCTATTTCATGGATGCCTACAAGGGTTTCTATCGCAGCAAGAACAACAAGATTGTCTTAGAAGACCGCCACATAGAGGGAAAGCTTAGCGGAAAAAATATTGTCTATACCATCGAGAAAAACGGTGACGTGAAGTATGATGACGGCAGCAAAGTGGGTTCCGTGCATGACGGAGGCGTGATCAACTGCCACAACAGCTCCACCCAACTGACTCTCGCAGCCAATGGCGACGTGATGATGGACGGTGAAACCATCGGACAGATTGACTATGCCGGCAATGTTTCGTTCTTGGGCAAGACAATAGGCAAAGCCCCAGGCATCGACAGGCAGATAGCCGCCTATATCTTCTTCGGGATTTTGAATGACAAGCAAGGCATCACCACCGCGATTGAAAAGGCCAAAGAGGAGAAACTGCGCGCCGAACAGCAAAGAAAACAAGCCGAGGAAGCCAGATTAAAGGCTGCCGAGGAGGCTAAGGCAAGACAAGCGGCAGCAGCAGCCCAACAGGCCAACAGCAACAAAACCAGCTCCCAGCAAGCCAGCACCAAACAGGCCAGCAGCAATAATACCGCAAAGCCCAAGAAAGTCCAGGAATGGACCATCGAAAAGGGCGGCAGCCGCTGTGGCTATGTTGATGCCAACGGTGTGGTCTATAACTGGGCACACAACAAAATTGGTCAGCTCCCGAAAGGCAGCGGTGACATCAAGGACGGCTCTGGCAGTACAATCGGCCGAATCAACATGGGTGACATCTATAAAGGCAGTACCTTGGTAGCCACAGTGAGCAGCGGCGGCTCCATCTCAGTTCCGGGGTCCAACGCTACAGTCGCCGAGGTCCATGCCGGAGGACGTATAGACATGAGCAAAGACTCGAAGACGCTCGGCTACTGTGATGTGCGTCCTTATGAATGGGCCGTGGCCATCATCTTCTGCGACATCTTCAGGTTCTAGACTCAGTCCAATCAAAAAAACAGGTTATCGTGCCATTACGTCAGTCATGAATGTAATGGCACGTTTCTTGCTACGCTGACATAACATTAACGGGCATTATCCGTTAAGAATAAAAAAGAACAAGAAAACCATAAAATTTAGACATGATGATCAATAAAGTTTATACCCGCACAGGTGATGCGGGAATGACGTCGCTGGTGAGCGGCAACCGCGTGAGTAAGGACGACGTTCGCGTCGAGGCCTATGGTACTGTCGATGAGCTGAACAGCAACATCGGCGTGCTGCTGCACAACACTAAACTCGATGACCCTGACATCGTTGCCCTGCTGCGCAAGGCGCAGAACAAACTGTTCAATATCGGCGCCTACCTGGCCAATGACCGTGAGGATGCCACCCTCTATGGCGTCAAGCAGGAAGACATCACCGCCCTGGAGAAGAAGATGGACGAGATGAACGAGGAACTGCCGCCCATGTCAGGTTTCGTACTGCCTGGCGGCACCCGCCTGTCGGCCACGGCCGACCGCTGCCGCACCATCACACGCCGCGCCGAGCGCCGTGTCGTAACGCTGACACACAGCGCCCACGTTGACCCGCTGGTGCTGGAATACCTGAACCGGTTGAGCGATTTCTTCTTTGTTTTCGCAAGATATAACAACATCCAAAACCAGGTCGAAGAAATTTATTGGGATAAGAATGCCTGATATTAAATAATTATATTACCTTTGCGCAATTTTCAAATAAAACAGGATATTTTCATAAAATAAGACTATGTATTGGACACTTGAACTGGCAACCAAGCTCGAAGACGCTCCCTGGCCCGCTACCAAGGCCGAGCTCATCGACTATGCCGTGCGCAGTGGCGCACCTCTCGAGGTGATAGAGAACCTGCAGGAAATTGAAGACGAAGGCGACACTTATGAGTCCATCGAGGACATCTGGCCGGACTATCCGACCAACGACGATGACTTCTTCTTCGACCCTGACGAGTATTAACCACATCACTCAGAGAGTAAAATAACAGCAGCCCGACAAAATCTGTCAGGCTGCTTTTTTTGCATCATTTCCCGAAGTCTTTAGAAGAACACGCCGCTGGTGTAGCCGAACCAGCGCAGCACGGTCTCTCCCCACAGGATAATCATCAGCCAGCTGATGAACATCATCGTGATACCGAACTTGAAGGTATCGCTCCAGCTATACTGGTTAGTCGTGTAGAGCAACGCAGCGGGCTTGCTGTTGAACGGTAGCACATAGACGTGGCCCACCAGCATCGCCACGGGGAAGGCCAGGCTCATGATGGGATAGCCGTTTTTCTGGGCCACACCGATGGCGATGGGGATGAAGATGAGCGTGAGCATCGTCTTGGACTGGAAGATCAACGAGAACAAGAGCATGCCCGCCGTCAGTATCAGGTAAATCGCCCAGAACGGAGTGGACTGGGTAATGCCCAGGCTGGCAAACAACGTGTCAACCAACGTGCCGGGCAGGCCCGTGGCATCCAGGCCGGCTCCCAGCGTATAAGCACCCGCCGAGAACAGCAACAGGTGCCAAGGGATGTCCACATCGTTCCACTTGACCACGCCAACGCCTGGCAGCAGTGCCACCACAGCACCCATAAAGGCTACCGCGGTCTGGTTGATGCCGTGCTGCTTGTCGGTCGCCCAGAGCAGGAGCACGACAACAAAGATGGCAATGGCCTTGTATTCCTCGGGTTTCATTTTGCCCAGTTTCTTGAGCTCGTCACGCAGGCGGTCCATGCCGCCGGCAATCTGGGGCACACGTTCTTCCTTCTTGAGCGGGAAGAAAATCTTGGAGCCCACAAACCAGCCGATGAAGATGAGCAGCACGTTCATCGGGAAGGCGGCCTTGAACCAGTCCTGGTAGCTGAATGCACCGATGCCCAAGGCGCCGGCGATGAGCGAGCCCGCCAACAGCGTGGCACCCGAACCCGTCAGGAAGGCATTGGCGCCCAAATTGATCTGGAACAGGTTCTGCAAAATCAGGTTACGGCCGAAGTTGTTGCGGTTTTTGCCGCCCGTGGCGCCATAGATGGCCGCGATGACCATGAAGATGGGCAACAAGATAGCGGCCTTGGCCGTCGTTGCCGAGATGAAGGCCGACAGCACCAGATTGATGACGATGAAGCTGATCATGATGCCGCTGGCATTCTTGCCGAACTTGAGCACGAACCAGATGGCAAATCGCTTGGCCACCTGCGTCTTGACCAGCATACTCGCCAGGATAAACGACAGGATGTTGAGCCACATCACCGGATGACCCAACTGGGCATAGGCCGTCTTGTCGGTGGTGATGCCCGTTAGCACAATGGACAGGATCACGATGAGCGATGTGAGGTAATTGGGTATCGCCTCGCTGATCCACAGGATAATCGCAGCGACAAAGATGGCCAGCATCGCATAGTTGATGCGCACAAACTTCTTGTGCGTGGCATCGGTGAGCTGGGCCTGCTGTTGCTCGGTGAGATCCTCGGCTTTGACCTGCTCGCCGTCGGCCGTCTTCAAGTCCTTGAGCTGGGCCGTCTCGATCTGGTCATAGCGCTTCATGGCCGACTCGGTGAGCGTCGTGGTCTCGCTATTGGTATCAATCCCATTGATAAACGGGATGTCCGCCAGCCAATAGATGGCAATGAACGCCAGTATTGCCAGCGGCGCACCAATGCGCTGTAATATCTTCTCAAAACCGGACTTCTGCATCTTGGGCAGCTTCTCAATCCGGTAGTTGTTCATGTCCAGCGGGTCAAAAGCCTGTTGCTGGTCGATTCGCTCTTCAGCCATTTTGGTTATTTTGGTTATTTGGTCTTAAAAGAAAAAGGTGGCGCACGGCGTGCTGTCGCGCGCCACCTGATGAATTAGTCAACGTTTATTTCCAGTTCTTGAAGGGATTCTTCATGAGCATGGAATTGTAATAGCGCGGGTCGCCGGTAACCTCCTCGCCCAGCCACTCGGGGCGCTCAAAGGCGGCGTTCTCGTCGGGCAGCTCCACCTCGGCCACTGTGAGGCCCTCGTTGTCGCCGTAGAACTCGTCCACCTCAAAGGTGAATTCGCCCGCCTTAACCAGATAGCGCGTCTTGTCGATCACGCCGGGCTCGCAGATGAGCAGCAGCTCCTTCACCTCCTCGACGGGGATTTCCTTCTCCCACTCATAGCGGCTCGCACCGCTGGCATTGCCGATGCCCTTGATGGTGATGAAACCCTTGTCGCCCTTGACGCGGACACGTACCGTGCGCTCGGGAACCGAGCTCAGGTAACCCTGGGTGATGCGCGTGGCCTTAAAGGCCTCGTCCTTGAAGTCACCCTTCACAAGAAATTTTCTTTCAATCTCTTTTGCCATATCCGTTTAATTTGCTAAGGGTTTGTTAATCATGCCAATCACACGCTTGATGGCCTGCAGGTAGTTGATGTTCTCAACACCTTCCAGCCCCACGTCGGCGAGGGTCTTCTTGATGTCCTCGACCTCGGTGGACTCCGAATTGATGGTCTTGACCAGGGCACCGTTGATATAGACGTCGCCCGTCTCGCAGATGGTGTCGTTCACCATGTAGCCAAAGCGGATCTTCTCCACGGTGACGGCCTGCAGGTCGGGATGCGCGTTAATCATGTCCAGGAACTCCTCCAGGGTGTAGGTGTCCTTGGTCAGTTCGGGCATGCCGTCCACCTTGAAGGCGGGGAACACCTCGTCACGCAGCACTTGGGCAGCGATGGGAAACTCGCCCTTCATTAGGGGGTTCCACTGCTCCAGTCCGTCAACAGTCTGGACATAGGTCTTGATGTCCATCTTGCCGTCGCGGATCTTGGTGTTGTTCACGTCATTGGTGCGGCTCACGATATAGGTCTCGGTGCTGTGACGCTCCCACACCTTTTCGGGCACGGGGGTGCTCAAGCGCGCCATGCGCTTGCTGGCCTCGCAGAAGCAACGTCCAAAACTACGAAATTCAAAACGCGGTTTTGAGATTTCACCAATTTTCAATTCTTCTTTTGCCATTTTCGATGATAATATGATTTTGAGGTTAAACTTATTGAACTACAGTGGGATCCTCGGTACCCGAGTCGGGATTCTTGGCACCCAGGGTGGTCACGTCAGTGATCATGTACTTGCCCGTGCCGTTGGGACAGCGGCTCCACGAGCCGGTCACCTTGGCCAGCGACTGGTTGCCCCAAGCATCTTCCTTCTCGCCACGCTGGAATTTGTCGACCAGGTTGTTGTTGGGATCATACAGCTCGATGAGGACGCTCTTCTTGTTGGAGAAACCGCTGGAGATACCGCGCTCGGTGGTACCCTTGGCGCCAACGATAGTGAAATAGCTGTGGCCCATGATGACCTCACCAGCCAGACCCTTCCAAACCTCATTCTCGTCCTTCTTGATGATGACATCCTTGAGCTTGATGGGATCATCGCCGTTGTTATACAGCTCAATGAACTTCTCGGCATCGGCGTCGGCAGCGGCATAAAGCTCATTCAGTACCAGCTTGGTGAAATCCGACGGTTTGTCGCCAACGGTGTATTCCTTCTCGGGAGATACCGTAGTATAACCTGCTTCGTTGACAAAGGTAACGGTATAGGTTACCTTGGTTCCGTCAGGCTGGGCAGGAATGGTGGCCGACCAGGTATTTCCATTGCCGCTCATGGGCAAGTTCCCAGCCGTCGAGCCGGCTTTATAATTCAGCGTCGCTGTTTTCACAGCCTGCAGACCTGAAACAGTCGCGGTAACCACAACATCGTCAAACGAAGTCGGGGCCTCGGGCAGCATGCTGACAGCCTCAATTTTCGACGGTCCCTCATACACTTTATCCTCTACACATGATGTGGCCAGCAGCATCGCGGCCATGAGCATGAGTGCTAATTGTATCTTTTTCATTGTCGTATCTTTCTTTAAATTCATTATCCATTAGAAGTCAATCTCGAAACGCAGGCCCAGCATGTGATAGTTCACACCGCCCTTGCCCTTGGCTTCAACGGCCTTGGTAAAATCGGTCGTGGGCGCACCGTTGGCATCGTGGCCGATGAAGAGTTTGCCCTTGCCGTTGGCATAGCGGTCGTTGTTGGAATACTGGTAGTTAAGGGCAATCTTAACAGAGTTACCCAGATAGAAATTCACACCAGCGGTATAGTTCTCACCCGAGCCACCATAGATGCTGCCATCGTTCAGGTCCAGGTAGTCATAGCGCAGGGCCAACTCGATGTCGCCCCACTTGCGGCCGCTCGAAGGCTGCGTGAACTCGCCCTCAGCGACGTTGAATCGCTGCTGGCCACCCAACAGCAGGTAAGTGGCATGAACATACCAACCACCGAAGTTGTAGCTGTTTGTTGCCGATACATGGCTGCGGATCCACTCACTCTGGATACGGGCCGGTCCATAATAGGCGGCACCTTCAAGACCATACAGCCACTCATGGTCAACATTGGGGATGACGTCAGTGTCCAGGTATTTCTTACGGTTGATGCTCGTGGCATTGCGGGTACTGTAACGCACGCCTCCGTACTCGTTGGTAGCCATGTCGGTCTTGGGTGTGCGATAAGAGCCCTTGCCGCCCAGGTACAAGCCCCAGTAACGGTCTTGGGCATAGGGCATGTAGCCCATCTTGCCCGTGAACGAGTAACCCTGGCTGCGGCCGAAGTCCTTGTTGTTGTCCTGTACATTGGTTACCTCTTCGCTACCAGCTACCGTCTGGAAGAACATACCCAACGAAGCCCTGAAGTGGTCGAGCAGATACTCGCCCTGGATACCGATGTGACGCGAGGGCACCAGTGCCTTGCAGACCATCGGGCGCTCCATGAACACCAGATAGCGTGAGGTCGTGGTCTGCTCCATCGAGAAGTCCTCCTTGAAGTTACCTGCCTTGAAGGCGAAGTGCTCCAGACCGTCATACTCGATGATAGCGTCCTTGAGCTCAAACACGCCATCGGCCATGTCCATATCAATCTCACCATACCAGTCGGGCGTCACCTGGGCCTTAACGGCAAAACGCGCACGCCTGATGGACACGCCGTTACCAATGGGATTGTAGTCTGAACTGTTCTTGCCGAAGAAGGTTGCGCCGTCCACTTGAACACGGTTATCAAACCACAGTTTGTAGTTCTTGCTCTTGGATTCCAGCACAAGGATGTTGTTGCGCTGCTCAGCGTGCAGTGCCTCACGATCGACACGCACACCGTACTGATTGTAGGTCACCTCTTCTTCGTCGGTGTCCTGAGCCCACACACTTCCCGTGAGGGAAATGGCAAGTCCAATCATCAATGTCAGTAATTTCTTGCTCATAACATGTTGTTTAAAAGGTTTATAAAATGATTATACGTAAATACTGAATTTTCGTTATCAATCCAAAATGATTGCAAAAGTAAGGATAAAATCAAAAGATGCAAACATTTTTCCGCAATAAACCCGAATTTCCTGTCTATTTGTCACCCGCAATACTGGTTTTTCATCATAATTCGGCATGGTTTTTGCAGGATTTGCTCTTAATACACTACCTTTGCATCCAAACAAGACAACAATATGAACTACACCTGTCCCAAATGCGGTAAGAAGATGGACCTGAGTACCGAAGTGCTCATCAACAGCGAGTATAAGGTCATTTGTCCGCAGTGCCTGAGTGAGTTGCACATCGTGGGCGATTATGCCTATATCCCTCACGATGCTCTTGACCTCGATACCACGGTTGAGCCGTCACGCACCATCAACTGCCCGAAATGCGGGCATGAGGCCAACAGCAATGCCCACTTCTGCCCTAACTGCGGTGCCAGTTTCGATGCCCCCACCCCGTCGACAACGGCTGTTGACACGGCCCCTGAGGAGGTGACCGTGCTGCCCCCTCCCCTGCCCGACGGCGACCCGCTTTATAACGAAGCGATAAAGTTCCTGATGAACTGCACTGCCATCACGCCGATGATGCTGCGCGACCGTTTCGGCATCAGTGACCAGCGGGCTGCCGAGCTCATCCGCCAACTTGAGGCAGGCGGCGCCATCGGCCCCTACAACAACGGCGGACCCCGCCAGATCCTCATCCCTCACCGCACGATGTACAGTTACACAACGCCGCAGCCCACCGGACAGGACAATGGCCCTGTCCGTCCAGGGCCGCAACCGCGCCGAATGAGCTGTTTGACTATCTTTTTGATTGTCATGTTCTTCATGATCCTGATGAAAGCGTGCGGCGCATAAAATAGATCCTTATACCTAACAACGAGGGCCTGGAGTGTTTGCTCCAAGCCCTTGTTGTTCAATGGGCAGTCAACATCAGTTGCCTAGGTTGTCGATCTGCTGCTTGGCCCATTCCTTGGCCATGCGGATAGCCTCGTTAGCCATCTGGTTGACCATGGAGTCCATGCCCTCGGGAATCTCAATGCCCATTACGCTGTCGGGAAGGATTCTGGGGTCGGTCATGTCCTCCTCGTCTTGTGCATCGGCATCCTCGTCGGCCTGGGGTGCAGGTGCGGGCGGCGGTGTGATGTTATGTTTGGCCTCATACTCATCCATCGCACGGCTCCACGCCTTTTCAATGTCTTCCTTGCCGAAGGTGAACACGTGGCCGAAAGCGCCCAATGACACCATCTTCTCCTCGTTGTCGCCGATGCTCATGCGGCCCACCGAGCAAACGACATAGTTCTTGACGTCGAGATAGTTGGAGATGACCTTGTCGGTGCCAAAGCCCGTCAGTTGCTTGAGGGCCTTGTTGATCAGGTCGCCAAACACGCCACCGACGCCGGTGATGCTACCCAGGTTCTCATCCACCTTGTCGCCCACCCAGGCCTTGGTAACCTCCTGAATGGCGGCCTCATGGTCGGCACGGCTGGGACAGGTGAACACCATCGTGGCAAACAGGATGGCAAGCACCAGGGCTGCGATGAGCCACGGTGTGCAGCCGCTCTTTTTCTTCACCTCGTCCTGGGCGGGCCAGCGGGGAGGAACTTGAGGCGGCGCCTGGGTGGGGGGTACCACAGGATCATAGGGCTGCCCCACTGTCGCCTGGTTTTCGGCGGCACGGGCGGCCTGCTGCGAGGCTTCAAACTCGGCACGCTGCAGCACGGCGGTCAACTCGGGCACGTCACCGGCCTGCTGCCAGTCGGCCATACCGGGCGCCCATACTTCGCTCTCGGGGGTAATCCCCTGCTGCGACAATTCTTCAACGGTAAACGGACCTTCCTGTTTTCCGTTTTTGATCAAATGAAATTCCATAATCAGTTGTTAGTTATTAGTAATTCGTTGTTGGTTAAGTCCATATCTTGTTTACAAAAATCATGCCACATGACTATTATCCGAACGTGCGAGCCAACCAGATGCTCATGAAACGGTCATAGACGATGTAACCGCGCGGCGTGCGATAGACGATTTCTTTCTCTACCAGGGCACGCAGTGCCGACTGCACGATGCTGGCACTCGCCATGTTGTGCTCACGGATGAAACGGCTGCCCGTGGGCTCCTTGACGACACCCTCGCTGGCGATGGCCTTGAGCAGGTTGAACTGGTTGGAGGACAGGAACTGCGCCAGGCTCTCGTATTGCGGCGATCGCGACTCCACCAGGTGCACCGTCTCACGATTCACCTCCTTGATGCCGCGCACGTGCAGGCAGGTGTCGTAGAGCCTGTTCAGCACGCTCTGGATATACCAGGTGTGCCCCTCGAAACGGTCATACAACAGCATGAAGATGTCATGGTCCAGGCTGCCGCGTTTTTTCTCAAAGAAGTTGTTGGCAAACTGGTAATATACCTCTTTGTCCAGGGGTTGCAGGTCCATCATCTCGGTGCTCTGGAAGAAGGGGCGCTGCGGCGACCCGAACATCTCGGCCATGAGCCGGTATTTGCTGCCGGCAAAGATGAAATGCACGTTGGTGGCAAACTGGATGTGGGAGCGCAGCATCGCCTCGGTGCCGGTCTCGGGGTAGTTGGCGATCTGCTGGAACTCGTCGATGGCGATGTAAACCTCACGGCGGCTTTGCGCCAACAGCTCAAAAATCTGCTGGATGGTCAACTGCGACTGCGAGGCATCGACCGTAATCATCATCTTGGGCATGCCGGTATAGGGGTCGGTGGTAAATACGGGACGCAGGCTGCCCAACAGCGTCGCAGCCTTCTGCATGAAGGATTTCTCCTTGCGGGCAAAGCCGTTGAACACGACCGAGCCGAACATTTCGGTAAAATCCTGCAGATTTTTTGTCGCATAAATGTCCAGATACAGGCAGATAGCATTCCTGTCCTGACGTTCAATATGATAAAAAAGGTTCTTGATGAGGCCCGTTTTCCCGATTCTGCGAGGCGAAACAAGGGTAATATTGCGCCCATTCTCGAAGTGATTGAGCATCAAATCGGTCTCCTCTTGACGGTCGCAAAAGTACTCAGGACTGATATAACCCTGAGAAACAAACGGATTTTTGGGCTTCAATGACTTTTTACTGGCCATATTGTATTATCGTAAATCCATTATTAAATTTTAATAATGCAAAGTACGTAATATTTTTTTGATTACACAAATATTTCTTCATCTTTTTCTTTAGTGGACAAGATCTGAGGCACAATAAAGGGGGAATCCCACAAAATTTAATGCTTTTTCAGTGCTTACTGGAGTGGATTACCCTCTGATGACCTTTTTATTTTATAGATACCTGTAAATCAGTCGGTTGACCTCTATGGAATGACCTTCGAATGTTAGCTGTTTTTGGTAGTTATTTCTTTTATCGGTTGTAACTTTGCAAGCGAGAGTTAATCCGTTCAAGGTTATGAAGTTGATGGCTAGAAATAAAAAACATCACAAGAGACCGTCGTACCGGGAGAAGAAACTCCTTTCAAAGCAACTGTCGTCTCAAGCGATGCTGGTGCAAAGATACTGCAAGACCTTGAAACATACGCAGAAAAAGCAAATAATCTTTTTTATCAACCTAAAAATTTGACTGATATGAAACGATCCTGGATTTTAAACACGATGGCTGTCGTGGTGATTCTGACCGTTTTCTTGGTTTTCACCAGCAGCAATGGCAACCTCCTCAAGGCCGGAGAGCAGCCTGTGAAAGAGGAAATCACCCCATCCCAGCCCGAGAAGAGTGACAGTAACAATGGTTCTAACAAGGACATCAAATTGACCGAATCCCAACGCAAGATGAATGAATGCAACAATGACTTCGCCTGCAATCTGTTTCGCACCATCAGCAAACAGAAACATGGCAGCATCGTCATATCCCCCATCAGCGTAAGCTACCTGCTGGGAATGCTTAATGAGGGTGCCGACGGCGAGACGCGCCGGCAGATTACCGACGTGCTTGGACTGGACGGTTCGGTAGAGGAGATCAACAAGTACTTCAAGAAGATGATTGACGAAGCCCCCAATGTAGACTCGACGGTGACGATAAAAACCGCAAACTGCATCTTCAACAACTCGGCAATGCATATCCGTCTCATTCCGCAGTACCAAGCCGACATGCAAAAGTATTACGATGCCCAAGTCGATATGTTGGACTTCACAGTGCCCAGCAATGTGGACATTATCAACAGGTGGTGCGACACCCACACCGACGGCATGATTCCCAAGATCCTTAACCCTCAAGAGTTCAAAGCCGATGCCGCCATGTATCTGCTCAACGCAGTTTACTTCAAAGCCACGTGGACCACGGAATTTGACCCCGAGGAAACCCGTGACATGAAGTTCACAAAACAGGACGGCAGCACCGTCAAACGCAAAATGATGCACCTCGAGACTAAGGCTGCATACGGCAAAAACGAACTGTGCGAGATGCTATGCCTGCCTTACGGCAATAAAGGCTACAGCATGTATGTGCTGCTTCCCCACAAAGGCAAGACGATCCAGGAGATCATCCAGAGCCTATCGACACAAAAACTTGAGCAGATGAGGCACGAAATGACTACCAGTGACGTCGATGTCCTGTTGCCGCGCTTCACTACTGATAGCGAGACCGCCCTTACAGGCGTACTATCGGCAATGGGCATGCCACGGGCATTCGGCATACGTGCTGAGTTCCCCAATATGGCCCAGGACCACAAAGACGACCTGTTTGTGTCGATGATGAAGCAGAAAGCCAGAATCGAAGTGGAAGAAGAGGGAACGAAGGCCGCTGCCGTCACGATTGCCGAGATGTCTTTAAAGTGTGTTTTATTGGACGAGGAAAAACCAAAAATTGTGGAATTCCACGCCAAGCGCCCCTTTGTATATTACATCATTGAAAACAGCACAGGCACGATTTACTTCATGGGCACCTATTGCGGCAACTAACCCACATCAAAGTGACTATTTGATGTAAGAAACCAACCCCAACGGGTTCAGTTTGATTTTAAGGTCAAATTAACGAACAAAAAGGGGGAGCGCACGCTCCCCCTAATTATGTATTTTTGAAAATAGTTGCTAGAAAATTTGGAAGATGGTATTAGTTTTACTACCTTTGCGATATGAAGAAGATTACAGTACACGTGTCATGGTACGAGAAGAACTTCGGCGCTACATTAGGGGATGAAATCCCCAGTGCCGTTGTGCTTACGGCCAAGACTTTTGAAGAATTACAGGGAGCAGTTCCTGAAACCCTGCGATTCCACGTCGAGGGACTGCTTGAAGATGAGGACGAGGAGGTTCCCGAGTGGCTTGCCAAAGGGGACTATGAATTTGAATGGGATTTGGACACCGCTGCCCTGCTCCAGGTCTGCAGCCAATATGCCACCCTAGCCGCCATATCCCGTGCCAGCGGGGTGAACGAGCGCCAATTAAGCCACTATGCCAACGGCACGAAAAAACCGCGCCAACCCCAACGCCAGCGCATCGTGGAAGGCCTGCACAAAATCGGCCGAATGATGATGACATTCATGTGAAAATACATCAAACCGTCCCTTTGATGTATGAGAACGACTTAAATTCAAGAGTTATTAATCCTTTGCCGATTATTTATCTTCTTTTCCATGAGTTTCACGCTATATACCTTTGTGCAGTCTGCTACAAATGGCAACGATATTTTTTGTATGTTTAAATGAGCAGGCACCCTATGAGTTAACAATCTTAATTATTTAAGAGATATGATAAAGAATTTCTTTTTTAAACAGTAGCTTGAATTGAGAAGATTCGCTCAAGCAGCGATGAGATGGTATTAGATACACGCAAAGATTTTTTGTATTGTTATTAGTCTGATTTCCTTTGGGTGTAATTGCTATTACTTAGTAAACAACCCGACCGATGAGGCTAAAATAACGGTGATGGTTGATCTCCTCGATTTTGCCCATGAGATTGATAAGTAGCAGAGAAAGGATTAGGGAAAGACCATGCTAGATATGTTATCTTCAATAGACTGGAAGGTGTAACCTTGTTCTGGTTCAAGTCCAGATACCGGTCCTTATCATGCTGAGCACAGTTAGCAAAATTGCAGAAAAGAATCCCCAAATTTCACCTTATCAAAAAAAATATCTAAATTTGCAGTTGTTCTTTGACTAGTGCCCTCTCCCTGATGGTATCGGGCACATGGTAAGGAACACATGACATAAGGAAAGCGTTTATTTGCGCTTTGTTCTTTGGCTCTTAGAAACTCGCAATTTCTTTTTCTGCCATAGGGACAAAGCAACGATAGATGCTCCGTGATGTGTATTAGCCAACCATTTGGGTTGCACTATACATATCTGCGTGAGGTCTTCGTTGCTCGTCTTTGGCAGAAGGGCATGCGAGGCCTCTAAGAGCGAGACGGGTACGATAAAAGGCCTCTCGCTTTTTTTTATTCTCCCGGCAAAGAGACATCTGGAATTGATATTAACTAATAATCAAATATACAATGAAAAAGTTTTTAATTTCAAGTTTCACTTTCATAGTGGCAATGTTGCCGCTCAGTATCCTTTCCTCTTCCAATGATAATGTCAATTCAGCGGATGTGAATCATGATGGTGAAGTTAACATCAGCGATGTTAATGCAGTTATTGACATTATTTTGGGAGGCGCTCACGAAGGATATAGTGGTGATGTAAATAATGATGGTGAAACCAATATCAGTGATATCAACTATATTATTGATATCATATTAGGCAAGCAGATTACTGCTGTTCCCGTTATTAATACTCAAATAGTTGACAATGGTGTTATCATTACTGCAGCTGGCAATGGTAATGTGTGTCTTTATGTCAATGGGTTAATGGTCACCAATCCGTATGTTGCTATACGTGGTGAAGTTGATTATGTAATAACAGTTTATGCTACGGCAAAAGAAGATGGAAAATTAATGAGCCGATGTGAAGCAATTAATGTACTTATTCCAGCTATGCCAATTACTGCTACTCCAGAAATTATTACCGATATTACAGAGGATGCTGTCATTATTTTGGCAACTGGAGGTGGTGTAGTAAAGCTTTATGTGAATGACTCGTTGGTAGAGAATCCATATACAGCATTACGAAGTGATATGGATTATGAATTAACTATTTACGCTACAGCTCAAGAAGAAGGTAAAGCCTTAAGTCAAAGTGATAATCAATGTATCATTATTCCGGCGTTAGATAAAAACGAGGAACATGAGTGGGTTGACCTGGGTTTGCCTAGTGGCACACTATGGGCAACGTGCAACTTGGGCGCCAGCAGCCCTGAGGAGTATGGAGACTACTTCGCATGGGGAGAGACCTCTCCAAAGAATGAGTATAGCTGGAATACCTACAAGTGGTGCAATGGCAGCGAAAACACGCTGACGAAGTATTGCACAGATAGCTCATATGGTACTGTTGATAACAAAACGGAGCTGGAGCCTGAAGACGATGCAGCTTATGTCAACTGGGGGCCATTGTGGCGCATGCCGTCTTATGATCAACAGACAGAATTGCGGACGAAGTGCACTTGGACATGGACAACGCTCAACGGCGTGAGAGGTAACTTGGTGACTGGCCCCAACGGAGCATCGTTGTTCTTACCCGCCACAGGCTACCACTGGGATAGTTCTTTTGACTATTCTGGAAACTACGGCTGGTATTGGTCGAACACACTCGGATCCGGTAGCCCATATGGCGCGTGGGACCAAAGTTTCTGTAACGGAACTGTAGGCTGGGAGAGAGGCTATCGACGCAATGGGATGACGGTGCGTCCTGTGCACGTATCGCAGAATTAGCACCCAAAACTCATCAAATTGTAATACGTTCATTGGCGGTGGCTTTTTGGCGCTTTTTCTCTCGTCTAGCGTTGGCCAATTTGAACTGGTTGCCTTTACGGCGAACCTAAATGGTTTTATTAGGTTTTTGCAGGGATCAAGGACTTCGACTACCTTTGCGACAAATGTAAATATTAAATAATTATGAAAAAGATAATACATAAAAAGCAATTACAGACGATGTCGAATGAAGGGTTAATTGATATGACCAAAAATTGTGCCATTGATATACATTTTCATGATGGCCGTCTTACACAATTATGCGTAAATGATTTGCGGAGTTACGATAAGGAGAGTTCCTTTCTCTATACAAGAACTGGAATAATGATAAACCTTCAAGAAGTAGATTATATTGAAGTGATTAAGAAGACATCAAATGAAATGTTTGATGTAATAGACTAACCCCAATAGGTTCAGTTTGAATATAGAGCCAAATAAATGCATAAAACCCGCTGGTAATCAGCGGGTTTTGTCGTTTCAATGGGCCTGATGTTTACTTGTTGTTGATGAAGTCTTGGAAGGCTTGCTTGTAGCTGTCGCCGATGGGGATATAGACGTTGCCGAAGACGATGCGGTTGCGCTCAATCTCGCGGATTTTGCTCTTTTGCACGATGAAGGAGCGGTGCACCCTGATGAAACGCGACGCGGGCAGCATCTGTTCGATGGCCTTCATGTTCATGAGCGACAGGATGGGATGCGGGGACTGCTCGGTATAGATCTTCACATAGTCCTTCAAGCCCTCGATATAGCGGATGTCGTCAAGGTTGATCTGCAAGAGCTTGTACTCGCTCTTAACGAAGATGCTCTTGATTTCCTCTTTTTCGGCCGCTGCAGCTACTGCCGGTTCGTCCTGTTGCTGCACGAGCTGGAACCACTGCAGGGCCTTATTGCAGGCCTCCATGAAGTCGGCATAGCTGATGGGCTTCAACAGATAGTCCAGCGCGTTGGCGCGGAAACCGTCCACGGCATACTGGTCAAAAGCCGTGGTAAACACAATGCGGGTGTTCTCAGGAATCATCTTACTCAGTTCCAGTCCGTTGAGCTCGGGCATCTGGATGTCGAGGAAGAGGAGGTCCACCGGCTGCTCGCCCAGTCCGTGCAGGGCATCGGTAGCATTGTTGTACTTGCCGCACAATTCCAGGAACGGTATTTTCTTCACATAGCTCGCCAGCAGTTCCACTGCCAACGGCTCATCGTCAACGATAGCACACTTGATAATCATGATTCCTCTTTCTTGATGGTAATTTTAGAATAATATTCCTTGCCGTCGTCGCTCTTGCCCTTTTCCCAGGTGTAGCGGTCAGGGTACATGAGCTCCAGACGCCGGCTCACCTGCTCCAGCCCGATGCCCGAGCCGCTCTTGTCGTTCTCGCGCTTGGGGTAGCAGGTGTTGTGTATCTCACAGGTGATGTCGCCATCGACCTGAGACAGGTCAATCTTGATGTTTCCGGTGCCCTGCGGCGAGATGCCGTGCTTGAAGGCGTTCTCGATGAGCGAGATGAAGATGAGCGGTGCCACGGGCGTGGAGTCGTTGGGTGCCACGTTGATGTTGGCGTCGATCTTCACGTTGTCGGTCACGCGGATCTTCATCAGCTCGATATAGTTGCGCATGAAGTCCGCTTCCTTGCACAGGGGCACGAAGTCCTGCTGGTTCTCGTAGAGCACGTGGCGCAGCAGCTTGCTCAGCTCGCCCACGGCGGTCTGCGCCTTGTCCTGATCAAATGCGATGAGGGCATAGATGTTGTTCAACGTGTTGAGCAGGAAGTGGGGATTGAGCTGGTTGCGCAGGTTGCTCAGCTCGGCCTCGGCACGCGCGGCCTCGGCCTCCTTGCGCGCCTCCTCAAGGTGCTGCCAACGCTGGTACATGCGCACAGCCACTGCCAGAGCGATGATGAGAATCAGAATCAAGACAGCCCAGAAATATCGCGGAAGTCTGACGAAAGGCTTCTTGGGCGGAATGCTGACCTCGGGCAAGAAGTACACCACACACCAGTGCCAAAGGTCCATGAGCAGGATGCCTGAGATGATAACCAACAGATTGATAAGAATAAACATCTTCCAATCGCGTTTCCTGAGCAGGAACCGGGGCACTAACCACAAGTAATTCAGGTAAAACACCAGCATGTAGGCCAGGGGGTTGCCCAACCAACGCAAATAGCGGTGCCAGACAGACAGCCAATCATCGTTGGAACTATGGAAGAACATCGGCACGATAATCAATACTGCCCAACAGAGGAAGTGCAGCGTCAAGTAACGTGACTTGGATTTTGGTTGATCGAGTTCGTTAGTCATAGTCGGTATTTTTAGAGTCCTCAGTATTAATTAACTACAACAGACATGCAAAGTTAGTGAAGTCTGAGCGCCTTTACAAATATTATCGACAAAAACACACTTCCCCTCGACAAAACTACTCGTAGCGGATAGCCTCGATAGGATCAAGGTTGGCGGCTTTCTTGGCAGGATACCAGCCGAAGAAAACGCCCGTGATGGTGCAGACCAGGAACGAGAGCAGCACCGTCCATGCCTGGATGCTGACGGGCCAGTGCAGCACCGTCTTCATCAACATCGAGAGCCCGATGCCTATCAGCACGCCGATGACACCGCCTGTGACACTGATGAGGATGGCCTCGATGAGGAACTGGCTCAGGATGTCGATGCCGCGGGCACCCACACTCATGCGCAAGCCAATCTCCTTGGTGCGCTCGGTGACGCTCACATACATGATGTTCATGATGCCGATACCGCCCACAATCAGTGAGATGCCGGCGATACATGCCAGCAGGATGGTCAACATGTCCATCGTGCTGGTCATCATCGAACTGATTTCCTCCTGGGAGCGGATGGAAAAGTTGTCCTCCTCGCCTTCCTTGAGTTTGTGGTTGGTGCGCAGGATGTTGGTGACGTCCTTGATGGCGATATCAGTCATTTCCTCGGTCAAGGCGCTGGCATAGATGCCCTGCAGGTAGTTCTGTGCCAGCACGCGCTTCATTACCGTGCTGTAGGGGGCCAGCACGATGTCGTCCTGGTCCATGCCCATCGAGTTGTAACCCTTGCTCTTGAGCACTCCCACCACCTTCATGGGAATGGCGTTGAAACGGATGACCTGGCCGATGGGGTCGGCACCGCTCGGGAACAGGTTGTCCACGATGGTCTTGCCCAGCACGCACACCTTGGCCGCCGACTTGATATCGGCCTCTGTGAACATGGTGCCGCTCTCGACCGTCAACTGGCGGATAGTCAGGTAGCCCTCGCTCACGCCCGTCACGCTGCTCTGGTAGTTGTTGTTGCCAAAGATGAGCTGTCCTCCACTCGACACGTTAGGGCTGACAGCCGACAGGTACTTTGCCTGATCGACAATATCCTGATAGTCTTTGAGCGTCAGCGTCTGCATCTCATCGGCGCTCTGCCGGGCACCGCCGGGGCCACGATCGGCACCCGGGTTGATCATGATCATGTTGGAGCCCATCTCGCTGATGTTCTTCTTGATGCTCTGCTTGGAACCCTGGCCAATGGCAAGCATGGTAATTACCGAAGCCACACCGATGATGATACCCAGCATCGTGAGGAAACTGCGCATCTTGTTGTTGTTGATGGCCTTGAGGGCTATTTTGAATAGGTTGGTACCGTTCACTTTATTTCAGTTTTTATTTTTTTAGTCACTTGTCGCGGTGGCGCTCACTAATCTCTAATCATTAATCTAATCATCGTTGACAGGCAGGGTAGCCAGTTTCTCGGCGGCATTGAGGATCTTGTGGTTCACCACGTCGTCACGCACCTTGCCGTCGCGCAGGTTGATGGTGCGCGTCGAGTATTCGGCGATCTCGGGGTTGTGCGTCACAAAGATGATGGTACGCCCCTCGGCATGCAGCTCCTGGAACAAAACCAGGATCTCGAACGACGTCCGAGTGTCCAGGTTACCCGTCGCCTCATCGGCAAGGATGACGGCGGGGTCGTTGACCAGCGCACGCGCAATGGCCACGCGCTGCATCTGTCCACCCGACATCTGGTTGCTCTTGTGGTTCAGGCGGTCACCCAATCCCACACGCTGCAGGGCAGTGACTGCACGCTCGCGGCGCTCACGGGCACTCACGCTGCCGTTATACATGAGCGGCAGCTCCACGTTCTCGACAGCGGTGGTCTTGGCCAGCAGGTTGTAGTTCTGGAAGACAAAACCGATTTTGCGGTTCCTGAGTATCGCACGCTGCGGTTTGCTCATGGTACGGACGGGCGTTCCGTCAAGTTTGTATTCCCCGCTCGTGGGCGTGTCCAGACATCCCAAGATGTTCAGCAGGGTAGATTTTCCCGAGCCCGAAGTGCCCATGATGGTGACAAACTCGCCCTCGTTGATGGTGAAGGAGACGCCACGCAAGGCATGTACCACCTCCTCACCCACCACAAAGTCGCGGCGTATGTTATCCAACTCGATAATGGGTTTTTGTGCCATAACTGATAGGATTGACGCGGTTGATTATTTGGGACCGCCGCTGGGAGCCTTGCCACCGCTTTTGTTCTTGTTGCGGTTGGGCGGGCCCGGCATGAACGGCGAGTTCTCGTCATTACCTCCCTCGGGCATCATTTCGCCTTCGGGACGTCCCACGATGAGGTCGAGCACAACGGTAGTGCCTTCCTCAAGGCCGCTCTTGATCTCGGTGTGCACACCGTCGGTAATGCCGGTTTCCACCTTGTGGGCAGTGAAGACATTGCCTTCGAGGGTCCACAGTTTCTTTTCGGCAGGCACATCCTTGATGACATATTTCTTGCCGATGATGCTAGGCTCGGGAGTGAAACGCAACGCCGCGCTGGGCACGCTCACCACCCCACTGCGCTCCATCGTGAAGATGGTCACGTTGGCCGTGAGGCCCGGTTTGAGTTTCAGGTCGGCGTTGGGGGCCGAAATCACCACCTCATAGGTTACCACATTGTTGGTGGTCGTGGCATTCTGGCGTACCTGCTTCACAGTGCCCGAGAAGACGTCATCGGGGAAGGCATCGACGGTAAAGGTCACGCGCTGGCCCTCTTTCACACCGCCGATGTCGGCCTCGTCAACGTTAGCGATACACTGCATATCGGTCAAGTCCTTGGCAATGGTGAACAGCGTGGGGGTGCTGAAAGAAGCGGCCACGGTCTGTCCTTCCTCGACCGATTTGCTGATGACGATGCCGTCGATGGGTGAATAGATGGTTGCATAGCCCAAGTTGGTCTTGGCGCGCGACACGCTCTGCTGGGCTACCTTAACGCTCTCCTGGGCCTTGCGGTAACTCTGCAGCGCCACGTCATACTCGGCGGCGCTCACGAGGTCTTTTTGCTTAAGTTCGGCATAGCGGGCGTAGTTCTTCTTTTGATAGTCCAGCTCGGTCTGCGCGCTGCGCAGGTTGGCCTGAGCCGATGTCAGTTCACTCGTCAGGTTGGTTCGGTCAAGCACAGCGATGACCTGACCCTTCTTAACCACGCTGTTGTAATCAACGTACAGTTTGCTGACAATACCCGAAACCTGGGTACCCACTTCGACCGTCGTTACGGCCTCGATGGTCCCCGTGGCGGTGATGCTGGTCGAGATATCGACCGTGGTCACCTTGGTTGTCTGGAAACTGATTTTACTCTCGGCCTTCTTTTTGCCCAGCATGAAGAAAGCGGCCAATGCCAGCAGCAATGCGGCCAGTACCAGAATGATGATGGTTTTCTTTTTCATTATCTTGTTCGTTTTATTGTGAATTTCTGTTGATTAAAAAGCGATGCTCTCACCGTTGTAGTACTTGAGCATGGCGATATTGAGCAATGCCGTGTACTTGGCTTGCAGCATCTGTTGGGTGGCACTGCTCAGGTTAGTCTTGTCCTGCGTCAATTCCACGATGTTTTTCATGCCCAGGCGGAACTGTTCGCTTGTCAAGTTGTAGCTCTCACGGCAGTAGTCCACATTCTCCTTGGCAGCGATGTAACGTTGCTGGCTGTTACGGGCCTGGAGCCAGTAGTTCTCAATCGTCTTCCAGAGCGACTTTTGGGTATCTATCATATCCAAATAGGTGCTCTCGCGCTCAAGGCGAGCCTTGGCGACAGCATTCTTGGTCTTGCCGTGGTCCCAGATGGGGATGCTCAACGTCACACCGATGCCATTGTTCCACTGGTTCTTCAGCTGGTTGAACATGTTTCCGTTTCCGCTCATGTTGCTCGTGTTGATGCCGGCGCTGGCACTCAGGTTAGGCTTGTTGCCCGCTTCGGCGATTTTCTCATCGATATAGGTGCGGTCCATCGCCAGCTGTTGTGCCTTGATTTCGGGGCGGTTCTCGACAGCGTGCTGATAAACGGCCTGTTTGCTGGGCAGCTCGGCAAGGACATCATTCTCGAGAGTGGGGTCAGCAAGGACAAGGCTCTCGTCGCCGTCAAGCTCCATGATTTGCTTGAGTTGCAGGCGGTAGTTGTCCAGGGTCGTCTCATCGGCGACTTTCTGGTATTTGTCCTGAGCAAGTTGTGACTCCAGCTGCGACACGTCGGCCTTGTTGAGCAAGCCGGCCTTCTTCAATGCCTTGGCACGGTCGAGCTGCACCTGCCCCAAGGCAATGAGTTCATCATCCTGGGTTACGGCGTCCTGTGAGTAAAGGATTTGCACATACAGCTGTGTGATCTGCTCCTCGATGGACAACTCACTGGCGAGCACATTGAGCTCGGCAATCTGCGAATTGATTTCCGCCAACTTGATGTTGTTCTTGATCTGCCCGCCGTCGTACAGACTCATCGAGGCATTCACGCCATAGCTGCCGCTATAGCTGGTCCGGTTGCTCGAACTGATGACTTCACTGCCGATGACGCTGCTGTGTGTTTCCTGGAACGGGCGGTAACCCACCTGCTGGTTGCTCGAGAAATTCACGGTGGGCAGGCGGTTGTTCCTGGCGTTTTCCAGATCAAGCGCCAAACTGCGCACGTTCACCTTGTTGCGCTGGATAGTGATGTTCTGCTGTTTGGCCCAGTCGATGCAGTCCTGCAACGTCCACGTAAAAGGTTTTTCCTGATAGGCCACCGGGACTGCGGCAGGCACCGTTGCGGGTGCTGTAGCCACACTGTCCTGAGCATTAGCCACAAACGGGCTCAAAGTCACTAGCCATCCGGCCATGATTAACTTTTCTATAGATTTCATGTTCTAATTAGGTTATGTGTGATTTGAATGACACAAAAGTATTAAAACGGGCAAAATCACGCAAAAATATTCGACAAAAAACCGATTATTCTATACAAAACCGATAAACCGTAAAAGGGTTCAAAATCCACTTATCAATATTTTTTCTAAAAAATGGCACAAATGTTGCAAGGGATTGCCAAGTATTATGTACATTTGCCATTTGTAGAAACATATTATTATTCATTTAAAAAATAAATAGACAATGAAAAAAGGTTGTATCGGACTTATTGTCCTGGGCGTCATCGCCCTCGCACTGTTTGGCTGGGTAAAGAACGGCTATAACGGACTCGTATCATCTGAAGAGAATGTTGAGACCGCATGGGCCCAAGTGGAAAACGTGTATCAGCGTCGTGCTGACCTCATTCCCAACCTGGTAGAGACCGTTAAGGGCTATGCCAAGCACGAGCAGGAGACCCTGGAAGGTGTCATCGAGGCACGCGCCAATGCCACTAAGGTGACCATCGATCCCTCCAACATGACTCCTGAGGATCTGCAAAAGTATCAGGCTGCACAGGGTGACGTGACCAATGCACTGAGCCGACTCATCGCTGTAGCCGAGAACTATCCCGACTTGAAGGCTAATCAGAACTTCCTGGAACTCCAAAGTCAGCTGGAAGGCACCGAGAACCGCATTGCCGTTGAGCGCAACAAGTTCAACGAGGTGGCCCGTGAGTACAACACCAAGCGCCGCACCTTCCCCACCAATATCATCGCCAGCATTTTCAGCTTCGGTGACAAGCCTTATTTCCAGGCTCAAGAGGGTGCCGACAAGGCTCCTAAGGTGGACTTTGGCACCAGCGAGACCAAGTAACCGATGGCACTGGCCGATTTCATCCCTCCCGAAGGACAACGGCGCATAGCCGACGCCATTACCGATGCCGAGCGTCACACGACAGGAGAAATCTGTGTTCATGTGACGCCACGGTGCCGGCGCAATGTGATGAAGCGTGCCGTCAAGACCTTCAACAGGCTGCACCTGTACACCACCAAGCGCCGCAATGCGGTACTGATTTTTGTCGCCTATGAAGACCGCAAATTGGCGATCCTGGGCGACACGGCAATCAACGAAGCGGTGCCCGAGGGCTTCTGGGACGGCGAAGTGGAGGAATTGACACGCTACCTAAAGGCAGGCAGGCCCGTTGACGGCCTGTGTGCTATCATCGCCCGCATGGGCGAGCGCCTGTCGGAGTATTTCCCCGGCGAGCGTGATGACGAGAACGAGTTGAGCAACGAGGTCACCTTTGACGACATTGACGACGATGATGATCATGACGAGGACTATGGCAACATGGAATAAAGCCCGACGGCTCTTGACAATAGCTCTGCTGTGCATTACCGCGCTAGCAGCGATGGCTCAGGTGCCTGCCCGGCCCAACCCTCCACGGCTGGTCAACGACTTTGCCGGCATTTTGGGTGATTGCCAGTGGCTGGAAGACTCGCTGGAAAAAATCGCCATGGAGACCAGCAACCAGATCTGCGTGGTCACCATGGACGACTTCGGCGGCTACGACAAGGCGTGGATGGCCTACAACATCGGCCAGCAATGGGGCGTGGGCAAGAAAGGCAACAACAACGGCGTTGTCATCCTCATCAAACCTAAAACCGCCGACAGCAAGGGCGAGGCCTTTATCGCTCCGGGCTACGGCCTGGAAGGCGCCATTACCGACGCTACCAGCACCCGCATCGTCAACCAGGAGATGATTCCTTATTTCAAGGAGAATGACTACCTGGGTGGCGTATGGGCCGGAGCCAAAGTCGTTCGGGACCTGGCCACAGGCGAGTATAACGAGGAAGACTACGCCAACCAGAATGATGATGGGGCCCTGTTTGCCCTGATCATGTTCATTCTCATTTTCGCCTTCTTCATGTACCTGGCCCACAAGAGCAACCAAAACGGTGGCGGCAACCGCAACAATGGTGACACCGGCACCTGGGGCGGACCCATCATCTTCACTACCGGCAGCGACTGGAATCGCGGCGGCTCGTCATGGAGCGGCGGCGGTGGCTGGAGCGGCGGTGGAGGCTGGGGAGGCTTCGGAGGTGGCTCCTTCGGCGGAGGCGGCGGAGGCGGCAGCTGGTAACCCCCATCACATCAAATTCACAGAAAGGCTTTAAGGACAAACCTTTAAGCCTTTTTCTTTTCCCGACCGCCAGACGACACCGGCTGACGACAGTGGAGGTTAACCAGGTTCGATAGGCAACCAATTGCAACTATTTATCAGAATAGACTTGTGAAATCGTTTTCAATTCACTATCTTTGCCACATCAATAACAACAAAAAACATTTACATACTATGAACCGAATAATGCTTCTATTTCTTGCCGTAGCCGCATCGCTGGCATCTACGGCTATGGCGCAAGTTTCTACAGGTGAGTATGCTAATCAGGTCGATGGCACACCTGCATTGACCGGTCAGGCCACCCATGACCACCTGTTCACCCAGAATGAATACAATGGCAAGACCCATGTCAACAAGGTTTCATTTCAAAGCGGCAATACCCAAACCGTGTGGTTCTATCTTGATGATGATGAGATTTACCAGAATGAAGCGGTACAGTCGTTAACCCCCATCGCCTATAATGCTGCCGGTGACCTGTACAATGAAATCACTTACAACTCTTTCCAATGTGAAATATATCTGCCCGAGGACATCTGGCTAAACGTCACAGTAGATGAAGACTACAACGAAATCTTTTATCTGCAGGGAGACCGCCTGCCCACCTCATCCAACATCAGTTGGAGCTGGAACGATAAAAGGGTGGTTGACGGCAAGACTTATGACGTGTATATGGTCACCTGTTACAATACCAACGCTTTCGGCTCACATTTATCGGCTAAAAACGGCACTTTATACAAACGCAACGGCGCCCTGAAAAAAGAATCATCGCTGTTTGCCCTGTTCCTGGAATATACTGGCCCTGATCTCCCTGAAGGACGCTTTGACCAAGATATGATCATTGCCAACCAGATACTCACGTTGAGGGAAACCTATATTGCCGAATGGGATCCCAACGACGCCATCTTTTTCTATGGCTCGGGCGGCAACAACGAGTCACAGCGCTTCATGACCTATAATCGCGTGCCTCTGTACGGCACCAACGGCATTGCAGGCCTTGTGGGTGATGTGGATGGCGATGGCAACGTCACCATCAGTGATGTAACGGCACTCATCGACTACCTGCTGGCCGAGACGCCAATCGCCGGTGATGGTGATGTTGACGGGGATGGCAAAATCACCATCTCGGATGTGACCGAAATCATCGATATGCTGTTAACCGGATCACATTGATATCATTCTCATAAACACGCATTTGGAAATGACAATGGCAGCGTGCCACACGGGGCACACTGCCATTGCGGTTTCTTACAGCGGGCGGGGGCTCGATACTAAAGCGCTGATAGGCTTCTGAGTCTTGTCCGCTGGTTCCAGGCCTGGAGGCCTGAGATTTATTTGTTCTTTGCCTCCTCGGGAGCGATACCTACCAGTTCGGGATCGATGAGAATGCGTCCGCAGTACTCACAGACGATGACCTTCTTGTGCATCTTGATCTCCATCTGCCTCTGGGCAGGGATGCGGTTGAAGCAGCCGCCACAAGCGTTGCGCTGAACGACCACAATACCCAAGCCGTTGCGGGTATTCTTGCGGATGCGCTTGAAAGCGGTCAACAGGCGCTCTTCGATCTTGTTTTCCTGCTTTTTGGCCTTCTCGCGCAGAGTCTCCTCCTTCTGCTTGTTCTCGGAGACGATCTCATTCAGCTCGCTCTTCTTCTCGACTAGGGCGTGATCGCGGTCGTTGCACTGCTCCTGAGCCTTGTCGATTTCGGCCTTGAGGATGTCGATGCGGCGTGCAGCCTCATTCATCTTCTTCTCGGCGAGCTCGATATTCAGGGTCTGGTACTCGATCTCCTTGGTCAGGTAGTCGTACTCACGGTTGTTGCGCACGTTGTCCTGGTCGGCGGTGTACTTGTCGATCAGTTCCTCGGCTTTGGCCTTGATGTCGCGATTGCGGGCCAACTCATCCTGCTGCACAGCGACCTCATCCTCGAACTTGTTCACGCGGGTTTGAAGACCGGCGATTTCATCTTCCAGGTCCTGCACTTCCTGCGGGAGTTCGCCTCTCAGGGTCTTGATGGCGTCAATTTCCGAGAGTTTTTGCTGTAAGTCGTAGAGCGCTTTGAGTTTCTCTTCAACGGTGAGTTCTTTCTTTGCTGTTGCCATAACCTTTTGATTTATAAATAATTTACTTGGTTCGTTTCATTTTTTGCGAAAGCGACTGCAAAGGTAGGACTTTTTTTCTGAATAATCTCTAAAAAAATCTCTTTTGTGAAATGCTCGCTCTCATAGTGCCCGATATCAGCCACAACGATGCGCTGGTTGTTATCCAGAAAATCATGATAACGCATGTCGGCTGTGACATAGAGTTGGGCTCCCGCTTCGACGGCCTTGTCGAGCAGGAATCCGCCTGCCCCGCCGCACAGGGCAACACGGCTTACCATGCGGTTGCCGTCGCCGCTGTAGCGCACAGCGCCAACCTCGAATGCCTCTTTAACCCGTTTCAGCACCTCTCGCGCGGGCGCGGGCTCGATGTCGCCGATGACACCGCAGCCGGCAGTGGCACAATCAACGTCTCCATAGGGCTCCACCAGATTGCCGTCAAGGAACGTCAAATTGGTCATACCAATCTTTTCGGCCATACGGAACGAAACGCCCTGCCAGGCGCTATCCATGTTGGTGTGGGCGCTGTAAATGGTGATGTCGTGCTTGATGGCCATGGCCACCGCACGTTCCACGGGGGTGCGTCCCATGATCTTCTTGAGGCCACGGAAGATGAGCGGATGGTGCGAGATGACCAGGTTGAAGCCGCGTTCGATGGCCTCGGCCACAACGGCCTCGGTAGCATCGGTGCAGAGCAGAATGCCCGTAATCTCGGCATCGGGGTTACCTACCTGTATGCCCGCATTGTCCCACTCCTCTTGAAGCCTCAAAGGGGCAAATTTCTCGATGGAATCGGTGATTTCTCGGATTATCATTTAGGCTTTAGGTGTTAGGCTTTAGGCTTCAGGTGTCAGGTGGCGGATGCCCGCTAATGCCTAATACCTAAAACCTAATGCCTATTCAACTTAAATCTTGTTCTCGGCTTTGAGGCGCTCACGGTCCACGTCGATGTAGAGCTCGTCAAGCTGGCTCTGGTCAACGGGGCTGGGAGCATCAAGCATCACGTCACGGCCGCTGTTGTTCTTGGGGAAGGCGATGCAGTCACGGATGCTGTCCAAGCCTGCCATGATCGACACGAAGCGGTCAAAACCGAAGGCCAGACCGGCATGGGGAGGTGCACCGTACTTGAACGCGTTAATCAGGAAGCCGAACTGTGCCATGGCCCTCTCAGGAGTGAAGCCCAAGATGTCGAACATCTTGGCCTGCAGCTTACCGTCATGGATACGCAGGCTGCCACCACCTACCTCGATGCCGTTGCAGACGAAGTCGTAAGCCTTGGCGCGCACGCGCTCGGGATGCTCGTCGAGCAGGGGGATATCGTCAGGGTTGGGCATGGTGAACGGGTGGTGCGTAGCCATCAGGCGCTGCTCCTCGTCACTCCACTCAAACAGCGGGAAGTCCACAATCCACAGGCACTCAAACTTGTCCTTATCCCTCAGTCCCAAGCGGTCACCCATCTCCAAGCGCAGGGTACACAGCTGTACGCGGGTCTTGTTGGCGTTGTCGCCGCTCATGATCAGCACGAGGTCGCCGTCGTTAGCGCCCATCTTCTCCTTGAGCTGCTGCCATACGGCGGGCTCATAGAACTTGTCGATACTGCTCTTGACGGTGCCGTCGGTGTTGAACTTGACATAAACAAGTCCCTTGGCGCCCACCTGCGGACGTTTCACGAAGTCCACCAGGCCGTCGAGCTGCTTGCGGGTATAGTCGGCACAACCGGGGGCGCAGATGGCGCCGATGTAATTGGCCTCGTTGAACACGGGGAAGGTGCCGGTGCCCTTGAGCACGTCGTCCACCTCGACAAAGGTCATGCCGAAGCGGCGGTCGGGCTTGTCGCTACCGTACAGGCGCATGGCGTCGTGCCATGTCATCTGATCCAATTTCTCGGGCAGGTCCACATTGCGTACCTTCTTGAACAGGTGGCGTGCGAGACCCTCGAAGACCTCGATGACGTCCTCCTGGTCCACAAAGCTCATCTCGCAGTCAATCTGGGTAAACTCGGGCTGACGGTCGGCACGCAGGTCCTCGTCACGGAAACACTTGGCAATCTGGAAATAACGGTCAAAGCCGGCCACCATCAGCAGCTGCTTGAGCGTCTGCGGGCTCTGAGGCAAGGCATAGAACTGACCCGGGTTCATGCGCGAGGGCACGATAAAGTCGCGTGCGCCCTCAGGGGTCGAGCCGATGAGAATGGGCGTTTCCACCTCCAGGAAGCCCTGATCGTCAAGGTAGTTGCGGATAAGGATGGCCATGTCGTGGCGCAGTTCCAGATTCTTGCGCACGGCATTGCGGCGCAGGTCCAGATAGCGGTATTTCATCCTCAGGTCGTCGCCACCGTCGGTGTTATCCTCGATAGTGAACGGCGGCGTGATGCTCTCGCTCAGGATATTCAACTTGTTGGCGATGATTTCGATCTCGCCCGTGGGAATGTTGGCATTCTTGCTGGAACGCTCGGCCACGGTGCCCACGACCTGGATGACATATTCACGCCCCAGGTGGTTGGCCTGCTCACACAGGTCAGCGTCCACCTCATTGTTAAACACGATTTGAGTGATGCCGTAGCGGTCACGCAGGTCCACAAAGGTCATGCCACCCATCTTGCGGGTGCGCTGTACCCATCCTGCCAGAGTGACGACTTCGCCCACATTGGCCAGACGAAGTTCGCCGTTAGTTTTGGTTCTGTACATTGTCTTGATATAGTATTGAAATGGTTGTTTTATCGTTTCAAACATACAAAGTTACTACATTCTTGCCATTTATTCGGTGCATGGAGCCAAAAAAAATGAAAATCCGCCGTTTTGACTTGCTATTTCGAGAAAATACACTACCTTTGCACCGCTCAAAACGAGAGCATCGGGGTGTAGCGCAGTCCGGTTAGCGCGCCTGCTTTGGGAGCAGGAGGTCCCTGGTTCGAATCCAGGTACCCCGACAAAACAAGAAAAACGCTGATAATTAGGCATTAAGCCTCGATTATGGGCGTTTTTTTGCTTAATTTTTTAGCGTATTTGTCGCAAAAAAAAACAGAATTTTTGCACAAATTTGGCACAATTTGGCAGTATTTGACGATTTTGGATTGCAAAATAATTGCAAAATTTCAATCGGATGCTCCAGAAGTGCCCAAGGCGTGCCTTAAAAAACAAAGTTATTTTTTATGGCAAGTACTAGATTTTTTTTAGACATGAGGGGCGTGAAGTCTGGAGCCCCTGCGCCGCTGAAAGTGGCCATTGCCCATCAGCATCAGACGTCGTACATCACGACGAATGCAAGGTTGTTCCCTGACCAATGGGATGAGAAGACCAGACAAGTGATTAACCATCCTGACCAGAAGATGCTGAATGTTTACATTACGGGCGTAATGCAGACAGTCGATCGTGCTATTATCCGGTTGGCAGACTCTGGAGAGTTGGCCACGATGAAGTCTAAGGATGTAAAGGACTACATCATGGCTATACTGCATCCCGAGAAAGCGAAGCAACAGCAGGACAAAGGCTTGTTTGCGTACCGCTTCAGGCAATTCGCTGAGAGTAAAAGCCGGAGTACTCGTCAAGTTTACATGCACACCTACTCTAGGATGAAGGCCTTTGTGGGCGAGCAGCTAGAACAATTACGCTTTGAGGACATCACTAAGGAATGGTTGGCAAGGTTTGACGTGTTCCTATCAGCCACATCACCTTCAAAGAACTCACGCAATATCCACATGCGAAACATCCGTGCCGTCTTCAATGAGGCTCTGGACGATGAAATCACAAGTTTTTACCCATTCCGTCGTTTTCCCATTCGGCCCGTGGCAACTGCCAAGCGCAACTTGAAGGTGCAGGAATTGAGGAAACTGTTCGACTATCCTTGTGAACCTCATGCAGTCAAGTATCTTGACATGTTCAAGCTCATGTTTATGCTCATCGGCATTAATGCAATCGACTTGGTTCACCTCAAGGAAATCCACGATGGTCGCATTGAGTATAATAGGGCCAAAACTCATCGCTTCTATTCTATAAAGGTGGAACCTGAGGCGCTTGAGATCATTGAGCGCTACCGTGGCGAGAATTGGTTGCTCAATATCCTTGACCACTGGCGCAACCACAAAGATTTTACATTGAAGATGAACCGCACTTTGAAGAAAATCGGCGAGGTGAAACGTGTAGGGCGAGGAGGCAAGAAGGTTTATAAACCTTTGTTCCCGAAGATCTCAACCTATTGGGCTCGCCACACATGGGCGACTATCGCTAATAGCCTAGATATTCCCAGGGACACTATAGCTCATGCTCTCGGTCATGGGAACAATACGGTTACTGATATTTACATTGACTTTGACCAGAAGAAGGTAGATGAAGCAAACCGCAAGGTGCTGGATTGGGTTCTGTATGGTAAAAAGAAGCGCTCACGCACTTAGTAGAAACAGATGGCCAAGACTTTCGCTTTGGGTGGAAGTCTTGGCCGAATTTTCTGGAAAAACGAGGAAACTACAGCCTGTGCAAAACAGGGCTTATTTGTGCTATATTTTGCGATGCGTAAAAATACCCATATCAATAAGTTATCAGACGCTCTTGCACACAAAAATTACGAAAATCCACGATTTGTAAAGGATTGAAAAAGTCAAATGCTTGATTATCAATCATTAAAGGGTTGAAAAGGGAAATTTTTCCCTTTGTTTCTCTCTCAGGACCCCCCGACTGCCCTGCGGAGCGCATCCGAAATCTTGATTTGAAAATACGCTATGTGCAGGGCGAATGGGCGGTAATGTGGCTCACATGCGTGGAAGAATCCGAACGCCAGTTTGGTTTCGCCCAAGCCATTCCTTGAATTGTGATACATGTTGATACCATTCAAGCGAACGATGTTACCAGTCCTGATGAATGTGGCCGCTAGTACTTCAGAGTTTCGACTGTCGCAGCGTTATATTTTGCAGGCGACTGTTACATCATCAGCTGTAGCACTTTCCCCGAAAATGCAGAGAGTCTCAGCGAGTGCAGAGATGTGCAAAGAAGTGCAATTTTTGAAGTGTTGTAAAAACATCTATATCAGCAAGTTAGCACACATTGTTTCGGAAGTGTTTTTTCAAAAATCACGATTTTTCCGGACCTCAAAACAATTTCATGGCTGATTATCAGCCATTTAAGGATTGAAAAAGGAAATTTTTTCCTTTCTTTGTCTTTCAAGACCCCCCTACCGCCCTGAAGAGCGCTTCCGAAATCGTTATTTGAAAATGCGCTATATGCAGGGTGATATTGGCATTGTGCGGTGATGATGCTGACGTGCGTGAGCGAATCCGACACGCAGTATCGGTTTCGCCCATGCTCGTCAATACCGCTGTTATTTATCTGACAAAATCTCGGCAGAGCTCAACTCTGCGGAGATTTTGTGTTCTGGCGATGTCGATGGGCGGTGATGCGGAGGCAAGGGAGCGTAGAACGGCGACAGCGGCAAGAGTGTGTCCAAGGCGAACAGCAGCGATACCCCCGAACGTAGCGAGAATAGCGGGCTTCGCAGTGAATGACGATGGAGGACAAGCTCAGCGAAGGCATCGAGTGTGCCAAGGCGAACCATCAGGCGTTGCGGGGCATCCTATGGATGAGCATCGTGCTTGCGTAACGTCAGGATCGGGTTGAGGAGCGTGCGACGATACCCGATACCAGTGCAGCGAGCTGGATGCGGCCCCGCACCCGCCGTCAGATAGAGAGCCCATGACCGCAGGTGCAGCACTCTCGTAGCCGCAGCCGAGCGCAGGCCGGAATGAGAATGAACGAAGGAGCCGGGTGTGCGGGGTGTCGGTGCGAACAGTGAGCCTGACCAGACACTGTCTTGCCAGCCGAGCCATTCGTAGAGGACGCAGCCGTAGCGGAACCTCTCATCGGCTCGGGGTTCGCGGGTGGGAAATTCAATAACTACTTAGAGCACTCAAATCAGCTTTTACTCGTTGTCATTAACAATCCAAACCCCATGAGCAGTGCTCTCTTGTCTTCTAATGTAACCTTTCGCTTTCAGGTCAGCACGCTCTCGTTTTAAGGTGCTATCGGAAAGACCAGTCTTTTGGGTCAACTCTCTTCTCGTTATTGTGGGATTATCTTTAATTATGTCCAATATAAGTGACTGACGTTTAGAGATTTCTTTTGGGTCATCTTTTGGGCCATCTTCTGGGTCATTTGAATAACAGTATCTCCGCTACTCTTATGGATTGGGATAATGGCAAAGCCGGGCGTTCCCCATTGAAGGGATCGCTCGGCGTCGGTTCCGAGGTGGGCACCTCTCGGGGCGCCCACTTCGATAACCTCTTTAGACTGCGTGCTCGATGTACTCGCTTATCTGCTGCAGCGTGATGTCGATGTCCTCGGGGGCATCATCGGCCACTCGCCAGCTGCGGCACTTCTCGGGGTCAGAGTCCTTGTGGCAGAAGATTGTCCACCATGTAACGACCTTGCCGTCCTCGTGCTCGAGACTATTGCAGTCCACACTCATGCAGCGGCACTCGCTCACCTTGTTGTTATACACTGCGTCCTGCGCCCTGCGGATGCGGCTTAACGCTTGCTTTACTTCTCTTTTCATTGTCTTGTCGGTATTGTGGTGGGCGGGGCTGACCTCGCCCACCTGTTAAACATTCACTTACTTGTTCTCGGCTTTCTTGGTGCTGCGCTTGCGGGGCTTCTTCTCGGGCTCGGGCTTCATGTCGGCCAGTGCATCGCAAATGGCCACTCGCTTGCCTGCCCTGACCAGACGGGGCAGATAGCTGTCGAGGGCATGTGCGGGAAATGCGGCTTGGTACTCGGTAATGTCCTGCACATCGCTGCGGTGCGTGAGCGTGATGCCGCACACCTCGGCAACGGCCTTTGCGTCATTAGAGTAACTCTCATAGAAATCTCCTACGCGGTATAACAAAACCGCATCGGGGTGCTTGGCCTTCATCTCGAGCCACTGACGGACTACGGGCGACGGCTCGACGGCGGCGGGGGCCTCGCCCACCGCATCGGCGGCGGGCTGGCTCTCCTGCTCGGCTGCGGCCTGCGGCTGCTGCGCCTTCACCTCGGCCATCAATTTATTGTAGATGCCTTTCGGAATTACGGCGCCCGTGCGCTTCCTTAGCAGGAATGCGTACTTTAAGGCCTTCAAAGGGGCATCCTCGGCGAAAAAGAAGCTGTCAGACTTCACATTGTCAACACTGCGGTACACATTCCACATCATCGCACCGCTCTTTACTTCACGCTTGCTTGCTAAAATCAAATTTGCCATAACTCTAAAATTTTGAAAATGAATATATAAGGAATTAAAAACTATCTACATACAGATAAACATTGCAGTAACTCACTTGCACGCCTGCCGACATCGCCATGTCTGCGGCCAACTCGCTCGCCTCGGCCTCGCTGCGGGCATCCACCTCGAAGGTGTGGCTCTCATTGTCGAAGTCCACCACCTCAACCATGTAATTATTGTATTTGGATGAGCGGTAAACTTTTTTACTCTCGCGGCTCTCAGCTTGTTCGGGAGAACCCAGGAATGATATGTTATAGGAAGCTGTCATAATGATGAAATTTTTTAAATGTTAATAATCATTGTCTCTGTTGTCGCGTATAAACTTTTTACACTGCTTCAAGAGTAAGGGCTGTTAGTGATACGCCTGTCAAGGCTTGACCGAAAAAATCCATCCGCAGGACGGGCCAAATTTTATGCGCAGCGTCAAATTTTGTGGATTATTTCAGGGCAACTCCGTATAGCCTTGCAGTATCACGATGCCCGCTATCTTTGCGGTGTAAAAGGTATGAGCGACGGGACAATGTCAACATTTAATTTCATCAATGCGGCTTCACGGTATCATGACTCTCCCGTCAAGCAGAGGGCCAGCGTGTCAAAGAAACAGCAAGGAGGGATCGCCACCCGGCGTTTCCCTCCTTACCGCTGAAAAAAGCCCCGGAACGCTTACGTTTCCGAGGCTCAAAACACTATTTTTGCTATGACAATCTCTTTATTTGGCGGAGCATTTGAGAGGTTGGGTAAAGGTCGTCGTTCCAATAGGCCAGCAGAACCTCCTTATTGAGACGAATCCATTGAATCACATCTGAAATATCATCACCATCAGGCTGCTTATCAGGTCGCAGAACCTTAGGCTCATCTTCTATTGATATCTGCACTTTTCCCGTAGAAGTCAAAGCCAATATAAACGGTTTATAATCTGGGCACTCATGGCTTACCCATATTACAGTGTCAATCCCAGTGTCTTCTTGATGAAGATTAACCATATATGCTATCCTCGTTTCAGTTATCATCTTCTTAAGGTTTTTCTTTCCATAATTCCTTCAGCTCCATAATGTCGAGCATGTTGTATTGTATGCCATCATTGTCTATGGCCTGCCAGCTTTGATGAAAGTGACCATAGAACCAATGACGCAAAGGATGGTGATTTGAGGTCAAGTAGTCAAGGATTTTATCCATCACTTGGCGCTCATGCTTCACATCTGCGGTCAACTTATCATCGCGTTTGGCCATCTCAGCAAATAAGCCTCCCTTCGAGGTTAGCTCACAAAATGAGGGTGCAGTGTGAGTAACAATGGTATCGATAGCATAGTCCTTACTGATGGCACCAAGTTTCTCGACATTAAATACGGGATACTCATTTGCCCAATAGATATTACGAGCTAATGGCTCGTCTGGTTTAGGCAGATGGTAGCTAGAATGACTCATGCGATATGATCTATCAACGGATATGGCACCACCGACGCAAAGTATTTCATGGCCACATGCCCTTACTACAGAATAATCTGGTACGGTCATCCATCGGCGGTGCTTGATGGGACAATCATTAAAGTAGGCGGGGTTGTCATGGTTGCCTCTGACGAACATAATCCAGTTGTTTGACTTGGACAGACGGCTGCGATTACGATTATAGACATTCTCATAATAGCCCTGTTGCTCAAATCCGAAGCCACAGTCTCCAGCAACGATAATCAGTGTGTCGGTCATTCCATATTGAACGCAGCACTTAAAGACAAGCTGATTGAACTCGCCGTGAATATCGCCACTGATGACGATGCCTTTAGCCTCTGGGAAATCGAAAACAGTTCCTGGATTCATCAGATTTCGTATCTTTTCAAGTATTCATCATTCTCCTTGCCTACCATTTTTTTCAAATCGCTATGGGTGCAGTGCGCCAGAACCAAATTAACATTCAGCTTAGCAAACAATTTTTCTTGAAAGCAATCTCTCATACTCTCAAATTCTTTTGCGAAATTGTCAAATGCTGTGTATGTATCTTTCAGTGAGATTCCGTTTACACAGTGGTTTAGTGGTTCCCAATGGCAGTTAAGGAGAACTACATTTTGAGTCTCTTTCGGAGGATTATCTTTGAAATAATTGTAGATTGCCAATAGATGTTTAATCATCTGGCATGCATCAAAATATTCAAGTTTTTTCCCCACAAAATAATCAAATGCGTCTTTAAATACGTCAGGGCAATCACTGCTGTTCTTGTATGAACTATATGAATCAAATGGATGAGTCTTTGTAAGAGGCTCAAGCATCTTCATCTCTATGAACAGATGACAATTATTTTCTTCATTTGACAAGTGTGCATCTATATTTGCTCTTGATCGGCTTATCGTCTTGTATTTCCATTCATATTGCAGCTGATATTTTCCTGAAATCAAATTCAATTCTATTGAAGAATCGGATAATGCTTCAAAGTTGAGTTCACATTCATCATCATCTCCTAAAATATTGTAAATTAAAGCTGCCGATGACCTTAAGGCTGCCATTGGAATAACATTATATCTATTGCGCCCTGTATCTTTCTTTGAATAGTTCTCCAAATGCATTGAATAATTCTTTTGATCCTTTTGAAGATTGTCTTTCAAATCTCTCAAATAATAAATACAATTCTGTGTCTTGCATTCATCATTTTCGGAAAGGAAATCGTCTTCTGAAATCCCAGCTGTTTCTATTAATTTATTTTTTAATGCTTCAAGGATGTCTTTTTCTTTATTGCTCATAATATATGTTGGTTTTTGTGATTGATAATGCTCTGCAATAATACGATTTCTATTTCTATAAATCAACATTTCAGGCTTATTCCTTCACCTTCTCCTTCAGTTCATCGCTGATGTCAAGGGATTTGAGCGAAGTGTCAGGTTCTTTGTGGATGCCGATGATGGACTCCTTGGGATGGATGGTGTTGATGACACGAGACAGAGTCTCGCGGTCGGCATGACCGCTGGTGTGGATATCCACCACGTTGTCGAACATCTCGCGGAACTGTTTGTAACGGGGATTGACGGCGACCTGCTCGGGGTCTTTGTAATAACCATCCCACGAAGAGTAGATGAGTATGGTCTCAGAAGGGTCCAGGCGTTGTAAAGCCGATTGTACCCTCTCCATCAGGGAAACGTTCACGGGGATGACAAAACCAGTGGACGGTAGCTTGCCCATCAAATCCACATATTTGACATCGAAATTCATCATGCGGTAGTGTTTCCCGAACTGATGTGTTGCGTAGGTCATGGCCCAGGACATATACCAGGCGCGTTTGTCGAGTCTATAGCCGCCTTTTGCTTTCATCGCAGCATCCTTGACGGATACCAGCCGTTCCATATCGGTCGAAGATACGAGGACAAACACATTCTTGAAGGCCTGCATCACGAATTGCATTCTCTTGGAGATGGCCGCCTCGGTATAGCACTGCTCATCGCGTCCGAGCATTGTCCCCTCGATGATGAGCGTGTCAATGTCACGGGCATAGGTCTCCAGTGTTTTGTATAGGCCCTTACTCAAATATCCATGGCCGCGGAAATCACCGGTATGCCAAATGCGTTTGTCGTCGGCCTCGATGAGGAACATATATCCCTCAAATGATGAGTGGCAGCAGTAATACGGCGTTATGGAGATGTCGCCCACCTGTAGCGGCTTGGGGCTGCGTTTCGTCATGGGGCGTTGCCATGTGCGCATCTGGTCTATCTTCTTGATCAGCGCCACCTGATGCTGGATTTTTTCATTCATTAGGTCATACAGGGGACTTGATTTCTCCAGGTGCTCCTTTTTCTCCTGCAATGCCCGTTTTATCAGCATGTGCTTCTTAATGAAGATGGCCTTTGATGCCTCTCCCAAATACTGGGGCACATTATCTGGCACAGCCCAGAACAGGCCGATGTGATCCTCATGGGTGTGGGAGTAGAACACAGCCTCATGTTCCTTGCGGTTTTGAGCAAAGATGCCCTCGACCATGGCTTTGTCCTGCTCGGGCGTGGTCGGTTCACCGACTCCTGGCAGGTTCTGGCCCATATCAATGAATACTCGTGAAGTGGCTGTCGAAATCTCGGTGATGCAGCCGCCAATCTGGTTTAGTCCTCTGTGATTCTTGATGTCCATTGTTAATAATGAAAAAGAGTTCTATAATACCCGCAAATATACGCATTTTTTGATTAAATTCTACAATCTTTTGTTGCCCATTCACAGATGTTGTCTAGTTTCTCACCATCGACAAAGACTACACGCAGGGTAATGTCTTCTCGGTTGCTGCTAGTGCTGAAGAAGTGGTCAAATACCATATCCAAGGACTTGCAGTCATCGATAAACCTTAGAACATCCCTACTGAATGCTTCGTTATCACTATTGCCGTCTGGTAGTATGATATGGATGAAGCATAACAGACCGTAGTTGGGGTGTACTCCTGCAATGGGCATGAGCAGGTTTCTCAATTCAGTGAAGATGTTGTTTGCATTATCGTAGGTGAATCGGCACTCGACCAGGTTCACTACATTGAAATCAAACATCCATTCCATGTCGCTCAACCGGCATGAAGATTGTTCAAGACGGACACCCGCCCCAGGAGCGAAGATCTGCTCCAACAGGGTCAGGCGTCCGGTCGTTGTCAGGTTCTTGAGTATCCGCTGCTTCATTGCTCGTTCATCTCTTTCCACAGGCGTTCCACTTCTTGATGATGCAGGGCGAACTCCAGTTTCGATCCGCTGAATCCGTTCAGGGGGACTCGCTCGAAAAATTGGGAGTAGAACTCGCGGGCGTCGTAGTCTTCCCATGAGCGCCACGCCATTGCGCTCCAGTCCCATTTGGCGATGAACTTGCGGACAAGTTCGTTGGTCATTCTCACGTTGGGGTTCGCGGTGAGGGCTTTCCAGTCCCACAAGGGGGCGAGGGCTTCGATTCCTTCGGCCGTTACCGCCTGGCCGTGGGCGCATCTTGAGAATAGGTTCCAGTTCAGTTTTTCTTTCCATCGCAGGGCCATCTCGGTGGTCCATTCGATTTCGTTGTTTCGGGAGACTTCGTCCCAGAGGAGCTGTTGCTCGTACCTTTCCAGGTGGGTCGCCGTCAGGGGGCGTTTTCGTGAGACGGTCATCCATGCTTGCCGTTCGATTTGTTTTTCCAGACCTGCTGCCATTTCCACTCGTCGCATCTCCGCTTTGTTGTTGATGATAACTTCGTTCATTTGATTTTGTTTTGGTTTTTCCATAATCTTGTTTACGTTAAATTTGGTGCAAAGAAAAAGCACACCTCGGCCAAATTGCGGCAGAGGCGCAAATAATTTCTATTTTTTTACTTCTCAAGGTTGCAGAAGTATTTTGAGAGCTGCCAAGCCTTGTTCTATGCCTTTCATAGAGAATGGCTTTAAGGCCATTTTCTTTTTCGCTTTTTTACAGATGGTGACAGTTACTTCATCAAGAAGGTGTAGAGGGACCAGTACTTGGAGAGGGCCATATCGTGTAGCATTTTGCGTTCCTTGGAGTTGCAACCCATCAATTGGGACAGATAACTCCAGAAAGACTTGCGATGATGAAGGTACTTGAGGTGTGCCATCTCATGCAGTATGGTTTCATCCATCAGTGCCGGAGGGAAGATGACTATTAGTGGTGACAGGCAGATGTGGCCATCATGTGTGCATTGTCCCAAGGTGCCTTTTCTCAGTTTCTTGACAGTAACACTATTTGCCCACAGCTGATGCTTGTTTTCGAGTTCATGTAGTCGTTGTGGCAGGGCGATGGCTGCTCTTGCCATAATCGTATCCCTGATGCTCTCCCTCAACCATTTTTGAAGCCTCAGGTTTTGAAAATCCTGGCCTTCGTAGTACAGGATGTACAATCGCGAATAATCCTCACTATGGATGAGGTGTATGCATGTCGTGCCAGTGAGGTAGGTCTTGCGTCTTGGGTGATCCATTTTGCAAAAGCCCAACAAGTCGGTCTTGTCACAAGCCTGCCATTCCAGACAGAATTGTGGAAATCTCAGTCTGGTGTTGGGATTTATCCAATATTGCGGCTGTTTCATATTTGAACGCTCCATATCTTGTCTAATACACTATTATAGGCATTCGAACCACTATGTATCTTGAGCCCGTAAAAACGTGTGCCCTTGGCTCGTTCCTTATTCATTTTTTCCCTCGTTTTCGGCTGTGGCACACTAAAGTAGAAATCGCTGATGATTAAAACATCGGCCATACTGAAATTTGAAGTTTGCAACATCCTGAGTGCATCTTTGAGCATCTCTTCGCCATCAGTCCCGCCGACGAACGAGTTGTCCAGGAAGTCGTTGAGTTTTCTCCAACTCCCGGGAAGAGACAGATCCAGAGTCTGAGCCCTTACCGAGAAGGATATCAGATAGCATTTGCGTTTCTGTTTCTTGGCCATTCTGAGCAGTTGCAGGAGAAGGGATTTTGCCAATTGGATGCGTTTCCCGCTCATCGAACCACTCGTGTCAAGGCTGACGATGATGGGGCCTTTCTCCAGTCGAGGTTTCTTTTCCTTTGTTTGTTCCGTTTTCATCTGGCTTTGCTCCTTGGGCTTGTTGGCAAACAATTGGAGTTTCTTGGTGGCATACTTGAGGTAGAAGAACTCCTCTGTCTGTGGGTCTGCCATGATGGCCATCTCAACAGGCAGCACATGCCTCAGGTCGTTTCCATTGGACACCTCGTCAATCTCCACAGCAGGCTTTGGGGGCGACGGCAACAGGGGCAGGTAACGCTTGATGGTATTATCCATCTCGTCTTCACGTTTAGGCGGCTGCTCTCGCCCCATAGTGCGGACAATTTCGGCCAATGCCGGATAGGAATAAACCAGTTTCTCTACTTTCTTGCGTTGCTTATAGTCAGCCAATCCCCATTCTTTCACACGATGTTCCCAGTTATTCTTATTTCTTCGGATAGCCACTTCCTTCATGCGTTGAAGCTGTTGGTCGCATGCCTTGTCCCAGTCCTTGACCAATGAGGAGAAAATGGCTTCAAGGTCATCCTTGTTCTTCATCTGTTCCACATAGCCATCTATATTCACCTCAAAGGGTTTGTACTGGTATTTGAGGGTCCTATAGACTTGGCTCCAGAGTTTACGTTTTTGATTGATATCGCCTAAAGCAAAAGCGGCGATCAAAGCCTTCTCTTGACGATGGTTCTCCTCAATGGGTTGGAAGAGCTTCAGCATGGCCTCGATGAACTTCATCAGCTCATCCTTCAGGACCTCAATCCACAACGGGTCCTGGCTCTCCAGTTGAGGGTTGTCTTGAACCGTCTGGCTGATGAAACCACCCAACAAGTCTCCTTGAGGGATGCTGTCGGGCAGCTGCCCCCTGTCCATGTAAAAGTCAAAGGCGTCATCGTATTCCCGTAACTTCTTGGAGATATCCGTTATATTGTCTTTCATAGCAACCCTTTGGCATTATTCAATTTCACAGCCACCTCATTGAATCTTTTCTCGCATTGCGACAGATATTTGTTGACGAGTTTCAAGTCATCGTTAGAGAGGAACATATGAGTGGTGCGGGCAAACTTCTCTTGCAACTGTGTGAGTAGTGGATGTATTTCGTTATTCATAATCTCTATCGCCGATTCGGCCCAATTATGGGCTTTGATGCCGTCTCCCGTGGCACCACCCCCATTGATGATTGAATTCACCATCCCTTCAAAGCCGTATGGCGTGCCGTCAACGATAATGCCACCATTGCATTTCAACAGTTTCACTTTTTTCACTTGAGAACTGTTGTTGCTTTTGTAATCAAACGGTGTCCCCGTATAGATAGCACGAACAATCCATGCGTTTTTCGTCTCATCCCGATAGAGTATGCCATCAATGGGTTTCTTGGCGTCGAGGTGGTTGTAATCATGTTTATAAAACAGGCATTGACCCTTGGGGAAACTCTGTAACGAGTAATACATCAGGTTGGTCAAGAGGAAGGACTCCGTTTTCTTTTTGCCTTTAGGTTGAATAGCCGGCTCGGCGCTGAACTTCAATTCCCGCTCAAGGTCTTTTTCCATCTTGTCAAGCCAGTCACAGATAGAGGCAGTGATGCTCTTCAACACGATATCCACCGTCGCCGTTATTGTCTCGGCCTTGTTCCACAGGCAATGGATCAGCAGCGGGATATCCGTCACATCGACGGTTTTACGGTCATTCAGGAAAGCTGACGTCTGCAGCAATCTGACACATTTTTTCCACCGCCTGTCAGAGATATAATAGTCCATCTCGTTCACTTCGTCATTCTTGGTCTTTTTCTTCAATCGCTTGCGGATGTCGGTAATCGCATAGCAGATGCCATCGGGGATGTCAATCTTGCCAATGCCGCGCTGCCAGGCTTCGTACATTTCATCTGTTATCAGGCAATCGTCGGGCACAATTGGATCGGGACCTGTCTCCTGCCGGATCATCTTATAAAACGACGCTTCGCTATGGATGCAGTTCGACACCATGCGTACCAGGAAGCGGTCCCACAGCGCCTCAAGTCCTTCGTCCTCGGCTGGCAGTTCGTTACTGGCAGCTATCAGCCCTTTCATGGGCAAATGGATTGTCTCACGCCCGTTTTGGAAGATTCGCTCATTGATAGCCGTAAGCAGCGAGTTCTGGATACTGGGGCTGGCTTTCCAAATCTCATCCAGAAAAACGACGGTAGCGGTTGGCAGAAAGCCATCAACCACACGTTCATAGCGGTCTTCGTTCTTCAGCAGGGATATCGATACCGGCCCGAAGATTTCATCCGGGGTGCTGAAGCGAGACATGAGGTATTCAAAGGCACGGCTATCCTTAAAAGCCATCTTCAGCCGACGGGCGACGAGACTCTTTGCCGTGCCGGGAGGGCCAAGCAGGAAAATGCTCTCCCCTGCGATTGCACTCAGCAAGGCCATCGCAAGAATGTGCTCCTTTTCGAAGATGCCTTGAGACAGCACCTTGAGCAATGTTTTTATTTGAGTTTCAACTTTCATTTATTATCAGTTCCTAGGGCACGGAGATACTTATTGAGCTGGATCAAGGCTATATCAGGTCTTTTTCAGCATGGCCTCAAGCGTTGCAAGGTCAACAAGCACCTCTCGAGGTTTGCGGCCGCGGTGTGGGCCTACAATGCCAGCTGCCTCAAGTTGTTCAACAATATGACAGGCCCGGTTGTAGCCGATGCCGTTGTCAAACATCACCGTGGCGGTTGTCGTACTACTGTTTGCAACAAATTGCCTCGCTACTGCTTCAAACAACGAGTCCTGTTCACTTGAATCGCTGTGAGCGGCCCTTGATACATTTTTTTCGTCCATAAATATATAAAAATTTTTAGAAAAACACAAATCATCTGATAAAAAAGTCACAAAGGTGAGGAAAGTACTTGCCAAAGGGTTCGTAGCCTTATTCAACGGTTTGCTCTTTATCAACGGGATAGGGTTCATGAATTGACACGTTGAATCCTGTTGCCAGTATGGTGACCTTGACCTGGTCCTCTAAATTGTTATCAAATGCCATGCTCCAAACCACGTCCACTTCCTCGTCGAAGTTTTCCATGAATTCTTGAACCTCATTCATCTCCTCCATGAGGAGCGGAAACTCACTGTGGGGATTGTAATAGAATTCCATCAAAATTTTCTTGGAGCTGAACACATCACAGTTCTTGAGCAAATGTGATTCCAAGGCATTTTCAAGAGCCTTGGTCACTCTCCGCTCACCCGTACCAAAACCTGAAACGATAAAGGCATTTCCGCTTTTACGCAAAGTAGAGTTCACATCGTTGAAGTCCATGCTAAGCTTACTTTTGATGGTAATCAGCCCGCAGAGACTGCTGACGGCAGTTGTCAGTGTTTCATCGGCCTTCAGATACGCGTTAGAACCGTTTATGTCGCTGTATATTTCGGTCAGGTGCTCATTGTTGACGATAAATAGGGCATCAACATATTTGCTCATTTCTTCGATACCTGCAAGAGCCTTAAGATTCCTTAGGGAACCCTCAAACAGGAAGGGGATTGTCACGAGACCAATGGTTAGCAATACTTTTTCGCGGGCGATGCGAGCCACGACAGGAGATGCACCTGTTCCAGTGCCGCCACCCATACCGGCTGTTATGATGACCATCTTGGTGTCATCGTCGAAGAGGGCGGAGATTTCGGGCCGGCTCTCCTCTGCAGCACGGCGTGCTACCTCATGGTCATAGCACGCGCTCTGCCCAAGTGTCGTGTTAGGTCCTAGCAACACACGGTCAGGAACTGACGACTCTTCAAGTTGATATCTGTCTGTGTCTGAGACAACGAAGGAGACCCCATCGATATTCTGTAAATACATATGGTTGACTGCATTGTTGCCACCACCGCCTACACCTATCACCTTGATAATGTTGCCGAACTGATACGTGTCTTTATGTTTGTCCATTTTTGAATTATGATTAAACGTTAGTCCCAAAGGTAGCGGAAGTACTTGCTGAAGAGTTCTAGACCATGTTCTATGGCCTCTTCTTCATCTTTTGTAAATATCCCGAGTTTGTCTTCATCTATCAGCAGCTCAAAAGCATCTATCATCTTTTGGATGGCTTGGTTCCATTCAATCATGCCTTTGAAATCTGGGCAGAAGCCATGCTTGTCATGGGCTTTAAATGTCCTAAGGCGAGGGGCAATAAGTTCCGCCAGTGCTTGATAGGTATTCCACACCTCCTCGATGGGAAAGTCATTCTTATGGCTCCAGTTTTCTTGGGCCTTTTGGGTAGTTTTCTCTTTCTTTGCCATATCAGTTCTTTTTAAGCATTGCATCGAGGGTTGGTAGGTCAACGAGTACTTCACGGGGTTTGCGGCCCCGGTTTGGTCCTACAATGCCAGCAGCCTCGAGTTGATCAACAATTCTACAGGCGCGGTTGTAACCAATGCCGTTCTCAAACATAAACATGGCTGTTGTCACATGGCCGTCTGCAACAAAATACCTTGCTGCCGCCTCAAATAGCGGATCACGTTCAACGGAATCGCTGCTAATAGCTTTTGATAAATCTTTTTTATCCATTTATTTGTCTTTTCATTTATTGGTTATTCTTAATTTGATTTGGCGCATTCGGTTCATGCATGACAAGAACTGAGGCACGCAAGGTCGGATCGGTGCATCGTTCATCTATAGCGAAATCATAAGCAATATCTATCTTGTTCACGAACTCATGTATAGGATTGAGTTCTTCCATATAGATTATGCAATTTGTGGTTCGATAGAAAAGAATTAAAACGTATGTGATACGTCCACAGGCGTCAAATTTGGCCTTTATCTGATCAGTCAGTAAAGCCATTTTGTTCTCCTCGTTTTCATTTACTGATACTTCAAAGGCGCTAAGGATACCGTCATGGCTTAGTAAATGTAAGATATCAGATAGACAGATGTTACACCTGCGATCTGCTTGGAAGATCATTTCAGCACAAAGACGCATTGCACGAAGAATGTCGTCATCAGTCTCACATATCTTTGTAATCTTGAACATGACCTCGGCAATGTAGTACCCATTGCGATTCTTTATCATCTCCAACTCTTCGTTGGTTATTTCTTTCTCTGCCATAGTGTTTTAAAGTTCTTTATTAATTTCAATGTTGATTTCAGTCTCAAATTGACGCACGTAGATGAAGTCGGTGATGGCGAATCTCATGTGGTCAAATAGATGGTGGAAAGGTTGGATAAGGTGCAAGTCCTTGGTCAGTTCGGGATCCAGTCCTTCGTTCCAGTTGGGCGGTGGACAATCCAGGCCAGTAAGATAATCAAAGGAGACTTCCTTGCACATTGAGAAAGTTAGCGTTGGTAGTGTCACACCATCTTCATAAAGCGGGTTCCATCCGCCGTCGCAAATGGCGCACCATAGATTATCCCTGTCTTTGTCTTGAATGGGATGTAATGCGGGGTAGTCTTGGCTGAGGTAACACTTTGCCGTCAGTTCCAGGTAGTCACCGAAAGACTTGTTGTCTTTGATGCTGTTCCACACAAGATGTGCCCTGTCATACATTTCCCTTAATGCCTCAAGCAGCGCATCATTGAAAGCGATGATGTCAGGCAGTATCTCCTCCTGGTGCGCCAATACCCGCTCATTAATCATTGTCTTGCGCAAGGACAGCAGACAATCACAATCCGAATAGTCCCATGGTGCGTGCTCATATTTCAAGAGGATTTCTCTCTCAATGAGCTGGATGTCGTAATCTTGTAATTCAATCATAGTTCAATCAATGCTTTGTTTGTCGATGCAAAGGAAAAACACACCTCCGCCAATCTGTGGCAGAGGCGCATTCAAAAGTTGTTTTTTCTGAAAAAAAAGCTACGGCTTCTTTAATCCAGTGCCTCGTAGGTGAAGTCACCAACGCTCATGCAGGCTTTCTTGTAGTCGAACTGATACATGCGCATGTACTGCTCCTTGATTTCGACCGCACCGTTATAGAACGGGTTGCTGACGTGCTGACGAGTAGTGACGGTAATCACCATTTCGGGCGTAATGACTTGCCCATTGACGCGCCTTGTGCGCTTGGGAGTGATTCTAAAAACTTTGCTCATAATAAAACGTTTTAAATGTGAAACAAATAATTATTGAGTTTGCTTTTTATTATTCAGCAAGCAGACAATTTCATTTACTTTTGCCATTGACAATCCACTTTTCTTGTCAATGACCACAAGGTGGTCTTCCTGATCAAGATAGAAGTCGCTACCCAAATCGAGGATTGCATAGCGATAATCCTGCATTACATTCGCTTCCAACCATGTTTCGATTTCCAAAGCCGTGAATTGTCTGCTTAATTTTATGCTCTCTGCTAAATGATTGTTCGGATCTTGCAAAAAGCAAGACATAACAGGTGTCATCGAGAAATACTCAACGGGCATTTGAAGCTCTTTCCACTTTTCATTCACCATTTCGGGACCGTCAAGACGGCATAAAGATGTGATGATGATTTTGCAATGAGTCTGCTCCACGATGAACTGCAGGTTTTCCCGATAATTATCATCTCCAAGATTCGCGATTCCCTCAAAGTCCAAGAATAGGAACTTATCAATCAATGGATTGTCCAGAGCCGGATTCAGTTTGGCTTTCAGATTATCCAGTGCTTCTTGTGGCGTATTACCCTTACCGATGATATATTTCTGGGCATCATGATGCCAAAAGCTAAAAAAGTCCAACCCGTCTTCATTGATTTCTTTCGGCACATCCCATGACTCAAGATTGAACGCAAGAAACCCTCCGCCATAGCGATTAAGTATAATCGTCAATGGAGAGATGTGAATGTCATTGTCTGTTGATTGTTCCATAATAAAGAAGTTTTGTGTCCTTTTATTGTATAATTGTGAATTTGAGTCTACCAGCATTAAACGTCATTTCCAAGTCTGGAAAATACTTTACTTGCTTTCATCATCTCAACGGAACAGTTTATCGATGTCCATGGGGCTAAGAAGCACCTGGCGTGGCTTGCTGCCCTGTGCAGGACCCACGATGCCGGCTTGCTCCATCTGGTCCATCAGGCGGTTGGCGCGGTTATAGCCGATTTCAAAACGACGCTGCAGCGATGAACTACTGGCGGTGTTGCCCATGACGATAATGCGCACTGCATCCTCAAACAGCGGGTCTATGTCCTTGATGCCACCCATATTGACGCCACTTCCAGCACCTTCGACTTTACCGACATGCCCAGGCAGTGTATATGGTTCCATGTGGCCGATGTCGCTATCCTCCTGTTCCTTGATATAGTCACAGATGTTTATAATGTCTGGCGTTTCAACTAACGGGCACTGCAGTCGAGTCACCCCGCCATCAATTGAGAACAGCATATCGCCTTGGCCGATCAGCTGTTGAGCTCCTGGGCGGTCAATGATAATCTGACTGTCACTGCGTTGAGCCACGGCAAATGCGATGCGACCAGGGAAGTTTCCCTTAATCAAGCCAGTGATGACCTTGCTAGAAGGTCGCTGTGTGGCGATAATCATGTGGATGCCCACGGCCCTAGCCTTCTGAGCGATACTCACCAAAGGATCCTCCACCATCTTGCCGGCTGTCAAAATCAAGTCACTGAATTCGTCAATAATGCACACGATGTAGGGCATATAGTGATACTTCTTCTCGCCATTCTCGTCACACACCTCACGCAGATTACTAAACCACTTCAGGTTGTACTCGCTCATGTTGCGCACCCTCACTTCCTCAAATACACTGTAACGGTTTTCCATCTCCTGAACCAAACAGTTTAGGGCCTTGATTGCACGCTCGGTATCGGAAATGATGGCTTTTCCCTCACCAGGAACCTTGGCGAAGTAGTATTTCTCCAGGTCGCTATATACGCCAAACTCCACCCGCTTGGGATCTATCAAGACAAATTTCAACTCCGATGGTCCTTTCTTACAGAGCAGTGAAGTGATGATGGCGTTCAAACATACCGATTTGCCCTTAGCAGTTGCACCGGCAACGAGCAGGTGGGGCATTGTGGTGAGGTCGGCGACAAAGATTTCATTATCCACTGTACACCCCAAGCACATCGGCAGCTTGGCGGTACTCTCCTGAAAAGCCATGGAACCCAGCACCTCGCGTATAGGCACGACTTGAGGGACTCGGTTTGGTATCTCGATGCCGATGGTGCCCTTGCCGGGCATTGGCGCAATGACACGCACACCCAGTGCTGCAAGACTCAAGCAAATTTCGTCAGTAATATCATGGCTCAAGTTGCGTATCTTACTGATTCGCACACCTTTTTGCGGCACAATCTCATATAATGATACCGCTGGCCCGATATGCACGATGATTTCCTTGACTTCAACACTATAATTGCTGAGTACCTCGCGGATGCGTTCCTTGTTCTCTTCTTGTTCCTGCAAGTCCACACAGTTTGGGTCCATCTTGATACCCTTGAGCAGATCCAAGGTGGGAAAGTTGTACTGGCCATATTCGCCAGTAGGGTCATTAAATGATGATTGTTCCATATTTCTGTTGTATTTAATAGTTTTACGATGCAAAGGAAAATAGAGTCTCGGCCAATCTGTGGCAGATGAACGATTTTTTCTAAAAAACTTTTGTTATCAGCCGTTGAGTAATGCTATGGCTCGGTCGGCCAACAAGTCCGTGATGCCGTCGAAAGGGTTGGTCAGGATAAAGTGCGGTAACTGGGAATCCAATATCACATATTCATCGTCAATGATGACGTATCGAGCGTCTCGGGCGGCATTCTCGAAAAGCCAAAAGTCTATTTCAATGCCTTTGCTTTGTCTTGCGTCAAGGCCGTTATCATCAGGGTCTACGGTTGAAGACCAACTGGCGCTGACAACCGACGGAGTGATGTCAACCACACGACCTGGAAGATGTCGAGCCGACCACATGTCCTGCATAGCTTCTAGACCAAGGTATTTCCACGAAGACACTATCACGATATCAGCATGAGTAGCATCAATGATCCGTTTCAACTGTTCAACGGCCTGAGGGTCGAAGAGGGGCCCATGCTCGTCTCGCCATGGTTCCCCCTTCGAAATCAGAAAATCCTGATAAAACTCAGTATTCAGCACCCCGTCAAAATCAAGAAACAGATACTTGTCCATGGGACTTAAAGGTTACACTCAAAGAATGTAATCGCTCCTTCTCATTCTCACTCGTGAGATTGTCTCTTGGAATTCTACAGGATAGTTGGCCTTGAGGTACGCTGATTGATAGGCCAACCATGCATAGGATACGGCTTGAGCTTTTAAAAAACGATAACCCGTCTTCAGCATATCATACCACTCATTCCAAAGGCTCTTCAAATAGTCATCTTGATAACCATTATTTTTGCCTCGTTCTAAAAACGATTGTTCAAGATGGTTCAACTTAATGGGCATACGTTTCCATAAGGCTTTGCTTAATTCTTTGCTTTCAGCTTCTGTGAAACCAGCTATTTGTTGCGACATCAGCATCAACTGCTCTTCATAGATTCCGAGGCCAAAAGTCTCTTTCAGAATCTTTTCCTCGCAATCATTGGCATATTCTATTTTTTCTTTACCATTTTTCCTGGCAATGTAATGCCGTAATTTCGGATTACCATAACGATACAAAGCATATAGTGCAGCGAGATGGTCTATACTTGAAGGATGAAGGTCTCGCAAGTGCTGCTGCATGGCCTTTGCGTGAAAAAGATAGACATGCTCTGTATTACCTTGTTGGATCAACTCAAAGGTTTTTGGATCATCTGCAGATATCGCATCTAAGTCAATGGAAAAATTATATTTTTGCCTGATGTTGGCACAGGCTCCCCTCAGAACAGACAAGATTCTCAACCCCATAAAGTCCATTTCAACAAGTCCAGTTGACCTCAAGCGATAATATTGAGTACACCTAACAATTGAATTATCTTCTCTGGGGACTGGTATTATGGGCAGCCAATCACTAACAGGTCCCTTGCTCATGATGAAAAAGCGAGGATCAATATCCCAATCTTTAATAAGCCCTTTCAAGGCTTGAGTGAATTGTTTGGGACCATTTCTCAGATTGTGATGGGTTTTATAAGCAATTAAGCGAGCGCAGTTGTCCACTCCATATTTATCAACCACCCAATCATATAAACGCTCTAACCCTTCCTCATCTATGTCGATACCAATGTGAGGCAATCTTTTGTCATCAACGTTGAGGAATCGTTCAAACAACAGGCCGTGCTTTAGTGGGTCTATTTTGGTTATACCCAAGCAATAGGCAACTAAGCAACCTGGCACGCTGCCACGGCCAGGACCAACCATCATACTCATTTCGTTTCGGGCATGGTTGACAATGTCTTGAATAATCAAAAAATAGTCAGCAAATGCCTTTTGCTTGATGACACCCAATTCATGACTGAGACGAGCTAAAACCTCATTAGGCAAGCTTTCGCCATATTTTCGAGTGGCGCCTGCATATACCAAATAATCGAGATATTCTTCTGAAGAGCCAAAATCTTCCGGTACTGGGAACGAAGGCAGCACCTCATCATGGTCAATACTATAGTACTCGATTTTATTAAGGATCTCTATCGTGCTCGTGAGGGCTTCTGGTATATCGTGGAATACCTCGTTCATCTCCGCTTGAGACTTAAGCCATTCTTGTTTGGTATAATATACTTGCCTGTCGCTGTCATTATAACTTTTATCTGTATCAACGCAAATTTTGAAATCATGGGCTTCGGCATCGTCCTCATTGGTGAAACTCACATCATTAGTTGCTACCAGTTTAATGTTGTATTCTTTTGCTAATCGAATTAGAACATTGTTGATTTGCTCTTGTTTTCCAAAAGTCTCACGATTGGCTCGAATTGACGGATCTTTTACCTCGTGACGCTGCAACTCGAAGTAGTAGTCATCACCAAACAAGTTATGGTACCATTCAATTATTTCGCGAAGTTCTGCTTCTTTGCTCTCTAATATCATCTGGGCAACCTCACCACCCATATCTCCAGAACAAACAATTAAGCCCTCGTGATATTTCTCTAAATCAACTCGATCAGTTCTAGGCTTATAATACCAGCCATCAACATTAGCATTGCTAACGATTTTGACTAAATTTCTATAGCCCTTTAGGTTTTTTGCCAAGACAGTAAGGTTGTATCCATAACAGTCCCTGGTTCCGTTCCTATTTTCTTTCAATCCATGCACAATCTTGATTTCGCATCCGATGATAGGCTTGAAGGGCTCTAATCCTTCTCCCTGCCTGTAATGATTGATGTGTTTGACGTAATCATGGAATTCTTGAATACCAAACATGTTGCCATAATCGGTAATGGCCATTCCACGCATACCACAGCCGATTGCTTTATCCACTAATTCTCTAACACGGGACAATCCACCACCTATTGAGAAATGTGTGTGGACATTGAGATGCACAAAATCTTCCATTGGTCTAATCATTTACAGTTTATTATTGCCGCAAAGAAAAAGACGGCTTCCGCCAATCTGTGGCAGAGGCCTGAAAAAAGTTGATATTTCTTTGAGATTTATGCGATGGGGTCTGGGCAAAGGTGGCGGCGCTGGCATTTCTTGCATTCGCTGCCTCGCCACACTTTGTCGAATTCCTCGATAGCGGCATTCACAATCTCAGGGTCGTCCGTCAGGATGCCAGCTTCGAAGTTTCGGCGTGTGGCCGATTTCATGCCCATGCCGGCACCCGTGAGGTTGGCGCTGCCCACATAGCAGGTCGTCTGGTCGATGACGATGAGTTTGAAATGCACCCTGGGGCACATTGCCCGTTCCAGTTGCTTCGCCAACCGGGGATAGCGGTCAAAGTCCTCACGGAAGTTCGGTCCTGGCTCCTTCGCATGGATGAGGCGTACCTCCACGCCACGCCCAATCAGTTCCGACAGCACCCCAAGGAAAGGCTTCTCCGCCTTCCCCTGAGTGACATAGAGGTCCTTAATGTCAGCTGTCCCGATCCACAACGACCGCTTCGCCCCCATCGCCCCCTCCAGCACCGAGGCATAATGATCACTGTCAGAAATGAACTCCAGCATAGAGATTACGAAACTAGAGTTAATACATACTGATTGATGAGTTGATCTAATCGCTGGAGTAATGCATCTTCATCTGATACACCAGAAACGCCAAAACAATATAACTTTTCTGATAAATCATCTTTAGTATCGTCTCGATTCACAGGCCTACCATCAATCAATAGATACACATGATTATCTGTGTTCCATTGAAAATTATATGATTTCCCGAATTTAGGATATTTAAAAATGATATCCCAACCCCAGAAATAATCAGAATTCACAATCTCATTGTCGGAAGATATTTTATCCTCCTTACATAATGATGAAAGAATTTTGTTGCGTTTATTGGCAATAATACATATATTCCTTTGAGATTTCGTATTATAAGGATACAAACAATAATTCCCATATCGCCAATTAAGTTTCGAACTTAATTTCGATGTATAATCCAATATATTGGTCTTTACTAATTCATTTTGAACAGAAATTTGTTTATCGTCACAGTCTAATGGATCTAATAAGGGCTTATATTCATCAAAGCTTATCGAATTGGACATTAGAACTTTATCAATTGCAAAAAAACGATTAGATGTTAGTATTTTTTTCCATGTTCCCGAGGTATTGTCAAAATTGATTCCCAACAAATCACCCCAACTCTTGACTTTTGAGATAAAGTATCGTATTAACAATGAATCCTTTTGATATTTTTCACTCACACCATTGACATCAAAATAGCTTTGAGCATTTATCCATTTCTTGTCAAAAACAGCCCAGTTCCAATTTGGACTTCCATTTTCATCAAGATACAAAAAGCGTATTGAACCTCTGAAGAAAGCAAAACTTTCCGCCGTTTTAATTACATTCTCCCAAAGCTTGTCGTTATTATTAGATTTATCATTTAAAATTTGTTCAGCCTTTGCCTTCTCTTCTTTAACTTGACCGTTATCGAAATACGTTAGTTGATCACTATCAGAAATTAAATAAGAATAAATATCTCCATTATTGATTCTATCGATTGCTTTACAGATATTCCCAAAGTTTGAAGAGTCAATGTCCGTATTTTCAACAAGATTCCTAAATACTCGATTCCACTTCCTAAATAATTCTTCTTCTACATTAGCATAATCTATCAATTTTGCAAATTTTATCAAAGAGAAGAGCTTAGTCCTATGAGAAAAATTAGGATCATTACTTTTTATGATTTCTTTGAGAAAAAATTTAGATTCTGGAAATCTCTGTTCAGCATCAATAATTTCAATCGTTTCATAATTGGCGATAATCCAATTAAAAACTTTTTCAAAATGTTCAGTATTTCCATCAAATGCTATTTTATACCGTTCAAAACCAATGAAAGGAATATCAGTAAGATTGCCTTTCAACTTTGCGGCAATAAAATCATCATATCTTTTAGTATTACCAATGTCTTTTGACCTGAGCATCAAGTAAGTGTATTCATTGATAAGATTCATATAGGATATGTCTGGTTCCACAAAGCCTCCTGTTTCATCACGAGACATTTCAAGCATAAAAGTGAGCCACTCTTCATCAAACTGTTTTGCAAACAAGGGCTTATAATAATCTATAAATTTTGATTTAAATAGCTCAAATGTGGTAAGCGAACGACCTCTCGAGTTCATTTTTAAATATGTTTTGCTATCAGAGTCTTTTTCCAATTTTAAAATATCATATCTGATATTACAATTATTCGAGAACAGATTGTCGCATAAGTTGCACTTGTATCTAGGATATTGACTTTCAATCTCTTCTAACATAGTCAACATGCCTTTGACTGTTGGGTCATTTTCCCAAATGGAGAAGTAGTCGCTGCTTGATTTTATCGTTTCAATCACATTATTTGCTTGATCTATTTTAAAAAGCAAATCAACAAATTGTGACGAGTAACTACGTGTATTCCACGAAAAATTCGTTGATAACACTTTAAAATCACTCAACTTACCCTCACGCCATGCAACATACCAATAAAAGAGAAATACTGTAGTTAAACGCTGTTGTCCATCAACAGCAATGAATGTTGTTTTGGCATCGTCATATGAGCCAAAAACCAAACCCAGATGACATGTTCTTTTATCTTCACCCTCATCAGTTACATTTATGGCTCGATACAATTCCTCGACAAATACTTTGCGAATATTATCAATTCTTCCTCCATCAATTCTTCCTTGAGCATAATCGCGTTGATAATATGGAACAAGAATTCTGTATTCAGATATCTCTGTCCAAAAAGTAGTATTGCTTTTAATACTGTTACCCATGTCTTATTTTTTTAATCGATTAATTGTTTCGAGTATAGTATCTATATAATGGTCTCTGTCAGATTTCTCGTTGCCATTGTAATTCTCATCTTTTTCCCATTTGTAGAAATGGCCAGGAATGGGCGTATAGACTTTCATAAAAACATTTTGAGTACCAAGTGGTACAAACCGTCCATTCTTTACTCTGTTCATAATGATTTTTCGCTTTGTCGAGAAAGGTGCTACTTTGTATGCCCCAGAACGATTTATACCTGCGTTAAGTAAAACAAGATTGCCAATACTATTTTGCTTAAAATCCCGATCATCTTCCACGCCTTCTATTGCTGATACAATCTCTTGGAACAATTTGGAAAATTTTTCTTTTGAAAGTGTTTTAAAAGTCTCATTTTTATCATCTTTAATGTCAGAGTAATCCTCATTTTTAACCAGTTTGGCTTTTCTGATCCACTCTAGATACTCGTTCTTTAGTTCTACTGAAGCGCTGAGGCGCTCCTCAACCAGTTTTATATCCAAATCCTTAAGCCAATTCACCCAATCGACCTTGCTCTGCAGTGATTCAGAAGCTGTTGCGTGAACGTGTTCTTTATCCCAACATTCGTCTTTATATAAATCGAAATGGAATTTGTCGTTGAAAAAGTACTTGTAATCTATTTGATCATCAATTGAAAGCAATGATAATATATTGAATAAAAGCAAGACATTTTTTGTTTTTTTATCTTTGTACACCATGTTTCGAATTTCATCGTCAGAAGGAGTACTGTTTATAACCCGATTTCTGACAATTTCTTTGCTTTCTTTCATTGATTTACCATCACATTCTTTCCAGATTTCTGGAAGTTCATCATCTACTTCAGCGTCTTCCACAAGAAATCCTAATAAATTATACAAAAAATTATCATTATACCAACACAATAAACGATTATAAATATTCAGAATATCTTGCCAAATCTCTTTTACGTTTTTCCCTTCTTTTTCAACTTTTTGAACTATTTGGTTGAACGTATGGTGTTCATCTTTTTCTTTGTCATTTCTTTTCGTGCCTACATACAAATCCAAAAGCAACTCTATACGATTTGAGTCTTTGTTGTATATACTGTCTTTGGAAGTTATGAATGAGAAAAAACTTTTGTCCTGTAGTTTATACTCCATTTCATCCCATTCGCAAGCTATTCTCATTTGGCTATTACTTGTTGTTTTTGTCAAAATAAACGCTTTTACTAATTCAGCATTCGTCAAACTAATTTTGGCATTATTCAAACGTTCGAAATGTGCAGGCCCTTCATTCTGATCAATTTCATACCAAATGATTTTCACATTTTTCTCTACGTTGTTAAAAAAAGTAACCAGTTTATCCTTTTTGGACTTGATTGCACTGATAGCTTCCGAAAAATAATGCGTGTCACAGGTGTCCTTCCCTTGAAGCGACTCGCCGGATTTTCTAACATTAGCTAGATATTTGTTGCTATCTTCTCGTGTGTCATAAGTAATGTCATATCTAACACAATTATCAACGCCATTGTGCTTTGCCCAATTAGCAATTAGCCAAATTGTGGTTAATCGTTGCTGTCCATCTACCAGTATGTATTCTTTTTCACTAGCATCTATGTTTTGTCCACACATAGGACAAACCATGTGAGGCGATTTAGGGGCCACAACTATTGGTTGAAGACAATAATCACTAGAATCATCATCTTTAATTTCGGCAATGTCATCTATGAGATACTCAACATCTTTTGCTCTCCATTTATAACCTCGTTGGTAACTCGGGACAAAGAACTTCATTCCAAGAAGGTCTCTTATCGTTTTAAGTCCTATTTGATTATCAGCCATAACTACTTGTTAGATTGTTATTCTGTCTGCAAATTTAGCGATTTATTCGTCATTTAGCAAGAGCATCAGTTAATTGTATCATGTTTCTCGGTGTTATATGCTTATAATAACTCTTTTGCTATCCAGGCGCAAGCCTCGGCGTCGGCGAGGGCATGGTGGTGATTCTCCAAGCAATAGCCGCAGGCAGCGGCCACGGTCTGGAGCTGATGGTTCTCCAGGTCGGGTTGCAAGCGTCGGGATGCTGCAAGCGTGTCGAGAAACTCGTACTCGGGATAATCCATCTGATAGGTACGGAAGGCAGCACGAAGGCAACCCTCGTCAAAGGGGCGGTTGTGGGCCACTAACGGCAGGCCTTCAATCAATGGCTCAATCTGCGCCCACACATCGGGGAACACCGGAGCATCGTCAGTGTCGGTACGGCATAGGCCATGCACCTGGGTGCACCAGTAGTTATAATAGTTAGGCTCGGGCTGAATGAGCGAGTAGAACTTGTCCACAATCTCCCCGTCCCGAACGATGACCACGCCAACGGAGCATACCGAAGAACGATCATAGTTGGCGGTCTCAAAATCTATTGCTGCAAAATCTCTCATGGCTTAATCTTTCTTATAACGGTTAAACATACGCTCGATTTTCGCCGCCACCTCCTCACGGAGCCACTGCGGCTCGAGCACTTCAACATCCTCGCCTTGCCAGAACAATTCCTGAATAAAGTCGAAGGTAGGTCGAATGAACATGGTGAAGATGCTGTATTCATCATTGCGCTCGACCTCCTTCTGCGACTTATGCAACCGAAGCCCACGTATATAGTTGGCTTGACCAGCGGTCACCTTCAGTTTCACGAGTTCTTTATCATAATCATGGTCACGAATCACGCCGAAGCATCCCTCAAAATACTCCTCTGCGTTCCAATCCTTGGGTATTTTGAAAGTCACGTCTTTGATCTGTAGGGCCTTGATGCGTTCAAGGGAGTAGATCCTTGGACCGTACTTTTTATACCACGCATACTGGTTTAGAGCGATAACGTACCATCGTTGCCTGAAAAGCCTCACACAAAATGGCTGCAGTTGAAGGTCAAATTCCTCATCTTCCCAAGGATTGTAATAGGTGATATGTATCTCCCGATTCTCCTTCATCGCATCGATGATGGTCTGCAGATACTCTTGCCCCGAAGGCACATACTCCAAGAGAATGCGGTCTCTGATGCTCTTGCTGCCAACCAGTGTATTGCTCACAGCAAAGGTGCTATAGAGCCACGAGCTGAGCCCCTTTTTTGTGAGGTTCTCATCGTCATCGATGTAATACCGATAGTCACCACATTTTTCATTTTTAATGTCAATTCCGAATAGGGCCTCAATAACGTCAAGCCATCGTTTCAATGTCCGTTTAGGGAGGTCTTCTCCTCTGCTAAAGTCCACCTCACTTTTCCACCGCTCGTTGAGATCGTTGTACGAGATCCGTTTGGTCCGATAGATGGTTTCTATCAGCCAAACGTACTTGCTCATCTGGTCGGGTCCTCTCTCTTCTTGTTTATTCGCCATATGATTCATATTTTATTAATGATCGCTACAAAGATACAACAAACCTCGGCCATTTTACGACCGAGGCTTAGAAAAATATCAAATTCTGATGAAAAACCTTGATATTCTGACCTACTCGATTATTTTTTGCATCTGAGTTATTGCGATGATTATGGAATAAATGTGACCGTGTCAAAGGTCATATTGTCCTCATCACGGTAGATGAGATCTCTTAATGTACATGGGCCTTCATTCAGTACGGCGGGGTTAATGCGGCCATTGGACAGATACAAGAGGAATTGTTCTGCTTTGTAGTCCTCCCACGTCACAGACTTGTTAAGACCCTCTACCTTGGAATTGGAAAATTCAATCCTAACCATACCTCGTCAATCATTAGCGATATTATCAGTTTGCTGCCAGGATTTCCATTCGGGGAGATTGTAGGGCATGATGTTGTACTTCAGATCTGGCTGGATGGTCCAGTAGCTGTCAATGCTGTATGGTGGCTCGTGAGGAATGTTGTCACGGTAATAGCCGTCAAAGTCCTCGGCCAAAAGATCGACAAGTCTGTCTTCGGCGGCGCGAATGAGAGCATGTGCCATCAGGGGGTGGTGGTCTTCCAGCCACTCAAAGAAAAGCGTTTCAAAGGACTCATCATCGAGCATCTTGAGGTCAGTTGTCCGGGCCAAATGATATAGATAGGTGAGAGTTCCGAACTCGTCAGCCGTCAATTTAATCTCCTGGCAATCGACCATAAAACCATCTACCTCAATATTACACTCAATAGTCTTCATCGGCGTTTGATAGTCAGGGAGATACTTTGCGGCTTCAGGTTCGTTGAAGGCGATAATGTCCAGGATGAAGTGACGCAGATGCAGTTCCTGAGTCAGATCTTCATCATTAGTGATGAAATCCGATGCATGTTGCCACTCACTCATCAAGTAGGCCTGAGGTGTAGGATAGTCGATGCCATGATGCAAGGGGGGGAGGCCCATAAGTATCTCGAAGAAGGACACATGGGCATTCTCAAGCTGGTAATCTTTGCGAACGCCATCAGGAATCTGATGCTTGCTGATGTAATTGATCACGTACTCATGCAGGCTGGCATCTTTGGCCCATGACAGCAAGCTATTGCGGTTCCAACGGTAAACCGAGATAAAGAACTGCTCAGAACGTGACAGGAAGATGGACATTTCGCTTCCCCACTGATCAAACGACTTCGTGGCACCCTTTCCGGGCAACGAGACGATGGGATCGGTGTGAATAATGCCGACGAACTTCTTGTTCACGTCACCCTGGATACGACAGATCTCGTTCAGGCGTTCATCGCTTGCTTCAACGGAGTCAAAGGTGTTGCAGTCGATATATTCGACAAATACCTTGGCAGGCATTGATTTCACTCTTGAAGCGTCTAGAACCTTGGGGCACGGAGCAGAGCCGGCGTTATGGAAGACCTCACTGGCTACCTGCTTAACCACCTCCCGAGCGCCAAAGGTGTAACCCGACTCAAGGATGAGCAACGGAATGCGGTGATCACTCTCAAAATACTCCTTGAGCAAAGCCTTGAGTCCCTCGCGATCCTTAGCAAATGTGGCCTCGGAATATACAGTGCCATCTAATTCTTTTTCGAGAGGATGTACCAGCGATTCCAGTTTAGCATTAGCCATGGTTGCCTTCTCGGGCGACATTTCCAGCTGCAACTTCATCTGCTGAGCCATTTCGGCGAAAAAGTTACGATGCAGCACTTTGGATATGCGTTCTAGCAGCTCCATGTCTATGCTCAGGCGGTTAAAAATGTCATAAGCATTGGTACGAGATGTGCTAATGCGCTTTGCAAACTCGTCAATCGTCAGGCCTTGACGTTCTACTTCCTCTCTGATGATTTGTCCAATTGGTATGTCCATTATCGTTATGTATTTATAGGCTGGTCCTGAATGCGTTTATTTTTCAACAAAGATAGTGTTTTTTTCTGGGAACGCGAGTTCCACGCCAAGAAATTCGCACTCATAAATCTTTGCAAAAACACTGGCTTGCCATTGCCAGATGGCCTCTTGTTCACAGGTAGCACTGGTGTAGTAAATATTGAGACAATCGTCTCCCTTGATTTTAAAATAGACTTTGTATTGTTCCATATTTTATAATCTTAATGCCAATTGCACTGATGTTGCTACTTATGCACGACAGTAGTTAATCGGTTTTCGTGAAATTAGGGTCACCAGCGCAATTGGCATGATAAAACAATGTTAGGCGACAAAGCCGACCGTGGGGCGGCTCGAATTGGAGTCGTTGATACATTCTTCACGGCACAGGGCGGTCAGTTCGCTTAAGCGATTGCTCGGCTCAATATCATTGAGGATGCAGTTGATGGCGTACTTGCGGGCTACATTTTCAATCTGGCCCCCGCTGAAGTCAAATTCACGTCCCAACGCCTTGCATTCCTCATGGTCCAGTTCGGGAACCATGGTCTTCCAGAGATTGCCTCTCACCGCAGCATCGGGGCGCTCAAACTGGATTTTGTACAAGAAACGACGTTCAAAGGCGGGGTCCATGTTTTGGGCTAAGTTGGTGGTAGCGATCATGATACCGTCAAACTGCTCCATCTCCTGCAGGATGATATTCTGCATGGTGTTTTCCATCTTGTCCACGCTGTTGGTAGCCTGCTCTTGGCGCGTATTGATCACGGCATCAGCCTCGTTGAAAAGCAGGATGGGCTTGCGGTTCATCTGGGCGCTCATTTCACGATACCGCGTGAAAACTCCCTTGATGTTTTTCTCGCTATCGCCGACCCACTTGCTACGGATCTGAGCAAATTCCACCACCATGACATCACGCTTCATTTGGCGGGCAAGCTGCATCACCGTCTCGGTCTTGCCGGTACCCGGTGCACCATAAAACAGGCAGGCGAAACCAGTGCGCATGCCGCGCTGCTTCATGCGGCGGCACACGTTTCGGAACTTCTTTTCCTCAAGTAACTGTGCCAGGCGGTCCACCTGGGCTTGATTGTCACGGGTGTAGTACATCTGCTTGGCCACAACGCTCTTATGGGAGACGAAATCCTTAGGCAACTGTTTGGCCTTTGACTTTTTCTGGAGGCTGAAGCCCAGCTCCCCCAACAGGTCGGCCTTCGCCTCATCGGTCAAGTGATATATGCGGGTATCAATCATCGGACTGACACGATTGAACTCAATCAGTTTCTTTTTCTGCAACGGGTGTTGCTCTTTAGACAGTTGGCGACTCCACACACGCAATTGGCCATTGCAGTCAATGATTTCACGGATGTCGGACATTTGTATCATGTCGTCATCATTGTCCACAAGCAAGAAGCAGAACAGCATCAGCAACATCGTGTCATCGTCACTGAGTTGATGCCCCTTGATAACTTGAGCGATCTTAAGCTGAGGGTTGTCGTGCAACAGACTCATGACACGTTCTCGCTGGGAATCATAATCATCCTCACTAAAGATCTGCCCTAACAGCTCGAACAGTTTTTCGCAGCTGATGCCACGATACCGCTTCAACTCGAAAGCCTTGTTCTGTTTGAGTGCATTGATGACCTCAAGACTGATAGCATAGCTTTCGGTATTACAGCGGTCCGCACGTTTGAGAAAGCCCCTCTTGACCAGTTCATCAATGTCGTTGAGGTATTTCAACAGATACACTGTGGACAAACCCGTGTGGTGGGCCAGATTGCCCAACCTGATGTTGGAGCTGTCACAGAAGTTCATCATCAAGCACAACATCAATGCCTGGTCGGTTGTGAGGTTTTGCTTATAGGCAATCTTTTGCAAGCAGGGAGCAACATGCTCAAAGAACTTAGAACCCAACTCAGAATCCTCTGCATTGCGTACTACACACTCGATGGCCTCGAATTGGGTCATCTTTTCTGCAATTTGATTGATCTTGCTCATGATGATGTTGTTTAGAAAAGTTGATAGTTATTACCGGTGAGAATCGACACGGGCTTGACCAGATAGCAGAGGAACAAGCCGATGGTGGTCACAGCAACGTGACCCCAGAAGGATAGAGGGGCGAAAATGCCCATCCACACGACGAACAGCGGGAAACAGATGATGGCGACGACGGCCAATAGCATCAGTGATGCAAAATACAATTTAACCATAATTTCTCCTTTCATTTTATTTTTCATGGTGCAAAGGTACAGGCGTCTCACGACCCCAAGAAGGATTTCCCGTCAGCATAACTTGAACCCACTGTCAGAAAAACTGGACAGGCTATTTGATGGTCCAGTATAGTATCCAGTAAAGTTGGTCGCCATGCCTAGCGATGATGTAATCATCATAATCATCGTCCATGCAACGGTACTCGGAGCGTTGAACGTAGATTTCGTCATATATCGGTTCGCTATAGTTCTCAAAAATCTCAGGCTCTCCGGGCTCGTTCCACCACCATCCCCATTTGCCGTCTTTGGAAAAAAGAGTTAAATCCCAACCAGGGACATAATAGATGGTGTCCATAGTAATCGGAACCGGATTATTGTTTTCATGTTTATCAAAGATGTCCATTAGGCCTTGCTTGCCGTCTTTTTCCACCACATAGTAGTCTATAGAATCGGGCATACGGTAAATGTCATCATACTCAAACGGCAAAATAACCTCCTGTTTACTATCGACAACACCCCATTTGCCATTCTTCTTAACGACAAAATCGCTTCGAAAGGGAGCAAGCCACATGTCGTCAAAGGTGAAATGTGCATCCTCATATTCGGCATGTAATGCCACATTGCCGTTTATGTCCTTGATTCCGATCTTGCCATCAATCTCAAAGGTCAACTCACTATATCCATGTTCTCGCCAATAGGCTCGTATCTCATCAAGCAGAGGAAAGAGTTCATTACGTGCTCTCCTAAAAGCGCCTTTGGCATGCCTGTCAATATCACGATCAATCTCAAGAAACCTCGAGATCATCTCACCGACTTCCTGTTGCTGCTCTTTGGTCAATTGTTTGGAGAGCGCTTTCTCCTGGCTTTCGTGGCACAAATCTAGGCAAGGACGGAAATCTGACTGCCATTCTTTTTCCAGCCATGATGGAATCACACGTTTTTTCTTCATGGACGATTACTCTTTGAGGATTTTTCTTGCGGCTGGGATGATGACGTCGCGCAGGACAGCATTGTTCATGCGGTGCTCTCCATGGAAGTCAGCGATTTGAGAGAAATGCTCGGCAAATTCTGCTTTGTAGTTGACCAGTGTATCGCCGTCGGCAAAAAAGCCCCAGCAGTTGGACTGGTTTTCTCTGGTCACGCCATCAAACATGTGCTCCTCCATTTCCTTGAAGTGTTGGATAATCTCCTCGGTGATGGTGTAGTGTGTTCGTCCATCGACTGTCGGTTGGAAACGCTCGAACGTACCCACCATGAGGACATCCGTTAGCTGAGACATGTGAAGGGCTGGGTTCACACAGATGCGCAGGTATTCGGTCATCTGCATGGCATACATGCCACCCATGCTAGTGCCGATAACGAGGTCGGCATGATGGGCAGCGCAGTAGTCCTTCAAGAACGGTAGCGCTTCCATGGGGTCAACGGGGATGTCCGGGGCTATCACGTTGCACTCCGGCATCTTCTTGGCCAGATAGATTGCTGTATTGGTCAGACTGCTCGATCCGTAGCCGTGCAGATAAACTACTGTCTTCTTTTGGGGGACATCATTACTGTTTCTTTCCTGTTCGTTCATAGTCAAATTATATGGTATTGTCACTATTGATATCGCAATACAAATATAGACATTTTTATTGAAAAATTCAAAGGGGCTTCTACTTTTTTGTGATTTGCAGAAGCCCCCCCTATGAGTTGCTCTTATTCATACTCATCCTCAGGCCATGGCTTTAGGATGAGGTCAAGTGGGTCATCGATGTAGCGGCTAACGATGCGAACGACCTTGTCGCCCAGTTCTTCGTCAGGGTTATGTTCAGCGATGAACTTCTCCACCTCTTGTTCTGTATCGCACTCTGCCTTGGCATAGACCATGTCCTGAATGCAATAATGAAAATCCCCATTTTGAGTAATACTTTCACGGTCATCGGCAGGTACAAAGACGGCGGCACGCTTGCCCCAACAGTGGCCCTCATGGTCGTTGGTAAGTCTACAAATCTCCTCGCCGAAGCATTCAAACGGTGTGCGGCAAAAGACCACATTCTTGAAAGTGCCTGCCATCAGAGCTATCAACGATACACTCGTGCACTGATCGGTGACAAAATCGATGAAAATACCCTTATCCGTATCACGAGAATCCATAAAATCACAGGTAGCGTCCAATTCGTCCAGAAATTCGTAGAACGCTTCGTTGAGCGACTTGGCACGCTCATCGTTCACAAACATCTTGGTCACGTACAAGCCCCGATTCAGCACACCACTCGGCTGCGGACCCTGCAGGCTGATGCCGATCCCAGTTGTACCCTGCACAACGTTGATCCTGCGGATATCACGCACAAGTTGGACCGTCTCGGCATGATTGTCACCACCCTCATAGAAAACGGCATAGTCATCCGTCTCGATGGGCAGGGCAAGAACCTGGGCCATCGCTTCCGCTACTGTGGTTGCATTCTTGGGCTCAAAGAGATCCACATCGGAGTCAATCTCCACGGTGTTCTCATTTACACGAACCTCGCAATGACTGAACATCTGGTCGTAGTTGTCACAGAAACCAGCAATGCGGTCGATGGGCTCACTGATGCCCTCAAGGGCGTTCTTTAATTCTTTTACTGTCATAATTTGATATGTTTTAATTGGTGAATAATCTTTTACAGCGCCAAATCTCCCCTTACCGAAGGTTTGACGCTGCAAAATTACATCCAATCCAAAACCCTACCAGCGATTATCCGTCGGCATAACTTGAACCCACTGTCAGAAAAACTGGACACTGCAAATCCAAACTATTTTTCTCCTACTGGGTTGAGCTCGTCTGCAATCTGCTGTCGAATTTCTGCTTTGACTTTTTGCCGGACGATGCCGCTCACCATGCGGTGGCCTGCGTGCCTCACCCTGTGACCGCCAAAGGAGCCGCTTTCTTGTAGCCAGGACACCATGCAGAAGTTACAGCGCATAGAAACGTATCGGGACGGACGATTCTTCGGCATCTCATCCAATCGGTGACGGTTGCGGCCTGCCGAAGAATACTTCTTCCTCATGTACCGATTCCGCAATTTGCTCCTGCTCATGATGCTTCACTCCCATTTCACATTGTCAGCATCTTCCTTCGACATCGCTTTATCGATATTGTCGGCTACAAAGCGGTATAGTTCGGGATAACTCGATGTGTTGATCTTCTCAACAGTGATGTCGGTCCATTCCTGGGGGAAGTCTTCTTCGATGTAGCCATATCCCACGTTGTTGACAAAAGCCCTAACGCAAATGTGCTCGTCGTCATTAAGCCCGACACCCCAGATGCTGATGGGCACATCATTCCATGAAGTGGCAGCCACCTCGTCCTCCCAGTTCGGGATGGCGATGTAACGCCCGTTTTCATTGTTCTTCAACAGGGCCATGGCCTCTGCCAGTGCCGTTTCATAAAGCTCATTGATTTGATTGATAAACTTTTTTGATTCCATGTTCTTGTTTTTGTTATGATTAATTGATGTGATAATAATTCGTAAAAATATATACGGATGCCCGCTAATCCTATTTCAAGTAGAATCATGTGTCGCATTTTCTGTACACCTACATATTGACAACGATGATTGCCGTGGACAGTTCGACCTTATTAAAATGTTCACTCAACCGATGCTGGCGAAAATAGACGGGGTTGACGGGCAGGCTGAAGGTCCATTTAGTGCCGTCCTTTTTGATGTTCACTTCATCATCCAGATACATGAGTCGAAAGAATTTGAGGAAATCCTTACGATTGGCGGTATGATCAAAGGCCTTCCTGAAAGCTTCGGCAAGGCATTTAGGGTCGTTGATCAACTCCATGACCTCATTAAACGGTTCCTCGCTCCTCGGAGTCAGGATTGCCTTGAGGTAATGCAATATATCAACCTGGTGGTAGGCCAGATACAACTGACGGTCTTGACGGTATAAGCCCATTTCGCCATCGGCAACCACAAAGTTGATTTGATCCTGCCAAACGCCAAACGGTTCGATGCTGCTGTCACGATACACCACATGACCCCAATTGTCGCGCTCCAGCCCGCTCTTCATGATACAGTAGGCAAACACCTTCTTTCCTGTCCCATGTGCCAGGGCCACCATGAGGCGGAAATTCTCATCACTTGCCGGACCGACGACCTCCACGACGGGGTGCGGCAGAGCTTTGACGTCTTGAATAATCTTTTCTTCGGGCTCGGCCGCCTTGCGACGCTTGAACAAGTCGAGATTCAGCACCACCCCAGGTCTCAAGGCCTTTTCGGCTAAATATTTGATGGGGTTTTTCTTCCAGACCTGCCAGTCATTGTAGAATATGACCAACGGCCGATCCTGCTCCGAATCGACAAACTCCTGAGCCAGCAAGTCCATTGCCTCGCTATCCAACACATGCAGCTTGTCCCACGGCTGCAACATCTCAAATCTTCCTTTTCTCTCTTCCATGTTCATTGTATTTATAGTTGTTAGTAATCTGTTGTTGATGAAGTTATATCGGACGTATTCGCGAAATTAGGCATAATAAGTACGCGGATGCCCTAATTTGTATAATTCGCGTAATTCGTAGTTAAGAAAACAACGAGAAGATCGCCTGGATGATCCAGCCGATGACATTCAACACAAGGCGTAGCGCCGACAGGACGATGAACCCACCCAGCAGCGCAATAACGATTCCGATGATAAACCAAAACATAATAATTCCTCCTACTTTTAAACGATTTCACACCGCAAAAGTAGAAGGAATCAATAAGTTAAATTCCGTTTTCTTGTCAAGAAAACCAAAATCAACTGTCAGAAAAACTGGACAGCATTTATTCGATGCATTTAAATAAGCTCTTTTGGTACTTTTGAGATTTTAATTATTCGATAGTTCGTCAGTTCTTTGAATTCATTTTCTTTCATGATACGAGTTATGCCATTTTCTGATAGATCTTGATATATTACGACCTTAACAGCGTTGTTTTCAAGATTCATCCATGCAAAATCAATAAAGCCATAATAATGAGAATCTTTACCCCATCTTTTATAAATCTCGTTGAATGTAAGACTATTATTTTTTTCACTATTTTTTGTTGAATCCATCAAACGATATGGACTATCTAGTCTAATTTTTTCAAGTTCATCTTTCAAATCAACAAAATTGAGATTTTTTATCAATGCTTCTATTGTTCTTTCTTGTTCCTCCTTTGAGTCATCTTTCTCAGATAATAGTCGAAACTCATTCGATATTATCTCTAACTGTTTTAGCTGATTGTTCTGTGGATCCCCCAACTCTTTCAAGGTTAGATCAATTGGTTTCACATGATCAATATCAATCCTATTAATGTCGGTTGCAGTCATTTTTGCTTTTTGATTGCCAGTATTCGTTGGGGTCGCAACTAAATGTCGATTACCATCCTTTTTGATTAGCCACACTTGCTTTGCTTGCTCAAACTCCAGAAACGCTACGTTTTTACGATTGAACGACAAGACTTTAATAGCATTATTCTTGTCATAATAATATATATAGATGCTTCTTATAATCTCTTCAAGCCATTTAGTAAAATCGTCTTTATGTTCTTTCTTTTCAGGAGAATCGCATTGATTCAATCCTGTATAAATCTTTGAAATAAATGTAAGTGGAAGCCATATTTTTTCACCAGAATTCCTGTCTTGTGTTCTTAATCTGGCTCTGAATTTTGTTCGCAAAGAATCATAATCATATACCTTATAATGGTTTAAATCCTGTTTTATTTTACTATATTCTTTATCTTCAAGATTACCTATAGCGTTTAATGCTGGATTGATTATTTTTAAAATATTCGTTCCCTCATTAAGTGCCTGTTTAATGAACTCTACATATCGGTTAAAATAGGCCCTCTTATCGAATGCTTTTTTATCAACATCAGTAGTAAAATAAACTTTTGAAATAGTCACAGAGCGAGATGCTAAATTTATTAGATTTAGAATCTCCTTTTTCATTCTAGTTTTCTTTTCTTTCTGACTGTTTTTATCTAGATTTAAATAAACTTTTACCATCTTTGGGATAATGGAAAAAAAATTGCTTTCACTCCATGTTATCTCTGGCATTTTAATTTTATTACTATTGTTATGATTCTCTATCTCTTTCATTAAATCAGAGAAGAAATCAGAATCCAATATCTTGGCGTAGTCCTGAGCAGACGTTGAGTTTTCATCAAAATTCCTGTATTTCTTTAACCATGTTAAAAACTCGCCATGAAAACCAGTATTCTTTTTCATATTAGCATTATTAAGTTATTAAATTAAACATGTTGATTAACATTCGTGGTTGAAGTATTCCCATATGAAGACCATGGTGTCGAGTTCGCAGTAATGGAGCAGGGCATACGCAAAGCTTGGACACAATAGAAAATCACTTTAAGTATTCTGCTTTAGCTAAATCAAGTTTTATCGGACCTATATATCGAAAACTACCCTGGTTGGCCCCTGGCAGGAATTCCCCATTTTCGTCTCTTAAATATTCTATGTCTATATCGTTATTTATTGTAAACCTAAAAATCACAGGTTCCTTTTTTTGTTCTCCAAATTCTAGAACATGCTGGATTGCATTTTCCATTTCAGGATCAGGGTCAAAACCAGGCAATTCTACATTTTGGGCTGTTTTGATCAAGAAATAAGCTATATAGCCAAACTCGCCTCCAGCAAAACTTTTTCTAGCATAAGATTCTGCAGAAGCTAAAGTGGCTAGATAGACTACATTATCGGGGTACTGATATAATTGATGTCCCCGAAGCATTTTTCTATATCGACCCAAACACTCGCGATTAATATCAACATTAATCTCATTATCAAGTTCCATTTTATTAACACTAAAGATTCCGGTAGAACTATCGTAGTACGTCTTTAAATAAAGTGGATACAGGTATTCGATAGCACGTTTGCAAAACGTTTTATGGGCTTTCCGCTCATCGTCGGTCATTCGCACAACTTTAGCATCTGTCCCATGATATAATTCTAGATCAATATTCTCTAAATCAATTGTTGTATATTCATTAAATCTACAACGGAAAGAATAACAAATATCAAAGCGTTCTTTAGAGATTTCAGTTAGTAGAGGCCTGAGCTGTTCGGCATACCACCCAGGTGCCGTAAACTTAACGGATGTTGGAACTATAAAATGTGAACAATAGACATCTAATGATTCGTTATCATTTTGTATGGCGATTAAACCATGATTAGGATATTCATAATACTTCATAAATAACAACTTATTAAGTTAAACTTGTTGGTTGAAGTATTCCCAGATGAAGACCATGGCCATGGTGTCGAGTTCGCAGTAGCGGAGCAGGGCCTCGCGCAGGGCGTCGGTCATGTTGCCGTCACAGAACATCAGTTTGTTGTAGGCCGTTAGGGCAGCACCGCCGTTGGCGATGGTCATGTCTTCGCCCATGCTTTCGAGCATCTCGTTGTCAATAATATCGATGCCAATCAAGTCCTTCACCGGCGGCAACAGGTGATAGGGGTTTTCAACATGCCCCGTCGCGGCATCAATCTCAATCCAAGCGATCGGATCGGACGCGGAGATGTTGCAACTGGGTATCACCTTGCCGTAGATGGGCTTGGAGTATTTGTTCTTGAGGAATTGTGAGACATTGAGAACGGCAGGTAGCACGACCTTGATACTGGTGCGTCCTCTCATCTCCCCAGGCTCATAGAAGTAGCGCTTCACTACATCCCACAAGTCCAGCATGTCGCGCGGACCCTGATGGAGGAGTTTATGCGTCTTTTTGTCTTTCAAATGGGTGATGCTGTCGATAAACTCCATAAGCTCTTGCTTATCGCCCTCATGGCTCTCATCCAGCTGCTTGTAGATGGCTCGCAGAATGGTATTTTCGTGAGGTGCGTATCGGAAGATAGTGCCATCGTCATTGCTCAGTTGATTACGCAAAGCCCTAACGAACTCAAAGTTGGGGAACTTGGTCACATCCTCGTTGAGGTACTGACCCGCATGACGGATGGTATAACCTCCTTCGCCACCTTTCTCGATGATGTGGTGCGAGAACTGGAAAGCCACCTGCTCGTAAGGGCGCATCCCCTCGTAGTAAGGCAACGCCACTGCCGTGGTCTCGAAGTCAATCATGTGTAGGGGAAACTTCCATTTTGCCATCTCGGCCCTGAGTCCATCAACATCAAGATATACCCCGTCGCGGATGTCGCTGGCAAAGTCACTGAGCACCTCCTGGTTATCGGTCATCATGGCGATTTGCAACCATTTGCGCTCGTAATGATCCAACCATGGGTCGGACTTGTTTTTGTCATGACGCGGGAGTTGCTCCTCGGTGATGTCCTCCATCTTGTAGATTCCTTCCTGGATCCATTTATCACACCGGATATATTGTCTCCACAAGTCCTTAACCAAAGGCTCATCGAAGTCGCTGTCATCAAATCTTGCAGTTTTTTCGTTTTTCCAGCATTCCTTGTAGCCGTCCTTTAATTCAGAAGTGCTATCATCGTTTTGGAACTGACACTTGAAGCACTTTGAACCCAGCGTAATGTCGGGAAATGGCTTGTTATCGCAGTAATATTTCGACATTGTTTCGACATAGTCTATAAATTTCATGTTGAGCATGAAATCCTCTGTTCCTTGTTCAGAAGTTTTCCCGGCTATGACTCGGTCGCACAGTTCATCGACGTCAAAGGCCGTAAGTACACGCGCGTTGGATTGTGCCAACAGTTGGTGGGCATTTGGTGCGGTCTCGACACGGGTGCGGTGGTTCACTTCCTTGATCTTGAACAACTGGTTCATGCCGTTGATGTCGGCTGTTTTGCTCTTGTCCGCCATCATCAGGCGAGTGCGGACGGTAAATTGGCTTTTAGGATATAACTCACGCAAGGCATGGGTGACGACATACTTTTGGAACGCCACGTCATAGACGTAGGGCCGGATTTTAGTCACTACGCAACCATTATCGTTTATAAATTTATCCCCATCGGGGTCCCATGACTTGGCTTTTACCTCAATCAGGTCGATGACGTTGCCGACACGCTTGAGGACGTCCACCCTCACGAACAGGTTGCCGAACTTGAATGCAGCCTCGGCGATATTCACGCACTCTTGCTGCATCAGTTCCTGGGTGCGACGCAGCGATGTGTCATAGTCCAGTTCCTCGATATCGTTCTCGGGTGGCACATCGCAATAGATCTTAGCGAGTTCACCAACCTGGAAACCGCCCTCGGCCAACGCCTGAAGGAACTCATCCTCGGCATCGGCGTTAGCATAAACGTCCGGGTTACGATAGTAATACAGCTTGTTAGGACAGTCAAGCGCAATCTTGAACGCCGACTTGGTAAATAGTTTCTGTTTCATAACGGTATTATCCATAACGGTCAATTTTTGCCCACAAAATTAACAAAATCCTTGCTTTTTTACCAATAATCCTTGCAATATTCAACTAAAGAAAGAATACAAGAATATCTAATCAACTATCATAAGTTAAACTATGGTTCAAAAAGATGAGGGATTGTTACTCCAATGGCTCGGCAGCCATTCCTATCTCGTTGCTGTCCTTATATGGCACTGGCAGGGGGACGATAGATGCCTTAGGCTCCATTACCATGACGTTGTCGGTGTCCTCGTTTTCCTTGAAGTTCTCGACTTGGTCCATCACTTCACGGAATACCTCAGGGGTGTACTGGGGAGGATAACCGTTCTTGACAAGGCAAACCTTGATGTCCAGTTTGAGCTGTTCACGGACACGTTGGTTATTGAGCCAATCAGCAAAGGATGATTTGGTATCGATAATCTTACGAATCATGCAAGCTAGGCTCTTGCACTTCTCATTCACGATAATGCCGTCCACATTTATATCCTCTCCATAGACAAAGTTATTTTTGTCTCTCAGATGGATAAGGATATCGTAGAACGCCTTTTCTTCAAAAGTGAGTCCCAGCTTTCGGAAGCTATCCCGATCGGCCTGCATACCCTTGAGTATCTCAAGGGCCTGTTCTGTGGCTTTTTGAATAATGCTTTCGGCCGTCTCTTCCTGTGTGGCTCCTGCCTCTTGTTCTGAAAGGAATTTCCTCCGTTCGTGATACTGCTTGATTGTCGTTTCCAACATCTCCTGGAATTTCTTCGAGGCGACCTGGTTGGTCTTGCTGTATTCTGTAATCTGTCTACGTAGGAGTTTGATAAGCATCTCCAGTTTTGATGCTGGCATCTTAATATATTCAAGTCGTTCTGTAAACTCTGGCCCGAAGATGTCCATTTCATCACCTTCTTCAAGGATGCTCTCTACATTGTTGTATTTCAACGCTTCTTCCACCATCTTAGCCACCCGCTTGTTCATGGTGTCAGCATCAGGGGCGTCTGTTCCACTCATCTTATACACCATACCAGCGATAGCCATGAAGCACTGAGCTACAGCCTCCTCTTCTTGTCCCAGTTCTCCAGACGGCTGGCAGATGTCGTAAGCCTTTCGCATCCTCTTCACTTGTTGTAGGAAGTAGGTTTTGAAGGATACCTTCTTGGTCTTTTTCCCGTCTTGGCTTACCGTCGTCATACTTTCCGTTTCTGAGAAGACATATTCTGCTGCTTTCGCAAGCAGGATATATCGTTTCGCTGGGTCTGTATCGGTGTTAAGGAATGGTTTCAGGTCATAGTCCTTGAACAACCTCTTGAGAATCTCCAGATGCTCTCGGAAAATGATTGTGGCTTGTTCAATGTCGTCAGGTGTAGGCGCTATTGATCCACCGCCACCGCCATATATCTTCATGGCCTCCACCATATGGTCTCGAATACCTATATAGTCCACGATTAAGCCATATTCCTTACCAGGATATTTGCGGTTTACTCGACTGATAGTTTGAATCAGTGAATGTTTCTGTAGCGGTTTATCGTTGTACATGTAAGTCAGGCACTCCACATCGAAGCCAGTAATCCACATGTCCACCACGATAACGATACGGAAATTTGAATGCTCCTGTTTGAATGCAGCATCCAGATCATCGGAGCGCTTGTCATTTTTCACACCCCCCAGATAGTTGTACATTCCTTCCTCGTCATTACTGCCCACACTAGCCACCATAGCGATGGTAGGCATCTCCTTCAACTCTTTGAGCTCTTCGGGTGATACTTCAACGCCCTCGGGTGTTTTCCTCTCGATGAACCATTCCGGATAATGTTCTTTGAACTTTTGTAGCAGATTATATGCGATAGGCCTGCTTGAGCAGACGATCATTGCCTTCTGCACCCTGTCGGGGTCATTAGCGACGGCAGCAACATAGTGGTTGTGAATGTCAACAGCAAGCTTATCGAGACGCTCGGGCTCACCAAGGATAATCTCAAGCGAGCTCATAGCCTTTTTACTCTTGGCGATATCATCTTTAGTTGAGCCCTCTTCGGCGCATTTTGAGTAGTATGCTTCAATCTCCTTAGCCTTTTCCTGGTTTAGAAGAACTCGAGCAATACGGGGATGATACTTGATGGGCACTGTAATGCCGTCGGCCACCGATTGGTCCATAGTGTACCGGTCTATCTCGTCACCGAAGGTCTGGTAGGTCTCAGCAATGGGGGTTCCCGTGAATCCCACGAAAGTAGCGTTCGGTAGCGCTTCTCGCAGCACCTTGGCGTAAGGCTTGGAAATCATCGCCTTCATGTTCTCGTCAGCATCCTCGCTGAACTGAATGCGTCGCGATCCCTCAATCTGGGTCCTGTGCGCCTCATCACTGAAACAAATGATGTTAGACCTGTCGTTGACAAGACCTATCGGATCATCTTTCCTGTCACAGAATTTTTGGATAGTGCAAATATAGAAACCACCACTCTGGCGCAATCCCAGTTCTTGGCGGAGTATTCTTCTGTTTGGAACAATCTTCACTTCACCCAATCCCAGGAACTCAGTGCTCTTGGTGAACAATTTGGCTCCTTGCTTCTGAAGGTCATCACGGTCAACGATCATCAAGATAGTTGGGGAACCTATCTTTTCAGCACATCTCATCGAGAGTTGTCGGGCCAGGAAAGCCATGGTAAAGGTCTTTCCGCAACCTGTAGCACCGAAGTAGGTTCCACCCTTACCGCTCTTACTCTTAACAGATCGAACGACACTCTCCCTCAGCAGACGGGTAGCGAAGAATTGCGGGTATCGACACACAATTTCCACTTCGTCTTTGTCATAATTTTTGTCCCTAAAATAAATATAGTCCCTAAATATTTCGAGGAAGCGGGCTGGGCGATAGACACCCTTCACCATGGTCTCCAACTCGGCAAAGGGCATAGTAGAGACCGTATCATCATTCTCCACACGGCGCCAGGCATAGAAGTGCTCATAAGGGGTGCGGACAGTTCCCAAGCGGGTTTTCACTCCATCGCTGATGCAGGCCAGCGAGCAGTAGTGAAGTAAAGCAGGTATGTCTCTCCAATAACGGACATTAATCTGTTCCCATGCATCATATATCGTAGCATTTGCATCGGCAGGATTCTTCAACTCAATAACACAGACTGGCATACCATTGATGAAGAGCAGAACATCAGGGCGGCGGGTTTTAGTTTCACCATTGTTGATATACTCTACAGTGAACTGGTTTACCACCCGGAAGATGTTGTTGTCAGGGTGCCCAAAGTCGATAAGCGCCACCATCTTGGCATCGCCCTTTTTAGACACAAACTGAATGCCGTTCACCATCCAGCCATAAACCTTGTGCAGCGTAGCGAAATCAGAGTCACTACCCACAAGCCGGATATTGTCTGCTATCTGGCGAATCTCATCATCGTCCAGATCGGGATTAGTCTTCTCCAGATAATTAAGGAGATCGTCCATATAAAGGACCTCCTTCTTGCTGGCCCTGGGAATGGAATCACCATAGAGATACTGCCAATCCTCGTCTTCAAGGAACGAGATAAGAGCATTCTCAAAATCGCTCTCCACGAAGTGGCCGTTTATATCATTTAGATGATGCTTTGCCATAATTCTTTATTAACCGACTAAAAACCAACCAAAAATTATTGATTAACTAATTGATAATTAACAAATAACTAACGTTTTATTAACAAACAACTAACTAAAATCTAACTAAAATCTAACTAATTGACTTTTTAGTCGCTTTCCATTTTAGTCCTTCAGGATAAATAATACCATCAGCCTTAAGACATTGCAGTAAGTAGCTGAGCGTCTTTTTCTTTGCTTCTACCGATTTGCTTGAAGGCAACGTTTCATGCATGTACTCATATATGTCATTTAACAAGATGCCAGAATCACCCGCATCTTCAATGACTTGCTGTATCATACTTAACAGTTTGTTCTTATCCAACCCCTTTTGTTTAGTGTATTCTGGCACTTGACGGGTCTTCTGTGCAACGGCTTGCGAAATAATATAGTTTGGCTTGTGCCATTCTATCAGTTTCTTTCTCTTTAATATTCTCTTTGCTGTTTCAGTAATAGGCCGCCCCTTTTGGATAGCGTCCAACCAAATACACTCTTTCAGCGAAAGGGACGTATCTCTTTTGAGCAAATCCACATACCGATCATTAATGACTCTTCCATAAATTTTGACATTCACTTCAGGTACGTTTTCATTAATTTCGTAGTCTGGCATCGGGAAATGACGCTCTTTCTGTTTATAGAAAATGGTCTGGATACCACTACTCACAGTGTCGATCATATTAAAACTCACCATACCTTTGCACAGGCATTCGTTACGATAGAACTTTTGCTGCTTTAATGTGTCAAGGGCATTCTCTAGAGTACCAGGGAAGAACGTGCCTGCATTAGAGTAATACAAGTAGTCTGGTCCCTCTATGAAATTGATTCTTTGACAGAGCGTATAGTCCTGATGGGCTATTGCATTGTGTAAAACCTCTCTAATGACAAAATCATCGTATTGCATGAGCTTGTCTGGAAACAACGTCCCACCAGGCATTTCACGCATGGTAAGGTTCCTGATTTTTCCCAGCACCTCGTCAACAGTAATAATGAAAGGTATTGTAAAATGTTTGTAGTCAATCTTGCGTCCTTCCTCATTCACTAGCGTCCAAGTAATTTGGGGAACGGCAGGGGATAGTTTATATGCTACCGTCGGTTTTCCTAACAGCAATAGTGCTCCTCGGGTTAATTGTCCATTGTTTAAAATGCCACTATGCCTAAGAAACTCTTCCGTTGTCCACCCATCTACCATTTCTGAAGGAGTATCATCATAAACTTTTTTGAACATGACTCGCGCTTTGGCGATAGCCAATTCATCCAAGTCATCTTTGATATTTGCACCTTCTACAATATGCTCAGACCAGTCATCTAAAGGTCGTTGGTAGCGAATGGCATCATATTTGTCTTGTGATAGCGGTTCTAAACTTTCTCCACTTCTCCCATAAGCTATTCCTTTCCATTTTGTCACGATATTCCTGGGCGCGGCAGGAATTTGGAACATAAGAACCCTTTTCCCGTCGACTTCAATGGGAATAATCTCTCGAAAAGTTAATCCTCCTGTTGTGTTAGCAGCTATATCGTGTTTTAATAACTGCCGCTTTGAGTCATCCATCAAGAAGTTGGTTCCAACGACTTGCCTATCATTATTAACACCCATCAATATCCATGCGAAATCAAGTTCTCGAAGATTCGCCTCATTGCTCAGTGCTGACATGTATTTACCCAACTTATTCGTGTCATATTGATTTTCGGCACTCTTGTATTCAATCAACTCATGTTCAACATGGGTGATAAGACGCTGAAATATATCTTTATAATCAATCATATTCATATAATTAATTGAAAGTTTGTAATGAACCTTTGATGAGGATCGGGCAGAGCTTGTTAAGCTGTTCCTTCAACTGGACACTGATCCTTTGTCGTTCTAGATAACAACGATAAATGTTTACAATAGTTCTTTGAGCACTAATATCTGGTATAGGTATGTGTACATCACACATGGCTTCATATCCAAACGTATCTCGAACTGAGCCAGTAGCATAGAATAAAGTGCTACGAAGAAACTCAGAGCGACTAAACCATAGCATTAAATATTCGGGCATCAATTTATCATGATTGGCGATTTCAAAGACAATGTACATTGGAGAGACAATGCAGTCATCGTCATTTCTCAACGCAATAGAGCCCAAATTAATACGAGATGGATTGTAAGCAAATTGATGAGTTTTGACAATTTTATAATTTGAGAAATCTAATCCAAGTGTATTGGCTTTAGTTTCTGCAAAATTACTTGAGCTATCAACGCCTTGAACATTATTGATTCTCAAATTGACATTTCTTTCGTTACATTCCCTGATGTAGTTTCCTATTGCTTCGCAAACAGTGTTTCCCCTCAGATTCTCTATAAACCCTTCACATACCAATTTTAGATCATCCACTTTGCTTTGGTAGGCTGCAAGGTTGTCTTGAAGAGCAAGATAAACATCAACATACTTTTGTTGTTGCTCAATGTCAGGAATCGTAATATCAATATCGCAGAAATCCTCCCACGATAAACCTTGCCGAATTGAGGAATCTGTATGAAACCAAAAATATCGGTCCTTTTCTGACGATTTTAGAAGAATGAAAAAGTATTCTTTAGAGATAAGATTCTCCTTATTTAACTTGAAAACTGAGTATGCGGGACTAACAATTTTATTATGCTCAGTGTGGTTTAGGGCAACAGGCAAAACCTCATCCCTACCAACGTGCATTAAGTTACAAGCAAAATAATTAGGCGGTACAACTTTATAGTTGCTTGTATCTTCTCCAACTTGCTTGGCGGGCTCAAAGAATTCCTTATCGATGTTAATTCCAGATACTTCCTCTGGAGTTAAATCCGAGAGATTACACCGACAGCTATAAGGCTCAACAAAATAGCCAATTTTATATTTAGTCAATGCCATAGCCAATACCTTTAAACGCCTCTTCAAGCATCCTTTGTGATTCTTTCTCACGTAGCATCAGCTCTTTCATTTCCTGTTGGATTCGAGCCATTTCCTTGGGGTAGTCTATCTCCAAATCGTGATCGATAAACTCAATATACTTGCTGGGCACAAGCGTCCAGTTGTTTTGCTCAATCTCGCCTATGCCCACACTTCTGTACAGCTCAGGTTCAGCGAAGTTCTTTCCGTCAGTCCCCACGGTCTGCCACTGGTGGTAAATGTCGGCTACTCGCTGAATCTGTTCAGAGGACAGCAGCACTTTCTTCTTCTGTTCGCCTTTGACGGGATTATCAGTCCAACGACGAAGATCCATGAAAAGCAACTCGTGCTCCCTGTCTCTAAGTTCACGACCATGGTATTTGCCTCCTTTCTTGTTCTGGTTGAGAATCCAGAAGGTGACGCTAATATCGGTTGTGATGAACAGTTCACGGGGTAGAATGATGATGGCTTCTACCTTGTCGTTTTCAATCAGTTTCTTCCTGATTTCAAGGGCATCGGTATCTCCAAGAGCACCATTTGCGAGGAGGAATCCTGCTACACCCGAGAGCGGTTTCAAATGTGAAAGCATGTGGAGAATCCAAGCATAGTTAGCGTTGCTCTCAGGAGGGGTTCCGTAGTCCGTCCATCGGGCATCCTTGCTCAGATTGTCGTTCCACCATCCTTTGAGGTTGAAGGGTGGATTGGCCATGATATAATCAAAGTACAACCCCTTGTGGAGGTCGTTCGTGAATGAGGAGTCGCTTTCACTGCCTAAATTGTGACTAATACCACGCAAGGCGAGGTTCATTTTAGCCAGACGATAGGTGGCGGCCTCCTTCTCTTGGCCATACACGTTAATACGGCTGATGTCGCCCTGCTTAGCCCTCACCAGTTCAGAACTCTGAATGAACATACCGCCGGAACCGCAGCAGGGATCATATAGGGTACCGTCGAAAGGCTCAATAACTGTAGCGATAAGTTGAACGACGTCGTGAGGCGTATAGAATTCTCCCTCCTCCTTGGTAGCGTTAACGGCAAATTCCTTCAGGAAGTACTCATATACCCGGCCTATGAGGTCTTTCTCTTCACCGAAGGTCTTATGGCTGATCTTATTGACCTCATCAACAACTTTCTTGATATCATTGGCACCCAAATTCCTTTGGGTAAATGTACCCTCTACAAAGCAGCCTTTCAGTTGTGGATTGGTGGCTCCGATGCTTTTAAGAGCGGTATCCAGAGCCACATTCAGCTGAGGGGCCGGTGTATTGATGATCGTTGACCATCGAGCTTCTGGGGGAAGGTCAAAAGTGCCGTCGGCAAATGTCGCATCCTCAAAGAAGGCTTTGAAGATTTCTTCATCATCAGGATTCATGCCTTGATCCCTGAGGTATTGTCGCAGATTTTCTACTCCATCCTCGTATTTCTCGCCGATAAAACGGAGGAAGACAAGGGTCAACATCATGTCCCTCTTCTCGAAGAACGAGCCTGAATTCTTAGCCTGCCTAAGGATATCCCTGCACTTGAACAGAATAGCGTCCAGGTTTAGCGTCTCCTCTGCCTTTTTTGTCGTTTTCTTAGCCATATATTCGTTAGTCTTCGGTTTTATCTTAATGCCTTAGGTCTCTCTATTCAAAAACAAACTCCAGTGCAGTCCCAGCGAGCCGACCAAAGCTCATATAACCGCAAAGGAGTTTGTTATATCGTTCATGTTTCCTGGTCGTAAGCCGGTCAAGAAGATTATATCTTCTTGTTGGAAGGGCAAAGATAATAATTTTTCCTGAAAAAACCGAATCTCACACATAAAGATTTCTGTGGTATTCGGATTTCTGTAATATGTCAATGTCGACTATCCCTATAAAAGGTTGACAGATTTGAGAGCAATGAACTAAATGGGTTTACACTTATTTTTTTCTTCGCCTAAAGCGGGTTTACAGTTTGGCACTTGATTCATTTATATTGAATTAACATTTATTAGGTCGGTAATTTGTACAAAATTACCGACAATAATTGAACTCTATCGGTTTTCGTTCCGCATGAGCACGAAAAAAGCCGCACGATGACGGCTCTTTTCAAATGGCTGCGGCTATCGCTTAGCAGGTGCGGAACACATAGCCATCGCTGAAATCGTAGTCCGATAAAAATAATTCTCGGGCAAATGCAGCGTAGTCAAAGAAGCGGCTGACGCTCTCGGGCACATTGTGGAACATGTCCAGCTCATCGCAGAGGTGCTCGGCAAATTCACGCTCGCTGTCCCACTTGCCGCAGTAACGCTCACGGAAATCGTCAAACGAGACATTCTTGTCGCAAGTGATATCCAGAAACGCCTCGAAAGCCTCCTGCTCATCCTCATCGAGTGCCGCATATTCTTGGATGCGGTCAAATGTGTCCTCATCCATGCAGCTCTCACAATACCAAGCAGCGCAAAAGTTCTCGTAATCGAGGTACATAAACTCGGGGTCCGACTCATCACGGTGCAGCCATCGACAGGCGGCCATGAAGTCATCATAGCAGCTGAACGATAACAAATCGAGCCACATGCCACCAGTCAGCGAGCGGCCTTCATTATACTTGTGATAAGTGCAGCAGAATACGGCGGGATTGCCGCTGCGATAATCATACTTGTGGAAATCGAGGTCAACCTCCTCAAGCTCTTCGCATTCATTGAGATTGCTTGAACTGAGAGAGCCTTTTACAACTCGCTCTTGAACACTGGTGCTGTCAGCACCGCTTGCAGGATTGATAGAAAATTGTTTGTTGTCCATAACAGTAAAAATTTAAAAGTTAAACATTCATTGATCTTGCCTTCGCTTCGATCGCCTTTACGCTGCCTGCAAAGTGCGGCTGTCCACACTGACAGCAAGGCTTGCCCGGGAATTACTACCCTGGAAGGGCTGGAGAATTTTCGAAGGCAACTGTAGCATGGCCTTGCAAGTGGGGAAGCCGCAATACCTTTGCAGGGTAAAGGCAACGAAAGCGAGGATAGGCAAGTCAATGATGTCTTTGGGATTTTTACGGGCAACAGGCATTTTCTCCTGCAAGCGGTCGCGTCCTGACTGCGCCCAAAGTCAAGAGCTGAAAGATTCAGGGCTTAGGTTTATCGTAATTGAGGAGTAAAATACAGCCATATCTTAGGTTCTACGTTTTCTACAGGCATAATGCAAATATAATCAATTGGTTTTCAATTAAATAGTATTATTATTGTTGTAGAATCAGATGTAGAAAGATGATGGTTTTGTAGAAAATAGCGACTCTTTGGGCGTTTTGTAGATTTTTGTAGAAAAGTGTAGAATCCAGTTCGACAGTTAATTCTTTGATTAATTGAGTTGTAGATTTTGTAGAACTTGTAGAATAGTTATTGAACCTCATGACATTGTAGCAATCGGCATTCCAGAAAAACACAAAAAGTGCGGGCACCTACTTTCACAAGCCGGTGTCCGCCAGGTTACGTTTGACAACGTAAGAAATAGAAAAACGCTAGATAATGTATGTCTTACTCTGTTAAATCCTCAAGGTTGATATCATAGATTTCGTTCAACTGGTCGTAGTCGAAACACATCGCCTGGTCAACTGCACAGGACTTGGCATAGGTGTTAGGTCCATATCTGTTCTCAACTTCTTGAGTCATCTGGTTGCCATTGATAATTCTCTTGAAACGTACAGAACGCTTCTTACCGATATAGGCCGAGCTATGTTCAAGATAATATGTCAGCGATGAGGGTGGTAATAAAGCCTCGTTTACCATCCTCCCGTGCGTCTTGTACAGCTCGAACACACGATTATATCTCAGGTAAAGAACTCTCTTAGGCGTTTGGAAAATGATTTCATCTTTGAGGTTAGAGCATTTGATTCGTTCCTCATTCTCGATGCGATAGTCGCCACCGAACCAGATTTTCCCATCTTGGTGCAGGAATGAGACAATGTTCCAGAAACTCGACAATTCATTGTTCTTTTTGGTGGCATCATTCTGCCTCTTAACGCCCTTTATTGAAATGTCAAGCAGATCGTTGTACTGGAACGGAAGACTCAGCACATCACCCAGCGTGCGAAATGCTGCCAGTGGTATTGTCCAGTTTCGAATGATACGATCTTCAGCACTCTTCTCTTGAGTTCCTTGTATGCCCTGAACAATATCGTTAAATGCAATGTTATAGTTATGTTTAAAGTCTGCTTCAAAACGTGTGCGATAACGCAGGATTTCCATCGTTAGATGCGTGCAACCTCGTGCACAAATAACTTGCAATTCCTCAAACTGGCGTTGTGCCTCAATAGAGAATTCGACTTTGTTGTAGGAGAGGAAAATGAATCGTGAGAACAATGCGATGTCGGCAGTTGCCATTTCTTGGCCGCTGACAATGACGCCGCTATTGACCTTTGTCACTTCGCGTTTTTTGTCACGCTCCATACTCATACGGTTGCGGCCCGTACCGTCCCACAGACCTTTCAGGAATTCCCTTCTATCCATCTCAATGTTGTTTTTGAACTCGTCAAGGTGGACCAAGGCGTTGGAGCTTTGTGCCACTGCTTCGGCAAGTGCTGCAATAGTTGAATTGACAATATTGGGAGCTGTGTTGTTGGCGATGAAGAACGACATGAGCATGGCGCCTAATTTGCTTTTTCCGGAACCTTTTGGTCCAAATAGGTTCAAGATAGGAAAGTGTGTCGTATGTGAGAATATAATATCACGGAACAGAGTGGCAAGTAAGAATGCGATACACACTTTTCCGTTATCCCCAAACACTTTGATAAAGCGTTCGCAGAATTCACGCAAGCTGATCGTGCTGTGGCCGAAGTGGGAGAAGGCTCTCTCAAACTGATAAAACTGCATCTCTTCACGATAGATCGATGAGAATGCCGGCAGATAGTAGATGCCACGCTCACCCAGGCGCACGATGCCCAATTCATCGACAGGATGCCATTCGGTGTCGAAAACTCCGTTGCCGAACGCAAAGAAACCCTGACGTTGCCAGCCCAGCTGGTCGATGCGTGTGGCACTCTCGGTATTGGCATAAAGGTAGGATTTCAACTTGTTGAGTTCCCCTTCTTTGGCAAACCACAGATAGTTGCCCAGGCCTTCCACTCTCAATCTGAACTTGGTAAGCGATACAAGTTCTTCCTGCTTGAGTTCAACAGTCTCAGTGTGTCCATTATCATTCGTCATCTTGTAGAGACGCATGGACATGCTCGGGTCTTTGATGTGGAAGAGCGGTTCCATCGTGAAATTGGACCACTTATAAATTCTGCCATCGTTGGTAATGGATATGTAACAATGGTCTTTCTCCTGAAAGCCGTATTTGTTGAGCATATCAAGGTCAACGTTCTTTCTGTCCGTAGGCTGGAGGGCCTTCTGACTAAGGCGATGCTTCGCATTGGATATGGCGGTTTTCCATAACGACTTTGTGCCATTGACCTTCGCCACGCTGTCCAGGTACATCGATTCCTTCACATCGTCTTTGACAAGGACTATGAGGTCGGCAATGGCTATCACAGCCTTTGACCGTTCTTCTTGGGTAGCATTGGGTGCAAATAGTTTCTTGGCATACCAGACGATGAAATCTTCCTCTTTCAAGGCATTGAGCGTTTCTCTGTCCCTGCAATGGGAATCAGGATCGTTCTTTTGCCCTTGAGAGGTCAATGGTATCTCCTTGACCGAAACATTAAAACCAAGCCTCATGGCGAGCTGGGCATTCTTGATAACCGAAGCGATTCCAGTGCCGTAATGCTCGCTTGGTTTTGGCGGGTCGGCGTCAGGCAGGAAACAAAGGTTGCTTGTGAAGCGTTTGAGTTGATTGAACTGCTTCTCCGTCCACGCTGATCCTAGAGAGGCTGCTGTGTTATTTGCTCCTATTAGATGAAGCCTGAGCACATCTGGAGCACCTTCAACAAGGTATAGTTTATCCTCCCGCACTGCTGCTCTCGAGGCGACGTTGATACCAAATACGGAGTTGTCCTTGCTATAGATCATAGATGATGCCGAGTTGAGGTACTTGGCAGCATCTGGGTTCTCCCCAATATATCGGGCTGTATAGCCTATGATGCGAGAGAAACGGTCACGAATGGGTATCATGATTCGTTCACGGTAGAACGAGTACATGGATCCATCTTCATTATCCGATTTGCGTAACACTCCCAGTTCCATCAAAACAGACTGAGGAATATTGTGAGTTTTGGCATAATCAATAAGTAAGGAACTGTTTCTTGGTGCATAGCCGATGCCATACTCTGCGATAAAGTCCCGATTCCATCTATTGGAAGCGTATGCCATAGCCCGTTTGCACTCTTCAGTATTTTCACCTAGTTGTGATACGAAGAAGGGTTGCAAGGATTGATAGGCTAGAAACATACTGTCTCGCTTTAGACTTTCTTCACGTTGTAGGGTATCGTGCTTTTTGTCTGTTTCCCCAAGCTGCACATTGTACATATGTGCAAGCTCTTTCACCGCCTCGGGAAATGACATATTGTTGTAGCGCATCATGAAGCTTATGGCGTTTCCACCCTCATTGCAAGCACCAAAACAATGCCACGAGTTGCGGGTTGGGTTTACTGCAAAAGAAGGCTTGCTTTCTTTGTGGAATGGACAACAAGCGACATAGTTATTACCCTGCCGCTTGAGCTGCACATATCGGCTGACAACATCGACGATATCTGCTCGCTCCAAGACTTTTTCAATGGATTGATCACTTATCATAGCGTTTTCTTAGGTGTTAGATTGTAGTAACTGTTAATACTTCGCTCTCCAAAAGTACAGGATGTCACGACCAGTATAGAACTTTCGTTTTGAGGGCATCCTATAGCCACATTTTATGAATCCCTTTTCGGTATAATACCGCAAAGTGTTGCGGTGGATTCCCAATAAAGCACAAGTTTGTTTGATGCTATACCTATATGATAGGTACACTCTAGGTTCTTCTGATCTCATTTTTTGATTATTTTATTATAGTTCAGTTAGTTATATCATATTCGCTAAATAAGCCGGATTATAATATTTGTTAAAATTCAAAAAAATATGGTGGAAATTTGTTCCATCGTGGAAAAAATTTATACCTTTGTGGTGATAATTTCTACCATCGTGGAAAAAATTTGTTCCATGTTCTAGAAACCCCAAGGGTTTTAGCGGCGAAGTTACAAATATTTTTTCAGATATTTGTTAACATGTATCAGTTTTTTTATTAACCATTTATTGACAACACAATGAGACGGCTGGATATTAATCGCATAAGGAAAGAGCGTCAACTCACTCAAAAGCAGTTAGCGCAGTTGACCTCCTATCCACAAGGATTCATCTCTCAAATAGAAAACGGCAAAGCCAAATGTCCACTTGCCTTCATTGAAAAGGTGTGTGATATCTTCGGCATTACCGACATTGAAAATTATATTATAGAGGAGCAGCCAGAACCGGACGTGGCAGACAAAGAGAATAAGGCAGAGGAACAGGCCGCGACTTCAGTGTCAGTTCAAGAAACATGTGCAGAGTCCATGGCGACTCAGTCACCCGATCAGTTCATCACCATGAGTTTCTTAACAATGCTTCAGCGCAAGGAGAAACGCATTGAGGAACTCGAGGCAGAAAACCGAGAACTCCGAATGAAACTCAATGAATTACTCGTTGAGAAAAAATAAGCGATTGCAAGGCGATTGCAAAACTTAAAATGTATATTGTAACTAGTTGGTAATTAGACAGATGCGAGGAAATGATTAAGCTTTGGGAGCAGGAGGTCCCTGGTTCGAATCCAGGTACCCCGACCAACACAAGAAAAACGCTGAGCGCACCTCATAAAGAGAAGGTGCGCTCGGTGTTTTAATCGTAATATATCCCTTCAGGCTATATTATTCGGGCCATTCACCACTCAGCAGATAGTCGATCAGCGTGGTCACGTCACTGATGCTGACTCCGTGATCCAAATCGCAATCAGCAGCTTCGGGAGCCTCAGTGCCGGTAAGCAGGTAGTCGATAAGAGCAGTAACATCACTGATGCTTACACTCTCGTCACCATCCACGTCACCGCGAATTATGGCGGGTTCGTCATATTCGCCCAGTTTGCGCTTATTGGCGTTGGTCACATAGAGGTCGGATAGATGGTCTGCACGCAGCGGGCGGCTGATGAATGCCACAATGTTCAGATCCTCGGCTTTCCAATCAGCCGGGATGGTATAGGTGAACTCGTTGGAGTAAGTGTCCCCTTTCTTCTTGAGGTCTACACCCTTGACAGATACGAGTGCCTTACGCAATACTCCATTGTGAACATAGTTGTTCTCCAACGTGCCTTGGTTGAGCTGAGTAGCCACTAAATTATCCTCTGTAATGTAAACAGTGAGTCTGCCTCCTCCACCCATGAGTTCGTCAAAGCCTGGAACGAGTTTGCCATCAACGGTAATGACGGCATTACGGGTGGTTTCATCGAACGTGCTGTTGATATTGACAGTAGCCCATGATGGTGTCTCAGACACATAATCCAGGAAGCTGCTCATTGTAGATGCCGTCGTTGACGAAAGGACAGCATAGAGATCGCCGCTGGCCCCGATGCCCATTGCTCTGTCGAACGTGCCTTCGGGGTAACCATCAATACCTTGATAAGCTCGGAGGGTGTCGTTCTGAGCAGTGGCAAACGGATCTACCGGTGAGCCAAACAAGACATGTACGCCTACCCAAGCAACATCGCCACGCATGTTACATAAATTCGTCAGATTGGCAGAACCTACAGGACACCAAGTGCAGCCTGTCGAGGTGAATTGCTCGACCAGATGCATCTGGCGCGAGAAGCCATAGTCAAAGGTCTGGAACGATGCCGACAAGGAAATGGGTTCAATGGGTTCTCCCTTGAGGGTTGTAGCTGTCACTTTTAAGGTGTGTCCTCCTGCTGCCAAGTTCAAGCCTTCAGTACTAACCACATCTTCTATCGTGATGTATTCTTGGCTCAAAGCCACAGGGTTTGTGATGGTTTTCAACACAATGCCGTCAATGGCGATGTCAAAAACGAGATCACCGGCATCAATATTGTTTACGCCCAAATTGCAGACTTTGAACGAGTAAGGCATATCATCGCCTGCCACAAACTTGGTTCTGCAGACCAGGTCCCTGATACGCAGAACATACTGCGGGAAATCCTCATTTTCAACAACGCACTGCAAACTCAAATTTCCTTGGGTGTTCACACCATAATTCATCCATTTGCCGTTTCTATAGATATATGTCGGATAAACGGTTCCCACCTTAACAGCCGAAATGGGCTTTGCGGTCTTGCCTAGCTGCTCATAGTCAAAACCTATTCTCAGGCTGTAGCCGTCAGGAAGGTTGATCATATAGGGTTCTTCCAATTCGATGAGGGTCCATCCTTGCTGACCATAGACATCGCAAGGCCACTCGGTAATATCGCCTGTCGGTTGTCCATTGGTACCAACAGGCATAACAAACAATCGGGTAATGGGAGATTGTGATGCCAGACCGATCCTGAAAGCGACGATTTTACCGCCCTGGAACAGAGCGAGCTCGTCAGGGGTAATGTCGGTAGCAATGGGATTAACCCCGTTAAGGAAAGACTGTCCCCATCCGCCTGTCGAGAGGGAGTCGGTCGTGTAATGACCCATGAGCAACTGGTTAGGGCCAAGTTCCATGGCTCCAGCAGTCAATGACAGCAAGAATGCTGCTAAGAGTAGTGATAATGATTTCTTCATAACAAAAACATGATGTTAAAGAGTAAATAAATATGTTCTGGTTTATGATTCTAGACTATTGATTATCATTTGACAGGCAAAGATAGTCATAATTTTTCGAAATACAATTTATTATTCCGATTCTTCAAAAAATGATAAGCAAAAACAGATAATTAGTGGGGGGGGCAAGGGCAGGCCGAAGGTCTGCACAAGGCCAGCGGCCTTGACTTGAGGCAACACCACGGCGCACAGGCCGGAGGTCTGTGTGGCGTGGTGACATGAATGCTCACAGCTTGGGCCTCGAAGAGGGCCACCTGATTCAGGCTCATTTGTTTCTGTCACCCTCAATTGGCCCTCTTCGAGGCCCTTTCCATAGTGATGCCTTTCCCCGCGCCACAAGGACCTCCGGCCCTTGCGCCGCGGGGTTAATCCAAGTCAAGGCCGCTGGCCTTGCCGTGGTCTCCGACCACTATATCCCCCACTAATAATCCTCAGAGCCATGATAAGCAAAAACGGGGTGAAACAAAACAAACGGGAGTCATCCTTACGGATAACTCCCGTGGCGGTGTGTACGTGACTCGAACACGCGACCCCCTGCGTGACAGGCAGGTATTCTAACCAACTGAACTAACACACCTGGTTACACTTCGAGCGAAATGCGGTGCAAAGATAGTGCAAAAGTTTTCAATCCTGCAAATATTTCGTCATTTTTTTCGTGTTTCCGTCTTTATTGTGCCAGGAAGCCTATTTCTTCTCGTCGTTGTCGATAATCTCTACGCGAACGAGTTCGATGCGCGCTGCAGTCTTGCGCTCAATGGTGAAACGATAAGGCTCCAAGTCGATAACGTCACCAATGTTGGGGATGGCTTCCTCCTCGGCCAGCAAGTAGCCTGCCAGTGTCTGGTAGTCATCGCTCTCGGGGATATCGAGATGGAAACGCTCGTTGATTTCCTCAATCTCCATGCGTCCCGAGAATTCGTAGGTTTTCTCATCCAACTGCTTGGCGACAAGACGGTTGCGGTCATGTTCATCCTCAATCTCGCCGAAGATTTCCTCGACAAGGTCCTCGAGTGTTACCATGCCGCTAGTGCCGCCAAACTCGTCGATGACGATGGCCATCGAGCGCTTCTCGTCCATGAGCTGCTGCATCATCTTGCGTGCCAGCAGAGCCTCGGGGGCGAAGACAACGGGTTTGAGCCTGGTTTTCCAATCCACCGTAGTGATAAACAGTTCACTCACCTGGATGAAACCGATGACATCGTCGATGCTACCCTTATAGACGACAATCTTGGATAGGCCTGAACGGGTAAAGAGCTTGACCAGGTCATCGCGCGTGGTTTCCTCGACATCAACGGCGACAATCTCGTTGCGCGGCACCATGCAGTCTCTCAGGCGCGTATCGCTGAAATCGAGCGCGTTTTCAAAAATCTTGACCTCACGCTCCACAGTCTTGTTCTCGTCCTCACGCTTGTCGATGTTCTCTTGCAGATAGGCATCCAGCTCATCGACAGTGAGCAAGCGCATCCTGGTGGTGTTGATCTTGATGCCGAACAACTTCATCAACATGGCCGACAGCCATTCGGTGAAACGCGAGATAGGATACAGCACGCAGTAAATCATGAATAGCGGTATCGAGGCCGTGCGCAGCGAGGCATTAGGGTTGATACGGAATATGGTCTTGGGCACAAACTCGCCAAAGATCAGGATGATCAGCGTGGCGATGAGCGTCTGTGCCAACAACAGCAGGGCCTCGTTGTGGACCCACTGCTGCAAGGGGATGGTCAACAGCTTGGCCATCGCCATCGAGTAAACGATATTGGCAATGTTGTTTCCTATCAGCAATGTGGAGATGAACATCTCACGATTGCGGTAATAGATGTTGAGGATGCGGTTGATAATGCCACCGCGCGCCATCTCAATCTCGGCACGCACCTTGTTAGAAGACACGAAAGCGATTTCCATGCCCGAGAAGAATGCCGAGCACAGCAGCGCGATAAGCGCGATAATCAGTGGTGTTGTATAAATCGGATCCAAAATATATAAATTGATGATCTGTCGGATATTAGCGTCACTGCATCGTCATGGGAGCAGGGTTGCCGCTGCCAGGGTGAGGCATTCTTCTCTCGTCGATGGGGAAGATGGCCTCGACTTGACGCAGCTGGTAGGTGGTCAGCCGCTCGTTGGATTCGTAACCGTACCCCTCGATAATGCGGCCTTGCTTCTCGATGTGGATGAAGGCATCGCTGTAAAGGCGGTGGGCATGCTGGTCCCACAAGAGCTGATCGGTGAGCACGACGTCACCCGTAGCATTGGTCAGACGCACATTTCCCGTGAGGGTCCACATGGATTTCCCCTTATCAAAGTAGGCCGAGTCACACTTTATGGTGGTCACCGTCTGGAATTTATCATCGAGTTCCTCACAGGTCACCCCTTTAGGGAAAGTCCAGTGTGGCTCCTTGGCCTCTTCAAACATGTTCCACAGTTTGGCAACAATGCGATAACGGGTATGCCCGGAATCACTGATGACAGTCTGCACATCCGACGTTGTCATCGTGGGCACCACCTCGGGGTCGGTGGCATGGCTCACCATGGTGGTCGAATCATCCTTGCAGGAAACGACAGCGAGCACCAGGATCAGTGAAAACGTTATGTGAAGCAGTTGTCTCACGTTTTAGCGGATGCGGCTCTTCCAGAACCACAACTCGTTGAAATTCACACCCAGGGTGATATTGAGATAATTCTCGGTGATGAGTTGCGTTGGAGAGCTCTCACGATGGCGCCATTCCACACCCAGGTTTACCGTGGTCTTTCCACCAGGGGCTGGCAGGCCCAAACCGATGCTGGCACCGTAGTCACGCACGTTGTTACCGTTGTAATTCAGGTAATCGTGATTATAGAATGCACCGGCACGGAACGACATCGCGCCGATGTAACTGCCGCGCTTGTTGGGCGTGTACTGCACACCGGTCGCCAGTTTCCAGCGGTCATCAAATTGCATCGTCTGGGACTCAAAGCCTCCGATGGGCTGATACTTGGCGCCGCTCCACTTCTGGTAGGTATAATCGGCCTCGACAGTGAGTTTGCGGTTGATATTGTAGCTCAAACCCACGCCGATGGATGCGGGTTGCTCATACTTGCCGCTCATCGACGTGTAGCCGATCGTGTCCACCTTGCTGTCCTGGCTGTCATAGCTGGTGCCCCACGTGTCACCGTGGAACGATTTCTTGGGCTGGAAAGTGGCACCCAGGGTGAATAAATCGCGCCCATTGGCCAGCGGCATGCTGTACTGGAGACCCAGATGGGTGTTCCAGTCGCGAATCTTCATGTTGCGGGAGAAGTAGCTGGTCGAGGTCGACGAAATGAGCGTCACGTTGGAGGTGGTACCGAACAGGTAAGCAAAATTCATACCCACACTCAAGTTCTTGATCGGTTGATAGCCCAGACCGATATACAGCTGGTTGAAACCGCCGCTGCCGCTGCGCGACTCACTGCCGCCGTCGATGGTGCCGCCATAGGCATAACCCACCGATGAATAGGGCAACAAGCCAAACGAGGCACCTAAGCCCTTGGCGACCTTGAAGTGTCCGGTCAGATAATCCAGACCGCCGCCAAAGTTGTATCCCTTGTTCCCGTTCTCCTTGCTCCACAGGTTGGTGAGGTCAATGCCGAAGTCCCACAGGAAAGTTAGCGAGTCGACATCGGCATAGGAAGCCGGATTCATCACATTGATAATGCGTCCGCCCTTCATGGCGTAACCCACGCCACCCATCGAGCGCTGGATGCTTGACACGTTGTCGTTGAGCAGACCATAGCCCATCTTGGAATAGGGCGTGGTCACGATCTGAGCCATACTCATGCAGTAGCCCATGGCCACAGCGATGGCAAATAACGATATCTTTTTATTGATTCTCATTGGCTTGGTTATAGAGTTGAATGCGGTTGAGGCCTTCGGCCGCAAGATGTTCATAGTAAATGATTTCCTCATTGCCCAGGAGGGAATGCAACAGCCTGCCGTCACCACCTGTGATGAAGACCATCAGATTGGGATGAGAGAGTTTCAGGTCGGCAATGTAGCTCTTGATTTCGCCCAGTAAGCCCAACAGCACGCCACTGCGGATGGCCGTGGCGGTGTCATAGCCGACCACCGGCGTATCGCCGTTGGCATCTACCAGGGGCAATTGCCCCGTGTGCTCGTGCAGTGACTTGAAACGCAGTGTAAGGCCCGGAGCGATGTTGCCGCCCACAAAGCAGCCGCTGCTGTTGATGAGATCATAGGTGATGGCGGTGCCGGCATCGATGACCAGCACATCGCTGGCACTGTCCAGACGGCGGGCAGTGGTCCAGGCGCCCACGGCGGTGGCAATGCGGTCACGCCCCAAGGTCTGAGGCGTGCGGTAACCCAACCTGATAGGCATGGGTGTCTCATGAGTGAGATGCAACACCCGGCGGCAGCGTTGCTCGACCAGTTGCTCGATGCGCTGGCTGGCCGCTGTAGATGCCGTGCTGCACACGATGGCTGTTTCAGGCTTATAAGTGCTGATAAATCGCTCAAGCAGCCGCACATCCCGACGCACGAATCGGTTAGACGCGACAACCTGAGTGCCGATGAAAAACGCCACCTTGACCGAGGTGTTTCCGTTGTCTATTGTGAGATTCCCTTTCATTAACCCGCAAAATTACTCATTTTTGTGCAATTACAAAAAAATATCCCGCAGGCTGAGGTCATTCTTCGTTTTTCTCCGTTTCGCGGTCAATCATCCAAGTGGCGTACATCTGCATGAAGAGACCGGCCAGCAGGAAAGCGATCCAGTCGTTGGTGCCGCGCGACACAAACATCATTACCGCACTGACACAATACAACACACCACTGGAGATGAGAATGCGGTGCAGGCGTCTGATTCGCAGCGAGGGGCCGTGGTACAAACCCACGATGCGTCCCACCAGCACGGCGAGAGCACCCGCGGCAAATGCCCACCGCATCCACTCGTGGTTGATATTGAGCAAGGGCAGCAATGCCATGACCAGCATAACGAGCAACCCGAGCAACACTAAAATGCCTGAAAGGCCTGTATGGTTATTGTCTTGTCTTGTCATAATCTTGTCAAGGGATATCGGTGATATAAACTTCCTCGTTGGTGCGCTTCATGCCGTATTTCTCGCGAACGAGGCGTTCGAGCGACTCGTTGTCGGTGTTGAGTTCGTTGATCTTGGCATCGTACAGGGCCGCCGAGTCCTCATTGTTCTTGATCTCGCTCTTGAGTTCGTTGATCTGTGAGCGGTACTTACTGATGCGCATGTAATTGTTGTCACCGAAGAACAGCAACACGACCACAAAGGCCACAAAGATGAGCAATGGGATGTTGAGCCACCGCGGAATCCATTTGGGACGTTGAAAGTTGAAAAGTGCCATTATTTTTGATTAGTGATTAGTGATTAGCGATTAGTGAATAGGGGTTATTCTTTCAGCAGGTTGGGACGCAGGCGTCGGGTACGTTCCAGCGACTGCTGCATTTTCCACTCGGCAATTTTGGCCTGATGGCCGCTGAGCAGTATCTCGGGCACATGCCAGCCGTTGAACACCTCGGGACGAGTATAGACGGGCGCCTCGATCAGGCCATCCTGGAACGAGTCGCTCAGGGCGCTCTGCTCGTCACCGATGGCACCGGGCAGCAGGCGCACGACGGCATCGGCAATGACGGCCGCAGGCAATTCGCCGCCAGTGAGCACATAGTCACCGATGGTGATTTCCTTGGTGATTAGGTGCTCGCGTATGCGGTAGTCCACACCCTTGTAATGGCCGCACAGAATCATGATGTTCTCCTTGAGCGACAGGGCGTTGGCCATGGGTTGATCCAGTTGCTCGCCGTCAGGCGAGGTAAAGATGATCTCATCATAGTCGCGCTGGCTCTTCAGCTCCTGCATGCAGCGCCACACGGGCTCGATCTGCATCACCATGCCGGCCTCGCCGCCAAAAGGGTAGTCATCCACCTTGCGGTGCTTGCGCAGGCTCCAGTCCCGCAGGTTGTGCACATGTATCTCCACCAGGCCCTTGTCCTGGGCCCTTTGCAGGATCGAGGTGTGCAACGGCGACTCGAGCGCGTCAGGCATCACAGTGAGTATATCTATTCGCATCGTTTCAGTCTTTAGTTGTTAGTCTTCAGTGGGATTAACGTTGCTATCCTGGTCCTTGTCGTCCCAGTAGTAGGTGCGGCGGGGGTTGCGGGGAAACCAGCCTTTGCGCACGCGCTCCTGCTGCTCTCCCATCTCTTTGATACCCCAAAAGTTCGAGAACGCCCCCACACCAAGCAGCGCCGAGAGCCACATACTTTTCACCGACAGCGAGCCGACGCACAGCGCGATACCTACCAACAGGAAAAACCACTTGAACCGTTGCCCGTAGCGGTACTCTCCCTTGATGACAATGGGATGGAAAATACCAATGATAAGGAAAGAGCACAGCCCCAACAGCAAGCCCTGCAAGTGATATGTCGTTAGAAAGTCTATCATTTTATAATGATTTTACCGCACGTCGGGAGTCCCTCACGGACCTGCCCCGAAAAAGTCCTGCAAATTTACACCATTTGCACGAAATCCTCGCACGAAATATCCTTAAATTGTGTTATTGTTCATTTACGGGAGAATTTGCGGTGTTAATAACTTTTTTGGAAGAAATCTTGTGGCGGTGTGACGGGAAAACTGTAACTTTGTTGTCGGCCTTTCCGCTAACGGCGCCAAGACCGCATAAACCTAACAATTAGCTCTTTACCCGACAACAGACATGAACGGAGTTGGAAAATTATATTTCAAGTACGGCACAATGGGCTCGGCCAAGACGGCCATGCTGCTCACCCAGGCCTACAACTTTGAGGAGCGCGGCATGCAGTACCTGTGCATGAAGCCCATCATCGACGACCGCGAGAAGGACAACGTGATACGCTCACGCATCGGCATCGAGCGCAAGTGCTCGTGGATATACCCCGAGAGCGACCTGTATGAGATGCTCAAGGAGATGTTCGAGAAAACGCTGGTGGTCAAGGACTGGATCCTCATCGACGAAGTGCAGTTCCTCTCGGCCTCACAGATTGACCAGCTGGCACGCATTGTCGATGACTACGGCGTGAACGTGGTGTGCTACGGCCTCAGGACCGACTTCCAGTCCCATATGTTTGAAGGCTCCAGACGCCTGTTTGAGCTGGCCGATACCATCGAGGAAATCAAGTCCACCTGTTCCTGCGGCCGCAAGACCATCATCAACGCACGTATCGACAGTACCGGCAATATCGTTACCGAAGGCAGCCAGGTCGAAATCGGCGGCGACGACAAGTACGTGTCACTGTGCCGCCGTTGCTGGCGCAACCGCCGCATCGAGAGCACGAGCCGTGGCGCCATCAAGTTCGAGGACGAATAAAGGTTTTAGGCTTTAGGTGATTCTCAAGAGCCGAACAGCCTAATTCTTTGACGGGAAGAACAGGTGCAGCAACCAGCTCACCAGCGTGAGCACTACACTGAATGCCATAGCCCACCAGATGTTCTGCACCAGGAAGTGCGGACCGACCAGCCATGAGCACAGCATCACCATCAGGGCATTGATGACAAAGGTGAACAAGCCCAGCGTCAAGATATTGATGGGTAGAGCGAACAGCTTGACCAGCGGACGGATCCACGAGTTGATTAAACCGAGCACGATAGCGATAATCACTGCCCACCACCAGGGGTCCACCGACACGCCATCGAGCGTTAGCGAGGTGATGAGTACTGCAAGTGCCGAGATAAGGAGTCTTGTAATCATATTATTCCGTTTTTAGTTGTTAGTCTTTAGTTATTGGCCCAAATCTAAAAAGGCACGCTAAAGGTACAATATTTTCCACACCCGTGCATCATTAATCTGACAAAAACAACGGGGATAGTGAAAAAAGAAGTAATTTTGCGGCATAATCTATTTGACAAACACGACATGACAGAAAAAACAAGAAAGATACTTAATACGGCGAAGGACTATGTGATGATCACATTGGGCCTGTTCTGCTATGCCTTCGGTTTCACCGCGTTCATCCTCCCCGAGAAGATTGTGATCGGAAGCGTGACGGGTCTATCATCGTTGATCCACTTTGCCGTGGGATGGAACGTGGCTGTGACCTACTATGTCATCAACATTATCCTGCTGGCTATCGCATTCCGCAGTGTGGGCAAGCAGTTCGTGCTGCGCACCATCATCGGAGCGACGATTTCCACCATCTTCATCGGTGTACTGCAACCCATGTTCCCCACCCCGATTGTCGAGCAACAGACGTTCATGAACGTCATCCTGGGTGCGGTGTTGTGCGGCTTGGGCCTGGGCACCGTCTTCACCCACAATGGCAGCACCGGCGGCACCGACATCATCGCAGCAATGGTGGCCAAGTACAGCACCGTCTCCTTCGGTCGCACGATGATGTACTGTGACGTCTTGATCATTTGCTCGTCATGGCTGCTTTTCCACTCCATCGACAAGATTGTGTACGGTCTTATTTTCATGGTCATCTATTCGGTGGCTGCCGACCGTGTCATCAACAACACACGACAAAGCGTCCAGTTCCAGATCATCAGCAAGAAGTGGCAGGAGATTGCCGACAACATCATCCAGGAGGCACACCGCGGGTGCACCGTTCTTGAAGGTACCGGCTGGTACACCAAGACCGACGTCAAGATTCTCATGGTCATGTGCCGCAAGCACGAGAGCGTGCACATCTTCCGCATCATCAAGGAGACCGACCGCGAGGCCATCATCACCCAGAGCAACGTCAACGGCGTGTACGGCTTCGGTTTCGATGAGCTCAAAGTGCGTGTCCACAACAAGAAAAACGCTACCGAACAGGCAGCCGCTGAACAAGAAGGCATTAAGGAGGCCGATGCGAAATAAAACAATTTAGCTTTTCACGCTGTTTTACTAACAAAACAATATTTTTTAGGCACGAAGCATTGTTTTTCGTGCCTAAAATTGTATATTTTTAAAAATATTCATATTTTTGCACGCTTTTCGTTATCCTCTGGTTTACCTTAAAGCATCATTTAATCACATCATACCAACTACCAATTAACAAATAAACACTTAAAGATGAGACATTTAACTCTACTAGCAGCATTATTGCTTGCTAGCACAGTGGTTGCTGCCCCTGTAACACCCGAGAAGGCCCATCAGGAAGCCAGCCACTTCATGCAGCAACTTCGCTCTGGCGTGAGCCTGAAGGCCACCCCTGCGAGTTGTGCCTTGAAAAAAACGGCCAATGGCCAAACCGTATCAAGCCAAGCCAATTATTACATTTTCAACACCATTGGCAACCAAGGCTACGTGATTGTTTCTGGCGATGACCGCACAATCCCCGTCCTTGGCTATATCGACCATGGCAGCTTTGACCCGAACAATGTGCCTGCCAACATGCAGGCATGGCTCGACAGCTATGCCGAGCAGATTGCCTCACTCGATTATTTGGGCATCACCGAGGATAATCTCACGACACCACACCCCACCCGAAACAGCATTTCGCCGATGATTACCAGCCATTGGGACCAGGGTGCTCCCTACTGGAATCACTGCCCCGAGTTCATGGAGATTGATGAGAACGGTGACACCATCGGCGAGTATGCCTACACGGGTTGTGTGGCCACTTCGATGGCTCAGATCATGAACTATTACAAGTACCCCTTGTATTGCACCAAGACCATCCCATCCTATGAGATGACCTATTACTATAATGAAGAGTACTACATCGTTGATACCGATCCGCTGGAGCCCATCCTGTTCGATTGGGACAATATGAAGGACAACTACACCGGTGCCGAGACCCCGGCCGAGAAAGACGCCGTCGCCTGGCTCATGCTCTATGCCGGTTGTGCAGCCCACATGAATTACGGCGTCAACGCTTCCAGCACCAGCGATCCCTATATCCCCACAGCGTTGAACGATTACTTCAACTATGACGCTAAGCTCGTTTACCGCAGCGACTATGATCAAGCCGACTGGGAAGAGCTGATTTACCAGGAACTGGTGGCAGGACGGCCCGTCATCTATAACGGACGCTCGGGCACAGGTGGCGGACACTCCTTCGTGTGCGACGGCTATGCCTACGGCGACTACTACCACATCAACTGGGGCTGGGGCGGCCTGGGAGACGGCTTCTTCGTCCTGTCGGTGCTCAACCCCTATGCCGGCGGAGGCGTTGCCTCGGTAACCAGCGCCGAAGGTTACAATATTGACCAGACTGCCATCATCGGCATCCAACCTGGCTACAGTGGCCAACCCACTGAAGTTGACCATCGACTCACGGTCTGGAACATGTACTATACGGGATCGCGCACCTTTGAGCGCAGCGAGGACGGCTACTTCAAACTGACCAAGCGCCGCTACATCAAGGTGACTGCCGAGGACCACATCGACGACGGCACCAGGTACCTGCGCGGTATTGCCCTGTATGACAGCAACGACAACTTCATCGAGATGATTGCCCAGACCTATTATGGCTCCAGCTACATCTCCGTTACCGACAGTTGGCCCGATTCCCAGAGTTCAACGACCTACCCCTTCGGCAAAAACCTCCCCAACGGCACTTATAAGATTGTGCCCGTTAGCAGCGTTCAGGCCTCCAATGAGTGGAAACCCATGATTGAAAGCGACCGCTACTATATCGAAGCCACCATCAACGGCGAATGGATTACGATGACCGACCATCCTGTCATGGATCTGCAATCCACCAATTTCGAGTTCACTGGCGGCGAGAAGGTAGGAACCGCAGAACAATGCCACGTGACGGTGAAAAACAACAGCGCCGACCGATACAGCGGCAAACTTTACCTGTATGTCAGCAACGAGCAGTTGGACGAGTACAGCCAGTACACCTCAGTTGTCGAGGCCGAAATACCTGCTGGCGGCACCAAAGTGGTGACCTTTAACTTCACACCGCAGAACGCCGGCACCAAGAGCGCCTACCTGTCCACCTACGACAACGACTGGAGTGCCGCAATCCCTGGCACGGGCAGTGTGAACATAGCTGGCTCGGTAGTCTATCCCATGAACCTGACCGTCGACATCAATGCCCTGAATGCCGATGAGAACATGGTCATCTATGACAGCCATATCAAGTTCAAGGTCGATGTCACCAACCACAACACCGAGGGCGAATACAACCGCTATCTTCTGGCCCCGCTGTTCATCGTTGACGAGAACAACCACGGCTCGATGGTGACCTACCTGAGCCAAAACGTGGTCATCCCTGCAGGTGAGACGCAGACGTTCTATTTCGAGTTTGACAACCTTGCCTTCGGTTCACGCTATGCGCTCAATATCTACGGCCGTAACGAGAACGAGGTTACCACTAACCTCGTGCCCCCCGGTGGCTCCAAGTACTACACCGTCCAGCCCGGTATGGTGGTTTGGACAGGCAACGGCGAGCGTGTCGGCTACAAACCCTACAACGGCATCCGTGTTCCCGAGAACGCCGCTGCCGTGAGTCTTGAGAACCTTGACCTGACCTCGTTGATTCCCAACGACAATCCCAACACATTGTTCTATATAGGCAAATCCAACAAATATGTTCCCGCCGGCCTTGAGGCCAAGAATGTCATCCAGAACAATGTGGCTCTGAGAGACGTAGTGCTCATGCAGGGATATGATTTCTATGCACCCTACCGCTTCAGGGCAAGTAACATCAGCTACGAGCGTACCTTCACCCAGGGCCGTCATGCCGGCCAGGAGGGCGGATGGAGTACGATGGTATTGCCCTTCGCCGCCACCAGTGTCACTGCCGATGGCATGGCTATCGACTGGATGCACAGCAAGGACGACGCTAAGGGTCTGTGGATTTGCAACTACAATGAAGAAGAGGACGCTGCCGACGAGGCAAAACTCTTGGCCGATTACGTAGGCAACACCCTTGAGGCCAACGTGCCCTACTTTGTAGCTCCCTACGATGGCGCCAATGGCACCGACATGCGCGGCAAGACCTATGTCTTCAGTGCTAAAAACGTGAACGTGAAGCCCAATCCCAGTGCCATCACCAGCGGCACCTACCACATGACCGTGGGCTCATTTGCCCAGCTGGCCATCGACGACGCATTCTTCCTGAATACCGACGGCAGCCGCTTTGTGAAAGCCGCCCATGGAACGGTCAACGCTTTTGAGGTCTATGCCAACAATGTGATTGCCAGCAACGCTTCTCAACTGCAGATCATCCTGGATGAGATTGCCGAGGAAGGCTCCAGCAGCCAGCGTGGCGATGTGAATAAGGATGGTGCCGTCAACATTGCTGATGTCACCGCACTCATTGACTACCTGCTCGGCGGAGACCCCTCACTGATTGACCTTACAGCCGCCGATTGCATGGTTGACGGTGCAATCAACATTGCTGATGTCACTGCACTGATCGATTACCTGCTCAACGGTAACTAGTAATTCATTACACAACACAAAAACAGCGAGGGCGCATCAGATGCGCCCTCGCTGTTTTATTTCTCTGTTGACCTATTGTTGGCGGGAATAGCAGCGGTCGATGAGTTCACTGCAGCGGAAAGTGAGGATGTGCACGCCGTCGTAGTAGCTGTACAGGTCGTGGATGAGCTCGTCGTCGCCGCTGAAGTCGTTGACCCTTTCCTCTCCCATGATTTCACACAGGACGGCGTGGTCGATGGGCGACATTGCAGACTTGCGGAACTGGGGCGGCACGATGATTACACAGTCGATGTGGTGGCTGTTGAGCATATCGGCGATCTCACGCAGCGTCTGTTGTGCCTCCTCGCCGATGGCAAGCGGCTTGGGGTCGGGTGTGGGAACCATCTCCACCAACCATTCTCTCTCGCCATAGTACTGCTCGGGGTTACCCAGGATGACGGAGTCCAGCCCCCTGCTGGAGTCCTCGTTGATGAGTTCGTCACGCCCGCTGGGGATAGTCGTCATCTTGCCGTCTTCAAGCAATTTGTCGGCCACACGCTTTGTCGGCCACAGTTTATACAGGAAGATATACGGGTCGCGGAAGGCATTGAAGTGCAACCGATGGAAATGCAGCCGAGAGATTTCGGGCGACACGTCGTAGTGCGGCACAAAAGGCATTTCCTCGTAACGCTTGGGACGGCTGAACATCTCCTCCTCCATAATCATCAAGACGTGACGCACGGGAATGTCGTGGTCGATGAGGTAACGCAGTTCGTCACGTATGCCCGACAAGGTCTCGGCACCGGCGGTAAAGTGGTAGATGCTGGCCGTGTCAGGCAGATGCTTAGCCCAGGCCGCGGCAGTGAAATTGGAAGAAATCGATGACCCGAAGATGAAAGAGTCGTAGTGGCGTGTGGGATTGTAGAACTTCAGGCCCTCGATGGCGACGTACCGCTTGTTGGGCATGCGTTCCAGGCTGTCCCCCTGTTCTATCGAGATGCCGTCATAAGGATGAACCACCTTAAACGGGTCCACGACCAGGTAAAGCGCTATAAATGCCGCCACCGGCAGCAACGCCAGCAATGAGCGACACACAAACTTCCTGATGCCCTGCTGTTTACCCATAGCATTAGAACTGGAAATAGATAAACTGCATGTTGCGGTCCAGGCTGGCAATGGAGATGCCCGCCAACAGGCTCCAGTAGATGATCCAACGCACCACAGTGGGGAATGGCAGCCGTTTCAAGGGGAACTCCTGCTTGCGTCCCAGCCACTCGATGATAAAGAACGGCACGATGTAGAAGATGGGCTGCCCGAATACGGGGCGCAGACGCCACGAGCCGTTAATGATCACATCGCAGATCTCCTTCAAGTGGGTGATGCCGTTGGCACGGAAGGCGATAAACACCATCGCAAACAGGAAGAACGTCAGCAGGCACTGCGGCAACTCACGCCACGAGGCATGCTCACTCAATTTCTTGCGGGGCAGGAACACAAAGGGCAACAGCAGCAGGCCGTTGACCGTGCCCCAGATGACAAAAGTCCAGTCGGCACCATGCCACAGGCCCGAGAGCGCAAAGACGATCATCACATTCAGCGCCGTGCGCCACTTGCTGCACCGCGAGCCGCCCAAGGGGAAATAGACATAGTGGCGGAACCACGTCATCAGCGAGATGTGCCAGCGTTGCCACAACTCCTTCATGTTGCGCGAGAAGAACGGGTAACGGAAGTTGGGCTGCAGCTTGATATTCAGCAGTTTCGCCGAGCCGATGGCGATGTCGCTGTAACCCGAGAAGTCAGCATAGATCTGCACGGCGAACAGGATGCCTGCCCAAATCATGCTGGGCGCGGCATAATAGTAGGGATTATACAGCAACTGGTCCACATAGTAGCCCACACTGTCGGCAACGATGATCTTCTTGGCCAGACCCCACAGGATCTGACGCATACCGATGACTGCCGTATCATAGTCAAATTCCTTTTTGCGCTGGAACTGCGGCAGCAGGTTGGTCGCGCGCTCGATAGGACCGGCAACCAGCTGCGGGAAGAAGGCGATGAACACGCTGAAGGCGACAATGTCACGCGTGGGCTTGATATCCCTGCGGTAAACGTCAATCGTGTAACTGATGGCCTGGAAAGTATAGAACGAAATGCCCACCGGCAACAGGATGTTCAGCGTGGGCCAGTCGGGATTTACCCCGAAGAGTCCCAGCAGGTGAACAAAACTGTCCCGCATGAAGTTCAGGTACTTGAACACGGCCAGGATACCCAGGTTCAGCACGATATTGGCAGCCGCCCATGAGCGGTCATGGCGCGAGCGGTCGCCGCGCATCATCAGCGCCGTGCCAAACGTGGACACCGACGTGAGCACGATGAGGCCCAACATCCTCCAGTCCCACCAACCGTAAAAGACGTAACTGGCGACGAGCAGGAACAGGTTCTGCCACTTCAAGTGACGGCGCAGCCCCCAGTAGATGAAAAACACCAGAGGCAGGAACAGCGCGTATGTATAGGTGTCAAATTGCATAACTCGGTCGCAAAGGTAGTAAAAAGTTATTAGTTGTTAGTTCTTAGTCGTTAGTTTTTCAGCGAATATAACCCCACGCGAAGCCGCTAAGGCGCGAAGATATTAATAAAACAAAAACTTTGCGGCTTGGGGCCTTAGCGTGTGGCTAGACTGAAGGCGAATGGCAGAATACCCGATTTTATTTAGGCACGGTTTTTGCGTTTTGGTAAGGTGATGTTTATCTACACCTATACCGACGTTGAGGGAAGCGAGTCACAGCGCGTGGCTGGCGAAATAGACCATATAATGAAACCTGCCTTTGGCGACAGGCCAGGAGTCAATGGCCGCCAAGGCACAGGCCCTCGCCTGAGCGCCCGCATGCTTCAGGAGTATGAAGCCGCCCGAAATGAGCTCATTAACGGCATTATCACCGATGACATGGTGGAGCTGGTGGATTTGGGCAACTATGGCTTGGGCATGAACGTGAAATCGTCCTGTGGGCTGACATTATGTCATGCTGTTCAGGGCAATGCCGTCACCGCACGTCTCGACATCGAGGATTTGCATTACCACCAGCAATGGAGCGGTGCCCCGATGGAAGTCATCGACCGCAGCCGCGTGGTGGAAGCTTCAAGGGTGTTCTTGGAACATGCCGCACAATGGCGCGAGCAGATTGCCGCCGCCTTCAAGGCCGACAGCAAGGGCGTGAAGATGCGCAACATGGCGATGAACAACATGGATGCCTATCTGGAACGCTACTTCGACGGCACGGGCATCACCTACTACTTTGACAAACGGCACGTTGACGGCCACAAGTCGCACCTGTGGGTGCGCCTGAATGCCTATAAGACGCTGGACCTGCCCATTCCCCACGACGATTTCATCAACCATCTGGATCTGGTCAAGCCCCACATGGTAGAGTTCGCCTATATGGCCCGCGACGGCCGTTTTACCGTGCGCGGCGAGGTGCGGGACGACTGGCAAGTGGCTCCTGCCAAGAATAGCGAACCGGTCAGCGAACAACCCCGCATCGGCGGCATCAAGGGTTGGATGAAACGACTGCTTGACAACAAGAGCAACGACAAACCCGTCCAAGTGCCCCAATCCCCGCTACAGCGATGCATTGACGACTTTTTTCAAGGCAAACGCATCCAGTACCACCTCACCGAGGACGAAGAAAACGGCCAACGTCTGTTACACATCCGCCTCAATCGCGGACGGGCCATGGTCATCGATTTGAACAAGACCGGCAACATCGAGAAACAGATACAGCATGACCTCACCTATGTTCCCCGACTGGTTGAGTTGGCCAATCTGTTCCCCTATCGCCTCACCGGCCCCCGTAAAAAGGCCAAATGGATCACCTCCCAACTAAAAACTAGAAACTAAAAACTAAAAACTCAATATGGCTATCACTATCAACACCGGCGACCTCAAGACGATTCTCGAGACCACGCCATCGACACAGAACATCCTGCTCGTGGGAAAACACGGCATCGGCAAGAGCGAAATCATCACCCGTCACTTCGAGGACCAGGGCATTCCTGTCATCGCCCTGTTCCTGGGACAGATGAGTGACCCGGGCGACCTTATCGGTCTGCCCAACAAGGACGAGGCAACCGGCAAGACCGAGTTCATGCCGCCCTACTGGTTCCCCATGGACGATCAGCCCGTGGTGCTCTTCCTGGACGAGATGAACCGCGCCCGTCCCGAAATCCTGCAGTCGGTCATGGACCTGTCGCTCAACCGCAAGTTGGCGGGACGTTCCCTGCCCCCCGGCAGCCGCGTCATTGCTGCTGTGAACGACGGCGAAGAGTATCAGTTGACCGACCTCGACCCTGCTCTGGTGTCGCGTTTCAACGTGTATTTCTTCAGTCCCACGGTGGGCGAATGGCTCTTCTGGGCCAAGCAGAACGGCATCGACCAGCGCGTGATCACCTTTATCGAGGAGCATCCCGATGAACTCGAGAAAAACGTGGACATCAACAAGGGCACCTTCGACAAGACGCCCGACCGCCGTGCGTGGGTGCGTGTTTCCGGCCTGTTGCAGCAATGCGGCAACATCACCGACATGAACCGCCTGGCCAAGATGATCACGGGCGTGATCGGCGCCCGCTCGGCATCGATGTTCATGCAGTCGCTCAATCAGTCCCGCATGCTCACCGCCCGCGAGGTGCTGCAAGACTTCGCTGCCTGTCAGCAGGAACTGTCCACCTACACCATGCCCCAGATCGCCATCATCAACGAGGGCATCTACCAGGTGCTGGAGTTGGGCGTGAACAAGGACGAGAGCGAGAGGATTGGCCGCAACCTGGTGCGCTACATCCACTGGATGCTGAGCAACGGACGCCAAGAGGCACTCGCACACTTTGCATCATTCTTTGAGAATGCGACCTACCCCAATGCCAACGCCTACATCATGATGGATTGCCGCGAGGCGCTGCAACTCATTAACCAGATGATTGCCAACCTATGACCGTCGGCGAACGCATAAAAAGCCTTTCCCAGGACTGGTTCCTTACCGAGCCGCTCTTGTTTGCCGTGCTGTGCACCCATGCCCTGAAGCGTAACGACAACATGGGCTGCGACATGCGGTGCGGCAAGGGGCTCATCGAGTACAACCCCGAGCGGCTGGAGCACTTCGATGATAACCAGTTGGCACTGCGGCTCAAGGCCGAGGTGGTGCGCATCATCCTCAAGCACCCTTACCAGCGCCAGCCCTACAACCCGCGTCGCGACGTCATGCGCCTGTCGAGCGACCTCACGCTGTGTGACAACCTGGAGGGCATGGACACCATCGGGCTGGAACCGCCCACAATCTTCGATATCCCCCGCGACCAGGCCTTTGAGCAGTACTACTCGCTCATGGCAGGCCAGGTGCTGCAACTCGAACAAAATGCCGATGGAGACGGCATCCCCATCGACATGAAAATGCAGGGTGGCGGACAAGGCGAGGGTGATAACCTGACCGACGACCTGCTGGAAGCCGATGCAGGCGCCTCGCTATGGGAGGAAGACGAATTGATGAGCGAGAAAGTCAACCACGAGATCGAGACCGCCCAGCGCTGCAACCAGTGGGGCTCACTGGGAGGAGACCTCAAGGCGCTTATCGAGAGCACACTGGTGAGCAAGCAGAACTTCCGCGCCATCCTGAGCCAGTTCCGCGCCACCATCCTGAGCACCAAGCGTCACCTGACGCGCATGCGTCCCAACCGCCGCTACGGTTTCGACGCCATGGGCAGCCAGTATGCCTACAGCACCCGTCTGCTCGTTGCCGTTGACGTGAGCGGCAGTGTGCCCGACGAGGACATCCGCAAATTCCTCGCTGTCATCAACCGCTTCTTTAAGCAGGGCATCGAGAGCATCGAGGTCATCGAGTTTGACAGCAAAATCACCACCGAGAAGCCCATCCTGCTCAAGCAGGCATCCAACACCATCCGTGTCACAGGCCGCGGCGGCACCAATTTCCAACCCGCTATCGACTTCTACTATGAGCATGAGGAATATGACGGCCTCGTCTTCCTCACCGACGGCTACGCCCCCATTCCCAAACTGCCCGACGACAAGCGCCACAAGCCCTTGGCCTGGATCCTGACCACCCATGGCGGCAACGAGGACAACCTCAAGCCACTGGGCCCCGTCGTGCGCATCACCGGCCTGTAAAAAACTCACGCCATGCGGGCATGATGTGGATGCTGCATGGCGTGGGTGAAGAAAAATGAAACAGGTCTTTTAAAGTCTTTCTTTTTCGTCTGCACCGGCTCCGGTGCCTTTATATTTGCTCTGGGCGGCATTGAACTTGTACCGCACGGTCAGTTCCACTTGGCGCGTGTCACGACGGTTCTGCTGATACAGCGTGCGCTTGCCAAAGCACAGCGACACATGCTGCTGTGAATTCAGCAGGTTATGGCCTTTTATCCTCACCGACAGGCGGTCGTTGAAAAATTCCTTGGTGAGGCTCAAATCGAGCACGCTAGTAGCCCTTGTGAGTGACACATTCTCCTGGTCGCCCTTGCTGGTGAACATGAAATCGGCGCTGGCAGTGAGCGTGGGTGTCAACCTGAAATTGTTGTTGAACTGCACGAAATAAATGGGGCGCTCAGGGCTGATGGCACCAGTGGGTGAAGGTATCTTCATCCATTCCTTTATCATGCCCATCGTGAGCGAGGGCTGATAGAGGCCAAAGCGCGGGGCAAGCGTCACAACCAGTTGCAGGGCGTCCTCGTTGTCGACATTCTCGTGGTAGAGCCACGTGACCGACTCATTGCCTGGCACTTCCTTGCCAACGTAGACGATATGGTCATCGGTGTGTTTATACTCCAGCATCACGGTCACCCAGCGGTACATCGCCATCAGCGAGGCATTGTGGCGGATTGCTGGCTTGAGTAACGGATTACCGCTCTCCCACGTGAAACGGTTGGCGTAGGTCACACTGCTGCTCAATTCGTGGTAATAAGGTCGCTTAATCTTTGCCGAATAGTTGGCCATGAGCTGCACCTGACCAGCGGCAGCCATCAGACCCACACTGGGGAACAGATGGTGGTAACTGCGGCTCTGCTCGGCAATGCGCACGCCTTGATTGTAGTAATTGGTGGTCACATTTTCGTTGCGCAGGCCCACCATCATTTGGCCGAAAGGCAACGGACGGGCATACTCGGCAAACAGGATGTAGTTGTTTTCCTTTTGCTCGGTAAATGTCGTGGGCACAATCTGTTCGGGATTGATGTAATCGTCTGAACGGCGCGTGTGGTCAAACTCGGTGCCCAATTCAAGACTACCGCCCCACAAGTTCCACGACAGCACGAGTTTAGTGGCACATAACTGGTTGCGCACTACGCTTTGGCTGGTCACCGTACGGCTTTGCTGCTCCTGGCTCACCTCATCGTTGAACTGCTGCTTGCGTTCCTTGTTAAAGACATAGTCGCTGTTGAAATCTATCGAGGTGCCGCCCACCTTGCCATTATAGTAGATGTTGAGCGTGTGAGGCATGTTGTATTTAGAGGACTCGTAGATGTCGTTGTCCAGGTGGTCATAGAACTGGCCGTTGGCAGTCACATCGGCCGTGAACGTGCCACGGATGCGGTCCAGAAAATAAGCCTTGGTGTCATAGCGGAATCCGGCCGAATGGTTGTCATTGAAGATGTAGTTGGTGCCTATCGAAGTATAGAGTGAGTTATCGTGGCCTTTGACATCCATCAATTGGTCCATGTGCCATACGGTGTCGCCCTTCACGTCAAGAATAACGTCATCGTTCTGCAAGTAATGGTCATCGTTGTACCACACGCTGCCGAACACATCCAGCCCACGATGGCGGTAGTTCCAGTTGGTGCCGAGTGCCAGGTCAGGACGCTCGCTCATATAATAACTCGCTTGGCTGTTGAAACTGAAGCCCTCGCCCTGCGGGCGCTTGGTCTTGATGAGGATGACGGCGCCTACCGTGGCGTCATACTTAGCCCCGGGGTTGGTAATCAGTTCCACGCTCTTGATGTCCTCGCTGCTGATCTGCTCCAGCTCGGAGGGGTCCTGCAGTTTGCGCCCGTTGATGTAGATGAGCGGTGCGCCCTTGCCGAAGACCTCCAGTCCGTCCTTGGTCTGCCGCACACCTGGCAGGTTCTTGAGTACGGCCTTGGCGGTGCCCACTTTGCTCAACAGGGTGTTCTCCACATCGGTCTTGAGACCCTGGACGGTGACTTTAAAGGCGGGGCGCTCGCCCTTGACGATGACTTCGCCCAGCATAGTCGCTTCAGGCTCTAATGTAATGGTACCCAGGTCGCTTGCGGTAGTGTTAATCAACCGTGTCTTGTAACCTAGGTAGGAAACCTTGATGATGGGCATTGCAGTCGAAACATTGAGGGTAAACACGCCATTATCGTCGGTTGTGGTTCCTGCCACAAACGTGCTGTCGCTGGCATTGAGCAACACGACATTGGCAAAGGGGGCAGGCAATCCAGCCTCGTCGACCACCTTACCGGTAAATTTGGCTGCCGAGGCCACCATCACGGTCACCAGCGCCATCAGCAGTGTGAATTGAAATCTTTTCATTGTTCTATAGGTGTTAAGTGAATAATCGTTCTACTGGCGGCAAAAACATCCCGCCCTTCACCCTATAGACACACAATGCAGGTCAAAAAGTTGCAAACCCCATCAAATTTTTCCCCACTTTCACCCTTTGGTGTGTTAAAAAGTCCAGCCCCTCCAGGCCAGTCAGCCGTGCCGGGGCTCTGCCACGGCCGTGAAAAATCGCCCTCAATCACTTGCCCGTTCCCCTCATTTATGATAACTTTGTGTCATGGATTGGGAAAAATACCATAGTAAAAAACAATGGGCAGGTGAGTTGAAGCCATCGATGAAACGTCGCCGTGTAGGGCATGATTATCAGTGCCGATGCATTTACATGATTACGCTCGTCGTCAAGGATCGCCAGCCACTCCTCTGTTCCATCACGGGCAATGGCGAAAGTGAGCCCGTCACCGTGCATCCCACCCCACTAGGCCAAGCAGTAACACAATCCCTTGCCGGTATCCCCCAATTCTATCCCCAAATTGAAATCTGGACCCATCAACTGATGCCCGATCATCTCCATGTCATCATCTTTGTCAAACAACCGATTCCTTTACACTTTGGCAAGGTCATCAACGGGTTCAAAGTGGCATGCAACCGTGCTTACAGGCAATTCAAGGAACAAGGGCTCATCAAGAGCGACCAGTCGGGGTTATGGGAAGAAGGTTACAACGACATCATTCTCGAACGAGAAGGGCAACTGCACCGCATGAAGGATTATATCTTCGACAATCCCCGCAGGCTAGCCATCAAGCGTACCCATCCCGACTACTTCCAAGTCCAGAGAAACGTAAAAGTGGGTGACTACACTTTTGCGGCCTTAGGGAATCTCTTCCTGCTGGATGCCCCATGCCTGATGCAGGTTCAGTGCAGCCGCAGCCTCACTGCCGACCAAATCACCGAGAAATGCCACCACTTCCTTTCACAAGCACAAAATGGAGCCGTTCTCGTGTCTCCCAGCATCAGCCCTGGCGAGAAAGCCATCATGAAGGCAGCCTTTGAGCAGGGTTACCCCGTAATTGTCCTCCAAGAAAATGGCTTCGCACCCCTGGCCAAGCCCGGAGGCCGCAGGTTCGACGCCTGCGCACAAGGGCAACTCCTCATGCTCGCACCATGGGAGCACCACAACGACAGGAGGCTCATCCGCCGCGACCAGTGCCTCAACCTCAACGAGATGGCGAGGGCAATCTGCCTCAAGAACAACCAATAAATAGCCGCGGCACAGCCGCGACACAGAGAACCGGGCCACCCCTCCAGTCCATGACAAACCACCCCTCCAGTCCACAGCAGCCTGGTCCACCGTGCTGTGGCTCCGCCACAGCCGTGAGAAAAGTCAAGGGGCAGCCACCGCAAGATGGTGGCTGCCCCTTGATGATAAGTGAATCACAGGGTTACTTGATTTCCTTGACCAGGTAGATCATGGTGGGGAAGTGGTCGCTGTAACCGTTCAGGAAGATACCAGACGTGTAGGTGCGCAGGGGGTAGCCCTGACGGTCGCCCTCGCTGCCGCGCAAGAACTTGCGGTTCAGCACCTCGGCACGCAGGAAGGTCAATGTGGGCTTGTCCTTGCTGTCATAGTTCTTCAAGAAGTAGTCGGTGAAGATAATCTGGTCGAACAGGTTCCAGTTGCCCTTGTATCCCAGGGTGCCGATACCCTTGTTGAGGATGTTCCACCACGGGTTGAAGCACGAGCCGGGTTCCACGCAGTCCTTGATTTCCTTCTTGGCGCCCAAAGCCTCGCAGCAGCTCTTGTTCTGCGGGTCGTCGTTCAAGTCACCCATGAAGATAATGCCCTGGTTGGGATCGTCAAGGAGCAAGGAGTCCATCGTCTCGCGTGCCATGCGGCCGGCAGCCTCACGCAGGTAGCTTGAAGCCTCTTCGCCACCCAATCGCGAGGGCCAGTGGTTGACAATAACTGTCACTTTCTCGCCTGCCAGCATACCGGTCACGGTCAACTGGTCACGGCTGCGGAACTCGGGATAGTCGGGCAGATACTTGTTGATGCGCTGGTTTGTCACATTGAGCACCTTGAAGAAACGGGGATTATACAGTAATCCCACATCCACGCCACGACGGTCGGGACCGTCATGGTGCACAATCTGATAACGACGGTCCTTGAGCTCGGGCTGACGCACCAGGTCCTGCAGCACGGTGATATTCTCAATCTCACTGACGCCGATGATGACGGGACCCTCGGCCGGCGAGCCATTCACCTCCATCTGGCTGATGGCATAGGCCATGTTGTGCTGTTTCTGCCAGTATTTGTTTCCATTCCACTGGCGTGCGCCCTCGGGCGAGAATTCCTTGTCATAGATACCATTGTTATTGATGGTGTCGAACAGGTTCTCCAGGTTATAGAACATCACGCCATACAACAAGTAGCGGCGATCTTGTTCCTGCTGTCCTTGATCTTGGGCCACGGCCAGCGCGGGCAGCAATGCCACCAGCGCCAGGGCCATCCATAATGCTTTCTTCATCATGACGATATTGTTTTAATGGTCAAGAATGATTTACTGTTCCCAAACAAGGTTCCAGATCGAAACACGGTCCTTGTTGCTCGTCGAGTTAGACGGGCACAGGTTGGTGATCTCAATGGTGAAGTCACCCTTGATATCACAGTCCTCGGCAAAGGTATAAGCCGTCTTTTGAGTAACCGACGTCTTATTGACCTCCCAAGTCTTGACCACACTGCCGTTCTGCTTCACATCGATGCGGAAGGCGAGGTTCTTGTCAGAGAAGGCCGCACCGTAGCTGAAGGTGAGTTTCTTCATACCACCCTTCAATGTGGGCGACACGAGGGTGCCCACAGCGCTGGTCTTACCATTGAGCGTGGGAGCCATCGCATAACTGCTTTCACTGCCTGTCATGAAGCCGATGAACTGATATACGGGAGGTATGTCGCTTGGGCCACCGGAAAACAGGAGGCTATTAGTGGCCACCCAACCCTTTGCCGAGGTGAACGTGCCATATTGGCTACCGTTAGGCTCTCCCATCGTCTCGAAGTCGGCGCGGGTGTTGGGAGCCAGTTTGAAGCCGAATCTCACGTTATCGATGCCCCAGGTATCATATTCACTATCGGTGTCGGCATGATAATGGAAGGCAATGTAATATACGCCGTCGGCCCAGTCGCTCAGGTCAAGCTCGCCCGACGAGGTCCATGCACTCCAGGTACCGGTAGAGTTCGGTGCCTTGGCCAGAATAGGATTCAGCTTCTCCTTGACAGTGGCAGTCGTGGGATCAAGCGAATTGAGCAGATAGACATCAAATGTCGTCTTGGTGCTGCCGTAGCTGCGGGTCTCGCTGGTGAAGGAGAATCCCTTACCGGCAGCGTTCTCGAGATCCAAAGCAGGCGTGATAAACCAGGTGTCGAAGGGCGGCTGCTTGCCGTTATAACCCGTCATTGCAGCATATCCGTCACCATTGAAGTCGGCTTTATACCACTTCTTGTCGCCGCTGACAACAACCTCGGTCCACGTGGTGGGCAGAGCGTTGTCGAAGGTCTCGTTGAGTTCCCTTACAGGACGGGGGAACGGAAGCACGAACTCATCGGTCGATCCAGTATTGCCGGTAATACCTGCAACACCCATATAGGTGGCAAGGATACCCTTAGCCTTGAGGTATTTCTTGTAGTAAACAGGATTATCCTTCAGGTTAGCCTGCTCGCGGAACGGCGTGCCCTGAGGCAGAGCGATGAAGATGCACTTGGTGTAGTCCTTGCACTCGGGATCATCGGCAATCACGAGCGTGTTGTCGAGGGTGGTGGGAGCCTTCCACTCAACATCGGCATTGCTGCTCACACTGGTCACCTCGGGGGCTACAGCACCCACGATATAACCGCCGACCCAACCCTTGGCGCCGGAATTCTGGGCAGCGATAGCCTGTTCAACCGTATAAGGATTACCTCCCGTACCCGGCGTGGTATTGAGAATCACATCGCTCGCGCTGCGCAGCAGCAGGAAGAAGCCCTTGCTGGCAGTGTAGCTGAGTTCACCCACTACATCAACGGTTTTCTCGGGAAGGATCTCGGCACGGAATGAAGCGTAAGAACTGTTGCTCACCACAATCGTATTACCGGCCTCGTCCTTGATCTCGCGGTCAGTGTTGTTATCAGGATCCGAGAAAGGCTTGCCACCGTCGGTGAAGGTGACGCCATTGACACGAACCAGACGGCTCATGTACTTCAACAAGGTCTCACGGTCCGAGCCTTTGATCTCGCTCAGTTCAATAACGGTCGTGTCCACCTTGGAAAGATCAGGCAGACCATTGATCTCGGTCATGGCATCCCACATTTCCATCGGCATACGGTTTGACTCCCATACGCCCTGGGCGGCATACCAATAAGGAACACCCAGGCACAACAGGCCGTTGAATTTGCCGATGAAGTAACCCTTCATGGGGATGACAACCTCCTGGCCAATGCGGTACTTGGTATAGATACTGCTCTGATCGATGGATACGGTCAAACCGCCAGTGCCGTCACTGATGTAAATCTGCTTGTAGATATTGCCCTCTTCATCACTGCTGGTAATCCAGCCATGAATCACCTCGTCATCCTTAATGGTATCGATGTAATTCCTGTCATCTTGCCAATGCTTGGCCTTAAATTCAGCGATGGTCATGTTGGGGGTGTGCTGGGCTGTGGGAATCACCATGGGCGGCTGGTCAAACTCATCACTGCAGGCAGCGGTGAACACCAACAGGAGCATCAGGCTGAGATAAAAATTAAAACGTTTCATAATGTCGATTTTATTGTTTGTTTTATTGTTATCTGTTTGATTATTGAGATTGAATGCTTGATCAGAACTTCAGACCCAAGTTCAGGAACACCTTGAACCCCTGTGCATAGTAGTACTTGTTGGGGAACTTGTTGGCGGTGTTGGTGATATCCTTGGTGTCGATACGGCCCTGTTGATAACCACCCGTCTGGATGTTCTTGTTATCAAGGATATTGTTCAAGTTCAAATTGATGTTAAACGATGCCGTGCGGTTGATATAAATCACGTGACCAATGCTGGCATTGATAACCAGAGCCTCGTTGAGTTTCTCCTGGAGACTCAAATCCTTAATGAGCTGCTGCAAGTGCTCCTCGTTATCGGCCAACTGGTACAGGTTGTCAATGGCCTCGTGGCGGATAGGCGAAATGCTCACATAGGAGCGGTTCATCCAGGCGCCGTTCAACTCGACATACCAGTTTTTGGGACCCGCCCAGTTGAAGGCCAGTGAATAGCATTCCTGGGGCGTGCCAGCCACATAGAAGTTCTTGAGGTAGATTACCGAAGTCACATCAGGGTTGGAGCCGTTTTCATAGCTGCGTGTACCCAGGGGACGGTTCTTGTATTGATAACGGGCAATGTTGGCTGCACCGCTCACTGTCAATGAGGGTGACAACTTGTAACTCAGACCCACTTCAACGCCCTTGTACTGCTTGTGAACGCCCGTAAGGGAGAAGTTCATGAATGTGCTGCGCACATCGTCATAGAATGAGTTGCGCTCGGTGTTGTCACGCTGGTCGGTGTAGAATGCGGTGACAATACCCTTGAAATTGCGGTAGCTCATTACATAGCTCAGGTCGGCCGAGAAAATCTTCTCCACCTTGAGGTCAATCACGTCATCCTTGGTACGCGCTGAGATGTAAGCGTCATAGGGACGCGGTGCCTCGGTGCCATAGAAAGCATGGCCCGTGAAGCTGTTGCGGCCGTCAAGCTTGAAGGTGATACCGGCCTTGGCGCCGTAGGTCAAGAACCGGTGCGTTTCACCCTTGCCATAGGAATTCTCGGGGGCGCGGCCGTTGCGCATGTGGCCGTCGCGCTGGAACTGGAAGTAGTCACCCTTGACACTGGCGAACAACTCCCATTTTGCCAGATTGAGTACCCACTGATGCCACAGTTCAGCCTTAAGCGTGAGGATGTCGTAGTCATAACCGAAACGGTCACCCTTCATCGCCTTACGGTTAGGATTCTCCATGTCGTTCTGAGCCATTTCAGGGGTTTCGGGGAAATCGCGCTCGGCAAAGTTATCCACATCCAGCCAGAAACGACCACCCAGCAGGTCCTTGATGGTCTTATAATAGGACGAGACGGCATAATTGGCACTAGCGCCGGTCATCATCGATAACTGGTTGGAGAAGCGCTTGTTGAGTACCGTTGACAGGGTAAAGCTTGACTGATTGCTGTGACGGTTCTCAAGAATATAAGTCGAGCCCTGCTCAACACCCGTCTGGTCGGCAATCTGGTTGTTCAGGTAGTTTGCCTGATACAGATTGTTCCAGCGGATTTGAGTGATTTCACTTTCACTCGTCCACAAGTCGGTATAAAGGGCCTGGGAGGTCTCATCGGTGAAGTAAGACGGCAGGTAACGGTAATAATCGGGACGTGGGTCAGCAGCCCTGTACCAGTTAAGAGCAGCCTTGCTGTAGAAGGACTTGTGATAGGCGAAGCCCGTGTTGAGTTGGGTGCCGTCATTGGGTTTCCACAACCAGTTGAGGATGACGGTGGGATCAAACGACTCCACTACCTTGGAGTTGCGCTTCTTGCCCTCTTGCCAGCCCCAGTCCGGGCTGTACATGTTACTGCCTGTCAACTGGGCACACTCCTCATAGATGGCCGAGTTGGCGGCACGCTTGGTCGGGGCGCCAAATGTGGTCAACGTCAGCGAGTGCCGCGGGTTGAAGACCTTCTGCAACGCGAGGAAATAACCCCAACTGTTGTAGAACGAGCCGGGATATACACCCTCGTCAGCATAACGGGCTACAGCCGAGACTGTCATTGCCCAACCATGCTTATTCAAACCAGTGGCGTGGGTAACCATACCACGCCAACGGTAATTGCCGTTGGTATAGGCGAGACTCAAACGAGTGCCCGGGGCATAATCGGCCGCAAAGGTCTTGATGTTATTGGCACCGCCGATGCCACCAAAGCCATAGCTGTTTTCCTCCAGTCCCATACCGATGGTTTTGTTCCTGAATGCCTGATTCAAACCACCGGTCATCGAGTAGTTGAACGAGAAACGGATACCATCGTTAAAGGGAATGCTGTTGATGTAGGTTTCGGTCTTCTGGTTCTCGTAACCGCGGATGCGGAAACGGGCCGTGCTGAAGGTGTAACTCGATGCCTGATAGAACGGGTTGTCGCTGGCGCCGCTCAGCAGTGCCACTTCCTGGGTATTGCCTTCCTCATCCTCGAGTTGGGATTCGGACAATGCCATGTCGGCGACAGCGTTGCGGTACTCCATGACCTCGGCACTCTCAAATGAGACGGATTCGACATGAATCGTGCCCAGGTTCTCTATCTCACCGGCGATGATGGTCACCGGCTGCGACCAGTCCTTGTAGCCGTAGCACAAGACCAGCAGCTCGTCAGCACCCTGCAGGGCATCGTCAATCAGGAACTTTCCTAAGGCGTCTGTGGTTGCCGCGTTGCCCTGATTGTCAAGCATGACGGTAGCACCCACGACGGGCAGGCCGCTTTTTGCATCAACGACCACGCCTTGCACACCTGTATGCTGCGCCAACAGCGGCAAGGTGGCAAAGAGTGCTATAAGCAAAAACAGTTTAAGTCTCATAAAACAAATTATCTATAAATAGTTATTATTCGTTGACTTAGTCAGTTTGTCAAATTGATACTTTTTGGTTAATTTAATGAAAACCTCTTAGGGTTTCAGGCCGTTGAGTATAAAACTTGTCAAAGGTACACTCTTTTCGTGACCCCTCCAAGAAAAAATCGCGGTTTTTATTTTTTCTTGAAATAATCGTTGTACATCTTGATGCCGAACACGATGGCACTCGAAACGGTTGTGATCACGTTGGTGATGAACAGAGGCCAGTTCTTGAGCAACAAGCCCTGGATGGCAAAGAAGATGCCACCCAAGCCCATCATTAGGAAGGTGGGCAAGGCAATGCCATCAGTGTCTTGGGTACGAATCGTGTAAATGGCCTGGGGCATGTAGCCGAGAATCAAACAAATAGACCCGGCATAACCGATGATATCGGTCAGATTGTTGGTAATAAAATCCATCATAGTTTTATAGTGTTTAAAAAAGTGGGACCCCACAGGGGCCCCACAAGTTCATTATTTAAGTCCGCACTCACGCATCAACTCCTCGACAGCAGCCTTGAGCTGCAAGTCCTCACCGTTTACAACGGTCTCGGGATTGTTAGCTATTTTGATGTCAGGTTCGAGTTGCGTGTTCTCAAGGTAATTACCCTCAGGCAACAGGTAACCGATAATGGGGATACCGAACACGAGCGATGAGTCTTGCAGACGCTCCCACGACACACTGGTCATCGTGCCGGGAACGGGCATACCCACCAGTTTGCCCAACTTGTCATGGCTGTAAACCCAGGGCGTACCGTGGGCATTGCTGTAGTTGGCCTCGCACTGCAGCATGATGCTGGGCTTGTTCCAGCGGCGGCTGGGCATGTCGCAAGCCTCGCGGCCGCGAATCACCTGGGTGAAGTACTTCTTGCCGCTGAAGAGGACTTCGATATCCTCGTGCAGACGGCCACCGCCGTTGAAGCGGGTATCGATAACGATACCGTCGCGCTTGTTGTATTTTCCCAACACGTCGCTGTAGATGTCACGGTAGCTGGCATCGTTCATCGACTCCAGGTGCACATAACCCAGGCGGCCGCCCGACAGGCTGTCCACCACGTGGGCGTTGCGCTTTACCCAGCGCTTGTACATCAGGTCGCTCAAGGCGCCCTTGGTGATGGGCTTCACCACCTCATCCCAGCGCCTGCCGGTATTGGGGTTGAAGAACGAGAGAAGGGTCTTCTTGCCGGCCTGGCCGTTGAGAAGCTCTGTATAGTCATTCTCCAAGTTAATGTACGTGCCGTTAATCTTCTCAAGGACGACACCGGGCTTGACTTGGCTCTTGGCCTTGGCGAGAGGACCGTCGGCGATTACTTCGTCAATCATGAGGCCGTTGCCCGTATAGTTCCAGTCATAGATGAGGCCCAGGTCAGAGGTGGCCTCGCCGCTGGTGGGATAATAGCGGCCGCCGGTGTGCGATGCGTTCAACTCGCCCAGCAGTTCGCTCAGCAGGTTGGCAAAATCCTGATTGTTGTTGATGTGTGGCAAGAACTTGCGGTAGGTCTCCACGTTGGCCTTCCAGTCACAGCCGTGATAGTTGAGGTTGTAGAAACGCTTCTCGATCTGCTTGTCCACGTGGTTGAACATGTACTCGCGCTCGGCAAACAGGTCCATCTTCATGTCGGCCTTGTAGTCGATGCCCGTGAGCTTGTCGCCGGCCACGGTGAGCTTCTGCATCTTGCTGCTGCCCAGCACAAAGAGCGTCTTGCCGTCCTTGCTGGCCTGGATGTCGGCGCCACCGCCGCCCATCTTGTTCAACAGCTTGGTCTCGTGCTTGCGCAGGTCCATCTTCCACAGGTCGTAGCCCTTTTCAAAGGCCGACAAGTAGTACAGTGACTCGCCGTCAGGCGTGATCATGCAGCCCGAGATATTGCTCGAGTTGGGAGTCACGCGCACGATGCGGTCCTCGATGCCATCGAGTTCGACAACCAGGTCCTTGCTGGCAGGCTTGGCGGCAGGAGTGTCGTTTTTGCCTTTCTTCTTGCTGTTCTTGGTGTCCTCGGCTTTCTTTTCCTCGGCCTTCTTGGCTTCCTTCTCGGCCTCGGTCAGCAGCTCATAGTCCTCCTTGTTGAGGTTGTAGCGGTCGAGCGCCTCCTGGTTAACGAAGGCCAGGAACACGTCGTCCTGCGAGCCCCACGAGGCATGACTGCGCATACCGTAGCGGTTGCTGCGGAACATGATGGCGTTGCCCTCCATGACCCAACGCGGACCCTCGCTGATGTAGGCGCTACCGGTGATATTGGTGATGGGACCGCCCTTGGCCGAAACAATGCCGATGTCGGTGTAGGGGTCGCGCTGGTTGCCGATGAACTCGAGGGCAAACCACTTGCCGTCGGGCGACCAGCTATAGTCAAAGCCGCCGTTGGTCTCATACCATGTCGAGCCGTCGGTCACCTGGGTCACCTGCTTGGTCTTGAGGTCCAGCACCTTCAGGTAGGTGCGGTCTTCGATAAAGGCGAGTTTCTTGCCGTCGGGCGACAGGCAGGGATACATGCGCTCCACGGTGGTCGAGGGCAGCAGGATTTCTTCATTGATGAGAGTGGCATTGGGGAAGTTGGGGTCATCCTTGCGCTCGATGGTTGCAAGGACGAGTTCCCAGTTGCCGTTGCGCTCGGTAGCATAGGCCAGCGTGCGGTTGTCGGCGCCCCACGATACCCAATTCTCGGCAGCGGGGGTGTTGGTGATGCGTTTGGTGGTACTATATTCCACCGAGGTCACAAAGACCTCACCGCGCACCACAAAGGCCACCATCTTGCCGTCGGGCGAAACGGCGGCATCGGTAGCGCCACGGGTGAACGACATATTCTGGATCTGGTCGCTGTCGTCATGCCACAGGCTGATGTTCACTTTGTTGGGCTGGCCACCCTGGCGCATGGTGTAGAGTTCGCCGTCCTGGGTGAAGCACAAGGTACCGTTATTGGCAATCGACAAGAAGCGCACGGGATTCACCGTGAAGTCGGTCACGGCCTTCAACTGGCTGGGATGGTCCAGCGGCATCGAATAGACGTTCATCGAACCGCCGTTACGCTCACTCAGGAAGTAAACGGTCTTGCCGTCGGGGCTGAGGACGGGATTACGGTCCTCGCCGCCGATGTTGGTCAGGTTGGTGTGATGGCCGGTCTTGGCGTCATAGCACCAGATGTCGCGCGTAATCGACGAGGTGTGGTGCTTGCGGTACTCGTCCTCGCCGCCCTTGCGGTCCTGATAGACGAAGTAGTCGCCTGTCTTGTTCCAGCAGATGTACTCGGCAGGGGTGCCCAACTCGCGGGTGGCACGGCCACCCTCGACGGGCACCTTATACACCTCGGTCAAGCGGCCGCTGGGGAACAGCATGCTGCTGGCAGGGTCCTGAATGGCAGCGCTGAAGTAGATGTACTTGCCGTCGGGGCTGAAGGTCCATGGCGTCTCGGCAGCGCTGTTGCGCGTGAGCTGCTTGGGCTGGCCGCCTGTCGAGGGCATCACGTAGATGTCGTTGTTGCCCTTGCGGTCGCTGGCAAACGCCAGCATCGTGCCGTCGGGCGACCATACGGGTTGGGATTCATAACTCGACTGTGAGGTCAACTGCACAGCCTGTCCGCCAGCGGAGGGCACCACATAGATGTCACCCTTGTAGCAGAACGCGATCTTGTTACCGTCAGGCGAGATGCTCGCATAACGCATCCACAACGGCGTGTCGGCCATCGCGGTCATTGCCGTCAGCACGGCGAATAGTACGAGGAATTTTTTCATCATTTCTATCATTAGTTTCGGGTTTAATCCTGCAAATTTACGAAAAAATCACTACATGCGGCCTCTTTTGAGAACAAATTATCCAGATAAGTCGCCAAAATAAAACGCCAGCCGCTATCTCTGTGGCAGGACAGCGGCTAGCGGCGTATTGTGGGTCGGGGGTGAAATCAATCCGCAAAATTCAATAACGACTTGAACATATTCATGAGAACTTCGGGGTCCTCAGTGACTTTTGCACCATTTCCCTCCATCCATTGCAAGTAATTGAGATATATACTTTGGGCCATATTCTTGGCTTCTCCATAATTGGTTTCGAAACCGGTAAGGTTACTGTTTACAAATTTACAATAGGTATCGTTTGACATAAGCATGGCTCCATAATCAAGATCTTCGAGGGTCAAAATGCCAAAAGCGCAGTTCAGCATGATTGTAGGAACAGAATTGATAATTCTATCTGTACCCTCCTTATAGGATTTTTGATACCCCTCGACATCATCGTATTGTGAAGCATATCGGGATTCCTCTACACTTTTTTTCATCGCATCTATCATCGACTTTGCGATAACCGATTCCATGATCACACTATTGAATTTAGCGGCATAGGCGTCATCGATTTCCGCTTTGCGCTGAACAGGCGCCCCCTTACTAAATCCTGGCCATAGTTCAATGGGCTCATAGGGAACCATTTCATCGGTTGACTTACCGTATTTTTCCATCAATAGCAAAAATGGCTTATACATGAATTTGCCGAACTCCGTCGCCATGTCTTTTGTGTGGGTTTTATAGCTCTTGCCCTGCGGGGTGGTGAGCAAGGATACCATTTCCTTGAGATCGGCCTCGGTAATGCCGCTTGACACCATCCTAGACACGGAATAGTCTATCAATTCATTCTTTAACTGCTCCTCAAAATAGCGATTTGTCAGCTGGTCAATATCCACTTGTCCGTCCCTTTGAAATAGCATGCTGATAGTGGACATCTTCGACTTGTACTCATCAAACTGGTCAAGTGCCGTCATATAATCCTTCACGGCCTCACGGTAACTGTCCTGGGCAAATCCGCTGGCAGTGACCAGCATCAACATCGATGTGAATAACAATCTTAGTTTTTTCATCGTGATTCTTTATTTATAATTTTGATTTGATTCTGCAAATATAACCTTTTTTTACTGATCACACCAATTTTAATCTCATATCTTTCACAACATCACTACAAATTTCGCGTTTTAGAGTGCATATCACAGAAAATGTTCCTAAATTTGCGGGTTAAACCAATATATCACTGACTACGACAATGACAACAAGATTATTGATAGTGCTTCTTGCCGTCTGCTCGGTAGCTTTGACCGGCATGGCCGATGAGAAGTATGCCGAGGCCACCTTCGAGGTCCTGAGCCACGACTTCGGCACCATCAAGGAAGCCAACGGCCCCGTGTCATGCACCTTTGAATTCACCAACACGGGCAACAAGCCGCTGCTCATCATCGATGCAACGGCCTCGTGCGGCTGCACCAGGCCCGAATATCCCACCAAGCCCATCAAACCCGGCAAGAAGGGTAAAATCAAAGTGACTTACAGCCCCATCGGCCGACCGGGCGCCTTCAAGAAAACCGTCAAAATCAAGACCAACGGCAAAGAGCGCTCCACTACCCTGCGCATCGAGGGAACAGTCATCCCCAAATAATAAGTGAAACAAGGCCTGTACATAGCATTTTTGCTGGCAATGGTGGCGCTATCGATGGTCGCGCAGCCCGAAGCCACATGGCTGGAACGGCAGTATGATCACGGCGTTTTCATGGAGGAAAACGGCAAAGTCACCTGTCAGATGCGTGTGGTGAACACGGGCAATGAGCCGCTGATCATCGTCAAGGCTCAGGCAGGGTGCGGCTGTACGGCCATCTCCTATCCTGAAACACCCATCGAACCTGGCGACACAGCTGCCGTGGGCATCACCTACAACCCGTCAGGGCGACCGGGCCAGTTTACCAGGCAGGCACTCATCTTCACCAACACGACCCCCAAGCGGACAGTACTCGAAATCACGGGCAACGTCATTCCGACAGCTGCTACGCTCGACAAGCAGTATCCGTTGCGCGCGGGTGATTTGCGCATCAGCCAGCAGAGCATCCCCATGGGGGAAATCGTCCGCGGCAAGAACAAGACGGAATACCTGAGCGCTTATAATGCTTCGACCGACACGCTCATCGTGAGTGTTCAGGGCGGCAATGACCATCTCAAACCCGCCGTGGTCCCCGACACGTTGCCACCGGCAAAGGTTACTGCCCTCACAGTGCACTACATTTCTAGCAAGGCCCCTCAATGGGGCTTGAACATCGACACGCTCACGCTGTCGTGCGCGCCACTCCACCGGCCGGCGGCAGCCACGCCAGGCACAGCCGACGTACACGTGATGGCACAGGTCATCGAGTCGTTTGATGGCCTCACAGACAAACAACGGCAGGACGCACCCATCGTCGGCGTGGACTGCGGCGACAGGCTGGATTTTGAGACCTTGAGCGCCTCAACGGCTGTAACCCGCTCCTTTATCATTACCAACAAGGGCAAGGACAACCTTATTATTCGCCGCCTGTGGGCACCTGAGGGTGAAGGAGTCACCATCAAAACCGACAAGCAAATCATCAAGCGCGGCAAGAAAGCGACAGTGCAAGTGACGGTTGACCCGGTATGCCAGCAGGGCAACATGCTCAACGTGCCGCTCACGCTGATGACCAACGACCCCGAGACACCTCGCACCACCATCCGTCTAGTGGGCATTATCGACAAATAACACAAACGATATATGGCAAAGAAATCAAGAATCATACAGCACACCGAGGAGTGTCCCAGCATGAACCACCCCGAGAATGATGAGCAGTTCGCAGGACTGCAAGTCAACAGTGGTGTGGAACAACTGCCCAGCGTGAATCCCTACCTGAAACGCAAGCGCAAGCCGCAGTTGACACCTGCCGAATACGTCGAGGGCATCCGCAAGGGCAACCGTGCGGTGCTCGGACAGGCTGTGACACTGGTCGAGAGCCGCAACGCCGAGCACCAGATCATCGCCCAGGAGGTCATCGAGAAATGCCTCCCCTACACGGGCAACTCGCGACGCATCGGCATCACGGGCGTACCTGGCGCGGGCAAAAGCACGTCAATCGACTCCTTCGGCATGCACGTCATCAAACAGGGACACAAACTGGCCGTGCTGGCCATCGACCCCAGCAGCGAGCGTTCCAAGGGGTCCATCCTGGGCGACAAAACGCGCATGGAACGCCTGGCCATCGAGCCCGACGTGTTTATACGCCCTTCCCCCTCGGCCGGTTCGCTGGGCGGGGTGGCACGCAAGACACGAGAGACCATCGTGCTGTGTGAAGCCGCTGGCTACGATACTATCTTTGTAGAGACCGTCGGCGTGGGACAGAGCGAGATCGCTGTCCACTCGATGGTGGATTACTTCCTGCTCATCCAACTGGCCGGCACCGGCGACGAGCTGCAGGGCATCAAACGCGGCATCATGGAGATGGCCGACGGCATCGTCATCAACAAGTGTGACGGCGACAACATCGAGCGCGCCGAACTGGCCGCAGCCCAGTTCCGCAACGCCCTCCACCTCTATCCCCTGCCCCCGAGCGGTTTCCTGCCCGAAGTCATCACCTATTCAGGCTACTACGACCTGAACATCGAGGGCGTGTGGGACATGATTGACCGCTACTTTGCCCACGTTAAAGCCAGCGGATACTTCGACGAGAAGCGCCATGAGCAGGAGCGCTACTGGATGCGCGAGACCATCAACGAGCAATTGCTCGCCCGTTTCTACTTCGACCCCGAGATCGAGCGACTGCTCACCATCAAGGAGGACACCGTGCTGGCGGGCAAGCAGACGTCGTTTGTCGCTGCCAGCGATGTGCTCAATTTCTATTACAGCAAAATCATCCACGAACATAACCAATCATGAGAAAAGTAGCGATGATCCTCTCCCTTACTGCGGTAGCGCTGCTGTGTTGCCAGTGCGCCACCAGTCAATACCAGCGGGCCAAAAAGGGCGCGAAGTTAGTTCCTTTCACGCCGCTGGAACACTACTACGTGCGCAATGATGTCGATTGCAGCCAGATTCAACGGCTCATCCTGGACAACAAGGAAGACTTTGAGGCCTATTTTGGCGCAGGTGCCGTCATGGGTGGAATGCCCACCGACATCAACTGGAAACGACAGTTTGTCATAGCCATCCTGCTGCCCGCAACCCGCAAAGCCACAATGGTCACCCCCCTGGAAGTGAAACAGAGCCCAGGCAATGTCATTCTCTATTACCAGGTGAATACGGGCCGCAAAACGAGCTATACACTGGTGCCGTTTACCGCTGTCGCCATTGACCGCTCGGTTGAGCCGCAGCAATTACAGGTTTTCTATATCGAGAAGTAATACTATGCAGGGAAATTACTGTTACCGTTATCCCCATCCCGCCGTGACCACCGATTGTGTGGTGTTCGGCTACGACGGTCTGCGCCTTAACGTACTGCTCATCGAGCGCGGCGGCGAGCCCTACAAGGGCTGCTGGGCCTTTCCCGGAGGATTCCTCAACATCGATGAGGACGCTCCTGACGGCGCTCGCCGTGAACTGCTCGAGGAAACGGGACTTGAGGTAACCGACATTGAGCAGCTGGGCGCCTTTGCCTCGCCTGACCGCGATCCGCGTGAGCGCGTCATCTCCATCGCCTATTTCACGCTCACGCGTGTGAAGGAGGTCAAGGGGGGTGATGATGCCCGTATCGCCCGCTGGTTCCCCATCAACCAGCTGCCGCAGTTGGCGTTTGACCATCAGCAGATGTTTGAACAGGCTTTGCAACGCCTGTCGGACTGCCTCAAGCTCAAGACAGGCAACTTCTTCAGTGACGATTTCTCCTACGAGGAAATCGACATGATCTATTTTGCCACCCTCACCAACCGATAACCCCGGGTTTTAATAATCCCCTTGACCTTTGTCGTGGTATAAACGTCAAGAAATCAATTAATTATATTTTTTATAATATTAAAAGTAATGTATAGAAAAAACTGCCTAAAGACTTTGTTAATCCTGAGCCTGTCGGCCATGTTCTGGTTGCCGATGTTTGGTCAGGATGCCGTACTCCGTGGCGATGCTGACGGAGACAACAACGTTACAATCAGCGATGTGACGTCGCTGATTGATTATCTGCTTAGCAATGATCCGTCAAGGGTTGTCATGGAGGCATGTGATGTTGACGATGACGGCGGTGTGAACATCAGTGACGTAACAGCATTGATTGACTACCTGCTGTCGGGCGAGTGGCCCTATGTCCCTGAGCCCCTGGAAATCACGGTGGGATCAGTGACTTTCAAGATGATTCCTGTCCAGGGTGGCACCTTCATGATGGGTGGACGCGACTTTGACCCCTATGTCAAGTCATGGGAGTTACCCGTCCATCAGGTAACGCTGTCCGATTACTACATCGCCGAGACCGAGGTAACGCAAGCGTTGTGGAAGGCCGTGATGGGCTCCAACAACAACCCGAGTTGGTTCGTCAGCTCCAATGGCTACGCCAACGACTTTAACCGCCCGGTAGAGAAAGTAACTTACAGCAACTGCTTGACCTTTATCAACCGACTCAACCAAAAGACCGGCAAGCACTTCCGCTTGCTCACCGAGGCCGAGTGGGAATATGCCGCCCGTGGTGGAAAGTATGACCATAGCTACATGTATGCCGGTGGTGATGATATTGACGAAGTAGCATGGCACAGCGGCAACTCCAACAGCATCACCCATGCCGTGGGCACCAAAGCTCCCAATGAATTAGGTATTTATGATTTGGCAGGTAATGTCGGTGAGTGGACTTCAGACTGGTATGCCCTGTACACCGAAGAAGCCCAGACCGACCCCACGGGACCTGCAACGGGCAGCGCCCGTGTAGTGCGCGGTGGCGGCTGGGACCAGGCGTGGAGGATGAACCGTGTAACCTATCGCCACGAGGGATTCCCGACAAACGCTTCCATCAATGTCGGCTTACGTCTGGCACTGGATATGTAAACCCTGGTAACCCCTATAATGAACCCCAAAAGTTATTTGTCCAACTTTTGGGGTTCTTTACATGATGACACCTCCTCTCGGCACATTTTTTTCGATAACTTACCGTACCTGAGATAACTGCCACTAGATATGTTAACAGGTGTAAAATTCTATCTAAAAACCATCATATTTGCAAATTTGTGTTAATTTATGGCCAATTTGTGTTCAAAAAGTATGTTGTATAACATATTTTGCACTATCTTTGCAGCGGTTTTTCATGGTAATAGTTTTTAAGGTTATGAAAATCCAGGTGTCGAGAGACAGTTGTTTTTTCAAGATTGTTTAAAGGTTTATGTTAATGGTATTAGAAGGTTAATTAGTTAAGCAATCCCCGACGCGAGTCGAGGATTTTTTTTGTTTCAGTTTAAATCGAGTGTCAGCAATAATATATACCTTTGCGGCAACGCTAAATCAACCAACAACTATGAACAAGTACCTCATTCTCACCCTGTGGATGGTGACAACCCTGTGGTCCTGCGGCAATAATCCCAGCGCCAACGTTGACAACAGCAGCAATCAGCAGGTCAATGACAGCACCCTGTTCCAGTTCAGCAACATCAATGTGAACAAGCTGTTCGCTTATTGCGACGAGGAGGGCGATACGCTGTATTTTGATAACTCTTTCTCGGCTTTCTGGCCCCAAGTCATCAAGGGTAAACCCTGTCCCGCGCTTCAACAGGCCCTCTTGCGCGCCATGACGGACAGTGCCGGGTTAAATCAGCTCGACAAGGTCATCGACTTCTTGCTCGATCCGAGCAATTATACCGATTACGACAGCAAACGCCTCGTTCCCGTCAAGGAAGTCAAGGACGACGGCAAACTCTCGACCAGCGAGGTGAACGTCGTCATGGAGAGTAAGACCGACCGCCTGCTCATCTACCGCCTTTCCACATCTTCCTATATGGCCGGCGGCGCCCACGGCATCTATGCCAACAATTACGTCAACTACGACCTCAAGACGGACAAGGCGATAGCCTTTGAGGATATCATTGCCGACACGACCCTGCTGCGCACCGTTATCTACAAGGCCATCAAGGCGGCCTATGACTACGACAAGGATGACCTCTTTATCCCTGACAACGGCCTGCTGCCACTGCCCAGGGATTTCCACCTCGACGACCATGTGCTCCACGTGGTCTATCAGGTCTATGAAATCGCCAGCTATGCCCAGGGCATGATCGACGCTCCCATCTACCCATACATGCTCAAGCCCGAGGAGATGAAACGCCTTTTCACCCCCTATGGCCTGGAACTGACGAATAATAACTTCTAATAAGCACAACCAATGAAAAAGATATCCATCCTCCTGACTGTTATCTCGTTCCTGGCCTGGGCAAGCCCTGCCACGGGACAATCCTCCTATGGCTCGCTGTGCCAGTTCTATAACATCGACAAAACCGTTAAAGCAAAGTTAGAATACGGAGAAGACGCCTTCTATCAAGTGAACAGCCTCACCGCCTTCTGGCCCGTGGTGCTCAATGGCAAGGAATGTCCCAAACTGCATGAGACCCTATGCCACTGGCTCACAGGCAAAGAAGGCATCAAGAACATGGACCGGGCCATCGAGCAGGTGCTGTACGCCGACAACGATGATGTGCCTTTTGGAGAGAACGGCCCTTATATCATCGTTGACAGTTTGACTGAAGAGATCCCTTACTCTCGCTCTCTCAATTCGATTGAGTTGAAGAGGCTGGACAACAGGTTTGCTGTATTCCATCTTTTTGCCAATTTATACTATGCCGGGGCCGCCCATGGCATGTATCTCAATAACTACATCACCTATGACACCCAACTTGACAAAATCGTCACCCTAGAGGATGTATTGATTGATCCGGAACTCATCCGCCCCCACATCATGAATTCAATTAACCTGAAATATGAGTACACCGAGGAGGATTTGTTCATGCCCGAGGACAACATGCTGCCCATTCCATCACAATTTTACTTCGAAGACGGATTTCTCCATCTCGTCTATCAGGTCTATGAGATCGCCAGCTTCGCACAGGGCGACATTGATGTGCCCATCTTCTATCCCAATGATGAGAAAAGCCCCGAGTACCTCACTCCTTACGGTAAAGAGGTGATGGAGGCATCATGTGGGAACGAAATCTATTAATTTCCTGTAAAATAGGAAATTATGATATTACACAGATTTTTCTTGAAAAATTTTCGCTAAAATCCTTTGTCAGTTCAAAAATCCGTTGTACCTTTGCAGTCGCTTTGAGAAAGAAATTTCACTTGGCACTCACATGTTGGTGTGTTAGTTCAGTTGGTTAGAATACCTGCCTGTCACGCAGGGGGTCGCGTGTTCGAGTCACGTACACACCGCAGTGGAGAGAGGATTTGGGTGACCACGCTTCGGCTGGTTGCCCATTCTTTTTTTACCCCATAAAAAGAGGCGCGAATGCGCCTCTTTTCATCTCTAAACTCAAAATCCTATAGTGGCTTGATGCTGACCGCAAAACCGCCGCCAGCGGCGCTGTGCAGCTTCAGTACGGTCTTGGCGGTCACTGTCTTCTTCGTGATGACATAGGACTGCGGATTTGTCCTGTAGTCTGCGTCTTTGCCGTCGGCATAGATGGTCGCCTCATACTTGCGTCCCTTGTCCAAGAAGTCCATTTTGATGGCGCTGTCGTGGGCATTCATACCCGTCACACAGCCCATGAACCACTCGTCACTGCCCTTGGCTTTGCGGGCAATGGTGACATATTCCATCGGCTCGGCTTCCAGATAGACCGAGCGGTCCCAATCCACGGCCACATCCTTGATGAACTGGAAAGCGTCCATGAAGCGGGCATAGTTCTCGGGCAGGTCGGCAGCCATCTGCAACGGGCTGTAGAGCGTCACATAGAGCGCCAACTGGCCGCAGATGGTTGACAGCACATGGGTGGTCTTTTCGGGCGAGAACGTAGCCAAATCCATCTCAAAGATACCCGGCGTGTAGTCCATGGGGCCACCCTGCAGGCGCGTGAACGGCAGGATGGCGGTATGGCCGGGTTGGGTACCCGCAAATGACTGGTACTCAGTCCCCAGGGCGCTCTCGTTGCCAATCAGGTTGGGCCAGGTGCGGCACAATCCTGTGGGACGAACCGCCTCATGGGCATTGACCATGATGTGGTGCTTGGCGGCCAGCTCGACGCAATACTGGTAATGGTTGACCATCCACTGCCCGTAATGGTGCTCGCCACGCGGGATGATATTGCCCACATAGCCGCTCTTGACCGAGTTGTAGCCATACTTGTTCATCAGCTGGTAAGCGGCCTCGAGATGGCGCTCATAGTTGCGGGCGCTCGACGACGTCTCGTGGTGCATCATCAGGCGCATCCCTTTGCTGTGGGCATACTCGTTGAGCATCTTGATGTCAAAGTCGGGATAAGGCGTCACAAAGTCGAACACATAGTCCTTGCTGTTGCCGAACCAGTCCTCCCAGCCCTCGTTCCAGCCTTCGATGAGCAGCTGGTCAAAGCCGTTGGCGGCGGCAAAGTCAATGTAGCGCTTCACGTTCTCATTGTTGGCGCCATGGCGGCCGTTGGGCTGCAGTTTGGAGTAATCGGTCTCGCCCAGCTTCACCGAGGGCAGCTGATCGGTATAGTTCCACGTATTCTTGCCGGTGATGAGTTCCCACCACACACCCATATATTTCACGGGCTTGATCCACGAGGTGTCCTCGATTTTGCAAGGCTCGTTCAGGTTCAATATCAGCCTGGAAGCCAATATTTTGCGGGCATCGTCAACAATCATGATGGTGCGCCATGGGGTCGTGCAGGGAGTCTGCATGTAGCCCTTGTTACCCTGGGCGTCAGGCGTCAGCCAGGTCTCAAACACCATGTTTTTGTCATCCAGGTTGAGGTGCATGCAGGGATAATCGACAAGCGCAGCCTCATGCAGGTTGATGTAGATGCCGTCATCGGTCTTGAGCTGCAGGGACGTCTGCACACCCGTTGGGCTGAACTGCTCCTGCGACGCATTGGGCGTGATTTTCTGGCCGAACAGGCTACGGATCTCGCTCAGGCGCGAGCGGGTAAATTCATACTCCTGCGTGTCATAGTCGCCTGCAATCCACCAGGCAGTCATGTCTCCGGGCATGGCAAACTGGGTATGCTCCTCCTTGATCACAAAGTAAGTGAGATTGGGCTGCTGCGGAAACTCGTAGCGGAACCCCACTCCGTCATCATAGACACGGAAACGCACGATGATGTAGCGCTGCAACGCGTCCTGATGGAGTGTCACCGCCATCTCATTATAGTTGTTGCGGATGCTGCTCTCCTCGCCCCACACCGGCTGCCACGTCTCGTCAAACGACGAATACCGGGCGCTCAACAGCGCAAAATCGTCGTACAGAGAATTCTGATCTACCGCCTGCTTGCTGTCAAAGTCATTGAAACTGCTGTTTCCCTTAACACTGACCAGCTCCAGGCCCAAACGACTCTCCTTGATCACCTCCTTGCCACCGAATAACACACTGTACACGGGGATGCCCTCCTTCACATCAAAGTTCACACAAATGTTGCGGTCAGGAGAATAAACCGTCTCAACCCTGGCAAAAACCTGTGCCGGAACAATCAACAAAGCGACAAGCGCCACAAAGCACAAAAACCTGATTTTCATAATTATATCACCGTTTCGTTAATGATTCATATTCAATAAGGTTGCTAAGATACAAAAAAATAATCTACCAACAAAAAAACCAGCCAGTAGTAACCCTTAATGTCCATTCCAGCAAGTAGCAGCCCGGTCCCCCGTGTCGTGGCACTAATAAGTTCTTCCACCCCGGTCCTGTATGCCGTGGCACCGCCACGGCCTGGGAATAAAAAACGAGGGAGCCGCTCGTCAGACGAGTGACTCCCTCTTAGGGGGCGGTTACCTACTCTCCCACTTTCGCAGTACCATCGGCGTGGTGAGGCTTAACTTCTCTGTTCGGAATGGGAAGAG
>JAFYYU010000015.1 GCA_017557425.1 Muribaculaceae bacterium | reverse complement strand
ACTGTAGGGCCTCGCCTTGGCGTGGCCATAGGCGGCATATACCTGGAATATTGGCCACGCCAAGGCGAGGCCCTACATCATCGCGAATAAGAAGGGTATTTGATGAACTGCACCTGCAAGGAAGAAATCCCTGCAGGTGCCAGAAAATGATATCTCAGACCTAAAACCTAAAACCTAAAGCCTAAAGCCTAAAACCTAAAGCCTAATAATGCCTCAACTCACCAACTGCCGCTCAACAGGTAGTCAATCAGTGTCGTAACGTCGCTGATGTTGATGCTTCCGTCCTGATTGCAGTCGGTGGCGTCGAGTTCGATGGTATCGGCATTGCTGCTGAGCAGATAGTCGATGAGAGCCGTCACATCGGCAATGTTTACATCGCCGTCGCCGTTTACATCGCCGCGCTGGATGGCATTGGGGTCAAATCCCAGCTGTTGGTCCATCCATGCGATGCGGTCGTGGAGCCATTGCTTAAGCCAGGCCACTTCCTCGGTAAAGTTGTTGGCAATGTAATAGTTGGGCCACACGTACTGCCCCCATCGCGGCCATGCCTTGCTGTTGCGACTCTCGGCGCCATGGGATGTAAGAACAGTTGCCATCGAGTCCACGGTCGCCATGATGCGGTCCTCGCGCAGGTTGCCGCGTCGGTACTGTGCCCAACGTGCCTTAAACATGGCTGTGAATTCGGGGTCAGTGTTGAGTTTGTACCACCAGAAGGGTATCAGTTGGGAATCACCCTGGCTATAGAGGATGTTGTTGTTCTTGTACATCCACGTGTCGGTGCGCCAGGCATCATAATAGTCGGCGTTGCCGTAAGACAGGTTGTTGTCCCACACCACCATCTTGAAGCGCGGGTCCTCGCTGTCGCGGCGTTTAAAGAACTTGCCGCTCAGGCGGTAACCGTCCACGTTATGTCCCAGCTCCATGGCAATCTGGTAATCGATGAAGTTCTGCATGTCAAGGTATTCCCGATAAGTGGTGGCACCAGTGGGGCGGTAATTCCACAATGCAGCCTCCATCTGGTCGATGCGTCCCGTGATGTAACTTATCTGATCTTGTGTCAAATCCGCATAATCGGGCGACTCATACTGGAAATAGATGTAATAATTCGTGTAACGCACTCCCGTGTTGCTCACGGGGTGATATTTGGAAGTGTAGGTGCCCTCATAGTCGTAGCGGTCCACCTCCATGATGTAGCCGCCGGTGAGTTCGTCGCCGCTCTCGCCGGGGTCGGACAGGTTGATGCGGTGTTTGCCCTTGGAAACGACCTCGGTGAGGATATAAACGCCATAGTACATGCCATCCAGGAACAGCTCGCAATAGCGGCCCTTGGGCGTATATTCCATCCATGGCCGGGATACCTCAAAGGCTAGCAGGTCGCGCATCATGCTCTTGTCGGCATAGGGTGCCAGCAGGGCCCAGTTGTTGTCCTTGCCCATGCCCAGAATGTTGACTTTCTTCTTTTCACCGCCTTCCTCTAGCGGTTTGTCCAATGGGCGGAATGAATAAGGCTTCTTGTCGCTCATGCTGTAGGATGAACTGCCACGGTAGCGCAACGCCACGTAGCCCTCATAGTCTATCGTCTGACCGGGATGGGCCACGGTGTCGGCGTAGTTAAGCTGGCCTTCGCCGTTGTGGATAATCTTCATGCGGGCCGTGATGCGCTCGTCACGGTCGATGATGTTGCCGTTTACTTCAATCCACACGATGGGCAGATTGGTGGACGTGAGTTTCACGTTTTTGTTGTCGGGTTGGTAGTTGTTCCACCAGCTATTGGCTTGTGCCGTTCCGGCTATGGCCATCATTGTTACTGCAACCAGTAAAAATCGTTTCATTTTATATTTCAGTTTTCAGTTGTTCTGTAGGGTGATTATTGCGGGGGTGGTGTTGCAGGATTTCGTCCCGCAGGCGTGTGCGGTCGATGTGGACGTAGATTTCGGTCGTGGTGATGCTCTCGTGACCGAGCATCTGCTGGATGGCGCGTAGGTTGGCGCCGCCTTCGAGCAGGTGGGTGGCAAAACTGTGGCGCAGGGTGTGCGGGCTGATGACCTTGCGCACTCCGGCCAGTTCGCACAGTTGCTTGACGATGTGGAAAATCATCTGGCGGGTAAGCATCGCTCCGCGGCGGTTCAGGAACAGGATGTCCTCGCTGCCGCGTTGGGCGACCTGACGAGAGCGCGTCTGTTCCAAGTACAGGTTGATCTGCTCGATGGCGACAGGCGAGATGGGGACGACGCGCTGCTTGTTACCCTTGCCCTGGATGAGGACATAGTGCTCATCCAGATAGAGCTGGGAGAGCTTGAGCGTCACCAGTTCGCTCACACGCAGGCCGCAGCCGTAAAGCGTCTCGATAATGGCACGGTTGCGCTGTCCCTCGGCCTTGGACATGTCGATGGCATCAATCATGGCGTCAATCTCGGTGATGGTGAGCACCTCGGGCAGGTGTCGCCCGATTTTCGGTGTCAGCAGCAGTTCCGTCGGGTCGGTGTACATATAGTGCTCCATGCGCAGGAACTTATAGAAACTTTTTACGCCGCTGATGATGCGGGCCTGGGACCGCGGCTGGATGCCAACGTCCTGCAGGATGCAAACAAAGCCTTCCAGGTCATCAGTCGTGGCGCGTTCTATGCCTACCCCTGCATCAGCGAGATAATGGATGAGTTTGTCCACATCATCGCTATAGGCAACGGCGGTATTCTGGCTCATGCCTTTCTCCAAGGTCAAATGCGCCAAAAAACGCATTTTCACGTCACTGATGTCGATAATATCACGCATCCCTAATTCTAAAACCTAATGCCTAACGCCTATCTCCCCAATAATCGTGTCGGTCAGCAACGGGTCAAAGTTATCACAAGCGATGACGGTAGCCTTGTCGTCATGGGCGATGATCTTCAGCCGGCGGTTATCGCCTCCATCAATCCAGTCGAGGCGCATGGCAAGCGTGTCGCCTTGCCAGGCATAGGCCGCAGCACTGGTAAAGGGCCGCGGTGTGCCCACCAATTGCTCACGGCATTCGACAATGTAGATGGGGCGCTCATCGCTGGTAGTGATGCGCCACTCGCCCCAGGCCGCAACGGCATGCTTCGTACCGCGATTGTCAATCATCGTAAAAAGGCGGTCATTTCCCTGCTTGTTTACCTCGATGGATTGCAATCCTAGCAGATTGTCCTCGAGCACAATGGTGGTGCCCAACAGACGCTGTTCCAGCGGGTGGGTGGCATCACCTTGTGGCATGTCAATAGCCAGTTGTGAAGGTGCTGCTTTCAACAATTCCTCCTCGTCAAGCATCGGCTCTACCAGTTTATAGTAGAGTGTGTTCAGTTCGTCTCCATAGTTGGCGGCACGGCCGTTGATGACGACGACCATATCCAGTTTGGGCACTACATAGATGAGTTGTCCTCCATAGCCCGCAGCAAAGTAACACTCGGCACGCGGATGCTGGATGGACTTGGTCTGATAGCCATAGCCCAAGTAGTAATCGTCAACATTGTAGCCCGTGAACCAGGACCGTATCTCGTGCCACACGCGTTGCAGGAAGCGTTTGATTTTTTCTCCCCATGAGAGTTTGGGATTTTTGTCGTTTTCCTGAGTGCTGATCAGGCGCTGCGTCATGTCGTGAATCCACTGGGCGCTGATGAGCTGCTGACCGTTCCACTGACCTTCTTGCAGCATAAATTGGCCCAGTTTGGCTTGACTTTCGGCATGCAGACGCAGGCCCCAGGCACCGATTTCGACGCTGTCGGGCGCCAGTTCCCAGTCGCATTGTGTGATGTGCAAAGGCGTAAAAATGCGTTCCCGCACATACTCCAGCAGCGGCTTGCCCGTGAGCCGTGTGACAATCATTGCCAGCACGTGGCTACACATCGAGTCGTAGTTGAACACTTTGCCCACACCCTGGAACTCGCTGGCAAACCAAGTACTCAGCCAATCCTGGTCACCCTCAAAGATACTCAAGTCCTCTTCCCTGCCTGCCGCCATCATGAGCACATCGCGCACGGTAAGGCTGTCCAACGCGGGCGACAACGTGGCTGGCATTTTGTCGCGCAGGTATTTGGATACCTTGTCATCGACAGTGAGCAGCCCGTCTTCAACGGCAAGCCCCACAGCAAGCCCCGTAACCGTCTTGCTGGCGCTGTATAGCGTGTGTACATCGGTGGCTTGGTAGGGAGCGGCATGCAGCTCGCCGATGACCTTGCCGTGGCGCAGCACCATCAAGTGATGGACGTCCACATTGGGCAATGCCGTCAATTCGTTGCAGAAACTCCTTAGCAACATGGTGCTTACACCCTCGTCCTCAGGCGTGGAGCGAGGCAACTCACCTACCTGGGCAACAGCGGTCAGGCTTAAGGTCAACAGCAGCAATATTGAGAAGACGCAGCGCTTCATTGTACAGTGAACGGAATGGTCGCAGGTTTGGAATTGGGATAGGTATCAACGATGGTCACCTCGCTCTTCTCAAAGTCAAAAACGAATTTCATTCCGCTGATCCAATCGACATAATGTACACGAACCTCAAGCGTGGTGGGCGAAGTCCAGGCATATGCCGCTGCAGCCTCAAAACCATGTTTGAAACCTTGCATGCGGTTGATCGAATTAATCGAGTAATATGGGTAACCGGTCATGGGGCTGTAATTCCAAGTGCGGTAGCCCATGGCAAACGTCTCATGGGTGCCGTCCTCGCTATCAAGCGTCAGCATATTACGATCCACCTCGATACTTTTCAGTTTGAAACGATTAGCGTCCAATTGGAGTTGACGACCCATAAAAGCATCCGTCTTTTTGCTGGTGCGTTTACCCTTCGGCAGTTGCAGAGAAGCATTGGCAGAAAGGCTTTCCAGCTTTTTCTGCAGCTTGTTTTCGGGCTTGAGGGGTTCGGTTTTCAGTCCCGGCATCAACTGGTTCCAAATGCAGGCCAGTTCTTCGTGGCCGTAGAGTTTCATGCCCAGAATGACCACCACAAGGTTTTCCTGAGGTACCACGACGGTGTATTGGCCCATCGCCCCGTCGGCACGATAGGAGCCGGGCCACTTGCTTTGCCACACCTGGTAGCCATAGCCCTGATTGCCGTCGGTTGCAGGCACCGTCTCCTTGGCACCGCCGTCGATGAGTCGTGAGCACGCAGCTTTCACGTAGTCAGCACTGACCAGTTGCTCACCGTTCCAGTTGCCCTCGTTCAGGAGTAGCAGACCCAGTTTGGCCATCGTTTCGGCTTGTACGCGCAGTCCCCAACCGCCAGTGTTGATGCCGTCGGGGCTGGTTTCCCAGTCAGCTATGGTGATGTGCATGGGATTGAACAATTTCTTCTGCAGGTACTCCAACATCGTGTAGCCCGTCACGCGCTGAACGATGGCGCTGAGCATAAACGTACACATCGAGTCATACTGGAAAAGGCTGCCCGGCTTGTCATCAACGGGTTTAGCCAGCCAGTCCTTGACCCAATCGGTGCTGTTGTTGCGCATTGTCCAGTCGGGTTTTACGCCCGAGGCCATCATCAGCAGGTCACGCACGGTCATGTCGGCCATGTTGTCGCTGACGCGGTTCGTACGTTTGTCGGGGAAGAAAGTCATCACCCTGTCATCGAGCCTCAGCAGGTTCTCGTCGATAGCTATGCCCACTGCCAGCGAGGTAAATGTCTTGCTGGCCGAATAGAGCGTGTGGCTGTCTTCGGCGCGGAAAGGAGCGGGATGCAGTTCGGCCACCACCTTGCCGTGGCGCACGACCATCACATGGTGGATATCACACTCGGGCAACGCCATCATCGAGTCCATCATGTTGATGACCGCTTGGGTGCTGATTCCTTCGGCAGCAGGCGTGCTGCGGGGCAGGTCGCCCGTCTGTGCCGCCAGCAACAGCGGCAACAAAGCCAGTAATATAAGAATTTGCCGTTTCATTTTTATTGATAGTTGTTGAGTGCTTGTTCGAGTTCGGTGCGGATGAGAGTTTTCAGTTCTTTGGGCTCCAGCACCTCGATGCTGGCACCGTGGGACATGATTTCCTCCTTCAAGTCATAGGTGATGCGCATCGTGTAGGTGAAGATGGAGTAGTTGTCGTGTATCTCCTCCTTTTGGGAACTGTGTAGCGGCAGGGCACGGAAGTATTTAGCCTGGGTGGGTTCGACTCGCAGCACGATGCGTTTGGGGCTGTTTTGGTTGGTGATAATGCCGAAGCAGTCCTTGAAGAATTCCGACGGCTTCACATTCTCGGGCATGGTGAACGTCTCCTGCAAGAGATTCAATTGACTGATGCGGTCCAGCGAATAGGTCTTGATCTGGCCGTCCTTGACGTTAAGGCCGATGACGTACCACAACTGCTTGAAGATCTTGACGAAGTAGGGCTCCAGCACGATTCCGTCGGTGGGGCGGCTGCGCGTGTAGCTTTTGTAGGAAAAGCGGATGCAGCGGTTTTGCTTCATGGCGTCGATCACCACTGGCAGATATTCGCGTGCTGAAGGCACATTCTCAAGCATGATGCGGCTGCTGATATCACGTGCGCTGCTCAATGTACCGCTCATCGATACCGAATCCACCAGCCACGAGCGCAGGCGCGCATTGTTTTCCCCGCCCGAGTCATCGATATAGTATTCAAACGTGGACTTGTCGCACTGGATGTTGATGTCGAACATCTCCTCCACGCCGTCGCGGTAGTGGAAGAAGGTGCGTCGGGCCAGCGGCTTGCCTTCACTGATTTCGCTACGCAGCCATGCGTCGTTCAGGTCCTTGAGGGTGATGCGACCGTAGCGGCTGATGGTGTCCACCAGCCAAACGTAGCGGTTGATCAGGTTGCGTGCCATGCTATTTAAAGTTAGAAGTCTTATCTAGACACTCAAGATCATCTAGGATATCTAGATCAGGGACTTACAATTATTTCCTCTTGATGAGCAGTACCAGGCCAATCATGGTCAAAGCGGCATTCAGCAGCAGCAACTCAAAGCCCAGCGTGTAGTCAAACTGGTTTTTCAGCCACATCTGGATAAAGAAACTGAGGATGGGCGCTGCGATGCAGACAATAGGCACCAAACGGTCGCGAACGGGCTTCTTGCACATCATGCCGAAGGCGAACAGGCCCAGAATGGGACCGTAGGTGTAGCTGGCCAGGGTATAAACCATCTTGATGGCACTGTCGTTGTTCAAGGCATAGAATACAAGGATAATCAGACCCATGACAACAGCCATGCCGACGTGTACCAGGCGGCGTGTGCGGGCCAGTTGGGCCTCTTCCTGCTTCTTGTCGCTCTCGAGGATGTCAACGGTGAATGAGGTAGTCAAGGCCGTCAGTGCCGAGCCAGCAGCCGAGTAACCTGCCGCAATCAGTCCCAGAACAAAGAGAATGAGCATGATGATGGGCATCGAACTGTCTTTGGCCACGAGGCCGAACAAGGCGTCGTTCTTTTCGGGCATCTCAAGGCCGGCATGTTTGGTGTACATCACCAGCAGGGTACCCAACACGAGGAACAGTCCCACGACGAAAATCTGGGTGATACCGCTCACGATAAGTCCCTTCTTGGACTCGGCCACATTTTTGCTGGCCAGGGTGCGCTGCATCAGGTCCTGGTCAAGACCGGTTGTGGCAATTACCATGAAAATACCGGCGATGAACTGTTTCCAGAAGTAGGTGCCCTCCTTGGGATTGTCAAAGAAGAAGATGCGCGACGAGTCGTCGGCAGCGATGGCCTTGACCATATCACCGGCGCCATAACCCAGCGCACGGGCGATGAACACGATGCACAGCACCACTGACAGGATGAGGCAGAAGCTCTTCAAGGTATCGGTCCAAATGACCGTTTTCACACCGCCTTGCAGCGTGTAGAGGAAGATGAGGGCAATGGTGACGATGACATTGAATACAAACGGGATGTGCAGGGGCTCAAACACCAGCATCTGCAACGTGACGCAAACCACCAGAAAGCGGACCGCGGCACCCAGCATCTTGCTGATGAAGAAGAACCATGCACCGCTCTTGTGGGTGCTGCCGCCAAAGCGCTGCTCCAGATAGCCGTAGATGGATACCAGGTTGCGTTTGTAGAACAGCGGCAACAGCACATAAGCGATGACAAAATAGCCCACGGCAAAGCCGAGCACCATCTGCATGTAGCTGTAACTGGAGCCGACCACATAACCGGGCACCGAGATAAAGGTCACACCCGAAATGGGCGCACCCAGCATGGCGATGGCGACAATGAACCACGGGGCCTGACGGCCGCCGCTTAACGCAGTGGCGGTGTCGCTCTTGCGCGATGCGGCCCATGAGATGATAAACAGTAGAATGAAATAGCCAACGATCGTGGCGAGTACAATCCAGGGAGTCATATTTTTTAGTCTTTAGTCTTTTAGTCTTTAGTTATTAGTTCTTTGCCTGAAAATTATTCGTCGTAGAGGAGGTAGGGTTTGCGTTGGGCCTTGAAAAGTTCAACGTCGCCTTGCCACGTGTCTTTGATTTCTTGGGCGGTCTTGCCCTCGGCAATCATTTCCCGCACACGGGTGGTGCCCATCAGCAGGTCAAAGAAATTGCTCTTCAGGAAGAATTGGTGGCCTCCGGCGGTCAGGTTGCGATAGGCATCGATGACATAGCCCAAGTTGATGCCCTGCGCAATGACTTCCTCGGCATCGAGGTTGTGCAGGTCCACGCCGTGGCACAGTTTGTCCATTTGGGGCGGTGTCTTAGCGCCAAAACGGCTGGTGGGCGTGAACTCAAAGTCATAGCCTGCCATGTCGGGGTGGCCATAGACTTGGAACGGCCAGTCGGTGCCGCGGCCCAGACTCACGGTCGTGCCCTCGAAATAGCACATCGAGGGGTACAGGTAGATGGAGAGCATATTGGGCAGGTTGGGGCTCGGGGCGATGGGCAATGTATAGCGCGTCTGGTGGGTATAGTTCAGGCAGGGAATAACGGTGAGGTCACACTTCTTGCCGTCTTTCAGCCATTTTTCGCCATTGGCCATCTGTGCCAGTTCGCCCAGCGTCATGCCGTGTACCGTGGGGATGGGCAGACGTCCCACGCCCGACTTGAGCGACATGTCCAGAATGGGGCCGTCAACATACATGCCGTTGGGATTGGGACGGTCCAGTACCATGAACTGCTTGCCGTAGGTCACGGCGGCGTCCATCAGATTAATCATTGTCACGTAGTAGGTGTAGAACCTCAGTCCCACGTCCTGGATGTCGGTGACGATGACGTCGATGCCGTCCATCACCTCCTTGCTGGGCATGGGTGACTTGCCGTCATAGAGCGAAGCGATGGGAATGCCAGTTTTCTCGTCCACACTGCTCGACACGTGTTCGCCGGCATCGGCATTGCCGCGGAAACCGTGCTCAGGCGAGAAGATGGTCACCACGTTCACGCCGTTTTCCAGCATCAGGTCCAGGGTGTGCTTGTCGCCCACCATACCCGTCTGGTTGCTCAATAGCGCCACGCGCTTGCCCTTGAGCAGGGGAACATATACACTCGTGCGTGCAGCACCCAACACCACACCTTCGCTGCTGACGGTGCCCGTCGGCTGGTCAGTGGCCGGTGTCGTTGTGCTGGCTGTGGCGGTTGTTTTGTTGGTGGTGCAGGCATTCAGTGTCGTCATCGACGTGAGCGAAAGCCATGCCGACATCAACAATAATGAGATTTTGGTTAAGTTCATCATTCTTGTCCTCTCTTATTAAATATGGCATTCCTCAGGCCATTAAGTGACCTTTGTGGCCCTGTGGAACGCAAAAGTTTTACTATCACAACGCAAAATTAGGCCATTTGATTTAATAAACCATCATTCAACCCTGAAAAAAGAAGTCCCGGGATTACAGAGTGGGGGAATTCGCTCAAGAGATACTGTGAAAATTTGCCCATCCTCGAAAAAAACGGTATTTTTGCGGCGAGTTGTTTGGCTGGAGGTCATCGCAAGCAAGTGCAGTCCGCTCCAGTCCCCATGGCGATGCACTTGCCGCCCCCCTGGAGTTTTAATTAATTAACCGCAATCTGATATGATCAAAAACGTAACCTGGATAAACATACTGTTATTGTGCCTGCTGCCTGTGAGTGCAGGGGCGCAAGTGACCATCAATGGCAAGAAGGCCGCTGTCGATAACTTGAAATCGACCTGGCTCTTCTCTGTGCCGGAGGCAGTCTTCGGGACCGATTATCAGGCCCTGGTGACACTGGACGAAGGCGTGTCGCAATGTTCAATCGACGGCGTTGAGGTGACCGACTGTTTCACCTTCGTCGACGTTGAGCCCGGAGCGACCTATCACCTGCATGTCATCAGCGGTGAAGACACCATCAATGCCAATATCCAGTTCACTTATTGGCCCGTGATCCAGATTTACGGGAATTACAAAAAAAGGCCCTATGCGACAGGAACGGTAGTATATACCCATCCCGACTCATCCAGTCAGGAAACCCTGTCATCGCGCGTGCGGTGGGCCGGAAGTTCAACGGCGGGATCCGACCGTAAGAAACATAATTTCCACCTGAAATTCTACAACGAGGACGGCAGCAAGAAGAACATGTCGTTTTTTGGCCTTCGCAGTGATTTCCATTGGCGGCTGGATGCCGGTCAGGTCGATTTTTCCCGTGTCCGCAACAGGGTTTCCAAGGATATCTGGGTCGATTTTGCCAATCCGCCCTATTATGCCTCCTATGAGCCGAAGACACCCTACAACTATGTGCGCGGGGATTTCGTCGAGGTCTTCCTTAACGACGAGTACATGGGCATTTATAGCCTGAATGAACACATGGACCGCCAGCAGTTGAAACTCAAGCAATATGATTATGAGCAGGGCGAGTTCCATGGCGGGCTGTGGAAACCGATGTCGTTGACCAACGTCACCTTGTTCAGCGCTCTTGCTGATGTGAATGCCAACAAGAAGAATTGGGACGAATTCTACGTGAAATATCCTAATATCGACGATGTCTCCCCCACCAATTTCAGGACACTCTATGATGCCATATCGTTTGCTGTGAATGCCACTGATGCTGAGTTTAAGGATAGTGCCGAATATTACTTCGACATCCCTGCGTTTCGTGACTATTATTTGTTCACGACATTGTTGCAGGCTCCTGATAACGTCGGCAAGAATGTGTACTATGCCTGTTATGATGTGGCTACCGACAAACGGCTGACCGTGGCCGTCTGGGATCTGGACTGCACACAGGGGCAGTTCTGGAGTAATGTGGGGTCCAACTATCACAATGACCTGGTAGGGCCCGAAGTGGATTTCTGGACCCAGACCCTGTCGAGGCACAAGGTCTTGAAACGGCTCAGGGCAACTGACGTCAGTTTTCATGGCCTGGCCACAGAGCGCTACTGGGAACTTCGCTCCACCACGTTTAATCCCGACAGCATTGTGGCCCGATACAGCCGCTATTTTGACCGGATGAAGAGTTGTGGCGCCGACCAGCGGGAGATTGCCCGATGGAGTCGTGGAACGGACCTGGGTGGGCGTGTGCTGAATTTTGATACCGAGCTGGAGTACCTGCGTGACTGGTGGTCTCGCCACATTGCCTATCTGGATGCCAATGTCTTTATCCCTTATCCGCGTGGTGATGTGAATTTTGACCATGTGGTAAACATCAAAGATGTGACGACTCTTATTGATTATCTGCTGGATATAGACGGGACGGTCATCAACCCTTACAAGTTGGATGTGAAAAAAGATGGCGCTGTTAATATAGCCGATATCACGGCCCTCATCGATATTCTGGTGTTTGAGGACTGACGTGTGTTGATGTTTTTTGATGTCAACCATGTTGTTGTGCCGAAAAAGTGTTGTAACTTTGTGACCGCAATATAATCGCATACTGTTTGGTTACAAGCAAAGCAATGGAAACCGCCAATCTTTCACCTTCTAGAAAAACCATCGTGGGCATTCAGTTCCTCTTTGTAGCCTTTGGCTCTACGGTTCTGGTACCCCTTCTCGTTGGTCTTGACCCTGCAGCCGCTTTGTTCACGGCTGGTATCGGCACTTTTATCTTTCACATGGTTACCAAGGGCAAGGTGCCCATTTTTTTGGGCTCCAGTTTCGCCTTTATCGCCCCCATCATCTCGGCGTCCCAGCAGTGGGGCATGCCGGGCACGCTGGCGGGCATCATGGGCGTTGCGCTGGTCTATTTCATCATGTCGGCGCTCGTTAAATGGCAGGGCCGGCGACTGTTGGATAGGCTGTTCCCGCCCGTTGTCATCGGCCCGGTGATTATCTGCATCGGACTCTCGCTGGCGCCTGCCGCCGTCAACATGGCTCAGGAAAATTGGCTCCTGGCTTTCGTTTCACTCTTGACCGCGATTGTCGTCTTGGTCTTTGGCAAGGGGCTGCTCAAGTTGGTCCCTGTTGTGTGCGGTATCATCGTGGGATATGCCGTTGCTTGGCTGATGGGGCTGGTCGATGTGTCGGCCTTGAGCAACGCCTCGTGGTTTTCTCTGCCGCAGAGCGTTTCTCATTTCCGGTTGCCGCAATTCGCTTGGCAACCCTTCGTGTTCATGATACCCGTTGCCATTGCGCCCGTAATTGAACATATCGGCGACGTTTATGTGGTGGGCGCTGTGGCCGACAAGGATTTTGTCAAGGACCCCGGTCTGCACCGCACCATGTTGGGCGACGGACTGGCTTGCCTGGCGGCATCCCTTTTTGGCGGCCCTCCCGTGACGACCTACAGCGAGGTAACGGGCGCTATGCAGATTACCCGCATCACCTCTCCAGTGGTGATCCGCATCGCTGCGGGCACAGCCATCGTTTTTTCAGTCATCGGCAAGCTGAGTGCCCTGCTGCAGAGCATCCCCACAGCCGTCTTGGGCGGTATCATGCTGTTGCTGTTCGGCTCCATTGCCTCGGTGGGCATCCAGAACCTGGTGCGCAGCAAGGTTGATCTGAACCAGACGCGCAGCATCATCATTGTCAGCGTGACGTTGACGCTGGGCATCGGCGGCGCCGTCATTCCGATGGGCTCCTTCTCGTTGAGCGGTATCGGCCTTGCCGCAGTAGCGGGTGTTCTCCTCAACCTTATCCTCCCCAAGACCAAAGAAGCATGAACCGTCATCTCTTATCGGCTCTTGCGGCTCTGCTGCTGCCGCTGTGCTTTCTGCCTTGCCGCGCGGGGACCTTTGTCGATGACTCGGTCAAGGTCGATGGCCACATGCGTCACATGGCGGTGTACCTGCCCGACGGTCTGAGTGCCGGCGCCCCGCTGGTTTTTATCCTGCACGGCTATGGGGCGGGCATCTGGCGCGAGAATCCCATGCTTGCCGCTGCCGACCGCCACGGCTTTGCCGTCTGCCTGCCTCAGGGACTGAAAGACCCCCAGGGAGAGCCCAGTTGGAATGTGGGTTATCCCTTCCAGCAAGGGTGGAAAGTGGATGACGTCAAGGCCTTGTGCCGCATGGCGCGTCATGTCCAGAAGCGTTACCGACTGAGCCGTGAGAATACCTTCCTCACGGGGATGTCCAACGGCGGTGAGATGTGCTACCTGATGGCCTACAGCAAGCAGTCGACCTTCAAGGCCGTGGCCCCTATTGCCGGCCTGACGATGGCATGGATATATCAGCAGCTCGACGCCCCGCATCCCATTCCCCTGATGGAAATCCACGGCACCGAGGACCGCGTGTCGGAGTGGACGGGCGATATGGAAAACCAGGGCGGCTGGGGTGCCTATCTGCCCGTGCCTGTCGCCATCGGCTACTGGGTGGCCAAGAACCGTTGCACCCACGAGCAGGTGGAGCGCGTCAAGAGTCTGCAGGGTGACGAAGGGCATCCCGTCATCAAGCACCGCTACACCAGCCCCACCACAGGCTGCGACGTGTGGTTATACGAGGTCGTGGGCGGCGTCCACAGCTGGCACACCGCCGACATCGATACCGGTGAGGAAATCTGGCAATTCTTCTCCCGCTACCTGAAATAAAGCGTCCCAGGTCTCACGCCAAGCTGCCAAGATTACAGGCAACAGGAAAGCGGATGCCCCCTAAAACCTAATGCCTAAAACCTAACGCCTAAAACCTAACGCCTAAAACCTAACGCCTAAAACCTAACGCCTAAAACCTAACCTTTAGGTTTCTCAGGCGTATTTTTCTTGATGTAGATGGCTGCTGCATGTACCACGATGGACAATGCATAGAACATCACGCCGCAAGCGATGTCGGCGAAACAGTTGCTGAAGATAGTACTGCTTCCCATAATTAAACCGGCAAAAAAGCTGATCACGCCGCATGCAATCAAGACAATCGAGATGTACTTCAGGATCGTGGCAAAGGATAATTGAAAATCTTTCATAGCGAATACCAGTTTGGTTAAACAATATTGCAAATTTACAACAAAAACCAGTAGATGTCATGAATTCTAGGTTTTTTTGTATACTTTTGCCCATGACAACCAAAACGACTATGACGATGAGACGACTTTTCACTTTACTGATAGTGTTGGCACTGGCGGTTGACGCATGGGCATGGAAACCGCTGTTTGTGGGCCATCGCGGCTGCAATATCGGTGTGGAGAACACGGCTGAGGCCTTCCGCAACGGTGTCGATGTGTACGGCTATGACGGGCTGGAGTGTGACGTGCGTGTGACCAAGGACGGCTTCTATGTCATCAGCCACGACGAGACGACCAACCGTGTGGGCGGCAACCTCACCGTGGCCAATGCCACCCTGGCCGAGCTGCGTGCCGAGGAATATCGCCAGACGCGCGGCGGCGTGACCTACACGGGCCACATCTGCACCGTGGACGAGTATCTGGCCATCTGTGTCGAGAAGGGCGTCTTTCCCGTCATCGAATTGAAGTGGACCACGGGCATCAACAGCAACGACATGAGCAACTTCGAGGGCCTTGCCCACCTGGTCATAGACCAGGGCTTGGCCGACAAGGTCATCTTTCTCACGTCGATGAAGAATTCCCAGGAGTATATCGCCGAAAACTATCCCCAGTTCACCCGTCAGTGGCTGTGCAACGCCAACTGGGCCGGCAACGAGGAGTGGTGCCGCCAGTACGGCCTCAACCCGAGCATCTCGATCGGCAACTTTGACGCCTACACCGTCAGGACGTTCCACCGGATGGGGCTCCATGTAGCCATGTGGACCGTGGACAGCAAGGCCAACTACCTGAAGTATGGCAACATGGGTGTACACATGATGACCTGCAACTCGCTACGGCCCGACGAGATGCCCGAACTCGAAGACATCGATTGGGGAGACGACGGGGTTGAAGAAACCTTGCCTGACGACGTCACCGTCACGGCTACCGACCGGTACACGATGACCGGCATGAGCGTGGATAAGGATAACCTCCCGGGTGGCATCTACATCAGCGTCGAGCACTTGAGCGACGGCACCACCCAAGCCCGCAAAATCCTTGGACAATAATCTTCCCGAACTTGGAAATATTCACTACTCTCTGTCGAACCGCATGCCGTTCCACACCAGCTTCACCGTGTCGGTACGGTTGGCGCGATGAATCTCGGCAATGATGTCTTTGCCCTGTTTGGGCAGACGATAGACCACAACTGGCCTCTCATCGAGCCAGCGATAAAATTCTTCATCGGTCAATGTCAGCGGCTCTCCCGTCTCCCGATCCCTGACGTAATACAATTTGGTTTCTGCGTTATATTCATAGCACTCGTCGGTTCCCGGATCCACTTCGGCCCCAAGGTCTGCCTCAGGAATGTCCCACATGACGTGCCGGGCGTTATCATAGAGGTGGAGAGCCATCCCTGTGGTTTGACCCTCGACATAACGGCCGTTTTCCATAGAATTGCAAGTCATTGCAAACAGCTTGTGTTTGCCATCGGCACAGTTCCAGTAGCACATCTCATAAAATGATGTTATATGATGGGACTCGCCCTCATCTTCATCATCGTATTCAGAAGCCTGGTACACATACCCGTTCTTCTTATCCACGATAATTTCAGAGTTCTCTTCCTGCTTCTCGTTGTTCAGATAGTGGAACCAGGCATCGATAAAATCCCCGCTATCCATAAAAAACAGGCAATCATCTTCGGGGAACAAGGACGTTATGAAATCACAGATACCGGGTGCCTTACCCTTGAATGAAACTGTTATGGCGCTGGTTTCATCATATGTCAACAGTTCCTCGGGATAGCCCTGCTGGGCGTAGCCACCCAAGGCCATCATGCTCATCAATATCAAACAGATTTTTTTCATATCCATAACTACTCTTGATTAAAGTTCTCTAGCCCCGAGTTTCTCAAGGGGGCTCTTTTTCAGGCGGCTCCACTTTTCGTTGTCGGGCGCGGTGTCGTCAAAGGCATTGCTCTTCGTCACCTGCCGCTTCCAGGCCAGATAGTTTTCGCTCACGGTAGTACACTCTCCTGTGTTGCGCATCATCTCCTCCCGGTCCATGCCGATGAGGAAGAAGTCGCCGTCCTGGTAGCGGTAGGTGTAGGTGTCGGTCGAGGTGCCGTAACTGCCCGCACTGCAGAACAATCCGATAGTGATGCGCAGGGTGCCGCGGCTCGTTATCTCCAGACTGACCTCGTGGCTGCAGTTCTCGCTTTCATTGGCGGGAATGACGTTGCCATATTGCTTCCACAGCCGCTGCTGGCCTTGCTGTGTCCCAAAGTAGATGGCCAGCACGGGCTGGTTAAAGTTATAGACGTAGCCATCGTCGCGAGTCTTGAGGTTCTCCTGGAAGTCAGGTGTCGCCACCACCACGAGGTCCGCGATGCCGTCCTTGTTCAAGTCGCCCGTTGCCTCGTGGTGCAGCCACCCTGCTGGCACGATATCCTCGAGCGAGGTGCCCTGTTGTGCCAGACTCTGTGCCTGGACATGGAAAAAGGTGCCGAAGCATAGAAAACCGATGGCTGCCAATATCCTGATGGTTGATGTTTTTGTCATGATTCAAAGGACCATTATTGATAACAATAGGGTAGGGATATCATGCTACTTGAGCATCTCCTGAACGGCGCGCTCAAGCTGGCGGTCATGGCCCGTGAGGTAGTCTTCGGGGGTGTTATAGATCTCGATGTCGGGCAACAGCGGCTGGTTCTCACAGTAGTTGCCCCGCATGTCGCGGCAGCCCACTTGCGGGATGCCGAATACCAGCGAACGGTCGATCAGCGTCTCCCACCACACGGCGGTCATCGTGCCTGCCACGGGTGTGCCGATGAGTTTGCCGATGCCCAACTCTCGATAGACGAAGGGGAAGCCGTGGCCGTTGCTGTAGTCGTCCTCGCACATGAGCACGCACGAGGGCTTGGTCCACTTGTTGAACGGGTCAGCGCCCACATACTGGCCGTGAGGCACGAAACTTTGGTATTGCTTGCCGCCTAACAGGGTGCACAGGTCGTCGTGCAGCCAGCCGCCGCCGTTGTGGCGCTCATCGACGATGACGGCCTTGCGGTTGCGGTTCTTGTCGTTGAGCAGTTCACGATAGACGGTGCGGAAACTCTCGCTGTTCATCTCCTTGACGTGGACATAGGCCAGCTGACCGCCCGACAGGCTGTCAACCAACGCGCGGTTGCGGTCTACCCAGCGCCTGTAGAGCAGTTCCTGCTGCTCGCCCTTGCTGATGGCCTTGACGTTGACGTCAAAGCGTTTCTTGGTCGCCGGATTGTACACCGTGACGCGGATGGGCTTGCCCGCCTTACCGTCGAGCATCCAGTTGTAGTCGGCGTCGGAGCCAATCTCGTTGCCGTCGATTTTCTCGATGATGCATCCTGCCGTGACGCCCGTCTTCTTCACGTCAAACGGGCCGCGCTTGATGACCTCCTCGACGCGCAGGCCGTTGCCCGTGTAACTGTTGTCAAGGAAGAGGCCCAGGGCCGCCGTTTTGAGGCTCGGACCCTCGGGGTTGTAGCGGGCGCCGGTGTGGGAGCCGTTCAGCTCGCCCAGCATCTCGCTCAGCATGTCGCGGAAGTCGTAGTTATTGTTGATGTAGGGCAGGAAACGCTTGTAGTTCTCGCGGTAGCCCTCCCAGTCCACGCCGTGGATGTCCTCGACGTAGAATTTGTCCTTGACCTGTTGCCAGATGTGGTTGAAGATGTATTCGCGCTCCTCCTGGGGGCGGTAGTTGAAGTTGGCCTCGAAGTTGACGGCCTCGGGTTTGCCCTTGGCCAGATCAATCTTCTTGATGCCCTTACCGGTGCACAGGAACAGGTTTTTGCCGTCCTTATCGGCCATCATCGGTCCACGTCCCACATCCTTGAGGACGATTTCGGTCTTGTTCTCGCGCAGGTCGTGTTTCCACAGGTCCATGCCGCCCTCAAAGGCCGCCTGGTAATACAGCGTGTCACCGCCCTTGGAGAGCACAGCATCGCCCAGGCGGGAGGAATTCACCGTCAGGCGCGCCACGCGGTCACGGCAGTTCTCCAGGTCAAACTGCAAGGGCTCCACAGCGGGTTTTTCCTCGCTGGCGCCTTTTTTCTTCTTGTTGTCTTTTTTCTTGGCAGGCTTTTCGGCCTTTTCCTTGTCGGCCTCTTTTTTCTTCTCTTTCTCGGCCTCCTCACGCAGCACTTTCTCCTCCTTGGTCATGCGGAAATGCTCATAGGCGTCCAGATCAAAGAACATGATGTACACGTCGTCCTCGCTGCCCCAGCTGCCGTGGCTGCGATAGCCCGCGCGGTCGCTGGTGAAAATCATGGCTTTGCCGCCCAGCACCCACTTGGCGTTACCCTCGTTATAGCCGCTCTCGGTCAGGTCGTGCACTTCGCCGTTGCCGCTGGCGTTGACCAGGGCGACATCCTGGCTGTTCCAACCGCCGGTGCCGATGTAGGACGAGAGTAGCCACCGGCTGTCGGGACTCCACTCATACCACACGTCGCCGTCGCTGTAGGAGTAGATGTACTTGCCGTCCATCAGCGTGCGCACAGCCTTGGTTTTCACGTCCACGGCCCGCAGTGTGCCGCGGTCTTCAAGGAAGGCCACGCTCTTGCCGTCGGGGCTGTATTTGGGCTGCAGCGAGGTGTGGCCCGTGTTGGTAAGTTGTTCCTCTACCAGGTCGGTCGAATAGGTAAACAGTTTTTCGTCCTTGTTCTTGATGGTGGTCTGATAAATCTGCCACATGCCGCCACGCTCGCTGTCATAGACGATGCTGCGGCCGTCGGGCGAGAAGTCGATGGTGCGTTCCTGCTCGGGCGTGTTGGTGATTTGCTTGGTGGTGTTGTACTCCACTGAGGTTACATACACGTCGCCATGCATCACAAAGGCCACTTCCTTGCCGCCAGGCGACACGCAGATGGCGGTGGCGCCGTTTTTCTTGATGTCCCTTACCAGTTCCTTCTCGATGCAGTCGGCAGCAATGGTGATGTTGACACGCTGAGGCTCGCCGCCCTCGCGCAGGGTGTATATTTCGCCGTTGTAGCCGTAGCATAGCGTGCCGTTCTCAGCCACCGTGAGGAAACGCACGGGATTGTCCTTGTGGTGGGTAAGCTGCACAGCCTTCCCGCCGATGGTGCTCTTATACACGTTGAATGTGCCGTCCTGCTCACTCAGGTAGTAATAGGCGTTGCCGTCGGCACTCCAGCGCGGGGTGCGGTCCTCGCCGTTGAAGTCGGTGAGCTTGGTGAACTTGCCGTCACGGTTGAGCCAGATGTCACGCGTGATGGGACTGGTATGGTGCTTGCGGAAGGGGTCCTCATAGCCCTTGATGTCATGGTACAGGATGTCTCCCTTGGCATTGATGCTCAAGTCCTGCATGGGCAAGGCCGAGAACAGACGAGCCCTGCCGCCGCTGGTGCTCACCTGATAAACCTGCGGGAACGAACGGTCGGCAAACAGGATCGATTGGGCTGTTGGCATGCCGGTGGCTTCAAAGAGCACCGTGCCGTCATTGAGGAAGCAAAGCGGTGTCTCGTTGCCGCTGTCGGTGGTCAGCCGTGTGGGCGTGCCGCCGTTCTTGCCGACGATATACACGTCCAGGCTCCCTTCGCGGGCCGAGGCAAAGGCGATTTGCTGCCCGTTGGGGCTCCACACGGGGTAAGCGTCATAGGCGGCATTGCTGGTCACTTGATGGGCCGTGCCACCCTGGACGGGCACAGTGAACAGGTCTCCCTTGTAGGAAAAAGCGATGGTCTGGCCATCGGGTGAAATGGCGCTGAAGCGCATCCACAACGGGTTGGTTTGTGCTGTGGCGCCGCTGACTGCCAGCAGTGCGGCAATTCCGGCAAATAGTTTCTTGATATTCATGATGGTTTATATTTTTGGTTAGTATTTATCAATAATGGTGTTTGCCCCTAACGGCTCATCCAGTGCTCGCGCTCGGCGGGAGACATCTTTTCGATGGCGTAACGCAGGGCGGTGCGTGGCATCTCATGGGCATGGCGCTCCAGGAATTGTTGCAGCAGGTCCATGCTGCAACGCTTGCCCATCTCACGCAGCATCCAGCCCACCGCCTTGTGCATCAGGTCGTGCGGGTGATGCAGGTGCATCTCGGCATAGCGCAGGCACCACGAGGGGTCGCCTTGTTGCAAAGTTTTCCAAGTGCACACCATGCTCATCCGCTGCTTCCACAGGCATGGGCTTGACGCCAATCCGTCAAGAATCTGCTGCTTGTCGCCCAGATGCGTGGGCAGCAAGAGCCAATGGCCCAGAATCTTGGGTGCTGACAGGTCCACCAAGTCCCAATTGTTGGCCTGCTCGGCATATTGCAGGTACATCGACACGATGGCATCCCGGGTTGCGATTGCTTTCTCGTCATTGGCCAGCCGCTTGGTGGCCTGTTTGCTGAACTGATCGACCAGAATGAGCAGTCCGCACAGTCTGACCTCGTGCCACCGCGACATCAGCAGTTCGGGCACCTCATCAAGAGGAGTGTCCCATGCTGCGAGTTTGACGACTTCACGTGTTTGCGGCACCTTCAGCCCCAGGAACTCGTCGCCGTGGCCATACTCGCCTGGCCCCGTCTTGAAGAACCTCATCAACACCTGCCGCTGCTTCTCGTCCTGCAGCGACTCCATGTACTTGATTATTTCCTTTGCAGTCATTATTCTGCAAAGATAATGAAAGCCTCGGGATAGCCCAAACAAAAATGTGTTTTTGTTTGGCTCTCCACTCGACTTGCACTATCTTTGTTCCGTAGTTAATCGAAATCATCATTATTACCGCAATGAAAAAGAGAATATTGGCTATTGCCGGCCTGATGGCAGTGCTTACCTCGCTGACGATGTCGGCACAGAGTGTGTATGAGAACGAAGTGATCAACAACATCATGGCGCGGCGTTCCGTGCGGCAGTATCTTGATAAGCCTGTCGAGCATGAGAAATTGGCGGTGGTGGTTCGTGCAGGCATCAATGCGCCTAGCGGCATGAACCGCCAGCCGTGGATCATCCGTGTGGTCGAGGACCAGCAGCTGATAGCCGACGTGAACGAGGTGTTCATACAGGAGAATCCCGAGCAGGTAAAACGAGATCCGAACTTCAAGAACATGTTCCGTAATGCTCCCAACCTCATTTGCGTCTGTACACCCGCCAAGGGCGGTGGTGAACTCGATGCCGGTCTGTTGGGCGAGAACATGATGCTGGCGGCACAGTCGTTGGGACTGGGAACATGCTGCCTGGGCGGGCCGGTGCGTTTCCTGCTGTCGAATGAGCGCTGCAAGTTCTTTATCGACCGCCTCGACATCCCTGAGGACTACAAGCTGAACTACATCATCGCTATCGGCTATCCTGACGAGCAGCCCGAAGCCAAGCCGCGTGACGAGTCTAAAGTGAAATACATCAAATAACACGATTATGGGTGACAATAAAGAACAGATAGCCCGCATCCGCAAGATGGAGCGGCGCCTCGACCGTGCCACGGCTGCCGTGAAACGCCTCGCCACAGCCCTCGACAAATATGAGACGGCCCAGCAGGACATTGCAGCGCTAGACGAGTATTACGGTAGCGAGGCATGGCGCCAAGACTATGCCGACGACGAAATGGGACTCTTACCCAAAGACCTGAAACGCGGTGTGCTCAGTGAGGACGGCATCTGGAACCTGCTCACCGACTGCCGTGAACTGAAAATCCTTTTAAGGAAATTCGGTAAATAATCCATTCCCTCCTGGTTCAGTGTGCCGTGACTATGTCACGGCCAACAAAAGAATAAAACAAAAGAATGTTTAAATCGCATATCATCGGTTATCTCTTGGGGCTGCTGATTTTTGTCATCGGCATTCCGGCTCTCATGTGGTGGGTGTCGGGGCGGCCGTTTCCCTATGTGCCCGACACGCTCATCCGCTATATGGTCGCTGCCCTGTATATCATCGGTGGATTGGGTCTCAGCATTTACAGTATCGTCTATATACGTGTTGTCGGCAAGGGTAACCCCTTCGATGCCTATAACCATGAAGTAGCGCCCCGCACCCGTCGCCTGATGACCGAGGGCCCGTACCGCCTGTGCCGCAACCCGATGCTCGTGGGCATCTACCTCTATGACATAGGCGTTCTCGTTTGGCTATGGACGGCCCTTCCGCTGCTCGTCTTCCTCGTCGAGGTCATCCTGCTCACTTTGCAGGTCCGCAGCGAGGAAAAGCGCCTCGAAAAAGACTTCGGCCAGGAATACCTCGACTACAAACAACGCGTCGGCCGCTACTGGTGAAAAACGACTAAAAACTAAGGACTAGGGACTAGAAACTAGAAACTAACACATGAACCCCGTAGCCATCCGTCTTCTCAACCAGCAGCTTGTCGCGCCTCAGTTCAGCGACCCTGCCCAGGTGGTCAGCCACATGGGCGCCATGCAGGCGCAGGAATACCGCATGATGCGCTGGGCGGTGGAGATGCGCACCCGCAAGCCGTCGGCCCGGGCATTCAAGAAGGCCTTTGACAGCGGGCGGATTATCCGTCTGCACCTGATGCGCGGCACCTGGCAACTGGTCTCGGCCGATGACTACTGGACTTGGCTCAGCCTGTGTGCCCCCAAAGCCATCGCTGTCACCAAGGGGTGGATGAGCAGCAATAAAATTAGTATTCCTGACGAGGAACTGATGAGCATTCGGGACATCCTTGCCCGGACGGCTGCCGACAAGGGCAGCGTGACCAAAGAGGACCTCGTTCAGGCGTTGGCCGAGAGGGATATTCGCATGGATGACCATCGGCTGTCCTACCACATCCGCATGGCCGAAATGTCGGGAACCCTGTGCAGCGGCGATCTCTTGCCCATGAAAGCGACCTACGCGCTCACTGCAAACAAGGTGAAAGCTTCAGGCAAGATAGACCGAGACGAGGCCCTGATGTGCTTTACCCGCAAGTATTTCCAGAGCCATCAGCCCGCCACGCTTGAGGATTTTGTCTGGTGGTCGGGCCTGAACATCAGCGACTGCCGCAAGGGCATCGCCATGTTGGGCAACGGGATTCACACCGTGAAATGGAAGGGTAGGGAATTCTACCTGACGGATGATTGCCGCACTCGAGGTTTCCGCAAGGGCAAATACCTCCTGATTCCGCCCTACGACGAATACCTCATCGGCTACAAGAGCCGCGACATCGTCCTCCCGCCCGAGCACACCCACCGCGCCCACAACAACAGCGGCATCTTCCAACCCGTCATCGCCCGTGACGGCATCATCTGCGGCAACTGGTCCCCCTTCAAGCCCACCTGCCAAGCAACCTTCTTCGATGCCGGCCACGACACGACCGCCCTCCACCCCGCCTGGCAAGCCTACCAACGCTATCTCTCCCGATTTGCGATACTGTTTTAAAACAAAAGGCTTTGAAATCAAGAGTATCTTTCTAGAAAAATAAAGACATCAAAGGGACGGTTCTTTTGATGTCATTTAATTATTTTATTTCTCGATGTAGTCAAATAGGTCGATGGTTCCTGCTTCGTTTTTGACATCAAGCGTTGGGACATATTCAACCATTCTTGTGGTGCCAGTGGTTTTATCGACATAAAAATTTACTATGGCGCCTGTATAACTTCGGAATATCACTTGATACTCCGTTTCTGTCTCTTCTCCCATCGTTAAAGACATCATGGAAGGATTCTCTTCTGCCACGCTCCAGTCATAAGCGCTATGGCAATAGTTGTTTACTCCTTGATAGGCCATATCGGCCGTTATGGTCAGATGTTGAGATACGTCTTTGCCGCTAGAATAGAGGGTATCGTTCATCCAAAGATAACCTCCGATGATACCCAATACAATCAGGATGACAAACCACAATTTCTTCTTATTCATAAGGGTTGAGTATTATATCTGGCAAAAATGGAATTTATTCACTTTTTTACTGTGGCAAAGGTAGCGAATATTTTCTCTAAGCGCTCACTTTCTCTTGGATTTATGACGGACTAAATAGTATTAGCTTGATTTGTTCTAGATTTGTTTCAATTATTCGTGCGCAGCACGATCCATATATTTTGATGTGTTTTTGAATCAAATGAGTCCTCGCAGGGCAGAAACCTCTAAGCCCTAATCTCTAAACTGCTCGCGTCAGCGAGCACAATTTTGCCATATCGGGGATTATGAGTATTTTTGAGACGTGAAATAAAAATGACATCGACAATGACACTACAAGAAGCCATTCAAGCCCGCCACAGTGTGAGGGCCTATAAAGAGCAGCCACTGACAGCCGCCGATGCACAAGCGCTGGAAGAGAAGATTGCCGAACTTAACCGCGAGGGGCAGCTGCACATCCAGCTGATACAAAATGAGCCCAAGGCGTTCCTCGGGCCGTTTGCCCGCTACGGCAAGTTCCGCGGGGTAAGGAACTACCTCGTCATGATAGGCAAACAGGCCGACGACCTGGACGAGCGCATCGGCTACTACGGCGAGCAGTTGGTGCTGTTTGCCCAGACCATCGGACTGAACACCTGCTGGGTCGGCCTCAGCTACACCAAGATACCGGGGACCTACGTATTCGACGAGGGCGAGAAAATCGCTTGCTACATCGCCATCGGCTACGGCGAGACGCAGGGCGTGAAGCACAAAATCAAGCGCATCGACCAGGTGAGCAACGTCAGCGATGACAGCCCCGACTGGTTCCGCCGTGGCGTCGAAGCGGCCCTGTTGGCTCCCACGGCCATCAATCAGCAGAAGTTCTCCTTTGAACTCCTGCCCGCCGAGGAAGGCCAGCCCGCGCGCGTCCTTGCCAAGCGCCATTTCTCACTTGTAGGCTACACCCAAATGGACCTGGGCATCGCCCGATACCACTTCGAAATCGGCGCAGGAACTGAAAACTTCAAATGGGCATGAAAACTGATAATCCAGAGTATATGAAGATAATCAACCGACCTGATCCTAACGAGGCGTTTCCCAATCCCAAGATTCCTAGCCTTTGTCTTATCAAGAATGTGGTGAAGAACCCTAACATCATCGTGGGTGATTACACCTATTATGATGACGTGGATGGTGCTGACCAGTTCGAGAAGCACGTCACGCACTTTTACCCGTTCATCGGCGACAAACTGATAATCGGGAAGTTTTGCGCGATTGCACGGGGCGTGGAGTTTGTCATGAACGGGGCAAACCACAGGATGGACTGTGTGACCACCTATCCATTTTACATCATGGGCGGTGATTGGGGAACGGCCATCGCCCCAGTCAAGGAAGAACTGCCGCTGAAAGGTGATACCGTCATCGGCAATGATGTGTGGATAGGGCAGAATGTGACCGTCATGCCTGGCGTGCACATCGGCGACGGCGCCATCATCGGGACAAACTCGGTCGTGGCAAGTGATATCCCGCCTTATGCCATTGCTGTGGGCAATCCCTGTCGCGTAGTCAAGATGCGTTTTGATGATGAACTCATCAGTTTGTTGCTGCAATTCAAATGGTGGGACAAAAGCATCGAGGAAATTGAAACCCTGATGCCCCTCCTCTCCTGTAAAGATTTGGAAAAGGTTAAGCAAGAAATCAAGGCAAGGCTATGATTATATTGATAACAGGCGCGTCCCACACGGGCAAAACGCTGTTGGCGCAGCGAATGCTGGAGAAATACCATTATCCCTGTCTTTCCATCGATCACTTGAAGATGGGACTGATCCGCAGCGGCTATACAGACCTCACGCCTGAAGATGATGGCGAACTGACCACCTATCTATGGCCCATCGTCAGAGAGATGATAAAAACCGCCATCGAGAACGATCAAAACCTGATTGTGGAAGGGTGTTACATCCCCTTCAACTGGCGGCAGGACTTTGACGAGCGGTATTTGCCGTCAATCCGCTTCATCTGCCTCGCCATGACCGACGAATACATCGATGAGCACTTCGCTGAAATCAAGGAACACGCCTCCGCCATCGAGTCCCGCTTGGACGACTCGTCGTGCACCATTCAAGGCCTGAAAGCCGACAATCAGGCTTACATCAACGGCTGTCAAGAATACGGCGAACCAGTCACTTACATCGACTCCAGTTTTTGGCTAACGTCTGCCGATGATTTGATTTGCAGATTCCCCAAAGAGTAGCGCATGGCTTTGATTTCCTGAACATTGTTGACAATGCTGATCATGCCCAGGGTTATCAGCACCGAGAGTAAAGCAGCGGTCATCAGGCGTGAATTCTCACTGAGCCACAGCAGGCCTGCAACGACGTGGTTATCGCTTTTTGCGCCCAAGAACGAGAACAGGGGTACATCAAGCGGCGTAGAAAGGATAAGTGCCATAGTGAAGGCACCACTGATGATGCCCACGACCAATGCCACAAGCATTGCCATCTTGTAGCGACGAATCGTTGCCTCCTGATGCTGCTTGATGTACTCCACGGCATCCAGGCGCTTGGTAAGCGATGCCATAAAGGCCTCACTGTCGTCGAAATGCGGTTTCTGGGCGAGGAAGAGTTCCTCAAGTGCTTTATCTTTGTTCATAACTGTAGTTTCGCTTTAAGTTTGTCACGTCCTCGTGAGAGCTGTGTTTTCACGGCCCCCTCTGATGCATCGGTAATCTTTGCGATATCCTTGATGCTGTATCCGTTCAGGTAAAACAGGGTGATAGCTGACCTTTCTTTGGGCGGGAGAGCTCGAAGAGCCATATAGAGGTCCTGGTGCTCGAAGGAGGAATCGGCGGCAGTGTTGCTGACGAGCGTCCGCGCCTCATCGATGCTCTCCGTTGTCCGTTGGCGCGCCATGTGGTTAAGGAATGTGTTGTGGGCGATCTTGAAGAGCCATGAGCGGAAACGCCCCTTGTCCTGAAAGCCCGTCAGCGAGAGGTAAGCCTTGACCAGCGTGTCTTGAGCCAGGTCGTCGGCATCGCTCTTGTTGCCGCAGCACAGGGCGAGCAAGAAGCCTCGAAGTGCCTCTTGCTCACGCTCGACATGTGCTATGAATACGTCGCGGGTCACAGAGGATTATTCGTGCTCCGTCAACAGTTTCTCCTCGGCTTCGATTTCCTTGGCGAGCATCCTCTTACCGATGAAATAATTGATCAGGAAGGCGATGCCCACACCGAGGGCAATCAAGCCAAAGCAGGCTGCTGCAAAGGGGTCGTTTGAGCCTCCACCGCCCACCCAGCCAAGCCATGCTCCTGTGCCAATCAATCCGATGCCGAGTAGTGATGACAGGGTGCCCCAAAGCAGTTTCGTGAGCAGTTTTTCTTTCAACAGTTTTCCACTGCGGGCAAATTTCTTAAGCAGTTCCTCGATATCCATGTCGGGATTCTTCTCAATTGCGGCCATGACAATCTGAGTGCGGGAATTGGTCTCGTTCATACGCTGGCGGACAACCAGCCACACGACTACGATAGGAAGCACACAACCAATTGCGATGGACACTAATACAGGGGCTAAATGATTCATTTTTAAAAAATTATGACGTTAAACTTTTGTTTTCTTGAACCGGTTCCCCTCGCTTGTGCTCGGGTTCTGCGGGCTGCGCCTCGTTTGCATTGCGTTGGCTTGCACCGCAGTTCACTCCTATAACAGGTCAGGAAAGCAAAAGGTTACATGTGCCGCAAAATTTTTTCTTCCATAATCAACAGTAATAAACTTCTTGCCTCCATCGCAATGTCGATTAATTGGACGAGCTCACCATTAAATGATTAATTTTGAAGCTTTATTGGTTCGCTTTGGGGCATGCAGAGTCAAGAGAATCAGCACTATTCACCGGAAGTTTTATCATTTGTCTATTGTCTCTCGATTCAATGATAAGAGAAGAATCATTCAAAACCTCTATTTCCTTTTCATAGTATCCCACATACGTGATCTTAAGGATTGCACCTTTTTCAACTACAATGCTGTAATTGCCATCTATATCGGTGGCGGTACCGCGGCTGGTACCTTTTACATACACGGTCGCACCGATCAAAGGTTCATTGTTTTCATCAACCACCTTGCCCTTTATCAGAAACTGTTCAGCACTTACACTAATGGCGATTAATAGGAATAAGTATAGCAATATCTGTCTCATAAAGCGTTCCTCCATATTTTCTCGCAAAGATACGACTATTTCCTGATAATCATACATCAAAATGACATTTCTTTTGATTCGATTATAAACCATCCGGGTGTTAAATAATATTAATTTCTAGTTATAATCTTTGAAAATAGAAGGATTCGTTATAATTTTGTAGCGTTCAAATACGAACTGCACTTGGATTAGTGTAACTGTCTCTGGATAGAGACGAGGATTTTGATGTGACTGAAAAGTGACTAGTTCTAATAAGCTACAACTTCTAGTTGTTTGAAGAATCATTGGATCCTTATTGTTCTTACTTTTTTTTATCAAAAGTTGTAGCGTTAATTTATTATGAATAATATTATTAAGGATCAAAATTCTGTCGAAAATTATTTGATTTTGAAATTGGAGCAGTCGAATGCTCCTCAAATTTCACGTGAAGGTGTGAAAATCAAGAAAATCACATCTAGTATTTCTGTGGGTAATTTTATCAAATTATTGTTTTATGCTAACAACGACATTAACCCTCGTAATGCCACAAATAATAAGGTCGCGAAGGACATTATTGAGACTCTAACAGTTTCTCCAGAATTGTTCAGTCTGATGTCAAAGGGTATAGTTGTTGCAACAAAGCATTGTACGGTTCTTGATAGAAATCGAGTTAGAATCAGTCTTTATGACCCCGAAACAGCGGATGACCAACTAAAACTCCAAGAAGGAATTATGGATGGTGGTCATAATGCATTTGCTATTGCATATTTCATAGTTAATGTGCTTGATTTTGAGGTTAAATGGAAGAGGTGGATAGACTGCAAGAAATTCTGGAATGAGAATTATACCGAGATCACTAAGCGTTTCAAAGATAAGGGAGGTGATGATAATGACCAGTTCAGATTCTCAATCCCCATTGAAATCCTCTCACCTGAAAATAATGAAGACGATGAAGAGTATTGCGATGCGATTGCTTCTATTTGCGATGCAAGAAATAACAATGTCCAGTTAGGGCAACCTGCAAAGGATAACCAAGAAGGATGCTACGACTATTTGAAAACCATTCTTCCTAAAGAGGTCTATCCAATTTCTTGGAAACCTGGAGAGGATAATGGCGTTATCCGTGTAGAGGATGTCATTTCTCTTGCAACAATTCCTTTTATGTACTTGCAGAAAAAAGGGAAACTCGATTCTGATATATTCGGCACTTTAAATAAGGTTAGCGTTTATTCACAGAAGGGGGCTTGTATCAAGTTCTTTGGGAAGGTCATCATGAATGAAAAATTTAGTGATAAACCAGTTGGAGAAGGCAAATACATTTTGAAGAGTGGGCTGATAAAGTCTGCATTAAACATGACTGAGGACATCATGAAGTTCTTTGATATCCTTTATGATAGGTTCCCTGGAATGTACAACGAAGCAGGCGGCAGTTTTGGCAAAATGAATAGTGTTGAACTGAAAAAGAATAAGAATTTCTTGTTCAGGACACTCGATACCGAGGTATCATACAAGTACCCTTATGCGTATTTCTATCCTGTTTTGTGCGGCATTACTGAACTTATGAAGTATGATCCTAGAACTGATACAATCGGTTGGATAGTCAATCCCTCTACTACAGAGTTCAACCTGAAAGAATTGGATATTTCGTTATATACGAATCTTTTTCCTTCTGTTCACTACAATCCAAATGTGATTGGAAAGACGAGCTCTTTCTATGATGTTGCAGCAATCCCATTTACACAGTATCTTGTAACGCATGGATTGTTTAGTTAATTAAAATGGGCAGGCAGATTTATTTGCCTGCCCTTATTTTACTATGCCTCTTTATCATAAACTTGACATCCCTAAATGACATTGGAGAAAAAGTGTATATTTTGATGAAATGACCTGTTGTGCTTGTTGTTTGATAAACACTACAGCAGCCCATGAATAAAGGCGGCCATCATGTCGTCATGCCGGCGCACGTCGCGGTACAGGGCGAGCTGGTTACGGGCGCGGTCCAGGTTATGGGTCGGATACTTGATTTTGTAATAGGTGTCGCCGTTGATATAATCGGCGAGGAAGCGCACACACTGCATGAAGGGGAACAGCGCCGTTGCGTAAGGCAGAAGTTCAATCTCGATGGGCGTGAGAAAGTCGCGCGCCGATTCGAGATAACCCGTTGTGAAGGCCTTGAAAATCTCCTCGTTGAAACCCACCTTTGACATGTCGGGGTCGTCCTCGGCGGTGAAATTGGCACCGGTGCGCAGGAAGTCGCCGTAGTCCGAGAAGATGAACGACGGCATCACGGTGTCGAGGTCGATGACGCACAGCACCTGACCATCTTGGTCAAACAGCATGTTGTTGACCTTGGTGTCGCAATGGCAGATGCGCTTGGGCAACTTGCCCTCGCGGTAAAGCCGCTCGGCCTGGCACATCTCGTCGGCATCGCGTTCCAGCTCATCGACAATGTCACGCACCTCGTCAAGACGGCCTGCGGCATCGTTCTGGACGGCCTCGCGCAGCTGGCGCATGCGCAGTTCCATATTGTGGAAATCAGGGATAGTCTCGCCTAACTGTTCGGGGACATCCACCAACATCTTCTCAAAGTTGCCGAAAGCCTTGCCGCAATCGTATGCGCTCTCGGGCGTAACGGCCTCACGGGTGACCGAATCGGGGATATAAACCATGACGCGCCAGTAGCGGTCGGCCTCGTCGCGGTAATAGGTCTTGCCGTCACGGGCTTTGACGAATTGCAGCACCTTGCGGTCGATGTCGGTCGTATCGCAAGCTATTAGCTTGTGGCGGATGTGTGCCGTTACCACCTCAATGTTGTGCTGCAGCAGATCCACGTCCTGGAAAATGGCATTGTTGATGCGCTGGAGCACATAATCGGGTGCATCGCCTTCGGTGACGACGTGATAGGTGTCGTTGATGAGCCCGTTGCCCAGTGGCAGGACTTCCTTGACCGGGCCTTTTATTTCGAATTGCGCCAGTATGCTGGCAGTGTCGATTGTTTCCATATTTCTCTAATCTCTAATCTCTAATCACTAATCCTTTATCAGCGCCTAATGCGCATTTTCCTCCCAATACTTGGCCCCCTGGGCCTTCAGTTGCTTGGTAAAAGCTTCAGCGACAGTACGCGCGAGTTTTTCGTCGTCGGGTGAGGCCATGGCATGGCGGTAGCCGCGGGTCTTGTTCCATTCGCCTCGGGTGAAGTCGGGCACCTGCACGGGCAAGTTGCCGTTATCCATCGAGATGCTGCCCAGCTCGGCCAGGCAACACCACTCGGCGAGGTCATAGACGTCGATGTCCAGCGGCAGCCCGTTTTGCAGGCAATACACCAGTCGCGAGTCCATGATAAAGTCCATGCCGCCGTGTCCGCCCACTTCCTTGGCCTCCTCGCCATAGCGGATCACGAGGGGCGAGGTGAACGATTTCAGGAGGGTTTCGGTATCTTCCTTGTTGAGATAGGAGTGGCCCGTATATTCTTTGCTGATGGGGCCGATACCCGCCTTTTTCATCTCATCGGTTGCCAATGCAAACCCCTCGACGGGATATTTGTTGGCAAAGCCTTTGGTGCCCGTGAGCTGGTACATGCGGTTATAGGGCTGCGGCGTCATCACGTTGTGGTGTACCTCGATGACCTTGCCGTTCTCGGTCGAGATGAGCGTGGTTGTATGGTCGCCGTTCCTGAAGTCAGGGCAATCCTCGCCGGTGCGTGCTTTGACCAGTTCCTTGCCGTTGAAGGAGCGGGTATCCATCGCCACCAGCGTTTTCATGCGGTCGCCGCGGTGAATGTTCAGCACTTGGGCTATGGGGCCCAGTCCGTGGGTGGGATAAACGTCGCCGCGGAACTTGCTGTTATAGTCCAGTCGCCACCCCAGTTTATCATCTGCACCGCGCTTCCAGTAGGCATCCCAATAGGGTGACAACTCGTGGCGGTAAGCCCCTTGCACATAGATGACCTCGCCCAGCAGGCCCTGTTGCGCCATATACAGCGAATTAAGCTCGAAGAAGTCGTAGCAGCAGTTCTCGAGCATCATCACATGCAGGCGCTTGCTCTCGCTCAGGTTGATGAGCGACCAGATTTCGGTCATGTTCATTGCCGAGGGGACCTCGATGGCGACGTGATGGCCGTGCTCTAGTGCCTCGCGGGCTATCAGATAGTGATGAAGCCAATCGGTGGCGATATACACCAGGTCGATGTCGGTGCGGCGGCACAGTTCTTTATAGCCGTCCTCGCCGTAATAAATTTTTGCAGCGGGCATCGATGCATCCCTTAGTATTTTCTGGCATGTCTCGGCACGGTCGCGCTCATGGTCGCATAGGGCTATCACCTCGATGCCGGGGATATGCGTCCAGCGCTCCACCGCGTCGGGTCCACGCATTCCCAAACCCACAAAAGCCACTCTAACGACGGGAATCTTTTTCACCGCCAGCCCCAAGGCCGACTGCTGGCCTGCAGGCCGTTTAGGCACCTCGGTTACAATGGTTCCGTCCTGAATCGTATAAGGCCAGTTGAACTGCCCCCACAAGCGTCCCGGCAGCAACACAAACACTGCCAAAACAAGTGCAATGATATTTCTCTGTCTCATAATGTTGGTTATTGGATGTTGAGTTCTATCTTATTCCCTATTTATTTAGAGCCCAAGTTCAAGGCACCATTCATAAACGGGTTGTACCTTGATTTTGCGCCCAGAGTTTTCTTGTATTGTGTTGCTCTCATTGTCAGTGAGCAGTAACAGGTTGGAACAGCCTGTCTGTCTCGCTGCAATATCTAGCCCCTTGATCTCGCGTTTGCGAGTCTTGTCAGCTGAGATATCGTAGGACACTTGTATAGCTTGAACCACGGTATTGCCTCGACAGACCACGAAGTCACATTCACCACAACGGTCATTCAGATAATACACGTCAAGCCCTTCGGTCTTGCATTTGCGCAAAAGATGAACCAGTACGATGGTTTCAAGACGGTGCCCGAGGTTCTCGCCCGCAAAAGCATTATCACGTTGGCTCATTAATGCCACGTCAACTGGATAGACTTTCTCTTGTACGATTCTAAGTTTGCTTTTTTGTGAGTATTTTTGAACCCCTATTAAAAGGTAGGCCTGCTTCAAATAGTCTACATAGTTTTTGGCCGTTTGATCTGACTTGAAGTTGAAGATATTTGCTAATTCCTTTGTGACGATAATAGTGGGCGAGTTGTTTAAGAGATGTTGGGCAAGTCTCTCAAAAGCAGCCTTATATGTGATGCGGTATCGTTGCTCGATATCTCGCTTCAGGATATTGTCAACTAGATTTCTGACGTAAGCCTTGTTGTCTTTGATTGTTAATAGTTCAGGAAATCCACCTTGTTTCATGTACTCATCAAATGCAGCCCTGCGAAATGCTTCGGCCTTGGTGGTCTTAGTATTGGTATCGACTCCTTTCATATCACAGTATTCCCTAAATGAGAAAGGATACAAAGGGATCTCTTTGTTTCTTCCTGAGAGATGTGTTGCCAATTCCACACTTAGCAGTTTTGCATTGGAGCCTGTGATGATGACATGCATTCTTTTCCTGAGCATACGATTCACAAACAGGTGCCATCCTTCGACATTTTGGATTTCATCAAGGAATAAATAATTGAAATCACCATAGATCTTATACAGGGTCTCCAGGATATCATTCAGCTGTACTGCTTCGATGCCTGCTAATCGTTCATCATCAAAATCGGCATAGGCATATTTTACACCTTTGCTCTGTAATGCTTGATAGCAAAGGGTTGACTTGCCGCTGCGACGCACTCCGATAATTACCTGAGCCTGTGTGCTCGATAGGTCAACAAGTTCTGCTTCGCTTCGATAGCAATAGTTTTCCTTTGCCCTGTCTTCTAATTCTTCCCTTTGCTCGGTCAGAACAAATTCTAGTGTCCTTTTATCAATTGCCATAATACCTGCTTTTTGATATGCAAAGATATATATAGTTTTTCATAAATCACGATATTTTACAAGTTTTCTTGCTGACACATCACGATATTTTACAATTTTTTGGATTCTAAAACGCGATATTTTACATTTTTCTGTTCTTTTGTTTGCTATATTTTGCAAAAACGACTGATCGCTTTTATGAATCTGTCTTATATGTCACGCGTCTTCTTGCCGGTTTCTGAGGTATGGATGGGTTGAATTGATATGAGATGGGGCATTTCGGCACGGGAAAGCCGTGAATGCAACCATGATTTGAGTCCGTCAGGGGTCAAGGACGAGTCCTGGATGAGTTCGACTTGGGCATTAAGCACGGTCCCGAATTGAGGATCTGAGACAGGGAACACTAACGAGGCCAAGACGTCAGGATGCCCGTTGATGATTCTTTCGACATTTTCAGGATAGACGTTCTCTCCGCCACAAACGACCATATTGTCTGTCCGGCCCCGATAGAAGTAACAGCCTTCAGAATTGCGGTAAACCAGGTCGCCGGTATCTTGCCATTTGTCTTTCATGTTGATCATTGCCCAACCGGAACGCACCCACAGCGAACCTGTTCCGTTACTGTCAGCATCCTTGATTTGGCATTTCACTCCAGATATGGGCCTGCCGATGGTGACTTCTTCGTTTCTTGACAAGTCGTCGGGAGTCGCTACCATAAAGAAACCCGCCTCGGAGGTGCCGAATAGATTAAAGATGACATTGCCCAGGTGTTCGTTAGTCGCGGTAATCCATTTCCTGTCAAGGCGGTCCCCGCCACAAATGACACACCGTACCGATTTCATCAGTGTGGGCGCATTGCCAGCTTGCCACAACCGGGCAAGCATTGCAGGAACGACAGGCAACACTTCTGTCTTTTCTTCGGATATGATTTTCAAGGCTTTATCGGCATCAAAATGCTTCACAAGGCAAACTTTCTTGCCCATCAGGAGTGATATAACGAGGGTGGCCAGCCCGAAACCGTGATACACGGGCAAGGGCAAGAACACACTGTCATACTCATCGATACGTAGTTTTTCCAACAGCGCAAAAAAGGGAGGCAGGAACTGGAAGATAGACATCTGCCTTGGCGCTTCCTTATATTTTCCGCTTGTCCCACCAGTAAACACCGATAGCTCGCCTCCTCGTTTGATGTGAGGGAGTATCTGGTCGTTGCTTTTGTCCTTGTTTGACAACCTGTGGTATAAATCCTCGGTTTCTTCGGTTGCACATGGCAGGTCGTCGGGGATGAGTGTGTTTTTCAATTCCGGGTCATAAATGAGCAAATCGATCTTGTTTTTCTTGATCAAGTCATTCAACTTGCACTGGGCCATGCCGGTATTCAGCAGTTTCACTTTAACTCCAAGACGAGACAATGCCGGTAACAGCAATGCTCCCATCATGTGACTCCTGCACAGCAGTCCGACACACATTCCCGCTTTCAGGCTATAATCCGAGAACAGCACTTTGGCCAACTGATTGGCGGACTCATACATCTCTTTGTACGTTAACCGCTCTCCCTCCGAAACCAAGGCGCAACGGTCAGGGTAATAATGGGCCGAAAAGCGCAATAATGCCATCAGCGAAATGCCATCGCGGGAAAAGCTTTTTGCCAAGTGAAAAATTCCGCCTGGCGTGATGATGTGCAGTTTAGCAAGTTTTGTGAATATTGACCTGTTCATGGCGTTTTTACCCCCTAAATGGCCCACCAGGGTTTATAACAAAACTTTCCACTCATCGCCAATCGCAATAGGATGCAGGCGGCCTCATCGGCGGAATAAGCGGGCATGTTTTTGTATCTCTCATTCACATCCGACATCGGCGTATGGACCAGGGGCATGTATGCTATCTGTACCTTTACCCCAAGCTGCTTGTATTCTCTGCGGGCTGTCCTGCACCATGCGTTGGCGGCGCATTTGGATGCATGATAGGCTGACCATCCCGGGATGAAAGGATATCGGCTGCTCACCGATGAAGTATATACAATACGGCCTTTTGCTTTTCTCAGGGCAGGCATCAGTGCCAAGGACAACGCGACCATTGAACGATAATTCAAATCCATGGTACGGTCAAAATCATGCATCCTGTCGATGGAGTCATTAATTGTTCGGTTGATGGATTTCCCCGCGTTGCAAAAAAGATAGGACACAGCAGGGAACCTCTCTCTTAATGCGCCGCAAAGGGTGTCTAACTGTTCGCGCTGCCTCAGATCGATGACGTCATAACACGCCTCACAACCATTCTCCTTGGCCTGATGGCACAGGTCTATCAATTTCTGCTCGTTCCGGGCAATCAGATAGAGGTTGGCTTTTGCATGGATCAGCCTAAGGGTCAATGCTTCACCGATGCCCGACGTCGCTCCTGTGACGACAACCCACTTGCCCGCAAGGTGCCTGCTCAATTTGTCATCGCTTATCGCAATGGAGGGATAGACTATTTTTTTCCAGAGGCTCATCATTTGCCTGCAAAGATACGAAAAGTTTGTTATTCATTGTCTGATTTTTTTAATTACCATCTGCATGTCAAGCCCGCTTGAACTATTGAATGGGGTAATGTAATAATTAGTGCGTAAAAATGGACAATTCCGAGAATTGTCCCCCAAATGGTTGGTAGTTACAATAGGAGTAGCTATTTTTGCAGTAGATTAAGAACTACAGCATTTGCTGCAATGATAAAACATGTTTTACCTAGAGGAGTTCACATGAGCATGATATCTAATATTGCGAAAACAATGGTGAAATATTTCATTCGTTTGATTGTGTGCCTTGGTGTGTTGGCGATTACCGCCGGCAGTGCCAAGGCATTGGACCAGAGTTATTATGCGCCTGCCAGCAAACTTGCTGAGGGCCAATGGGTCAAGATTGCCGTCCACGAGAGCGGCATTTTCCAGATTACCGATGAAGACGTCAGTAACTGGGGCTTAGGCTCCGACCTGTCGCAAATCCATATATTCGGATACGGTGGCGCACCGCTGAGCGAGGTGATGCTGAGCGACAACTACTGCGATGACCTGCCGCAGGTGCCCGTTGTGCGCCATGGCGACCGCATCCTGTTTTACGCCCAGGGACCCACTACCTGGCAACGGTTAAACAATATCATTCCTTATGTGCAGGTGCAGAACCCCTATGCCAACACAGGCTGTTATCTGGTCACGAACAGCGCCCGTTACGACGATATTGACATTACCGTGGCCGACAACAGCCTCACAGGTCCGTCAAAGAGCACCTACATCGAACGCCTTTACCATGAGCAGGATATCATTAACCCTGGTCATACGGGACGCAACTACCTGGGCGAGAGTTTTGTCGACAACCGCAGTCAGACATTCCAGTTTGACCTGGACGGGCTGGTAGACGGCTCCATGGTCAGTGTCTATCCCGTATTTGCCGCTAAGACGACCGACGCTAAGAGTTCCCTGACCTACTGGTACAACGGTACCCAGTTGGCACAGACCGATGATGACATCATCGGTATTTGCTACAATCTGAGTTATGAACATTACAAGCTGGCAAAGACGGTCAAGCGGTTCACTCTTGATGGTACCGATCAACTCTGGTTTCAGGTCGATTTTTCCTGCCCAGGTACGGTGCTTGAGGCGCGTCTGGACTTCATCACCATCAACTATGAGCGCCGCTTGGCTATGAGAAACGGTTGCTTGGCATTCGGCTTGAACAATGCGAGCCGCGACACCACTTACCAGCTGACGTGTTGTGTGGGTCCCACCAGAGTGTGGGACGTCACCGTGCCCTCAGCCCCGGTGCAACAGAATATAACCACGACTGATGGCATTGCCGCATTCAGTCCCGGCACGAGCGGCCGCCGCGAGTTCATCGCCTTCGATGAATCGGCGACCGCCTACTCCCATCCTGAACTGGTGGGCAAAGTATCCAACCAAGACATCCATGCCCAGGCGACGCCCGACATGATTATCCTCGCTCCTGCTGCCTATCTGGAGCAGGCGCAGCGGGTGGCAGCGCTTCACGAGCGATATGACCACTTCAGCGTGTTGGTTCTGGACCACGAGCAGGTGTTCAACGAGTTCTCCAGCGGCACCCCGGATGCGATGGCCTATCGCCGGCTGTGCAAGATGTTCTATGACCGTGGCGAGAGCCAACACGGCCACCGGCTGCAGTACCTGCTGTTGTTTGGCGGCGGTAGCTACGACAACCGCTTTATAGGCAGCGATGCCGGTTCTCAGGACTCCCCCAGGCTGATCACATGGCAGAGCGAGACGAGTAGCGCCGAAGAATATTCCTTCACCACCGACGACTACTTCGCATTGCTGGACGATGGCAGCGGCATCGATAATAATGATAAGATGAGCATCGCTGTGGGACGCATGATTTTCAGGAGCGAGGACGAGGCACGTACGGTGGTGGACAAACTTGAGAATTATATCACCAGGCCCGACTACGGTTCCTGGAAGAACCGGATGATGTTTGTTGCCGACGACGAGGACAATGGTGCTCATATGAATCAATCCAATGCCATGATCAGCACCATCCGCAGCCACGGTGGCGAAAACATGGATTACGATTATGTGTACATCGACGCCTTTGAAGCCGTGAGCGAGGGCGGGAGACGTACCTATCCCGATGCACGAGCCAAGATGTTCAACTCGTTGAACGAGGGCAGCCTGTGGTGGAACTACATCGGGCGCTCCAATACACAGCAGTGGACCAATGAGGGGCTGTTGACACAATCAGATGTTGAAAGTCTGCTGAATTACAGTCATTTGCCAGTTCTATATGCCGCTACTGCCGATTTCTGCCGCTTTGACAACGATTCGGTATCAAGCGGCGAGCACATGTTCATCAACCCCAACGGCGGCGTCATAGCAGCCATCTGTCCCGCCAGGCTAACCTATCTTTCCCCCAATGGCCAGATGGATCGGGCTGTGGGGGGCTACATCTTCGCTGGTGATGAGAGAGGCTGTCCAACACGCATCGGAGATATCATCAAAATGGCCAAGAACGATATCCCAACGATGAGTGACAATAACCGCCGCTTCATTGTGTTCGGTGACCCTGCCATGAGGCTGGCATATGCACCCTTGACGGCTCGTATTGAGACCATCAACGGCCGAGCAGTTGACGATGAGAACTATGAACCGTTAGTGTTTGCGGCGCATGAGTCTGTAGAGTTTGGAGGCAAGATTATCGGACTGGACGGTAAAGTAGCTACCGATTTCAACGGTGTAATGGTCTCGACGCTGTTTGGCCCTGAACAGTCGGTGACCACCAACGGCTATGGCGCTACTGGTGCGGAGGTCACCTATGATGATTGGTCCAACCGCCTCACCGTCAATTCAGATACCGTTGTGAATGGCGAGTTCACGGTCCGTGTCATCATTCCTGACGAAGTCAACGATGAGAATGACAATTATCGCCCTGCGCTGATCAGCCTGTACGCTTACGATAGTCGTGACACGCTGGAGGCAAAGGGTTCCAGCAATGATTTCTTCATCTTTGGGGATGAGAAGACCGACACCATCGGTCCCGACATCATCACGATGGTCCTGAATGATGAAACCTTCATTGACGGCAGCGACGTCAACTCGTCGCCGATGCTGTTGGCGACCGTTGCTGATGAGAGCGGAGTGAACCTATCGTCAGGCAGTGTGCACAGCATGGTGCTCACGCTCGACGGCAGCATCATTTACGATGACGTGGTGAATTACTATATCCCCATGTCTGCTCAACAGGGAACGATAGGGAGCATCAGTTACCAGTTGAACGAACTGCCCGAGGGCGAGCACTCCCTGACCTTGACCGTGTGGGACGTGCACAACAATGTGAGTGAGAAGACCATTACCTTCAACGTCACCAACGGCGCAGTACCCGAGATCACTGCCCCCGAGAACCTCGATATCTACACCGCGTTTGACGGCTCGGATATGACCTTCTATGTGCGACATAATCGTCTGGGTGCTGAGGTGAGCCTGACCATCGAGGTGTATGACCTGATGGGGCGCTGCGTATGGCACAGTGCGCCGTCGGGTAGTAGTGGCATATTCACCGCCACACCCGTCAAATGGAATATGAAGGACAACGGTGGCACACGTGTGCCTGGCGGCATTTACATCTACCGCGTTACTGTCACGGCCGATGGCGTGCAAATGGCGACAAGAGCCCAGAAACTCACTATACCAGCCGATTGAGTGTTCTTCAAAGTTCTTTGTAAAGCTTTATTTGCCGATGCAGAAGATACAACTAATTGAATTTCATATATTTATATACTAAATGGCAGAAATACGGTAGAGTTTTACAGTACCTATTTCATCACCCCTCATTTTTAATACTTTTGACTAAGTTTAACGCTGGTATTAATGCTGCCTAAATGGCAAACAGGTTTTCCATTTCGACATATACTGTGAAGTTGTCAATTTGCATGTAAACAATCAGAAAATGTATGCTGATTCATCTGTCTGAGGTGTATCAATTTCCATGAACATGACAAAATAGACGGGCAAATAAGTGACTTTGTCCTTCTGATAGATCTCACGCTCATTGGAGATGACGGTAGCTGCTTGAATATCGTAATCGGGGTTCTTTAGGAGATTGTTAAGCGCACTATGTACGTTATAGTCCTTGCCCGACTTGACTTCTATCGGATGGGGCCTCATTGCAGTATGGTCGTCAATAAGGTAGTCCACTTCGCCCTGTTTACGATTATCGTAGTAAAAGAGTTTGTGGCCATGCGCTCTCAGTTCCTGAGCAACAACACTCTCATAAACTGAACCCAGATTGATGCTTCTCACATCGTCGATAACAGGACGTATGTTGTTATGATAGAGAAGGCCGGTAAGCAGCCCCACATCATTTAGATACAACTTTAGCAGGTTTTTCTGGAGAGACTCACTCAAGGGGAAATGTGGATTGGATATGGCATGAACAGCTAGTGCTATGCCTGACGAGACCAGGTATTCAAATTCTTCCTGATATTGGGAGAAACGGTCACCCTCCTTTCCCCGTATCTTCTGGGCCACTATGCGCTTCTTTTTGTTTTCCATCTGTGAAGGAATCATTTCATAGATGCGGCGTATAAGCAGTTTCTTGGAGTGCTCTCTTTCGTATTTGGATGCGTCATCCGCATATAGGCTTCGTATGCCATCCTGCACTTCGCGCACTCGCACGATATTATGCGTGTCTAGATAGATATTGACTGCATCAGGCAATCCGCCCACCAAAAGATATCGGCGGAATAAATCCAACACGTGTTTGTGATGCTCCTCAGTAAGACTTTGACGATTCAAGTAGGATTGTCTCAACATGTCTATGGCCTCAGAGCCAAAGCCATTGGCAATGAGAAATTCCTCGAAGTCAAGCTGGAACATCTCCTTGCGGATAATACTGCCTACGGGAATGGAGGTTGTGTCCTGCAGAGTGATGCCAAGCAGACTGCCGCTAGCAATATAACGGTAACGCCCATCCTCACGCAGAAACTTCAGCATGGTCAGGAACTGAGGATAGTGTTGAATCTCGTCTAGAAACACCAACGTATCATCACGACTGGATAACTTGTCTCCAGCCACCATACTGAGTGTCAGGTAGAAGTCTTCTTTCCTGTGGATATTCTTAAACAATTGCTGACCCTCATCGTCTTCCACAAAGTTTATTTCGACAAAATTCGGGTACAATCGTGTGCCAACCTCACGGATACTGAATGACTTGCCGACCTGACGGGCCCCTTCCAATATTAGAATCGTGTCAGTATCAGACTTTAAATAGTCCTCAAGATATGATGTAATCTTTCTGTATAGCATTGAATTTACACTTTTCAAATATTTTCAGCAGTAGAAAAATACACTTTTCAATATAATTTACCACTGCAAAATTACACTTTTCAAATTATGCCGCCAAGAAAAATCATAAAAAAGTGCATTATTTAGAAATCAAACTATTCTTTGTTGAGCATAGTTTGATTGAGAGACCATGCTTCAGGATTATTCAGGGTTGTATATAGGACTTTTTTTGTTGATATTATTCTAAGGATGGTGACGAATCTGGTTTCCACGGCGTTAGGCGTGGGATGTATCGTGGCACATTTTTGCAATACTCTTCATATTCTTTGCCGAAACGCTTGCGAAGGCCAGGTTCTTCGGACAAGGGAAAGTAAAACATATTGATGATGAGAAATACTACTGCCCAAATGCCGATAGCCAATGAGCCAAACATCAAAGCCTCGCTGATGAGAATTAGAACAACACCCGTAATCATCGGATTGCGTACGTAGGCATACGGGCCTGTGACTATCATTTTTGTAGTGGGATCCCATGGCGCTGGAGTGCCATTGCCAAGTTTGGGGAACAATCTCACTGTCGATACTGCTAAAAAGATGCCTGCAAGGAAACAAATTACACCGATTACGGCCCTCCATACAGGCAAACCTCCCGGTTGCCAATCAGAAAAATACAGCAATATCGATGGTATAATGATACAAACGGGTATAGGCAAAGCTAGTATTGCCTTAAACACTCTGAATCTCAAAGAATTATTGCTCATATTAAATTATTTGCCGATGCAGAAAATGCAAATTATTGAACATCAGATATTTATATATTAAACGGTGCAAATATGGTAGAGTTTTGAAGTACAACTTTCAAAGCCTTCACATTTAACACTTTTGACTAAGTTTAACGATCGAAATGAGTCAAAAACGGGGATTTTGACCATCATCTTAATCATATCGGAATAGTTTCAAATCTATAACCTGATTGCACTAAAGAAAAATTGCCATATACATTGGCAGCATTATCAAGTCCCGTTCTTTCCGAATGTCCTTTGAATGAAGGAGGTACCGTTGAAGGATGCGGGCCGAGAACTTCTTCTGGAATTCATCAATGGAAACATGAAGATTGGATGTCGATGACTTGACTTCTATCGGGCAGATTTTAGCTTTACGGGACAACAGGAAGTCTATCTCGTAGTTATGTTTGCCCGATGGTGTCGGCCACGTATGGTAATACAACTTATTCCCAGTGGCTGTCAGAATCTGTGACACCAAGTTCTCGTATACATAGCCCACATCAGCATTCAGTTTATCGCTCAACAATTTTTGGTAAATGACATTCTCTGTAAATTTATCGTCCCAGAAAGCGAGAGTGACAAATAGTCCTGTATCTCCGCAAAACAATTTGAACTGGTCGCGGTTGATGTGTGATGCCAATCCTGCACTTGGGTCGTTGGCATGATAAGCTATATTGACGGTCATGGAATCTTTGAGGATATTTATCTGACCTCTCAAACGATCCAGTTTTCCTCCCTCAATCACGCTACTCACCTGATAGCGAGAGGCGTTACTGTTTAGTTGAGCAGGAATGGCATGAAACAGGTCGGAGGTTTGACCTGATGGATCCAAGTCGTAGAAATCTTCATCGTATAGGTCAAGAATGCTACGCTTGCGTTGGTCAACAATGCTCATGTCGTGAGTGTCAAGGTAGTCATTGACTGCCTGGGGCATGCCTCCAACCAAAACATATAGACGGAAATCGCGCATCATGCGACGATTCGTATCATCACTCAGTGGACTTAAATTGTTGAACATTGTACGCAAAAGGGGAATAGTTTGGTCATCTCCCAATGCCCAACGAAACTCCTCATAGTCCATGGGGTACATATCAAGGTGCGTTTCCTCACTGGGAATGAGAATGTTTTTCTGTTGCTCGGAGTTGCCAGCTGACTTCCTTTTACGCTTGATGCTCAACAGAGAGCCAGTTTCGATGTAATCGTAGCGTCCATCGGCCACAAGTGTTTTAATAGCTTGCCGGGCTAATGGCTGCTTCTGTATTTCATCAAAGATGATGACAGACTTGCGTGGTTTCAGGCTTTTTCGATAGTTAAGTTGCAGTTGCGTGAAGATGTAGTCCAGATTGGAGACATCTTCAAACAAACGGTGTGTTGCTTGCGTTGCTGTTGAGAAGTCAACCAATATGTAGCTCTCGTATTCATTACGGGCAAATTGCTCGGCAACAGTGGACTTGCCGACACGCCTTGCACCCCTGATAAGAAGTGCTGTCGTTCCGTGCTGATTTTTCTTCCAACTCAGCATTTGCTCATATATTTTGCGTCTGAAAATTCTTTCTGCCATTTTCATCTTTGTATTATCAGGTGCAAATGTAACCATAAAATCCCAAATATCAAAGGAAAAGTGCAGAAAATGCCGATATTCTCAATGGTCGAATATTGAAAAATGCCGAAATTCTCAAAGATTGAATACTTTGATTGCGTCGACAGCATCGATACAATTAACTGAAATAAATAAGTCAAAAATATAATAATAGGACTTTCTTTCATATCTATTTGCGCAGTTAGACAAAAAATGTCTATTTTTGCTAACAAAATAATGAATACAAGATAATGGCATCTTCTCTATTTCTAAACCACCTCATGATACATCTTAAGACGTTAGATCACTTGCGACAACATTCATGATATCCTGAACTTTTTTCTCCGGGCTTATAATCAGCGTTTTTTGTACTTTTGTAACTCAATAATCTAACCAAAACATTATGAAACTATCTAAATCAGACAAGCGCCTATGCCGTGAATTAATCAATACTGGACTCGAAAGGGAGTGCAGGCATTTTGTGGAACAGATTCAGAGAATTGCCAGCGATCCGATCCCTCCCGAACAACTCTTCGAACCTTACCGTGAGGAGAACGGTCAAAGTGTCGAACGAGTGCGGCACAAACGCTTCACCCAGCTGTTCAGAGCCACCGACAAATTCAACGATCACGTGGCTCGCCGCTACGACGATGTCACAGGCTCCCACTACCTCGATTGCGTTGCAGTCCTGTACTTTGACAAATGGCTGACCGATGAAGAAATTGCCCGCTTCAGCGACGAGCCCCGTGAGTACATCAAAAGATTTGCATCATTCTACTCAAACGATTCCAACTGACTTCAATACAATTCATGTTTTTTGTACTCAAAAGCATTTTTGAAAAACTCCAATTGAAATAGAAATGTCCAAATCAGAAGTCAAGAACTATATCAAGTCACTGGAGCGCAGCTCATTAGAGGGGTTGGTGATGGACTTGTATTCGGCTCGCAAAGAAGCGAAAGAGTATCTTGAGTATGTGATCAAGCCAGATGACAATGCGAAGCTGGAAGAATATAGGAAAATCATTACAAATGAGTTTTTTCCCAGCCGTGGCGATGCAAAATTGAGATTCTCGGTCTGCCGTAAAGCGGTGTCAGAATTCAAGTCACTCGATCCTCTTCCCGAGTTGTTGGCCGACTTGATGCTCAGCATTCCGGAATATGCCAGTCAAATTGCTGATGAGTGTGGCGACATGTGGGAACAGTTCTACGATGCAGCCGAGAACAATTTCAAAGCAGCCATGAAGTTTATAAGCCAACACCATCTTCAAAGTCATTTCCAGCAACGGATAGACACAATTCTGCATAATTGCGAGTCATCCGGCTGGGGATTCCCTGACACAATGTGGGACATCTATTATGATTATTCAGATATGCCAGAGGAATAGAATGATTGACTGCAAAATGCGTTGTATTAGTAAGTTGAATGATGTCTAGTGTTGTTTTTCCAACGAAATCAGATTTTTCTCATGTTGTTATTTAAGGAAAAACGATACTAAAACTAATATAGTTGCAATAAAATTGCATAAGTATTTACCTTTCCACGCAGAAGTTACAGTTAATTGATTATCGGATATTTATATATTAAACGGTACAACTATGGTAGAGTTTTGAAGTACAACTTTCAAAGCCTTCACATTTAATACTTTTGACATAGTTTAACGCCTGGTAGATTCAACTGAATCGACATTGGGTGAATCAGTTGTAGTTCACAAATAGCATAATATAATAGAAAAAGCGGTTGAGTCATAATCATTCTAATATTAATCTTTCAGGCAAGCTATCGGAATAACCATTACACCGTCGGCTCGCATATAAGCATATTGTCCAACTGCCGTCAAAACCATCTTGAAAGATGGTTTTTTCATCTTTGTTTTCTCAATCTTGCCTTCAATTATTTATTCAATAAAATTATGACGGTAATCAAAAACATAGCCTCAAATCAATAGTTTTTCTCAATTTCTTCTTGTTTGTCGGATGTATTCAGTATATTTGCAAATCAAAATATCAAGTTAATCCACTGCAATAAGGCGATGAATAGCCCTGTTAGCAACATTGGCTCAAAGCCTAATTACAAGCTCTGGAACTTGTATTGTCAGAAAACAAGTGCTAGAACTTGTTTTAACATTTGAAATAATACTTATAAGAATATGTACGCAACAATATCAGCAGATGTAGTTTCTTCTACTTCATTATCAATAGAGTCCATGATAGGGCTTAACGAGCATATCAAGAAGTGCCTAGCTCTTCTTGAAGATAGATATATGGGCTTCTGGGGACGTATTGTAAGAGGTGACACAATAGAATGCATTCTGAAATCGCCAGAGGATGCCCTTGAGGCAGCACTTGTACTGAAAACATGGGTAAAATCATTTGTACCAAAGAGCGATGCTAAATATAGTTTTAGCAAATATGGTCTTAGGATTGCAATTGGCTTAGGTGATATGAAGACCGTAAGTCGAGATCGCGATATGATGGATGGTGATGCCATCTATCGATCTGGAAGAGCTCTAGATAGCCTTGTGGGTAGATCGAAGTATTCGTTTACTATCTCCATGGCTGATGGAAAGCAAGAACAAATTTTGAGAATCATGTTTTCGCTAATCAATGACTTGGTTAATAAAACTACAGCTCGTAGATGTCGCACACTTTATGAGAAAATCCTCTATAAGGATGCGAATATGATTGCAAAGAACATGGGTATTACCCCGTCGGGGGTTAATCAGAATCTTAATGCGCTCTGTTGGAGTTCTATTGAACAGGTAATAGAGTATTATAAAGAAATCGTGAGAGAATTATGATAGATATGATAATAAACTTATTGGTGGCTCATTTTGTAGGTGACTTTTATTTGCAAAATGGCTGCATGTGTAGGAGCAAAGTGGAGAATAATTGGAGTGGCTGGGGAATGATTACCCATGCTATAATTATTGGAATTCTTTCCTGTTTTGCTGTTATGGATTGTGCTGCTTGGTGGATAATTCTTTTGCTGATAATATCTCATTTTGCAATCGACAGCCTGAAATCTTATTTTCAGGTTAAATACAATATTGTAAATATTGCTGAACTTAATGTAACTGATGGGAAAAATGCTAAATATGATTTACCGTTATTTGTAGTTGACCAGTTGCTTCATATAGGTATTATAGTTAGCATTGTGAACCTTTGGTTCCTGGTTGGTAATGATTGGAGTCAGTTTAACTGGGTGGCATCTTTATACTTGCAGCATCCATTATGGATAAAGACGATATTAGCGATGGCTTTGGTTTTGAAACCTGCCAATGTTCTGGTATTATTAGTTCTTAAAGCTTGTAAGGTAAAGGTCGCTGAAGAAGATCACGGAAACTTTCATTCAGGCGCGCTGATAGGAAATATAGAGCGTGTATTAATTCTCTTGTTTGTTATTCTGTCTCAATACGAAGCAATAGGTTTCTTGCTCACAGCAAAGTCTATTTTGCGATTTAGCCAAGCACACTCAGAGAGTGAGAAGTCTGAGTATGTGTTGGCTGGTTCTTTGGTATCGTTGGCAATAGCTTTTTTTATAGGTATAATTGTTGTGAAACTCTAAAAGAGGAAATCGATGATAAAATTTGATGATGTAACAAAGTTCGAAAAGTACAATGACTTGAAATGGTCGGGCATCTTGAAGAGCATTAAAAAATCTGCTAATATTCTGCAACCACTCTTTGAGGGTTTCACAAATAGTCTAGAGTCGATCAAGATGCGGATAAAAAGAGGGGATGATTTTTCTCCTTATATCAATATCATACTTAGTTATAATTCATCGACTGATGGTGATAGTTTAGATTTGTCGAGCTTAACCATCGAAGACAATGGTATAGGATTTGATGAAGATAACTACAAGCGACTTGTTGTCTTTAAAGATGATACCAAAGGTTATAATAATAGAGGCTCTGGCCGAATTCAAATGATTCATGCTTTTCAGTTATCCCAATATGATAGTATCTATAAGGAAGGAGACATATTGATGAAGCGAGGATTCGTTATATCCGGAACAAGGCCATTCATTGATAAGAATACGATTATCTATAAAACAGAAGAGCCAACTGCACTAGAAGGTGACGAGGAGATTAAGACTACCCTCAAGATGTATTTACCCACTAATGAACATGATGCTAAAGAGTACGCCGAATTAGGCGCAGACGACATAAAGAAAAAACTCATAAATCACTATTTACTTACTTTTTGTAATGGAAAGGATTCATTACCTTTGATAAGCATTATTTATAAGATTGGTGGGGAAGTAAAAGATCGTGATACAATTCTAGTTGATGACATTCCTGATCCAACTTGCACTGATGTTTTGATTTCAGTGCCTCTTTGTAAGATATCTGATGACATGAAAAGAATCCAAGAGGTAGAGGATACGCATATACCAATCAAGATACTTCCCTATAAGATTAATGCAGATATGCTCCAAACTAGTGAGATAAAGATTACTAGTAAAGGAGAGATTTGCGATAACACCAAGATAAAATTAACATGTATTGATCCAGATGCAGAATTAGATAATTGCAGATATTTATTCCTGCTTTCAAGTGATTATTTTGATGATTTAGAAGGTGATGAGCGTGGCAATATTGAGATATTAGATAAGACAGAATTCAAAAAAGTAGCTAAAGCTCAAGGATATATTGAGCATCAGATTGTGCTTAATGATATCCAAGATGGAGTGAATGCAAAAGCAAGCGAGATCTATTCTGAAATATTAACTCAGAATGAAGAGTTTCAGGAAAGGCTTGAGCAGTTGAAGAAAGATTATCTGCTTTCCGAAGATGCATTATTAGAGGTATCATTGAGTGATTCCATTGATGATGTGTTCAAAAAAGCATATACCTATGATGCAAAGGTAATGGCGAAACAAAGTGCTGCATACGAGAAGAGCGTACAGAAGTTGAATGAGTTGAATCCGACAACTGATGATTATCAAGATCAACTCTCTAGTATTGTTGATAGTTTAGTCGAATCATTGCCCGTTCAGAATCGCGCAACATTGTCTAAATATGTTGCGCGACGCAAGATGGTAATCGAACTAATGGGTAAAATACTGGATCGTCTTGCAGATTGTCAAGATGATGATAAAAGAAATCAGGACGAAAAATTGCTTCACAATCTCATATTTAAGCAGCATAGTGATAATCCTCTTTCAAGCGACATGTGGCTTATAAATGAAGAATATATGTATTTTACGGGTTCTTCAGAAAGCAAACTATCGCAATTGAAATTGGATGGTGAACGTATCTTCAAAGATATCATTGACGAGGAGGAAGAGCGCTATCTAAATTCGTTAGGAGAGAAGAGAGCAGATATGCGAACTGATGTATTACTATTTCCTGCTGAGGGTAAATGTGTAATTATAGAGTTTAAAAATCCAAAGGTAAATGTCGCTGACTGCATTAACCAGATAACAAAGTATGCCTATTTCCTCAGGAACTTCACAAAGCCTCAATTCAAGTTTATTACTTTCTATGGTTACCTTATAGGTGAAAGCGTGGAAAAACGAGATGTGCGAGCAGTTGATGGTGATTTTCAAACTGCACCTAATCTTGATTATCTTTTTAGGCCAAAGAAAACGATACCGGATGATAGTGGAGCAGGCGTTGATGGTACTTTGTATATGGAGGTTCTTAAATTTTCTGTGCTACGAGAGCGTGCTTCATTAAGAAACAAAGCATTCATCGATCGTCTCATGGAAGATGCTTTACCAGAAAACAGAGCAAGTGGGGAAGAGAATGAATGTTCGTAAATAATCAGAGACGTTTACAATACTTGACGACATTCGTGTTGACTGTATAATGCGCATACCTGAAAATAATATCTAAAAGCTATGTTTGAGTTATTTTGCCAAAATCCGAAAGACAACTTGCTAAAATGCAAAATTTTTGCAAAATCGGCAGTTATCTTTCGGAATTTTGATATTTAACGATTCTGCTTGACTACTGTTTTCTGACTTCGTAGTTGTTTAGATAGAACTTGTTCCCAGCTATCACAAGTACATTGCCTGTGACGAGAAATCCGCAATGCTTTATGTATCTGCTGTTTTCTGCAAACTCCATTTGCGGGTTACTCATGTATTGTATTCTCATCGCTGTTTTTCTCTAATTGGTTTAACTTTTCTCAGAGGCTCCCATTCAGTGGCAGCAATTACATCTGCAACTTGTTGAGCTGTGATGCCATCTTGCACATAAGGAAGCCTGATTTCATTTCCGATCTTCTCGTCATGAACGTATTTGTTAGCTCCAGGAGTAATGCCAACATAGTCGGTCTCTTGAGTAATACGAAGCAATCGGGCTGACTCATGGCATACCACCCCAATTCCAGCGTCGCACAATGCCTCCAACATATTAACCACATCATTGGAATAGCCATAGACACTATATGATAATGTAAAATACCATTGGCCATCAGCTACTGGCACATCCTCGTTAGCCCATCGGTTTTCTTTCTTTCGGGGATAGAGATGGATTCTGGCATAGTTGACATCCATGCAGTGATAAGAACTGTTCTCATCATGCCATTTCTGGTAGTCCTGCTCGTTGTCGAGATCCAGACCTTCTATCTCTCTTCCCTTGCTATTGTAGCGCACAAATACATCTATGTCTGTCTTATTGGCAAATGCCGACTTGGAAATTGGCTCATACCTGTTCTTTGTTCTGTATGCCTCATAGAGTATACGCCATATATGCATGTAGGTTCTGAGCGTCATCTTATCTACTGACCATAAAGGCAGCATGTTCATCTTTGTTACGATATCCACCACTCGCTTTGGATTATCAAACGTCCGATAAATTGGGCAGATGCGGTTTAGGTCTGCACGCTTGATGATACCGTCTCGCTTTGAATATGGGAGGTTCTTATCGATATGGGTGTTGTAGGCATCGGGATTCTCGCAGATGCTATCTAGCAGTGCAGTGATGTACTTTTCCAGTTTTTTCAGTGGCTTTGACACATTCCCATGCCATACATCTGGCTTTCGCTCACCTCCAATATATCTGGTACTCCTAAGATCGTGATACATCCCCTCGCGGTTCCTGATGATCATGCAGTGGAAATCCTGATAGCTGGCAGTAATCACCTGATACCAATAGTTCCCGTTTGCATCTGCACTTTCCATGCGATTACGCTTACCTGGCGACTCGAGTTCTATCCAGAGCCAACGTTGCTCGTCATTGCTCATCACCTCCAGTCGCTGCATGGTATACTCTATTCGAAGCATCACTTCGAGTGCTGCATCATCGACAACAACACCGTTCAAATGGTGTTCATGGGTTAAGTACATCAGATCTCAGAGATCGTTGTACCTCAATATTTGTATTTTCTTCATTTTCTGGTTTTCAATTTGTAGTTCAACTTATTACCTTACCTCGCCACGATAGTTGTTCTGTGCGTACTCCACAAAAGTGTCGCAATTGTATTGTATTATCTTCTGTTTTGCGGCGTTGTAGATGTCCTCTAGCGACAAGAAATGCAGATTAGCAAGCGAGCCATCTATTCCGACGTCGAAACGCAAATCCGTTGACAAGGAATTATACTCGTCCAATTTTCCATGACTGTGTCCGTGTAGCATCACAGATCCTCGTGGTTTCTTATTCCATGTTACCATCGGATAGTGGCACATAACCACGCGGAAGTCCTCTGTTAGAAAAGGTGCAACCGTTGGTTTGAAACACATCTCCTTAATCTGATAGACTTCCTTAAAATAGTTTTTGTAAGCCCGGATTGAACCATCATGATTCCCCTCAATCAGGAACTTCTGCCCAGGTAGCATCTCTAACAACCGGCGGGCCTTCTCGCTTTTCAAGAATGTCAAATCGCCTAGAATATACACAGTATCCCGCTTGTCTACCGTACTCTTCAAGAGATCCAGTAACCACTCATCATGTGCCACAATATCCACTGTCTCTGAAAATGGTCGTTTTGGCGAATGTTTCAGTATATTTGAATGGCCGAAATGTAGGTCGGCCGTGAAATAGATTTTATTCATTGTTTTATCTTCCTCTTGTTTTGTGCGCATCGCTGCGCGGTTAATGATTGATTGTGATTTGGGTTCAGTCGATTGAGCCCTTCTCTGTAAGTTGTGCCTTAGGCCGAGCGGTGAGGAGAAGTTGGGCTGGTGGTAAGTCAGCATTTTTCATCGTTTGTGATCGGCACAAAAAGAAGTGGTTGGAAAGTTTTGCAGACTTCCCAACCACCATAATGACTTGCGTGTGATATCAGCTTCAATTGCTTAGACGGAACTGGTCGTTCCATCCTCGTGCTGACATGGGAAGTCTTTCTGTGCGCGGACAACTTGTGAGCGCAATGCTTGACAGAAGCATATCGTTATCCCGTTCAAGGCCCCAAGTGCCAAGAATGTTCAATCCTGCTAATATGTCGAATTTTTGTCTCTGCATTGCTGCTGTTATTAGGTTATTTATATAAAATCGGCTGCAAAGATAGACTCTTTCATCGAATCGACAATGGCTTCTGGGTAAAATTGATTACGAATATTTTGGGGCCTATTGGTCATTTTGCAGGATAAGAAGTGCCTGTAGAGCCTATGAACACTGGCTTTGCAGGCATTTCAAAATTTTCAGCCGAAAATCTGCTATTAAAAGCGTTCTATTGGTCATTTTGCAGGATGAGAGTTGCGTTGAAGCCCGATAGCCACTATATTTGTGACTATTTGAAAAGGTCTAAAAACAGAACGATATGAACAAAAAAAAGTGTCCTCATTGCTGCTCGCCTATTACGGTGCGCAATGGCACCCGAGGCGGTGTTCAACTGTACAAGTGCATGGCCTGTGGCCGCCAGTTCCGGGGTAAGGTGTATCTGGACAAGCTAACCCTCTGGGAACACTATTTGGAAGGCAAGCAGACATTGAATGAGCTTGCCGCCACCCATAGCGTGAGCATTTCAACAGTGCAGCGCCTATTGCGCGGTGTCAGTATTCCATGGCGCAACCCGGTGTGCCGCGGGTATGGTGTGGTGCAGATTGGCGCGACTTACTTCGGGCGCAACTGCGGCGTTCTGGTTGCCCTTGAGGCATCGAGCGGACGGCCTCTGTACTTGAAACACATCGCCCATGAGCGCACCTCGGACTACGCGGACGCGCTGGCGTGGATTGAGCATGACGGCTATGTGGTTGACGGCATCGTCATCGACGGGATGCAGACGTTGTTCACGCTCTTTGACGGATACAAGGTGCAGATGTGCCAGTACCACATGTGCGCCATCGTCAGGAGGAAGCTCACAGGCAATCCGCGTCTGTCCGCCGGCATTGAACTGAAGGCGCTGATGGCGACGCTGACCACCAGTGACAGAGAGCGCTTCACAGAGGCCTTCGAAGCGTGGGTGATCAAGTGGGATGCGTTCCTGAAAGAACGCACCGTCAGCCCCGAGACGGGCAAGACATTCTACACCCACCGCAGGTTGCGCTCTGCCATGGCCAGCATCCGCTTTTACCTGCCATATCTGTTCACATGGCAAGAGGTCAAGGGCATGCCCAACACCAACAACAAGTTGGAGGGTATCTTTGCCGACCTGAAGCGCAACATCAACAATCACAGCGGCATGAGCCGCAAGAATCGGGAACGCTTCATCAACGGGTTTTTCTTGGCATTGGGCAACAATCCGCAATAGAAAAGGGCGAATCCTCTCCGCCCCATTGTTCTGCGTCTTGCGCCGCAGCCCTATTCCTGGCATGGTTGCTCCCCAGCAGAGCCATGTTACGCTTCAGGCTGCACGGCAAAGATAACGCGCCCTTTTCAATAAGCAATACCTGCCCTGAAAATTCATCCTGCAAAATGACCAATAGAACCACTATATGGCTTTTTCATCCTGCAAAATGACCATTATGCCTATTTTGGTTATACACCACTCCGTCTGGAGAGAAACTCAACTGGCAGCTACGCCGAAATATAGGATAAAGACTGGGACAATACTTTTCCTCTCAGTCACACACTTATAGCCGCCATTTACATTCTCGCACTCATAGTTGGCAGCATGTTCGGTATTGCACAGAAGTATTGATCTTTTACGATTTCTTTCTAAATCGATCGAGGAAGCGCATCAGAAGATTCTCTTTAATGACAATAATGTCTCCTGCAGCACGTTCGTCGTCTGGATGGACATCATGGTATGTTTGAGCGAATTGACCAAAATTGAAGATATTGATTGTTATATCCTTGATTGAGAAAATCGTGTAAATCAATAGGAAAACCAGCGAAAACAAAGTAAATGCCTTAATGCAAATTTTCAAGTTATAATTAAGCGCGCCAAGGTGACCAACGAAACTCATGCCAATCTTGATAAACACACAAACCAAAGTAGTTATAAAAGACGCACCAAGCACGATGGCAAATGTCGAGTTCAACTTTTGAAACAATGTTGGCTTTTCCCCGTCCAGAATGGGTTGCATGACCTTTGAGCCTGACATTCCCATCATCAAAGCATAACCCGCAAGAGTGAATCCAAGAACTGTGGGTGCTATGGTTAGAGATAACGTCGCCACAGCATCAATAAGTATTGTTGGGGATTCAGTCGATGCCATTGAGCATAAAACCACTAATAATGTGATAATTAGCGGCCATACAACTGAGCGGCGCAAGTTATGTAAAGTATAGCATTGAAATACCGCGCTCCAACCTGGACTTGTAATTTTCTTACCCATTTTCACCTCTTGCTAAACGTCTGATAAAATCAAAAACCGCATAGGTTGGCGAATTGCCATAGTATGGGATGGTTTTGACCATGGGATGCTCCGAGGTGTCAATCCTTTCAGGCACATCATCATCGTATATTGTGGCTATAGTATGACCATTGGAACCGCTCAGTCTAACATAAGCTTGAAGCATCTCACTCTGCCGTATGTCAATAGGATTTCGCTTCGTTCCTGTTACAACTGTTTTAGATGTCCTTGCATTACTCTGACGCATTTGGTTATCAATCGCTTCAGCCCAGTCCTCGTGGTTGTCATTGTTGGTATATGAAATATTGACCTCTAACCTTGACAAGGCTGGTGCATTAAGAATGCGTTCCAACACGCCTCTATCCTTCTCTAAAGTGACTTCAAATGAGTCAACATCTCGATATTGCTCAATGGCCTTCTTTAAGAATTTCAAAACCTGCTTATCAGGGAAAGGTTCAATAACGGCTATACGATGAAACTCAGGCACAAAAATATATGGCCAAATCTTAACGCTAAGCCCTTTATTCGGATCTGTGGCTGAAGGCACAATCTGATTGGTATTCCTATCTATCGCATCAGAGTCTGGCTTGATATATATCGCATTGGAGAAATCGCCATGAAAAACTCCGTTTTCATCAGGACCATATAGTGTGCGGATATGGGTAGCTCGGTCTCCAAATGTCGATATTAAAATACCATCATCAAATATGTGACGGAACAATCCAATATAGTTGTCTCTTACCTGATCCGTTTCGGGATATAAGACAATATTGAATATTTTTACCCTGCAGTATTGTTGTCGTTCTGTTTCCATCCTCCAATTTTTTTTGGTTTGCAAAGTTAATGATTAACTTTTAATCAACAAATTTTCAATTATAAAATCGTTCTCACACGTTCAACCCAAACCGCACATCCTCGTTGCCCGGGCTGCTGTTAAGCGAGAGCGCGGTGATAGACTTGCTGTCTGGCAATACCATCCGCATGAGGGACAAAAACGGAATTCTAACGCCCAGCATTGACGAGGATCAGCACGGTTCCTATTGCATCTATTACGCAAGCGGTAAAAAGATGATGGAGTTCAAGTCCTACGGCTTTATCTATTACGATAATGACAATGACAACAATACCGTCGCCTGAAAACTGGGCCATGGCGGTAGCATCCTAGTCGGCTCGACCGATGCTAGGTATCTGCCTGTCTTGCCTATCTGGGCGATGCAAAGCCATCGCCTGCAGGCCTGGTCGACAAGTGCGACCGCGATTTATGTTACAAATTAAAGTTAGGGAGCGGTGGGAACTGGGCCGCGTTTGATAACCACTATTATAGGAGTGACGCTTAGCCGATGTAACCGTCTCCACCTTCCTTAACTTATGCTGAGGACTGATTGTACCTATCTCTGCGGAAGAAACATCATGTGCGTTTCAGCTATTGCACCTCGTCAGTAATTCATAGCGGAATATACATTCTCAGTTGATGTTGCAAACCATTCAGTCCTTCGTTTTTGATTGACTCACAGTCCACAAATTCAACTACTCCTGATTTTTCGGCATTCTTTTTTACTATCCCTTATGAGTCATCTATACCTTCTGGGATAAGACATACATCTCTCATCGTTTACTCGCCAGATTTAAACATCAAGATTACGGCTCACTTTTGAGTGCATCGTTACCATTTGCCAACTTGACCGCTCGGTACGCTTTAATATCTGATTTTTGTTCGTCAAGCCACGATTTCGCTATTGCCTCCTTTCTCCCAAGCCTTGCCGCTTGAAACCTGTAAGTCGCTATTGGGTCTGTCGGTAACTACGCCCAGTATGGACTTTCACCACAGTTGTATGACATGCCCGTCTTGCCAGTCGGGTAGGTCGGGGAGCTAGAGGTTTTCTTTTGTTCCCTTATTAACAATACTTAGTTAATAATTAATTTAAATATTTGAAAATCAATGAGTTATTTTAACAATATATAACTGATAAAATTTGGTCAAGTGCCTGATATTCAGTAACTTAGTGGTCGCCAAACACTGCTAAGATATGAGATATATTTCAGAAGCACTCGACCAATATACGGGCATCTGCAAGGAGGCCTTGCACGATTGCGCGTCAAAGTTAAGCAAAAGTTTTGAGTCAGTCATCATCGAGGTACTACTTTTATACATGGTCATACCAGGCAAGATAAACTTCACCCAAATGGGCCGCTACGGCAGACACTGCGAACAGTGCTACCGCCAGAACTTCGGGCGGCTGCGCTCGAAGAGCCTGAACTGGCTGCGCTTCAACGCCGCTCTTGCCCTGCGCTACTTCGGCACCGAGGGTCGCAAGGCCATCGCCATCGAACCCAGCTACATCAGCAAGGCGGGCAAGAAGACTCCGCATATCGGTCGCTTCTGGTCGGGATGTGCGGGTGCCGTCAAGCACGGGCTTGAGATCATGGGGTTGGGGCTGATAGATATCGACGCCCACAACTGCATGATGCTGCGTGCCCACCAGACACCGGGGAACTTCGAACTCAAGAAGCGCAACAAGACGCTGGCGGACCACTATATAGCGGTCATCAAGCGCTACCGCAAGGAACTGCTCAAGCTGACCGACCTTGTCGTTGCCGACGCCTTCTTCTCGACCCGCACCTTCTATGAAGGCATCCGTGCCCAAGGGTTCCACCTCATCAGCCGCTTCCGCGACAATGCCGTGCTGTACTACCTCTATCAGGGAGGGCCAACAGGCAAGAAGGGGCGCCCCAGGATAAAGGACGGCAAGATCGACGTCAACAAACTCGACATGTCAAGGATGACACCCCTCGTCGTGGACGGGCTGCCGGGCAAGGCCTACACGCTGCTGGCCTACTCTAAGGCGCTGAAGTGCACGGTGCGGCTTGTCATCTGGATCATGCCCACAGGCAAGCACAAGCTGTTCTTCTCCACCGACACCTCGCTCACGGGCGAGGAAGTCCTGGACTTCTATAGGACAAGGTTCCAGATCGAGTTCTGCTTCCGTGATGCTAAGCAGTATTGCGGGCTGACACACTCGCAGACAAGGGATGCCAACAAACTCGACTGTGCATTCAATGCATCTTTCGCCTCGCTCATCCTGGCAAAGGTCATGATGAAGGAACGGGGAATGGAATATTCCATGTCCAAGTTCAAACTGCTGATGACCAACACGTTCATGGCCAAGCGAATTTTAGACGTGTCCCGATACCGACCGAACCAAACTTTAATTACTCAGATTTTCAATGAACTCTTTGGCGGCGCGGCATAGCCGTTTCGCCATATATCGATTTTTTAACGGACTATTGTATTAATATGTTATCGAAGAAATTGCTGAGACGAGATCAGGTGATATTTGTAGAGAAGACAGCAAAAACGCATTATTCTACGAAACTAACATCGATGATGAATATCACATTAGACAATGGGGCAAAACCCAGAAAAGACAGCAACTACGAGAAGAATTATCTGGAAAGGAAGTATGGGGCCATCCCTTACTTTGAAGATGAATTTAAAGGTTGTAACTAATAGAGTAAGGAGGGGAAATATATAAACGAGTGAATGACGACATTGATTCTTCATATTTATCACTAAATCAATTGTTCCCAACAATGCAACCTATTATCCTCCATGGGCAGTTTTAGATAGTATGAGAAAAGGAGCTAGCCTATAAAATAGCTGCTGTTGGCAGGCTTTAGTAGTAATTCATATCTGTACCAAGTGTTCATAACTCACTGATACATTTATGTGATTAGATTTGAGGAGGTTACTCAACTATTTGATTTAGTGTTCAGTCAGAAAAAACAGTTGATAAAAGGTTTGGGTTTAAGTTTTTTAATTTTAAAGAGTCTAATATGCATATAAAGGTAAACTTAAACTTGCATGAATGTCTCAGAGTTTAGTTTCTAATTAATGGCATGTATAATACATGATTAAACTTAAACCTAAAACTCGATTTTTTCTTGATTGAGTCACTTCTCCAACTTTCAAAAATCCAGTTTTTTAAATGCCATTATATTATTCGAATAAAAATAAAGCATATCTGTCAGAGACGAAAATATCTATCCATGAAGTTTTCCAGTACATTCGTTAATTTTTCATCGCTGTTTGACGTCTGGCAAATGTATAAAGAAAGGATGTCAACAACAATGGATTGGCTTAGCGACTTTGGATTGTATTTCCATACCTCTAATGAATATGGATGGTTCCCTTTTTCATCGAAAACCGTAATCTCAGATAATTGGCTTTTGCTGATAGCGTAGCGTGTCCCTTCATTTGTATTAGCCGAATTGGTATAATGGCGTACAGCATCCATTCCAGTCAGTAATGCACCATCGGGCCTTTCATCAGAATATACTACTTTCTCTATCGGAGAACTTAGATATGCAATGCAGGACTCCCACAGGCTTCTTCCTGATTTCATCATCTGCACTTTCTTTTCCTCACCTCTTGACACTAAGACCAGTTCTTTCGATTTGAGCCATCTTACAGCCCTGTTAGCTGTCGAATAGGAAACGTCAAACGCTTCCATGATTTCATTGACACTAATCCATAGCGGTCCAAAGATGATACTGTGTAGTATCAGGCACTGTGCCAATGCAGGAATTTCTTCCTTTATGTCTTTGCCTGTCTGAGGCAGTTTTCTAAGATCCATCAGCAGGGAAGGGACGAACATTTGTTTCCCGACAATGATGAAGTTCACGCGCTGGTGGATAAGACGCTGGATGTTGTATGATGGGACGTCTCTGATAACAATAATACTAATGATACCGCACTTATCTGACATGATCTGCATATGTCGCTGTATCTGTGCCGGGGTTAGTGTTTTCACTTCCTTCGGGTAACACAGCATCACGGGAATGCCGAACAGTGATGATATGTAGCACTTGTACTGCTCAATCAGCACTGCCGGCATTCTCTTTCGAAGCTCGTCGTCAACTACCCATATTTTAATTGTCTGGTCGATCAAAGAATAGATATACGACTGGGTTTGTTCTATAAGGGCTTTATCTTTATCTTCCATACTTTTTTGTGTCTGTGATTATTTGCAAAGTTAATGATTATATTCTGTATGGCAAAAGATTAGAAGCCCTTACTCTTATTTTTTAATCAATTATAACTTATTTCATTTCATAGGCTTTATCCATCCTGTCAATTGCCTCTTGCGCATCACTGCTTTTCATCTTGGCATAAAGCTGAGTGCTTGATACATTTTTGTGACCGAGCAGGTTGGAGATGACGTATATTCCTGTGCCCAGTTCCTGAAGCATCATGGCAAAAGTGTGCCTAAAGCAATGAAACGTGATATGTTTGTTGATACCCGCTGTTTTGAGCCACCTCGAAAGATGTGTATTCAGAATGCTTTCTGTCAGTTTCGTAAACACCAATCCTTCATTCTGCCTTTCTCCCAAGATATTTATGGCGGCCCTTGAGAGAGGAAGCTGGACGAAGCGGTCTGTCTTCGACATCTTGATCTCAATATAGGTGTTCTGAGTCGATCTGTCTACAATTTGCTCCCAATGTAATTTCAGTACATCGCTCCTTCTTAGACCTGTGTAGATGGAAAGGAGGCATGCTCTCCTCAGTTCTGGGCACTTCTCGTATGGAGTTTGCTCTAGCAGATGTACCTCGTTGATGCTTAAGTACTCCTTCTGGGTGTCATGGTTCCATCTGATTGGTCTCACATATTTTGTGTAATCCTCGTCAAGGACATGATCCACGAACGCAAGCTTGACCAAACTCAAGAACACATTGAAGTAGGCACTTGCTGTATTATGTGACAGCTCCTTTTCTCCGTCGTGCAGCTTTGTGTCTCTCAAAAGATATGCTCTGTACTTATTACACAAAGCACCGTTAATATCCTTGAATGCGCATTTGTGGTTACAGAATTTCTCGAAGTGGAGCCTCGCGCATTCGTACTTTGGACCATGATAGTCACCATTCATTCTGAAATACTCCAAAAAGTCACCATCCAGATTGTCTTTCGAGATAAAAGAGAAGTCCCTTCTCACCAACTGTAGATACCTCTTGCATCGGATTTCCTCCGCAACTTCCTCAATCACCTTGTTATGCTGTTTTTGAATAGCGTTTTTCGGCTTCGTATAGAGCTCAAGGTTCAGGAACTCATATCTGATGACATGGCCCCGAATATCAGTAATGGAAGGTCTGAACTCAAGGTAGACAGACTTCATGGTGTCACCTCTTTTTGATTTGTATCTCAATGCAACTCTATACATGGTGTTGCCTCCTTTCTATATTTTTTGCGATGTCACTCTTGAGATAGTGGAGGACGCATTCCATCTTCCTTGTCCTTACCAGGTGAGTGGCGACGAGCATGTACAGCTCGTGCTGTGTGATCTCCATGTTGAGCGTTGCCTCTTCCACAGTGATCCATTTTTGATACAGAAAGCGTTCTCTGTCCCAGGCTGCAATAGCTTCCTCTTTGTCAAATCTTCTGAACTTGCCAAGATAATAGCAAGAGATATTATTCCTGTTGGCAAACTTCAGTACCCAAGCCCTTCCCATTCTGATTTGCTTCATGAGCCCCTTCAGAGAAAAGGAGCTTTTCCCGATGGGAGATGAGGGAAGGACGTCTAGTGAAGAATACCACTTCGTGAATTCCCTTGCACGAATTCCGATGGTTCCATTACGGCCTTTTACGCTTTTGATCTTGCCCGATAAAATCTGGCTGTTGACATACTGGCGGCTGAATCCTGATAGTTCAGCTGTCTCGGTTACTGTCAGGTAACCTTTGGCAATTGCATACTGCCATTTTTGGTCCAGCCTTTCGAATGGATCATGAAAATACTTGTAGTTTTTTAAGAACATATTATATACGGCCACATTAGAGTGGCTCGGTATATAATAATAAAATTGGTTGTGTTGTCAACACCCCTGAAAATGAGTAAGAATGAGGTGGAAAAAATGACGATTTTATCGTGTGATTATTTGCAAAACTAAGTGTAACTTATTGAATGTCAATACTTATCAAAAATTGCTTATTCCCTTTTGCAAAACTTGTAACCATCTGTTCTTCAGCGTATTATAGAGAATTACTTTCCGACGCAGAAGTGGGCGAAGATCTCGCCAAGGATGTTGTCGGTGGTGATTTCGCCGGTGATTTCGCCGAGCCAGTGGAGACATTCGCGGATGTCCTGGTCGAGCAGGTCGCCGCTCAGGCCGTTGTCCAGGCCGTCGATGGCGCGTGCAATGGCGTCGCGGGCGCGGGTCAGGGCTTGGTAGTGGCGGGCATTGGTGACGATGACGGCGTCGCTGTCCACGTCGGGCAGGGTGGCGGTCTCGACGATGAGATTGCGCAGGGCCTCGATATCGCTCTCGCTCTTGGCGCTGATGGCCACAACCGGTGTGCCCTCGGGCAGGAGGTTGTTGAGCTCACTCCTCGCGGCGAAATCGTCGTCAAGGTCGGTCTTGTTGAGTACGGCGATGAGGGCTTTGCCGTTGCAGTGTGATAGGATGTCACTGGCCATGCTGGTGTCGGCGCTGGTGACGTCAACAACCCATAGCACGACGTTGGCTTTATCGATAGCCTGCCAGGTACGCTCGATGCCCATCTGCTCAACGGTGTCGCTCGACTGGCGTATGCCTGCTGTGTCGATGAAGCGGAACAGCGTCCCGCCCATAACCACAGTGTCTTCGATGGTGTCGCGCGTGGTGCCGTGGATGTTGCTCACCAGGGCGCGGTCGTCACGCAGCAGGGCATTGAGCAGGGTGGATTTGCCGGCATTGGTCTGTCCCACAATGGCGACGGGCATGCCGTTGCGGATGGCGTTGCCGTCGCTGTAGCTATCGGCAAGGCGGCTGATCAGGGCGTGGATGTCGCGGGCCAGCGTGCTTACCTCGCTACGGTCGGCAAAGGTTACATCCTCTTCACTGAAATCCAGTTCCAGTTCAATCAGTGCCACGAAGTGCAGCAGCTTGTCGCGCAGGCCTTTCAGTTCGTCGCTGTAGCGGCCGCGCATCTGGCTCATTGCCACATGGTGTGCCGCACGGGACTGCGCCTCGATAACGTCGGCAACGGCCTCGGCCTGCGAAAGGTCCATACGGCCGTTGGCAAACGCGCGGCGCGTGAATTCGCCAGCTGTGGCAAGTCGGCAACCCGCATCGATAAGCGTCTGGATGACCTGCTGCTGAATCCATGTCGAGCCGTGGCATGCCAGTTCCACCACGTCCTCGCCCGTGAACGAATTGGGCGCACGATAGACTGTGAGCACTGCCTGGTCGAGCACATCACCCGTGGAATCCATGAGATGCCCCAAGTGGACGGTATGTGTGGCCATGTCGGCCAACGGCTTGCCTTGCCAGCGGCGCTGCACGATGTCGAGCGCCTGAGGGCCGCTCACTCTGACCACAGCGATGCCGCCTCGGCCCGGCGGGGTCGAGATGGCGCAGATGGTGTCACCTGTCAAACCTGTCAACTCGAGGGGATTCATCGGCGGGGGTAATAAGCAGGCCAGTCCTTGATATTTTCTTTGCTCTCGATGACGTCTTCCACTTTGTCCTCGAGTTTGGCCAGGAAGTCATAGCCAGTGAGTTCCTCCACCTTGTCGATGGTGGTGGCATAGTTGGTCCAGCTGTTAGGCGTGCCCTTGTTCTCCATGATGAAGGCGATAGCGCGGTTCTGCTCGGGCGAGTACACAACCTTAAAGAAGCTCTCGGGCACGGCGATGTCGATATCCTTGCCGATGTATTCCATGTCATCGGAAAAAATCGGGCCTGTGAACACGATGAGCCGCTTGGCCGACCGTGACCACTTGTGCACCGCCTCCTCGATGTGGCGCCACTCGCCGTCGTTCATCTCGTCGAGCTGCGGGCAGATGTTGGTCATCAGGAAGCACTGCTCCATAGCGGTCTTGTCCCAGCGCATATCCATCGCCGGCGCCATGTGGCCGCGTGTGTAGCCGCTGTCCTTGTAGTCCCACCAGTCGGGGCAGCCTTTCACGTCATAGTCGCGCTCAAACTTGTAGTCAGCGCGGTTCTCGGCGTCCTTCGAGTCGGCCATCGACGTCATGGTGTTGGTCAACTCATAGGCCACGCAGTTGGGTACATGGTAATGCTTGTTGAAATACACCGTGATGGCCTTGTAGCGCACCGTCTGGTTGTCCAGTCCTTTGGGCAGTCTCACGTCCAGCAGCGACTGGTCGCCCGTGGACTGGTACTCCTTGCCCTCGTTTTGCTTGTTGAAGGTCTGCTCCACGGTGGGCAGATCCTCATTATAGGCGCTCTTGTAGAATCCGCTCTTCTGGTAAGTGTGATAGCCCGCAAAAGCCATCAACACCGCCAACAGGCCGTAGTATAAACGTCTTTTCTGTTTCTTCGTCATAATCCTTCTTTTTTTCTCGCCTACAAAGTTACACAAAATTCTTCACATCCTTCACACTGCCTTCAGTCCCATTCAAAAAATAGCCGTTTCATGAGAAAGCGGCTATTAGTAGTGGATGCGGTTGGCTTCTTTTGTGACTTTAGTGGCTTATTGCCAGTCGTTGATGTTGCACTGACGCTTAGGGATGGCGCTGGAGAAGGTGAGGCCCGTGCGGCGCTCGACCTCGGCGACGGTGACGGCATACTTGCTGATGTTGCCGGGGCAGGGCTTGTTGTCGTAGATGAATGCGATGGCGCGACCCTGCTCGGGGGCATAGACGACTTTGAAGAAGGCGTCGGGCACCGCGATGTTCTGCTTGTCCTTGCCGATCATTTTGGGGTTCTTGCCCATGATGGGGCCGGTATAGACCATCAATCGCTTGTCACGCTTGGCCCATCGGTGTATTTTTTCTTCCAGCACGCGCCAGTCGTCATTGTTGAGTTTGGTGTCCTGCGGGCACATGTTGGTCATGTAAAAGCACTGCGTCATCGACGTCTTGTCCCAGCGCATATCCATGGCGGGGGCCATGTGGCCGCGACTGTAGCCGCTGCCGCGGTATTCCCAGTTCTCGGGACAGTTCTTGACGTTACTGTCTTTAGCGTAGTTGTAGTTCTTGCGCACCTCGTGGTCTGGGGCATCGGCCATCGATACCATGGTCGCCGTGAGTTCGTAGGCCACACAGTTGGGAATCCTGTACGATGGGTTGAAGTTCACCCTGATGGTCTTGTAGTTAAGCACTTGGTTGGACACCCCTTTGGGGATGCCCACGCCCAGCAGAGCGTTGGTACTCTGCTGCGTTACGGTCGTTGTTGCCGTCTTGCCGATAGTGGGCACGCTCACCAGCTGCGAGGCTACCGAGGCCTTCTTGGCTTTCTTTGCCTTCTTTGCCTTGTTGGCCTTTTTCTTGTTCTTCTGGCTCTTTTTATTCTTCTTGGATTTTTTCTTGCTCTTGGCCTGGGCACACCACTGGGTGGTGACCTCGTTGTCGCCCGTCAACTGCGGAGGCAGTGCACCGCCCATTACCAGCGCCACCACCATTACCCAGATTTTCAGTATCTGCTTCATGTATCTTAGTTTTTAGTTTTAAGTTTTTAGTTGAGCCATGCGTCGAGGTTGAGCACGCTTTCCAGACGTTGCTGTTCCTCGTCGGGCAGGGTGGGGAAGAAATCGAGACCCGTCCTGCGTTCCACCTCATCAACGCTCACGGCATATTGCAGCAGCCGTCCGCCACTGTGTCCGTTCGGGTAAATAAACGCGATGGCCCGCCTGGGCCTCACGCACGGTGCCATGATGACCTTGTAGTAGGCGTTGGGCACTGTCACGCGCCCGCTTGCCAGTGTCGTGTCGCCCTCGCTGACGACGGGTCCCGTGAACACCAGCAGCACACTGTCGCGTGCCGTCCATTCGCGCACTTTCTCCTCCAGCTTGGTCCAGCCGCCCTCGTTGAGCGCCTTGTGCATTGGGCACACGTTGGTCAGCAGGAACGACTGGCGCATGGCCTCCTCATTCCACTTGAGGTCGGCGGCAGGTACCAGATGACCGCGATCCATGCCACTGCCCGCATAGTCGGCTAGCGTGGGACAACCTTTCACGCCGGGGTCGGGCATGAACTCGCCCGAGCGCTCTCTTGTTCCGTTGAGCTCGTTGACAACGAGCTCATAGGCAGCACAGTTGGCAATGCCTCGACTGCTGTTGAAATGCACGTCAAAAGCATCGTAGTGTAGTAGCGTGTCACTCATGCCGCCAGGCATGGCCACCGTCATCAGGCTGTCGCGTCCCTCGTCACTCAAGAGCACCAGATGTCGTGTATCGGAATTGTTCACGATGACCTTATACAGCAAAAAGCATACCAACGCCACCGTCAGGCCCCAAAGCAGGAACCTGACCGTGTCGCCCCAACGCTGATAGATGTGCTCAAATCGGCTCAATGTCGCACTTTGAACTTATTTCGCTCTGTGAAGTAAGAAGCTGGATGCTAAAGCCGTGATGATGATGACAGCAATAAAGATTTTTGGACCGATGGGCTGGACCATCAGCGAGCAATTCGAGATGGCGATACAGAGCATAGCCACTGCAAACTCAACAGCCAGTACTCGGCACGTACGTATAGAGATAAGTACTTGACTGAAGTTTTTGAGCCGGTACGAGCTCCTCGATAGACGAGGGTAATAGCAACAGACGAGCAGGACAATTGTGCCAAGGGTGAGTGCGATGATGCACGTCAACCACTGTTCGCCAAAAGTGCCGTTAAACTGATGCCGGGCAAGTGCGATGATCCAAGTGGTGATAACGAGTATGGCGGCGACGACCTCAAATATGGTCCCTTCGATGGTGCGATGCACCTTGACATTATTGATGTCAAACTCTTCTTGTTGTTGATTAGTCAGTTTCATTGTCGTTTGTTTATTCAAGTGGAACATTACTTTTTCCAGGCCCTGTACTGTATAATGCGGCCCACGATGTAGGTCAGGAGGGTAAGGCCATCGCAGATGTATCCAATCATCGGAGTGTAGAGCCAGACGCAAGCCCGCAACAGACCACCAAAGGCAATCATAATGGCCAGGATGCGCATGAGTCGTGATGAAATAGAGACTTGCTTGAGGCTGTGCATCTCTCCCCACAGGAACGAAGGCCTGGGAGTATAGGCACTGATGAGCAGCCAGGTAGGAATAATTGTGAATCCAGCCAAGCCTCGGCCATTGAGCCCCGCAAAATGAGTGGCTATTGCTGCAACCGCCGCAGCAATGACAATAACCGCAGTGGTAACCTCAATGACAGTGGTTTCGGGCGTTCGCGGCAACGTGAGGTTGTCGGTGTCGATGTCATCGGCGAGTTCGGCTGCCTGTTCCCGCGGGCTCTTGATGCCGGAAGTGATACCGTGGACAATCAAATAAATGACAGGCGCTGATGCAAGGCCCAAAACAATCCACACGATCCAAAATGTCGTTTCGCTGATCTTCCCTTCCAAAAATAGGGCAATGACCATCGCCACAATGATGAGCCCCATCGCGGTAGCGGCCGTAAATGTCAGCGTTTTTTTATTCATTGGTTTCATGGCTGTCTCCTCCTTCCTGGTTGTCGGTTTCGGCTTTCTTCTTTTTGGGCAGACGGCGGGCCTTGCGCAGCGCCTCGGTAATGATCCACTGCAACTGGCCGTTGGTGGAGCGGAACTCGTCGGCTGCCCACTTTTCAATGGCATCCATCGTGTCGCTGTCGACACGCAGGATGAAACTCTTTGTGGCTTTCTTTGCCATAGTCTGCTAAATACTTTATAGGTTTTAATGCGAATTGCGCTGAATTTGTTGAATTCGCGCAATTCGCATTAGCCCCGCAGGGTTACTGGTTGAGTGTGCCGGTGTTGACCACGGGTTGGGCCTGTTCGTCGGCGCACAGGACAACGAGCAGGTTGCTCACCATGGCGGCCTTCTTGTCATCGTCAAGTTCAACGATATTCTCGTTCGAGAGTTTGTCGAGGGCCATCTTGACCATGCTCACAGCACCCTCGACGATCTTCTCACGGGCGGTGATGATGGCGCTGGCCTGCTGACGGCGCAGCATCACGGCTGCGATTTCGGGAGCATAGGCCAGGTAGTTGATGCGGGCCTCAACGACCTCGATACCAGCGAGCGACAGGCGCTCGTTGAGTTTGGCCTCGAGCATCTCGTTGATCTCGTCACCGCCTGAACGCAGCGTCAGTTCCTTGGTGTCCTCGTCGTTGTCGTCGTAGGCATACTGGCCGGCAACCTGCCTCAAGGCGGCATAACTCTGAACGCTCACGAAGTTCTCCAGGGCACGCATCAGACCCTTCGTGTCTCCACCGACAGTCCCGGTGGTCGCAGCCATTGTCTGCGAGTCTACCTCGAACAGAGCCTTGTAGGTGTCCTTGAGCTTCCACACCAGCACAAGGCCGATCATCACGGGATTGCCCACCTTGTCGTTGACCTTGATGGGCTCGGCATCCAGGTTGCGGGCACGCATTGACACCTTCTTGGTGCTGTAGAAAGGATTGATCCAGTAGAAACCCGTGCGCGAGAACGTGCCGCTATACTTGCCGAACCAGGTGGTCACTCGGGCGGTGTTGGGCTCCAGCATGATGAAGCCGCACAGAATCAGAATCTCACAGATCGCCAACACGATGCCGAGCGCCAATAGCGTACCGGCAAGCCAATCATGGTTGGGCATATCAAACAAGATGATGCTCTTATAAACACACCACACGGCGAGAATCGGTAACACGAGTGCCACGAATAACATCAAGAAACCGTTGACGGTTAAGCCTTTGAAATTAAATTCTTTCGTTTCCATAACAGATAAATATTGAAAGGTTATTATTAAATTGATATCATTTTGATATCGCAAAGATATATGCAAATTTTGAACCGGCAATGGCTTGTCATGATGATTTAACAGTATTTAACTTTTTGCCGTCGTGTATTGATGATGTGGATAAATCTTGATAAAAGTTGTGTGGCCCGATAATCTTTGCTAACTTTGTCGCCTATTTTTTATTTTATTATGGAAGAAGTTACCTATCAGGGCCTAACGTTTGAGCCTTACATCAGACGTGAAGAGATTGCTAAGCAAGTGCACCGCCTTGCCCAGGAAATCAAGCGTGACTACGCCAACGAGAATGCCTTGTTCTTATGTGTCCTTAACGGCTCCTTTATCTTTGCGGCAGACCTCTTTCGTGCATGCGACCTGCGTGATGCCGAGATCACTTTCATTCGTTTCAAGTCTTATGAGGGCATGGAATCCACAGGCTCGGTCAAGGAAATTATGGGACTCACCGAGGACCTGACGGGCCGCAATGTGCTCATCGTCGAAGACATCATCGACAGCGGTGTCACTGCTGCCCAGTTGCGCAAGGAACTGGCCAAGCACAACCCCAAGTCGGTAAAGATGGTTTCCCTGCTCTTCAAGCCTGAAGCGTTGACTGTGGGCCGTGGACCCGAATACGTCGGCTTCGAGATCCCCAGCAAGTTCATCTTGGGCTATGGCCTGGATTTGGATGGCTTGGCTCGCAACCTGCCCGACATCTATGTCCTGAAGGAGAAATGATGAGGGCTTTCGGCTTTTTGTAGGATAGATTGATAAATACAACTAAAAACAGTAATATGATGAACATAGTTATTTTTGGTGCGCCTGGTTCGGGCAAAGGCACCCAGAGCGATAAGCTCATCGAGCACTATAATCTGTTCCACATCTCGACAGGAGATGTGCTGCGCGACAATATGCGCCGTGGTACTGAACTTGGAAAGATTGCAAAGGGGTACATTGACCAGGGTCAACTCGTCCCCGATGAGCTCATCATCGACCTGCTGGCCCAAGTCCTTGACGAGAACAAGGAAAACGCGGCCGATGGCGTCATCTTTGACGGTTATCCCCGTACCATACCGCAGGCCGAGGCGCTGGAACAGCTGCTTGCCGACCGTGGCACCCAGGTGGATGCTGTAGTGGGCCTTGAAGTGCCCGATGAGGAACTCATCAAGCGCATCCTGTTGCGTGGCCAGCTGAGCGGCCGCGCCGACGACAACGAGGAGACTGCCCGCAAGCGTCTGGAAGTGTACTATAACCAGACCTCACCCTTGAAGGCCTATTACGAGGAACAGGGCAAATACCTCGCCATCAACGGCCTGGGAACCATCGATGGCATCTTTGACCTGATCAGGCAAGAGCTGGACAACCTTTGATCTCGTATGGGGGATAGGCAAGAAAGCCTGTGGCAACGCATTGACCGCAACCTGCGCTACTGTGTTAGTGGCGTGTGGAATGACACCCGTGCGTCATGGCCGGTTCAAACAGTAAAAATCATCAACCTTAGTGTCCGGTCTTTCTTGGACCGAGATCTGCAGACTCAGGCTTGCGCCCTCACCTACAGGACAGTGCTGGCCATTGTGCCCGCTCTGGCCATGTTGTTCGCAATAGGCCGCGGCTTCGGCTTTCAGAAGTTGTTGCAGAGCGAGCTTTTCCGCTATTTCCCCGCCCAACGCGAAGCGCTGGAGCAGGCATCGGTCTATGTGGACAATTATCTGTCCCAGGCATCCCAGGGGGTGTTTGTGGGCATCGGTCTGGTGCTGCTGTTGTGGACCCTTGTGTCACTGATGAGCAATGTCGAGGATTCGTTCAACCACGTGTGGGGCGTGACCGGCAAGCGCTCCTTCAGGCGCAAACTTACTGACTATACGGCGTTGTTTCTGCTGTTGCCCGTGCTGATGGTGTGCTCGGCAGGTATCTCCATTTTCATGAGCGATGCGGTGCAGCATGTCTTTACCGGCGACTTTGTGTCCCCGTTGATGCATCGGCTGCTGGCGTTTATACCCATACTCATCTCTTGGATCGTTTTCACGGCGGCCTATTACCTGGTGCCGAACACCAAAGTCAAGTTCTTGAGCGCTCTGTTTGCAGGCATTCTGTGCGGCACGCTGTTCCATGCGATACAGTGGCTGTTTGTTACGGGACAGGTCTATGTGTCGAAATACAACGCCATCTATGGTAGCTTTGCTTTCCTGCCCTTGATGCTCGTGTGGCTCCAGCTCTCATGGCTCATCGCGCTGTCGGGTGTCGTGTTGACCTATGCCTGGCAGAATTTTGACAGTTATGCCCACCGCGACAAGGTGAAAGATATCTCCCATGCCTATAGCAACCAGCTGGCCATCGCCGTGGTGGCAATTGCCACCAAACGCTTCAAGCTGCGACAACCCGCCATAACCCGTGGCGACCTGGTCAACGACTACGACATCCCCAGGGTGCTGGCCGATTACCTCTTGGAGCGGCTGCAACGGGCAGGACTGCTCACCGCTGTGGCCGGTGGCGAAGAAGGCGAATTGGCTTATCAGCCTGCTTGTGACCCTGATGATATCACCGTCAATATGGTGACGAATGCGTTGGCCGACATGGGGCAGAGCCGTTTCCTGGATAAGGCTGATGAACGTTTTGACAAGCTGTTTGCCCAAATTGACGGCCAGCGGCTTGCACAGCAACAGACAACAGGCGACATCTGCCTGATGGAGTTGATCAAAGACTGATTAAATCAAAAAAACCAATGAAAAAGCAAGGATATTCTCAAAAAGTAGTATCTTTGCACCCGCAAACCGCACCGCACGCCTGAATGGTGGAATCGGTAGACACGAGGGACTTAAAATCCCTTGGCCATTGCGGCCGTGTGGGTTCAAGTCCCACTTCAGGTACAACGAAAAGGGCTGGCAGCCATATGACTGCTAGCCCTTTGTTTTTTTGTTCCTGAAGTGGGCCTTATACCGTTGGGGGTTACTTCATCACTTCGATGATTGCCTTGCCCAGATTCTCAACGATGTCGCTGGCAATCATGCCATAGGTGCCGTGCTCCTGTGCGGCAAGGTCGCCGGCCAGGCCGTGCAGATACACACCCAGCACGACAGACCAGTCGGCGGGATAGTTCTGGGCGATGAGTGAGGCGATGACACCTGTCAGCACGTCGCCGCTGCCTGGTGTGGCCATACCTGGATTGCCGCTGCTGTTGACATACACTTTGCTGTCGGGGCGCACAGTCATGGTATAATGGCCTTTCAGCACGATCGTGATGTTGTAGAGCCTGGAGACGTCGATGGCCTTTTTCAGGCGTTCCTCATCGGTGTTGTGTTCGCCAAAGAGGCGGTCAAACTCTATTGCGTGAGGCGTGATGATGGAACGGGTCGGGATGCTCTTGAGAAGCATGGGGCGGTGGGCAATGCAGTTGAGCGCATCGGCATCAATCAGACACGGGCGCTTGAAGTTCATGATGAAGTGGTGCACCGCTTCCAGCGTCTCGTCATGGACGCCCATGCCAGGACCCAAAGCCACTACGCTATAGGTGTGGCGCAGGTCGATTGACTCAGTCATCAGCTCGTTGCGGTCTGGCTCAAAAAGGGCTTCGGGGACCGCGGTCTGCAAGACCTGGTAGCCACACCGCGGCGCATGCACCGTCACCAGTCCGGCTCCTGCACGCAGTGCTCCTCGGGCTGCAAGCACGGCGGCACCCATCATGCCGTAGCTGCCGGCGATGAGTAACAGCGTGCCGTTGTCATACTTGTTGATGAAGGGGTTGCGCGGACGCATCACCTCATGCACGTCTTCACGCTCGATGAGGTAGAAGTCGGTCGGCGTGCGGGCAATGCTCTCGCTGTCCAACTCGATATCCAAAACCTTGCATTCGCCTACAAATTCGGCATTCTCGGCGAAATAGAAGGCTAAGCGCTTACTCTGGTAAGTCAGCGTCAGGTTGGCCTTGATGATGTTGCGGCGGTCGTTACCGACGTTCCACTCGCCAAACATGCCCGACGGGACATCGATGGACACGACATAGGCTCCGCTGCTGTTGATGTACTGCACCAATGCGGTGTAACCACCCTTGAGCGGTGTGCGCAGTCCGTTGCCGAACAAGCCATCAACGACAACGTCGTTCTCATCAAGTTCGGGCGGGGAAAAGTTTTGGATGACTTCGATAAAATCGATGTTTTCGCCGGCAACTTGCAACAGGCGGTCACGGTTGGCCAGACAGCACGGGGACAGCTGGGCGGACTTGATGTTAAAGAGATAAACTTCGGGATGGTAGCCTTGTTCATACATCATACGGGCCACAGCCAGCGCGTCGGCTCCGTTATCTCCGGGGCCTGCAAAAAAGACGAAACGTTTGGAGGTCCTCCAACGTGATATGAGTTCATAGGACACCGCCGATGCTGCTCTCTCTATCAGGTCAAGCATCGATATGTCTTCTTTTTCCACGGTACGGTCGCCAATGCGACGCAGTCCATCATTGGTGAATATTTTCATTGCTATCGAGAGATTTCAAAAGATGAGTGATAAGAGAGAGCAAAGTTACTCGTTTTTCAGCGGATGTGAAACAAAAAAAAGAAAAATCTGTGGATTTTTTTTTGGTACATGGCTGAAGAGGTCTTTGCGCCATTAAAAATGGTGGTAAAAACGCCTGTAAATGTTAATGTTGTCGTGTCTTGAGCACATCATTTCAATTATTTTGGTTCCCTCATCAACTTTTTTACTATCTTTGCGGCGAAATTTGAACAATGACTATCATTTTAAGGACGTTTTTAAAGAAAATGAAGAACAAACAGTTTCTTTCGGCCCTGGCAATCTTGTTGACTGCTATGGCCTCTTGGGGACAGACCTTTAACATTGGCGGCCACCGTGCTCCGCTGGATACGCTCAACCACGTCTGGCTGTGCAGCGTTCCGCAATCACTCTTCGGTAGTGACTTTGAAGCGACAGTGACCTACGATGACGCTATTAGCGGCTTGATGATTGACAGCACGGCAGTCCAGAGCGGCGACTCCTTTGTGTTTACCGGCATTGAGGGAGGAAAGCTGTATGCCGTGGAAGCCATGATGGGCGACAGCCTTTACACTGGCAATATCACCTTCACATGGCTCCCCGTTGTGGAACTCACAGGAAACTTTGGCTATAATTATTCTTATGGCTCTGTCACGGTGAGTGAGCCGGACTCAGCTTATGCAGAGCCCATGTTTGCCAAGGTTAAGTGGCGTGGCGGTGCAACCAATCAAAATGGTCGCAACAAGCGCAACTACCACATTAAGTTCCTTCATGAGGAGGATACAACAAAGGATAACCACCGTTTCTTCGGCTTGCGTCACGATAATAGCTGGATTCTTGACGCCGGACAGGTTGACTTCCTGCGCATCCGCAACCGTATCAACGCTGACTTGTGGCTCGACATGGCCCGCAAGCCTTGGTATGCCGACTCTGTTGCCAACGTGCGCAATGGCTCGCGCGGACACATGGTTGAGGTGCTGCTCAATGGCGCATATGTGGGTATCTATGACATGTGTGAGCCTATTGACCGCAAGCAGTTGAAACTTGAACGCTATGAGACTACCTCGCCAAACAGGCATCTCATTCATGGTGTGCTGTGGAAGGCAGATACTTGGACCACAACCGTGAACATGAGTAACCCAAAGAAAGCTTTGGGTGTTACGACTTGGGACGGTTTTGTCATCAAGTACCCTGATTATAGCGAAATCTATGCTTATCATTGGGGCTCATTGTATAATGCGGTATGGTTCGCTAACGGTGCTGACACTAACTTTGCGAGACGCGACAGCATGGGATATTACTTTGACCTGCCCGTCTTGCAGGACTATTACATCTTCCTCGTCTCACTGCAGGCTCTCGACAACGAGTGTATCAACATTTACTATTCAGTGCAAGACTTCCGCAAGAACACCCGCATTACCATGACTCCCTGGGATTTGGACATCTCTCTTGGCCAGAATTATGCACCTGGTGTGAATCTGCCTGACATGGTAAGCCCCGAGCGTTATCCCTCAGGTTGGATCAGCCACGTGCCTATGGCCGACATGTTTGAGGTTAAATGGTACTATAATCAGTTGCTGGCTCGTTATCGCGAGCTGCGCGAGACCTACCTCAATACCGACAGCCTCGTGGACCGTTTCCGCACGGCCATCAACGAACTGGAGATGTCGGGTGCTGCTGCTCGCGAAGAAGCCCGCTGGAGCGGTGACTCAGACCTTGCGGGCAAAACACTTGACCTGAGCGCCGAAATGGATTATGTCGAGGATTGGATCCGTCGCCGCATGGCCTACCTCGATGAGTTCGTCTTTATCCCCCGCATCGAAGGAGATGTCAATAAAGACGGTGAGGTCAATATCGCCGACGTGAACTGCTTGATTGATGTGATTTTGGGCTATGTTGAAGCTAGTGAATTCCATGGTCGCGCCTATGTGAATGATGACTACGAGGTCAATATCGCCGACGTGAATGCGGTTATTGACATCATCTTGAGAAACTGATAACAGCTCCTCGTAGTGAGGATTATAAGCTCTACAGGCTCCGACAAGTCTCGCACTGCCGGCGCCTGTTTTTTCATGTACTGGAAAGGGGACAAAACAAAAACGCAGCCCTGTTGGACTGCGTTCCTGATGAGTGATTCGCGTGGGGCTCGAACCCACGACCCCATCCTTAAAAGGGATGTGCTCTACCTGCTGAGCTAGCGAATCTCCCAAAAAGCGGTGCAAAGGTATAGCAAATTTCTATACCCGCCAAATAATTCGTCCGATTTTTACTTTTCGGCAACGAGCTTGCAGATCTCGATGATGGTCATCATGGCCTTTTCCATCGAGGGAATGGGCACGTACTCGAAGCGTCCGTGCATGTTCATGCCGCCAGCGAAGATGTTGGGGCAGGGCAGGTTCTTAAACGACAGCTGGGCTCCGTCGGTGCCGCCACGTATGGGCTGTACCTTGGGTGTGACACCGGCGTTCTCCATGGCCTGCTTGGCCACGTCGATGATGTTCATCACAGGCTCAATCTTCTCGCGCATGTTGTAGTATTGGTCCTTGATTTCGCAGGAAGCGCAGTCGGGGAACTCGCAGTTGATCTTGCGGCACAGGTGCTCAATCTCGCGCTTGCGGCTCTCGAAGCGGTCGCGGTCATGGTCGCGGATGATGTAGCTCAGCGTGGTCTCCTCGACACCTCCCTGCATGCTGATGAGGTGATAAAAACCTTCATATCCCTCGGTGTGTTCGGGGGTCTCCCAACGTGGCAGCATGGTGGCAAACTGCAAGGCGACGCGCATCGAGTTCAGCATCTTGTGCTTGGCAGCACCGGGATGGACGTTCAAGCCCTTGAAGGTGATCTTGGCACTGGCGGCATTGAAGTTCTCATACTCCAGTTCGCCCACGGCACCGCCGTCCATAGTGTAAGCCCAGTCGCAACCGAACTTCTCTACATCAAAGTGGTGGGCACCGAGGCCGATTTCCTCGTCAGGGTTGAATCCCACGCGGATATTGCCGTGCTTCACCTCAGGATGCTCTTGCAGCCACTCTACGGCACTCAGGATCTCGGCGATACCGGCTTTGTCGTCGGCGCCGAGCAGGGTGTCGCCGCTGGTCACGATGAATTCCTGGCCCAGATAATCGTTCATCTCGGGGAACTGTTGCGGGTCAAGCACGATGTTGGGCTCCTCGCTCAGCACGATGGGCGCTCCCTCATATTTCACGATGCGGGGTTTCACGTCATGGCCGCTCATGTCGGGCGCGGTGTCCATGTGGGCAATGAAGCCGATGGTGGGCACGGGCTTGTCGGTGTTGGCGGGCAGGGTGGCAAACAGATAACCGTTTTCATCGAGCGAGATGTCACTCAAGCCCATGGAACGCAATTCCCTCTCCAATTCCTTGGCAAATACCATTTGGCCAGGCGTGGACGGCGTCAGGTTGGTGAGCTCGTCACTCTGGGTGTCGAACTTCACATACTTCAAAAATCTGTCAACTAATTTTGTCATAGTGATATCCTGTTGTTAATGGTTAATTTCTTTTCAACTCACAAAGTTAGCAAGAATACCTAAAAAAGCCATACAAAATCCACAATTTTGTGGATTTGCATGGCTTTTTGTCGGGGTATTGCGAGGCAGCGCCTCGCAGTTAGGGTAGTAGTTACTTGGCTACCTTCTCCAGGCGCTTCATCATGGCGAACATGAAGATAGCCGCGGCGAGGCAGACAGCGATGAACACGGTCCATACCGCCCACAGGGGCAGGTCGCCCCACAGGTAACCGCCCACGCTTACCAGCTTATTGCCGATGGCGGTGGCGCCGAACCAGCCGCCCATCATCAGACCCTTGTACTTGGGAGGTGCTACCTTGCTGACGAACGAGATGCCCATCGGCGAGAGCAACAGCTCACCGAAGGTCAGCACCAGATAGGTCGAAATCAACCAGTAGGGTGAAACGAGCGCGCCAAGCTGGCCGCTTTCGGCCAATGCGGCTTGCTCGTTAGGCGTGTTCAGACCTTGGGAGGCGAACAGCATAATGAAGAACGCTGCACCTGCCACGAGCATACCATAGGCAATCTTTCGGGGCGCCGATGGCTCTTTGCCCTTGTTGGCCAGATAGGTGAAGATAGCCATCGAAACGGGCGTCAATGCCACGACATAGAACGGGTTGAACTGCTGGAAAATGGGTGCCGAAATGTCGACGGTGCCAGTGGCGCGGGTGTACTTGTAACCCAGCACCGCAAGGCATGCGAGGATGATAGCGGCCGAGATGCCTTTGCCCTTGCCGGTTTTGCTTTGGAACAGCGAGAAGCCGGCATAGACGATAAGGATAATCATTACCAGGTTGATTACATCAAAGGGCATGGTATGCACACCCGATGCGGTCTTGGCGGTGAACTCATCGGCAAAATAGGTCAGCGACAGGCCGTTCTGGTGGAATGCCATCCAGAAGAAGATGACCACAGCAAATACGAGCAGCAGGGCAATGATGCGTGCCTTGGTTTCCTCCTTGCTCAACTCGGGCTCCTGAACGGTTTCAGCAGCCTTGGCGACATCTTTTTTACTGCCTTCGGTGTGGCGGAAGGTGCTGCGCGTCAAGTAGTAGATGGCTATTGAGAGCACCAGCGACGCACACGCAACCATGAAGGCGAAGTGATAGGCCTCGCCAGGAGCGGTGTAGCCTAGATGCGTCTGGGCGTACTCGGTAATCTTGACGGCGGCTGTCGGAGCGAACAACGCGCCGATGTTAATGGCCATGTAGAACAGCGAGAAACCGGCATCGCGCTGCTTGGCGTAGCGCGTGTCATCATACAGGTTGCCCACCATTACCTGGAGGTTGCCCTTGAATAGGCCTGTTCCCAAGCTGATGAGCAGCAGGGCTGCCAGCATCGCCACGATAGCGACGGTCTGCCCGCCCAGAGGCACCGACAGCAACAGATATCCCAGGAACATGATAATAATGCCGATAGTGACCATCTTGCCATAGCCGAACTTGTCGGCAAGGTAACCGCCCACAATCGGGAGGAAGTACACGAGCATCAAGAAATCGCCATAGATTTCACCTGCCCACTTGGGGTCGAAACCGAAGTTCGACCTCAAAAACAGCGCGAACACGGCTATCATCGTGTAGTAGCCGAAGCGTTCGCCTGTGTTGGCCAGCGCCAACGCGAAAAGTCCTTTAGGTTGGTTCTCAAACATAATAGTCTTCTTTATTTAGAGAATCTAGAAAATCTAGATATCCTAGACTCCCTAGATTCTCTTGTAGTTCATATTGTTGCAGTGTGTCTTGCGGCAATTACTCTTTCTCGCCGGTAACGCGTTCCAACCAGTTGACCATACCCCACATGACGCCCATGGCGACGAGGCAGATAACCAGGAACACTGCCCAGCACATCCACAGCTTGGGCATCTTGTTGAGCATAACCGGGCCAATCCATATGAACAGGTTGCCCAGTGCGGTAGCACCCAGCCACAAGCCCTGGCAGATACCCTGCAGGTGCTTGGGAGCAATCTTGGAAACGAACGACAGGCCCAGAGGTGAAATGAACAGTTCGGCAACGGTCAGGAAGAAGTAGGTGGCGATGAGTACCCACCACTGTGACTTCATGGCTGCCTGCTGGTCAATGCCCAGTGCACGGAAGGTCTCACCGTTAGGATAGTCGTAGCTCATGCTCAGCAGCACCAGGAACAGGTAGGCCAAACCGGTGATAAACATACCGATGACAATCTTGCGCGGGGTGGAAATGGCTTTGCCTTTCCTTGCCAGAGCGGCAAAGATGGCCATGATAATCGGCGTGAGCACAATCACGAAGAACGGGTTCACGGCTTGCCAGATCTCGGGAGCGATTTTGTCGGTGATGACGTAGTCACGAGCGAATACCGACAGCGACTGACCGTTCTGGTGGAACGAGAGCCAGAAGAAGACGCAGACGCCCAGCACAGCGAACAACGCTGCCATGCGCTGCTTGATTTCCTTGGCCATGGCACGCTTCTCCTCGGCAGTGTATTCCTCGACAGCGGCAGCCTCTTTCTTGGCGGGAGTCGGGAAGATTCTCTTGAAGGCAACGAAGATTGCCAACGAGATGAACATGGCGATAACCGAAGCGATGAAGCTGTAGTGAACACCCTCGTTGAAAACTTTGAGGTAACTGCTGCAAGCATCGGACATGTTGCTCAGGTCAAGACCTCCCTGGTTGGCTTTCTCCATCAGGGCGGTGAGGTTGGTCATCTGCTCGCCTGCCATGCTCGTGGCATCGTTCAGGTACTGGTGGCACAATGCGGGAAGACCTGCATCATAGACCATGCCCTTGAGACCCAGCCACCACTGACGCAGCAACGGGGCAACGAAGGGGGCAATCAGACCACCGATGTTGATGAACACATAGAAAATCTGGAAACCCGAGTCGCGGCGGTCCTTGATTGCCTTGATCTCTTCATCCGACTTGCCTGCGGCGATAGCGTCGGCCTCCATGTTGTCATACATCTGACCCACGATGGCCTGCAGGTTACCCTTGAACAGACCGTTACCGAAGGCAATCAGGAACAGGGCCACGCAAGTGAACACGAGCAGCCACATGTGGTTGCCGGCCGTGTGCATCACGGGAATGGCTAACAGCACGTAGCCGATGGCCATGATCACAAGACCCCACTGGATGGTGCCCTTGTAATTCTGGGTGCGGTCGGCAATGAAACCGCCGACCAGGCTCAACACGTAGATACCGGCATAAAAGACGCTGTAGATGGCGCCTGATGTGCCCTCGTCAAGGCCAAACTTGGAGCACAGGAACAACAGCAGCACGGCGTTCATGATGTAGTAGCCAAAGCGCTCGCCCATGTTGCTCAACGCGGCGGGGATTAACCCCTTAGGATGGTTTTTAAACATAATTTTGTTTGGTTTTGGTTAATATATTAATAATGTGTTATTATCGTTTCAACAGCCTGAGTGCTCGCGTGCCTGATAGGCGATGGCATAGGCCCTTATCTGCTTGATCATCGCCAGCAGGCCGTTGCTGCGGGTGGGGGAGAGGTGATCGCGCAGCCCGATGTGCTCGATGAAGTAGAGGTCGGTGTCGAGCACCTCCTGGGGCGTGGCGCCGTCAAGCACTCGCACGAGCATCGAAATGATGCCCTTGACGATGATGGCATCGCTGTCGGCCTGTAGATGCATCTTGCCGTCTATGCAGTCGGCCTGAAGCCACACACGGCTCTGGCAGCCGTCAATCAGATTGTCGGCCGTCTTGTATTGCTCGTCAAGCGCAGGCATGGCGTTGCCCATGTCGATGATGACGGCATAGCGGTCCATCCAGTCGTCCAGACCCTCAAATTCCTCAATGATTTCGTCTTGCCGCTCGTTAACTGTTGACATGTCAAAAAAAAGGTCATTTTTAGTTTAACCTCCAAAGTTAGGCTATTTTTTTGAGATAGGAGGCCTCTTGGCGATAAAAATGCATTTTTCGGTCCAAAAACAAGTCCCGCCAGCAGAATACCGGCGGGACTTGATGATGTGTTGTGTCTATTGGGATCAATAGAAATCAATGAGGCGTTTCTTCACCTTGGTTGCCTTGGACAGGATGTTGTAGATGTTGCGCGCGTTGGCGAGCACCTGGTTACCGCGGCTCTGTGCGTAGCGGTTATCCAACTCTTCCTTGCTGGGGTTGTAGTTGGACTTCTCCTGCTTAACAACTTGGTAAACAAACACTGCGTTTTCGCCCTTCCAGGGACCCTGCAGCTCACCCTGCTTGGCGGCAGCCATGCGGCCGATCAGGCCAGGCTCGCTACCCAGCTTGGGATCGCTGTTGGCGGCAAACACGATGTTGACGGTGTCAATCTGGGCGCCCATGGCTGCAGCATAGCCGTTCAGGTCCTTAGCCTTGCCCTGGTACTGCTTCATCAGAGCATCACCCTTCTTGCTGTTGCGAACGCGGTTGGTCAGCATCTCCTTGCCCTGGCTGAAGTTGTAGGGCAGGTAACCGTCCTCATAGATATCGTCGACAGCAACGGCAACCATCACGTTGTTGTTGTCGCTGAAGATGGGCGATACCATGTCTTTCTTGTTGTCGAACGCCCACTTGATAGCCTTGCGGGTATCCTTGATGCCGCTCTGACCATAAAGACCCAGACCCAGCTGTGCGGTGCTCGGGCTGATCATCATCTCAACGGCATTGTAGCCAGCCTTGGCGGCATTGTCCATAAAGGCCTTAGCGGTCTTGTTCTTGTTCAGGTAGTCCTGGAACTTGTCACGCAGGCCGTCGCTTGTCTTGGTGCTGGGATAAGCGTCATAGGAGATAGTAGCAACAGTGTAGAAGGTCTTAGCGGGCTTCTTGCTGTCAACCTTCATCAGGGTAGCACCCTGCTCACCGCTGTTATAGATGAAGTAACCTTCTCCGGCATTGGCGATCTTGGCCCTCATCGAGTCGGGAGCGTTGAAGACGCGCTGCCACTCTTTGAGCTTGCCGTCCACCTTCTGGGCATTGGCTTTCTTGAGTTCCTCCAGGCTCTTGCCGGCATTGAGTTGCTCAAGGATGCTCTGCTGGAACTTGGCGTCACCCTGTGCGATCACGTAGCTCAACTCTACCGAGTCAAGGCTTACCTCCTTGTTGATGAGCTTGTACATCACGTGGTGGGTAGCGGCAGTGGTGGTGTCGCGGCGGACAGTGCCGACGGGAGCGCTGGCAAAGATGTCACGCACCTTGGCGGGAATGTCCTTCTGCACCATCTTGGCGGTGTCGATCTGGACGGTGCCCAACAGGCGTACCGAGTCAACGCCGCGGCCCTTCTGCAGAGCGATATAAGCTGCATCGGCAATCTTGTTGGCGGCAGCGATATCCTCGGCACTGGGATCGATGTTAACGGCGATATAATGGATCATGCGCACGTCCTCATCGGTCTTGAAGATGGGTTTCATCTTCTGCCATTCGGCCTTGAGTTCCTCATCGCTGACGGGATACTTGTCGTCGGGAAGAGAAGCATAGTCCTTCTTGGCAAAAGTGATGACGTTGGTCATGGACTCGTCGTTCTGGATCTGGGCGCGGTCCAGGTCATTGGCCTGGATACAGCCGGCCATCAGATTCTGCAGCTTGGCGAACCTGTATTGCTTGATGATGTCGTCTTTGAGCTTATTCCACTGGTTGCGCAATTCAGCCACTTGAGCCTCTTGAACGCCCTGCTTACCGGGGTTCATGATGAAGTCATACAACTCAGCAGGGGTCTTGGCACCCACTTGCTGGGCAAACTGCATCACGGCGGGAGCGGGGTTCTTGCCAATCATCAGCTCACTAATCTCCTTGTCGCTGACGTAGATGCCCAACTTCTCGTACTCCTGCTCGAGCAGCTTCTCGTTGATCATCTCGTCCAACACCTGCTGCTGACGCAGGGCGGGATCGGTCTGCTGGTTGTTCTGCTGGTCATTGGCGGCCTCTTGCTCTACGCGGCGCTGGAATGCCATAATGTCAATTTTCTCATTGCCGACTTTTGCGGCTGCGCTGTTGCCACCGGAACGGCCGATGGCCTCGACACCTACCTCGATAATGAAGGCGAGTAGTGCGGCACCGATTACGATGGCGAGGATCTTCTTCCTCTGCCTAATTTTCTCTAATGTAGCCATTTACAATTATTTATATTACGTTATTTCTCTCTTTTTTAGGGCATTTCGCCAAATAAACACGCAAAGGTAGTTATTTTTTGTATACTGACAAAAAACTTGTCATTTTTTCTCGCTTTTTCTTCTTTCCGCTCTAAATTGCTGCCCGTGCCATGGGCACTGTCGGACAACGGGCCTTTACGCCCATAGACACGGGCGTAAAACAGCATTATGTATTTTTAGCATTATTTTAGATGGCGTGTTGTCGGTATGTGGCAATTTATTGTTAAATTTGCAGTTAATATTAATGTGAACGGCATGGAGCGCCCGTAGCTGCGGCGCTAAAAGTCAAGATAATAACTAAATAACGCTATAATGAACAAGATCAAGAGAGTCTTAATGTCAGTGCTTGTGGCAGCTCCCGTGGTGGCCTTGGCACAGCCTGGCGTGATGTCGAGTGAGGCTGCCGGCTATCTCGAGCGCGGCAAGCAGATGTATGAATCGCACAACTATGTGGGAGCCATCGACCAGCTGGAGCACATGAAGCAGTTGCCTGCCGACGCGTCGATGCGCGAACAGGCCGACTACTACATCGCCTTGAGCCGTTTTGAGCGTGGCGAGGAGGAAAGCCTGGCCGCTCTGCTCCGTTTTATTGATCATTATCCCGCGTCCTCCATGGCCATGGAGGCTCAGATGAAGATTGGTAACTACTACTTTTATCGTGGGCAGTGGGAGAGTGCGCTGTTGAGCTATTCGCTCGTGCGCAACCGTTCGCTCGATCTCAACGCCGATGAGGATTTGGAATATAGGCGTGCCTACTGTAACCTGCGTTTGGGTAACTACCGTGAGGCCGAGCGCCAGTACCACGAGTTGGACCAGAGCACACGTTATGCCGGGGCCAGCGAGTTCTACAAGGCCTATCTCGATTATGCCCAGGGCGACTATGACGAGGCCGTCGACAAGTTCCGCCGCATTCCCGAGGGCTCAGAGCTGGGATACCAGTCACAGTACTATCTCACCCAGATTGATTATCACAAGAAACGCTATAACGATGTGATCGCTGCCGGTAGCGGTCTGCTCGACCAGCACGGCAACGACTACTTCGATGCCGAGCTCAACCGCATCGTGGGCGAGAGCTACTATCATCAGGGCAATGACCGCCAGGCCCGCATCTATCTGCGCCGCTACCTGGACAACCCCGAGGGTGAGCCCTACCGCACCGCGGCCTATACCATGGGCGTGCTCGACTACCGTGACGGTAACTATCAGGCGGTGGTGGACAACATGCTGCACGTCACCGACGGCAGCGATGCCCTGGCCCAGAGTGCCTATCTGTATCTGGGACAGGCCAAGCGCCAGCTCAATGACCTGAATGGTGCCAACATGGCCTTCCAGCAGGCTGCCATGATGGACTGTGACAAGGGCGTGAGGGAGACGGCCTATTATAACTATGCCGTCGGCGTGAGCAAAGGTGCGCGCACCCCGTTTGACAAGAGCGTGGACCTGTTTGAGAACTTCATCAACGAGTATCCCAACTCGCGTTATAAAGATAATGTGGAAGACTACCTGGTAGATGCCTATATGGGAACTACCGATTACCAGCGCGCCCTCACAAGCATCAACCGCATCAACAAGCCTGGCGCCAAGGTCCTCAAGGCCAAACAGCGCATCCTCTACAACATGGGTGTTCAAGCCATGGCCAACAACCGCAACAAGGAAGCCGACGAATACTTCAAGCAGGCCATCGCCGTGGGCAACTATGACAAGACCGCCCTCAACGAGAGCCGCCTGTGGTTGGCCGAGGCCAAGTACCGTGAAGGCAACTACAAGGAGGCCGCACAGTACCAGCAGGAGTATGTCAAGGCCATCGACAAGAGCGACGAGAACTACGGACTGGCACAGTACAACCTGGGTTACAGCCTCTATGAACAGAAGCGCTATTCCGAGGCCAAGTCAGCTTTCCAGAACGCCGTCGCCAGCAAGCAGCTGAGTGCCGATTTGGTGGCCGATGCCTATAACCGCATCGGTGATGCGCAATACTATGCCCGCGACTTCGGCGGGGCACAGATGTCCTATGACCAGGCGATGCGTCTGGGCAAGGGCACCAGTGGCGACTACTCGATGTATCAAAAAGGCATGATGATGGGCCTCAACCACCAGTATGCCGATGAAATCAACCAGATGGATGCCCTCATCGCCGCCTACCCCAAGAGCGATCTCGCCCCACAGGCCATGCTCGAGAAGGGAAATGCCCAGGTATTGCTGGGCAAGAACAATGAGGCCCTCAATACCTACTCCACACTGCTGAAGAACTACCCGAAGAGCGTCGAGGCCCGTAAAGGCTTGCTGCAGACCGCTCTGGTCAACAAGAGCATGGACAAGGAGGATGCCGCCATCGATGCCTACAAGCAGGTTATCCGTCAGTATCCCACCAGCGACGAGGCACAGGCCGCGGCCGAGGACATGAAACTCATCTATGCCGACCGTGGACAACTGAACGAATTCAGCAAGTTCCTGAACAGCGTCCCCAATGCCCCCAAGATCGATGTTAACGAGGTTGAGCGCCTCACCTTTGAGGCGGCCGAGAAAGCGGCCATCGACGTGCGCCCCAGCATCGACAAGATGCAGCAGTACCTCAAGAACTATCCCGCCGGTGCCTATGTCGCCAAGGCGAAATACTACATCGCACGCTACCACTACGGCAAGGGTAATTACAATGATGCGCTGACTGCCATCGACGAGTCGTTGCAGGGTGGCGGTGACGCTTCCTACGCTCAGGACGCTCTGGCCATGCGCAGCGACATCTTCACCCGCCAGGGCAAACTCAACGAAGCCCTCCAGAGCTACAAGGAACTGGCCGAAAGGGCAACCAGCGACGATAACCGCACCGTCGCCCAGCTGGGCGCGATGCGTGTCGCCAAACAGATGGGTAACTGGAATGAGGTGCGTAACATCTCAGGCACTTTGCTCGACCGCGGCGGACTCACTGTCACCGAGGAGCATGAGGTCACTCTCGACCATGCCCTGTCGCTCGCTCAGGTGGGCAATACCCGTGACGCCGAGGCGGCCCTCAGGGCGCTCGCCAAGGATCCCTCCCATGAATATGGCGCACAGGCGGCCTATGAACTCGCCCAGATGCAGTATGAAATGGGAGACCTCAGTGGTGCCGAGCAGACGGTCAACGCCTTCATCGACAAGGGCACGTCTCACACCTACTGGCTGGCCAAGGCCTTCATCACTCTGGCCGATGTCTATCACAAGCAGGGTAACGTCTCACAGGCACGCGAGTACCTCCAGAGCCTCAAGACCAGTTATCCCGGTAAGAAAAAGGAGATATTCAACGCCATCGAGACCCGCTTGAACAAGTGGAAAGGCAGCAATGCCAACTCCACGACCAACTCCAGCTCTGACAACGGCAAGAAAAAGAGCACCAAGTCCAAGAATTAAACAATAGCATCACACATCATATTATATTATGAAGAAGATATATATTGCCATGCTGCTGGCCGCATTTGCCCTGAACGGGGCAATGGCCCAGGATAAACAGACCTTGAATAAGGAAATCACCCTCGAGAAGGACATTGCCCCGCTCGAGAAGAAGGCAGTGAAGAAAAATGAGCTGCCCAAGGTCAAAACCCCCACTGTAACGGGTCAAAAGACACAATTGGGCTATAGTGACCTCACTTCGCCTATCGATGTCCCCACCACGATACCCACCTTGCTGCCCTACGGCTACCGTACGGCACACAACTTCAGCGACAAGCGAGGTTATCTCGACATCGGCGCCGGCACGCAGGCCAACTTCCGCCTGGACTTCGGCTACCGCCTCATCGACGAGGAGCGCGAGAAGCTGGGTGTGTGGCTCAACCACAACAGCACCTGGAACGGCAAGAACTCCAGCAAATACGTCACGCTGGACGAGAATCGCAACAAGCAGAAGTTCAACGACAACACCCTGGGCGTGGACTACAGCAAGGCCTTGGGCAACGGCACGCTCACCCTGGGTGCTAAGGCCCATATCGACATCTATAACTTGTATGGTGGTTGGAACTCCTACTTTTCGGCCTACGAACTGTACAGCGATGAGTACGGACCGGTAGAACATGCATTGGTGAAATCCCCCTATAACTGGGAAACCGAGAAGCAGACTTTTACCGATTTCAACTTTAATGCAGGCTGGAAGAGTCACTTCATGCTGCGTGACAATCCTTTAAAATATAATGTGGGACTGCAGTACGGCCATGCCGCCTATGACAAGTCGTTCAACGACCTCTACAAGCATGGTGCCCATGACAACTGGGGTATCATTACGCTGGGCGGCAGCTATGACTTCAACGAGCTCTCGACGGCCGCTCTCGGCATCAAGGGCGAATACCTCAGCCGAGGCGCAAAAGCCAAGACGGGCAGTGCCGACGACTTGTTTGATGAGGTCGGCATGATTACCTTCTCGCCCACTTACACCATCCGTGGTGACATGTACAAGCTGCAGCTGGGTGTAAACGGCCATCTCAGCTTCAGCGACGGGGCTGTCTTCCGTCTCACTCCCAACGTGCGTTTCAACCTTGCTCTGGTGGACGGATTCACGGTCTTTGCCAACGCTTTGGGCGGCAAGAACCTGGGCTATCGCGTTCCTACCCATTATTACAACCACCGTTACGATATGCCCCTGTTGATGTACGGTAGTATCTACACCCCCCTGGATGCCGAGTTGGGCTTCAAGGTGGGACCGTTCCAGGGCTTGAGTGCCAAGGCGTCGGTGGGCTATGCCATGGTCAAGGCCCAGCCGGGTATCTGCTACTGGACTGATTATCCCACTCATGCGTTGATGGGCATGATGTCCACCTATATGGTTATGGATGCCCGTGGCTACTACGTTAATGCCGAGCTGGCTTACAAGTACCGTTCGCTCATCGAGGCCACGGCATCACTCAAGTATGCGCCTCACGACGATCAATTGTATGAAAGCGACAAGCACTATAATAACTATAAGTTGGGTGTGGACCGTGCCTCTACCGTCGCCAATATCGACTTGAAGGTGACTCCGTGGCGTCCCCTCACGCTTAATGCGGGTCTTGAGTACCGTGGCGGTCGCATGGCATTGTTCCAGAACTACTCGGCCTATGATAACGCTTATCCGGGAACCAAGTCCTTTGAGTTTGTTAATATGGACGACGTCATCAACCTGAAAGCCGGTGCCACCTACCGCCTCAACAGCACTGTCAGCCTGTGGCTGCAGGCACACAACCTGCTCAACCGCCGCTACGACATCCTTTACGGCATGGGTGCACAGCGCATCGGCTTCATGGCCGGTGCCAGCTTCACCTTCTAAAAAGAGGGTATAAATACGATTCTTTAATAACAGTGTCTTATGGGAAGTGGAAAGATAGTTCTTTATCTGCTTGCTTTGGTTCTGTTCACGGCATCATGTAACTCTGATGAACCGGCATCACCTTTCGAGCACAAAGACGTAGTGCCTCATTCACAGTTCTTTGCAAAATATGAAAAGATAGAGGGATACGTCCTTTGGCCTGGGGCTACTATAAATGATAGTAAACTCAAGGGTGAGGGATATGACTATGGTTATTATTATCAACATCGCACCGAGGCGAAATCGTTCGAGGAAATGATGGCGATGTGTCAAGTGCCTAAATCAGTACTCAAAAAGATGTCCACGCGCAATTTGGTGCTCACATGCTTCAAGCATCCCTACACTTTTAACTATCTTCTATATAATAATGAATATGCTGGCGTGATGTCAACCATGACCGCTAACTGCTATCAAGAATTGATGAGGCGGCGGACGGGAGGCGCTGAATTGCTTGATTTATTTTGTGAAATGAGTTACGGCGATACTATCCTCCTACGCGATGGCATCAGTTTGAATACGTTAGAGTATGGTGCCGTTTGTATTTGCATGATGACAGCCCTTGATTGTGATGTGTTTGATGAGGAGCAAATCAAGCAGATCGCCAATGAGGTTTTCGACCAGATTGATGGTGTTATCAATTATTTTGATACCACTGGTGAGAATCTTAGTTGGATGGAGCTAAGTTACTCTTATTTGGTCGGTGACGTTTTGGCTTATCACAATGATAGGAGTCTGCAAGATGAAGAGCGAGACCTGCTCTTCAAGTTCTTCTTTTATCGAGCCTATCCTTATTTCAGTGATGAAGTCACATTTTCTCAAGAAGACGTTTCCAGGTCAACACAAATTATCACTGAAAGCCTCGAACGTCTTGCACAATGATGTAACTCATCAATACACCAATGTGTGACAAAGGATGGTTCCCCATTTGTCACACATTTTTTTTTAGGGTTAAATTTCAAATCTTTACACTTTTTCCGAGTTTTTGGTGCTGCAAAAATACACTTTTTCCGTTTTTTGAACATAAAGCGTTTAGAGGGTGGGGAGGTTGTCGATGTGCTGGACGAAGGCTTCGGCAGCGTTGCAGCGGCATTCAAGGCCGCGGAACTTCTCCATTGTGGCGTGCCACTCGTAGATGTCCTCCATGTGCTGGCTCACGTGGCAGTTGCAGGCTTCATGCTTGCGTTCCAGCACACTCTCGATGTTGACCCAGTGAGTCGGGTGGAACAATTGGCTTTGAGTGCCCGACATAGCCTCGAAGTAGAAGAGTTTGAAGCGTCGATCCAGCCGTCGCCACGCATCCATCACCAGGATACCGCAGCAGGCGTGGTCACGGTGTCCGTCCAGTGGCCAATGGGTCATCACGATGTCGGGGTTCTCGCGGTCGATGAGTTCGCGCATCTCCTTGTAGCGATCCAGGTTCACCTCGGTGTTGCCGTCCACCTGGCTCATGAAAATGTGGCTTGCCCCGGTTACCTTGCAGGCGTTCTCGCTTTCCACCACACGGATGGCGGCAGCCTCGCTGTGGCTCTTTCCCTCGATGCCGGCTTCGCCGCGCGTGAGATAGACGCACACTACCTCGTGGCCCGCGTCGGTGAGCAGGCACATCGTGCCACCGCAGCAGGTCTCCGGGTCATCGGGATGAGCGCCGATGGCCAGCACCTTGAGGCGACGCTTAGCGGTCTTGCCGTCTTTTCCGTTCTCCTGGGCGATAGATTCCACGGGCAATCCTAGCACTGTGGCTCCTACGGCGGCCGCCCCTGTCATTTTAATCATTTCTCGTCTATTCATAATCTTTTATGTTAAAAGTTTAGAGTTTAAAGTCCATCTCATTGCCGTTCTCGTCGATGATGGTGTCGAGGGCAATGTACCAGATGCGCCCCTCGATGACGTCTGCCATATCCATGGCGCGAAGCTTTGAGATATATTGCTTTACCTGGCGGCAATAGCGCTTGTCGTCACGCTGCCCGGTTTTATAATCGATGACTACCAGGCGCCCGTCAGGGAGGAGTACGATGCGGTCGGGACGCAGGTTCTCGATGCCGTCTCGTGCCTGGCTGGAAGCCGTGGTGATGGTTCGCTCGCTATATACCTTATTGGCGGGGTCAAACCACGCGGCGACACGGCATTGCTTGTCCATGATGGGAACCCGCACATGGGCGATGACACTGGCCAGACTGCACAGGTCGTCCCCTTCGCTGCTGATGGTGCCGTGTTTTACGCCCTGGGCAATGATGCGCTCCACGTCGTCACGGTCCCCGATGCGGCTCATCAGGCTATGGAGCCGCACGCCCGCCTTGATGTGTGCGCTTGACACATTCTCGCTCCTGACGCGCAACTGGGCAGGTATGTCACTGACGGCATATTGCTTGATGGGCAGGTTCAGAGGAACCTCCTTCTGGTCTTTATTCTCTTGTGAGCGCTTGAAGGCGGCAATTTCGGCCGCTGTGGACGGTTCTCCGTATTCAAACCAGCAGTCGGCAGTGCCGTCTGCCAACGTGATGGGACGCATTAAGCCAGCCCCCCGTGCAAAGTCGGTGAGCAAGGGTTTCATGTGATTATGCCTCTTGCGGTCGGTGTCTGTTCCGCAAAAGATGTGCATCTCGATGCATGGACGAGTCAGGGCCACGTAGGTCTTGTTCAGGTTGTCGATAGTCGCATCGGTCACGCACTTGATGACGTGGTCACGCATTTTGCCGCCTATGAGACCTTGCTCGATGAGCTGGCTGGTCACGTTGGCATCGATGCGTACAAGCGGCGGCACTTCCTCTGCTTCAGGCAGCCTGCCATCCATGGGCAAGCCGCTTATGGCGTCGATAAATACATCGCGTGTGACCCAATACTTGTCCTCGCGGAAGTTGCCGTCGATTTGCCAGTTGGCAAACGGCAGCACGACGCAGTCAAATTCCAGTCCCTTGGCCTTATGGATGGTCATCACGTTCACCGAGTCGCCGTTCTCGTCACTGCTCATGGCCAGCATGTCTTTTTTCTCGTCCCAGAAGCGGAGGAACTCTCTCACGCTGCCGCCGTTGTGTTGTGAGCAGAATTGCGTCACCGTGTCCTGGAAAGCCATCAGGAAGGCCGTCTCGCGGTCCAGCTCGCTCTCCTCAAGATTGGCGCCCTTGCCGGCCTCGCGCTTGAAATGGGCGATGATGGTTTCGATAATACTCGTCAGTGTGGCGAGTTCACCCTTGCCTGGCAGAAGTTCTGACAATGTGCGGGCGAACTCGTCGGTTGGCGTGTCGTCCCCTCCGCCGTCGCTCTGGCCCACGGCATCCAGGCTTTGCAGGAGGATTGTGCCGGCTTCGGCAGGTGTGAGGTCGGCTTGTTGGGGATTTGCTGCGATGGCTTGGATGAAGCGGCCCAGTCCTGAGTATAGCCGTTGGTCATTCAATAGCTTACGCTTGATGTTTTCGCGTATGGCCTTTACTTCGTCACTGACCTCATCATCGCTTGTGTCCTCGCTGGCCGTGAACTGGCAGGCATCGATGAAACGCAGCATGGCGATGATGCGTCTGATCATGGGCGAATTGTTGAGCTGCAGTGACTCGCCCGAGATGACCTTGATCTGTTCTCCTGACGTGCGCTGGTTATACTCCAGGATGCGCTGCACCACTTGCTGGCCGTCAGAGTTGGTATAAACTAGTATGCCGATCTGGCCCCAACGGTAACGTTGATGCAACTGCAGCAGATAGGCGGGGAGGAGTTTCAGGGTGTCTATGCTGTTGAGCGGTTCGTCCTCTACAGGCAGGTCACCCTGCTCGGCCAGAATATCGTGGATAAACCCGTCGTTTGCCAGTTCGTGGTACCTGTCTGTGTACAGTCTCACGTATCCGGGCAGTTTTTTCTTGTCGATGTCATCGGGCATGGCCTGGAGATAATCCTGATAGGTGCCGCGGATGATGGGCTGGTCGGCATAGCGCTGGGTAATGTGCTCAAACAGGCTGTTGTTAAACTCGATGATGCGGCGGGAACTGCGGTAATTGGTCGAGGTGGGCTCCCCAGGGGCGGGACGGCTGTTTTCGTCCAGGCCATCGGTGATGTCGTTCTTGAAGTCCAGGTCCACTTTTTCGCGGAACACTGTCGGGTCGGCATTACGGAACCGGTAGATGGACTGCTTGGCGTCGCCGATGAGCATATTGAAGTTACCGCTCGCCAGACTCTCGTGCAGCAGGCCCTTGAAATTCTCATATTGTTTGGAACTGGTGTCCTGAAACTCGTCAATCATGAAGTGGGAAATCGACGAGCCAACACGTTCATATACAAAGGCCGAACCGCTCTCCAACACGGTGCCGATGAGCTCGTTGGTGTCCCCGATGAGGATGGAGTTGGTCTCGTGGCGAAAGCGCTCTAGGTGGACGTCAATCATGCCTAACATGCCCAGCAAACCCAAGTTGTCCCCAATGGCTTGCAGGAAGGTGATGAGCCGTTCGCCGTTGAAGTGGTTGGCCACCAAGCCGGTGATGTGGCTGATGACGCTGCCGTCGGGCTCTTGACCTACACGGAATTGGGTGGTGATTTTGGTATCGTCGGCGTCCTTGAGAGGTGATTTATCGGCATATACGCCTTTCTCGTAAAAGTTGGACAACGCACCTTTGAGCGAGCTTGCCATGGGTGCCAGGTACTGGGTGAGTTCAGCGTCAGATTGGGTGATGCGCTCCTCTTGTGCCTCAATCTGGTGGTTGACCCATGCCTTAAAGCGCTGGATGCGCCCGAAATCACTCACAAACTCGCCATTCTCGTCCACGGTGCCAAGATAGGAGCGTATTTCGTCCATCTTGCCACGGAATTCCTCGCTGTTGATGTTGATGGCAAATTCACTCAGGTCCCCGCCATCATCCCTGAAGAATTTCCACTGCTTGGTCTTGGCTTTCTCGTTGATCAGGTGGCGCTGGTATTCTTTCACCCATTTGTCCACTGCAGTAACGACAGGGGCCCTGCCCAGAGTGAGCAGGAAACTGTGGGTAGCTGCGCGCACGGCATATTTCTCATCGAGCTGGATGTCGTAGTTGAAATCACGGTCCAGCTCACGCGCGAAATTCCGCAGTATGCCCTGGAAAAACGAGTCGATGGTGCTCACATTGAAATTGCTGTAATCAAACAGCAGCTCGTTTAGCGCTTGGCGTGCCAGCGTTCGGACCGACATCTCGTCAAGTCCCGATTCATCCATGAAGCCCTGCAGGTAGTCACTGTCCACGCCCGGCTGTGCAAGGTGGTGCAACTCACTCACGATGCGGCTTTTCATCTCGTCGGTAGCCTTGTTGGTGAAGGTGATGGCGAGCAACAGGCGATGGGCATTGAGGGGGCGCGAGTCACCCTGATGTCGGCGGGGCACAATACGGCCTGTGCCGTCCTCTCCCGTGGAGAAAAGCAGGTGCTTGATGTATTCCTTGGCCAGCGTATAGGTCTTTCCAGATCCCGCCGATGCCTTGATAACCAATAGATTGCGTTTCAAATCCTCGCCCATGCCAACAATTTTCAAATCAAAGAAACAGCTCTAATATCTCAAACCGCAAACCCCATCTTGCGGAGTTCCTCGGCCACACGCTGCCTGAAATCTCCTTGAATCAATATCTCGCCGCCGCGGGCGCTACCGCCCACGCCAAGCGTGCGTTTCAGTTGTGAGGCCACTCGTTTGACAGCCTCGTCATCAGCCACAAAACCGGTGACAATCGTTGCCTGCTTGCCGCCGCGGCCCTTGCGTTCAAACACGATGTTCAGGCGGCGTGCACCTTGCTGTTGCAAAGCGTCGCCTTTTTCTGTATTGGTGTCCTCGCCTTTGTCGGTACTGTCGTTTTCAGCCTCGGGAAGGGGCATGTTGAACGCCTTGCCCAGCGCGTCTTTCCAGTCGGTTGTCTCCATTGTCGCAAAAAAATATTGAGCGGATTTAAACCTTTCCGCATCTTTCACATCAAAGGTACAAAATTCCCGTGAATGACAGGCATAATTAACAAAAAATAAACGTCAAGAAACAAAAAACACTCAAAAATGCTTTTCAGTTCAAATAAAAGCACTACTTTTGTCGAACTGTTTACTTTACCACATTATTATTAACTATTTCACTTTTAAATCACATTAATATGGCTTATGTAATTTCTGATAGCTGTGTAGCATGTGGAACTTGCCAGTCTGTATGTCCCGCCGATGCCATCAAGGAAGGTGACATCTACTCGATCGATCCCGACACCTGCTTGGACTGCGGTACCTGCGCTGACGCTTGCCCCACTGGTGCTATCGCTCCCGGCGAGTAAATCGCATTATCAAAAAGACAACAACCGCGACTTCTTCCCCAACGGGAAGAGGTCGTTTTTTTAGAGTCACCAGCAAAACCCTGTGGCTGATAAAAGAGTCATCCCACCCGAAGGGTGACAACTGAGTAACCGGCAGTATCGCACGCGAACCTGAGCGTAGTGAAGGGAGCGGCGGCACTGCCGGTAATGCATCGTGCGACCTCGTCGCTGGAGGCGACCCCATTGCCTGGCCCGAGGGTTGTGTAATCGGGGTATTATGCTTACCTTTGTGCCATAATGAGCTATACCCATCTCGTATATCATATCGTATTCCGCACTCATCGCAGTATACCTGCCCTCGATGAGCAACATGAACGTGAGCTATATGCCTATATTCATGGCTATACCATGCGTCATAAGGCTAAACTCTACCGCATAGGCGGTATGCCCGATCATATCCACATGCTAGTGTCAATACCACCTGTTATTGCGGTATCAGAGTTTGTGCGTGGCTTGAAGTTTGCTTCCAGCAGCTGGCTGAAACAAAACCCTTCATTTCCTCTGTTTTCGGGTTGGGGCGAGGGATATGCCGCTTTTACCTATTCCCGTGATCAGATACCAGTAGTGAAACAGTACATCATCAATCAGAAGGAACATCATCACAAGACAACCTTTGCCGAGGAATACCGGCAATTTATTCTCGAGAATGGCGGAGAAATCGATGAGACCTATTTTTTGAAAGACTGACTTTGCCTTCCTCTGTCACGACTCGGCAATGCTCGAACCAGTTCGGCATTGCTCTCGCTGCTCCATCGGTTGACGCAACAAGGGGTCGCCTTCAGCGACGGGCGTCGAGTCGGAGTGCCGGCGGTGATGCTGACTCCTTCGCTACGCTCAGTTGCCCGCATTACCGCCGGTTACTCAGTGGGTCACCCTTTGGGTGAAAAAATCTAAATACAGAACACAGGGGCTTGCTGGTATCCCGTTTTTCTTCCCACAATGTTCGACCGATGATTAAAAGTTGGCGCTTGTTAATGGCTGTTTGATAAAATAATGCTACCTTTGTCGGTTGTGGGTTATCCACATGGTCTCCTGGACATTAACATAAAGTAATATAATACATAATGAGAAAATTCTACTGTTCTTCTTTCACTCGCGGGCTGCTGGCTGCTATAGTGCTGCTGGCGTGTGCTTGTCCCGCTGGTGCACAGTACCTGCGCACGTCCTACTTTATGGATGCCGCTCAGTACTGTTTGCAGTTGAATCCTGCGATGGCACCGGCCAAGGGGTTCGTCCATTTGCCCGGTATTGGACATGTCAATGCCGCTGTGAGGTCTAACTCTTTGGGCTTTAACGATGTGCTGGATATCCTCGAGAACAGCGATGATGCCGACTACTTTGCCCATGACCGCTTTATCGACAACCTCGAGAACGATAACCGTGCCCTGATCAACGCGGGAACCGATTTGCTGGCTGTGGGATGGTGGCAGAGTCCAAGATCTTTCTGGACCATCAACATGAGTGTGAAGGTGGATGGAGATATGAATTTGCAACGCGGTCTGTTCTCGTTTTTGAGGGACATGCGCGGCTTGCAGACTAATGATTACACCAACTATGTGCGTGAGTTGGGAGAGCATGAACTCAACATTAATGCTTATAACGAAATCGCAGTGGGATACACGAGGCGTTTTAGCGACCGTTTCAGCGCTGGTTTCCGTGTCAAGGGACTGTTGGGACTTGGCAATGCTCACCTCAAGATCAATAAGGCTGTAATCAAGACCAATCTTCAAGGCGTGGATCCCAACATTGATTGGAGCAGAGCCACCCCTGATCAATTAATGGCTGTCCAGGGTACAGCTTCGGTCGATGTTGATGCCACACTCGAGAGCTCTATCGAGGGACTCGAGTTTGAGACCAATAACTATGGTTATGTCGATAATCTGGACTTTGATACCAAGCATATGGGTATTGCAGGTGTCGGTGCCGGATTTGATATCGGCGTGGCAGGGCGCGTTGTCGACGGTCTTTCCCTCTCGGCCGCTCTGGTGGATTTCGGTTTCATCAAGTGGTCTGAAGGAGCAACCACCGTGGCGAAAGCCAACACCGAGGACCTGAACTTTGACAGCAACAATCCTGGCGATGTGGGGCGCTTCTCAGATGTCGTGGGTACCGGTGAGGCGCTCAATCTGGACATGTTGCGCCTCTATATTGACGAGAATGCGGCTAAGTCTCGTACCACACATTTGAACTCATCGTTGGTGTTGGGAGCTGACTACTCGTTTTCGGGCGATAAGCTGAGCCTTGGTGCTCTTTATACCAACTACTTCTCACGCATCATCAACGAGAGTGAACTGACCCTGTCGGTCAATTTTAAGCCGAGTAACTTGATTGGACTCACCGCCAGCTATTCACCCATTCTGTGTGGTGGCCAATCCTTTGGCTTCGGCATCAAGTTGGGACCGTTGTTCTTGGGCACCGACTACATGTTTACTGGCATGAACACCAAGTGCTGCAATGCGCTCTTCGGACTCTCAATCCCCTTGGGCCGCCGTCAAGACAACTAACCAAAACTAACCGTAAACCAAATCAACGGGGCAAGTCATTACGCGACTTGCCCCGTTGTGTTTGATGAAACCGATTGGCCTAATGGCTTAACTGCCCAACAACATGTCAATCAGCTCTGTGACATCGGCGATGGTGACATCGCCGTCGCCATCCACGTCGCCACCATTAAGGCTCATGTTGGTTGAGTCACCAGTCAGCAGATAGTCGATAAGTGTGGTCACGTCTTCAATGGTTATGTTGTCGTCGGCGTTAACGTCACCAGGTTCGGCAAACTCATATTTGAAGGCCTGAACCATGTCGTTAGCACGTTGCCTAAGCCAATTCGCTGCACGCGTGGCCTGAGCACCATAGTCGGTGGGGTCCAGTCCATCGTGGGCAAGCGACGGCTTCGCATAATCATAATATTCCTGACAGAAATCGCATAGCTCATCAAGCCCGTTTTCCATGAAGTTAGTCCATAATTCGTAACAACTGCGAGCAATCTCGGGCTCTAACCTCATGTAATAATACAGCTTGTAATGATTCAGACTCAAGTTGGTGTAGAAGTTCACATTGGTCTTGGCTTTATAGTAGGAATGGGCGGTTGAATAGCCAAAAGCCCAGTCAAGATCCCAAACCGGACCAAAAATGAACTTGCTAGTGTCCTCAAGGATGTTCTCATTGTAACAGAACGCGCTCTTGGGCTGCAAAATTTCATAATTGAGGATGAAATCGTTTAGCATCAAGTAGCTTGCCGCTGATTTGACATCAACATGATCAAGCATATTTTCCCTTTTGATAACGGCCTTTATATAGCTGTTGACGCGGTTTTTGATCAGGTTGAGTGTGAGCACTGTCGTTGTCGTCGAGTCATTGAAATCAGGCTTCTTGACATTAACGGGAACCGAGTATGTCGAGGACCAGAACTTCTGCCCGTCTTCCTCGTCGTAATGGTTGTCAAATTCCAGCAAGGCAGCTGCCGCCTCGTCGTCAATATCCACGCTGTTGCTCGAAAAGCCAACTTTCTCGGTCAGATTGTAGCTGCCTTTGAATGTGCCATTGACATAGAGGTCCACAGGGATGATATGGTTGTAGGCAACCGTACCCAGCAGACTGGCGGCTTTCATGCCGTAGGCATTGGTCAACATAGAGCCGGCTCTCTTGTTGGCGAGCAGCACCCAGCTTCTGCCTTTTGCCAGTCCAAGAGGTTTTACTTTGTCGGCGAACTTCAAGCGGTAGGGATTCTTGGTGTCGGGATTACTGGACCAGGTGGTATTGCCGCGTCCTTTAACTTGAACCGAGTCGGTCATCGAAGGGAATATGCCGGCTCCGTCGATGATGATTTCGGCATCCACGTAGTATTTCTTGCTGCTGATGGGCACGCCACCCACTGTGTTGATGTCGATGCGTGGAACCCTGGTGGCGGTGTCGGTAAGGAAATCGACATGCACGGTGTATTGCCTGCCATAAGGCTGCATGGAACAGCTGCCGTCATCGGCCATTGAAAGGATAAGGTCGCCGGCACATCCCACTGTGTACACCCTGTCGCGGGCAAAAGAGATGCGGCTCGTGGCGCTCTTTTGTTCGACTCCGTCAACATACGCAGTGGCGTTCTGGTTCGAGAGCGTGAACGTGGGAGTGAGCCATTTGCCGATACCGATGGCGGTAGCGCTGATCTGGTCGCCGGCGATAGTGCCTGTCGCATTCGATATAAGTTGGTAATTATTCTTGGAATAATACTTATAGGAAGTGATGGTCGGTAATTCCTTAGTGGGTTGATCGGCGATGGACTGGATATCGGTCAGAGGATAGGAGAAGACACTGCCGTCGACAGCAGTAATTGTAACCTGGCTATCGTCCGTTGTCATGCTGCTGACACAGTTGTCTGGGAAAACGTGGAGCCTGCCGTCATTCAGCGTGATATAGCTGGTGGCGTGCCCCAATTGGGCAACCGTTGCCAGAAAGACAAGTAAGATGCCCACCATGACACGTCGTCCATGACGGGTGTCATAGTTGCTGGAATTATGAGTTGTCATATTCATTTTACGCTATAGGTTTGATTTTCTGCGGGCAAAGGTAGTCATTTTTTGCGCTTTCCCAAACAACTTGGCCCATTAATTCAAAATGGTTTAATGGCTCAATAGCATGTCAATCAGCGCCGTGACATCGGCGATGTTGATGGCATTGTCACTGTTCACGTCGGCAGCAAGCTCGTTGACGGTGTTACCGCTTCCCAACAGATAGTCAATCAGGGAGGTCACATCGGCAATGTTCACTGCGTTATCGTCGTTCACGTCACCCGGGGTGAATTGGGGTTCGGGCTCGGTGGGGAAGACGATGGTGTAGAAGGGCGTATTAGTGCTTCTTACCTGTTGTCCCTCGCTATAGTAGAATATTATGGCGAAGTAATCTTGGCCGTCCATGACGTTGTCCAGGTCAAACTGCACCACGGCGGATTGACCTGCCGGAACATTGACGAGTTGGTTCATTACCTGTACATTGCTGCCCGAGTTACCGGTGGTTCTCCTGTAAAGCTTCACCGTGATGTCATCGTTATAGGCCGTAGTGCCGTTGTTGGTGATGGTGAGCTTCAAGCTGAACTTGTCACTGGTGACAATCCTGTTGGCGGCATCAGTGACGTTGAGCACCTCAGAGGTTATTTTCAGGTTTGCGGCAGGCATCTCATCGATGACGACGGTCGTTTGGGCGATGGGATCGCTGCCGTCCTGGTTAAATGAGAACGAGCAGGTGTAGCTGCCTGCTGCCGTCGGCAGGAACCTGAACATGATGTCATCAGTCTCGCCGTGTTCCAGGCCCAGATAGGCTGTCGAGTAGGACGAGCCGTTGACGAACATGTAGAGCAGGTCGTTCTGCGAATAGCCGTTGTTGGTCATGTTAACAGCAAGATCCACAGGACGGCCATGGTGCAATGAGCCGTAAGCAGTGATGCCGTTAATGGTATAGTCACGCAAGCCGGCTGTACCATTGCCGATAACGGTGCACTCATTGCCGTCGATGGTCACCTCAATGAAGTTGACGTCAGCACCCTTGCAAGGACGCCAGTTGTTGGCCTGATACTCGCTGTAAATGGGCACTATGCGGTAGGTGCCGCTGGTGATGTTACTGCCGAAGTTCAGATCCTGGTTCTCGTTGGGGACGTAGTACGTTGGCGGAAGTGATTGAATTCTGCTTTGACGGAGGACTGATACTAACTCTTCGCCTTGATAGAGTCCCCATCCGAAGCTGACATCTATCGTTTGAAGGGTATAGTTGCAGAAAAGGCCCGATACCGTCGCCGTGAAATTGGCATTGCTCGACGTGCGGCTCGTAACGGCACCATTCAGTCTAACGTTGCCAGCTGTCAAGGCAAACTCGCTATCGGCCTCGCCAGGCTCGATACCGGCAACAATGAATTGGTCTAAAATGTAGCCGTAGGCCTCGTTGGCACTGCCGGTGCCCTGTGCATCAGGATTGAGCACGTTAAGCAGATAATAGCCGTTACTCATGCCGTCCCAGCCCCAATTCATGTGGAACATGCCGTTGCCGTCATAGCCGTCGCAGATGAAGGCATGGCCGCCGCTGGCTTTGCTGCCGCTGTAGATGACAGGTCGTCCCTCGGCCAGCTCATTGTAAATGAGGTCGGCCCAATTTTGGGTGGAGTAATTCTCTCGGTACTCGCAGCGGGCGCTGGCCTTGTAGCCAAAGTAGGCGGAAATTACAGAGGGGATAAGTGCGGTGTTGGCGCTCGATGAGTAATATAGGAAATTCATCTTGACCGACTGGGCGCAGTACAACGTGAGTTGGGCTGCAGCCACAGCACCATCGCTCTCGGTGTCGGTGCTTAAATAGGCGTCCTGCATTGCATCCCAGTTGAATTCTGCTGGCGGGAGTTCAGGCATATAGATGCCAAGACTAGTAGAGGTGTACTCGGGAATCGCTGTGCTGGCGGCTGGGTGTTTCCAGTAGTAGAGCACCTGGGCCATTGCTGTGGCGACGCAGCCAGAGACGGCCTGCTGACCGTTGGGTAGCATGGGCAGCTTGGTGTTGTAGGGCGAATTCTGAGACCAAGAGGCCGTCACCAGCGGACGGATGGCTGGCTCCGATGTCAGACGTTCTGCAGGTTTTGCACCTAGTGACAGAGCTTCGATTTGAGCCGTGTAACCCTCAAGCAGTTCCTGCAGGGCCTCAGGCACGGATTGGGAGCCGAATGTGCCCTTGTCGCTATAGCCTAAAACGGGATGTGCGCGGTCGTCACCTGCAACGATGACAAAGCCGCCTCCGCTGGCATTAAACACATAGTAGGCCGCATTCTCGTTGCTTGCGGTGGCCCCTTTCATTGGCGCTTTATGAGCCATCCTCAGGTTGGTGGATGGCATCGCATGACTGGCCATGAAGTTGGTGGCGATACTGCGGGCCTGACTCTCGTTGATGGGTCCAGCCCATGCGGTGCCGATGGCCAACAGGCACATCATCACCAAGATGATTCTCATATTTTTCATATCATTTCAGGTTTTAAGGTGGATGATTAATGTTATGTCTAATTATTCAGGATGATGCCTATAATCGTATTCACGTCGCCGATGTTGATTTCTCCATTCTTGTCAACGTCGGCGCGCTGCTCAACGTCGGCACTTGCGCTACCGCCAAGGATGATGTCGATGATGGCGTTGATATCGGCAATGTTCACTTCGCCGTCACCGTTCACGTCACCCTCAGGGAAGTTGGATGATTCAGGGAACACGATGGTATAGGTGCCTGTTCCGCACAATGACACCTCATCGCCACTGCTGTAGTAGTACACCTTGACGAAATACTGCCAATTATCCAACAAATTATCCAGGTCAAAATGCAGTTGGGCTGTCTGACGCTTGTTCAGGCTGAGCGACTGGGACTGGGTCTGTACCAGGGTGCCGTAATTGCCATAGATGTGCTTGTAGAGTTTGACGGTGATATCCTCGTCATAGGTGGAAGAGCCGTTGTTGGTAACCGATACGTCCAGGCTGAACTTGTCGCTGGTGATGATTCTGTAAGACGTATTGGTTACATTCAGCGGTGTGGCCGTGCCGCTCAATGTGGCGGCAGGCATGTTGCTGATTAGGACGGTTTGGGAGGCGATTGTGTTCTGGCCTGCTTCATCGAGGCAGAAACGGAGGTTGGCCGTTGTGGGCGTCTCGCTGATGTACATGAATTCCACGTCGCTCGATGCGCCTTTCTCCAGATCCACAAATGCGGCGGCATAGAACGTGTTGTTGGCAAACATATAAATCAGATCGTTGCGCGTGTTGCCCTTGTTGGTCACATTCAGAGATATGTTAACAGGGCGGTTGGGGTGCATGTGGCCCGTGACGCTGATATTGTTGACTTGAAAATCGGGCGCGCAGTACGTGCCATGGCAGATCGCAGAGCAGTTGTTGCCGTTGATGGTCACCTCGATGTAGTTGATGTCCGAGCCGATGCACGGCTTCCACGTGTTGGCGCCAATCTCGCTATAGAGGGGCACAATGCGATAGGTACCGCTGGTGATGCCGCCGCCAAACGACAATGTTCTCGTAATCTTTGTGTAATAATAGCTGTCCAGATTGTCTTTCGTTCCCGAACTGAGTAAACTCAACATTTCCTCACCCTGATACAGGCCCCAGCCATAGTCAAAGGCAATGGGATCGGTATTATGGTTCAAGAAATGTGTCATCTGGGTTAACGAGAAGTTATCTCTTGATGCGGCGCGTGTACCGTTGATGGACTGCAGCTCGATGTATTTGGCTGTTACTTCAAGCACATCGGGTTTGGTACCGGGTTCTACTCCCGTGATCATGGCTTGGTTATAGACGTAACCATAGCTGCCGGCGGCGCCACCGGTGCCCTGCTCGTCAGGATTGAGGACGTTAAGCAGGAAATAGCCGTTGCTGTTGCCGTTCCATCCCCAGTTGATGTGGTACATACCGTTGCCGTCATAGCCGTCGCACACAAAGGCATGTCCGCCACTTGCCTTGCTGCCGCTATACAGGACGGGTCGTCCTGCAGCCAGCTCATCATAGAGCATGTTTTCCCAACTCATGCTGGTGTAGTTCATTCGTTTCACATACTTGGCACAAGGTTGATAGCCATAATAGTATGACAACGCAAAGGGGATATCACTTGAATAGGCCGACGAGGAACTGGTCTTGAAGTTCATCTCCACCGACTGGGCGCAGTACAACGAGAGCCTGGCGGCAGCACGCGCTTCAGGGCTCAACGTGTCGGTGGTCTCGTAAGTGTCGCACATGTTGTTCCATTCAAAGTTCACAACGGGCAGTTGGGGCATATAGATGGACAGGTCCTGGGAAGTGTAGGCCGAGATGGGTCTCGAGGGGTGGTTTGGCCATTTCCAGTAATACATGACCTGGGCCATCGCAGTGGCCACACATCCCACGCGGGCATGCTTGCCGTTTACAAAGGGGAGAAGCTGGTTGTATGGGGCATTTTGGGACCATTGGGCCGACATCAACGGGGCGATGGGGACGGCATTAAGATGAAGCGCCGCTTTGGCGCCATGGCCAAGAGCGTCGATCTGTTCAGCATAGCTGTCAATCAGTTCCTGCATGGCCTCGGGCACGTCCTGAACGTCAAAAGTGCCGCGCTCGCTGTAGCCCAGTACGGCGGGAGCCCTGTCGTCACCGGCGACAATGACATAACCGCCCTGGCTGGCGTTGAACACATAGTAGGCTGCATCCCCGCTCGATGCTGGGGCATTCAGCCTGGGTGCTTTTTGTGCCATTTTCAGGTTGGTGGACGGCATCGCATGGCTCGACATGAATTTAGCCGCAATGCTGCGTGCCTGACTCTCGCTGACCTGTTTGGCCCAGACTGTGGTGATGACCAGTAGGCACATCATTGTAATGATACTTCTCTTGGCTCTCATAGTGTTTTGAAATGCTAGATATTTGTAATTGTTTTGATGATAATATTCTCTCTCGGTAGGGGGCAACGGTTACCCGTTTAATATGATGTTGATGATGGCATTCACATCTCCGATGTTGATTTCTCCGTTACCGTCAACGTCAGATTCCCATAAGATGTTCGGATCGGTGAATGTGCCCATGATGACTGAGATGACAGCATTGACATCGGCAATATTCACTTCACCGTCCATGTTCACATCACCGGGCACCACTGTGGGTGTTTCGGTGAAATAGATGGTATAGGTACCGGAGACGTCCAATAATAGTTCGCGTCCACGGCTGTAGTAGTATATAGGGGCATCATAAGCCCAACCGTCGACCACGTTGTCGAGGTCGAACTGAAGATCGACCGACTGACCCGGGTCAATGCTCACCGTGCGTATCATGCTCTGAACAGGAGTGCCATAGTAGCCCAACAACGACTTTTGAAGGTAGACAGTGATGTCCTCATTATAGGTCTGGGTGCCGTTATTGGTGACCGTTACCTTCAAACTGAACTTGTCGCCCAATATCCAGTTGCGCCATGAATCGGCGACATTCAGCACGTCGACAGAGCCGCTCAATGTGGCGGCGGGCATGGTCACGATGTTGATGGTTTTGCTGCCGATGGGGTCGCTGCCGTCGCGGTTGAGGGAGAACGTGAGTTCGACACTGCCTGTATTGCGGCTCGTGTACTGGAAGTTAACATCGCCAGATGTGCCCTTCTCCATGTCCACAAAAGCCTCCGAAACAAAGCGTCCGTTGGCAAACATATAGATAAAGTTGTTGCGGGAGTTGCCCGTGTTGGTCACATTGAGCTTGATGTAAACAGGGCGCGTGGGATGCATGTTCCCGGTAACTGTGATGTCATTGACCTCATAGCTGGGAATGCCTCCAGTGCCCTCGCAGATAACGACACACCTGTTGCCCTGGATGGACATCTTGATGTAGTTGATGCCGGCGCCCAGGCATGGCCTCCAGTTGTTGGTGTTGCGCTCGGAGTAGATGGGCTTGATATAGAACACACCGCTACTGCGTCCGTTGCCAAACAACAACGTCTGCTCGGCATTGATGAAGTAATTCGTTGCCATGGCGGTGATATAGCTGGTGTTCAGCTTTTGAATCAGGCGGCCGCTGGTGTCGTACACGCCCCATCCATAGTCGAAACTGATGGGTTGGGGCATGCGGTTAAGGAATCTGGTGACCTGTGAAATGGAGAAGTTATAGGTCGATGAAGAGCGTGTGGCGGTATAGCTGTTGACCTCTACTCTGTCGGTCGTCACCTCCAAGCCACTTGCCGTCCCGGTACCGGGCTCGATGCCGATGACCATGCCTTGCTCCTCGATGTAGCCATAAGAGCCTGTCGCACTGCCGATGCCCTGTGTGTCGGGGTCGAGTACGCTGAGCAGGAAATAGCCATTGCTCACGCCGTTCCAGCCCCAGTTGATGTGGAACATGCCGTTGCCATCATAGCCGTCACACACAAATTCGTGCCCACTCATGGCCTTACTGCCGCTATACAGGACGGGACGCCCCGACGACAGTTCCTCGTAGAGCATTTCTTCCCAGGCCAGGGAGGAGTAAACATCGCGCTGGATATACTTGGCGCTCCTTTTGTAATTGAAATAGGTTGAAAGGGCAGTAGGAATATCATGGGAATAGGCACTTGAACCAGTAGGCGTGAAGTTCATGTCCACCGACTGGGCGCAATACAGCGAGAGTTGGCTGGCCGCAAGGGCAGCGTCGCTGGCATCGTCGATTTGGTAGGTGTCTTGCATCTTGTCCCAGGCAAAGCTGATGATGGGTAACTGGGGCATATAGATGGACTCTTGCTGTGAGGTGTAGGCATGGATTGGCGCTGAGGTGCGTGCCGGCCACTTCCAGTAATACAAAACCTGGGCCATGGCTGTAGCCACACAGCCCACATAGGCCGTTCTGCCGTTGTTCAGGGTGGGGAACAGGAGGTTATAGGGGGCGTCCTGGTCCCATTGGGCTGTCACTAGCGGGGCAATGGCATTGCCGTTGGCAAAATGCGGTGCTGCCTTGGCGCCATCCTCGAGGGCTGCAATCTGGGCTGCGTAACCTTCCAGCATGGCTTGCATGGCCTCGGGGACATCCTGCGGGTCAAAGTTGCTTTTATCGCTATAACCCAGCACGGTAGGAGTACGGTCGTCACCAGCGACAATCACAAATCCCCCACGTGAGGAGTTAAAGGCATAATAGGCCGCGTCCGCATTCGTTGCGGGTGCATTAAACTTGGGCGCTTTGTGCGACAATCTCAGGTTTGAGGCGGGAATCGCATGGCTGGCCATGAAATTGGCGGCAATGTTGCGGGCCTGCCTCTCGGTGATAGGGGCACCCCAGGTGTTGCCGCTTGTCAGAGCCGCCCACACCACAAGTATGATTAAAGCAGAGTACCTATACATAGCTTTTTCTTTATTGATGACAATCAATTATCGTTTCTTTCGGCAAATATAGCATTATTTCGGGATAATTCTTTTTTTTTATCAAAAAAAATACATCCGCACTCCCTTTTGACCGGGGTGCGGATGCCGTTCGGGTATGTGAATGGCTTTATGGGCGGCACAGGAGCAACAGCACGCGGGCGCGGTGAAGGCGCCAAGCCGTGCCATAGATGCTGTCCTCGTCGCCATAGAGTGACATCAGCGTGTAGTTGGCTAATGCCGAGACGATGGCATTTTTCAGCTCGTTGGCAAGAGACAGCAGCGGACGCTTCTTCAGTTCTATTCCCAAAACGATGTTTTGGCTCTCGAGGTTGAAGTTGATGTTCTGGCTCACGATATAGCCGCTCATGCGGGCCAACAGGTCGTCCAGACCTTCACGCACGCGGCGGTCAACGATGGGTTCATTGCTCGGGTTTACACCCCAGGCTGTAGCGTTCTCGGCTGGGTGCCAGACCCCCTCGGTGTAAATGGCTTGTTGGATGTCATCCAGGTCGATGACGATGTCAATGCGGTACTTCATGTCTTTCACTAATCACTAATCACTAATCACAAGACGACGTTAACGCAGTGCCCTGAAGCGGGTATTGGAGCAAATTTTGGTCAGGGCGGTCGCGGGGGTGATGAAGAAGCGCGATGCGCGGCAATGCTCCAGCACGTGGTCGATGGCGGACTCGATGCTCATCCCGCGGCTGGTGAGCGCGCGGACATGATCAGTTATCTCATACCACATCTGTTGGCGCAGGCGTCGTTTAGCCAGGCCCATTTCCTCGCGGGTGCGGTAACTGCGTGCCCCGTTGCCCTTTTTGTCACGGGCGCTCAGCAAGTGGCACACGCAGCGGTAGGCCCGCTCGTGGTCCACATGGTAGTGGGGATGCCCGTTAGTGATGGTGAACTCGGCAGCGGCGCGGCGTGCCTTGCTCTCGCTCATCCCTTGCTCGATCAGTGCGTCAAGGGTGGGCAGGTAAAGTGCCAGGAATTCTTTGTCCCGCTGCTGGCACAACATGCGGCGGTCAGGTTTTTGATACGTGTAATTCATGGTAAAAATGTGCTTTAAATGGTAATACAATAATTTTGATGTTGCAAAATTACAACAATAATGGTAATTTGTCAAGTATTTTGGCGATTTTTTTCATTTTTTTGTCGACAGCGGCAAGAAACAGTCAAAAAGAGTGAAAAACTGGCCGTGCGTTATTCAGGCTGCTGAAAAGTTTTGTACCTTTGCGCCACCTGACCAATATTTAATAAAAATGAGAAAATTAGTATTGATGTCGTTGGCTTTGCTGGCCACAATCGGTGTGGCGGCACAAACCAACCGCATCTTTATCGAGGATTTTGAGATTGAGCCCGGCACGACTGACTCGGTGGCGGTGATGTTCTCCAGTGTGGACCCCAGCCGCGGCCTGCAGTTCAACATCAGTCTGCCTAAAGGACTTGCTTATATGGGCGCCGATGTCACTGAATATGCGGCGAACTATAATATGAGCGTATCGTGCAACTATAGCGAGAAGTACCGTTGCTATTCGGCGTTCATCTATCCTCCGGGACGCATCTGTTTTCCTGCCGATACAACTGCTGCGGTGATGAATCTCTGGCTTAAGGCGAAAGACGAATTCAAGGGCGGCACTATCATCATCTGGAAATGCCGTGGCTCAACCATCGACAATAATACCATTTATATGGATGGCGACACGACAACAGTGACGGTGCCCCAGGCCTCAATTATAGGCATCCCTGTAGATAACCAGCCTGTCAAGGACCAGTACTTCAACCTGTTGGGTCAGCCCATCACGTCGCCTGGCGTCGTCCCCGTGGCAATCCAGGTTACCACACTCGCCAATGGCGGGCACACCTCGCGCAAGGTGGCGGTAGTCCATTAAACGTTTCGACGTCGTCGCGGTCTAAGAAGGGAAATTGATATTAACTTGTAGAATAGCGATGAAACGTTTACTCACAATGGTGATGCTCGTGGTGGCGCTCGTGCTGCCGCAGCAGGTCGTGGCAAGGGACTACAGCAACGAGACCCTCAACTATGAGATCGTGTACCACTGGGGCATGATTTGGAAGCATGCCGCCGATGCGACACTGAGCACACGCAAAACCAAGGACGGCGGTTACTACGCCCAGCTCACTGGCAAGACGCGCTCGTGGGCCGACAAGGTGTATCCCGTGCGCGACACCCTAAAGTGCACGATGAACAGTGAACTCAGGCCGTTGCAGTATGAGAAACTGACCCACGAAAAAGACTACTATGCCCGCGACGTGATCAAGTTCTCCTACAATTACAGCCACACCAAGGCTCATTGCACACGCTACCGCAAGAGCGGGACGACCACCATCGACTTGAGTGCCAAGGCTCAGGCCTATGACATGGTGAGCGTCTTCTATATGCTGCGCAATCTGGACTATAACGAGTTGAGCCGCAACAAGAATTACACGACCATCATCTTCTCTGGAAAGCAGAAGGAGTACCTCACCATCAACTATAAGGGTGTGGAGTCTATCAAGATGCGCGACGGCACCAAGCGCCAGGCCCATTGCATCAGCTTCAAGTTCACGCAGGAGGGCGGCAAGAAGTCCAGCGACAACATCACGGCATGGATGTCGACCGACGACAGCCGCATACCTCTGCTGCTGGTGGGCAAATTGCCCGTGGGCGAGGTGAAATGCTATTATAAGAATTAGGCTTTAGACGTTAGATGTCGGGTCTATAGCGGAAAAAACGTAAACTGTTCCGAATTTCACGAATAGTGTGCAATTTGGAACAGCCGTTTTTTTATTGGGAAATTAGTAGTAATTTTGTGGCAATAAAACAGACCTTATTTGTAAATAGCAACTATGCGAAACATCGTTCTGACAGCGCTCTGCGCCCTCTCGCTGGCCGCATCGGCCCAGGTGGTGACCCTGGACTCGTGCCGCAATATGGCATTGCGTAACAACAAGGAAATCCAGCAGGCGTCATTGGCCATCGACAAGGCGGGCTACCAGCGCAAGGAGGCAGCAGCGGCCTATCTGCCCCAATTTGACTTCACTGCAGGTTACATCTACAACTCCCGCAAGGTGTCCCTCATCAAGGAGGACCAGATGCTGCCCACCAAGTCGTTCAACCTGCAGACGGGCACTTATGACTACAACCTGGTCATCGACCCCACAACGGGATATCCCTTGCAGGTCAACGGTCAGTATGTCCCATCGACCGTGGCCTTGTTGCCTAAGAGCGGCCTCACCTATAACATTCACAACCTGATGGGTGGTGCGCTGACGGTGACCCAACCCATCTATATGGGTGGCAAAATCACTGCCATGAACCAGATTACCGACCTGGCTCAACAACTCGCCCGCGAGATGCGGGAGAGCAAGGTCGAGGATGTCATCTACAACGTGGATGCCGCCTACTGGCAGGTCGTCTCGTTGTGCGCTAAGCAGAAGCTGGCCCGCAGCTATGTCGATCTGGTCGATAAACTCGACAACGACGTCAAGGTGATGGTCAACGAGGGTGTCGCCACGCGTGCCAACCAACTTGCCGTGGACGTGAAATTGAACGAGGCTAACGTCGATCTGACCAAGGTGAATAACGGTGTAACGCTGTCCCGAATGTTGCTAGCGCAACTGTGTGGCCTGCCCGTGAACACCATGATGACTCTCGCCGATGAGGGACGTGACGATTTGGACCTCGTTCTCGCCCCGTCCAGCTTCAATCTGGATGAGGTCTATGATAAGCGTCATGACGTGCGCTCGCTGGAACTGGCTACCAAGATTTATGACCAGCAGGTCAAAGTCGCCCGCAGCGAGATGATGCCCAAACTGGCTGCCGTGGCAGCCTTGCATGCCACCAATCCCAACAGCTACAACGGCTTCGAAAACCGTTTCGGGGCCGGATTCAGCGTGGGCGCGACGCTCAAGATGCCGCTCTGGCACTGGGGAGGACTCAGCAACAAGGTCAAGGCCGCCCAGGTCGATGCCCATGTCAAACGTCTGGAACTCCAGGACGCTAAGGAGAAAATTGCCCTGCAGATTGGCCAAGCCGCCTTCAGCTATCAGGAAGCGTTCAAGACCTTCGAGGCCACCAAGGCCAATCTGGAGCAGGCCGATGAGAACCTGCGCATTGCTGGAGTCGCCTTCAAGGAGGGCATGGGTACTGTCGATGAGGTGCTCGCAGCCCAGACCGCTTGGCTCAAGGCCAACAGCGAGAAAATCGATGCCGAAATCAACGTCCAGATGACTCTCGAGTACCTGAACAAGGTCATGGGCACCATGAGCTATTAATAAATCTAGAGCATCTAGAATCTCTAGAACATCTAGAATAAAACCAGACCATTAAAATATAGATATGGAAAAAGACGAACAGAGAACCGTGGTCCGCAAAAAGGACAAAGCGCTGCTGGCAGCGCTGGCCGTGTTTGCCCTGGTGATGGCGAGTATCGCTATCGTGGGCATCCTGCTCATCCATCCGGCTGATACGACCATCCAGGGACAAGCCGATTGTGACGCTGTGCGCGTGAGCGGCAAGTTGCCGGGACGCATCGTGCGCTTCTATGTCCATGAGGGCGACACGGTGCACAAGGGCGACAAGTTGGTAAGCATCTACTCCAGCACGGTCGATGCCAAGTACTATCAGGCTCAGCAGGCAGCCGCTGCGGCCGCTTCCCAGAACCAAAAGGCCGAGAAGGGCACCCGTGAGGAACTCAAGCAGAGCGCCTACAACATGTGGCAGCAGGCAATAGCAGCACAGACCATTGCCGAGAAAACCTATCAGCGTGTGGAGAACCTCTTTAAGCAGGGTGTCGCCACACAGCAGAAGCGCGACGAGGCTAAAGCCGCCTATGACGCAGCCACTGCTCAGGTCAAGGCCGCCAAGGCCCAGTATGACATGGCTGTAAAGGGTGCCCAGCAGGAGGACAAGAATGCGGCACGCAGCATGGCTAATGTTGCGAAAGGTACCGTCAAGGAAGTGGAGAGCCTGCTCGAGGACCAGGTGCTCGTGGCTCCGTGTGACGGCGAGGTGAGCGAGATCTACCCCCAGGAGGGCGAGCTCGTGGCGATGGGAACTCCCATCATGTCGATTGCCAAACTGGACGACATGTGGGTAAGCTTCAGCGTGCGAGAGGAAATCTTGAACGACCTGCCCATGGGCAAGGATGTGGATGTGCGCATTCCCGCGTTGAACAACATGAAGACCAAGATGTCGGTCTATTACATCCACGACATGGGAAGCTATGCCGTTTGGCAGGCCGCCAAGGCCCAGGGCCAATACGACAGCAAGACCTTTGAGGTGAAGATGCGCCCCGTGAGCAAGGTGCCAAACCTGCGCCCCGGCATGTCGGTCATCCTCGAGAAATAAACTAGAATATCTAGAAACTAAGGACTAGGGACTAGAAACTAAGGACTATGATAGGGAAATATATATGGAATTCTTTCAAGCGCGGGTGCATCCAGCTCGTGCGGCGGCCCATGTATTTCCTGCTCATGGTCATCCTGCCGATTCTGTGCTGCTGGTTCCTCATGGACCTGATCAAGGATGGGTCGGTGCAGCGGGTCCCTGTCGGCATCGTTGACCTGGACAACAGCAGCCTGTCGCGGCAGATATCCCGCAATCTGAACGGATTCCAGCAGGTCAACATACGCCATCGCTACAACAATTTTGCCGAGGCGCGTGACGCTGTGCAGCGGGGTGAGGTACTGGGTTTCTTCCTTATCCCTGAGAGTCTGGAGGAAGATGCGTTGGGCGGTCGCCAGCCGGTAGTGAGCTACTATGTGAACTACGCCTATTATGCTCCCGCATCGATGCAGTACAAGGGTTTCAAGACTATCTCGCTGCTCGTTAACGGCGGCATTGTCCAGGCGGCCCTGCGCACTGTGGGTTTGCGTAACGAGACCATCGAATCGGCTTTGGTGCCTTATCAGACCCATATCCACATGCCGGGCAACCCCTTCATTAATTACAACTACTACCTGAACGGGACTTTTGTGCCCTGTTTCTTCTCTTTGTTCATCTTGCTGGTGACGGCTTTCTCGTTGGGCATCGAACTCAAGTCAGGCCTGAGCCGCCAGTGGTTGCGCACTGCGGGCGACAGCATGTTCCTGGCCTTAGTAGGCAAGTTGGTGCCGCAGACGGTGCTGTTTACCGCCGTGGGTTGGTTCATCCAGTGGATCATGTATCGTTGCTATGATTTCCCGTTAAATTGCAACCCGTGGAATATGCTCGTGGCAATGTTCCTGCTCGTTGTCGCCAACCAGAGCTTTGCGTTGCTGATGTACTGCTTTGTGCCCAATTTCCGCTACGGCACGATGTTGTGCACACTGTTGGGCATGTTGTCGTTCTCGTTCACTGGCTTCTCGTTGCCCCAGGAATCCATGTATCCGTGGGTCGAGGCTTTAGGCTTCTCGGTGCCCGTCAAGTACTATTTCCTCATCATGGTGGACCAGGCCCTGAACGGTATCGATCTGTATTATTCAAGATATTATTATGCGGCGCTCATCGGGTTCACCATACTGCCCATGCTGATGTCGTGGCACTTGAAGAAAGAGTGTATGAATCCCGTGTATGTGCCCTGATGATGTAATATGACCGAGAAAGTAAAACATAGCAGGCTGTTCTTGTGGTTCATACAGGTGTTGAAGGTGTGCGGCCGCGAATTGTTGCTCGTCTTCCGTGACGAGGGCGTGGTCATCTTCTTCCTTCTTCTCAATGCTGTTTATCCTGTGTTCTACGCGCTCATCTATAACCCCGAGGTAGTGCGCGACGAGCGTGTTGTCGTTGTCGATGATAACCGCACGGCCATGAGCCGTGACTTCACCCGTCGATTGGACGCCACTCAGGAAGTCGCTATTGTCGGCTATGCAGCCAATATGCAGGAAGCACAGGAAGCGATGCACCGCAAGGCTTGCTATGGCATTGTGTATTTCCCGAGGGACTTTGCGCAGTGTGTCGGTCGAGGTGAGCAGGCCCATGTGTCACTCTACTGCGACATGAGCGTGATGATGCGCTACAAGGCGATGTTCACCGCATTGTCCAATGTGTCGCAGGCGATGGGCAACGAACGCTTGGCTGCAGTAGTGGAGCCCGTGGTGAGCATGAGCGGTTCAATCGTCGATAACCGCCAGGTGCCTGTGGGTAATCCCGCCATGGGTATTGCCAGTGCCGTGTTGCTGTTTATCCTGCCGTTGGTGTTGCAGCAGAGCATGGTTTTGGGCATTGCCATGCTGCATGGCGGCAGCATCGAGCGTCGTCGCCGCAACGGTGGCCGTGATCCTATGGCCGTGGAGGCCAGTCCCGGTGCCACAGTCATCGGCAAGATGATGTGTCACCAGATTATCTATGTGTTGCCCGTCATCTATGTGCTTCATTACGTGCCCTTGATGTTCGGATTCCCGCAGTATGGCAACCTGTTGCACATCATCTGCCTGGCCGTTCCCTTCGTCATTGCCGTCTCGTTTATGGGCCAGACCTTGTCGGCCGTCGTTAACGAGCGCGAGAGCGTGTTCCTGCTGTTCGTGTTCTCCTCGGTGGTCTTTGTCTTTCTCACCGGCGTTTCGTGGCCGCGTTACCTCATGTCGAGGCTGTGGCGTGTCGTGGGCGACTGTGTGCCAGGCACTTGGATGGTCAACGGCTACGTTCTCATGCAGACCAATGGCTCCACCCTGTATCAGGTGCAGCACCCTTACTGGATGTTATGGATTCAGGTGCCCGTGATGTTCATTCTGGCCTATCTGGTCGAGCGATACGTCAATCGTCGCCGCTACCGTTCCTGGATTGCCGCCAGCGAGGACAACCCCCGCATCCTCACCCGCATCGACCTCGCCAAGAACGGCGTCGGGTAATTACCTCCCCCATTTTCCTGTTCTGTTTTTGCGCTAAAGAATCAAGTAAATGGAAATGTCATCAAAAGAACCGTCCCTTTTTTACCTGCGGCTCGAGGAGGCGCCGCAGCTGTTGGTGTTGTGCCGCGAGAAGGGGATTCCGGTTGAGGATTTGGCGGGGCTGCCGCCCAAGCGCCAGCGCGAGAAGGCGGCTGAGCGGTTGCTGCTGTGTGAGGCTTTCGGGAAGCCTGTGACTTTGGCTCACACCGAACAGGGGGCGCCGATGGTCGAAGGCAGTGACATGAACATCAGTATCTCGCACACGATGCGGCTGGTGGTGGTTGCATTAAGCGAAAACCAGGTCATCGGCGTTGATGCCGAGCAGGCCGACCGTCAGCAGGTCATCAAAGTGCGCGACAAGTTCCTCAATACCAGTGAAAAACAATTTATTGATCCTGACGACCTTGCGGCCCACATCATCGCCTGGACGGCCAAGGAAGCTGTCATCAAGGCCGAGCGCAATAGTGCCATAGACTGGACTGAAGGAATCTGCCTCGAATCCTTCACGCCAGACCCCGTCGAGACCGTTTTTGCTGCCCGTTGCGGTGATCGCTTGTACAACCTTGTTACACGCCGTGAGGAAGGGCATTACATCACCCTTGCCGTCCCTGCCAATCAGTGAATGATTTCTATTGGGCAATAAAAGGCGGCAAATTCCGTTATAAGGGTAAATAATTAAACAGAAAATGAAGATGATGAAATATTTCGTCCGCGCTGCCGTGTCCATTATGGTGATGGCATTGTGCGCTGTTTCAGCACACGCGCTGGACAAGAGCTTCTATGCCGAGAACAGCAAACTGGCTTCGGGCAAATGGGTCAAGATATCGGTCATGGAGAGCGGTATTTACCAGATTACCGCCGACGATGCCCGCAATTGGGGTCTGGGCAGCGACTTGTCTCAGATTCACGTGTTCGGCTATGGCGGTGCTCCGTTGAGCGAGATGATGCGGGGTGACAATTATGCTGACGACCTGCCTCAGATGCCCTTGGTGCGCACGGGTGACCGCATCCTTTTCTATGCCCAGGGCCCCACGACCTGGAAACGGCATAATACCCGTTTCGAACAGGTGCAGGTCCAGCACCCTTATGCCAACTCGGGCAGCTATTTTGTCACCAATGACAGCCGTTTCAGCGACATTGAGCCCGTTAAAGCCGGCAATGAACCGGTGGGCAGCGTCATCACGACTTATCTGGAGCGCCTTTACCATGAGCAGGAAATCGTCAACCCTGGCGAGATGGGGCGTGTCTTCCTGGGTGAGAGCTTCTTGTCAAACAAGTCACAGACTTTTAAGTTCTCGCTAGACAACATGGTGCTGGGCAGCGACATCAAAGTGTTCACTTCATTCGCCGCCAAGTGTGATGAAGCATCCAGCACCTTGACCTACAGCTATAACGGCACGCAGTTACCGGTCCTTAATGAAGACCTGGTACAGAATACGACGACTTCAGATTTTTATGAGATAACTTCCAATTCGGCGGTCAAGACTTTTAAGCTTGACGCCGACGAGCTGAATTATACCGTGGCCTATTCCTGCCCCGTCACGCCCAAACTAGCCCGTCTTGACTATATTACCGTTAACTATGAGCGTTTGTTGGCATTGCGCAATGGCTCATTGTGCTTCGGCCTGCAGGATGCCCAGACGTCAAAGACTTACCGCTTGAGCGGGTGTGGCAGCGCGACGCGCGTGTGGGATGTCACGGCTCCCTATGCCCCGGTGCAGCTCAATGCCCAAGCCAACGAGGGCACATTGTCTTTCAGTCCATCGGCAAGCGGACGCCGTGAGTTCGTGGCCTTTGACGAGTCGGGAACCTATTCCCACCCCGAACTGTTGGGTGAGGTGTCTAACCAGGATATCCACGGCGAGCCGACGCCCGACATGATAGTCATTTCTCCGAACGCTTATCTTGAACAAGCCCGCCGTGTGGCCAAACTGCATGAGCGGACTGACCATTTCCGCGTCCTTGTCCTTGACCAGGACAAGGTGTACAATGAGTTCTCCAGCGGCACTCAGGATGCGATGGCCTACCGCAGGCTGTGCAAGATGTTCTTTGACCGCGGCATCAGTGATGACGGCCACCGTTTGGGCTACCTGTTGCTGATGGGTTGCGGCAGCTATGACAACCGCTTGGTCGGCACCGATGCCAATTCCTTGAACTATCCCCATCTGCTCACGTGGCAGACACCTTACAGCAAGGACGACGGCAGTTCTATCACTACCGATGACTTCTTTGGCGCGGTGGGCGATGGCTCTGGAACGGATGACAACGAGCGCATGGACGTCGCTGTGGGCCGCATGATTGTCAAGAGCGTCAGCGAGGCCCGCACCGTGGTCAACAAGTTGACCAAGTATGTGGAATCGCCCATTTATGGCGCGTGGAAGAATCAGGCCTTGATGGTCGCTGACGATGAGAATAAAGGCGTCCACATGGAGCAGTCCGACACGATGATTGTCCGTGCCCGTGCCAATGGCGGTAAAGATATGATATACAACTACGTCTATACCGACGCTTTCAACGCCGTGAGTGAGGGCGGGGCGCGCACCTATCCTGACGCTCGCGCCAAGATGTTCACGGCGCTGCGCGAGGGTGTCCTGTGGTGGAACTATGTGGGCCATGCCAGCACCCAGAACTGGACAGGCGAGGGACTGCTCATGCGATCGGATGTCGAGACTCAACTCTTCTACAAGCGCCTGCCGGTGCTGTATGCCGCTACTTGTGAATTCTGCTGCTTCGACAATTCGACGTTGTCCAGTGGAGAGCACATGTTCCTGAATCCCAATGGCGGTGTTGTGGCCCTGGTTTGTCCGCCCCGCAAGGCTTTCATTGCCGATAATGGAGCGTTGACGTCGGCTGTCGGCAGGTATGTGTTCGCCCGTGACGAGCAGGGCAAGTCGCGCCGCCTGGGCGACATCATTCGCCTGGCAAAGAACGACCTCCGTTCCACCAGCGACAACAAGCATCGCTACTTTGTCATCGGTGATCCCGCCATGCGTTTGGCCTATGCCCCCTATACGGCCCGTGTCGAGACCATCAACGGCAAACCCGTGGACAGCGAGAATATGCCTGTTTTCAAGGCACGCGAGCATGTGGAATTCAGCGGCAGCATTGTCGGCGGTGACGGTGAGCTGCTGCCCAACTTCAACGGCGCCATCGTCTCGACGCTGTTCGGTCCGGAGCAGACGGTGACGACTCACGGCTATGGCGGCAAGGAAGGCAAAGTGATCAACTACGAGGACCGTCCCAATCGCTTGGCTATCAATGTGGATACCGTGATTGGAGGCCGTTTCACGGTGCGCGTTATCATCCCCAGTGAGGTGGACTACGAGTATGAAAATTACCGCCCTGCGCTGATTAACCTGTATGCCTACGACCGCCGCGACTCACTCGAGGCGATGGGCAGCAACAGCGATTTTTACATCTACGGCTATGATGACGAGCAGGTGACAGACACCATCGGTCCCAAGATTTTGGTCATGGGGTTGAATGATGAGCACTTCGTGGATGGTAGCGACATCAACGAGTCTCCCCTGTTCCTGGCTACGGTGAGCGACGAGAGCGGCGTGAATTTCTCGTCGGCCGGCATCGGGCACAGCATGACGCTCACCCTTGACGGCACGGGCAGCTACAATGACGTGACCAGCTACTACACACCCATGTTTGCCGAGCAAGGTACCAAGGGCAGCATCAGCTACCAGCTGAGTGACCTTGCCAGGGGCCCGCACACCCTGCGTCTGCGCGTCTGGGACGTGTATAACAACATGAGCGAGAGGACGATAAACTTTAATGTGGTCAATGGCCTGGCTCCAGAGATTGCCGACGTCTATTGCGCGGCCAATCCGGCCAGTGTCGAGACTTCCTTCTACGTGCGGCACAACCGCCCCGATGCGGTGGTCAGCGTGACGATTGAGGTCTATGACCTGATGGGACGCCGTGTGTGGAGCACCACCCAGTCGGGACGCAGCGACATGTACACCTCGACACCCGTCACATGGGATCTGACCGATGTGGCAGGCCGCCGTGTGCCTCGCGGTATCTATGTTTACCGTGCTACGATCTCGACCGATGGCATCAAGGAGGCCACAAAAGCGAAGAAACTCGCTGTCACTGGCGAATAACACCCTTTATCGGTAAGTTAAAGGACTGAATTCATACGAGGCGGGAGATGCGTTTTTCATCGCAGCTCCCGCCTCGTGTCTCTCTTCATAACAGATGTTAAAAAGTGCGCAATTGCTATAAAATAAGGTGTAAAATGCCCGCTGTTATGAAAAAAGAGGTAATTTTGTAGGTTAATTGCATCCAGGTATTGATAAACATGATAAAGAACAACGACAACCGGATTATCCTTCCCGAGCCCACCATCAGGCGTTTGCCGTGGTATCTGTCCTATGTGCGCATGCTGGACAACCTGCATGTGGATTATGTCTCCTCGACACAGATTTCCAAGGAGCTCAATGTGCAGTCTTCACAGATTGCCAAGGACCTGTCGTTTCTCAATATCCGCGGCAAGACACGCATCGGCTACGAGGTGCACAGCCTGGTCACCGAGCTGGAGGATTTCCTGGGGTTCAACCGGCACCACGATGCCGTGGTGATCGGTACAGGTAGTCTGGGAACCGCTCTGATGCAGGATCATGGCCTAGAGCATTACGGCCTGAACATCGTGGCCGGCTTTGACGTGCGTGACGAGGTTATCGGCAAGCAATTGGGTGGTGTGCCTGTGTTTTCCATTGACCAATTACCGGCTTGGCAGGCCAAGCACCATATCCCCATCGCTATCCTCACTGTGCCCGTAGAGCGGGCTCAAGAGGCTGCCAACCTGGCAATCGACAGCGGCGTGACAGCCCTGTGGAACTTCACACCCTACCGCATCAAGGCTCCCGAGAATGTGGTGATTGCCAATACCTCGATATATGCCCACCTGGCGATTATCTATAACCGGATGCAAGGGCAGACAAGCTGAACAGTGCCGCATCAAGACACTGAAAAAAGAATGACGGCGCGATGAAGGTCATTGGCTTCACTGGGAATTATGGCAAGGAGGACAGCGTCCCCCAAGCCTATCTCATGGCCGACTCATCGATCCTGTACACGGGTCGAACGTTTTTTGTGCCCGATTTCGCCCGGCGTTTTGTCGCCACGCCCTCCATCGTGGTGCGTATGAGCCGCCTGGGCAAGTGTGTGGCGCCCAAGTTTGCCCACCGCTACTGGGACGCGTTTGCCGCGGCATTCACCATCCGCGCCTGCGACAGTGACGATGAACGGCTGACGGGTTTGGACAGGGCAATCGATGGCGCTGCCATTGTCGGCGACTGGATATTGGTGCAGGATGCCCGCGACGCGATGCACACGCCGATCGAGGCCCGGGTGGGCGACAAGGTGGTGGCACAATGTTGCCTGGACGACATGAGGTTCCCGTTGGAGGAAATGATAGCGGCAGTGAGTACCCGCTGCAGCATCAAGATGGGAGACCTGCTGTTTACGGGTGATGCTGGCGAGGGTTGTGTCCTCAGTCCAGGCGAGCATATGACGGCCAGTATAGGCGGCCAGCCGGTGCTCAATATGAAAGTGAGATTGTAACGAAACGTTTTTGAGATAGAAACAACATAAAACTAAGAAATATGCGCAAACTGACAAAATTTCAAGTTGCCTGTGTGGCCATCATGGCCGTCTTGAGCGCCAGCTATGCGAGCGCGTTCAACCCATCGGTTTATGCGACCCAGTCCAAGCTCGCCACGGGCAAGTGGGTAAAGGTGATCATCCCCGAAAGCGGAATCTATGAGATTACCTACGACGAATTGTTGGAGATGGGCTTCACCACACCCAGCAAGGTCCACGTCTATGGCACGGGCGGTAACCGCATCAGCGAGCAGCTCAACGGCTCTGCGGCCGATGACTTGAATCAGGTGCCCATACTGCGCATGGGCGACAAGATCTGCTTCTACGGTAACGGGCCTGTGTCGTTCACCCTCAGTGACTACAGCACCAATCCCCACTACACACGCGTGTTCAACCCCTATTCCCAAGTGGGTTGCTACTTCCTGACCGAGGAGTCGGCGGCAGAATTGGTGCCGGAGAAAAAGGCCGTGGTGTCAGTGACCTCCTATATCGACAATCCCGTCAGTTTGGACTACTTCTATCACGAGCGTGAACTGATGAGCGTGTCCAGCTCGGGCAAGGAGATGCTGGGTGAGGATTTCTCCAAGCAGAGGGTACTCATCGACTATTATCTTCCCCACCTGGCTGACAGCACCATCGTCGTGCACTCGGCCATCGCTGCCAATGCGTCAGAGATGACCTATGCCAATGCCGTGCTGCACAGCGGAGGCGTTACCGACACGACGGTTTATACGACGGCTTCGTCACGCATCTATATGCCCTCAGAAAACAGCTACACGTTATATAACTTTGCGACTCCCTATGGCTCGTTGAGATTGACCAATCCTGCCGAGAATGGCCAGTATGAGCCCCTGATTAAATACACCACCTCGAGCGGTTATTCCATCATTGGGCGACTGGATTATTTCATCTTGACCTACAAGCATGAGAACATTCTCGCCGATGCCGTTGACAACCAGCTGCTCATGGGTTATGGCGTCACGAGGGGCAGTGACCGCTTCATGCTGCCCAATGCCCCCTCCGGCACCGTGGTCTGGTACATTAATAACACAAATAAGCCGTTGGAAGTGACAACGACCACCTATAACGGTGCCAGCGGCAGCGGCCTCGCATTCTTCTCCAACCCCAGCTCCCGCTCGATGTATGTGGCCTTTGACCCGACCAAGACGCTGAAGAAGATTTCACGTTACGAGTCAGTGGAGAATCAGAACCTGCATGCTATGGCGGTCCCCGACCTCCTTATCATCACTACTGAAGCGTATATGGAGCAGGCCAACCGCCTGGCCGACCTTCACCGTGCCGTTGACGGCATCGATGTCGCCGTGGTGACCCAGAACCAGGTGTTCAACGAGTTCTCCAGCGGCACGCGCGATGCCATGGCCTACCGCCTGTTGTGTAAGATGCTGTTTGACCGTGACAGCCTCAAATTCAAGAATCTGTTGCTCTTTGGCACGGGCTCATTCGACAACCGCGAGCTCATGGGTGAGCATCCCAATGACCTGCTTACCTATCAGAGCGACAACAGCCATGTTCAGGACCTGAGTTTCACGAGTGACGATTTCTTCGGCTTTTTGAGCGATAACTCGGGCACCAATATTCCCAACGACAAGCTGCGCATCGGCGTCGGCCGCATCACCTGTACCGATGTCGACGAGGCTCGCAGCGACGTTGACAAGATTGTGGAATACTACGCCAACCCCGACTACGGCGTGTGGCGCAACAACGCCCTCGTCATGAGCGACGCCTTTGACAATGGTTTGTATATGTTCCAGGGTGAGGGCTATAAAAACCAGATTGACAACGAGTTGAATACGGGTATGCACGTGAACGCGGTTCACAACAACATGTATCCCCGCTCGACGACGCAGCCCGCATTTGCGGTCGAGCGCAAGGCCGCTACCGAGGCCAAGCAAATGATCAATCACTACCTCACCGACGGCACCTATTTCGCCACCTACGTCGGCCATGCCGGAGCAGTCTCGTTCACCAAGGTGAACAAGATGTGGACTACCGGTGACGTCGCCCGCTCGCCTTATCCCCACTATCCCATTTTCACCACCGCCTGCTGCGACGTCGCCCATTACGACAACGACACGCGCGGCATCGCCGAGCTGATGTACCACAAGCGTGACGGCGGCGCCATCGCAATGCTCACCTCGTCGCGCATGGTGTTCGCTTCGGGTAACGACAAGCTGAACCAGTACTTCATCAATTCGATGTTCCGCTACGACAGCGTTGGCGTGATGCCCACCTTGGGTGAGGCCTACAGGGATGCCAAATTGGGCTTCACCACGTCAGATGTCAACAAGATGTCGTTCTTCCTGCTGGGCGACCCGGCAATGAAGGTGAACTATCCCATCTCCCGCTTCAACATCACGAGCGTGAACGGCACCGACGTGACCGGCACTGCAAAGGCTCAGCTCAGCCCGTTATGCAAGTTTGAGATCAAGGCTCAAGTGGTGGATGGTGAAGGCAATATCGACACCGGTTTCAATGGCGATGCAACGGTGACCCTTTATGACATGGAGGATTATTTCACGACGTTGACATGCAAGGTCGACGGTGAACCTACTGATCGTGACATTTTCAGGGATCGTCCCATATTGGCCCAGGTAACGGGCCGCGTGGTTGACGGTATGTTCACGGCAATGATGATTGTTCCCCAGTCGCCGATGGCCAATGGCGATGACGTGCAGATTCGCGTTTATGCCCACAAGGACAACAGCGACTACATGGTGAACGGTTTCACCAAGCAGGTAACGATGTTGCCGTTTGATGAAACAGCAGCCATCGACGATACCGAGGCACCCGTAATCACGTCAATGTTCGTGAACGACGAGGTGACCTTTGCCGACGGTGCCGTGATTGCTCCCAGCGCCATGCTTTATATCAGCGCCAGCGACAACGAGGGAATCGCCATGCAGGCCAACTCGGCTGCCAACAGCATGAAGCTGCTGCTCGACGGCGGCAAGCAGTCTTTCCAGGACGTGACATGCTATGCCCAGGTGGCCGACGGCGGCAGGGCGGTGAACATCGAGTTCCCGTTGTCAAACCTCTCTGAGGGAATGCATACGTTGACCTACATGGTATATGACATGCTGGGCAACGGCGCTAGCCGCACCATCACGTTCATGGTCGGCCAGAATACCGTTGCCAGCCTAGTTGCCGACAAGATGCCGGCGTTTCTCGACGATGTCGTCAACTTTGATGTGGAGACCGAGCTGACGCTTGTTCCTGACATGGTGGTACGCGTCACCGATGCGACGGGTAAGCTCATGTGGATGACCACTACTAGCAGTTTCCCCTTGACCTGGGACATGAAGGACATGAACGGCAATAAGGTGCCGGCAGGGCTGTACCGTTACTTCGGTACCTACAATGACGGCGTGAACTATGGCGGCACGTCCATCAACAAGCTCATCGTCCTGGACCCGACGGGCGGCAACAACGATTAACCGCAGATTGTCACTCGGGTGAACGCTTACTGATAGCCAGGGGATTGATCCCTCTGGCTTTTGTTTTGTCTTATTTATTTATAGTGGTGGAAATCAGCCTCGGTTTTGGGGTTAAAGAAAAAAAGTATATCTTTGTGGGTTGAAAAAATCGGTATTCGGTCAATAGCGATACACGAGGGAATGATAAAAACTAAGCATATGCGTAAACCGACAATATTTCAAGTTCTGTGTGTGGCCATCCTGGCCGTCCTGGGCGCCGGCTATGCCGCGGCGTTCAATGCCTCTGTCTATGCGACCCGGTCCAGGCTCGCCACGGGCAGGTGGGTCAAGATCTCGATACCCGCCAACGGCGTCTATGAGATCACTTATAGCGAGCTCCGCAGGATGGGCTTCTCCAATCCCGCGCGCGTCCACGTTTATGGCACGGGGGGCAACCGCATCGCCGAGAAGCTCAACGGCACCGCCCCCGATGACTTGGCACCCGTGCCCATCCTCAGGACGAGCAGCAAGATCTGTTTCTATGGTAACGGACCCGTGGCGTTCACGATCAGTGACATCACTTCCAGCCCGCATTTCACACGCGTGTTCAACCCCTATTCCCAGGTGGGCTGCTACTTCTTGACCGAGGAGGACACCCCCGACCTGACGCCAACCGCCAAGGTGACCACACCACCCGGCGAGTATGTCGATAACCCCCTCAGCCTCGACTGCTTCTACCACGAGCGCGACCTCATGAGCGTATCCAATTCGGGAAAGGAGATGCTCGGCGAGGACTTCTCCAGGCAGCAGGTGCTCATCGACTACGATCTCCCGCACCTGGCCGACAGCACCGTCGTCCTGCACTCCACCATCGCGGCGTTCACGAGCGAGACGACTTATGCCAACGCCGTGCTCTACAGCGGCGCCGCCGCCGACACGACGGTATATTCCGCCTCTTCGTCCCGCATCAACAAGGCCTCGAGTAATGTGTATTACAACTTCGCCTCGCCCTTCGCTAAGCTCAAGCTCACGCATCCCGCCGAGCACGGCCAGTACAGGCCCCTGATCACGCTCTCCGACACCGCCACGGTTTCCGTCGCTCGCCTGGACTACTTCATTCTCACTTTTACCCACGAGAACATCCTCGCCGGCGCCGCCGACAACCAGTTGCTCATGGGATATGGCGTCACCAAGGGCAATGACCGCTTCATGCTGCCCAATGCCCCCTCCGGCACCGTCGTGTGGTATCTCAACGACACCAACAGCCCGATGGTGGTGGAAACAACAGCTTATAATGACGAGAGCGGCAAGGGACGCGCATTCTTCTCCAGCGGAATGACACGCTCGCTGTATGTGGCCTTTGACCCGACCAAGACACTGAAGAAGATCGCGGGATATCAGCCCGTCGAGAACCAGAACCTGCACGGCATGCAGGTCCCCGATTTCCTCATCATCACGACCGACGCCTTCCTTGAGCAGGCCAACCGCCTCGCCGACCTGCACCGGGCCGTTGACGGCATCGACGTCGCCGTGGTGACCCAGGACCAGGTCTTCAACGAGTTCTCCAGCGGCACCCGCGACGCCATGGCCTACCGCCTGTTGTGCAAGATGCTCTATGACCGCGACAGCAACAAGTTCAAGAACCTGCTGCTCTTCGGCACGGGCTCGTTCGACAACCGCGAAATTATGGGCCAGCACCCCGACGACCTCCTCACCTACCAGAGCGACAACAGCCATGTAGAGAACAGCAGCTACACGAGTGACGATTTCTTCGGGATGTTGGACGACAACTCGGGATCAAACATCGCCAGCGACAAGCTCCGCATCGGCGTAGGCCGCATCACCTGTGCCAATGCCGACGAGGCCCGCAGCGACGTGGACAAGATTGTGGAATACTACGCCAACCCCGACTACGGCGTGTGGCGCAACAATACCCTCGTGATGAGCGATTCTTACGATAAAGGGGAATTCATGTTCCAGGGCCAAGGCTATCAAAATCAGATCGATAATGACCTGAACACGGGCATGCACGTCAACACCGTTCACGATAGCATGTATCCCCGCTCCACAATGGAGCCCACTTTCGAGGTTAAACGCAAAACGGCCACCGAGGCCAAGCGAATGATAAGCAACTACCTCAAGGCGGGCGCCTATTTCGCCACCTACGTCGGCCACGCCGGCCCCTCCTCATTCACCAAAATGAACAGAATGTGGACTACGGGAGACGTTGCCCGCACGACATATCCCCACTATCCGATTTACACTACTGCCTGCTGCGACGTGGCCCACTTCGACAACGACACGCGCGGCATCGCCGAACTGATGTACCACAAACGTGACGGCGGCGCCATTGCGATGCTGACTTCGTCACGCATGGTTTATTCTTCCCCAAATGACAGGTTAAATCGACAGTTTATCAATGCCCTATTCAGTTACGACAGCAAGGGAGTGATGACCACGCTGGGCGAGGCCTACAAGGAAAGCAAACTGGGCTTTACTTCGACTGACGTCAACAAAATGTCGTTTTTCCTGCTGGGCGACCCCGCAATTAGGGTGAACTATCCCATTTCACGTTTCAACATCACGAGCGTGAACGGCACCAACATGACAACAGGCTCCCAGATGGCTCTAATTTCCCCGCTGAGCAGGTTTGAGGTAAAGGCGCAAGTTGTTGATGCCGAGGGAAATATTGACACTGGCTTCAACGGCGACGCAACCGTAACACTTTATGACCGCGAGGACCTGTTCACGACGCTGTCCTTCACCTACAACAGCTCCATAACAGACCGTGACATTTACACCGATCGCCCCAAGTTGGCCGAGATAACAGGCCGCGTCAAAAATGGCATTTTCACGGGAACGATGATTGCTCCCAAATCCCCGATGACCGGCAATCAGGAAGTGTTAATCCGAGTTTATGCCCACAAAGACAACAGCAACTACATGGTGAACGGTTTCACCAAGCTGGTGACGATGCTGCCCTTTGATGAATCGGCAGCCATCAACGACAGCGAGGCACCGGTAATCACTTCAATGTTCTTAAACGACGAGGCTACCTTTGCCGACGGCGCCATGATCGCCCCCAACTCCATGCTTTATATCAGCGCCAGCGACAACGAGGCCATCAGCACCCAGAACACCTCGGTCGCCAACAGTATGACGCTGCTCCTCGACGGCGGCAAGCAGTCTTACGAGGATGTGGCTTGTTATGCAACACTGGAAGACGGCAGCAAAGTGGTAAATATCGCCTTCCCCCTGGCAAACCTTTCGGCGGGCAGGCATACCTTGACCTATACGGTATATGACATGCTGGGCAATGGCGCCAGCCGCACGATTACCTTTATGGTCGGCCAGAATACTGTTGTCGACCTTGTTACCGACAAGATGCCGGCATTCCGCGACGGTGTTGTCAACTTTGATGTGGAAACCGAGCTGACGCTTATACCTGACATGGTGATCCGCGTCACCGATGCGACGGGTAAACTCCTGTGGATGACCAACGCCAATGCCTTCCCCGTGACATGGGACATGAGGGACTTCAACGGCAACAAGGTGCCGGCAGGCCTTTACCGCTTCTTCGGCACTTACAACGACGGGGTGAACTTTGGCGGAACACCGCTCAACAACCTCATCGTGCTGGATCCGATTTCTGCTAGTAAGGAGTGACGGAATTCCGTTAATGATTGACAACTCATACTCTCATCAGGAGGTGGTTTCCCAAGAAGGAAACCGCCTCACTTTTTTCATCTTTGAGAAACGACCTACTTGGCTGGCTTACTATGATTTTTTTGCAGATAATGTCAGAAAACAGACTTGATTTTGGAGTTCTAGAAATAATTTATACCTTTGTAGTTTGATTCTATCGTCAGATAGCGAACTGAGCACGATATAATCGACAGAGTTATAAGTAATTAACTAGAACAAGAAAGAATATGCGCAAACTATTCATACTTCGAGTCGTATCCTTCGTCATGCTAGCCGTCTGTTGCGCTGGCCATGCGGATGCGTTCAATACCGTAATCTATGCGACCCAGTCCAAGCTCGCAACGGGTAAGTGGGTGAAGATTACGATTCCCGACAATGGAGTCTATGAAATCACCTATAACGAGCTCCGTGAAATGGGCTTCACCAATCCGGCACGGGTACATGTTTACGGCACGGGCGGCAACCGCATCAGCGAGAATCTCAACGGCTCTGCCGCCGATGATCTGAAGCAGGTGCCTATCTTAAGAACAAACGACAAGATCTGTTTCTATGGCAATGGTCCTGTGGCATTCACAATCAGTGACTACAGCACGAATCCTCATTTCACGCGCATGTTCAACCCCTATTCCCAGGTGGGTTGCTATTTCTTGACCGAGGATACCAAGTCTGACCTGACGCCAGCCGAGAAGGTGGTGTCGCCACCGAGTGAGTATGTGGACAATCCGTTCAGCTTGGGCTATTTTTTCCACGAGTATGAGCTGACGAGCTTGACCAGCTCGGGCAAGGAGATGCTGGGAGAGGATTTCTCCAGGCAACCGCTGCTCATCGACTACTATCTGCCGCATCTGGCCGACAGCACCGTCGTCGTGCACTCGACCATCGCTGCCTTTGCCGAGGGGACAGTGTTTGCCGGCTCGGTGTTGCACAGTGGCGGTGTCGCCGACACGACGTCTTATTCTCAAGCGTCTTCACGCATCTATCGGCCAACGGAGAATGTTTACTATAACTTTGCGTCGCCCTTCACGAAGCAAAAACTCACAAATCCCGCCGAGCACGGCCAATATGAACCCATAATCACGTTTTCGACGGCTCCTGTCCCGGTTTCCGTCGCCCGCCTGGACTACTTCATTATGACTTATACCCGCGAGAACATCCTAGCCGATGCTGCCGATAACCAGCTTCTCATGGGCTATGGCGTCACGAGGGGACAAGACCGATTCATGCTGCCTAATGCCTCCTCGAGCACCGTGGTGTGGTATCTCAACAACACCAACAGCCCGATGGCGATGCAGACGATCCTTTATGACGATGCAGCAGGTAAAGGAATCTCCTTCTTCTCTACACCGATTTCCCGCTCGATGTATGTGGCATTTGATCCGACCAAGACGCTGAAGAAGATCTCGGGATATCAGCCCGTTGAGAACCAGAATCTGCACGGCATGCCGGTTCCCGATTTCCTCATTATCACGACCGACGCGTTCCTCGAGCAAGCCAACCGCCTGGCCGACCTGCACCGTGCCGTTGACGGCATCGACGTCGCCGTGGTGACCCAGGACCAGGTCTTCAACGAGTTCTCCAGCGGCACCCGTGATGCGATGGCCTATCGCCTGCTTTGCAAGATGCTCTATGACCGTGACAACACCAAGTTCAAGAACCTGCTGCTGTTCGGTACTGGCTCGTTCGACAACCGCGAACTCATGGGCCAGCATCCCGATGACCTGCTGACCTACCAGAGTGATAACAGCAATGTAGAGAACAACAGTTTTACGAGCGACGATTTCTTCGGTTTGTTGGACGATAACTCGGGCTCAAACGTCGCCGGCGACAAATTGCGCATCGGTATTGGCCGCATCACCTGTACTGATGTCGATGAGGCCCGCAGCGACGTTGACAAGATTGTGGAGTACTATGCTAATCCCGATTACGGCGTGTGGCGCAACAACACGCTTGTCATGAGCGACTCGCCTGATCAGGGAGACTACATGTTCCAGGGTCAAGGTTACCAGAACCAGATCGATAATGATCTGCACACGGGCATGCACGTCAACACCGTTCACAACAGCATGTATCCCCGCTCGACAATGGAGCCCGCTTTCGATGTTAAACGTAAGACAGCTACCGAGGCCAAGCGGGTGATGAGCAACTACCTGAAGGCAGGCACCTATTTCGCCACCTACGTCGGCCATGCTGGTCCCTCCTCGTTTACCAAGCAGAACAGGATGTGGGTTCCAGGTGACGTCGCCCGCACGACATATCCCCACTTTCCGATTTTCACAACCGCCTGCTGCGACGTGGCGCACTTCGACAACGACACGCGCGGCATCGCCGAGTTGATGTTCCACAAACGAGACGGCGGAGCCATCGCATTGTTGACGTCGTCCCGCATGGTGTTCGCTTCCAGTAATGACAAGTTGAACCAATTCTTTATCAACGCGCTGTTCAGCTACGACAGCAAGGGTGTGATGCCTACGCTAGGCGAGGCCTACAAGGAGAGCAAACTGGGATTTACTTCGGCAAATATCAACAAAATGTCGTTCTTCCTGCTGGGCGACCCGGCAATAAAGGTGAACTATCCCATTTCCCGTTTCAACATCACGAGCGTGAACGGCACTGACATGACAGGCACCCAGATGGCCCAAATTGCCCCGTTGAGCAGGTTTGAGGTAAAGGTGCAAGTTGTTGATGCCGATGGAAATATCGATACCGGCTTCAACGGCGACGCAACGTTGTCGCTCTATGACAAGGAAGAGGTGTTCACAACTTTATCACCCTCCTTCTCGGGCAGTGTGGTGGACCGTGACATATATTTTGACCGTCCCAAGATAGCCGAGATAACTGGCCGCGTCACTAATGGCATGTTCTCAGGAACAATGATTGCCCCAACGATTACGATAGATCATCCGAACGATTCCTCGATGATGCTGTTGCGCGTTTATGCCCACAAGGACAACAGTGATTACATGGTGAACGGTTTCACCAAGCAGGTAATGATGATGCCGTTCGACCCGTCGACGGCTATCAACGACAACGAGGCACCGGTGATCACGGCCATGTACATGAACGATGCGGCGACCTTTACCGATGGCTCGGTGGTTGCTCCAAACTCGGTATTGTATATCAACGTGAGCGACAACGAGGGCGTAAGCATGCAGCCCAATTCAGTTGCCAATACGATGAAGCTCCAGCTTGACGGTGGCAAGCAGTCTTACGAGGACGTGGTGTGCTATGCCACGACGAACGATGGCGGCAAGGTAGTAAACATTGAGTTCCCCGTATCGAACTTATCCGTGGGATTGCACACGCTGACCTATACGGTGTCAGACATGCTGGGCAATCATGCGAGCCGCACCATATCCTTTGTCGTTGGACAAGGCTCAGACGCTGAAATCATGGCCGACAAGATGCCCGCATTCCTCGATAGTGACGTCATGATCACCTTTGATGTGAAGACCGAGATGTCAGTTCTTCCCGATATGACAATCCGTGTTACCGATGCACTTGGCCGCATGGTGTGGATGACCAATGCCGGCAGTTTCCCCGTGACTTGGAACATGAAGGACATGAACGGCAACAAGGTGCCGGCAGGACTGTACCGCTACTTCGGAACCTATAATGACGGTGTGAACTATGGTGGCACGTCCATCAAGAACCTGATTATTCTTGAACCAGTCAAGGCCATACGCAACTAGCTGGCGTGTAAGTTTGAGTACAGACAATTGACAACAACTAATAATATGAAATATGCGTAAACTGACAAAACTTCAATTAACGTGCGTGGCCATGATGGCTTTCTTGTGCGTCGGCTATGCTTACGCGTTCACTCCATCAATCTATGCCACCCGTTCCAAACTCGCCACGGGCTATTGGGTTAAAATATCGATTCCTGAAAGCGGAGTATATGAAATCACCTACGACGAGTTGTTGGAAATGGGATTCAGCAATCCGGCAAAGGTCCACATTTATGGCGTGGGGGGCAACGGTATCAATGAGAAACTCAACGGTAGTGCTAGCGATGACTTGAAGGCCGTGCCCATCTTGCGCACTAACGACAAGATTTGTTTCTACGGTAATGGTCCAGTATCTTTTTCACTGTCCAATTATTCTACGTTACCTCACTATACTCGAGCCTTTAACCCGTATTCTCAGGTAGGATGTTATTTCCTTACCCAGGAATCTTCATCGGATTTGACCCCGAGCAAGAAGAACGTGGCCGAGTTGAGCGACTATGTGAACGTTCCCACTAGTATTAACTACTTTTACCATGAGCGTGAGCTGTTGAGTGTGGCCACCTCGGGGAAAGAGGTGCTGGGTGAAGGTTTCGCTCGCCAATCATTAAAGATAGACTACTACATGCCGCATCTTGCTGACAGCTCTGTCGTGGTCCATTCGTCCATTGCCGCCAATGCTGCCCAAACGTCTTATGCCATGGCGGTCTTGCACAGTGGTGGCGTTGCCGATACCCTACAGTATGACGAATCCACATCGGCCATCCATATGCCGCTTGAGTATGTCTTCTACAATGATGTCTCTCCTTACGAATCACTCAAGTTGAGCGTTCCTGCCGAGAGGGGGCAGTATGAACCGCTGCTCAGGTACACCGATGAGTCCCATCCCGCCAGTTTGGCCAGATTGGATTATTTTATCCTGACTTATCAGCAGAATAATATCTTGGCCGATATGGCCGACAACCAGATGATGATGGGCTATGCGGCAACCACTGGCAATGAGCGGTTCCAGTTGCCTGGTGCGTCGCCCAGTACGGTGGTGTGGTATATTAACAACACAAAGTCGCCGATGGTGATGACGACCTATCCCTATAATGACGAGAGCGGCAGCGGTCTGGCATTCTTCTCAACCCCGATCTCTGCTTCGACTTATGTGGCCTTTGACCCCACAAAGACCCTGAAGAAGATTTCAGGCTTTGAGCGGGTGGCAAACCAGAACCTGCACGGGATGTCGGTCCCTGACTTCCTCATCATCACAAGCAATACGTTCTTCCAGGAGGCTTCACGTCTTGCCGACCTGCATCGTGCCGTTGACGGCATTGACGTCGCTGTCGTGACCCAGGATCAGGTGTTCAACGAATTCTCCAGCGGCACCCGCGATGCGATGGCCTACCGCCTGTTGTGCAAGATGCTGTATGACCGTGACAGCGACAAGTTCAAGAATCTGCTGCTCTTTGGCACGGGCTCGTATGACAACCGGGGGTTGTTCGGTAGTCATCCTGATATGTTGCTTACTTTTCAGAGTGATATCAGCAATGAACTGGGTGGCAGCTACACGAGTGACGATTTCTTCGGTTTTCTGGAGGATTTTTCGGGTACTGATCTGAGCAAAGACAAGTTGAGCATTGGAGTTGGCCGCATAACTTGTGCAGATGCCGACGAGGCCCGCAGCGATGTGGATAAGATTGTGGAGTATTACGCCAACCCCGACTATGGTGTGTGGCGTAACCACACCATAGTGTCGAGTGACTCGCCCGACGGGGGAGAGTACTTGTACCAGGGTCAAGGATATCAGAACCAGATTGACAATAACTTGAACACGGGTATGCACGTGAATACGGTCCATAATAGCATGTATCCCCGTTCAACGACCGAAGAGGGGGTTGACGTTGACCGCAAGACAGCCACCGAGGCCAAACGTCAGTTAAGTTATCTGCTCAGGGATGGCGCGTACTTTGCCACCTATGTGGGCCACGCAGGTTCGGTGTCGTTGACAAAATATAACAATATGTGGACGACAGCCGATGTTTCCCGCACATCCTATCCCCACTATCCCATCATGTCGTTGGCTTGCTGTGATGTGGCTCACTATGACAACGAGATGCGTGGCATTGCCGAGTCGATGTTCCACAAACGTGATGGCGGTGCCATCGCACTGTTGGCATCAACCCGCATGGTGAGTGGCAGCTCTAACGACAGGCTGAATCAGTATTTCATCAATGCGCTGTTCAGCTACGACAGCAAGGGCGTCATGCCCACGTTGGGCGAGGCCTACAAGCAGAGCAAACTCGGCTTTACCACTGCGAATGCCAACAAGTTGTCATTTATCCTGCTGGGTGACCCGGCGATAAAGATAAACTATCCCATATCCCGCTTCAATATCACGAGCGTGAACGGCACCGACATGACCGACACGATGTCGATTGCAGGAATCAGACCGCTTTCCAAGTTCGAGATCCAGGCCCAGGTAGTGGACGCCGACGGCAACATAGATACTGGTTTCAATGGTGACGCAACGGTGATACTCTATGACCGTGAATACTTGTTCACTACATTGACGGGTTTTGCAGGCATCCAGACGGTGGAACGTGACATCTTTATGGACCGTCCCAAGTTGGCCGAGATTACGGGTCGGGTTGTCAATGGCCATTTTACAGGTACAATGATTGCCCCCAGAATACAGTTGGGCCGTAAGACCGAGACGCTGATGATGCTGTTGCGTGTTTATGCCCACAAGGACAATAGCGATTACATGGTGAACGGCTTTACCAAACAGGTCGAGATGCTCCCCTATGACGAGTCCCAGATTGTGGTTGACAATGAGCCCCCCGTTATCGAGGCCATGTACTTGAACGATGCCACCTCGTTCACCGATGGTGCAGTCGTCTCTCCTGATGCCATGCTTTACATCAATGTGCGTGACAATGAGTGCATTGACATCCAGCCTAACTCTGCCGCCACCAGTATGAAGCTACAGCTTGATGGTGGCAAGCAATCCTTTAGCGATGTGACAAGCAATGCGTTGGTATCTGATGGCTGCAAGTCGGTAGCTATCCAGCTCCCGCTGTCGAATCTGACCGAAGGTATGCACACGTTGACTTTTTGGGTCTATGATATGCTGGGCAACTGTTCTACCCGTACCATTTCATTCATGGTGGGCCAGTACGCTGTGGCCGATATCTGTTGTGACAAGTCTCCGGCTTTTGTCAATGGCAGTGTGACCTTTGATGTCGAGTCTGATATGACCATGCTCCCCGATATGATGGTCCGTGTTACCGACGCCACGGGAAACCTCGTGTGGAAATCTGATATCGGCAGCTTACCCGTCACCTGGGACATGAAGGACATGAATGGCCACAAGGTTCCCGCGGGTCTCTACCGCTACTATGGTTCCTACTATGATGGCAAGAATTTTGGCGGCACTCCCATTTACAAACTCATTGTGCTTGACCCGGTCAAGACAGCCGGTAAAAACCAGCAGATGACTAAAAACAAAATAAATAAAAACCAAGAACTTGATATAGATGATGTCGATTGATAACATTCTGGCTCAGGCCACAGCCGTGGCGGTCAAGGAGTTGTATGGCGTGGATTTTCCCGCCGAAAAGATTGTTCCCCAAACGACCAAGAAGGAATTTGAGGGCAACGAGACGATTGTGGTGTTCCCGTTCTTGAAGGCCTCCCGTAAGGCGCCCGACGTGACGGCTCAGGAGATCGGCGAGTACATGCTGGCCCACTGTGATGCCGTGGAGAAATTCAACGTCATCAAGGGCTTCTTGAATATCACCATCAAGCCGTCGTTCTGGACTGGCGTACTCCAGCACATTGCACAGACGCCCGACTATGGCTTTACCGCTGCGACCGATGACAGCCAGCTGGTGATGATCGAGTACTCGTCGCCCAACACCAACAAGCCACTGCATCTGGGACATGTCCGCAACAACCTGCTGGGTTACAGCCTTTCAAAGATTATGGAGGCCAACGGCTACAAGGTCGTCAAGACCAATATCGTCAACGACCGCGGCATCCACATCTGCAAGTCGATGCTCGCATGGCTCAAATGGGGTAACGGCGCTACCCCCGAGTCCACGGGCAAGAAGGGTGACCACCTGATCGGCGACTTCTATGTGGCATTTGACAAGCATTATAAGGCCGAAATCAAGGAACTGGTCGAGAAAGGTATGAGTCCTGAAGAGGCCGAAAAGCAGGCGCCACTCATCCAGGAAGCGCACGACATGCTGCGCCGCTGGGAAGCTGGCGACCCCGAGGTTCGTGCCTTGTGGGAAAAAATGAACAATTGGGTCTATGCCGGCTTTGACGAGACCTATAAGCGCATGGGCGTTTCCTTCGACAAGATCTACTACGAGAGCGACACCTATCTGGTGGGACGCGACACCGTGCTCGAGGGACTTGAAAAGGGCCTGTTCTACCGCAAGGAGGACCAGAGCGTGTGGGCAGACCTCACGCCCGACGGCTTGGACCACAAGCTGCTGCTGCGCAGCGACGGCACCTCGGTTTATATGACGCAGGACATTGGCACCGCCCAGTTGCGTTACAAGGACTATCCCATCGACCGCATGATCTATGTCGTGGGCAATGAGCAGAACTACCACTTCCAGGTGCTCTCGTTGTTGCTCGACAAGCTGGGCTTCAAGTGGGGCAAGGATCTGGTGCATTTCTCCTACGGCATGGTAGAGCTGCCCAACGGAAAGATGAAATCTCGCGAGGGAACCGTCGTCGATGCCGATGAGCTCATGGACGAGATGATTGCCACGGCCACCGATATGGCCAACGAGCCTGGTCGCCTGCAAGGCGTGCCCGAGGACGAGCGTGACGATGTGCTGCGCATGATTGGTTTGGGTGCTTTGAAGTACTTCATCCTCAAGGTTGACCCGCGCAAGACCATGCTCTTCGATCCCAGCGAGTCGATTGATTTCAACGGCAACACTGGCCCCTTTATCCAGTACACTCATGCCCGCATCCAGTCGGTGCTGCGCAAGTGCTGTGAGGATTATAAGTCTGTGGACATCAGCGGTGTGGCTCCCAACGAGAAGGAGACTTCGCTCATCCAGCGTCTGGCCGACTTCACAGTCGCTGTTGCCGATGCAGGCCGCAACTACAGCCCGGCATTGATTGCCAACTATGTCTATGATCTGGCCAAGGAGTACAACCAGTTCTACCACGACTGCAGCATCCTCAAGGAGCAGGATGCCGCCGTGCGCTGCTTCCGCCAGCTGCTGAGCGAGACCGTCGGAAATGTCATCCGTCGCGGCATGTCTCTCTTGGGCATCGAGGTCCCCGACAGGATGTAACCTTGGCACGATTTTTGCTGACTAAGGACTAAAGACTATCAAAAGACTAAAGAATAATGAACACTTGGAATAACAACATGGAGAACGGCTATCAGACAGCTGTTCAAGCCGAGAACGAACTGACGTTGCAGCGCTACGTCGCTGGCGTGATGCGCAAGGTGTATGGCAAAATGGCCTTGGGCCTGTTGGCCACCGCAGTCACTTCCTATTTAGTATTTTCCAGCGAGGCGTTAATGAGCCTGCTGTTCAGTTCCTCGGCTACAATCTGGCTTCTGTTTGCTGCCGAGTTGGGCCTGGTCCTCTATCTGAGTGCCCGCATCGACAAACTGAGTTCAGGCACGGCAACCGCCCTGTTTTATGCCTACAGTATCCTGAACGGTGTCGCTTTGACGCCCATCTTTTTGGCTTATACGGGTGTGAGCATTGCCACGACCTTTGCTATCACGGCAGGCACCTTTGGCGCAATGACCATTTTTGGTTATGTGACACGGCAGGATTTGTCCAAGTTTGGCGCCTTCCTGTTTATGGCTCTGCTCGGTCTCATTGTGTGCATTTTGGTTAATATGTTTATGCAAAGCTCGATGTTTAACCTGCTCATCAGCTGTGCCGGCGTACTCATCTTTGTGGGACTCACCGCATGGGACACCCAGGCCATCAAGCGCATGTGTGCCGAGGCCGATCCCACGATGCTGGGCAAAGTCGCCACGATGGGAGCCCTGACACTCTATCTCGACTTCATCAACCTGTTCATCCACCTGCTACGCTTCTTCGGCAGCCGCAACTAGACAGACATCAGACAATCCCGATAACCACATAATCAACCCCGACAACATCCTTGTTGCCGGGGTTGATTGCTGTTGGTGCACACCTTTTGGTGATATTCTTTTTCTGGAAGAGTTTTCAAAATCGATGGAAATGTTGTAACTTTGTCGGTGACAAGTGATAACAAACGTTCTTTTGGAGCGTCTCAAGCAGTTTGCCCGTGATTATGATGAGAAGACTGTTACTGTTTCTGTTGGTAGTGCTTTCAGTCAGTATTGCCGTTGCCGAGGAGGTCACTCCGCCGCCCGAGATTTATGTTGATCAAGGCTTTTGGGAGTGTATGGTTAGTGCCTATGGCGAGGGCGATGTCCACCTGTTTAAGGATGGGGTAGAAGTGGAGAATCCCTACACGATCATGCGGTTGGAAAATGAAGAGCAAATCTACGTTTTTGAGGCTTACGCCCAACTTGCGGGGTGTTTGCCCAGCGAACGGGTCTCTTGTGAGGTGCATGTGTCCCCTATGGATCCACCCGTCCCTCCTGTGCTTCCTGATGGCGGCGTTATTGTCACTGTGACCAATACGATTGTCATACTCGAAGCATATATTAATGATGAAGACTACAGTTTCAGCGGGATGTATGTGGACGGATGCCCCGTGGAAAACCCCTGCACGCTTCCCCGTATCAACGAGCATTACTGGGTGGAAGTCACAACTGTTTTTAGCCGCGAAGGGTATGAACAACCTCTAGATTATCGAAAAACGGTTATGGTCCCTGCCCTGGAGGGGCAGACACAAGACCTGAACGGCGATGGAGAGGTTAATATCGCCGACATCAACCACTTGATTGATTCGATATTGCGCAATGGGAACGAGAGCTCGTGTGACTTGAACGGCGACGGCGAGATCAACATTGCCGATGTGAATGCGCTCATCAACTATATTCTCACGTTTTGAAGATATCAGAATAATAACCATATAAATATTGAGATAAAATGAAAAGGCTTTTTAATATGATGCTGGTTGCCGCATTGCCCTTACTGGCGGCGGCACAGGGATGGCCGTCGGAATACGACGGCGTGATGCTGCAGGCTTTCTACTGGGAATCCTTTGAACCCTCGCGCTGGAATAAGCTGGAGGCCCAGGCCGATGAACTGGCCGAATTCTTCAAGCTGGTGTGGATACCTCAGAGCGCCACGTGCGGCAACATATCGATGGGCTATGACCCCCTGTACTGGTTCACCAACTATTACTGCTCGTTCGGCAGCGAGGGCCAATTGCGTTCGATGATCAATACCTTTAAAGCAAAAGGCATTGGCACCATCGCTGATGTGGTCATCAACCACCGCAAGAGCATCAACGATTGGGTGACCTTCCCCAGCGAAACCTACAAGGGCGTGACCTACCAGTTGAAATCGACTGACATCTGCCGTGACGACGACGGCGGAGCCACGCTCAACTGGGCCAACAGCAACGGCAAATCGCTGAGCGCCAACAATGACAGTGGCGAGGACTGGAGCGGCCTGCGCGATCTTGACCACTCCAGCAGCAACGTCCAGACCACTGTTAAGGCCTACTTGCGCATGTTGCTCGATGACCTGGGCTATGCAGGCTTCCGCTATGACATGTGCCGAGGCTATGCGGCCAGCTACACGGGCTTGTACAACGCCTATGCTGCGCCAACCTATTCGGTGGGTGAGTACTGGGACGGCAACCTTGGTGCGGTGAAGTATTGGATCGATGGGACCAAGGTGAACGGTGTGGTGCAGAGCGCAGCCTTTGACTTCCCGTTCCGCTACACCGTTCGTGACGCGGTGAACAACAACAATTGGACCGCTCTGTCGGGCAACGGCCTTTGCTTGGAGACGAATTACCGCCGTTATGCGGTAACCTTTGTTGAGAACCACGACACGCAGTATCGTGATGCCAATAATCCCCAGGATCCCATCAACCAGTATGAGGAGGCCGCCAATGCCTATATGCTGGCCATGCCGGGTACGCCCTGCATCTTCTTTAAACACTGGCAGACCTACAAGGAGAGCCTCAAACAGATGATCTATGCCCGTCAACTGGCCGGTATCACCAACACGAGTGCGACGACAAGGCACGCCTATAGTAATAACAATAACTACCACGTGCAGCGCACTACGGGATCCCGCGGCACCCTGCTCGCCGCGATGGGCGGCAGCGCTTTCACGATACCTTCAAGCTATGTTTTAGTGGCTAGCGGCACCAACTACCGTCTGGCACTGAGCAAGAACACCGAGACCGCTTGGGCCAGCGTGCCCAGCGGCAAGCGCCAGGATCCGTTCATAGTCACGCTCACCGCAGTGAGCCAGACCTCTGACGCGCAGATTGTCTATACCCTCGACGGCAGTGAACCCACCGCCACCAACGGCACCGTTACTAACGATGGCACGAGCGTTGCCATCAACCGGAGCCTGACGCTCAAAGCGGGCTTGCTGATCAACGGCGCAGTGAAAGGTGTGATCACGCGGAACTATACCGTCGTGAATGAGGCGTATGATGACTATGAAATCACAGTGTTCCTTAAGGATCCGACTGTGGCGCCCAACAACTGGCCCAGGGTTGCTTATTATTGCTGGGACAGCAACAACGACCAGCTGTGCGGCAACTGGCCCGGCGTAACGGTTACCGATACCCGCGAGGTAAACGGTGTCAAGTTCTACTACAAGACTTTTACGATCACAGGTAGCCAGTATTACCTGAATTTCGTGTTCAGCCAGGGCGGCAGTACTGCCAGCAGTCATCAGACGGTCGATGTGACAGGGGTTAGAAACACCGCATTCTTTGAGGTGACGACTCAGACTAACCAGTATCAGGTGCAGGACGTGACCGAGACATATCTGCCTTATCTGGATGTTCAAAGCATTCCTGGTGATGTGAACGCTGACGGCAGCGTGAATATCTCGGATGTGACCACCCTGATTGACTACCTGTTGGGTAGCGTGCCCGAACCCTTTGACGCGGTGGCTGCCGATGTGAATATCGATGGCTCGATCAACATCTCGGACGTGACTTCCCTGATTGACCTGCTGTTAACCGGCAAATAGTCGTGTTGAGGCGCTATTTGTGCCATTATTCGGTTGGAAATACAATAAAAGGCGGTTTTCTTAGTTAATTAGGTAAAAGACAAAACTTATTTTCTCTAATTAGAAATGAAACTGACAAAATCGATAATTGCCGTCGCATTGATGGCTACCGCTTTAACTGCTTGGTCACAAGACGACATCAAGAACACGGAGTTTAACCCCGTCACCACTGGTGTGACCTCATTGAGCATCACTCCCGATGCCCGTGGCGCATCGATGGGTGACTTGGGCGCCGCTACCGAGGCCGATGTCAATTCCCAGTTCTGGAACCCTTCGAAGTATGCCTTCGCCTACAGCAATGCGGGTGTCTCGCTGTCCTACACACCCTGGTTGCGCAAGATTGTCAACGACATCTATCTGGCCAACCTTGCCGGGTATTACAAGCTTGGCGGTGGTGACAACCAGGCGGTGAGCGCCTCGTTGCGATACTTCTCGTTGGGCGAGGTGATGGCAACCGATGGTGACGGCTCCATGCTTTCGACCATCAACCCGTTTGAGATGTCGGTGGACCTGGGTTATAGCCGCAAGTTGAGCGAGAAATTCTCTATGGGTGTCGTACTGCGTTACATCTATAGTGATTTGGGTTACAGCGACATGAACACGGGTGATCAGACATCGAGCGCTTCTGCTTTTTCGGCCGACCTGTCAGGCTATTACACGACTTTCCCTGTCATTGGCCGCAACGAGTGCCAGTGGTCAGTGGGCTTCAATGTGTCCAACATCGGTTCCAAGGTGTCCTACAACAAGGGCAATGACCCGGCCTACCTGCCGGCCAACCTCAGGCTGGGTACTGCATTCACTTTCCCGCTTGCCGACTACAATAACCTGACGCTTGCCTTTGATGCCAACAAGATGCTTGTGCCGGCTAAGCCCCGCCTGGCTGACTATGAGGACAACCTGGCCTATGACGACGCCCTCCAGGAGTGGAAGGACAAGTCGAGCATTTCGGGTATCTTCGACAGTTTCAGCGACAACTTCGCCAAGCGCATCACCTATTCGATGGGAGCCGAGTATGCTTACAACCAGCAGTTCTTCCTGCGTGGCGGCTACTACTATGAGAGCAAGTATGCAGGTAACCGTCAGTACTTCGGCCTGGGTGCGGGCTTCTCGCTTAACGTCATCAAGATTGACGCCAGCTACATGATCGCCACGGCACAGAACAGTCCGTTGGACCAAACCCTGCGCTTCACCCTGTCGTTTGACATGGATGGCATCAAGGATCTGTTCGGTCGCAACTAACCGATAAAACAGTACCGCTATGTTCCGCGTAGGGTTGGGCTTTGATGTACACCGGCTGGTCGAGGGGCGTCCCCTGTGGCTGGGCGGTGTTAACATTCCCTGGGACAAAGGCCTGCTGGGACATAGCGATGCCGATGTTGCCATCCACGCCTTGTGTGACGCCCTGCTGGGTGCTGCCGCCCTGCGTGACATCGGCTACCATTTCCCCGATACCGATCCGCAATACAAGGGCATCGACAGTCGCCTGCTGTTGCGTCATGTGATGCGGTTGCTTGATGAGCAAGGTTACCAACTAGGCAACTGCGACCTCACCATCTGCGCCGAGCAGCCTAAGATCAATCCCCACATCCCCGCCATGCAGCAAGAACTGGCCGCTTGCATGGCTTGTGATCCAGGGCAGGTATCCATCAAGGCCACCACGACCGAGAAGTTGGGCTATACCGGCCGGGGCGAGGGAATTGCCGCCTATGCAGTAGCGTTGATTGAAACCAAACCGCAACAACCATGATGGCCGGGTCAAAAAAGCGGCAGCGCATTCCTTATTTGGATATCCTGCGCATCTTGGCCTGCCTGCTGGTCATCCTTATCCACACCCCCATCCGCCAGTACGACACCTATTATAACACGCCGTCGGTCGCCGGCGCGGTCTATACCGTGTTGGTGGCGGTGAACTGCAACCTCTTCTTCATGATTACAGGCGCCCTGCTGCTGCCTGTGACAATGACGGGCAGACGCTTTGTCAAGCGCCGCCTGCGCGTGATATTGCCGCCCCTGTTGGTGTGGACGGTGGTTTATCTGCTGGAACACGCTTTCCTGTTGCATAATTTCACGCCGCGTCTCTTGACCTCTATCCTGTTCCATCCTGTCGAGGGTTTGCTTTGGTATGTATATGTGCTGTTGGTCATCTATGTGACCTTGCCGTTGGTGAGCCGCTGCATTGACGCCATTGGCAAACGCGGTGTGGAGGTCGTGCTTGTGCTGTGGGTGCTCTCGTCGTTTATCCCCTACCAGCATGGCGTTTTCATGGAGGCTTCGCAGTATAGCCACAATATGTTCGGCGCTTTTGCCAACTACTATGGCTACGTTCTGTTGGGATACTATATTCACCGTTACGGCCTGCCCTTGTTCACGCGTGAGCACGGTTGGAAATGGGGCCTGTTGTTGGCTTTCGGCATTGTGGCTATGCCTCTGTTTGAGTTTTTGGTTCAGGGCCATTTTGGCGTCACTTGGCAGCAGCACCTCGATACCGTTACCAACGATATCAGCGTAAACAACATTGCCTTGGCAACCTTGATTTTTGCCCTTGTGCAGCGTTTTGCTCCCAAGCGTTATGACCGCCAGGCCCATCCTCTCACCGCCACCTGGTGGCCGATGTTGAGCGCTTGCACCTTTGGCATCTACTTGTCACAAATGATAGTGCTTCGCCAGATCATTTGGCCGCTCACGCCCTGGTTGGCCAGTGCCCCTTGGATTGTAGATAGCCTTGTGAGCGCAATCCTTGCTTTTATCGTCTGTCTGCTGCTGGTTTTCCTGCTGCGACTGCTCCCCATCCGTCGCTATCTTGTCGGCAAATAGACGGCACCGATTGTTGCCGTTTTCTCTAAGGGTTTTGATTATGTTCGCCGCTTTGCCATAAAGTGGCTGTTTTTTTTTGATGATTCGATGGGAAGTCTTATCTTTGCGTCATTAATTCGTCAAACCAATAAAAATTGTAAGCAATGAAGAATAAATTACTCCTTCTGTTCTTGATTGTGGCATCTGCTGTGTTACCTGCACATGCCGACATTGTATTAAACGGGAAAACCTATGCTGCCGACACCATGATGCGTCGTCAAGTGGGTCCCGGCATGATCAACACGATTGTACGCATCCCCGGTATCCCCTTGAATGTCTATGTGATTGAGGCTGACCTGAACAACCCGAATAACAGTGTCGAGACAACCTATGGCTACAATATCCTGGGCAAGACCGAGCGTCTCTCCAACGCCGTCCAGCGCCACCGCACGCCCACCAAGCGACCGATTGCCGCATGTAATGCCAACTTCTGGATTGTTCAAGGCATCCAGACCTCCTTTGAGCCCGCTTTCCCGCAGGGCGGCGTCGTATGTAACGACACCACCATCGTTAATGACAACAACACCTATGACACCTGGGCCGGTGGTCCGTGGTGCAACGGTACTGCTGCCATTACCGAAGACAAGACCATCGTCATGGGAAGAGTAAAATGGAGCGGATTCATCAATTCAGATAAATTCGCACAGCCCCTAGAGTTCCATAACGTGAACCGCCGTGCCTTGACCGGCGAGATTTGCCTGTATGGCCCACCCTACGGGCGTACCCGCACGTTTGCGAACGATTGGGTGGCTTACAGTACCCGAGGCAACAACAAAAGTGATAATTATTTCCTGACGTTTGTTGAGGGAAGCCAGTGGAACGTGAACGCCCCGATGAGGTTCAGGGTGGACAGTATCTATAAATCCAAAGATACCCGCAAACTGGGCCCGTTTGACGCAGCCCTTAGTGTCAGTGGCGATGCCAACAAGGCGATTATGGATGCCCTTCAGGTAGGAGACGTCATTGAAGTGACTTCGTCCTGGATGCCGCTAGACCCTGATGCGAATGTCATTCCCACCACTCAGATCAAGAATCTGGTAACCGGTAATTCGACCATCATGCACAACGGCGAACTCACCTCGCGCAATACCGAAGACGGCTATAACGTAACGGCCTATTCACGCACATGCTACGGCACGTCGGCCGATGGCAAGCACCTTTATATGCTTGTCATCGACAAGTCAGCGAGCAAGCAGTATGGCCTTTCGCTCGGATGTACTACTGCCGAAGCGTGCGAGATACTGCGTCAGTTATGTCCCGACGTCAGTGAGATGGTCAATATGGACGCTGGCGGCTCGGCCGAGATGCTTGTGCATGGCAAGGTTATCAACACCACGACCGAGGGCACACCGCGTGGCGTGGCTTGCGGTTGGATGATTGAGGCGATTGGCGAGGAAGATGACCAAATCGCAAGCATTGCCTTTGACCTGCATCGCCTTGACATTCCTGAGTTTGCCACGGCAACCCCGCGTATCCTGGGGTACAACAGCATTGGTGAACTCGTCAGCGAGGATGTGAAGGGCTTTACTTTGACTTGCAGCGAGTCTGTCGGAACGGCCGAGGGTGACGTCTTCCGCGCTACCGATGTCGATGCATGGGGCACAATTACCGCTACTCTTAACGGCATGTCTGCAACCATTCCTGTACATGTGATGCCAGCCACACCTAAGATCTTGCTCAACCCGCTCGTTATTGACACTCGAGAATATGAGGTTGAGGTGGCTTCAACAATGGGTGATAAGGTATATTTCTATGACACCTCGGGCATGGACTGGACGATTGATGACAGCTCAGTGGCTACAATCAACAATGGCGTGTTGCAGGGAGTAAGCAATGGTTCGACCTATATTTATAGTAATCTGGGCCCCTATAGTCTTAAGAGAAAAGTGACTGTTGAGATCAGCGATGAGGCTTACCGCTATGAAGGCTGGGACGGCTGGAAGCGCACATGTACGGGTGCTAAGAACTCTGTGCTTGACGAGGAAACGGGCCATTTGACGTTCGACTATGTCACCAACCGCGCCCCCAGCATCAAGCTGACCAAGGATGTGGTGCTTTTTGGCCTGCCTGATACGGTAGCCCTCGTGTTCAATTCAACGATGCCAGTCAACTATGTGCAGATAGATACCCGTAACTATTTCTATACCAAAACCAATTACATCAGGTTTGATCCGGAGGATGGAGCAGAGTCCTTCGAAACCGGTGTTGATCATGTGCTGTCACTCAACCTCAAGGAATTGGGTGGTGCGGATTATGTAGGTACTTATCCCATCACCATCAAGGTGATTAAGTTTGCCTTGGAAAAGACTGCAGCGGAACAGCAGTATGAAATGGATCTCAAGCTGTATGGCCACTATCCCGGCTTCGAGGAAGAGCCCCCTGTAATCAAGGGTGACGTGAATGGTGACGGTGAAGTCAATATCGCCGATGTGAATGAAATCATCACCGCCATATTGACGGGCCAGCCGAATCTTAGTGCTGACGTGAACAATGATGGTGAGATTAACATTGCCGATGTGAATGCTGTTATTGACATCATCCTTAAATAATGGCTTAAGATAAAGAGCTAAAAGTCCGTTATATTGAATCATATCGCCATGGCAAAAACAGTAATTGCCATGGCGATAACGTTTCAGTGTGTATGATTTTAAGTATGGGTAATAGAACCTGTGTACGGTTTGACTGTTTTCTTTACGCTCAATTGTGAGAATTGCCTTTCCTGATATTCTCAAACACGGATTTTTGCAGTACCTTGACTTCGTCGAAAGTAGGCTGCGCCTCGGGATTGCCAAACAAAAAAAGTTTTTTGTTTGGCAATCCGCTCGACTTGCAGTACCTTTGTGCCGCTTTAAGCAATAGGTGATTTTGACCGATGAAAGAGACTGAAAAACCTGAAAAAGGGAATCAAATTATAGAGGAGGCGGCGCAGGCTGAGTACAAGTACGGCTTTGTGACCGACATCGAGACCGAGGTCATCCCCAAGGGGCTTGACGAGGATGTGGTGCGCCGCATCTCGGCACTGAAGGGTGAGCCCGAGTGGCTGCTGGAGTTCCGCCTGAAGGCCTACCGCTACTGGCTGACGCTCAAGGCGCCCACGTGGGGCCATGTGCATGTGCCCGACATCGACTACCAGGACATCAGCTATTATGCCGCTCCCCGTCAGAAAATAGCTAGTGACAAAAAGGAGATTGACCCTGAGTTGAAGAAGACTTTTGACAAACTGGGCATCCCCTTGGAGGAGCAGTTGCGCCTGAGCGGTATGGCCGTGGATGCCGTAATGGACAGTGTGAGCGTAAAGACGACTTACCGTGAGCGACTGGCTGAATTGGGTGTCATCTTCTGCTCCATCAGCGAGGCCGTAAAGGACTATCCTGACCTGGTGCGCAAATATCTGGGCAAAGTGGTGCCTTATACCGACAACTTTTATGCCGCTTTGAACTCGGCTGTCTTCAGCGACGGCTCGTTTGTGTATATCCCCAAGGGCGTTCGCTGCCCGATGGAGCTGTCCACTTATTTCCGCATCAATGCGGCCCAGACAGGCCAGTTTGAGCGCACGCTCATCGTGGCCGATGACGATGCCTACGTCTCCTATCTGGAAGGTTGCACCGCGCCCATGCGTGACGAGAACCAGCTGCATGCCGCCATCGTCGAGATCATCGTCGAGGACCGTGCCGAGGTTAAATACAGCACCGTTCAGAACTGGTATCCCGGCGACAAGGACGGCAAGGGCGGTATCTACAACTTGGTGACCAAGCGCGGCCTGTGCCGTGGCGACCACAGCAAGCTGTCGTGGACCCAGGTCGAGACCGGCAGCGCCATCACGTGGAAATACCCCAGTTGCGTCTTGAAGGGCGACCACTCGACGGGCGAATTCTACAGTGTGGCTCTGACCAACAACTGGCAGGAGGCCGACACGGGAACCAAAATGATTCATCTGGGTAAGAACAGCACCAGCACCATCGTGAGCAAGGGAATCAGCGCAGGACATAGCCAAAACAGCTACCGCGGCATGGTGAAGATTGCCCCCAAAGCGACCGGGTGCCGCAACTTCACCCAGTGTGACAGTCTGCTGCTGAGCGACACCAGCGGTGCCCACACCTTCCCCGTGATTGAGGTAGGTAACGACACCTCGGTAGTCGAGCACGAGGCCACCACGAGCAAAATCAACGAGGATCAGATTTTCTACTGCAACCAGCGTGGTATCTCGACCGAGGATGCTGTAGGGCTCATCGTCAACGGCTATGCCAAGGAGGTCATGGCCAAACTGCCGATGGAGTTCGCCGTCGAGGCCCAAAAACTCCTCAGCGTCTCGCTCGAGGGTGCCGTCGGATAAAAAACGAGTCCAGTGGACCGCGGCTATGCCGCGGTTTACAGAAAAAGACAACCAAAACTAGAGACTAACAACAAATAACCACAATATGCTAGTAATTAAGGATTTACAGGCCTCAATCGAGGATAAACAGATATTGAAAGGCATCAACTTGACGGTCAAGCCTGGTGAGGTGCATGCCATCATGGGCCCCAACGGGTCGGGAAAGAGCACCTTGAGCGCCGTGCTCACGGGAAATCCCGCCTACACCGTGACAGGCGGCAGCGTCGAGTTCTACGGTAAGGACCTGTTGTCGCTTTCTCCCGAGGACCGCGCCCACGAGGGGCTGTTCTTGAGTTTCCAGTATCCCGTTGAGATCCCTGGCGTTTCGATGGTCAACTTCATGCGCACAGCCATGAACGAGAAACGCAAATACTTCGGCCAGGAACCGCTCAGCGCTGCCGATTTCCTGAAAATCATGCGTGAGAAGCGCACTATTGTGCAACTCGACAACAAACTGGCCTCGCGTGCCGTTAACGAGGGCTTCTCGGGCGGCGAGAAAAAACGCAACGAGATTTTCCAGATGGCGATGCTTGAACCCAAACTGAGTATCCTCGACGAGACCGACAGTGGCCTGGATATCGACGCCCTGCGCATCGTCGCCAATGGTGTGAACACGCTCAAGAGCAAGGACAACGCTACCATCGTCATCACCCACTACCAGCGCCTGCTGGACTACATCAAGCCCGATTTCGTGCATGTGCTCTACAAGGGTCGCATCGTCATGAGCGCAGGCCCCGAGTTGGCGCTTGAGCTTGAGGAAAAGGGCTATGATTGGATAAAGGAGCAAGTCGATTCACAGCAATAAAACGCCATGAACGCACTACAGCAATACATCGACCTGTTTGACGCGAGCCGCGATGTGATTGAGCAGCAGTCCCCCGAATTGCTGAACACGTTGCGCCGTGCCGCCCGTGAGCAATTGCAGGACGCGCGCCTGCCGCGCAAGGGCAGCGAGGACTATGAGGCGACTGACCTCGAGGCCGTGTTTGCCCATGACTACGGTGTGAACGTGAACCGGCTCCCCTTTGATGCTGACCTTGCCAATACCTTCCATTGCGATGTGCCCAACATGAGCACCTGCTTGTATTACACGAGCAACGATGCCTTCCACAGCAGCGCCACCGCCGAGCGCAACATCGGACAGGTGGTCGTGGAGCCTTTTAGTATGGCTGCCGTGGATTATCCCGAGCTGATGTCGGCCTACTACGGCAAACTGGCCCGCATGAGCGATCCCACGGTGGCGCTCAACAGCCTGCTGGTTCAGGACGGTCTGTTTATTTATGTCCCCGATGGTGTCATTGCCGAGCGCCCCATACAACTGGTCAATATCTTCAATGCCGCTCTTGACATGATGGTGCAGCGCAGATTGCTCATCATTGTGGGCAAGAATGCCAGCGTCAAATTGCTCGCCTGTGACCACACGCAGAGTCCCGATTACCGTTACCTGAATAACCAGGTGGTCGAGATTGTAGCGATGCAGGGAGCAACGTTGGACTTTTATGACATGGAGGAGAGCACGCCGCTCACCAGCCGTGTGTCGTCAATCTATGTCGATCAGCATGAGGGCAGCAATGTACTCATCGACGGCATTACGCTCATTAACGGTTTTACCCGTAACAACTACCACGTCGAGGTCAATGGCGAGCATGCTGAAACGCAGTTGCTGGGCATGACCATTGCCAGCGGTGAGCAGCATGTGGACAGCCACACGTTCATCAGCCACAATGCGCCGCGTTGCCACAGCAACGAGATGTTCAAGTATGTCCTCAACGACAATGCCGTCGGAGCTTTTGCCGGCAAGATACTTGTCAAGCCTAATTGCCCGCGTGTCGAGGCCTATCAGGGCAACCGCAACCTGTGTGGTGCTCCCACCGCCAAGATTTACACCAAGCCGCAGCTCGAGATATACACCGACGACGTGATGTGCTCTCATGGCTCGGCTGTCGGCCAGCTCGACGAGGAGGCTTTGTTTTATATGCGCACGCGCGGTATCGGCATTGACGAGGCACGTAGGCTGCTGATGCAGGCCTTTGTCGCCGACGTCATTGACGGCGTGCGCCTGGATGCCCTCAAGGACCGTCTGCACTATCTGGTCGAGAAACGTTTTGCCGGCACTTTGAGCAATTGTGCCAGCTGTGCCCAGGCCTGTCGTGTCAATCAAGAGAAATAACGATGGAAGCATTAGATATCAACAAGATTCGCGAGGATTATCCCATCCTGAAACGTGAGGTCGCTGGCCGCCCGCTCATCTATCTCGACAATGCCGCAACTTCTCAGACGCCACATCAGGTGGTTGAGGCTATTGACCAGATGTACTATCACTATAAGGCCAATGTGCACCGCGGCGTGCATACCCTCTCGCAGGAGGCAACCGACCTGGTCGAGCTCACGCGCGAGAAGGTGCGAGCCTTTATCAACGCCGGTAGCACTCAAGAGGTGATTTTTACCCGTGGAACGACCGAGGGCATCAACCTCGTGGCTTCATCGTTTGGCCAGATGCTTGAAAACGGTGACGAGATTATCCTTACCGTAATGGAGCATCACAGCAACATCGTGCCCTGGCAACTCATCGGGCAGCGCAAGCGTGTGACCCTGCGTGTCATTCCCATCGACGACAGTGGCCAAGTGGATATAGAGGCCTACGAGGACCTGTTCACCGACAACACCCGCTTTGTTGCCCTCGCCCACGTCTCGAATGTGTTGGGCACAGTCAATCCTGTTAAGGAAATGATTGCTATTGCCCACCAGCACGGGGTTCCCGTGCTTATTGACGGCGCCCAGGCCGCGCCCCATGTCCATGTGGATGTCCAGGACCTTGATTGCGATTTCTATGCTTTCTCGAGCCACAAGATGTATGGCCCCGCAGGCGTGGGCATCCTCTACGGCAAGCGCTACTGGTTGGAGAAGATGCCGCCTTATCAGGGTGGGGGAGAGATGATCGGGCAGGTGACCTTTGAGCGCACCACGTTTGCCGAACTGCCCTTCAAGTTCGAGGCAGGTACGCCCGACTTTGTCGATATTGCCGCCTTTGGTGCCGCCATCGACTACATTCAGTCCTTAGGCATAGAGAATATCGCAGCTCATGAACACGAATTGCTCACCGCTGCCGTCGAGGGACTTCAGACGATTGACGGCATCCGCTTTTTCGGCACCGCACCTGGCAAGAGTGGTGTGGTATCGTTCCTGGTGGGTAACATCAGCAGTTATGATATGGGATTGTTGCTCGACAAGTTGGGAATTGCCGTGCGCACCGGCCACCATTGCGCGCAGCCGCTGATGGCCCGCTATGGCGTGAGCGGCATGGTGCGTGCCTCGTTTGCCGTCTATAACACGCTCGACGAGGTTGCGGCCTTTGTCGCCGCGACCCGCCGTGTCGCTGCCATGCTGCAATAACTCCTGTCAACATTGGGATAAAAGAGACAATGGGCAATTCTGGGAATGGCAATCCACGCAATCACGGACTGGACTTCCTCAAAGGAATTGCAGCCTGTTTCATTGTCTTTGTGCATGTGATATTCCCCTGGCCCTATGGGGTGTTTATTGCCTATTTGGGCTCCTTTGCCGTCTCGGTCTTTTTCATGACATCGGGGTATTATTCCTATGAGGCATCGAGAGGGAAATTGCTGCATTCCATCAAGCGAACAGTCATCTATCTGCTTGTGGCCTATGTGTTGTATCTGTTCAAGATGCTGGCCCTCGAGGGCTTTCATGCCCGTCCGGTTATCGATTTCCTGGTCAATGAGGTGTTCACGGCGGAGCATTTGCTGAAAGTCTTGGTTACCTCGCAGTCCAAAATCTGCTTTATCGCATGGTTCCTGATATCGCTGATCATCTGCTATGTTCTCAAACTCGTGTTGGGCAAGAGGCTGCGTTATTTGGGCTATCTGGGCCTTGCTGCAGGCATCGTCGTCGTTTTGCCCCCAGTGGACAATCACATGGATTTCCCCATCAGTAACCCTTGGATGTGGGGCATCCCCCTCTTCGTCATGGGAGAGCTTGTCCATGAGCATGAAACAGCGTTGCGTCATGTGTTCAAGAGGCGTTACCTGGTTGCCCTGTGCCTGCTGGGCATTGTGCTTAATCTCCTGTCACGTTACAATGGCACAGGATGGTGGCATATTGCCAACATGTTGATTGCGCCCTCGCTGTTCATGTTGTTCAGTTGGAGCGGCATGAAGTTCAACCGCTTTTGCCTGCTGGGCAGCACTTATGTGTTCTTTATTTATATCGTCCATCCGCTGGTATCGACCTGTTATAATGCCCTCAGGACCAATCCTGGCGTGATTGAGTCGTGGCTGCGGCCCATTATCGTGCTGGCGGTGACGGTGTTGCTGGCCATGGCCTATTACCATGTTAAATCGCTGATTCTCACCCGAAGGAGGCATTAAGATAAAAGAATAAGACAGAGTTCCCACTCTGTCTTTCCTTTCGTTGTGTTCTGAAGCCTAAAAACTTTTAACTAAACCCAAATAATCATGGTGATTAGATAAGGGGGGATTTTCATTTTTATTCTTGGATGTTTTGTGGGGCAAAGTAAAGAGATAATCTTCACTCTGCCAAATCTTTTCTACCAATGGACGTTTTTTTTCGGTGAAACACAATACCCCCAATCTTAATGGTAGTGGGCATTGCAAATTAAGGGGTCGGTTGATAGTTGCGGCCTACCACATTGCACAGGAAGCGCCGCCCCGGCAGCGAAGCCAGGATGCCGAACTTGTTCTTGGTCCTGACGTTGCGGTCGAGCAGACAATCGTGGCGCAGGCGCTTGATGCCCTTCCAGCATCGGTCTTGCAATTGCTCGTGGTTTCCGTTCTTGTCCTGGTGGCTGAGCAGCAAGATGTTGAAATAAGCGCTCAGCAGGCGGCTGCGCACGGCGGTTAGGTATTGCGGGTCCTCTTGCTGCATCTGCCGCTCCAACTCCTCGCACACGTCGAGCACGGCGGCGCGGCGCGGCGAGAATACCCTCATGCTGTTGCTCTCGTGCTGACGGTAGCCGTACAACACGTCGTCAATGGCGACTATGCGTTGGCACTTCTTGAGCAGCGGATAAATGATGGCCAGATCCTCATAGATGATGCCCAGCGGGAAACGGATGCCGTCGAACAAAGATGCCTTGAACAGGCGTCCCCACGGCGAGTGGGTAAGCCCTTGCTGGTAGAATACGGCTTGAATGGCCTCATGCTGGTTGAACAACCGTGGCGCAGCCTTATACCGCTGGGGAAAGTCCACCCGGTCACCAAAGAAAGCGACATAGCCACCCACGGCAATGTCGGCATCGTGCTCGCGCATGACATTGAGCAGTGTGGCGGTAAAGTCAGGATGGAGGACATCGTCGCTGTCCACCATCATCATCAGTTCGCCTGTCACGGCGTCAAGGCCGGTGTTGCGTGCGGCCGAATGGCCACCGTTGGACTGATGGATGACGCGGATGCGTTCATCTTGCTCAGCCCAACGGTCACATTTCGTTTCGCTGCCATCGGTGCTCCCGTCATCCACGATGATGATTTCAAGGTGGCGGTAGGACTGGCCCACGATGCTCTCAAGGCAGTGGTCCAGAAAGGCCTCGGCATTATATACCGGGACGATGACCGATATCAGCGGTTGCTGGTCCATGGATTTATTTCACTTTCCACTCAAAGCCGTCCTTGGTGTCCTTGACCTCAAAGCCAAACTCGCTGAGTTTGTCGCGGATGAGATCGCTGGTCGCCCAGTCCTTGTTGGCTTTGGCGGTGCGGCGCATCTCCAGTAGCAGGTCAACGGCCTGGCGGTAGGGCTCCAGGTTCACGCTGTCGCCGCCGGCTGCATCGTCACGGATGCCCAGTACATCGAACAGGTAGGTCTGGAATACGTTCTTCAGCTCGTCGATGTCGGCCTGGCTCAATGTGGCATTACCGTCATTGGCCTGGTTGATGACTTTGCAGGCGTCGAACAGGGTAGCGATGACCGTGGGAGTGTTTAGGTCGTCGTTCATTGCGTCGGCACAGCGCTGGCGATAGTTATCCAGCGTGATGGACGTCTGAGCGGCAGCCGTTAGACCATTGAGGCGATGCCAGCTGTCGAGGATGCGCTCCAGGGCTTTTTCGGCAGCCTGCAGGGCTTCGTTGCTGAAATCCACCGTGCCACGGTAATGGGCCTGAAGGATGAAGAAGCGGATGGTCATGGGCGTGTAGGCTTGGGTCAGTGCGGGGTGGTCGCCCGTGAAGAACTGCTCCAGGGTGATGAAGTTGCCCAGCGACTTGCCCATCTTCTGCCCGTTGATGGTAATCATGTTGTTGTGCATCCAGTAATGCACCATCTCGTCGCCCTGGCTGGCAACGGCCTGCGCAATCTCGCACTCGTGGTGCGGGAACACAAGGTCCATGCCGCCGCCGTGGATGTCGAAGTGCTTGCCCAGGTATTTGCGTCCCATGGCGGTGCACTCACAGTGCCAGCCGGGGAAACCGTCGCTCCAGGGTGACGGCCAGCGCATGATGTGTTCGGGCATCGCCTTCTTCCATAAGGCGAAGTCGGCCTGGTTGCGTTTCTCGCCAATGCCATCCAGCTCGCGGCTGGCGTTAAGGATGTCGTCGAGGTTGCGGCCCGACAGCACGCCGTAGCGGTGGCTGCGGTTGTAGGCCTCGATGTCAAAATAGACGCTGCCGTTGCTCTCGTAGGCATAGCCGTTGTCCATGATCTGCTTCACAAGTTCCTCTTGCTCGATGATGTGCCCCGTAGCGTGCGGCTCGATGCTGGGAGGCAGCACGTTCAAGGCCTGCATAGCGGCATGGTAGCGGTTAGTATAGTATTGCGCCACTTCCATGGGCTCGAGCTGTTCGAGGCGTGCCTTCTTGGCGATTTTGTCCTCTCCGTCGTCGGCGTCGTGTTCCAGGTGGCCCACATCGGTGATGTTGCGCACATAGCGCACCTTGTAGCCCAGCTGCTGCAGATAGCGGAACAGCACGTCAAAGGTGATGGCCGGACGGGTGTGGCCCAGGTGCGGGTCGCCATAGACCGTCGGACCGCACACATACATGCCCACCATGGGCTCGTTCAGGGGCACGAAGTGCTCCTTGCGCCGCGTTAGAGTATTGTAAATGAACAGTGGATGTTCCATTCTTATTATCTATATACTTTAAACTTTAAACTCTAAACGTCCAAGGACCGCTTGGCGGTCATTGGAATTACGCCTGACCCTTGGGCAGGGGGAAGTCCATGATGCCACCCTGACCGCCGGGACGGTTGATCTTGATTTCGCCAAAGTTGCTCTCGTAGCGGCGGATGTTGTCCTGCAGGGCCAGCATCAGCTCCTTGGCATGCTGGGGAGCCATGATGATGCGGCTCTGAACGCGGGCCTGCGGCATATTGGGACCGCGCAGGATCATATCAATGAAAAAATCGTTGGGACCATGGGCAATCATTGCCATGTTAGCGTAACGTCCCGGCAATTCCTCCTTGGGAATCTCAATTTTGATTTGGTTCTGATTCTGATTTTCGTTTGCCATAATGATGTTTATGTAAAATTATATGTTATGATTATTTGTTGAAATCGTAAAACAGTGTGTTGGGATAGGTCACGTCGTTCACGTGGATTCTCAAGCACTTGAAGTAGGAACGTTTCCACAAAGCGCCCACATTGAACGAGGCATAGCAGTCGCGCCAGAAGGTGCCCTGCTCGCCTCTCAAGTCGTGCACCAGATAGCAGTCCACCGTGTCGTTCTCCAGCGTCTTCCCGTCAGCCACGAGCATGAGGGTGCGGGCCTTATTGGTATATTCCAGTTGGCAGAACAGGTTGATGAACTCGCCGGTGCGCCACAGGCTGCGCAGCTTCACGGCGTGCCTGGGCAGGCTGTCGGGCGCAGCCTGGGTTTGCCGCAGAGAATCGCTGAAGATGCTGTTGCAGCTGTACACTTCAATGTCGCGGCTATCTGCCGGAACAAGGTCAACAAAGTTATAGCGAAGCAATACGCGGTGGTTGGTTTTGATGTCCTCGTTCACGTTGGTCTGGGACTGCAGCTTGACGGCGATGGAGTCGTCGCGTCCCAGGTATTCAAACACCGCCCCGCGGTCGTTTCGCCCCAGATAGGTCACGATGTCGTAGCGGTAGTCGGTATAGGCACGGTTGATTTCCTCCTGCTTGTCGCACGAGACCAATGCCGGCAGGCATGCCAGCAGCAATAGGATCATGTGGCACCATCGGGTCATGCGTTCAATGGACGTTTGGTTTCATCGACGATAAGGCCGTCACGCATGTGCAGGGTGCGGTCGGCTTGGGCGGCAAGGCCCTCGTCATGGGTGACAATAATAAACGTCTGGCCCAGTTCTTCGCGCAGTTCAAAGAACAGACGGTGCAGTTCCTGCTTGTTCTGGGTGTCGAGACTGCCCGAGGGCTCATCGGCCAGGATGACCTTGGGACTGTTGATCAGTGCGCGGGCCACCGCTACACGTTGGCACTCGCCGCCCGACAGTTGGGACGGCTTGTGAGTCATGCGGTCGCCCAGATGCATGCGTTCCAGCAACCGCTTGGCGCGGCCCATGGCATCGGCACGGTTGTCACCCCCCAGCAACGCAGGGATGGCGACATTCTCAAGCATGGTGAACTCGGGCAACAACTGATGGAACTGAAACACGAAGCCGATGTTGCGGTTCCTGAAATGCGCCAGCTCGCGGTCACGCAAGGCCAACACATCCTTGCCGTCGTAGCGCACCGTGCCCTCTTGGGGCACGTCCAGTGTGCCCAGGATCTGCAACAGCGTGGTCTTGCCGGCACCGCTAGGCCCGACAATCGACACAATCTCTCCCTGGGCGATATCGAGGTCAACTCCCCTCAACACCTCCAGGTCGCCGTAGCGCTTGACAATATTTCGTGCTTCAATCATCATAATCGCATGCAAAGGTAGTGCAAGTCGAGCGGAGTGCCAAACAAAAGTCTTTTTTTGTTTGCAATCCCGAGGCGCCGCCTACCTTCGACGAAGTCAAAGGTAGTGCAAAATTCCGATTAAGCGAACGCAATGAGAATTAATTCTCATTGTTGAGCGGGAGGAATTTATCGAACTCGAGCGGAGAGCCAAACAAAAACACTTTTTTGTTTGGGCTACGGGCAGTCGCCTGTCATCTCCATCAGCGTGAAGATACCCTCACGTCCCATGTTCATCATCAAGTCAAGGATGCTCAGTCCAGCCTCAAAGCCCTGACGAGTCGGTGTCCACATCTGACTGTAAGGCACATTGGCCATGGCGAGCGCGTCGGGCTTCTTCATGCCGATGCGGCCTCGCAGGTCTTCAACGTCTGTGTCAGGCATTTCGCCTGAACTCATGTATCGGGTGGTAATCGGCAGGTCCATGAACTCGACAATAACTTCATGCAGTTGGCGGTTGAACTCATGCAGATAGCGCTGAGAGCCATGGATCACGCGCGAGAGGTCATCGGCAGCATAGTCGAAGTAGGGGGAACGGCCGTAAGCTGAGAAAAGGGCGCCCCAGTGCAGACGGCGCCAGTCGCCGTGCTCCGAGATGAGCACGTCCTTCAAGGGTGTCATCATGTTGTTGGTGCCGCCCACGAGAGGCACGGTGAGCGTCTGCACGCCATTGGGGCCGTCGATGCGGTAGCGGTGATGGCTATGGCGCAACGGCAGGCGGCATTCGTCCAGGTCGACCAGCAGGGCGCCGGATTTGATAGCCGCCGCATAGCACCGCACGCTGGCGGCGCACATGCTGCCCATGACGACGGCTTGTTGTGGACTCACTTCTTGTCGGGGTTGGGCATCTTCAAGATGCGGTTCCAGCGGATGCCGCCATTAAAGAGCTTGTGATCCTTGTCAAATGAAATGAGGATGATAGACGGCGTGCCCACGATATGGTCCTCGGGTACGAAGCCCCAGTAGCGGGAATCAAGGGAGTTGTCGCGGTTGTCGCCCTGCATCCAGTAGTAGTCCATCTTGAAGGTGTAGCTGGTGGCGGGCTGACCGTTGATGAGGATTTTGCCGTCTTTCACTTCGAGTTCGTTGCCCTCATAGTTACGGATGCAGCGCTCATACAGCGGCAGGTTCTCCATGGTCAAATCCACCTTGGCACCCTTCTTGGGAATCCAAATAGGACCGTAGTTGGCATGCGTCCAGCCGTAGTCCGTGCCCACGGGATAAGTGAAGAGGGCCTCGCGCTCGTCAGGCTGATAGCGCTGGATGGACTGCACCCAAGGCTTTCCCTTCAGTGTGCTGGCCATCTCGCCGGTGAGCGGCATCACATACAGGTTGGGGATGATGTTCCCGTACATGTCCTGGGCATGGTTGCGGTCGTCTTTGCTGATGCCCAACTCCTCGAACAGGTCGTCGCCGATTTGGGTGCCGTCGGTCTCGACATAGTAGAAATACTGTACATTCTTGGGTTGAGGAACGGCTTTGCCATTGATATAAACGATACCGTCCTTGATCTGCAAGGTCTCGCCAGGCAGGCCCAGACAGCGCTTCACGTAGTTGTCGCGGCGGTCAACAGGGCGGTAGATGATGTCGCCAAAGACATCTTTATTATTGTTCACCACGTCACGGCCATGACGCAGGCACAAGGAATAGTAATCCTCGCTGCTTCCATATTTAAGTGCCACGGTATCGCCGGCGGGGAAGTTAAACACTACGATGTCCATACGCTCCACGTTACGCAGGCCTTTCAAGCGGTGGTACTCCAACTGCGGTTTATCGATATAAGACTTGCAGTTGAAGATGGGAAGGGTGTTCTGCGCCAACGGGAAATGAAGCGGTGTTTGCGGCACGCGGGGGCCATAGGTCACCTTGTTCACCCACAGGAAGTCGCCCGTGAGCAGTGATTTCTCAAGTGACGACGAGGGGATCTGGTAATTCTGCCCGATGAACAGGAACAGGAAATAAACCAGTACCAGTGCGTAGACGATGGCATCAATCCAACTCATGATAGTGCGCAAGGTCTTGTTCTCCAGGCCCTTCCATGCGCCCCAGGGCAGGAATTGCGTCAAGTAGATATCGGCGAGCAGCGGCAAGCCAAGCAGCAACCAGGGATTGCCCATCCAGATGGTCCACAACACATAAATCAGTGCCACGATGCCGAAACGCCACCAGCGGGTCGTCTTCACGCGTCCAAGCCGCTCCTTGAGCGAACCGGTCTGCCTAACGTATTCTTCCTCTTTATTCTCTTTATTCTTGTCCTTTGTCATATTCTGTTTGTTGTTTGAAAAAAATCGGTGCGAAATTACTAAATAATATGGAAATAATCATTAACTTTGCCCAATAAGAAACGTTTTTTAGGATATGTTATGAAAATCAGCAAGATCATAGCATCAGGTGAGACCATTATCTATCAGCCCAGGCTCAGTAAGTGGGCTTATCTGCATCTGGGGCGCCTGGTACGCAATCTGACAACGACCATATTTGTGAGCGATAAGCGCTTTTTCCACAGCCATGGCTGGATTCACCGCCATGCCCACGAGATTGTCATCGGCAAGGTTGAGAGTATTCTTGTCGAACAAAACCTGTGGGGCCGCCTGTGCAACTACGGCACCATTAAGGTTTCAGGAACCGGGGCTGGCACCATCGTGCTGCAGTATATCAAACGCCCTCTTGAATTCCAGCGCCAAGTCCGTGCCATTCAGGGCGCCGGCACCTCTTCTGTCGAGAATTAAACTGTTTAAAATTAATATGAATATGACGAAATTGCTTTTATTGGGTTTTGCCGTCATTGCTGTCGCTATGGTGGCTTTTGTGTCCTGTAAACCGAAACAAGAGGCACCCAAGGTGCTTGTTCTTTATTTTTCCCAGACATCCAACACCAAGGGTGTGGCACAGGAAATCGCAACGCGGCTGAATGCAGATATCGAGGAAATCGTCCCTGTAGAGCCTTATGATGGGGATTTTGATGCCACGATAGAGCGTTGCATGAAAGAGCGCACCCCCGAGATTAAGCCCTTGACCTCAGATCTGGCCAAGTATGACGTGATTTTTATTGGCTACCCGGTATGGTTCGGCACATTTGCGCCTCCTGTTGCCGTTTTCCTGTCCAATGTGGATTTGAGCGGCAAAAAGGTCGTCCCGTTCTGCACCTTTGGCAGTGGAGGACTGGAGTCGAGCATGAAAGACTTGGCTGAAAAACAGCCCAATGCCGAAATCCTGCCTGGCTATGGTGTGCGGGCTGCTCGTATGGACGCCATGCCCAAGGAAGTCGAACGCTTCCTGATTGCCGATGGTTTCATCGAGGGCGAATACACTGAGCCTGAAGCCTTCCCCGAGCAGCATCCTGTAAATAATGACGAAGCCGCCATCTTTGATGCTGCTGTGGATGGCTATCCGATGCTTAATGCCAAAGCCATTGCCGTCGCTTCCCGCACCATCCCCGAGGGCACCGAATACCTGTTCACCGCCAAGGACCAACCCCGTGAGGACAATGACAAGATGCCCCCTGCCGGCGAGTTGAAGGTCTATGTGCTGGTCCAGGAAGGCAAGGCCCCCGTATTCACTAAGGTGGTCAGGTAAGTGAAAAGCGAGTGGAAACTGGTCAATTAGCCAATGCCGGTTATTGAGATCACATCGCTGGATCATCCTGGGGTAGAGGTTTTTGGGACACTCACCGAGGCACAGTTGCGCAACCGGCTGGAGCCAGATAAGGGCATCTTTATTGCCGAGAGTCCTAAGGTCATCCATGTCGCCCTGGATGCGGGTTACGAGCCGCTGTCATTGCTGTGCGAGCGGAGGCACATTACGGGTGATGCTGAAAGCCTCATCGGGCGTTGCGGCGACATCCCAGTATATACGGGTGAGCGCGAGTTGCTTGCGGCACTCACGGGCTTTACCTTGACGCGTGGCGTGCTGTGCGCCATGCGGCGTCCCGTGGCTCGCCCTGTCGCTGATGTGTGTCGCGATGCCCGCCGTGTGGTGGTCATCGACGGTGTGACCGACACGACCAACATTGGAGCCATATTTCGTTCAGCTGCCGCCCTGGGTATCGATGCGGTACTGCTGACACCCACGTCCTGTGACCCCTTGAACCGACGCGCCGTGCGTGTGTCGATGGGCTCGGTGTTCCTCGTCCCATGGACTTGGATTGATGAGCCCGTCACTCCGCACCTGAACGAACTGGGTTTCAGCACTGCAGCGATGGCATTGAGCGATGATTCCATCCCGCTCGATGATCCCGTCCTGAAACGTGAACCTCGCTTGGCCATTATCATGGGCACAGAGGGCGACGGCCTCTCCCGCGAGGCCATCTCTGCCGCCAACCATGTCGTTCGCATCCCCATGAAGCATGGTGTTGACTCGCTCAACGTTGCCGCAGCCGCTGCAGTCGCCTTCTGGGAGCTGCGCAAAGGCTGAATCCGGTCAATTTTGCTTAAATAACCATAAAACGCCTCAAAACTTGGGAAAAAACCAAGGTTTTGGGGCGTTGGTGTACGTTTTTTGTGTAATTTTGCAGCCGATTTAGAGACAACATATTATTTACAGTGGAAAAATTTGGCTGCTTGCAACCACTTGAAAAAATGCTAAAAAGCGATAATCAACAGTCTTATTCTTGATTATTTCTTTAGCGTTCATTTTCCACAAAAAACTGATTTTTTGTAACAATGAACAGTAAGAATTATCTATTCACGTCTGAGAGCGTGTCCGAAGGACACCCCGACAAAGTTGCTGACCAGATCAGCGATGCCATTTTGGACAAGTTCCTGGCTTTTGATCCCCAGGCCCATGTGGCTTGTGAGACACTGGTTACCACCGGCCAGGTGATTATTGCTGGTGAGGTGACTACCGATGTTTACATCGACCTGCAGCGCACTGCACGCGAGATGATTGCGAAAATCGGCTACACCAAGAGTGAGTACCAGTTTGATGCCAATTCATGCGGCATTCTCAACAGCGTGCATGAGCAGAGCGGTGATATCGCCCAGGGTGTGAATCGTGACGAGCAAAACAAGGCCGACCAGGGCGCTGGCGATCAGGGTATGATGTTCGGCTATGCATGTAACGAGACGCCTAATTACTTGCCGTTGACATTAGACTTGGCTCATGCTTTGATGCGTGAGTTGGCCGACATTCGTCATAATCATTTGGAGTTGATGCCCTACCTGAGGCCTGACGCAAAGGCCCAAGTGACCGTCGAGTATGACGGCAAGACCCGCCGGCCCGTGCATGTCGATACCATTGTTGTGAGCACTCAGCACGATGACAATGTGGATAGGGATCGCATCGAGCAGGATGTGCGCAATATCCTTATTCCCAGAACGCTGGAGCATTACGGTGCCGAAATTCGTTCTATGGTTGATGAGAGGACCGTTTATAAGGTCAACCCCACGGGCAAGTTCGTTATTGGTGGCCCACACGGCGATACGGGTCTCACGGGACGTAAAATCATCGTGGACACCTATGGCGGACGCGGTGCCCATGGAGGCGGAGCCTTCAGTGGCAAGGACCCCAGCAAGGTGGACCGCAGTGCTGCCTATGCTTGCCGTCACATCGCCAAAAACGTCGTCGCTGCCGGCATTGCCGACGAGGTGCTTGTCCAGGTGGCCTATGCCATTGGCGTTGCCGAGCCGGTGAGCTTCTATGTCGACACTTACGGCACAAGCCATGTAGACAAGACCGATGTGGAAATTGCTAACATACTCAAGGATTTGTTCGACATGCGTCCAGCAGCCATCATCCGCGATTTGAAGCTGCTTAATCCCATCTATACCGAGGCAGCCGCCTATGGTCACATGGGACGCAAATATGAGTTGAAGGTAAAACGTTTTGAATCCCTCTATAACGAGACTAAGGAAGTTGAGGTCGAGCTCTTTACATGGGAAAAACTCAACCGCACCGAGGCGCTGCGTGCCGCTTTCGGCCTAGCCTAAGAGTTTTTTCTTGAAAATGCTTCAAGCGGCCATGTCACGAGACATGGCCGCTTTTATCGTTTTTTCCAAATGCTTTTTGCAGGATCGGAAGAAGTTTGTTAACTTTGCCCATGTTTTTGGGATTGGTAGCTTTTTTCATCAGAAAATCGGAATTATTCTTTACAAAGTTACTGATCCCCCAAGGGTTTATATGTTGGTTAACCGTTTGATAATCAGTTAACTGGCATTAATACCCCACTTTTTCATGTACTAAATTATTTATAGCTTCTTATTACATTATGAATCTCAAAAAGTTAATCAGCTTAGTATTGACGTTGCTCACTGTAGCCTCAACCTATGCCGTGGCCGGCAATGTCTCCGTCAGCGCTGCACGAGCGACAGCAAACAGTTTCGTCAAGTCGCACTGTATGTCTTCTCCAGGGTCTATAAAAGCCCCTGCAATGTCTGACTTCGTCTTGGCTTACACCGAGCCGTCTGACAAAGTGCCTAACGCCAACTGTTACTATATCTTCAACATCAAGGGCGGCGGCTTCATCATCGTCAGCGGCGAGGACCACGCGACTCCGGTTTTGGGCTACAGCGACAAGGGGCATATCGACATTCTCAATCTGCCGGATCCCCTCAAGTGCGTACTCGATGACTACAAAGCTGACATCGAATATTTGCTCACACACGACATAAATACTCCCAAGTCATTCAACCAAAGCTTTCAGGAACCCTCGGTCGTCGTGGAACCGATGACTAAAACAAATTGGGGACAATATGAGCCTTATTATAACTTGACTCCGATGTTGAATGGAAAACACAGCAAGGTGGGATGCTCGGCTATTGCATTGGCTCAAACGTTTTATTTCTGGCAGTTTCCCACATCGTGCGATAGTCTTCCCGCTTACTTTTCAATCAGGTTAAACGACACCGTTCCGGCTCTTCCGCCAACAGTATTTAATTATGACTTAATTCTCCCCTCCTATGCAGAATGGGATATGCAAACTCATTCTGCTATTCTAGGTGTTTATACCGAAGAACAGGTATACGAAGTGGCCAAGCTATGCCGTTACTGTGGACAAATGCTTAAAATGAATTATTCGCCAACAGCAAGTGGTTCTACGGTCAAGAGAATAGATATATTCAAGAATTATGGTTATAATTCCAGTGTTTCGACTATCTGGCGCCACTTATACAATGATAGTGAATGGGTGGAACTCATAAAAGCGGAATTGAATGAGGGAAGACTTGTCGTGTACGGAGGAAAGGTTCCTGTAAGTGGGTCTCCTCACGGGTTTATCATTGATGGTTATGATAGTGAAGATTATCTCCATGTGAACTGGGGTTGGTATGGGATAAGCGACGGCTGGTTCCAAATTTCAGCCATGATTGCGACCTATCTCGATGGCACAACCAGACACTACAGTTCCAGTAATTCATTTCTTCAAGGCCTTGAGCCGCCCTTGTTCTGTACAATTAATGCAGAAGTTGCTGCTGATGACGGGTTGCACTTACTGGGAGAGACTCTTACTGCTCAGGCAAGCGATGTCAGGCTGAGTATGTCTTATCGCACCTTGCCGTTCATGTTCTCATTGACGGATGCTCAGGGGAATGAAGTGGCAGTCAGTGAGTCAACCACGCTGAACAGGCTCACCTTTGAGAACGGGACTGACATCAGTCTGGCTCTCACGCTGCCCGTGACCTTGCCCGATGGCACGTATGACCTGCACCTCAACTATCGCACAGCTGAAGGCAACCCGTTGACACAGGCGGTTACCGCCCAGGGCCAACTTACCGTTCTTGGCAAGTTCGCCAAGTTTGGTGCCCCGTTCGATATCTCCGATGTGACCGAGGCAATCGATAGGATTCTTATGGGGAATTTTGTTGGCGTCCAGATTCACATTGACGATGTGACAATGCTCATCGACTACTTGTTGACCAGATAATTGTTACTACTCAAAAGCATTTAAGTTGATTTGTTATGTCCGTGAATGATCTGAAATTGAAATTGCGTAACAATGTCCTTCGCCCGACAGCGATGGAGGTTTTCAAGCTTTTTCCGGGCCTGGCTGCTTCTTTTCGTGCGCGTAAAGAATTGGACAGCATACGGCGAGAGGCCGACAAGTTCTTTGCTGAAGGGTCGCCACTGCCCGAGGGGGCTACCCGTGAGGATTACTATCAGGCCATGGAAAAGCACAGTGTTTCTATTTCGGAGTATCTTCACCAGTACGAGTTCTACAAACTGTCAGAGTCTGAGAGGGAGGAGTTTATCTCTCGCGCACAGATGCGTTCTCTGGCATTCAAGCTCAAGTCGATGTACCCTGAAGACACCAATGGCTTGACCCGTTTCAAGAACGAATTCCTCAAGCACTTCACTGAGCTAGGATTCGTCAAGCGCCGCTGGCTGTTCGGCCCGGAATGCACTTATGAGCAGTTTACCGACCTGTTGAGTTCGACCGATTGTATTATCAAGCCTAATGACGGTAGCTTGGGCTTTGGGGTAAAGAAAGTGCCTCGTCAGACCGACCCCTTGAAGGTTCGGGAACTGTACGACCGTTGTGTGAAATTTAAGATGATACTAGAGGAGTGTGTCCATAATAGCTCGGAAATCCAGGCTTTTCATCCTTCGTCGTTAAATACCATCAGGTTTGTCACCATCGCTTTCCGAGGCAGGGCGATGGCCTTTGGGGCTTTCTTGCGTATGGGGGTTGGTGACATGATCATCGACAATGCCCACGCCGGCGGCCTGTTTGCCCAAATCAATATCGAGACCGGTGTGATTGAGAGTGACGGCATCACCACCGAGGGGTTACGCGTGCCTCGGCACCCAGACACCGGGATTCAGATCAAGGGAACGCCGATAAACCGATGGGACGAGATTGTGGGATTTTGCCTGAGTGCTGCGCGCCAGACGAATAACATCATTAGCGGCTGGGACGTCATCGTCACCGACAAGGGCGTTATCGAATTTATTGAGGTCAACAACCGTCCTGACTTTGATGTCATGCAGTCGCCGCTCAAGATTGGTGTCAAGCGCAAGGTGTTTGCGACTTTAAAGGAAGTGATCGGAAAAGATATCACGATTTGATGCTTAATCCACCAGCGTGGTAATAATAATGAACCCCAAAAGTTGGACAAAAACTTTTGGGGTTCATTATATGATGATGCATTCTCGCTGGCTCATTCATGAGCCAGGAGGATTAGATCACTTCGCCTTCATGGCCTCTTTGATTTTGGCTTCGAGTTCCTCGGCGAGTTCGGGGTTGTCGGCTACCATCTGCTTGGCAGCGTCGCGTCCTTGGCCCAGTTTAGTTCCCTCGTAGGAGAACCAGGCTCCGCTCTTCTTGATAATGCCGAACTCGACACCCAGGTCGATGATTTCACCTACTTTGCTGATGCCCTCGCCGAAACGGATTTCAAACTCGGTCTTGCGGAAGGGTGGAGCCACCTTGTTCTTGACCACTTTAACTCTGGTAAGGCTTCCGGTCACCTGGTCGCCGTCTTTGATTTGGCCCACGCGACGGATGTCGAGGCGAACGCTGCTGTAGAACTTAAGCGCATTGCCGCCAGTCGTTGTTTCGGGGTTGCCGAACATCACGCCCAATTTCTCGCGCAGCTGGTTGATGAAGATGCAGCAGGTATTGGTGCGGCTGATGGTAGCGGTGAGTTTCCTCAGGGCCTGGCTCATCAGGCGGGCCTGCAGACCCATCTTGCTCTCGCCCATCTCGCCCTCAATCTCGGCCTTAGGGGTGAGTGCTGCAACGCTGTCGATGACGATAATGTCGATTGCGCTGCTGCGGATGAGCTGGTCGGCGATCTCCAACGCCTGCTCGCCGTTGTCGGGCTGACTGATCCACAGGTTGTTCACGTCAACGCCCAGCGACTCGGCATAGAAGCGGTCAAAGGCATGCTCCGCATCAATGATGGCTGCGATACCGCCCATTTTCTGGGCTTCGGCAATAGCGTGGATAGCCAGCGTGGTTTTACCCGATGACTCGGGGCCGTAGATCTCGATGATGCGTCCGCGGGGGTAACCGCCCACGCCCAGCGCGTTGTCCAGACCGATGGAGCCGGTGGGGATGACCTCAATGTCCTCGATGTGGTCGTCGCCCAGTTTCATGATGGTCCCGCTGCCAAATGTCTTGCCTATCTTGTCCATGGCCACTTGCAGGGCCTTAAGCTTCTCGGGGGAGACCTCCTTGCGCTGCGGCTGTTTGGTTCCCTCCTGATTGATGTTTTCTTCTGCCATAATGATGTTGTGGTTTATTCTGTTTTTTTGTTTGTCAATCCAACTTGCAAAGTTACAGAAAATTTTTCATTTGCCCGTTGACGGCCTCCAGATTTTTAACCGTTTTTACTCATTTTTCGTCTTTGAGAAAAATATCTCAAACGTTTGTTTTCTGAATCAAAAAAAAATACTACCTTTGTCGAAATATAGACCGTATGACATATCATTATTAACCATTTATAAACTTTTCATTGCAATGAAGAAAATCTTTACTTTATTAACCATGTGTCTGCTGGCCAGCGCTGCTTGGGCTGTTGACATTGTGTTTGACGCCACCGTTGACGTGGGCACTGGCAGCAGCACTGCCGGTGAGTTCGTCATCGAGAAGGATGGCATCACCATTCAAGTGGAGCAGGGTGTGGCCAACGGCCAGCACTACCGTTTCTACAAGAACAAGACCGTGACCGTCAAGTCGGCTATCGGTAGCATGACCAGCATCGTGTTTACCTGTGTCGGCGCCAATGACGCTCAGTACGGCCCTGCAGGTTTCACCTGTGAGGGTTACAGCTACGACGACGTTTTGGGTACTTGGACCGGTGGAGCTGAACAGGTTGTATTCACAGCCTCTGTTGCTCAGGTTCGCGCCACCAAAATCGTTGTGACCGTGGGCGGCGAAGTCGGCCTGTTGCCTCCCAGCATCACTCCTGCCAGTGGTACGTACTTTGCAGATGTCGAAGTGTCCATGAAGTGCTCCACCAGTGGTGCCAAGATTTACTACACTACCAATGGCAGTGATCCCACAACGAGCTCGACCCAGTACACGGCTCCTTTCACCGTGCCTTTCAACCTTGGTCAGTCAGTGACCGTGAAGGCCATTTCAGAGAAGGATGGTGAAGTGAGCGCTGTGAAGAGTGCAACCTACACTTTTGAGGAGACTCCTCAATTCGGTTGGGCTGACATGTTCAATACTGCCGACAACGCCAATGTAACGTTCACCTATCCGTCGATTGTGCTGTGGCAGTCGGGCATTAACATGTATGTGAAGGATGATACCGGTTACGGTCTCGTTTATCAGAGCACTGGCCAAACCTACCAGATTGGCGACATCATTCCCGCAGGCTTCAGCGGAACCAAGACCACCTACAACAACCATCCCGAGCTGCAGAGCCCCAAGGGCTTCCAGGCTGCCACCGAATTTGTGGAAGTGACTCCCGATGAAATTACTCCCAACCAGGTGGATGACGCTCACTGGGCACACTATGTAGTGCTCAAGAACGTGACCGTTGCTCCTGACGGAAACGGCGGCACCTTTACCGACGCTAACGGCAACAGCTGCACCTTCTTCAACAACACCTTCAACGTAGCTCCTCCCGCTGGTGGTGTTCACGACGTGTATGGTATTGTGGCTGCTTACAGGGAGAATTTCCAGATTCTGCCCATCTCGTACGACGAGGCTCCTAAGCGCGAAGGCCCGAAGGATGTTGCCAGCATCGAGGCACTGTATGAATTGCAGCAGGGCAAGCTGGGTCATTTCACCACCCCGCTGACCGCAATCTACCAGAATGGCCCCAACCTGTATGTGAGGGACTTTATGGGAACCAATAGCTTGGTTTACGGACAGTTGAACGAGACCTTTGAGAATGGTGACTACATCATGGATGCCGAAGCCAGCTGGACTGTTTACCAGAACAACAAGCAGTTGTTGCCCGTTCCTGCAACCTTTGTTAAGGCTGGTCATGCCTCTCCTATAGAGCCTGAAATCATGCCTATCGAGGAGGTGATGAGCAACATGGTTCACTGGTACCTGGGCTTCGAGAACGTGACTATCACGCTTCCTTCTGGCGAGGAGACCAATATCATGATGTCCGACGAGACCGACTCAATGATTCTGTTTGACAAGTTCAAAATCATGGAAGAGGGTGCGACCTATGACGGCACGTACTACGTCGAGGGCTTCTTGACCGTGTATAAGAACGAACGTGAGTTCTATCCCATCTTGATCAAGGGTGGCCCAGAGCCCATCAAGGGTGACGTGAACGGTGACGGCGAGGTAAACATCGCCGACGTGAACTGTGTAATCGACGTCATCTTGGGTGTAAGGGAAGCTGACGAATTTGAGGGCCGTGCTGATGTGAACGGTGACGGTGAGGTGAACATCGCCGACGTCAATGCCATCATCGACATCATCCTGGGTTAATGATCCTCTCATCATGCAGTTGATGATAATGGCTCTACTTTCTGGAACCAAACCTGTTTCTGGATTAAGCGTCCGGTTCATCACTGCTGCGATTTAGACTTACTCGGGGCCCACACATTGTGGGCCCCGATTTGTTTACTAAATAGGAAAAATATCAAATCATATTTTATATCATTTATCGATGAAAAGATACCTCTCTTTACTGCTTTTATATCTTGCTTTTTCCTCGGTTGTTTGCGCTTTTGAGGTTACGTTTGATGCCACCGTTGACTATGTTGAAGGCGGGGGCACTGCCGGTGAATACACCATCGCTAAAAACGGCATCTCCATGAATATCGAGCAGGGTGTGACTAATGGCACACATTACCGCTTCTACAAGGGGCACAGCATAACCATCTGCTCCTCTGTCGGTGATATCACATCTATTGTTTTTTATTGCGTGGGGCAAGACGATGGCCAATATGGTCCAGCGAATCTCACTGTCAACGGCGGCTCCTATGCCGTGAACGGCTATATCGGGTGTTGGTCTGGCAAGCAGCCGTGCGTCACTTTTGTGGCCTCTTATGGTCAAGTTCGCGTCACAAAGGTTGTGGTGACCGTGGACGGCGATGAGGGGCTGTTACCTCCCATCATCAATCCATTGGGTGGTACATATTATGAACCTGTCGAGGTGAGTATGGCCTGTGTCACCGAGGGCGCTGCAATCTACTACACGCTTGACGGTACTACTCCCACAACGTCATCGGCCCAATACACAGCCCCCTTTACATTGGATAGCGATGCGACAGTGAAAGCTGTCTCGGTTCTCGATGGAGAAATGAGCCCGGTCGTTAGTGAGACTTATGTTTTTAAGCAGCTTCCCGACGTCTGCCTGGGGGATTTGGACGGTCTTGCCAACAATGAGCGGGTCGTTTTCAATCACGAGGCGACAGTGCTCTACCAGTCGGGCCTTAATCTGTACCTCAGGGACGAGTGTGGCCAGGTTTATGGCTATGGGCTGGTTTATGGCCAAACGAACCAGACCTATCACACGGGGGATGTCATCCCGCCAGGCTGGGGAGGCACAAAAACGACCTATGACGGCCATGCCGAACTGTCTAACCTTACTGGCTTCCAGCCCGCCAGCCGCACCGAGGTTGTTGTGCCCGAACTGATTACCATTCCCCAAATAAGCGCGGAGTTGTGGGCTCACTATGTGGAGCTGAAAGGTGTATATATTGATCAGGAACACCAACTGGTCATCGATCAGCAGGGCAATAGCTGCCCGTATTATCCGCAGTTGACATACACTGTTTCCCCGACGCAGCTCCAAGATATAAGAGCGATAGTCACGTCTTTTAGATCGAATCTTCAGCTTCTCATCATCGAGGATTCATCGATCATTCCACCACCTCCCCCAGTTTGCTGCTTAGCAGACTTGTATGAGTATAAAAAAGGCCAGGTCGCTGAATTTGGGTGTCCCTTGACTGTCATCTATCAAAATGGCGCCAATCTGTATGTGAAGGACTCCTGCGGTGAATATGGCTTGATTTATGGTTTCGATGCGGGAGGCCCCTTCGAGAATGGTGACCAGATCATCGGCTGTGCCAGCTGGACCGAGTACCAAAGCAATAGGCAGCTTTCAAACGATGGCGAGTGGACCAAGATTGGCAAGACTGATCCTGTTGAGCCCATTGTGTTTCCCGTCGAGGAATTGTCATTTAATCTGGTGCATTGGTATGTCAAATTAGTGGGTGTGACTCTTGTTAAAGACGATGAAGGCAACACCTATGTCGATGACGGGACTGAAAGGATTATCATGTTCAACAAATTCAATGTCGATACTACTGAAGTCGGTAATGGCGGCTATGTGTACCCAGACGTCTGTGCAGACCTTAACCTCGATTATGAGGTGAACATTGCCGATATTTGGGAATTGATTAACAGGATTCTGACAGGAAGGACCACAGCCGAGTGGGTGGGTGGTGATGGCACCTATGATATCACGGGCTTTTTGACGGTTTACAAAGGCCAGTTGGAGCTCTATCCCGTCAAGATAGAGCACCATGGCGGTCGATACGTCCTTGTTGGTGACTTGAACGATGACGGTGAGCTGAACATCGCCGATGTGAACTGCCTCATCAACATCATCCTGTTTGACTGATTGCCCTGAACACATTCAACAAGAATCGGGGCCTCGAACTGTGAGTGCCCCGATTTTTGCGGTATTGTCATAGGGGATTACTTGAAGAAGCGGCCGATGAAGGGCGCCTGGGCCAGCATCGGTCGGAGGTGCTCCTTGCGGTAGATAAAGCCGATGAAGAGCAGGAGCAGGAAAGTGCGGTAAATAAGCTTGAGCCACATGTTCTCCACGGGGAGCATCATCGCGGCGAACAGGACGGCCGATACGACGACGTAGAGCAGGATGTCGCGCATGGGATAGCGGATGGGGTAATACTTTTGCCCCACTAGATAGCTAAGCACCATCGCTGTGCCATAGCCCGCAACACCTCCCCAGGCGCAGGCGATATAGCCGTACTTGGGCACAAACAGGACGTTGACCAGTATCAGCACCGCACAACCGATGCCCGAGAACCACGCGCCCCAGATGGTCTTGTCGATGAGTTTGTACCAGAACGACAGGTTGAAGTAGATGCCCATCATGATTTCGGCGGCCATGACGATAGGCACGACTTTGAGGCCTACCCAATAGTCCTGGTTGCGCAGGAAGAGGATCTTGAGGATATCAATCCAGGCAATCACCGCCAGAAACGCCAGCAGAGTGAAGATGACGAAGTAGCGCATGGCCTGAGCATAGGTCTCGCGGCTGTCCTTGTCCTGGCTCTTGCCGAACACGAAGGGCTCGTAGGCAAAGCGGAAGGCCTGTGTAATCAGCGCCATGATCATGGCGATTTTCACCACAGCGCCGTAGATGCCCAGCTGCGTTTGCATGTCGGCCTGTTTGTAGATCTTGGGGAAGAACATCTTGTCGAACGTCTGGTTCAGGATGCCCGCGATACCCAGCACCAGGATGGGCCAGGCGTATTTGAGCATACGCTTCAACAGCGCCCGGTCAAACTTGTATTTGATACCTGTGAGCTCTTTCCTGAAGAAGAACGTGATCAGACCTGTGCAGAACAAGTTGATGAAGAAGGCGTAGCCCACGCCCACGGTGGGGTCGTAGATTTTGCCGATGATGTCGGGGTGGGTCTTGTACAAGGCGGGCAGGGCGACGAAATAGAGCAGGTTCAGCCCGATGTTCAGGAAGATGAACAGCAGTTTGAGGGCGGCGAACTTCCACGGGCGGCGCTGGTAACGCAGATAGGCGAACGGGATGCACTGGAAGGCGTCGAGGGCGACCACGATGGCCATCGTCCAGACGTACTCGGGGTGAGCCGCATAGCCCATCCACCCTGAGATGCCAGGCAGGAAAGCCAGTACCATCAGGATGAACAGCAGTGAGGTGGTGCCCACGCTGATGAGCGTTGTGCTATAGACAGTGTTGGGGTTCTCCTCGCTCTTGTTGGCAAAGCGGAAATAGGTCGTCTCCATGCCGTAGGTGAGGATAACGAGTAGCAGTGCCGTGTAGGCATATACGTTGGTAATGACGCCGTAGCCTCCCGAGGCGGCCGACATCTTGGCGGTATATAGCGGCACGAGCAGATAGTTCAGGAATCGCCCGATGATGCTGCTCAAGCCGTAGATGGCAGTGTCTTTTGCCAATGATTTCAGGTTAGCCATTGTTTTCAGTGTCTTTAAGGTCCCTAAAGTCCTTAAGGTCTTTAACGCATAAAATTAAAAAATGCTTCCCACTTCGCCGGGGCGTTCGCGTTTCAGGTGGTTGTAGGCGAGCATGGTCGCCTCGCGGCCGCGCGGGGTGCGGTTAATGAAGCCTTCCTTGATCAGGTAGGGCTCATAGACCTCCTCGATGGTGCCGGCGTCCTCGTTCATGGCGGTGGCGATGGTGTTCAGACCCACGGGGCCGCCGTTGAACTTGTCGATAATGGTCAGCAGGATCTTGTTGTCGATCTCGTCGAGGCCGTATTTGTCGATGTTCAGCGCTTCGAGGGCATAGCTGGCAATCTCCAGGTCGATGCGGCCGCTGCCTTTCACCTGGGCGAAGTCGCGCACGCGACGCAGCAGCGAATTGGCGATACGTGGCGTACCGCGGCTGCGCAGGGCAATCTCGATGGCCGCTTTGTCATCGATGGGCACATTGAGCAGGCGTGCCGAGCGGCGGATGATGCCCTCTAGCACCTTGTGGTCATAGTACTCCAGGTGGCAGTTGATGCCGAAACGCGCCCTAAGCGGCGACGTCAGCAGGCCGCTGCGTGTGGTGGCGCCGATAAGGGTGAACGGGGCCAGCGTCAGCTGCACCGAGCGTGCGCCGGGACCCTTGTCGATCATGATGTCGATGCGGTAGTCCTCCATCGCGCTGTAGAGGTACTCCTCCACGATGGGACTTAGGCGGTGGATCTCGTCGATGAACAGCACGTCGTTCTCGTCGAGCGATGTGAGCAAGCCTGCCAAGTCGCCAGGCTTGTCCAGAACGGGCCCTGAGGTTACCTTGAAGCCCACGCCCAGCTCGTTGGCGATGATGTTGCTCAACGTCGTTTTGCCCAGACCCGGAGGGCCATGGAACAGCACATGATCCAGCGACTCGCCGCGCAGCTTAGCGGCAGCCACGAACACACGCAGATTCTCGATGATCTTGTCCTGTCCGGCAAAATCCTCAAAACGCACAGGCCTCAACGCCCGCTCAAAATCCTGATCGGTCTTCAACGACTCCCTCCTAATATCAAATTCCTCCATACCGACTACAAATTTAGATATAATTTCCGAATCCAAGCCCGTCAACTAAAAGAAATCGCATTTTTCATTATCTTTGCAATCTCAAACGACTTTAAAGTCCCTAAAGTCCTTAAGGACCCTAAGGACCTTAAAGACACTAACAATAAAACCAGATTTAATCATGGGCGACGAGAAACTGATTCGTCACAGCGGCAACTACCGCAAACTCCTCTCTTACCAAAAGACCGAGGTCATCTACGAGATGACCTACTACTTCTGCCACAACTATTTGAGCGGTAAAGACCGCACCATCGACCAGATGGTGCAAGCAGCGCGATCAGGCAAGCAGAACATCATCGAGGGCTGTGCGGCATCCGCCACATCAGCCAAGACCGAAATCAAACTCATAAATGTCGCCAAAGCAAGCCTTCAGGAACTCCTCGAGGACTATATGGACTATCTGCGGACTCGCGGCCACCGGCAGTGGGAGGAGAACTCAGTAGAGTGGAAGGCCATGAGAAAATTAGGCCGACAGCACAACGATGCCGGGTTCTTCATGAAACTTTGTGAGACACGCCCACCCGAGACTATCGCCAACATGGCGATTATCCTCATCAATCAGGCAGACTACCTGCTTTTTAAGCAACTTGAACGGCTAGAACAAGATTTCCTCAATGACGGAGGCTTTGCCGAGAGGATGAATCGTATGAGAAAAAACAACCGAGGTTTCTAACAGTTTCTTCTATATTATTTCTAAACTCTAAACTGGTCGTCAGAACTATTTGAGGTAGGGGGCGGTGATGGAGTGGGGGGCGGTGAGCATCCCTTGAGGGGTGCCCTGGTAGATGATGGTGCCGCCGAGGTCACCGGCGCCGGGGCCGAGTTCGATGACGTGGTCGGCCGCCTTGATGACGTCGGTGTTGTGTTCGATGACGTAGACGGTGTTGCCCATGTCGACCATCTGCTCGAATAGGTCGATGAGGTGCCGCACGTCCTTGAGGTGGAGGCCGTCGGTGGGCTCGTCGATGACGAAGACTCCGCGTGTGCCGCCTTGTTCCAGCGGCATGGTGTATTGCTGGAGGTAGGAAGCGATTTTGAGGCGCTGCAGTTCTCCGCCGGAGAGGGTGCTGAGGGCCTGGTTGAGGTGGATGTAGTGCAAGCCGACGTCCATCATGGGCTTGAGTTTTTCCTCGATGCTGGTGCCCTTGAAAAACTCGCTGGCACGGCGCACCGACAGGTCCATCACCTCGGCGATGTTTTTGCCGTCGAGGGTATATTCCAGCGCCTCGGGCGAGTAGCGCAGGCCGTGGCATGCCTCGCAGGTGGTCTCGATGTTGTCCATGAAGGCCATCTCGGCGATGACGACGCCCTTGCCGCCGCACACGGGGCAGGCGCCCTTGCCGTTAAAGGTGAAATACTGCTCCTTGATTTTGTGGGCCCGGGCGAAGCGCTTGCGGATGTCGGGGGCGACATCCATATAGGTCGCGGGCGTGGAGCGCAGGCTCACGCCGATGTTTTTCTGGCTGACATAGACCACATTGCCGTGTTCGCGGCGGAAGCACTCCATGAGCGAGCTCTTGCCCGAGCCCGCCACGCCTGCCACGACAGCGAATACGCCCATGGGCAGGTCGATGGAGACGTCCTTGAGGTTGTGGAACGTGACGTGACGCAGGGGGAAGGTCGCTTGGATTTTGCGCGGCGCGGCCTTGAAGTCGCCGTGCTGGCTGAGCATCTGTCCCGTGCTGGTGCCGCTGTGCAGCAGCTCCTGATAGTTGCCCTCGAATATGATATTGCCGCCCTGGCTGCCTGGACCGGGTCCCAGATCGACGATGTGGTCGGCGATGCCGATCATCTCGCGGTGGTGCTCGACGAGCAGGACGGTGTTGCCCGCATCGCGCAGGCGCCTCACGGAGTGTTTCATCTTCTCGATGTCGTGGTCGTGGAGGCCCGTGCTGGGTTCGTCGAGGATGTAGAGCACGTCGGCAAGCGACGAGTTGATGTATTTGGCGATTTTGCAGCGCTGTGCCTCGCCGCCCGAGAGGGTACCCACGCCGCGCTCCAGGCTCAGGTAGCCCAGACCGATCTCCTCGAGTGCCGTGAGGCGTGCGCTGATGGCCTGTTTGATATCCACCGCCAAGGGCGAAGTGAGCGCCTTGACCCACTCGTTGAGGCGCGTGATGGACATGGCGCAGGCGTCGGCGATGTTGATGCCCTCGATCTTGCACGAGAGTACGCGCGGACTCAGACGTGAGCCGCCGCAGTCGGGGCAAACGCCCATATTGAGCATCGGGTTGAGGACGGCGGCATGCAGCAGGCCTTCCTCGCTGTTGATGATGCTGCGGTACATGCGCGGGATGATGCCCTCGTATTTTGCCGATTTGGGCCAGTTGGACGGCGGGTTCTTGAGGCGGATCTGCGGGCTGTTGAGGAAGAGGTCGAGTTCCTCGGGGCTGTAGTCGCGTATTTTCTTGTCCAGGTCGAACAGGCCGCTGTGGGCATAGCGTATCCAGCGCCAGCCGCCCTTGCCGAAGGCGATGTAGTGTATCGTATCCTCGTCGTTGAGGCTCTTGTCAAAGTCTACGAGTTTGTGGATGTCCAGCTCGCGGATTTCGCCCAGGCCCGAGCAGCGCGGACAGCTGCCCTCGGGGTGGTTAAAGCTGAATGACTCGGCATAGCCCACAAAGGGTTGTCCCACGCGCGAGAACAACAGACGCAACAGGGCGGCGATGTCGGTGTAGGTGGCGACGGTCGAGCGTGAGTTCTGGGCGGGCTTCTTCTGGTCGATGACGATGGCGATGGGCAGATTCTCGATGGCATCCACGTGGGGACGGCCGTACTTGGGCAGGTACTGCTGCACGAACGACGGGAAGGTGTCGTTGAGTTCGCGGCGCGACTTGGCCGCAATGGTGTCGAGCACCAGCGAGCTCTTGCCAGAGCCCGAAACGCCCGTGAATACCGTGATCTGATGCTTGGGAATCTCGAGGGAAATGTCCTTGAGGTTGTTCTCCCTGGCCCCCTTGATAATAATAGTATCGCCTTTCATGCCTGCAAAGGTAGTGCAAGCCGAGCACAATGCCAAAAATTCTTTTTAGCATTGTCGAGGCGCCGCCTGCCTTCGCCGCCCTTGGGCGGCAAAGGTACAAAAAAGGCGGGCTAGAAGGCCCGCCTGAGAGTTTAAAGTTACTTTTTGTATTTGTACTTGACGCCCAGGTTGTACATGATGAAGGCCTGGATGTCGGTGTACTCGTCGATGATTTTGCTGATGGGCTTGCTGTGGCCGTGACCTGCCTTGCTGTCGATGCGGATGAGCTTGGGCTGGTCGCCGGTGTTGCAGTGCTGCAGCTCGGCGGCATACTTGAAGCTGTGGGCGGGCACTACGCGGTCATCGTGGTCGCCGGTGGTGACCATGATTGCGGGGTAGGGGGTGCCGTCGTTCTTGATGTTATGCAGGGGCGAATAGTCGCGCAGGTACTTGAACATCTCTGGGCTGTCATCGCTGCGGCCGTAGTCGGGGGCCCAGTTCCAGCCGATGGTGAACTCGTGGTAGCGCAGCATGTCCATCACACCCACCTGGGGCACGGCACAGGCAAACAGGTCGGGACGCTGGTTGACCACGGCACCGACGAGCAGACCGCCGTTGCTGGCGCCGTTGCAGGCGAGCTTCTTGGGGTTAGTGTACTTGTTGTCGATGAGCCACTCGGCAGCGGCGATGAAGTCGTCAAAGACGTTCTGCTTGTTCATCTTGGTGCCGGCCTGGTGCCAGTCCTCGCCGTACTCGCCACCGCCACGCAGGTTGACATAGGCGCAAATGCCGCCGCAGTCAAGCATAGCGAACAGGGTGCGGGTGTAGGTGAAAGCGGGGTTGAGGCTCACGTTGAAGCCGCCGTAACCGTAGAGGAAGGTTGGACGCTGTCCGTCACGCTTCAGGCCCTTCTTGTAAACGAGGAACATGGGGATGCGGGTGCCGTCCTTGCTGTTGAAGAACACCTGCTCGGTCACATAGTCCTCGCTCTTGAGGTTGACCTTAGGCTGGAAGAAGAGCTCACTCTTGCCCGTCTCGAGGTCATACTTGTAGATGGCACCGGGGAAGGTGTAGCTGGCGAAGCTGTAGAATACCTCCTTGGCATTCTTCTTGGAGCTGAAGCCTACCGAGCCGAAGGTGGGCAGCTCAATCTCGCGGATGAGTTTGCCGTTCTGGTCATAGAGGTAGGGGTGGCTCGAAGCATCCTTGTCATAAGTGAGGATGAACTTGTGGTCGGCCATCTGGGCGCCCGTGAGTACTGATTCCTGCTCGGGGATGAACTCGGCGCAGCTGGCGGGAGACAAGGTCTCGGCATCATAGGAGAGAATCTTGCCCTTGGGGGCGTTCTCGTTGGTGGTGACATAGATTTTGCCGTTGTCGATGCCGATGATGCCGCGTTCATACTTCATGCCGCCGATGAGCTGCACGTAGTGCGGGTTGCGGTCCTTGAGGTCCTTGACATAGATGTCGTTACCCTCGGCATCGCTCTTCCACAGGATGACATAGCGCTCATCCTCGCTGACGCTCACCTGATGGAAATGCAAGGGCTCGCTCTTGTCCTGGTACTCGATGTAGTCCTCGCTTTGGGGCGTTCCCAGCTTGTGGTAATACACCTTCTGGAACTCGTTCTTGGAGGTTTTGGCGTCCTCGGGGGCGTCATAGCCGCTGTAGAAAAAGCCGTCGCCCAGCCACTGTGCGTCGGTGAACTTGGCCCAGACGATGTGGTCGTCAAGCACCTTGTCCTCTTTGAGATCCTTCACAAAGATCTCGTTCCAGTCACTGCCACTGCGGGTGATGACGTAGGCCAGGTAGCGGCCGTCATGGGAGAAATCCAGCTGCTGCAGCGCCACAGTGCCGTCGTCGCTCAACGTGTTGGGGTCGAGCATCAACTTGTGGTTGCCGTCCTTGTCATACTCGTAGAGCACGCTCTGGTTCTGCAGGCCATTGTTCTTGAAGAAGTAGAATTTGTCCTTCACTTTGAAGGGTGCGCCCATCTTCTCGTAGTTGGCAAGTTCGGTGATGCGCTTTTTCACGTCCTTGCGGAAGGGAATCTTGGACAGATAGTTCTGTGTCACCTTGTTCTGGGCGTTGACCCATGCCTCGGTCTCGGCGCTGCGGTCATCTTCCAGCCAGCGGTAAGGGTCGGGCACCTGGGTGCCGAAGTAAGTGTCAACCGTGTCCACGCGGCGCGTGTCGGGGTAGTTGATACGAGCCTGCGCCGTTACAGCCGACGCTGCAATCAAAGCACTGCTCATGAGTAAAATCCTTTCTTTTCTCATTGTTTGAGTTGAATTTATGTTCTATAAGTTTAGTTTGTGGCAAAGATAATGGTTTTAGCCGACAGAGCACGTCAATTATCATAAAAAATGTGGGGATAGTTGGCGTTTATGAAATGGTGTATTACCTTTGTGGTGCGATTCAACTTCATTTGAATAAGGATTACAAACAAACCATTCATTGGCTAATAAACCCAAAACGATGACTAGGAGAAACCTCTTTTTAGCGGCGCTGTTGCTGCAAGTGACAGTGTGCACCGCCATGCTGTCGGCTCAAACCGCAACCATGCCTCATCCCGAGAAAATGTCGATTACCACTCAGATGTTCCTGGACGAGATGGCTGGAAACATCAGTTTTAACGAGGCCGCTGACCGCCAGTTGGACTCCAATGGCTTGCTGGCCGAGCCGGCGCGCATGTTTGCCGCACCCGAGATGATTGGCGGCAAGGCCTATATCACGTCATTCGTGTGGGTGGATGCCCAAGAGGTGATCGGGCAACTCAAGGAGGCAGGCGTCATTGTAGAAGAGGTTTTTGAAAAAGGCCTCCTGACCGCGCTGATTCCCGTGGATAAGATTCATGAGATTGCCGATATTGACGGGGTGAGCAGGATTGAGGTGTCCTCGGTTATGCAACTTGCTACCGACAGAGCCCGCGAGAAGACCCGTGTCAACGATGTGCTCGGGTTCACGGCAGCGGCAGCTGAACTGAATCTGCCTAAAGCTTACGACGGCAGCGGTGTAATCGTGGGTGTGATAGACCGCGGTATAGACATGGATCATATCGCTTTCCAGGATACTGCAGGCAACACGCGCATCAAACGCGCCTATGTCTATAACGGTTCCAGTATAATCAACTACTATGGCACGGGTCCGTTGCCCAATGATAAAGTGACCAATACCGACCATGGCACGCACACCAGCTCTATCGCTGGCGGTTCGAGCGTGGTAGTTGACGGCGATAGTGTCAGGGTGACCATGGATCATGCCAAAGCCACCTATGGCGGTATGGCTCCCGGTGCTGAACTGTTTCTGTGCGGTATCAACGGCATGGCAGCAACCCGCATCGCCAATGCCTTTAATCGCATCTGTAGCTATGCCGACAGCGTGGGCAAACCCGTGGTGGTGAGCAACAGCTATGGCGACTATGTGTATAACCGTGACGGTAGCGGCGCGCAGGGCGAAGTCGTGTCACAACTCTTTGGCGAGGGCCATCCTAACCGCATATGCGTGTTTGCCACGAGCAACAATGCCGGTCACAGCGGGGGACGACCCGGTGGCGTCTATGTGTCTGGTCATGCAAGTGCAGAGCAGCCGTTGGGCACGGTAATCTGTTCCACTGATCTTGCCCTCAATGCAGGGTGGCAGTACTATCGTGGAGAGTTCATTGCCGACGCATTTACCCGTGCTACCGACGCTACCGGCATCGGCGTGCGCCTCTATGTGCTGAATGCCGAAACCGGTGCCGTGGTGGATTCTATCGTTTGTGAATCAACGGGTGGCAACAAGGTGTTGACGCTAAGTGACTACTTTACCGGTAATGGTGGTGCCGCCAATGCTAAGGTGAGTGTCTATTTCGATTATATGACGGGCAAAGGCAGGAAGCAGGCTCTGCTATATACCCAGTATGGCCTGAAGAGCCAGGAACACACCCTTGCTGTTGAGGTCTATCCCATTGGCGGTAGCGAGGATGTCATCGACATGTGGTCATGCGGCACCTACACTTTCTTTGACGCCCATCTCACGACAGAGGGTCACCCTTGGACGGTGGGCAGCGACGACATGAGCGTTATGGGCAATGCCTGTTATCCCGAGGTTATCTCGGTGGGTTCTTATGTGTCCCGTACCTGTGAGGGCAGTAATGACGAGGGCGACATTTCCAGATTCTCGTGCTATGCCTTGGAGGGGATGGGACCCTTAGGCACGATGCATCCCTGGATTACCGCCCCTGGTCAGGATATCATCTCAGCCTTCAATCACCGTGTGAACCGCAGCAGTCTTGAGGATGTCGTTGTCAATCATCCGAACTACCTTTATGGTTTGATGTCGGGCACCTCGATGGCTACGCCTATGGTTGCCGGCATCGTTGCCCTGTGGATGCAGGCCGCTGCAGAGTGCGGCAAAAAGCTCACTCTGGACGAGGTCAAGACTATTATGAAAGAAACCGCCATCCGCGACGAATGGGTGACCTTTGGCCCGAATGCGAGCCATTTTGGCAATGGTAAGATTGATGCGTTGGCGGGTATAGCGTATATTCTTAGCGAGTATGGTGGTCACGATTACCAGCAGGGTGACGTGAACCACGACGGCAGTGTCAATATTGCCGATGTCACCACGCTCATCGACTATCTGTTAGACACTCAGACAGAAGTGTGCCCCGATTGTGCCGACGTCAATGCCGACGGCGTGATCAATATCGCCGATGTGACTTGTCTTATCGATGTGCTGCTAAGCGGTAATTAATTGGATTACTGCTCAAGAGCGGCGATGACGTTGAGCAGGGTTTGGCCTACCTCGGCAAGAGTGGCGGCATCGATGCCGTCCATCGTGTCGTTGACCGTATGCCACACGTCGCAGAAGCCCGTTTCGCTATTGCCGCGCAAGTCGATGATGTCGATGCACGGAATTCCGGCGCGGTTGACAAAGATGTGATCGTCGGTCACGGCACCGCCCTGCGCGTTGATGAAGTGGCTGCCGGCAGCGCATTTCCATACCAGGTCAACAAATCCGCCGGCGTTCTGCATCGAGTAATACTCGCGGGTGAAGGTGGCGTCGCTGGCGCCCACCATATCTAGGAGGATACCGAAAATGGGTTTGTAGCCGCCAATGTGGGGATGTTGCGCCCAAAATTGGGTACCCAGTCCCCAAGACTCTTCATTATCATTCTCGCCCATGTCCTCGGCATCAACAAGCACGATGTCCACACCCAGCGTGGTGCCGTCGGCCTTGAGCTGACGTGCCAACTGGAGCAACACTCCCACGCCGCTGGCGCCATCGTTGGCTCCCATGACGGGCTTGCTGTGGTTGGCGGGGTCCGGGTCGTTGTCCGCCCAGGGCCTTGTGTCCCAGTGGGCAAGCAACAGCAGGCGCTCGCTGGCATCGGGGTTGATGATGCCGATGATGTTCTTGATGCCCAGTTTCCCCTCGGTTGCGGTCTGAACAGTGCCCGTCTGCACGATGACGGTGTCACAGCTGGCCTGCAGTGTCGCCGTGAGCCAGTCGGCGCACTTGGCGTGAGCAGGCGTGGCGGGTACACGAGGGCCGAAGTCGCATTGCTGGCGCGTCAACTCCCATGCGCCATTGCCGTCAAAGGCCTTTCGAGTGGAAGTTGTTGCGGTCGTTGTGGTGTCGGTTCCGTTATTGTCGGCGGTGGAGCTGCCAGTGCTGCCGCATGCCGTCATCAGTGCCGCCAGGGCAATATTTAATAATGTCATTTTCATTTTTCAATAATAAAAGATGCGGTATGTCTTGACCCGCTGTGATGCGGATACGACATACCGCATCCTCTTGAAAAAGTTGGTTTTAAGATGCGATAGGTAAGTTACTTGCCACCTTCCTTGGCGGGAGCCTCTTCCTTGGCGGGAACGGTTACCGTCGTAGCCTCGGTAGATGCGGCGGCGGGAGCCTGCTCGGCCTGGGTGCCGAAGTTGGGCGCCTGGGTCTCGCTGGTGGGTAACTTCTTGATTTGGGGAGCACCTTCAACAATGCTGGGAGCGGTAACAAACGCCGAAGCGATGCTCAACGCGCAAATGAAGATTGACAGACCCCAAGTAGCCTTCTCAACAAAGTCGGTGGTCTTGCGCACGCCCATGAACTGGTTGTAGTTGTTCACATTGGCAGCGAGGCCGCCACCTTTAGATTTTTGGATAAGGATGACACCGACCAACAGGATCGATGCGATCACGATCAGAATTGCAAAAATAGTGTACATTTTTTCTTATTTATTGTCGTTTAGTGTCTCATTTAGGACCAATTTGGTCAAAAACCGAATTTGGTCTGCAAAGTAAATGCTTTTTTCTGGATATTTCAAATTTATTCGCTCAATTATTTCAAGAGCCTGCGAATATTTGTGTTGGGCGATGTACATCTTGGCCAAACTCTCGCTGAGCATCGAGTCATCGGTCTGGGTGGGATTGTCGATGGCCTGATCGGCGATTTCGGCTTTTTCACGCTCGCCGACAGGGGCCGTGATGGGTATCTGTGCGGCCTGCTCGCTCAATTGCATCTGTTCAGCGATGAACTGGTTGATGAGGTCGTCCTGGTCATCGCCGCCGGTGAGCGGTATGTCGCCTTCTTGCATCTCTTGTGCCGCAAGCACGTCGGCATAGTCGGGTTGCGGGTTGAAGATTGCACGGTCGATGGCCTCTATCTCGCTCTGGCTGGTCTTGCCGTAGTTGTCCAGGAAACGGTCGATAGTGGTGACGGTGTCGGGCGTTTCGGGCAGAGCCTCAGGTGGGTAGAAGTCTGTCAGCAATCCGGCATCCTCGCCCAGCATTTGGGCTAGTGCGCGGCGGTCGGGGAAGACGATGGACAGCCTGGCCAGGACGTCCTCGTTGCCCTTCACGCCGTTGTGCTTGAGGAACAGCAATTGGAGCAACACGCTGTAGGGCGCATCCTGTTCGGCGCGCTCTAACCATTGCCTGGTCACCTCGCCGCCACCTTCGGCCGCGAGTCGCTTGATGTCCTCAATCCATGTAGTCATTGAATCATTTTCTGCTCTTTCCCTATCAAATACTGTGCCAACAGCATTTGGCCGATAATTACCAGTCACCGAGCGTCGCGTTAAAGATCAGGTCACTCAGGTCCTTACAGATCTGGTTGCAGAGCTCATCCTGCACGTCCGTCAGCAGTTCACTGCTGGAGAAGTCGCGGTAGGCGCTGAAGGAGAGGTCCTTGCTCAGGCTCTGGTTCTTGTTATTGATGTATTTGACCTTGACGGTTATCGTCAGACGGGTCTGGCTGGCGTAAGCATCCTCACCGACGGCCTGTGGCGAAAGCTGGTAGTTGGTAATTTCGCCTTCCATTCGCAGGTCGGCATTGTTCCCGTCGATGACACGCAGGCGTGTCTGCTGGGCTATCATGTCGGTCATGCGGTTCTCGAACATCGATTGCAGCGGCGGATAAACCAGCGCGGCGCGGATGGGGAACTCGCCGAAGGAGATGGTCTTATAGACGTTATAGTCGATGGACGCGCCGTTGAGCGTGTATCGCGGAATACACGCCTGCCAGGAGAGGGCGGCACAGGCCAATGTCAATATGATGATGAGCCTTTTCACTGCCTTTCCAGGTTGTATTGCTTGATTTTGCGGTACAGGGTGCGCTCCGATATGTTCAGCTCCTGGGCCGTGAGTTTGCGGCGGCCGTTGTTGCGGCGCAGGGCGGTTTCAATCGTCTCGCGCTCGGTCTCGTCGAGGGTTTTTACGGTCTCTCCCTCGACATCCATCGCGGCCACCTCGTCAACGTGCCCCAGGTCTTGGGGCTGTTGTTGCATGTTGCGGTAGGGCGACGCCATGTTCATCTCGCCGGTGTTGTTTCCCAGTTCAAGCAGCGGATTGCTCTCGCGTTTGAGTTCATGGACGGTCGATGAGACGTGTGACGTCGGGCCAACTCCATCGATTCGCTTCTTGATCGCCTCAATTTCGGCACGCATCGACAGGATGAGGGTGAACAGTTGCTCACGCTCAGCGTTATAGTCAAAGTTGGGCTGCGACTGCACAGTCAGTGCCGTGTCGCGGTTGGCGGGCATGTACTGGCGCAGTGTAGCGGCATCAACTGTGTTGCCGCTCTCGAATAGGGCGACCTGCTCGATGACACTCTTGAGTTGGCGCACGTTGCCGGGCCAGTGAAACGACTTGAGCAGGCGCTGGGCGTCGTCGGTGAGGGTGACCTCGCTGGTGCGGTTCTCGTTGATGAAGTTGCGCAGGAACAGCCTGGACAGCAGGATGATGTCATCGCCGCGGTCGCGCAGGGGCGGCACGTTGATTTGTACTGTGGAGAGGCGGTAGTACAGATCCTCACGGAATTTACCGTCCTTGACGGCCTGCATCATGTCCTTGTTGGTCGCAGCCACGACGCGGATGTTGGTCTTGCGCACGGTGCTGTCGCCCACTCGCAGGTATTCGCCGTTTTCGAGCACGCGCAGCAGGCGGGCCTGGGTGCTCATGGGCATCTCGGCCACCTCGTCAAGGAAGATGACGCCACCGTCGGCCTCCTCAAAGTAGCCCTTGTGGTCGGCGATAGCGCCGGTGAACGACCCCTTGACGTGTCCAAAGAGTTCGCTGTCGATGGTGCCCTCGGGGATAGCGCCGCAGTTCACGGCGATGTATTTCTTGTGCTTTCGGGGGCTGCTCTCGTGGATGATCTTCGGGAAAGACTCCTTACCAGAGCCGCTCTCGCCGATGATGAGCACGCTCAGGTCGATGGGTGCCACGAGCATGGCGCGTCGTATAGCGGCAATCAGCGCGGGCGACTCGCCCACGATGCCAAAGCGCAGTTTCAACGCGCGAATATCGTTTTCGGTTATTTTTGTTGCCATTTTTTCATTTTGTAAGTTTCGTTTTTCAGGAACACGCCCAGTTCCTCGGGCGTCTTGTATTGCGCGTACTCTTCGGGCATGATGGGATCATGCACGCTCACGCGGAAGTCGTAGCTCTTGCGACGGAACATCTCGGAGGGCAGCCTCAGCGTCCTCAGTTTCCAACTGATGACACCCAGCACGAGCGAGATCCAACTGTTGTGCCCGTGGATGTAGATAGGGATGACGGGCACCTTGAGCTTTTGGATCAGGCGCATGATGACGGGTTGCCACTCGCGGTCCTCGACGCGCAGTTTCCAAGTCAGCTTGCTCACGGCCCCGGCGGGGAAGAATCCCATCGGGTGACCTGCCTTGACGTGTTTCAGCGTGTCGCTGATGCCTTGCATCGACACGGCCTTCTTGGCGGGATCGTCGCTGGCGAGGGCGTCCACGGTGATGAAGTTGGGCATCATGCCGCCGATCTTGCTCAGCATCATGTTGACCATGAACTTGTAGTCGGGCCTGTGGGTGCCGATGATGTGAATCATCATCACACCGTCAACGGCGCCAAAGGGGTGGTTGGTCACCGTGATAAAGGCTCCCTCGGGCAGGTTGTCGAGCACCTCGCCATTATCATAGGTGATGGTGGCATTCAGGTCCTTCAACACACCGGTGCAGAAGGGCACGCCTGGCGTGTGGCAGTTGTGGCCGTGGATCCAGTTGGCGTCGTCCATGTCGAGCAGGTGGAACAGCCACTTGACCAGCTTGGGCTTGCCGTCAAAGAACGGTGCCATCTTGCGGATGTCATCATAGTCCAGGATATCGGGCTTGATGGGTGTGGGCTGTTGGGTTTGCTGCTCCAGCGTTTCGTTTTGTTCTATCTTGTTTTGTTCCATTGCGATTGTACCTTTTTCGGGTTGCAAAGGTACAATGTTTTTTCGGGAACTGACACACCTGGAGTGTTAAAATATGACATTTTGGCAGAAAATGAGGGGCGATTACGAGCCGGTGGCTCGCAATACCTTGACGGGACGGTTATTGGGTGATAACGGGCCGGCGGCTCGCAGTACCTTGAGGGGGCGGTTACTTGTAGGGGTTGGGCTTGACGAGGTTGGTGTCGGGTTCGATTTTGGTGACGATGTGCTTGGAGTTGCCGCGCCACAGGACTTTGCCCTTGTACTCGTTGTAGGTGAGGACGATGCGCTTACCGTCGCCTGCCCAGCGCATGGCATCACGGGCAATGCTGTCGCTGGGGATGGAGAACTTGAAGTCGCTGTGCATTGCTGCGATGGTGTCTTCGATGTATCCCTCGCTGATCATCTCGCCCTCGATGGTCTTGAACAGAGAACCCTCGTTGCTGACCTTCATGATCCAGCCTTTCTCCTGGCTGATACGGTAGGGGTGGAAATAGTATTGCCAAACCCACCATCCCAGGAACGCAGCCATGGCGACGATGATGAGCGCGAGCAGCAGTTTGATTGAGTTGCCGCGTCGCTCGATGGTGGCTTCCTTGATTTCTCGTTCCTCACGTTCCTGAGCGGTCTCCTGATAGATTTGGGGTTCTTCCTCGGGAACGTTCTCGTCGGTGAAATAGTCGTTGAAATTGTCGTCCATAGCTTTTGAGTCTTTAGTGTGTAGTCTTTAGAGTTTGATTTCGTCGTTGGTGGTATCGACAACGGTCTTGCCGCTCTCGATGCGGTTGCGGTCGATGGCCATGCTGGTGAAGGCGTAGATGCCGAGCACGATGAGCAGTACCGTCTGGAAGCCCCACACGAGCATCGCGAACGCCGAAGCCCGCGGGTCGAAGTTGGAGGGCGAGAACACGCCCACGCCGTAGAGCGACAGGGCGAAGATGATGGCCACATGCCATGAGCCCAGGCCGCCGTTGGTGGGAATACCCATGCCGATGCTGCTCAGAACGAACATCACAAGCACGGCCAGCACGCTAAGCGGACTGGTGAAGGAGAAAGCCTTGCAGGCGAGGTAGAGCTGCAGGAAATAGCACCCCCAGATGAGGATGGTCAACAGCAGGAACCACCACTTGCCTTCCATGCGCGTGATGGCGGCGAAGCCTTCCCACAGGTTGCGGGCCATGAGTTGGATTTTCTTGATGATTGTGTTCTCGGTCTTCATCACCAGCAGCCAGCCGATGGCGATGATGGCCACTGCGGTGCCGATCCAGATGCGCGCGTCACTGGCGACGTTGAGGAAGTTCTCCTTCATCTGCGGGTAAGTGTCAAAGAACTTGCTGAATGCGTCTTGCGCGAGCACAAAGGTGACGAGTGTCAAGATGAGCACGGTAAGCGTGTCGGTAAGCCGGTCGGCAACCATCGAACCCATGACTTGGGTGACCGAAGCCTTTTGCCTGTTGGCGATATAGCCGCAGCGCCACACCTCGCCCAGTCGGGGGAACACCAGGTTAACGGCATAGGTGCCGAAGATGCTGTTCAGCACAGCGCTGAACGACGGTTTGACGTCGATGGCCTTGAGTTGCAGGCGCCAGCGCAGGGCCCTGAACACGTGGCTGAAGATGCTGACCACGGCCACGGGGATGAACCACCAGTAGTTAACGTCGGTCTTGAGGGTGTCCATCATGCTGTTGATGTCCACATTCTTGTAGAGGAAATACATGAGCCCCACGCCAATGACAAGGGGGATTCCGTATTTCACGAGGTATGAGACGGCTTTTTTCACGTTTTTTCTAGTCTTGAAAAGTTATTTTGTCGCGCTCTAATGCGTGAGGTCGTCAAAAAATGGCTACCTTTGCACATTGCGAATGGATGCAACGGAGCGTGCAAAGATAACAATAAAAGACCAAACATGCGGAAAGTTAGAGCAAAAAAGTCATTGGGTCAGCATTTCTTGACCGACCTGTCGATTGCTGAGCGCATCGCCCATACGCTGGACGACTTCCGTCACCTGCCGGTGCTGGAGGTGGGGCCGGGCATGGGTGTGCTCACGCAGTTCCTGCTGGACATGGGGCTTGACCTGACCGTGGTGGAGCTCGACAGCGAGAGCGTGGATTACCTGGAGGTGGCTTATCCGCAGCTGCACGGCCGTATCATCGGGGAGGATTTCCTGAAAATGGATCTCAAGAAGCTGTACGGTGACAGACCTTTCTGCGTCATCGGCAATTATCCCTATAACATCTCGACCCAGATCTTCTTCAAGGTGCTGGACTACCGTGACCAGGTGGCTTGCTGCAGCGGTATGCTGCAGCGCGAGGTGGCGCAGCGCATCGCCGAGCCGCCGGGCAGCAAGGCCTACGGCATCCTGTCGGTGCTGTTGCAGGCTTGGTATGACATCGAATACCTGTTCACTGTCGATGAGCACGTGTTCAATCCGCCGCCCAAGGTCAAGAGCGGCGTCATACGGTTGACCCGCAACGGCGTTACCGACCTGGGCGTCGACGAGCGTATGTTTAAACGCTTGGTGAAACTGTCCTTCGGCCAACGGCGCAAGATGCTGCGCAGCTCGTTGAAATCGGTCTTCATGGCTGACCCGACAGTGATGGAACAAGACGTGTTCCGACAACGCCCCGAGCAACTGGGCGTTGAAGACTTCATCGCCCTGACGCGGCTTGCCACATCGATTGAGAAGAAGTAATAAGTTAGGAGTTGATTTGACCACTGAAGAAAATGAAAGAGTTTACCGAAGAATACTTGCAGAACCTTGACCAACTCATCAAAAACAAGAATGAGGAGTTGGTGCGTGCCAAAATCAGGGATCTGCATCCTGCCGATATAGCCGAACTCGTTGGTGACCTCAATGACGAGGAAGCCTTGTTCATCATGCTGATGCTCGATGACGAGACCGCTGCCGACGTGCTTGTGGAACTTGATGAGGACCAGCGCCATGACCTGATGGAACTGATGCCCAACGAGGAAATCGCCAAGCAGGTGGAACAGATGGACGCCGACGATGCCGTGGATGTGATCCAGGAACTTGACGAAGAGGACCGCGAGGACGTCATCAGCCACATCGACGACGTGGAGCAGGCAGGCGATATCGTGGATCTGCTGCAATATGACGAGGACACCGCCGGTGGTTACATGTCCACAGAGATGATTGTCGTCAACGAGAATATGTCGATGCCCGACTGCATCAAGGCGATGCGCCAGCAGGCCGAGGATCTGGACGAGATATACAACATCTATGTCGTTGACGACGACCACCGTTTGAAGGGCATCTTCCCGTTGAAGACGACCATTACCAACCCGTCGGCCAGCAAAATCAAGCACGTCATGGAGCCCGACCCCCTGAGCGTGCGCACCGATACCCATATCGAGGACGTAGCCCTTGACTTCGAGAAATATGACCTGGTGGCGATGCCTGTCGTGGACAGCATCGGCCGCCTGGTGGGACGCATCACGGTGGACGACATCATCGACCGGGTGCGTGAGCAGGGCGAGGACAACTACCAGATGGCGTCGGGTATCTGGGGCGACATTGAGACCGACGATAACGTGTTCCGTCAGGTGAGGGCACGATTGCCGTGGCTGCTCATCGGTCTGGTGGGCGGTATCATCAACGCCCTGATTTTGGGCGGTGGCGAAGGCGATGCCGACCTGTTGCGCATCCTGCCGGGACTGGCGCTGTTCATCCCCTTGATTGGCGGTACGGGCGGTAATGTGGGCACCCAGTCGAGCGCAATCGTCGTGCAGGGCCTAGCCAACGGCAGCCTGGACATCAAGCACGTGGGCAAGCACCTGTTCAAGGAATTCAGCACCGCGCTCATCAATGCGCTGGTCATGGGACTGCTCATCTTCCTGTACACACGGTTCTTCCCTGTGGATAACGACCCCATGAAGTCTAACATCGCTGCTGCTGCGGTGACCACATCGCTGTTCCTGGTGGTGATGTTCGCCTCACTGTTCGGCACGGTGGTGCCGTTGGTGCTTGAGCGTCTAAAGATTGACCCCGCCATCGCTACGGGTCCCTTTGTCACCGTGACCAACGATATTGTGGGCATCACCATCTACATGGCCATCAGTGGCTGGCTTCTCAACGTGTTCACCGCCCTGATGGGATGACAATACACGAAAAAACCGGCAATAAGTTGCCGGTTCACTAAATTTTTGTATCTTTGCAGTCGCTTTTCGAGGCAGCAGGTGCTGTCAAACTAAAAGCAAGGTCCTATAGCTCAGTTGGTTAGAGCACCTGACTCATAATCAGGGAGTCCTTGGTTCAAGCCCAAGTGGGACCACAAGGATACTACGAATTACGCGAATTAAACTTAAGGCCATGCGGATGCCAATTAGTTTAATTCGCGTAATTCGTAGTTTTAATCAAATGGTGATCAGTTGGCGTAGAGCATGTTGAGCACTTCGTTGAATTGGGTCTCGCTCTTGAGTCCGTCGTTCTTGAAGAGCATGATCTTGTCCATCACGCGGTCCAGATAGTCGATGCTCTCGTTTTTCTCTTTCTTGTTATAGATTTTCCAGTACTTTGTGCCTTTGAGCTCTTTCTCGAATTTCTTGTACAGGTCGGTGGACGAGGAGACGTATTTCCAGTGGTTGGCAGCAAGGTTCTTTTTCATCTTTTCCATGAAATCTCTGAGGTCCTTGGTGTATTCGCCGTATTTTTGGACAATCTCTTTCTTTTTGATGACTTCTTTGGTCTCCATTCCCTCAAAGCTGTCGAGCGCTTCCTCGACGTCGCTCTTGTTGTAGGGGTTGTAGAGCACGTCGGCGATTTCCTGGTCATAGACTAGCTCGTCGCGGGTGACGAATTTGTCCTTGCGGGTCTTGATTTCGGCTTTGAGTTCCTTCTCGAGCGTCTTTTTCTGTGACTCGAGATCCTTGAGCTGCGACTTCATGTTGTCGATTTGCTCTTCCAGGTCCTTGATGGAGTTCTCCTTCTCCTTGATGTTCTTCTCGTGCTGCTCGATCTCTCTTTCGAGTTGTTGCACGTTCTGGGCGGGCTGGGCCATAGCGGCGGGAGCTACAGCAGTCAACATCGTTACGGTCATAGCGATGACCATCAGTTTGATCTTCTTCATTGCAGGTTTGGTTTAAAAGTTGATTTGTGATGGCAAAGATAGTAAATAGTTTTTAGTTTCTGCACTTTTTTAGCTTTATTAGTCCTTATAGAAAGCGAAAGTGCGCTTTTTCACAAAAGCACACCATCTTCATAACCAAAATTCAAGTATATATGTTCTTGTCGTTTGTTGTCTTAAGTTCGGATCCATGCAAGGACGTCTATCTCCTATGGATTTCGTCGCAAAATTACGATGATTATTTTAAATAAGCAAGTATTTAGACAATTTTTCTTGAATAAAAATGCTGTATTTTTATCTTGTGGAAATCAAAAACCCCTGGCAGTCAATATGCTACCAGGGATTGATAAGGTTTCAAATCTAGTTTTGAATACTATTTCTCGCGGAAGAACAGATTGATGATCGTTCCGTGCAGATTCCAGTTCTCGCGTATCTTGTTTTCCAGATAGCGCTTGTAGGGGTCCTTGACCCACTGCGGCAGGTTGCAGAAGAAGATGAACGTGGGCACGTGGGCACCCTTGAGCATGGTGATGTACTTGATTTTGATGTACTTGCCCTTGACAGCGGGGGGCGGGTAGGCTTGTATGGCCTCCTGCAGCACATTATTGAGCTGCGAGGTGGGGATGACGATGCGGCGGTTGTTGTACACGTCGATAGCCGTTTGCAGCACCTTGTGGATGCGTTGCTTGGTCAGCGCCGACCCGAAAATGATGGGGAAGTCGGTGAACGGGGCGAAACGCTCGCGGATGGTCGCCTCGAAGTGGTCAATCGACTGCTGCGTCTTGTTCTGTGCCAGATCCCATTTGTTGACCAGCACGACGAGTCCCTTGCGGTTCTTCTGGATGATGGAGAAGATATTGACGTCTTGGGCCTCAATGCCGCGTGTGGCGTCGATGAGCAGGATGCACACGTCGCTGTTCTCGATGGCGCGGATAGAGCGCAGCACCGAGTAGTACTCGATATCCTCGTTCACCTTGTTCTTCTTGCGGATGCCGGCGGTATCCACGAGGTAGAAGTCAAAGCCGAACTTGTTGTAGCGCGAGTAGATGCTGTCGCGCGTGGTGCCGGCGATGTCGGTGACGATGTTGCGCTGCTCGTCCATGAGGGAGTTGACCAGCGACGATTTGCCGGCGTTGGGACGTCCCACGATGGCGAAGCGGGGCAGGTCTTCGTCAACATCCTCCTCTGCCTTGTCGGGCATCTGTTTCACGACTTCATCAAGCAGGTCGCCGGTGCCGTTGCCGTTAGCGGCCGAGATGGAGAACGGCTGCCCGAGTCCAAGGGCATAGAACTCGGCCTCGGCATACATGCTCTGGTTGTTGTCGTCCTTGTTGGCGACGACAATGACGGGTTTGGAAGTGCGGCGCAATATGTCGGCCACTTGGTCGTCAAGGTCGGTGATGCCGTTCTTGATGTCCACGACAAAGAGGATAACGTCTGCTTCCTCGATGGCGAGTTGCACCTGCTTGTTGATTTCGTCTTCAAAGATGTCTTCACTGTTGACTACCCATCCGCCGGTGTCCACGACCGACATTTCCATGCCGTTCCACTCCATCTTGCCGTACTGGCGGTCACGTGTGGTGCCGCTGGTGTCGTTAACGATGGCGTCACGGGTCTGCGTCAGGCGGTTAAACAGTGTTGACTTGCCCACATTGGGCCTTCCCACGATTGCTACTAAACGTCCCATATATATATTAGTCCTTAGTCTTTAGTCCTTAGTTGTTTATTCGATGTAACCGAATGCTTTGAGTTTCTTTTCCTGGTTGCGCCAGTCTTTCTCGACCTTGACGTAAAGTTCCAGGAATACTTTCTTGTCAAAGAATTTTTCGATGTCCTTGCGGGCTTCGGTTCCCACGCGTTTGAGCATTTTGCCCTGGTGCCCGATGATGATGCCCTTTTGGCTGTCGCGCTCGACATAGATGACCGCCATGATGTGGATAGCGTTATCGCTCTCGTCAAATTTCTCGACGATGACCTGTGTGGCATAGGGGACTTCCTTATCATAGGTCATGAAAATCTTTTCGCGCACGATCTCGGTGACAAAGAAGCGGCTGCTGCGGTCTGTCAGGGCATCCTTGCCGAAGTAGGGCGGACTCTCAGGAAGCAGCTCAACGATGCGCTTCATGATGTTGTCGACGTTGAAGTTTTCCAGCGCGCTGGTGGGGAATACCTCGGCCGTGGGCAGCAACTGTTTCCATTGGTCGATAATGCGCACTAGGTCGTCGTTGCCCTTCAACAGGTCGATCTTATTGATAACCAGCAGGATGGGGATTTTTTCTCTAGCGACCTTATCCAGGAAATCCTTGTTCTTGGTTGGCGACTCGATGACGTCGGTGACATACAGAAGCACGTCGGCATCGACCAGTGCGCCGGTGGAGTATTCCAGCATGCTCTGCTGGAGACGGAACTTGGGCTTGAGCACGCCGGGCGTGTCGCTGAAGACGATCTGGTAGTCGTCGGTGTTGACGATGCCCATGATGCGGTGGCGGGTGGTCTGCGCCTTGCTGGTGATAATGGACAGGCGCTCGCCCACCAGGCGGTTGCTCAGTGTCGATTTTCCCACGTTGGGGTTACCCACGATGTTGACAAATCCTGCTCGATGCATTTCGTTGAGTTTTTAGTTTCTAGTCCCTAGTCCCTAGATTCTAGTTGTTTGTTCCTTTATTCAAGAAGCATCGCTACTCGGGTTGATGTTGCAATCTTCTTGAGTAGTGATGCTTCGTTTTCCGTGCTGGTGCTGGATTACAGCGACCAGACGATGTAGAGTGCACCCCAGGTAAATCCTGCGCCAAAGGCAGTGAGGACTAGTTTGTCACCTTTTTTGATTCGGTGCTTGTTCTCGTCAAGGCACAAGGGAATGCTGGCGGCGCTGGTGTTGCCGCGATGCTCGATGTTGACGAGCACTTTCTCCTCGGGGATGCCGAGCCGTGCGCCGACGGCCTCGATGATGCGCAAGTTGGCCTGATGGGGTACAAACCACTGGATGTTGTCCTTGGTCAGGTTGTTGCGCTTCATCACGTCCCTGCTGGAAGTGAGCATGTCAATGACCGCGTGGCGGTAAACGGCACGTCCCTCTTGATAAACGCAGTGGAAATTGGCGTCCACGGTCTCGTGGCTGGTGCGCAGCGCCGAGCCGCCTGCCTTGTAGACCAGGTGCTCGAGGCCCGAACCGTCCACATGGAAGATGCCGTCCATCACACCGATGGGCTCCTCGGTGGGCTCGAGCAGCATGCAAGCTGCTGCGTCGCCAAAGAGGGGGCAAATTGCACGGTCGTTATAGTCGACCATGCTCGACATTTTCTCGGCCGAGACGACGATGACCTTCTTGTAAATGCCTGCACGGATGTAGGCCGTGGCCTCGTACAGTCCTACGAGAAATCCGGCGCAAGCGGCCTGGATGTCATAGGCGTAGCATTTCTTCTCGATGCCGACGCCGTGAGCGATGACCGATGCCGTCGAGGGGAATCGGTAATCGGGGTTTGACGTCGGGCAGATGAGCAGGTCGATGTCGTCGCGGTCGGTGCCGGTCTCTTCCAGCAGCTTGTTCACTGCCTGGATGCCCATATAGGACGATCCGACCGGTTTCTTGAGGATGCGACGCTCTTTCACCCCAACTCGTGTGGTGATCCACTCGTCGCTGGTGTCCACCATCTGGGATAGCATCTCGTTGTCCAGCACGTCATCGGGCAGGAACGACGCGATGCCTGTGATTTTTGCGTTCAGCATAAGCTAGAAAGCGTATTATCTCTAACTATGATGTTGTTTCAAAATCAATATCCTAAATGAGGTTGAATAATAGTGATGATTCAGCCCATTCAGGATATCTTGTTCGGCTTAAACCGCTGGAGCCGTCAAGGCAAACGCTTGCGGCTGGGTGCGATTTAGGCTTCCTCCTTGCCCATCACATTCTTGCCGCGGTAGTAACCGCACTCGGGGCATACAGTGTGATAAACATGCCATGCTCCACAGTTCGAGCACTGAGCGATGGTCGGAGCCACAGCCACATCGTGGGTGCGGCGCTTTGCGGTACGAGTCTTAGACTGTCTTCTTTTAGGATGTGCCATTTTCTTGTGTTATTTAAAAATTATTGTTCTTTCAGTTTTTTAAGCGCCTCCCAACGGGGGTCGGTGCCGTTTGTCTCACTCTGTGTCATGTCATCGCTGTCGGGGACGGACTCGACGCGATGGCTGTCAAGGGCATTGAGCATGTCGGGATTGCAATCCTCTTCGTTCTCATGACAGTGCGTCATCGGCAGAGCGAGCAACACGGTGTCGCGCACTAGGGGCGCGGCATCCAGTTCTCGCCAATCGGCCGGCACAATCAGTAGCTCGTCGTTGCTGTCGTCGAGCTCGTTGCCCATTTGCTCCACATTCAGGCTATAGTTCACGTCCACCGGCAAATCCAGATCGTCCAGACAGCGGTCACAGGCGGTTGTCACCGTGCCGTTGCAGGCGATCTCCAGGTGGAAAGTATTCTCGCTCTTGCGGGTGACCTCAAGGTTGACGTCCACGTCGGCGCGTCTCACTTCGGTCTGCTCTTCCGAATTGAAAAACGATTCGTCCAGATGACATTCAACCGTGTGAGTGCCAAATGGTAACGTCTTGATTTTCAGTCTCAAAGCATCTACCATCTCCTGAAATTTCTGTTAAAGCGCCACAAAGGTATAACTTTTCCCGCTATTATTCAACGTTTTTCAGTTTTTTTTTGAAAATGTGGCGATTTGGTGACTGCTCGGTGAAAGAAACTCCACGTCAAGACACAAAGGCGCCAAGATAAGAATAATTAAATGGATTTACTTAGCGTCTTGGCGCCTTTGCGTGGGGAAAAACACAAGGCATTCCCTGAATTGTTACACGATTTGTCAGTGAAGCAACAGATAGTCGATGAGTTCGGTGACGTCACTGATGGAGACCCTGCCGTCGCCGTCAACGTCGGCCGCGGGATTTCCCTCCATTGTTCCCGTGAGCAACAGGTCGATGAGTTCGGTGACGTCGCTAATGGTGATCCTGCCGTCTCCATCAACGTCACCAGGCAAGAAGCTTTCTTCAATCCCGACAACGTTGACGAATTTTTTCCACACATTGGCCGTCTTGTAAGCATCGACAGCACTGGCGGGGACATAGAGCGTCGCAACGCCGTAGGTGTCCGCGTCAAACTGCTCCTCGCTGCTGAATACCGGCGGTGTGGTGGCATGGCAAGTGAGGCTTGTAAGTTCAAAGCTGTCAATAAAGAAGCAGTCGCCGATGTTGGTGACCGTGCGCGGTATTTCCACAGTGGCCAGGCTCCAGCAGTAAGCTAAGGTGTATTCCTTGATTTCGGTGATGGAATTGGGCAGGGAGATGCTTCTGAGCCCCGAGCAGCTGTAGAAGGCCGCAGCCCCCAAGCTGGTGACTGACGTGGGAATATCGATGCCGACCAGTTTGCGGCAGTAGGCCAATGCGAAATCTCCAATTGTCGTTACAGATGTGGGGATGTTAAAGGAAGCCAGTTTGGTGCACCAGGCGAAGGCCTCGTCACCGATGATCTTAACCGAAGAGGGGAGATCGACACTCGTTATCGCCGAGCATTTGAAAAACGCTCTTTCCCGGATGGTTGTCACCCTGTTGGGAATGTTGAAGACTTCCAATGAGGTGCAGTTCTCGAAAAGACCCTTGCTGATATAGGTAATGGATTGAGGGAGGGAAACGGTGGTGAGGCCAGTGCATTGCTGGAATATGTTCTCCCCGATGAGGGTAACCGTTTCGGGAATGTCCATTTCGGTCAGTCCGGTGCAGTGGTAGAAGGCCTGGTCTCCGATTGTCTTGACCGACGCGGGAATCAGCAATTCGGTCAGCGAAGTACATTCCTTGAAGGCTCGGTTGCCGATGGTGGTAACGGTTGCAGGAATGACAGTGGCCTGGCAACCGATGAGGAGCGTGTTGGATGCGGTCTCGATGATGGCGTTGCAGCCCTCGCGAGAGTCATATACACGGTTGCCTGCCTCGACGTTGATGGAAGCGATCGACGTGCATCCGACGATGATGTCGTTGCTCAGCGACGTCACTGAAGCGGGAATGGTAATCGCGGTCAATTCCTGACAGAGGGCAAAGGCCTCGTCGCCGATAGTAGTCACCGAGCCGGGTATGTCGATGCTGGTCAATGCCGAGCACCTGCGGAAAGCCTTTCTGCCGATGGTTGTGAGGTTGTTGGACAGAGTCAAACTGGTCATAGCGTCGCAGTTGTCAAATGCCATATCGCCAATGGTCACAACCGAGTTGGACATGGTGACGCTTTCAAGGCCCCAGCAGTAATCGAATGCTGCTGCGCCGATCGATGTGACGGAATTAGGAATAGTGATCGAGGTGAGACGGGAACAGCTGTTGAAAACGCTGTCTTGAATGACGGTTAAGCTTCCAGGGATGCTGATGTTCTGCAGCTTCTGGCAAGATGCAAACGCCGCTTTGCCGATTGAATTGAGCGATTCGGGAAGATCCACACCCGTCAAAAACAGGCAACGGTGAAAAGCCTTCTCGCCGATAGCGGTGACCGAGCCGGGTACAACTACGCGAGTGAGGTAGTTGCACTGGGCAAAGGCAGTGTCGGCGATGGCCGTGACGGTATAAGTCGCTTGATTGTCGTCGTTCACTGTCTCGGGGATGACGACTTCTCCACTGTAAGAGTGATTGAGGCTGGAAACGACTGCAACGGTATTGCTTCCCGTTACAACGTAACGGAGTCCGTTGTACCAAAAGCCCTCTTCGGCCGTAGCGGTCAGCATGGCCAACAAACTGACGAGGACTGCCAAATGTCTGGGAAATAAATGCTTGATCATGATTGTGTCAAATTATCCTGGTTGAGGTTGTCATTGGTGTTATTGTTGAAAATCATGTCATAGATGAGCTGCGTGCCACCCAGATGGGACTGGATGTAATTGCCGGCGGTGTGGCCGCACTTCAGGCGCAGCGGCTTGTTCTCAAGCAGGGGGTCCATCGCCGCCGAGAACGAGTCGGCATCATGGATGCTCATGGCACCGTCAAGGGCGATAAGGTCGCTGGCCTCCTGGAACTTGTGGTGCTTGGGGCCAAAGATGACGGGAATGCTATAGACCGCAGCCTCGTTGATATTGTGGATGCCGGCACCGAAACCGCCGCCCACGTATGCCGCCTGCCCGTAACGGTAGAGCGACGACAGCAGGCCGAAACTGTCGATAATCAGACAGTCGGCATTAGCGACGTTTTGGGGAGTGGCCTCGCTGTAGAAACGTGCGGGACGCGACAGCTTGGACATGAGCACATGCAGGCGGTGGCGGTCAAACTCGTGGGGCGCGATGATGAGTTTCATCTCGCGGCGATTGTTGAAGTAGGGGATGACGATATCCTCGTCAGGAGGCCATGAACTGCCCATGACCAGCGTGAACTTGGCGTTCTCGACAAACTTGGCCACAAGGGGGAATTCCTTGGCGGCGGCGCGTACGTCGGCAACGCGGTCAAAGCGGGTGTCGCCCGCTACAACGACATTTTCGATGCCGATTTTGGCCAGCAGGTCGCGTGACTGCTCGTTCTGGACAAACAGCGTGTCGAAACACTTGAGCATCTTGCGGAAGATGCCGCCCCAGGGCCTGAAAAAGATCTGGCGGGGCCGGAAGATGGCCGAGATGATGTAGGTGGGTATGCCGCGGCGCTTGAGCGTACTCAGGTAGTTTCCCCAAAACTCATACTTCACAAAAATGGCCATTGAGGGCTTGACGATGTCCAGAAATTTCTTGACATTGTAGGGCAGGTCAAAGGGCAGGTAAACCACGGTATCGACCATACTGAAGTTCTTGCGCACCTCATAGCCCGACGGGGAGAAAAAGGTGAGCAGAATGCGCGCATCGGGTTGTTCGCGCTTGATTTTCTCGATCAGGGGGCGTCCCTGCTCAAATTCTCCCAACGAGGCCACATGAATCCAGATATAGCCGCCGGCAGGGTCGAGTTTCCGTTGCAGCGTGCGGAAACAGCGGCGTTGGCCACGCAGCATCAGCTTGGCTTTGGGATTGCGCAAGGCGGCGATTTTCACGGCGTTGCGGTAGGTGGCTACTCCCAGGTTATAGATGGGATCCATATCTTTAGTCTTTAGTTCGTTTTTCCTGTTTCCACAGATGGTTGTCGAGGTAGAAGCGGCAGGTGATCTGCTGCCATAGTCCCGTTACACGGTCGGTGGCGTGAAACATCAGCGAAGCGCTCAGGTCCACAAAACGGTTGCTCACCACATGGGCGGTGAGGTCGGTGCGGCTGTAGGTCTTGCTGTGGTAGTAAGGGTCTCCCAGGTTGAGCAGGCTGCCCAGAGCTGGGTAAAGCGGCATGAGGTCCTGGCCTGTGTAAAAAGTCTCATCAAGCTGCAGCCAGCGCCAGCGGGCGGTAGCCGTGGCCACGAATCCGGCTGGTTTGCGCCAGTGCTCATCGCCGCGGTCGCGTTCCATGGCGATGATGGCTCCTGCTGCAAGCCTCAGAGAGTCGAGTGCGGTCTGGTGAGACAGGTCAAGAGCCGCCATGGGGTTGATGATGAAATCATCGTTCACGTGCTGGTTCTCTTTGCCGAGCCTGGACTTGGCCAGGTGGCTGTATTGCAAGTGCCCGCCGAGTCTGAAGGGGCCTGCCACGCGCCAATCATTGTTGAGCATCACGGCGAAGGCCTCGCGGCGCCAGTCGGTCTGCAGTTGCCTCCAGTCAACGGCGATTTCGGCATAACCTGCCGGCTTGACCAGTTGGGCCATGACGCCGTGCAGGTTGGGCTGGCAGTAGTCCAGCGAGTCACTCCACAGGTAGCGCGGCATGCGCCTCACCATGAGCGAGCGCGGCATCAGTCCCACTGTGACGTGCCACCCGTCGGAGCGGTTGTAACGGTAGTAAAGGGTAGGGAGAAGCTTGTAGCCGCTCAGGTCGTCAATCATTGGCTGGTACCACACGATGCCGCCCTTGAGCACGTGTTGCCCGTCGTTCATCGACACGCCCACTTCGGGGGCGAGGCGCGTGAACATGAAGGTTTGGTCGGGCGTGTAGCCGTCGCCGCCCTCACGGTTGTTGAGCAAAACCGTCGCGTCGATGCTCCACTCGACCTCCTGTCCGACAAGGGGCAGGAAAGCGAGTGATAAAAGTATCAATATGGCATAAAGCCGTTTAAGCATCGGCAGGCAATTGGATGTTCTCGATGCCGGCGTTGAGGCGGGCGAGGGTCTCGTCGCGTCCCAGCAGCTGGGTGATGTCAAACATGTGCGGTCCGCGGCACTCGCCTACCACGGTGAGGCGGAAGGCGTTCATCACGTTGCCCTTGTGGTATCCGTTCCTGTCGATCCAGTCCATGACAGCGGCTTCGCTGGCAAGCGGGTCATTCAGGTCGGTGGTTTCGAGCAAAGCAGCCAATTGTCGCATCAGTTCGGGCGTTTCTTCTTTCCAGCGCTTGCGGATGTCTTTCTCGCTGTAACTGGTGGGGCGCACGAAGAAGAATCCTGCCTGGTCCCACAGGTCGCTCACAAAGTTGGCACGGCTCTTGACCAGTGCTACGGCACGGGCAATGAACTTGTCGCTGAAGTCGTCCACGTTCACGCCATGCTGGGCGAGCACGGGCTTGAACAGTTGTGCCAATTCATTGTCGTCCATGTTCATCAGGTACTCGTGGTTGAACCACTTGCCTTTCTCGAAGTCAAACCTGGCACCCTTTTTAGAGCAATGGTCGATAGAGAACTCTTTGATGAGTTCCTCCATCGAGAATATCTCGCGGTCGTCGCCGGGGTTCCATCCCAGTAGCGCCAGGAAGTTGATGACGGCTTGGGGCAGGTAGCCTGCTTCGCGGTAGCCGCTGGAATGCTCACCGCTCTTGGGGTCGTTCCAGTCAAGCGGGAACACGGGGAAGCCCAGACGGTCGCCGTCGCGTTTGCTCAGTTTGCCTTTGCCGTCGGGTTTGAGCAGCAGCGGCAGGTGGACAAAGGCGGGCATCGTGTCTTCCCAACCGAAGGCCTGGTACAGCAGCACGTGCAACGGAGCACTGGGCAGCCATTCCTCGCCGCGGATGACGTGGGACACCTCCATGAGGTGGTCATCGACGATGTTGGCCAGATGGTAGGTAGGCAGGTCGTCGGCACTCTTGTACAGCACCTTGTCGTCGAGGATTGAAGAGTTGATGGTCACGTCGCCGCGCAGCAGGTCATGCACGACCACGTCCTGGTCGGGCTCGATGAGGAAGCGCACTACCCATTTTTCACCCTTGTCCATGAGGGCCTTGACCTCGTCGGCGGGCAGGGACAGGGAGTTGCGCATCATGCCGCGTGTGCGTGCATCATACTGGAAATTCTTGATTTCCTGGCGCTTGGCTTCCAGCTCCTCGGGGGTGTCAAAGGCATAGTAAGCCTTGCCGGCATCAATGAGCTGCTGAGTGTACTGGCGGTACAGGTCGCGTCGCTCGCTCTGCTTGTAAGGGCCGTAGTTGCCGCCCTCGCGCACGCCCTCGTCGATGCCGATGCCCAGCCACTGCAGGGCCTCGTTGATATATTCCTCGGCACCAGGCACAAAGCGTGTGCTGTCGGTGTCCTCGATGCGCAGGATCATGTCGCCTCCGTGCTGGCGGGCAAACAGGTAGTTATACAGTGCTGTGCGCACGCCGCCAATGTGCAGCGGGCCAGTGGGTGAAGGTGCAAAGCGCACTCTTACTCGTCGTTCCATTTTTTCGTTCCTTGTTATTATATTATTAATGTATTGTTTTTTGAATGGTTTACAGGAGCAGGTCGCTGATGGCAGCCATCGAGGCGAAGTCGGTCTGGTCCACATGGGTGGGGGTAACCGTCACATAGCCGCGTTGCAACCAGTAATAGTCGGTGATTCCCTGGTCCTTGTCAGCGATCTCAAAATCGCCTGTCAGCCAGTAATAGTCGCGCCCCGTGGGATCCACACGGTGTTCCCACTCGTTGACCCACCGTCCCATGTCGCCTGCGGTCACTTTCATGCCCTTGAGGGGCCCCTCGATGTGGGGGATGTTCACGTTGAGGCACACATCCTTGGGCAGGCCGCCCTTGAGCACGCGCTCGGTTACGTGTTTGACAATGGGCTCGCACACGCTGGTGTCGGCATCGGCGCTGTAATCTCCGAATGAGAACGCCACGCTGGGCACGCCATGCAGGATGCCCTCAAAGACACATGCCATCGTGCCGCTATACAGGGTGTTCAGGCCGCTGTTGAAGCCATGGTTGATGCCGGCAAGCACCACGTCGGGCAGGCGGTCGGCCATGAGCTGGCTCAGGGCCAGTTTCACGCAGTCGGCCGGTGTTCCTGTTGCCAGATAGGCGGTATATCCCTCCTCACGGGCTATGCAGACCGTGCGCACGGGCGTGACAAAGGTGATGGCGCTCGACATGCCGCTCTGGTGTACGGCAGGAGCGACAACGAACACGTCACCCAGTGTACGTGCCACCTTGATGAGCGACTTGATGCCGTTATAGTTGTAGCCGTCGTCGTTGCTGATGAGGATGAGGGGTCTCTTGTTGTCCATTTGGTTTGTTTTGATGTATTTGGGCGCAAAGATACTGCAAGTCGAACACAATAGCAAATAAATTTGCTATTGTTGAGACGCCGCCTGTCTCGCGCGAGTGAAGTGAGCGAAAGTTACGATTTTTTATGGAGAATTGGTAGAATTGGTGTAATTTTGCCTTATCAAAAACAAATCGAAGTAAAACAAGTATTATGAGACTGATTATCGAACCAGATTACGAGAACGTGTCGAAATGGGCTGCCAATTATGTGGCCAAGCGTATTAACGAAGCCAACCCCACTCCTGAAAAGCCTTTCAAGCTGGGTTGCCCCACCGGCAGTTCCCCATTGGGTATGTACCGTGAGCTCATCGAGATGAACAAGGCCGGCAAGGTATCGTTCCAGAATGTCATCACTTTTAATATGGACGAGTACTGCAATCTGCCTGAGGATCACCCCGAAAGCTACCACTCGTTCATGTGGAACAACTTCTTTTCCCACATCGATATCAAGCCCGAGAATGTGAATATTCTCAACGGCAACGCTCCCGACCTGGTGAAGGAGTGTGAGGATTATGAGAAGCGTATCGAGGCTGCCGGCGGCATCGACCTGTTTATGGGCGGCGTGGGCCCCGACGGGCACATCGCCTTTAATGAGCCGGGTTCGTCGCTCACGTCACGCACTCGACAGAAGACCCTCACCCAGGACACCATCATCGCCAACAGCCGCTTCTTTGACGGTGACTTGAACAAGGTGCCCAAGACTGCCCTCACCGTGGGAGTGGGCACTGTAATGGCCGCCCGCGAGGTGATGATCATCGTCAACGGCCATGCTAAGGCCCGCGCGCTGCAACAGGCTGTCGAGGGCGGCGTGTCGCACATGTGCACCCTGAGTGCCCTGCAGATGCACCCCCATGCCATTATCATTGCCGACGAGGCTGCCGTCGATGAGCTCAAGGTGAGCACCTACCGCTACTACAAGGACATCGAGAAGGACAACCTGTAACGGCACAGGTAACCCTGCAATAAACCACCCTATAGATACTATAGCAACTATAGCGTCTATAGGGTGGACTTTTTTATGGGAGAGGAAAAAAAACAAAGCTGCTCGAGCCTAACGGCGGGAACAGCTTCAAACTTTCTTGTTGTAAAGTCTTGCTTACTCGGCGGGAGCAGCCTCCTCGGCGGGAGCAGCCTCCTCAGCGGGAGCCTCAACAGCAGCGCTGTCAGCAACAACGGTGGTGTCAACGGGAGCCTCTTCTACAACGGCGGTGGTGTCAACAGCCTCCTCAGCGGTGGCCTCGGTGTTGTTGTTGGTGCATGAAATCATGCTAACGCTAGCGATAACAGCAAGAGCTAAAACTAACTTCTTCATTTCTTTTGTACTTTTAAAATAATAAACAATAATATTCAGTTGTTAAAATCGGGTGCAAAATTATAACAAATTTTTCACGTGCAAGCATTTTTCCACTTTTTTTTGAGACACGGTATTTTTTTCTTTTGGAACATCGATCCATTTTTTATTCTTTATTACTGATTATCAGATAGATAGAAAAACGGACACCCAGTGGCGGGTATCCGTTAAATTTTGTTAAGCCTACGTCGCCCCCCTAAAAAACAGCATTTTTAAGGGGTTGCGGGCATCAATTGCTATATAGGTAACGCTTGATGCTGCGCTTGGGCGTTTTATCAAATTCGGTGGCCATGAGTTGGATCTTGGCAATGCGCTCATAGGGGGCAACCAGTTTGTTCAACTCGTTGCGGATGTCTTCCATCAGGCCGGGTAACTTGTCGCGTGTCACTTCCATCTGGTCCATCGCGTCATAGTCGGGATAGACGAGTGCCACGAGCTTGCCCTCTCGCATGACCACAAGACTCTCGCTCACGTAGAGCATGTTGTTCAGCTTGGCCTCAATCTCCTCGGGGTAGATATTCTGTCCGCTGGAGCTCAGGAGCATGGTCTTCAAGCGTCCCCTTATAAATAATGTGCCATCGGCATTCAACGTGCCCATGTCACCGGTGTGCAGCCATCCGTCCTCGTGCAGCACCTTGTCGGTGGCCTCGCTGTTGTGGAAATAGCCCTGCATGACGTTCTCGCCGCGCACGCAGATCTCACCGGGGATATTTTCAGGATCATCGCTCAGGATTTTGCACTCCATGATGCCGGGCAGGATGCGTCCCGCGCTGTGGGGGACGAACTCGCGCCATGGGGTGTGGCTTACCAGCGGTCCGCACTCGGTCATGCCGTATCCCACGGTGAACGGGAATTTTATCTTATACAGGAAGTCCTCGACCTCGGCATTGAACGGAGCGCCACCCACGATGACCTCCTCAAACTCACCGCCGAAGGCTTCGATGAGCTTGTTGCGAATCTGGCTGTAGATGCGTTTGTCCAGATAGGGCACCGCCAGCGCCCAGCGCAGTGCGCCCTTGCTGATCATGGGCACAATCATCTTGCTGTATATCTTCTCCAATACGAGGGGCACGGTGAACACCACATTGGGTTTGACATCGGCCATGGCCTTGACCAGGATCTTGGGCGAGGGTATGCGTCCCAGCAGGGTGATGTGTCCGCCAACAGCCAACGGGGTCAGCATGTCGAAGGCACATCCGAATGCGTGTGCTAACGGCAGGAAGGCCAGGTCGCGTGAGCCTCTAAAGTGCAGTCCGGAGTTGATGCCATATACGATATTGCCTGCCAGGTTGTTGGCCGTGAGCATCACGCCCTTGCTGAATCCCGTCGTGCCTGACGTGTAGTTGATTTCTACCAGAGCGTCGTTGGGCACCTCGGCATAGTGGATATCGTTGCGGTAGAATCCTTTGCTGTATTGAGTGTTGAAGGCGTCTTTCAAACTTGCGCTGGCGGCACTCACGTTCTCACTGTCGTTTTCGCTCAACAGCGTCATGTTCTCGAGCTGGAAGGCGGCGCGCACGCGCGGCATCTTGTCAAACTCGAGGTTTTCCCAGATGCTCTTGCTGATGAACAGCATCGTGGCTTCGCTGTGGTTGATGATGTGCTGGGCGTCAGCGGGGTTGAACTCCTGCAGGATGGGAACGATGACGGCGCCATAGGTGATGGTGCCCATGAAGACGGTCACCCAGTTGGGCGTGTTCTTGCCGATGAGGGCGATGCGGTCGCCGGGATTGACGCCTATGCTCTTGAACAGCAGATGCAGCTCTGCTACATTGCGGGCAAAGTCGCCATAGGTGAGACTCTCCCCCGTATTGTAGTCGGTCAACGCGGGCAGCTCCCAGTTGTCGATGAAGCTGCGCTCATAAATCTTGATCAGGTTTTCCTTCATCATAACGGATACAGGTTTATTAGCCGCAAAGATAAACAATTTATTCCAACCCCAATAATTAAAAAAAGAAAAAAGCCCGTCAAGGGCTTTAGTCTATAGTATTGCAGTTTGAAGTCCGATAGTCTTTAAACTACGAGCAACGCGGGCATGTTAGATGTCGGGGAACTTGAGGGCGGCAACCTGCATCATGCGGGAGATGTCGAAGTAGAAGCCCACGGCGCTCTTGCCGGCGACGGGCTGGACCTTGATGTAGTCGATACCGCCGTCCAGGGTCTCGTGCTCGGTGGCGACAAATCCCAGGAAGTTGATGATGTTATACTCGTGCTCGGGTGCGATGACGACCCAGGGCTCCTCCTTGGTGCCACGGCCACTGGACATGATGGCAGCGATGAGGCGGTCTAGGCGGTACTGGCAGACGGCAGCTCGGGCGTGTTTCTTTTTCTCCTTGAGGACGTAGATGTAGAAGTTCATCTGGTTCATGTCGAACATGTTGTCGTTGAGCGACTTTTCGGCATATTTCTCGATACTGTCACACTCGGCGCGCGAGTGGGGCTGCTTATAGTACAACTGTTCAACGACGTTGCTATAGATGCTCTCGCGGAAGGGGTTGTAGTCCTCTTGAAACGTGTAGCCGTAGTAAAAGTTCCTCCAGCCCTCGATCGACAGCGTGGTGTCGTTGCTGTTGTAGGCCTTCATGAGCTTGGGGTAGAAATAGGCGTTGTTGGGGTTGGTGGTGACTTCACGCACATGGTCAAAGTCCACCTTCTTGATGGCGAACTTGTTGGGCTGGATGCGCTCGGGCGCATCTTGGCGGTTCTGCGCTCCTGCCAATGCAGCTAAGGTAGCAATTATTGTGATTATGGTGAGAAAACGTTTCATTCAGTCTTTACTGTTTTAGTCAATGAGCACTCCCATGATAGCAATGCACACGATTGAGACGGCGACGATGGCGGGCAGGCACTTGGCGGCGAAATAACGCCAGAACTGTGTGGACGGGAACAGCATCCACTTGCCTGCCGGAGTGCGGCTGTAGGCCAGCTGACCCATGGCGGCGCCCAGGATGACGCCCAGCACCATGATGCGGGGAGCGAGCAGTATGCCCAGCATGCCGCCTGCCATGGCTGAGAATCCCACGTACAGGTTGCTGGAGCGGTTGCCGTCGGGTTCACCGCTGGGCTGGAGGTAGAACAGACCCACTGTGATGAGCGTGGCGATGCCCCAGAAGATGAAGGTCATCGTCTTCACATCGATGGCATAGCTCCAGTGCATGAGCGCGAGTCCCGCAAATGCGGGAACGGCGGCGACCCATCGGGGCCACAACACGAGCAGCAGCGCCACCACGAGGCAGGCTACTCCAGCGATGAGTAATATGGTCTGAAACACCATGTGCGGTCGTCAGTCTGTTTTACTGTTGTCTCTTTAATTATATATAACACGATTTCGGGCGCATTATTGCCCAGGGAACGTGATTATTTCTCGGTTTGGGCCGCAGCGGTGCCGTTGTAGGGCGGCGGCGTTTCGGTCGTGCCGTCGTCTGCCGGGACATTTGATTTGACCTCGCTAGGGTAGGAGACGCGGGCATGGTAGGCGGTGCGCAGTCGCTCGATGAACAGTCGCTTGATAGTCTCCACGTCGCGGAAGCTGATGGGGGCCTCGCGCAGGAGCCCCTCGGCGACTTGTCCGTCGATGATTTTTCCTACCATGGCGGCAATGGATTCCTCGCTGTGGTCGTTGAGGCTCTTGGTGGCGGCTTCACAGGCGTCGGCCATCATGAGGATGGCGGCTTCCTTGGTCTGCGGGTTCGGGCCGGGATAGGTGAACGGCGTTCTGTCCACTTCCTGGTCGGGATGGGCCTCGCGTGCTTTGTAATAGAAATAACGTGTCACACCCTTGCCGTGGTGTTGTGCAATCAGGTCCTTGATGACCTTGGGCAGGTCGGCGTCCTCGGCAAGTTTGAGTCCGTTGTTCACGTGGTCGATGACAATCTTGGCGCTGTCCTCGGGGCGCACGAGGTGGTCGTGTGGGTTTTCGCCGATCTGGTTCTCGGTGAAGAAGGCGGGGTTCTTGGTCTTGCCGATGTCGTGGTATAGCGCTCCCGCTCTCACGAGTTGCATGTCGGCACCGATCTTGAGCGCTGCCTCGCCCGCCAGGTTGGCAACCTGCAGCGAGTGCTGGAAGGTGCCCGGGCAGTTGGTGGAGAGCTGTCGGAGCAACGGGTTGTTGATGTCGGCAAGCTCAAGCAGTGTCATCGAAGAAGTGAACCCGAACAACTTTTCCACCACCGGGATAATCAAGAACGCGAACGAGAGGATGACGCAGTTGATGAGGAAGTAAGCAAAGTAGAACTTGTCAATCTTGCCGAAGTCGCCCTCATTGATGAGCGTCATGGCCACATAGGTGATGCAGTAGGCCAGGAAGATAAACGCTGCGCAACGCACGAGCTGTGTGCGCTTGGTCAGTTCCTTGACCGAAATGATCGAGATGATGCCCGCTAAGAACTGCATGATGATGAATTCAGCCTGATGGCTGCTGGCGACGAGCGAGCAGATGAGCACCGTGACGATGTGTACAAAGAATGACGTGTGGTCGTCAAAGAAAGAGGACACGATAATGGGCACCAGGCCGAAGGGGATGACATACAGCAGGCTGTATTTGAATTTGACGAGCAGGAACACCGCAATGACAAACACCGTGATGAAGGAAATCAGGAACACCATGCGACGCAGGCTTCCGAACACCTGCTTGCGCAACAGGCGAATGAAGAAGTAGAACGCCAGCATCATGGTCGCTACAATCAGGATCTGCCCCAGCAGATTAAGTCCCTCGTCGGTGTTGCGCTGCTTGTTGCGGCGGGTGACCTCGTTCTGGTAGCTCTCGATGGCCGATGCCTTCTTGGGGGTGACGATTTCGCCCCTCGAGATGATGACCTCACCCTGCTGGATGGTGCCGGGAGAGCGCAAGGCATTGCGCAGGTCCTCGCCTAACCATTTCTCGTTCTCGGCGGCATCGACCATCATGTTGGGCACGAGATAGTGGCTGATGTCCACCGCCTTCAGGGCTTCCTGCACGGCGGCGTTGGTGCGGAGCGAGTCTGCGAGCCAAGAGTATGCCTGGCGCACGGTCTTCATGTTGGTGGCATCAACGACCTGCAACTCGTTGTTGCCGACCATGAAGCGCAACTGCTTGCCGGCGCGGATGTCGTTGGCCGCGTCGTTGTCAACGATGCCGTCGCTATAAAGCTTGTACACCGCCTGCAACAGGGCCTGACTGCCGCTGCGACCGTTCAGGGCGCGTGAGAGTAATGCCATCTGCTGCTCTCCCTTCTTGCGGTCGAGGGTGTAGATCTTGGCAAAGTTCTGGTTCACGCTGTCGGTGATGTGTTTGCGGGTGGCCTCGTCAAGCTCGATATCATACTGGAAGGAGGCCTCCAGCCTCGAGTGCAGCCAGGGTTTTCCCACCTCAAAGCTGTCGATTCGGCTGGTCTCGCGGCTAAAGAACAATGCTGTCGCGATCAGCAGGATCGAGAGCAGCACCAGCGCCATGATGATGAGGTTGTTATTCTTGCGGGACATATCGTTCGGTTTCTGGTTTGTGGATGTTGCTGGTTATTTATGACATGCGCGTTGCACTGTTGACGCCCTTGATTTTCTTGATTCCGCGGCACAGGTTGGTAACCACCTTCGTGTCGCTGATGAGCACGTCAAGGTCGCAGTTGAACACGCCTTGGTCGGCAGTGACGTTCATGCGCTTCATGTTGATGGACATGTTGGTCGAGATGATGTTGACGATGGACTGAAGGATGCCCTTCTGGTCGATGCCTTCGATGTGGATGGTGGCAAGGAAGCGGTCGGTGCTGTCTTGCCACTGGGTCTGGATCAGGCGTGAACCGTAGCTGGCCTTGAGGCGGGCCAGGGTGGGGCAGTCCATCTTGTGCACCACGACGCGTCCGGCATCGTTGAGAAATCCCACTGCGTCATCGCCAGGGATGGGATGACAGCAGTCGGCAATCTGATAGTTGCTCACGCCGTTGCGTGTGGTCAGGGGGTAGATGGCCTTGGTGTCGATGGCTTCGGCCGCTTCTTCGGAGGTTTTTTGGGGTTCATCTTTGCCTTTGAAAGGATTTCGCCGCCACCAGTTGATGCGCGAGCCTTGCTCCTTTTGGCTGACAAGATCCTCGTTGAGGGCGATCTCGCCGTTGCCGATGAGGAAGAACAGCTCCTCCTTGTTGGCGATGCGCTGCCGAGTGATGGCTTGGGAGAGGACCTCGTTGCTGAATTCGATATTGTGCTTTTTCAAGAAGTCCATGAACTCTTTCTCGCCTTGCTCGATGATGAGTCGGCGTTCGTGCTTGAGGGCCGAGCGCAGCCTTGTTTTGCCCTTGGCGGTGACGAGGTATTTCTCCCACTCGGCTTTGGGGGTGTTGGACTGGCTGGTAAGGATTTCCACCTGGTCGCCGCTTGAGAGTTTGTAGGACAGGGGCACCAGCTTGTGGTTTACCTTGCCGGCGATGCAATGCGTGCCCAGGTCGGTGTGCAGGATAAAGGCCACGTCAAGCACCGAGGCCCCTTTGGGCAATGTCATGGTTTCGCCTTTGGGGGTGAAGACGACAATCTCGCTGGCAAACAAGTTCAGTTTGATGGTGTCCAGGAAGTCGATGGCGTTGGGTTCAGGGTCCTTGAGGATGTCGGTGATGGTGCCGAGCCATGCAGCCAGCTCTTTTTCTTCCTCGCTCTCGCCGATCTTGTATTTCCAGTGGGCAGCAAAGCCTCGCTCGGCGATGTCATCCATCTTGCGGCTGCGGATCTGCACCTCGACCCAGTTGCCGTCGGGGCCCATCACGGTGACGTGCAGGGCGCGGTACTTGTTCACCTTGGGCGTCGTGAGCCAGTCGCGCACGCGGTCGGGGTGCTTGGCATAGACCTCAGTGATCTCGTTGTAGATGTTCCAGCAGATGCGTTTCTCGGCGCTCTCGTCGTCACATTCAAATACGATGCGCGCCGCGTACAGGTCATAGACTTCCTCAAAGGGGATGTGCTTGGTCTGCATCTTGTTCCAGATCGAGTAGCACGACTTGACGCGGGTGTTGAATTCATACTTGAGCCCCATGTTGTCCAGCCGCTCGCGGATGGGTGCCGAGAAGCGTGCGAACAACTCGTTGCGGCTCTCCTCGCTGGCCGAAATCTGTTCGCTGATGCGCTTGTGCTCGGCGGGGTGATTGTATTTGAAGCTCAGGTCCTCAAGTTCGGTCTTGATGGCGTATAGACCCAGACGGTGGGCCAGCGGAGCGTAGATGTAGAGCGTCTCACCCGCAATCTTGTACTGTTTGTTGGCAGGCATCGACGACAGAGTGCGCATGTTGTGCAGGCGGTCGGCCATCTTGATGAGCACCACGCGTATGTCCTCGCTCATGGTGAGCAGCAGCTTGCGGAAGTTCTCGGCCTGCAGCGATGCCTTGTCTGCAAAGATGCCTCCCGAGATCTTGGTCAGTCCGTCCACGATGCGGGCAATTTTGGCGCCAAACTGGGCCTCGATGTCCTCGACAGTGTAGTCTGTGTCCTCGACCACGTCGTGCAGCAGTGCTGCGCTGATGCTGGTGGAACCCAGTCCTATTTCCTGACTTACGATGGTCGCCACGGCGATGGGATGCAGGATATAGGGCTCTCCCGAGCGCCGCCGGATGCCCTGGTGGGCATCACGCGCGAACTTAAACGCCTTGTCAATGACTTCCACTTTCTTGCGGTGATTGCTTGACAAATAGCCATTTAACAGGTTCTGGTAGGCCAGTTCAATCATCTGGTCTTCCTTATCGGGCGATATGTGGTTCTGCATCATGAGTCGTAGTCAGTTATATTTAAACTACAAAGGTAGTAAAAATTTGTGCAAGCCGAACACAAGACCAAGTTTATTTGAGTTTTGCTGAGGCGCAGCCAAATTTATGGAATAGTTTTCAGTTGGCGGTCGTTAGCGCTATGTTTTTCAGCCTTGCCCTTGGCTCTCAGGTCGGATGCCGAGGATAGGAGAGGCGACGTTGAGGCGTCGGCGCCAGTTCAGACTGTCGGTAAGCAGCCACACGTAGCCTCCGCTGATGGTGATCTCGTTGATGGGGCCGACATCCGGCGGCATGCGCAGGATGGCGCGCACGCGTCCGTTCTGGTCACAGATCTGTATTCCCGCGCTGGTGACTGCCCACAGGTTGCCCTTGCCGTCAAAAGTGATGGTCTGTATGTCCAGCGGGCGGCTGTTGTCATCGTTGTGCAGCCAGTAGAAGGGCTCACCATAAGTGGGTTGCCCGTCCTGCAGCAGGTATTGCCACACGGTGTTGCCTGGTGTGGTGGGAATCATCGCGATATTGGTCAGGTCGGGATAGATGATGCGTGTAACGGGTTTTCCTTTCATGCCCTCGCCGGCTTTTTCCCAGCCCTTGTCCTCGTCGCAGGATAGTTCTTTCAGGAAGTCGTTCTGCGTGACTCCGGCGGCCAGCGCTGCGGGCCAGTCGCGCCACATCCATTCCATGACTTGGGGGAATATCTCGGTGGAGCGCTTTACGTTGTGTCCGCCATCGCTCCAGTCACACTGCACGTCATAACCGGCGAACTCCAGTGCGCTAGCCAGCAGCTGGTTGCCCTCGTACCAGTGGCCGAACAGCGGGTTCCAGGCATCATTGCTTCCGTCCTGGATAAACACGCGTAGCGGCTGCGGTTCGGTCTTGCGTACGAGTGCCTGCAGGTCGTTGCCGCCGCGCATTGCCACAAATGTGCCCACGCCGGTGAACACTTTGCCAAACAGGTCGGGGCGGTGCCATGCTGCGTTAAAGGCCGCGATGCCGCCGCTGCTCAGGCCGAAAATCATCCTGTCCTCGGGCCTGCGGGACAGGCGGATGGCTTTGCCCTTACTGGTCTTCATCTGCTCGACCGCGGGCAGGATTTCGCTCTCAAGAAACGCCGCAAAAGTCCCTGTCGTGCTGTCAAACTCGTAGCAGCGGTTGTAGCGCAACACCGTGCCGTCCTTGTCCTTGATGATGCCGGGCTGCAGGAACACGCCGATGGTCACGGGCATCTTGCCGGCGGCAATGAGCGAGTCCATCACTTGGGGAGCGTTGCACAACACACCATCGAGGCCCACATATAGTGCGGCAGGGCGTTTGCCGTCATATTGGCCAGGAACATAGACCTGGAACGTATGGACGGTCCCCGGATAAATTGCCGACTGCTCCAGCACGCCGTCGAGCATTGTGTGGCCCGCCTGCACAGCTAATACCGTGGCCAGCCAAAGCGTCAAGAAGAAAAAACATCTAGAATTCATAACGTGTCGCAATGTTTGTTTTATTGGTGCAAACGTACACAAAAAGCCGCAATACCGCAAATTTTCATGAAACATAAATGAAGTGTGCACCCATTTGGGCACACACTTCACTTATGCATTATGATATGATTTGTTTTACAGAACTCTGCAGGCGCCCACGTAGCGGCGGCTGTAATAAGCCTCGGTGTTCTTGCTCTCGGTCACGCCGCTCCTGCAAGCCGAGTGGATGAAATGGAAGGTGTTGTCGTCGTTCACCTTGGTCACAATGCCTACATGGCCAACGCCACCACGGCCCGAACGGCCCTGGAAGAACACCAGGTCACCAGGCTGCAGGTCATTCTTCTTGACGCGCACGCCGTCACTGATTTGACCCCTCGAGGAGCGGTCCAGATTGATGCCGAAGCGCTTGAATACATAGCTGGTAAAGCCCGAGCAGTCAAAACCTCTGGGCGACATGGCGCCGTAGCGGTAAGGAGTGCCACGGAACCGGTATGCGTAATTGATAACTTGGTCGATGATGCTGTTGCGGCTGTTCTGCTCCAATTGTTCCAGAACGGTGCCTTGTTTGCGGTTGCTCAGCTGCTGGGATTGAGCAGTGAAGCTAGAAAGGGAAATTGCAAAAATTACAAATAGTGCAGTTAAACGTATTTTATTGATAAAACTCATAAATAATATATTTTGTGGACTGGAAGATTCGCTCCATCGAGCGGTCCCTTCGTCAAGGGCATTGTGAACGATTCAATGCCGTACGCCCTGGTTTGCAGTCGCAAAATTACTTCAAACCCATAACCCGGCCAAACCCTTTAAACACTTGTAAACATTTTACCGAAAATGGCATTCCGGAGAGATTGTTCCACGCAAATTCCCTTATAATAGTGGCTCGTGAGGTGTCGCAATGTTTAAATTTTGGAAATTAAAAATGAAAAAGTTTACACTTTTTAACAATAAATGGCATCCTATAAGATTTATTTTTTGATATTTTGCCACAAAAACCAGCCATCGAGCGAAGGAAATGGCCTCAACAAATTGCAAAATGCAACCGTTAAGGCCATTTTTGTTGAAAAAGCAGTTTTACGCCTCCTGCGGGCAGCTAGTCGGCATTGCCCGCCGTGGAACAATAGCGAAAATTCACGCCCCGTCAGGCACGTCAATTAGAGCTCAGCAGCAGGTCGATCAGTGCGGTCACGTCACTGATGTTGACGCTGCCGTCACCATTGACATCGGCAGCCTCTGATGTGGAGCCGTTACCAAGCAGCAGGTCGATCAGTGTAGTCACGTCGCTGATGTTGACGCTGCCATCGCCGTTCACGTCGCCGCGGATGCTGAACGTGATGTCCACCCACTCCCAGTTACTCCACTTCATGGGCATCCAGTACTTGGCCTGGGCAGCGGCCAGGTGAGCGGCGGTGAACACGTTGTTGTCTTGGGTGGAATACAAGACTTTGAACGTGCCCGGATCGGTGCTGGAGCGCATTGGCAGGTCGCCGATGAGTGTGGTCATGGCGGCATCGGCTAATCTGTTAGTGTAGCAGTCCAGCCTGGTGAGCGCATTGCAGCCGGCAACCGAGAGAGATGTCAAGGCACTGTTGTAGCATAGGATAGTGGTCAGGGTTGTGCAGTTGCTGAGGTTGAGCGTCTCCAGCGCATTGTTGTAGGTAAGGTCGGCGTTTGACATCAAGGTGTTTCCCGAGGCGTCAACCTTGGTCAAATGGTCCTTGTAGGTGATATTGAGAGAACTGATTTTGTTGTTTTTACAGTGCAATTCCACAAGGTCCTCCATCGTGTTGCATGCAGTCAAACTGCCTATTGCACAGTTACTACAGTCAAAATAGGTGATGGCCGTGCAGCCGCCCAACCCAGAGATGGAAGACAAACCTGGGTTATTGTAGCAGCGCAGGTCCGTCAATTGGTCATCAGCCGCAACGTCGAGCGATGTCAACGCGTTGTTGTAGCAAAAGAGGCTTGTCAGCGCGGGATTAGCCTGCACAGAAAGCGTCTTCAGTTTGGAGTGTCCGGTTACGCTTAGTGAAGTGAAACTGTTGTAACTGACATCGAGGATCTTCAATGATGAACTGGTTGCCGACGGCAGCGTGAGCGATGACAGGTAGTTGTCACTACAGTACAGGTACTCCAGTGCTGTCAAGCCTGAAACATTGAGGGAGTTGAAGCAATTGGAACGGCAGTCAATGTAATTTAGTGCCGTCAGCCCCGTCGTGTTGAGCACCGATAGGATGTTGTTGTTGTAACAATTGAGCGTCGTCAGCGCTGTACAACCTGTCAGATAGAGCGTGGTCAAATTGTCGTTGTCGTTGCAGTCCAGAGTGTACAGCAGTGTGTTGTTCGACACATTAAGTTTTACCAGATTAGTGCGTCCGGTCAGGGTGAGTGTAGCGAACCTGTTGTCGTTGATTTCAATGGTATGAAGTGGTGAACTTTTGGCCGGCAGTCTCAGCGACGTGAGCTGGTTGCTGCCGCAGTACAGGTTCTCCAGTGCCGACAAGGCGGACACGTTGAGTGAGGTCAACTTGTTGTTTCTCAGGTCAACATAGACAAGGTTGGTGTTGTGGCTCAAGTCAACTGATGTCAACGCGTTGTAGCTGCAGTAGAGTCGCTGCAGGGCGGATAACCACTCGATGCCGGTGAGGTTGCCGATGAGTCTGCTATCGATGCTAAGCGTGGTGCAGTTGTTGATGTCCGTCTGGTTCAGGTAACCCTTTGTGTAGAGCGAGCGCATGTAACTGCGGAAATTGGCGTCAGGGAAGTTGGCCGAGTTGAGAGCTACCGCTATGTCGCCAGCGATGGCGATGTCAGTGGACCAGATGCTGGTTCCGCTCGAGTTGACGATGGCCTGTGACGACGAGTTGTAGGTGGCACCGTCGGGAATCACAATAGCCGTGTTGGTGCCGAAGCTCATGCCGCCCAAGTGCCAGGCCACAGGATAGCTGCTCGAACTGGTGGCCTTGAGGGTGATGTTGCTGCCGGTGTTGAAAGTCACGCTACTCCAGTCGTATAGCGCACCCTTCTTGCCCGAGACGGTGGCGGTGATGTTGCTGAAGGTGAGCGTGCTCGAACTGCTGGTACCCTTGCCCTCAAAGCCGTATTTGTCGCTTGTCGAGGACACGTTGAGCGTGCCGGGGCCCGAGACGGTTACTGCCACGTTGTTGCTGTAGATGCCGCCCTCGCTGCCTCCGGTGACGGTCGTCGTGCCGCTGGCCACGACGATCGAGCCAGGCTGGTTGAAGCGGATGACCGACGACGAGGAAGCGCTCAGTTTGTTGGTGCCCACCAGTTTCACGATCAGCCCCGAGCGGTCGCTCTGGATGGCGCGGTTATCGGTGCCCGTGCGGGTGATGGTGACGTTGGTCAGCGTCAACGTGTTGTTGCTCGGCGTGAATACAGCCGTGCCGCCCGTGATGTTGCTGCCCGTGATGTTGCTGCAGTTGTCACTGGTGACCAGCACACCGCCAACGTAGAAGTTGTAACTGGTTGCTGCCTGAGCTGTTATCATTGCCACCAGCATCAAAAGGAGTAATACAGTTTTTTTCATAATCAAGTATATTTAGAGTTATTAGTCAATTCTACGCAATCAGATAGTTGAATAGAGAAACAACCATAGGCTCATTCCTCGACATGGAGTGAGCTTCTAGTCAGTCGCAAAGATAATACAAATAATTGAATAAATCAAGCGCTGGGCCTGGGCCGTGTGTTTTTGCCCTAATTCGAGATCAGGTACCCGCCGTTGCTGGGATAGACATGATACTGCCTCATACCCACCTTGTTATTGATGGCAACGCCCGCAACGGGACCGCCAAAGCCGGTGAGCGGGTTGTAGCGGGAACCGCATTTGGGGCAGACGGCCTCAAAGTTGTCGGCATTGATCGACAGCGTGATGGTGGGACTCGCTTCGACGGGGCAGGACAGGTCATAGGCCAGAGGGCCGTCCATCCCCATCATCAGCAACACACCGCCGTAACCCGTATAGGTGTTGACGTTATAGGGAAAATTGGCGGGGAGGTTCTTCTCGCGGCTGAAGATGCGGTAGTCGCCCATGCCATTGACGCCATAGGTATTCCACAAGGCATAGTTGCCCAGGTCGATGCGCACAATAAAACTGGGGACGGCCTTGTTGTTGATATGGTCACAGCTGCAGCATACCGCAAGCAGTAGTGCCGTCACAGCCAGGTGATAAAGGGTCTTTTTCATCTTGTTAGTGGTCTGTTGTTGACTATTTAACGCAAAAAATGGGCATAAGATTGTAAGAGATAGAAGAATTTTCCATAAATTTGGCGGCGCCTTAGCAAAACTCAAATAAATTTGGTTTTGTGTTCGGCTTGCGCAAATTTTTAATAATTTTGCATCACTTAATCGTTGGTATTATGGATCCGTTGTTTTCGATTATTACTGTCACATGGAATGCCGCCGGCGTCATCTTGCCCACATTGGAGAGCGTACAGCGGCAGACGAGCAGTGACTATGAGATGCTGATTATCGATGGCGCGTCGACCGACGACACGCTGGCCATCGTCCGTCAGGCATCCATTCCGTCAATGCGCGTGTTCAGTGAGCCGGACAAGGGATTGTATGACGCCATGAATAAGGGTATCGAGAGGGCACGCGGCCGTTACATCGTGTTCCTCAATGCCGGTGATGCCTTTGCCGACGACGCTGTGCTGGCGCGGCTGGCGCGGCTGGCCAGCGGCAATCCTGGCGTGATTTACGGCCAAACCCAGCTGGTCGACAGCGACCGCAACGTGGTGGGTGACCGCCACCTGACCGCACCCAAGCGGCTGACCGCCGACAGCTTCCTCAACGGCATGGTGGTCTGCCACCAGGCCTTTTTCGCCCGGCGCGACCTGGTTCCTCAATATGACCTGCAATACAGGTTCAGCGCCGACTATGACTGGTGCATCAAGGTGCTGCGCAGCTCGACCGTCAATGCCTATGCTGGCGAGGCTCCAATCATCAGCTATCTGGCTGAGGGCATGACCACGCGCCACCACTGCGACTCGCTGAAGGAGCGTTACCGCATCATGTGCCGCCACTACGGCATTCTTCGCGCCACGCTGAGCCATCTGGGCTTCATCCCGCGGTATGTGAAACGCCGCCTTAGTGGTGCTGCCAACCGTCAATAACCTTCACAATTGCTAGAATATCATTAACTGCTATATGGATAATAAACAATCAGGCAATATTATCACCCGCAACTGGCACCGCTTTAAAGTGTGGTACAAGGGATTGTACCGTGGCCGGCCATGGTGGGTCAAAACACTGGCGGCATTGGGCACATTCATTGTGCTGTTCCTGCTTTATCTGGTCGCCGTGGATATCAACTTTCTGTGGCTCTTCGGCAAGTCGCCCAGCACTTACAGCATCATGCATCCCCGCAACCCCGAGGCAAGCTACCTGTACAGCGCCGACGGCAAGACCATTGGCAAATACTATGATGAGAACCGCACCCCGGTGCCTTATGACTCGATTAACCCTCAGTTCTTCAAGGTGCTTATTGATACCGAGGACGAGCGTTTCTACATGCACCATGGCATAGATTTCGGCGGTCTGGGTGCCGCACTCAAGGATATGTTGCTGCATGGCCGTCCCCGTGGCGCGAGCACCATCACCCAGCAGCTGGTGAAGAACATGTTCCGCACCCGCAGCGATTACTCGACGGGTTTGTTGGGATATATCCCGGGTGTGAAAATGCTCATCATGAAGAGCAAGGAATGGATCATCGCCACCAAGCTGGAAATCCTGTACAGCAAGAAGGAAATCCTCGAGATGTATGCCAACACGGTGGACTTCGGCAGCAACGCCTACGGCATCAAGACGGCAGCCAATACCTACTTCAAAACCACGCCGCGCAACCTCAAACTCGAAGAGAGCGCCGTGCTCGTGGGACTGCTCAAGGCCACCAGCACCTATAACCCCCGCATCAACCCCAAAAACAGCCTGCGGCGCCGCAACCAAGTCCTCAAGAACATGATTGAGCACGGAGACTTGACCGATGCCCAGTATGACTCGGTATCGTCGCTGCCCATTGACTTGAAATATACCCTCGAAACCAGCTACGACGGCGTGGCACCCTACTTCCGTGAGGCCGTGGCCCGCGAGATCGAGGAAATCGCCGCGGCTCAAGGTATCAAGCTGGACCTGGAGCGTGACGGCCTCAAGATTTACACCACTCTGGACTCCAAGATGCAGGAATATGCCGAGCAGGCCGTGAGCGAGAAGATGAAGGTCGTGCAGCAGAACTTCAAGAGCCACTGGGGCGACAATGACTGCTGGCTCGACGAGAACAACCAGCCCATCGCCAATTTTGTCGAGGACAAGGCCCGCAACACGCCCATCTACCACGAATTGCTGGCGCGTTATCCCAACGATCTGGACTCGGTCAACTACTATATGAACCAGCCCCACATGGTGCACCTGTTTGACTACGAGAACGACTCGCTGTATATGGAGATGAGTTCGATGGACTCGGTGCGTTACATGCTGCACTTCATGCACTGCGGCTTCATCGCTATGGAGCCGGGCAACGGCCACGTCAAGGCCTGGGTGGGCGATGTGGATTTTGACACTTGGAAATACGACAAGGTTCGGGCCAAGCATCAGCCCGGCTCTACGTTCAAGCTGTTTGTCTATGCCATGGCGATGGAACGCGGCCTTGTGCCGTGCACCCGCCGCTTGGATGAGTATATCGACACGCTGGTTTATAACGAGGAGAAGCACGAACTGGAACACTGGCGTCCCACCAATGCCAACGGCACGTTTAGCGGGGCCGACATGACGCTGCGTGCCGCCTTTGCTCAAAGCATTAACAGTGTAACCGTGCGTGTGGGCACCGAGGTCGGCTTTGCCGAAATCGCGCAGCTTGCACGTGACATGGGCATCAAGTCACCCCTTGAGGCCAAGCCTGCACTCTCGTTGGGTGCCAGCGATGTGGATTTGATGGAATTGGTCAATTCCTACTGCACAGTGGTCAATGACGGTATGCGCAGCGAACCTATTCTCGTCACGCGCATCGTGGACCGCGACGGCAATGAAATCTATAAGGCGCCCACTCACCAGGAACGCGCCATGAGCTATCGCTCGGCTTGGCTCATGCAGCAGATGCTCATGGCTTGCCGCACCGACGCCGGCGGCACGGCGATGGCTCTCAACGGTTACATCACCCGTCCCCTGTATGACGTGGACCTGGGTGGCAAGACAGGCACCAGCAACCGCCATGCCGACGCGTGGTTCATCGCTGTCTCGCCAGGTCTGGTGTGCGGTTCGTGGGTCGGAGGAGAGTACAGGCAGATCCACTTCCGCTGGGGCGCTCTGGGTCAGGGTAGCCGCACGGCACTGCCCATCTGCGGACGCTTCCTGCAGCTCGTGTTGAGTGACCCGCAGTTCAAGCAGTACCACCAGCGTTTCCAGCCGGCTAAGGAGCCTATCGACGCCGCACTCTATTCCGGCTGCTCGGCGATCGGTCCTGTCGAGGAGTTTGACTCGACGATGCTGGAATATGATGAGGATTCGCTCTTTGTGCCGCTGACCGACGACATCAAGCCCGACGGAAAACTGGAGGATCCCATCGCAGTTCCTGACTCGGTATAGCTGTAACAGTCGTAACAAATCATAGCAAGGGGCCCCGAAGATTTCCGGAGCCCCTTTTGTTATATCGTCCTGTTTTACAGGGAACGGGCGTCGGTGGCCAGCAGGCGGTGCCCCAGGCGGCAGTAGATGCACTTGCGGGCCTCGCAATAGTTGCGGCGCAGCTGGATGAGGGCTTGGCTGGTAAGGGCGTCGTCACACTTGATGCCGGCGTTCTTGAAAAGGGTGACGATGCTGTTTTGCTCGGGACGGATGTCCTCGAGCAATGCGATGGCGCGGTCGGTCATGGTGTAGTCGTCGGTCATCTCGCCGCGGGCGTAGTAGAGTGGGGCGACGGTGTTGATGAGCACGATGTCGATGCTGCTGTTGCTCAAGGCACGTCCCGCACTGGGCGACGGCTTGCCGAAGGAGTAATGGGTTGTCCAGTAGCCGCTCAATTGGATGTCGAACAGTTGGCGCAGGGCCTTGGTGTCGCTGGCATTGAGGATATCGTTCATCAGATTGAAGCCGCCGTGGACGAACTGGGCCAGCAGGGCGATGCGGCGATACGGGAAATTCTGCGGACGGCTGCGGAACAGGCGCCATGCCGAACCCTCGATGGGCCGCAACGAGAATTTGTTGGCCAGAAAGGCATATTCGCGCGTCAACTGCTGGTAATAGGTGTCGTCGCTGTGAGCGCCGTTCAAGAGCCCGGACTGCCCAAGGAGCAACGCCTCGACCTGGAGGATGGAGTCGCTGTGCTTGTGCAGCAGACGCAGCGGCGTGATTCTTGCCAACCGCTCGAAAGCATCATTGTTGATGCCGAAGCCCAGTGTCCTGGCCAGCATCACATAGCAGATATCCTCCCAGCTCCCATTGTAGCGTTCATAAAGCTCTCTCACGCGGTCCACCTTGCCGTGCAGGCGCTCGAAGGCCAGCGCCTCGATCCACTCGGTGATGGTGAGCGGGGGCACCTCGCCCAGGCGTGCGGCACAGGGCAGTTCGACCTTGGCATTCACTAGCCGGTCATAAGATTCGTTGAAGCGTGGCGACACCCGCAACTCGACTTGCGGGATGATTTCCCCGTTGATGCGGGTAACGGGCGCGTCGTCTTTCTCGACCACGTGAAGGATGACGTTGTCGTAGGCTGGATCCTCGTCGTGGTGGTGACGTTTCCAGTCACTGGCACGCACATGGATCTCGACGTTGCCCACCCAAGTGTGGCCATCGATCTCGACCTTGGCATTGAAAAAGTCGGGACCGGCGTTAGTGTTGAGCAGGCCGGGGTCGATGACACGCACCTTGCGGCCATCGTTGGTCACCATGTCCTCGCTGAGCCACAGCTTGTGTTGCCAGATGTATTGCAGCAGTCCTTCCATAATGCAGTGCGAATTTACTGCTTTTTTTGATGACGAGGATAAGAATGCGACGATTTTTTGTTACCTTTGCCACATCATGATTAGCCAGTTGCAACATATCAGGCAGTGGCTTGATGGCCATTATGGAACCTCGGTGGGGTGGGCGATTGTCCTGCTCTCGCTGTGGCAGCTGATGGTCGCCATGTTTGGTGTGGACTTGTGCGACTCGGGCTATTACCTGACCTTCTTTGAGAATATCTTCAAGGCGCCGGATAGCGTGGAGTATAACTTCATGTACTACCTGAGTGGTGTGGCAGGCGGTGCTCTAAACGCCCTGCTGCCCGAGGGCGGCAAGTGGCTGGCGATGCGTGTGGCCGGCGTGCTGTGTAATGTGGGCGCTATGGCGATACTGGCGTGTGCATTGCGACGCATCTTGCCCGCGGCGGCGGTAATCCTCGGCTTCTTGATGGTGACGGCATCGTTGGTTGCGTTCCCCTATACATTTAATAATGACCTGATGAGCGCCCTGCTGTGGGTAGCCGCTTTGGCATGTGTGTTCAAAGGACTCACTGGCGGCAGATTGTGGCATCTGTTGTTGGCGGGCATATTGGTGGGCGTGAACACGTTCACGCGCATCCCCAATGTGCTTGCTGTCGGACTGGCGGTGGTGCCGTTCATTGCCAGACTCCACACCCGCTGTGCATGGCGCAACAGCTGGCGCCAGTGCGGAGCATTTCTGTCGGGTGCTCTGTTGGGCGCTCTCGTCATCATTGGCATGATGATGGTGCTGGGGCATTGGAACATCTTCAAGCAGAATATGGCAGACTTGTTGGGTATTGCGACCGGCAGCAGTGGGGCGGCGTCGCACAATGCAGGCGGACTGGTGGCGGTCATGCTCGCTTTCTACCGGCAATGCCTGCTGGTGGGCCTCAAGATGTTCGCGCTATGGCTGCCCGTGTGGCTGGCCTGGCGCTTCATCGGTAATCGGTGGCTGCGCTTGGCGGTTTGGCTTGCTGTGGTTGTTGCGGCACTGTATTTCATGTGGCACCAGTCACACATCATGCATCCCTTATGGGTGATGTGTGTGGCGGGACTGATATGGGTCATTTGCCAGGGTGGAAATCGAGCCGTGGCGGCATGGCTGGGCCTGTTCATGTTGCTGGTGTTCCCGCTGGGCAGCGACGGCGCGACCAATAACGGCGCTATCATCGCATGGATGGCGGCCCCCGTGGCGGCTCTCTTGTGGCAGCGCCGTGGCAATGTCGTTTTCCCCCTTGCGTTTATCCTTGTCGGCCTAGTGCAGACGATGACCATCGGAGCCTATTTTGACGGTGGGTCCCTGTGGCACAAGACCGCGACCGTGAATGACAGCCGCGCCTGCGGCATCCTCACCACGCCCGAACGCGCCCATATCATCAACGAGACGCTCTCAGGCCTCTCGGGACAACTGTCGGTAGGTGACACATTATTATGTTATGGCAGCATCCCTATGATGAACCACTTGACCCGCACCATTCCCGCCATCGGTTGCTCATGGCCCGAATTGCTCAGCGCCGATGCCCTGAATGCACGTCTCGATGCCATGGCAGGAAGCCGTCCGGCCATCCTGCGGCAAAAGTTCAACAACCTGGGCCTGTATTGGAGCGAGGCGACCGACGGTTATCTCATGGCCTACCCTCATCAGGATAAATTCCTCACTCAGGACAAAATGGATGCCCTCAAGCGCTGGATGGATGGAGTGGGATACCGCATTGTGTGGCAAAACGAGTGGTTTGCCCTCTATCTCCCGACTGGCAAGAGCCGCTAGCGCAAGGCAGGCACGCTGAATAATTATTTTAAAAATTTTTGCCAAAAAATTTGGCCACGTCAAAAATCCGCCGTATCTTTGCAGTCGCTTTTGAAAAGGTACCTTAGCTCAGTGGTAGAGCAGTGGACTGAAAATCCGCGTGTCCCTGGTTCGATCCCCGGAGGTACCACATCAAAAACACGAAGCGGCCGACTGCCCATGCAGCCGGCCGTTTTTTTATCGTGTGGGATGTAAATTGTCAGTGATGCATGCCATGAACTGAGCCGCATAGTTGCTAAATTTCAAAAAGTCGTCTCATAATGTTATTGTTGTTAATAAGTGGATAAATAAAAAGTTAGTCTATATCATAATTATATAAGGCGACTTCGGTTTTTTTTGGAAGCGAATATTGAACATGAACAAGATACTTTTCGTATCTTTGCAGTGCTTAAAAACTGGTATACTTTAACGGAATTATTTACGGAATAAACTAATATCGCAATGAAAAAGATACTTTATACAACGCTAGTGTGCCTGTTGGCACTGACGGCCTGTAAAGATGACGGAGAGGTGGTTTATATGCTTCCTGAGGTGAAGCCCATCCAGTTGAGTGCAGAACAACAGCAGATGCGTGACAACAACAATGAGTTTGCATGGCGTCTGTTCCAGACCATGCAGGAGCAGCAAGGCGAGGTCAGCACTGTACTATCACCCATCAGCGTGACCTATATGCTGGGGATGCTTAACACTGGTGCGGCAGGGACAACACGCGACGAAATCACCGCTACACTGGGCTTTGGCTCAGACCCGAAGGCTGTGAACGAGTATTGCAAGAAAATGATTGAGGGAGCGCCCAATGTCGATCCTGCAGCGACTGTGAAAATCGCCAACTGCATCAATGTCAATTCGGCCAAAGGGCTGAGTCTGCTTGGGGCATTTGTCAATGACATGAAGAACTACTACAACGCTCAGATTGACGCACTGGACTTCACCAAAAGCGGAACCCTCGACAAAATCAACAAGTGGTGCTCAAAGAATACTGGCGGCATGATTCCGAGCATCCTTAACGAAATCAATCCCAACGCCGCGATGTATCTGTTGAACGCCATCTACTTCAACGCCGACTGGAAAGAGAAATTTGATAAAAACGACACCCGCAACTCAAGTTTTACCTTGCCTGACGGGTCTGTCGTTACACGTGAACTTATGCACCGCAAGGCTATAGCACAGGGCTGCGAGAGCGAGTTGTGTTCCATGCTGCGCATACCCTTTGGTAGCGGTGGCTACAGCATGTATGTCATGCTGCCTGCCGAGGGGAAGACCACGAGCGACCTCATCCGCGACATGAGCCAGCAAGCCCTTACCGAACACCTGAACGCCATCGACATGACAGCCCAAGAGGTGGATATCCTCATGCCGCGGTTTGAAATCGTGAGCGATATTGACCTGATTAGTGTTCTTAAACCCATGGGCATCCAATCGGCGTTCACCGCCAGTGCCGACTTCTCTAACATGTCTGACATGAGCTTGTATGTATCAATGATGAAGCAGAAGGCCAAGATCGATGTCGACGAGGAGGGCGCCAAAGCCTCGGCCGTCACCATATCGGGAATGGAAGCGACATCTCCCGGGCCGCAACTTTATGAGAAAGCCGTGTTTCATGCCAACCGCCCCTTCCTGTATTTCATTCTCGAGGAGAGCACCCGTAGCATCTTCTTCATCGGCACCTACTGCGGTAACTAACCGATTACAACCGCCCACAGCCGTCGAATCCACCCAATATTTGTTAAATAAATATTAAAACAGGGGGGTGAAACTTTTCCGAAAATAATAAGTATCTTTGCAGAATAAACCCAAACAGAATAACATCATGAACACGACTAAGAAACTGATAACACTGCTACTGGCCCTCATGCTGTCAGCTACCGCCTCGGCCTACGACTTCCAGGTCGATGGCATCTGTTACAACATCAACGGCAACGAGGCCGCCGTGACCAGCAAAGGTGATTATTATGATATGTATTTCGTTGGGTATTTAGGCTCTGTTGTCATCCCGCCCACCGTCACCTACAATGGAACCACCTACCCGGTAACTTCAATCGATGAAATTGCCTTCTATTGTTGCGAAGGTCTGACCAGCGTCGACATCCCCAGCTCGATAACTAAGATCGGTAACTTTGCGTTCGGGAACTGCCCTGTGCTGACCAGCATCGTGGTAGAAAGTGGCAATCCAAGGTTTGATTCGCGCAACAACTGCAATGCAATTATAGAGACCGCCTCTAATACTTTAATTGCTGGCTGCAAGAACACGATGATCCCCAACTCGGTGACTAAGATCGGTAACTTTGCGTTCGAGGGCTGCGATGGTCTGACCAGCATCGTCATCCCCAACTCGGTGACTGCTATCGGTAACAAAGCGTTCTACAACTGCGATGGTCTGACCAGCATCAATATTCCTAACTCGGTGACTGCTATCGGTGACAATGTGTTCGAGAACTGCGATGAGCTGGCCTGCATCGTAGTAGAAAGTGGCAATCCAAGATATGATTCGCGCAACAACTGCAATGCAATTATAGAGACCGCCGATAATACTTTAATTGTTGGCTGCAAGAACACGATGATCCCCAACTCGGTAACTTCAATCGGTAACTTTGCGTTCTCTTACTGCCGTGGCCTGACCAGCATCATTATTCCCAACTCGGTGACTGCTATCGGTAAATGTGCGTTCGAGAGCTGCAAAGGACTGACCAGCGTCGACATCGCCAACTCGGTGACTTCTATCGGTAGATATGCGTTCTACAACTGCCAAGGTCTGACCAGCATCAATATTCCTAACTCGGTGACTGAAATCGGTGACAATGCGTTCTATTGGTGCGATGGTCTGACCAGCATCGTCATCCCGAACTCGGTGACTTCAATTGGTAACGAGGCGTTCAAGAACTGCTGGATGCTGACGGATGTGTATTGCTACATTGCTGACCTCTCGGGCGTATCGTGCGGGAATCAACTATTCTATAGGGATTTCAATAGTGATTACTCTGGTCGCACGCTTCATGTGCTGCGGGGGACGGGTGATGCCTACCGGGCTGATAAGAACTGGAATCCGTATTTCAGACAGATTGTGGAAGATATATTCATGGGTGACGTGAATGGCGACCTTGAAGTCAATATTGCTGATGTGAATGCCGTCATCGACATCATCTTGGGTGGAAACAGTAGCACTACTGCTGCCGACGTGAACGGTGATGGAGAAATCAACATCGCCGACATCAACGCTGTCATTGACATCATCCTGGGCGGCACCTTAAATTGACATAATCGGTTGTCAAAATGTCAACCGAGATTGAGCCTTGGTGATTCTAAATGCACCATGGTGAGTCTTAGGTGGTATTCTAATTGTTTGAATATCAGTGGCATCGACGACTCATTCGGTCTCATTCAGACTCATCCATGCGAGACCGGAGGTACCACATCAAAAACAAACGACCGACTGAGAAATCAGCCGGCCGTTTTTTTGTTGGATGTCATAGGAAATGGGCATGCCTGTGATAAGAATTGAAAAATCTTTATTACCTTTGTGGGTCAAACCTTTAAGCAGTGCCTCTATCAATCGTTATTAACTTAAACAATATACGGCAATGAAACAACTGTTCCGCTTTTCTTTCTTGGTGCTGACCCTCATGCTGCCCGCACTCGCTACGGCCTACGACTTTAAGGTCGATGGCATCTACTACAACATCAACGGCAACGAAGCCACTGTGACCAACAATGGGGCCAATGGTGGGTATTCAGGCTCTGTTGTCATCCCGGCTACTGTTACCTACAATGGAACCACTTTCTCCGTCACTTCCATCGGTGGTGAGGCGTTCTGTCATTGCCGCGGCCTGAGGAGCGTGACGATTGGGAATTCCGTCACCTCCATTGGCAAATATGCGTTCGGTGGTTGCTATTACCTGCGGAGCGTGACGATACCGAATTCCGTCACTTACATCGGCAGAGATGCATTTGATAATACGGAGTGGTATGATAATCAACCCGATGGTCTTGTTTACGCTGGGTTGGTAGCTTATAAGTACAAAGGCAGGATGCCAGAAGGGACACATATCATTATAACTGATGGTACGAAAAGTATCACAAGTCATGCGTTCTATTGGTGCAGTGGCCTGACGGGCGTGACAATCCCGAATTCCGTCATTTCCATCGACGAATATGCGTTCGGTGGTTGCTATTACCTGCGGAGCGTGACGATTCCGGACTCCGTCACCACCATCAGCCCTAATACGTTTTATAATTGCTATGGCCTGACAAGCGTGGAGATTCCTAATTCCGTCACTACCATTGGCGAATGTGCCTTTATGGATTGCAGTGGGCTTACGAGTGTGGCGATACCGAATTCCGTCACTAATATTGGAGATCAAGCGTTCAGTGGTTGCAGTGGCCTAACTAGCGTGACGATTGGGAATTCCGTCACGTCAATTGGTTCCGGTGCGTTCTCTCTTTGCAGCGGCCTGACAAGCGTGGAGATTGGGAATTCCGTCACTTCCATCGGCTACGAAGCGTTCTATGGTTGCAGCGGCCTGACAAGCGTGGAGATTCCGAATTCCGTCACTAATATTGGAGAAAATGCGTTCTATGGTTGCAGCGGCCTGACCAGCGTGACGATTGGCAATTCCGTCACCTCCATCGGCAAAAATGCGTTCGCGAGTTGCACATCATTGGATACCCTCAATTTCAATGCAGTAGAGTGCACTGAATTCGGTACAACGGGAAACGATAGTCCTTTCTATTACTTAAATAATATCTCGACTGTCAATATTGGTAATAGTGTACAGAAGATTCCAGCCTATTTTGCATACTGTTTCACCCAATTGACGAGTGTGACTATCCCGAATTCCGTCATTTCCATTGGCGAATGTGCCTTCATGGGTTGCAGTAGGCTTATGAGCGTGGAGATTCCGAATTCCGTCACTACCATCGGCGAAAGAGCGTTCTATTCTAACAATAGTATGACAAGCGTTACGATTGGCAAATCCGTCACCTCCATCGGCGAATGTGCATTCCAACGTTGCACGTTATTGGATACACTTATTTTTAATGCTGTTTCATGTGACAATTTCAGTTTAACGCCAGGTGAAAGTAGTTTATTTAAATTAAATATCTCGACCATCATCATTGGCGATAGCGTACAGAAGATACCCGATTATTTTGCATACGATTTACGTAAATTGTCGAACGTGACAATGGGGACTTCCGTCACTACCATTGGCGATTATGCGTTCTCTGGTTGCAGTGTCCTGACAAGTATCACCATTCCAAACTCCCTTACTTACATCGGCGGCTCAGCGTTCGCTGGCTGCAGCGGACTGACCAACATCACCATTCCAAACTCCGTTACTTCAATGGGTGACGCGGCATTCGAGAACTGCAGCGGCCTGACAAGCGTGACGATTGGGAATTCCGTCACCTCCATCGGCGAAAGAGCGTTCTATGATTGTAGCAGCCTGACAAGCGTGACGATTGGTAATTCCGTCACTAATATTGGAGATAATGCGTTCAGGTATTGCCGTCAACTGTCAAACGTGAAGATGGGGAATTCCGTCACTCACATCGGCAAGGAAGCGTTCGCTGGCTGCTGGGGCCTGACAAGCATCACCATTCCAAACTCCGTTACTTCAATCGGTGCCTCGGCATTCGAGTACTGCGGACTGACAAGCGTGACGATTGGGAATTCCGTTACCTCTATCGGCGAAAGAGCGTTCTATGGTTGCGGCCTGACGGATGTGTATTGCTACATTGCTGACCTCTCAAGGGTATCGAACGGGAATAGACAATTCTCATTGGATAATGGTGATTACTCTGGTCGTACGCTTCACGTACTGCAGGGGATGGCTGATGCCTACCGGGCTGACGAGAACTGGTATCCGTATTTCGGCTCTATCGTGGAGATGGATCAAGTGCCGGGCGACGTGAATGGCGACGGCGAAGTGAACATCGCAGATGTAAATGCCGTCATCAACATCATCTTGGGCGGAGATAGTGGCACCACTTCGGCTGACGTGAATGATGATGGCGAAATCAACATCGCTGACATCAACGCCGTCATCAACATCATCCTGAGTGGCGCCGAGAATTAGATATAACTGGTTGTCAAAATGACAACCGGGATTGAACCTTGGTGATACATGGTAATCTCAGTGAGTATTCGGTGATAGCTTAATTTTCTGAATATCAGCGACATCAACGACTCATTCGGTCTCCTTTAAACTCATTCATCCGAGACTGGAGGTACCACATCAAAAAACAAGCGGCCGACTGCCCACGCAGCCAGCCGCTTTTTTGTCGTGTGGGATGTAAATTGTCAGTTATTCATGCAGTTAGCTGAGCCGCAAGGTTGATAAATTTCAATAGTTGTCTCATAATGTTGTGTTATTAAAAAGTTGATAAATAAAAAGTTAGTCTAAATCATAATACATATATAAGGCGTCTGCGGGAGATAAAATGGTCTAACCGTTGATGAGAATCTGAAAAAGTTGATTACCTTTGTAGTCTACACCTCGTAAGAAACTCCAAACAGCAAAAAATAGTACTAACCAATAAATCCCGATAACTATGAACAAGAAACTACTATTTAAACTCGTCGCCCTGGTAGCGGCCATGATGTGCGCCCTTGGGACAATGGCCCAGGAGGCCTATGTCAATTTCACGCCTGAGGACTCCACGCTGACGTTCTACTTTGACAACCTGCGCAGTTCCCGCTCGGGCACGACCTATGACCTGAACACGGAGTCTAATCCTCCGGAGTGGAACACCCCCGGAATCTATTATTACCTCACTCGGGTGGTATTCGATCCGTCATTTGCCGATGCGCGCCCCACATCGACCTACCAATGGTTTCATCTTATGATTAAGCTGGAGTCCATCACTGGCATGCAATACCTCAATACATCTGAGGTGACAAACATGGGTTACATGTTCTCTGGCTGTATCGCATTGACTAGTCTTGACTTGAGCAATTTCAACACCGCGAACGTAACCATCATGGACTGTATGTTCCTAAGCTGCTCTGGTTTGACGAGCCTGGACCTGAGCAGTTTCAACACAGCCAACGTGACAAGATTGTACAGCATGTTCGCAGGCTGCTACGGTTTGACGAGCCTGGACCTGAGTATCTTTAACACCGCCAAAGTAATATCCATGGAGAACATGTTCCGTAGCTGCACCAGTTTGACGACCATCTATGCCGGTGACGAGTGGAGCACAGCTGCCGTGTCACAGTCTAATAATATGTTTATTGGCTGTACTAACCTGGTGGGTGGCAAGGGTACGACCTATGACGAGAACTACGTGGATGTTGCTTATGCCCACATCGACGGCGGTCCGAGTAACCCAGGCTACTTCAGCGAGAAGGTTGACTTCCTGCGTGGTGACGTGGACAGTGACGGCAGTGTGAACATCAGCGACGTGACTACCTTGATCGACTACCTGCTGAGCGGCAATGCCGATGGCGTCAACCTGAGTGCCGCTGACTGCGACCAGGACGGCAGCGTGAACATCAGCGACGTAACCACCTTAATCGACTACCTGCTGTGCGGCTCGTGGTAAATGACTTAACTAACCTATAAACCACACCGATTATGAACAAGAGACTATATTTTAACGTGCTCGCCCTCGTGGCCTGCCTGCTGTGTTCAATAAGTGCGGTGGCTGCTGAGGCATATGCATGCTATACGTCGTCTAACACGACGCTGACGTTCTATTATGACAACCTGCGCAGTTCCCGCACGGGAACGACCTATGACCTGAACACGGGCAGCAACAATCCCGGCTGGTACAACGACGGCAGTAATTCGTCGGTCACGCGGGTTGTGTTCAACTCGTCTTTCGCCAGTGCGCGTCCCACATCAACCCACAATTGGTTTATGAGTATGCAATACCTTCAGTCTTTCACGGGTATGCAATACCTCAACACGTCTCAGGTGACTGATATGTCCTGCATGTTTTTTGACTGCAGTAACTTGACGAGACTTGACTTGAGTCATTTCAACACCCGAAATGTGACCGACATGAATAGCATGTTCTATAATTGCACCGGTTTGACGAGCCTTGACCTGAGCCATTTCAACACCGATAAAGTGGTAAACATATCTAATATGTTCGGAGGGTGCAAAGGTTTGACGAGCCTTGATGTGAGCAGTTTCAACACCGCTAACGTGAAATATATGGCTGTCACTTTCGAGGGATGCTCCAGTTTAACAAGTCTTGACGTGAGTCACTTCAACACTGCGAATGTGCAATACATGTCAGGCCTGTTCTGGGGATGCAGCAGTTTGACAAATATAGATGTGAGCCACTTCAATACCGCTAATGTGGAATACATGTCATCCGTGTTCTTGAATTGCGGTGCTTTGACAAATCTTGATGTGAGCCACTTCAATACCGCAAAAGTAACCGACATGTCCTCCATGTTCTCTGACTGCAGTAACTTGACGAGCCTTGACGTGAGCCACTTCAATACTGCAGATGTGGCTAATATGCGTAACATGTTCTCTGGCTGCAGTGCCTTGACAAGCCTTGACGTGAGCAACTTCAACACGGCCAACGTGACCGATATGGCGGGGATGTTCTCTGATTGCATAGCTTTGAAAAGCCTTAATGTGAGCAGTTTCAACACGGCCAATGTGACCAATATGAGCAATTTGTTCGATGGTTGCAAATCCTTAACGAGTCTTGACTTGAGCAGTTTCAACACGGCCGATGTGAACTATATGATGTGGATGTTCTGGAATTGTCCATACTTGAAAACCATCTATGTGGGCGATGCTTGGAGTACAGCAGCAGTGACCTCTTCAAACAATATGTTCTATGGCTGCACCAGCCTGGTGGGCGGCAAAGGCACGACCTACGATGCCAACCATGTGGATGCCGCTTATGCCCACATTGACGGTGGCCCCAGCAACCCGGGCTACTTTAGCGAGAAGCCTGCTTATTCGCGCGGTGACGTGAACGGCGACGGCAGCGTGAACATCAGCGACGTGACTACCTTGATCGACTATCTGCTGAGCGGCAACGCCAGCGGCGTTAACCTGAGTGCTGCCGACTGCGACCAGGACGGCAGCGTGAACATCAGCGACGTAACCACCCTGATCGACTACCTGCTGTGCGGTAGCTGGCCGAATTAAATCTCCTGCAAACTATGACAAATCCCTTATGCTCTCTGAGAGGGTAATAATTGCTGGTGCCACCTCAAAAATGACCGACTGATTCCCTCAGCCGGCCGTTTGTTATAGTGTATCTGAAAATTATTAATTCGTATTGCGCTGGCGGGCGCGGAGTTCCCAGGGGAGAGGTGCCTGGTCTTCGGGCTGGACGATGACGGGCATGCCGACGTAGGCGAAGTGCTCCTTGAGGGTGATGATGTCCTTGTCGAGCAGGCGGATGCAGCCTTCGCTGGCGCGGCCGGGGACGGTGTTCTCGTTGTTGGTGCTGCCGTGGATGCCGATGCCCCTGTGGCCTGGCGTTTCCAGTCGCAGGAACCAGTTACCGTAGGCTTTGATGTTGCCACGGCCGTCCTTAAAATCGTGATGCCACGTGGATGCATCCTGTATCATGGTGATCTTGAAGGGCTTGCCTGCGGGGGACTCGGGTGTGCGCATGTCGCCGCGTTTCACTTTATTGCCCTTGTTCTTGCCCATGCAGCAGGGGAACTGGGCCACCATGACGGTGTCGCCCGACGCGTTCAGGTCATAGACGCTGAGCGTTTGGTCCCGTTTCGAGACGACGATAAACGCCGTGCCGGTAGGGCTGTCTGGTAGGGTGGGCGGTGCCGTGACTTCGGCTTTGACGGGTTGAGGAACGGGTTGGGTTTCACTGGCGTTGCCAGAGCATGCTGTCCCCAGGATGGGCACAAGCAGCAACGTGATGATGAGTTTCAAGCGGTCATGCATATCTTATCGAATAGCTATTGTTTGGTGGTTGTGGATGCAAAGGTAGTGATTTATACGTAGCCGTGCAAGCCTTATTAAGCACAATCCGCCGCTTCAGGCCGAAGCAACGGATTGATGTGTGTGTCCAATAAAAACTATAAACTTGTGGTTATGAAAATGTAACTGATGTCCTTTTTGGTACCCAAAAATTGTGAGTGTGGCACAAAACTCGGCAACTGCCCTCGTTTTATACCGTTACAAAAGTACATTTTATTGAACCACATGTGCAAAATGATTAGACAAAGTGAGGTTTTTTATCGACAAATCAGCTTTGGGCGGACAATTATCACATGATTTGGGTCCACTTTTGCTATGTCATATGGCATTTTGACAAAAAAACGGTCTGGCTTGTTTGTTTTGCGCTCAAAATGCAGTAACTTTGCAGTCGATAAGTGAAATTTATATTTTTACCAATAATATTTGTGAATTATGTATATTGAAGAGATTCATGCCAGAGAGATTCTGGATTCACGTGGCAATCCTACTGTAGAAGTTGAGGTAACCCTCGAGAGCGGCGATATGGGCCGTGCATCGGTGCCCAGTGGCGCATCAACGGGCGAAAACGAGGCCCTGGAGTTGCGTGACGGCGACAAGAAGCGTTACGGCGGCAAGGGCGTGCTCAAGGCTGTCAAGAACGTCAACGAGGTCATCGCCCCCGAGATTGAGGGAATGGATGCCTTTGACCAGCGCGCCATCGACATGGCGATGATCAAACTCGACGGCACCCCCACCAAGAGCAAACTCGGCGCTAACGCCATCCTGGGCGTTTCGCTCGCTGTAGCTCATGCCGCAGCCAACTACTTCGGTGTGCCCCTGTACCGCTACATCGGCGGCACCAACGCCCACGTGCTCCCCGTGCCCATGATGAATATCATCAACGGTGGTGCACACAGTGACGCCCCCATCGCCTTCCAGGAGTTCATGATCCGCCCCGTGGGCGCCAAGACCGAGGTCGAGGCCGTTCGCATGGGTGCCGAGGTATTCCACGCACTGGCCAAGCTGCTCAAGAAGCGCGGCCTGAGCACCGCTGTGGGTGACGAGGGTGGTTTCGCTCCCGCACTCGACGGCATCGAGGATGCTCTGGACAGCATCGTTCAAGCCATCAAGGATGCAGGCTACAAGCCCGGTAAGGACGTGAAGATTGCTATGGACTGCGCCGCCAGCGAGTTCGCCGTGATCGAAAAGGGCAAGTACTACTACGACTACCGTCAGCTCAAGAGCGGTCAGCCCAAGGATCCGAAGGGCAAAAAGCTCAGCGTTGACCAGCAGATCAAGTATCTCGAAGAGCTCATTACCAAGTATCCCATCGACTCGATTGAGGATGGCCTTGACGAGAACGACTGGGAGGGCTGGGTAAAGCTCACCAAGAAGATCGGCGACCGCTGCCAGCTCGTGGGTGACGACTTGTTCGTGACCAACGTGAAGTTCCTCGAGAAGGGTATCCAGATGGGTGCTGCCAACTCCATCCTGATCAAGGTGAACCAGATTGGCTCGCTCACCGAGACCCTCGACGCTATCGAGATGGCTCACCGTCATGGCTACACCACCGTGACCAGCCACCGCAGCGGTGAGACCGAGGACACCACCATCGCCGACATCGCCGTGGCTACCAACAGCGGCCAGATCAAGACCGGTTCGCTCTCGCGCACCGACCGCATGGCCAAGTACAACCAGCTCATCCGCATCGAGGAAGAGCTGGCCGAGGCTGCCGAGTACGGCTACAAGAAACTCAAATAATCCCATATCGGCGCATTAGGCTGATTATTTGAGGCATCAGTATTGTGGAGACGCAAGGTTTTGTGTCTCCACATTTTTTTGTCATATGGTGACGAGAGTTTACACAGGGGGGGGATCTAAAGGTGATTATATCTCAAAAAATACAAGAAATTGTTTTGATTATTGATTTTTTGATTATCTTTGCAATGGATTCAAATATTTACAAAATATGAAAAAGGTTTTATTTTCACTCGTTGCCTTGATGGCGGTCATGACCGTCCAGGCACAATCAGTATGTGGTTCTTGGCAAAGCATGCAGCCTGAAGTCAATAACGGGAATAATGGTACTTATTCGACGTTTACCGACACCTATACCTTTAATGAGGATGGTACCTTTGCTTCAGCAGCCGATATTACCTATTCTACAAAACCGTCACAGACTAAAGAAAGGGAAGTCGCACTTGTAGCGAACGTTAAGGGCACCTATACCCAGGAAGGCAACAAGCTGGTGTTAAAAGTTGACTTTAATACGTTGACATTGGAGTTAATCAGCATATCAGAAAACGGCAAGGTGATTAACGCGCCTGAACTGAAAGCTGGCTTTAATGATGTATTCAACAATGATGAGACCAAGACCAAAGCAGCCAAAGGATTCAAGAATGACACCTACACAGTCAAATTGGACGCTAACGGCTCGATGCTTGAACTCACAGATGCGAAGGGTAATACTGAAAAACTGATTCGCATTGTGACCATCAAGCACTGAGGATAATATGCCTCTTGAGAGAAAAAAGGTCCCGCGGCTAGTCAAAGCTTGTGGGACTTTTTATTGAACGACTGCATACTTGAGCTCCTCGTAAACCATGTCGATGCAACTATACGGTCAACACAAAAATCTCAAAAAAACGCCTAAATGTGTGTTGGCATGAAAATTGTGATTATCTTTGCGATGTTATTAAACAAACAAAATTGATTATGAAGAAGGTTTTATTTTCACTGATCGCCTTGATTTCGGTCATGACCGTGCAGGCACAATCCATTTGCGCAACCTGGCGCAGCATGCAACCTATTGTTGAGACTGAAGAGGATGGCTCGTTTTCGGCACAGAACCTCACTTTCACTTTTAATGAGGATGGCACGTTCTACTACGTTAACGAATTGACCGAAGCATCGGAACCGGCACCTACCATGGCATTGGAAGTCGCCACCGCCATTGAATATAAGGGCACTTATACCCTCGATGGTGACCAACTGACGCTCACTCCCGACATGGACACCTATAAAGCAGACTTGCTCAGCGTGTCGATGAACGGCAAGGTATCCAACAACCCCATGGTTACATCCCAAATTAAGCAAATGATGAATAGTGCCGAGTTTAAAGCACAATTTGCTGAGCCCGAGACCAATACCGTCAAGGTGGGCGACAACATGCTCGAGATGACAAAGGATGGCGAGACGATGACTTTCGTGCGTTTCGCAACAATCCAGAACTAATTACGTTTATTTAAAACAATCAAATCCCGCAGGCTGTACCACAGCTTGCGGGATTTGATTTTATATCCGTTTATGGTGGTTCTCCATTTAGCCGATATGCCGGCATAGGAGTTAGAATTACTTATTTAATAACATGTCAATAAGGACGATCGTGTCTTGAATGGTTATTACGCCGTCTTGATTAACATCGGCATTCAAGTCGTTAGACAGTTCTGCAATCCCAATGAGATAGTCGATGAGCGTGGTCACGTCTTTGATTGTGATGATTCCGTCATCGTCTACATCACCGGGCATCCTCATCTCTTGCTTGAGTTTATTGAGGAGATAATTGGCGCGTTGCCTGATCCATGTGGCTGCCTGAACCGATTGCACGGCGTAATTAGTTGGATCTGGGTATGCCGACGTGCTGCTTTCAAGAGAGGGCTTGGCATATAAATAATAGTCCTCAAAGTACTCACACAACTCATCAAGATCATTTTTCACGAAGTCCCTACACAACTCAAATATCCGTCTGGCGACCTTCGGTTCATTCCGTAATGCGCAAAAAAACTTACTCTGTTGCAAGCCGCTTGAGTTCGCGAAAAAGTCTTTTGTCGCATTTCGGTTAAAGTAGGAAGTCCATATTTCTGTATAACCGAACCCCCAGTCAAGATCCCAAATAGGCCCAAAAACGAACTTGCTGTTGTTGTCAGATAAATCCACGTTATAGCAAAACACGCTCTTGGGATGGAACAACTCTCTGTTGTATATCAGATCGCTTGTCAGCAGGTAACGGGCGAGATAGTCGGTGTCGACATGATCGGTAATCCCCCTGCCAAGAGAAACCGCTGTGGCGAATCTGTTGAAACGATATTTGATGATGTTTAATGTTAGCATTGTAGTGTCAACACCAAAGTCAGGCTCTTTTATGTTGACAGGTATACTGTAGGGAGAGGATGTAAATTTCTGGCCCTCTTCCTCGTCAAAGTAATCGTCCAGTTCCAACAGGGCTGCTACTTTCTCGTTGTCCAGTTCCACGCTATTGTTATAGAGTCCCACTTTTTCAGTAAGATTGTAATTCCCCTTATAGACGCCGTTGACATAAAGATCAACAGGGATGATATTGTTGGGATAAGGGGTGCCAATCAGGCTGGCGATTTTCATGCCGTAGGCATTGGTCAACATGGAGCCGGGCATTTTGTTGGCTAAAAGCACCCAGTTCTTGCCGTTGGTCATGCCAAGAGGCTTAACCTTCTCTGCAAACTTGAGGCGGTAGGGATTTTTGGCATTGGGGTCCGAGGACCAGCTTGTGTTACCGCGCCCTCTGACTTTTACCGAGTCGGTCATTGAAGGGAATGCCCCTTTGCCGTCAATGATGATTTCGGCATCAATGTATTTTTCCTTGCTGCTGATGTTCACACCGCCAACGGTATTGATGTCGATGCGCGGCACAGATGTGGCCTGATCGGTTAAGAAGATGACCTTGAGGGCATATTCCTTGCGGTAAGGCTTAAAACCGTAAGTGTTGTTCTCAAAACGTGTCAGGATAGAGTCCCCCATGTATCCTATTGACAAAACCTTGTCGGAATCGTAGCGCAAACGGTTGATTGTGCTTACCACCTCTTCATCCCCAATATAAACTTTTGCATTATCGTCAGATGCCGAAAAAGACGCTGTCAGGCGTTTGCCAATGCCCGAGACTTCGACAGTGATGCAGCTGCTGTCATTGGTGAATACACCATAAGCATCGGTAACAACCTGATAATTGTATTTGTTGTTAAACTTGAATGATTTAATAGTCGGCAAGTTCCTGATCGGCGTTTCAGTGTCCTGTGCGATATCATCTAGGGAGTATTTGAACGGTTCACCTACTATGGGATAAATGTATAAAATACGGTCTTTCCTGCTTTTAAACTTTTTTAATACGCACGAATCGGGAAACACACGCACCGTCCCATCAGTAAGATAAACGTAATAATCCCCTGCAATCCCTTGCAGGAAGAACGAGAAGATGGCGACAAAGCATAAAGCGGCTCTGCGGTAGAATGTTGATCGATTGGGACTCATTGTACTCATAGTCTATGAATTAGGGTAAGGCCGTCGCGCATGGGGATGATGACTTGTTCGACGCGAGGGTCTTGTTTAACTTTCTCATTAAATGCGAGGATGCCTTGGGTTTGGGCTTCATGTTGGGCCTTGGGGTCCACCACTTTGCCTGCCCATAAAGTGTTGTCGGCAATGATGTAGCCACCGTCGTTGAGGTGGTCCATCACCAGGTCATAATACTCTTCATACTGCCGTTTGTTGGCATCGATAAACACGAGATCATAACGTTCGCCCAGCGAGGGCACAATGTCGCGGGCATCGCCGATGTGCAGGCAGACGCGCTTGCCAAAGGGTGATAAGGCCAAATGCTTACGGATGAAGTCTTCCTGCTCGTCGTTAACCTCGATGGTGTCGACGCGGCAGTCGTCATCTACTAGCCCCTCGGCTAGACAGAGGGCCGAGTAGCCGCTGAAGGTGCCGATCTCGAGCACGCGTCGCGGCTTGATCATGCTGGTCAACATCTTGATAAGACGACCCTGCAGGTGTCCCGAGCACATGTGCCAATAGTAATTCTGCACATGGGTGTCATGATCAATGCGTGCCAGCTCTGCAGGCTCCTCATCAATATGGCTCAAGATATATTCCTCTAATTTGTCGTTCATCTTATCAAGCTGTCGTTATTCAAGTTGTTTGACCTGATTCGTTTGATAATAGGGCCGTGAGGGCAATGCGGTAACTGTCGAGACCGAAGCCCGCGATGATGCCCTTGCACATAGGGGACAGAAGCGACCTGCGGCGGAAAGGCTCACGGCTATAGATGTTGCTGATGTGAACCTCGACCACTGGGGCAGTGATGGCGGCCACAGCATCGGCGATAGCAATCGATGTGTGGGTGTAGCCGCCAGCGTTGAGCACTATTCCACAATCTTCAAAGCCCACCTGCTGCAGCCTGTCCACGATTTCACCCTCGATGTTGCTCTGGAACACGTCGATGGTGTGCTCAGGATAAAGCCCAATCAATCCCGCCAGATACTGGTCGAGTGACTGGCTGCCATATACCTCGGGTTCACGAATGCCTACGAGGTTCAGGTTGGGGCCGTTGATGATGTGGATAACCATTATTTCTTAAAGTAATACAGGAACGAAGCAATGCCTTGCAGGGCGGGTTTGCGTTGTCCCTCGATTTCCATTTTTAAGTCTATTTCAGCCTTGCAGATGCCGCGTAGGTCTGCAATGTTGTGCAACTTGGTCACAAGGCGCACGCGGCTGCCAGTGATGACCGGTTGTCCAAAGCGCATCTTTTCCATGCCGTAGTTGACTTGCATCTCCAGGTTATTCACCTCGATAATCTGGTTCCACAAGTGGGGAATCAGCGACATGGTCAGGTAGCCATGGGCTATGGTGCTATGATAGGCGCTCTCGGCTTTGGCACGCTCAACGTCCACGTGAATCCACTGGTGGTCGAGCGTGGCATCGGCAAACATGTTGATGCGGTCCTGGTCCACCGTGAGCCAGTCACTGGCACCAAGTTCCTCGCCGAGATGCGATGCGAATTCTTCGTATGAGTTGATAGTGAGCATATTGGTTCTTAGTTGTTAATTCTTGGTTGTCAGGCGCCGGCGCATAATCAGGGCCGTAACCATGCTTGTCAACAGTCCCACGGCGGCGACGAGCGCAAGAGTGATGAGTACGTCGGTCCATTGTACCTCGACAGGGTAGGCATTGATGATCATGTTGGCCGGGTCACCACTGAGTCTAAGCCAGCCGAATTGCTGCTGGCACAGGCACAGGATAAGACCGATGACCACGCCGGTAATCGCGCCTGCCAAGGTGATGAGCCACCCTTGAAGGACAAAAATGCGGGAGATTTGGCGGTCATTGGCACCCAGGGCACGCATTGTCGCAATACTGTCATCCTTCTCGATTATGAGCAGTGACAGGGTGCTGATGACGTTAAATGTGGCAATGATCAGGATAAATGTGAGCAGCAGGAATGTCATCCACTTCTCGATATTGACGAGTCGGTAAGCCTCGCTCTGTTGCATCAGGCGGTTTTTCACCTGATAGCCGTTGCCTAACGCCTGGCCGATGGCGCGCATGACTTGCTGCTCATTGGCTCCGGGGGCAAGTTTCACCTCGATTTGTGTGGCCTCGGTCTCGTAGTCAAACAGGTCACGTGCCATATCCAGGGGGACGTAGATGAGGTCGGCGTCATAGCTGTTTTGCTGAAGCTGGAAGATGCCTGACACGAACAAGGAATCTTGCCTGAATGCCTCCATCGGGTTGGCGATATTGACGTTGCCTTGGCGCTGTGGAGCGTACAAGTGCACCATGCCCAGGAAATCGGGTCGGACACACAGCCTGATGGCAGGTCCTGCTCCAGCCACGGCAAACCGTGATACCTGGTCGCTCAGCTTCCACTGGCCGTCAACGATGACCGAGTCCATCTGGTTCATCGTGTTGTAGTCGTCGGGAACACCCTTGAGGTGCACAGGCATTTGCATCTGTGCGTATATCGCAAGCGCTTGATCCTCAATTACAGGAACGGCCCGTTCTACTCCGGGGATGCCGCTTACGGCATTGATGACGCTATCGGCGTCATTAACGGTCTTGCCGAGGGTGGCTGTTATGGCCACTTGTGGGTCGAGCATGGCGAGCTTGCCCATGATGAGTCCGCGGAATCCGTTGAATACACTCAACACGCAGATGAGGGCAGCGGTAGCCACAACAATGCCGCACACAGCGACAATTGAAATGACGTTAACGGCCTGGTGCCCCTTTCGGGACATCAGGTAGCGACACGCTATCCTTAATGGTAAACCCATTACTCAGTATATGGTTTGTTACTCCTTCTCGTTCTCTTTCTTCGCATCCTTGGGCTTGTCGCCTGCAAGCAATTCATCGATGTGGTCGATATAGTCCAGTGAGTCGTCGATATGGAACTTCAATTCAGGGCATCGACGCAGCTGGTAGCGCACCTGCTGGGCCAGCTGGTGGCGGATGCTGCGCTCGCTGGCATTGATGTTGTCCATAATGGTTTGTGCGTTCTCACTGGGGAAAATGCTCAGGCGTACGTTAGCCACACTTAAGTCGGGCGAGACACGTACGCTGCTCACACTCACGAGCGTCCCACGTGTCTTAGCTGTCTCGCGGCGGAAGATTTCGCTAAGCTCCTTCTGTACGAGACGGCTTATTTTCTGTTGTCTTGTTGAGTCCATTTAAGTGCTTGGTTGCATTTCAATCGGCAAAGATAATGCTTTTTTCTCAATATTATATAAGAAAACTGACTGAAAAAGGTAATTTTTAATGATTAAAAACAAAAAAAGCCCTGTAGTATATATACTACAGAGCTAATTTTGATGATTTGATAAAGGATTACTCCTCAGGCAGCATGACAACCTCTACCTTGTTGCCGGCAGCCAGAATCTGGCGGGCGAAGGCGGCGATGGTCTCGGGAGTCTGGGCATTGATGATGTCCTCATAACCGGTGTGGTCGTCGATACCGCGGCCCACGTAGCTGATAAGGGTACTCATCCAGTAGCCGTTCTCCTTGAGTTCGGTGCCGTGATCCTTGATCATGAGCTCCTTGATTTCCTTCAAGGTGGTGGCATCGATATTCTTACAAGCCTCAACGATTTCATCGTTCATGATCTTCAGGGCAACGTCGGCCATCTCGGGCTTCATTGGGCAAGAGGCCATGATAGCTGTGAAGGGACGGTCGCCGTTGATGGTAGCGTAACCGCTTGCACCTGCCGAGTAAGCAGCGCTGGCATCCTCGCGGATCTTCTGCAAGTAGATCTTGCCCAGTACCTGACCCAGCATGTCGGCCTTGATGCTGTTCTCCAAGCTGTAAGGCGTCTTGGTGTCATACCAGTAGATGCGAGCGTTGGCCTTGGGGGTCTCCATCTTACGGGTGAAGTGGTTGATGGTCTGGCCCTCGGGATGAGTGTCGGTGTTCACCCAGTTGCTCATCTTACCCTTCTTGCCGGGCAGCGAAGCGATGTACTGCTCAATGAGCGGACGGATAACGGCCTCGTCAAAGTTACCCACGAAGAAGAAGGTGTAATCGGCAGCGTTGGCAGTGCGCTCCTTGGCAATCTCCAGCATGCGGTCATAGTTCACGCTCTGCAGATCCTCTACGTGGACGGGCTTGTTGCGCCAGCTGTGGTTATTGAGGACATATTCCACTGAATCGCTGAATGCCGATTCGGGAGTCAGACCCTGGTTCTTGAGCACGGTTTCGAGCTGGCTCATGATCTGGTTGAAGCTCTTCTCGTCCTTGCGGATGTCAGTGAAGTTGAGGTAGGTGAGCTGGAACATGGTCTCGAGGTCCTTGACGGTGGACTGACCACTAACGACGTCGGTATAATCGTTCATGCTCAGGCTGGCGCTGGCCTGCTTGCCGGCTAAGGCCTTCTGGAGCTCGGTGCGCGAGAACTCGCCCAGACCGCTCATCATGGAGACGGCACCAAGCAAATTGGTGTTGGCCCAATCCTTCTCATCATAGAGCGACCGGCCACCGCGGGCGCGGGCTACCATACGAATCTCGTTCTCCTTGAAATCGGTCTTCTTGAGGATGACGCGGGCGCCATTGCTCAGCTCAAGTTCCTTGTAGTCAAACTTGCTGTTGTAGCTCTCCTTTTTGATCTTGCCAGCCTTGGGCAGCTTGCTGATGAGGGGCTCTTGCTTCACATTGTCAACAAATGCCTCCACCTGGGCGTTCAAACCGGCGTCAACAGCAGTCTTCAGGCTTTCGGGGGTGGGATAAACGGCACCGTCCTTCTCTTGGTTGAAGTTCATCACAACAAGGTTTTTACCGTCGGTGGTGATGTACTCGGGCATCAACTGGTTGACAATGTCAACGGGAATTTGGGGAGCTATCATGTTCATGATCTGGTATTCCTGCTCAATCGAGGGCATGGGCTCGTTGTCGAGATAGTTGCGGTAGTACTGGCTGGCAAGACGTGCATTAGGAATCTTGTTGCGTTCGTTGTACTGCCTCTCGAGCTGGCTCAGGTACTCTTCCTTGGCACGCTCATACTCGGTAGCGGTAAAGCCGTGCTTGGCGGCACGCATGGCCTCGGTCACTACTGCCTGGGTAGCGGCTTCGGTCATGCCCTCCTTGGGCAGTACCGACAGCGTGAAGGCATTAACCGTATTGGACAGCAGATAGCCACTGTCATAGCCATAAGCCTGAATGAAGGGGCAGTCGGGCTCTTGGGCCTTCTCCCTCAAGCGGTCGTTGAGCATGTTGCTCATCATAAAGGAAGCATAGTCCATGACCATATAAACCATGTCGCCCTTCATCTCCTTGGGGAAGGCTTCATGCTTGAACATCACTTGAACCTGGCTGTACTGCTGCTCCTTGTCCTTGTCTACAACGATGATGGGAGTCTCGTTGTCGGGAACGGGCTCATCAACAACCTGTGCGGCATTGGGATCCAAGGTCATGCCTTTGAACAGGTCTTTGATCTGGGCCTCGATGTGGTCAACATCCACATCACCAACGATTACCAGGGCCTGGTTGTCGGGACGATACCACTTGTGGTAGTAGTCGCGCAACTCGTTGTACTTGAAGTTGTCAACCACCTCCATCAGACCGATGGGCATGCGGCGACCATACTTCGAGCCGGGATATAATGCCTCAAGCTGGTTCTCAAGCATGCGCTGCTGGGCGCTGCGGCGCAGACGCCACTCCTCGTGGATGACACCACGCTCCTTGTCGATCTCCTCGTCGGTAAGCAACAGGCCGTTGCTCCAGTCCTTGAGGATGAGCAGGCAAGAGTCGATAGCGCTCTGGCGATCGCTGGGCACGTCGTTGATGTTGTAAACAGTCTCGGCAATGCTGGTATAGGCGTTCAAGTCCTTACCGAAAGCGACACCCAGTGAGCGGGTATAGTCAATGATGCTATTGCCCTCGCCGTTGAAGTGCTCACTGCCGTTAAAGGCCATGTGCTCCAGGAAGTGGGCAAGACCACGCTGGCTCTCTTCCTCCTGGATGGAGCCCACGCGCTGTGCGATGTAGAAGTTCACACGATGCTCGGGATAGTCGTTGTGGCGGATGTAATAGGTCAATCCGCAATCCAACTTACCGATGCGCACGGCATCATCCACGGGGATGGGGCCCATCTGTTGTGCTTTGGTCACATTTACGCTGAATGCCATGATCATCATGAACATTACAGCAAAGATTTTCTTCATCTTCATGTGGTTTAAAAATTGGTTTTTAAAAAGTTATTTATATACGGTTGTTTCTTGTTGTTAGACTTCTTGAAGTGTCGATTTGGTTGCAACTCATGATGTTAAAGCAAACCAACCGACAAAGTTAATTCAATTTTATTAATATACACTTGTTTAGACTTCATTTTTCTAATCAGTGACGTTTTCAGACTCATCTTCCAACTCTATTATTTCTTGTTTTTGTCCATTAGACGCAACTGGGGCATGAAAAACTACACAATTGGGCTATGAATTGTGCGGGAAAAGCGAAATATTCATTTTTTCGCTATCGCGTCTGCCTAAAAATGGCCGCAAACCATTGAGGGCTTGCGGCCATAAAGCATATGAATGCCAGCATACGGGTTATTGACCGATGCTGACCTTGATCGTCTTGACGGTCTTGGCGCCCATAGCTTGCACGATGTAGATGCCACGCGACAGATGGGTCAGGCCGACAGCGTGCTTGCCTGCTGCAACAATCTGTCCATGAAGGTTATAGACCGTGATGGGGCCAGGGAAAATGACCTCCTTGCCGTTGATGCCTATTGCGGGCTCATCGTCATCAAACATCTCAACGACGGTTGTTTGGTCTTCAACAACATTGGTGTCGGTGATGGTGAAATAGTAATCACGGTCAGCGACGATGTCATAGTCGGGCAATTGCAGACCATTATTCCAGTTGTTGAAAATCAGGTGATAGTTTCCGCTCGTGGCATCCAGCAGGAATACCTTGTAGTTGGTGCCATTGACAATGGAATCACCCACACTGGCCTCACCTGGCCAAGCGCCGAAGAGTTCGCTGTCACCCCACGCATACAGTCCCAGTGCATCCCATCCGGTCAAATCATTGACGAAGATATAGTGCTGTGAGGCGGGAATCGTGGGCAGTGAGCCGCTGATGGCAAAGTCGTCGATACCCAGCGCCATCGCTGCATTGCAGGTGCTGCCGCTGGCTACACCGATGTTCCAAGCCAGATAAAGGTCACAGCCACGCGACATATTGACGGGGAGGACACCCGTGACGGATACGGTCTCGCCAGGCACGGTCTCATAGCCTGCCGTCTCGCTGTCAGGAGCGAAGTAGGTGTAGAAATCGTTGCCAGCACTGGTCCAGTTGCGTCCGTCAATGCTGTAGTACAGTTGAACGGCAAAGCCGGCCGGATTGTTGCCCTTGCGGTATTTCTCCACATTATAGGCCACGTTGACGTTCTCCAGGTTCTTCTTGCCCGTGTTGAGCAGGTGGGCATACACGTTCACGCAACGGGTGGCGTCGGCCACACCGGTCGTGATGCCTCCCAGGGCGCGGTCATCACCGGCATTGTCGCCGAAGTTCCACGTACCGTTCTTGGCATTGCTAGGCAGGTTCACGCCGCCGCTGTACATCGTCTGGTCGTCGGCCTGGTCATAGCGGCCCACGGTGCGAGGAGCCGTCAGGATGCGGTCGATGCGCCATGCCTCGGGCAGGGTGGCAGTAGCCTCGTCACCCATGCCGTCAAAGCTCTGGCTGGCGCTCAAAGTCGTCTCATTCAACTCGATGGCGGGATAGACTACCACCTCGGTCAGGGCGCTGGCCACCTTGACGGTAGCGTTCTGGGTAAAGTCACCGGTTGTGGCGGTTACGGTATATTCGCCGTTGGTGCCGTTGCTGGTGAATACCTGGTTGGCATCGATCTCACCGCCGTCGCTCAAGGTCATCACAACAGGCTCGGGAGCTTCGATTTCCATGCCGAACTGGTCACGCACGGTCACTTTATAGTGCACTTGGCCTGCGGTGTGGTCCACGTAGTTGGTGAAACCGTTCAACGCACGGCTGGCATAGCCGCGCATAGCTGCGGCATCGTCACTGCTCAGGCCCGACGGCGCCCAGGTGATCTCCATTGGGTCAACGCCGTAGATAAGGCCGTATTCCATCGCGGCAGCCATATACGTCGCTTTGAGAGTCGGGTGGCGGTCATCAAGGAACCACGTCAACGTTCCGGCACTGCCCTCCAGGTCATAAACCTCCTGATAAGCCACGCCCACGGGACACAGCGTCACACCCAGGTCGAGAGCCACATCCTGGTAGTTCTTGACAAAGGTGGCGTTGAAGGCGGTGTAGTTCTCCCAGTCGCCGCTGTAAGCCCAGTTCACGGGCACGATGATGATGGCGTTGGGATTGGGGCAATAGTCGCGTATGTAGTCCACCCAGCGCTTCACGTTGGCACGGAAGGTCTCAATGTCGGTGCGGGGTAGCGAACTCTGCTCCTGCAGGATGATGTGGCTCCACGCCTCGCTGCGCACGAGCATCTTCGCGCCGGGGTTACCGTCCTCGGCAACGCCGTCGCCCTCATCCCAATGGGTCCTGAGCGACTTGCCCAGCAGGGTGTGCTTGGTCCAGTTGGCATCCTTGCCCATAGCGGCTGCGATGCCGTTGAACACAGCGTCCTGGTCATTATAATAGATAAGGCTGTTGTTTAGCGAGAGCACCTTTACCTGCTCGGGCAACTCGGGTACCAGCACGACATCGGCGGGTTGCAGCGTCATCGTGGTGGGGGTTGAGGCTGCCAAAACAAGGCTGTACTCGCCCGTTGCCAGGTCAAAGGTCATGTCGTAGGTGCCCGGTGCGGTCGAAACCTTACCAGTAGCGCCCTTGATGAGCGTGCCGCTGGTATTGTCACCCGTGAGGTCGCTCTCGGCACCCCACACGCCGCCCATGCCCAGGCGCTGATAGATGCGCCAATGGCTGTAGCCGTCACCCACGGCAGGCATGGTCACTTGACCAGTGAACACCTTGTCGTGGTCGAGTTTCAGTTCGCCCGAGGTATCCATGTAGTTCCAGCCGTTGTTGTCGCCGATGACATAAATCGAGGTCAGTCCCGTTTCGTCATCGTCGCTCTCGAGCAGCAGGGTCGCGGTGCCGTTGTTGATGGTAACAACGATGCGCTTGCACACGTAGGTGTTGCCGCCGCACGAGATGTTGTCGTTGGTACCCAGCACGAGGGTGTAAGGAACGCCCATCTGGGCGCTGGAGCCGTTGCTGCCGTAGTTGCAGGCGCTGGTCCAGCCCGAGTCGGCCACCTTGAATTGGCCGCTCAATGTCTTGTCATACAGCACATAGGTGCCACCGCCCTCGTCACTGAATTCCCAGTCGCTGACAGCGCCCCAACTGTTTACCTCACCGCGCAGATAGATACCTGAAGCGACAAAAGGAGGACGCGAGGGATCAACATAGCCCTCATAGTTTTGAGGATCGGCTATTTCGATTACTTCATCCTTAGTCAGGCACAGGTAGTGGTCACCGTCGGCGGTAACGGTATAGTTCACGGTATTGCCATAGCCATCGGTGAACACGAGTGCATGTTCGCTGCCGTCCATGGTCATGGGCCACACCTTGTAGGTCACGCCGTTTACCACTGCACTGCCGCCGGCAGGCTGAGCCTCGGCGCCGTCAACACCCATCAACAGGGTGCTCCACTTGGTCACATCCTCGACATAGATGTAGCAGGACTGGTCCTGAGAGGCAAAGGTGGCGTCAATTGTCACATTGTCAATCGACAGACCCATGGCCTTGTTAGGACTGCTGCCGCTGGCCACGCTGATGTTCCAAGCCAGATACAGGTCGCTGCCGGCAGCCAGTTCTACCATGATCTGCTTGCCCGATACCGGTGTTGTGCTGATGGGCACAACAGCTGCGCCTTGGGTGGCGCCATCGGGAGCAAAATAGGTGTAAAAGTCCTCGCCGGCGTTGCTCCATGTCGCGCCATCGGTAGAGATGTAAAGCTGCACGGCAAATCCGGCAGCATTGTCACCGTCGCGGTACTTCTCGATGTCATAATTGAGCGTGAGCTTGGTAACAGGCTCATCGCCAGCATTGTGCAGGCATGTCATCACGTTGATGCAGCGGGTGCCGCCATCGACTGTGGTCGATAGTCCTCCCACCGAGCAGTCACCGGGGTCGATGGTCGAAACGAAGTTCCAGGTGCCGTTCTTGGCGTTGCTTGCAAGGCTCTCACCGCCAGTGTACATGACCTCGGTCGCGGCTGTGGCATAACTGCCCACCGTGCGGGGAGCGTTCATCTGCCGCTCGATGCGCCAACCTTGAGGCATCACGAGCGTTGCGGCCTGGGCTTCACTGTCCCACATGCCGTCAAAGTTCTGGGTCACCTGTGGTGTAGAGGCAGTGAGCTGCAGCACATCCTGGGCGCTTGCCGTGCCGCACCACGCACTCGCGAGCAGCACAACAACAGCTAGATTGAAGAAAAGAGATAACTTTTTCATTTGGTTATTGTTTATAGATATAAAATAGAACTTGATTGGCGAGGTTAAAAATTTTTACGTGAGGTTTTAAGGATGAACTCAATAAAACCAACTTTTGGCAAATATCGGCAAAATAGTTGAGATGAGCAAGTGGTTTGCTGCAAATGCCGCTCACATTCATGGTAAAGCATAGGTCTTGAGTGAAAGCATACAACAAACGGAGCCCTGATTTAGCATCAGCTAAGTCAGGGCTCCGTTTGGGCCTGCGACGACGGGAGTCGCTTAGTGTTTGCCTACAAACTCGTTGATCTGGTCAATCATCTCGTCGTTGCTGCGCTGCATCTTGTTGAAGATGCGCAGGCCGATGAGGCCACCGATAACGGCACCGACAATGATTCCGGCGATGCTGCCCCAGGCGACGTCAAGGCCATAGGCGCTGTTCAGCATGAAATACTCATATCCAAACCAAACGAGCCAGATGATAGCCACGCCGATGCCGATGCGCTGGGCTATGACGCGGTTTTTCTTCATTTTGAGGAGCTTGTTGGCCGTCTCTACCAGGTCGTCACCCATGTGGGAAACATCCATTCGGTTGATGAAAAAGTCTGATGTTACCGAAGCCAACAGGAATACGATGGTAAAGATGATGAGCGGCCATGACAAGCCTACCTGATATTTCATCATGATGTAAAACGGGATGCACAGGATGACGAGGATACCGAGTATGAAGATAATGTTGTGAACACCTCTCATCTTGCTCTGGATGGCCTTCTTGACCAGGTTCTCGTTGAGGCGTCCCTGTTGATTGACTTTGTTCTTCAGGTCGTTGATCTGCGCACGCAGGTCTTCAAGTTCTAAGTCGTTGTTCAGATTGTTGTTTTGTGTTTCCATATCGATTATAGTTTTTCAGTTCATTTGTTTGAGTTGTTCCTTGATGCGGTATAGGCGCACCGATACGTTCTTGACGTTGATGCCCACAATCTGGGCGATCTCGTCATAGCTCATGTTCTCGAGCCATAGCAGAACGATAGCGCGGTCGAAGGGTTGAAGCCGCTGGATGCGCGCGTGCAGCATCTCGGTCTGTCGGTTGTCGGCGTCATTCTTGTCAAACAGGTCGATGCCTTCCATGAGCGGCTGGGTCTTGCGGCTCTTTTTCTTGCGGTCGATGGAGATACAGGAGTTCAGGGTCACCTTGTAAATCCACGTCTTCAAGTCGCTCTTTCCCTGGAAGGAAGCAAAGCCCTGCCACAGCTTGATGAGTGCCTCCTGGAAGAGGTCATCGACCTCCTCCTTGTCCTTGGAGAACATGTAGCACACGGTGTAGATGGTACCCTTGTTCTCGCGGATGATGCGTGCAAATTCGGCTTCGTTGATTTCCATTTCAATTTTACTTTTTGTCCCTTAGACGCAATGAGTTACTAAAAAACTACACAATAACATATTTTTTTCTAGATGACCTAGAAAATCTAGATGATCTAGATAATCTAGAAAACCTAGAAGGTCTGCATATCCACCAGGTGCTTGTAGGCGCCCTGCTGGGCGATGAGCTCGTCGTGGGTGCCCCGCTCGATGATGCGGCCGTCCTGCATGACGCAGATCAGGTCTGCCCCCTTGATGGTGCTCAGGCGGTGGGCGATGACCAGGGTGGTGCGGTTGCGCATCAGTTTGTCGAGGGCGTCCTGCACCAGGTGCTCGCTCTCGGTATCGAGGGCACTGGTGGCCTCGTCGAGGATGAGGATAGGCGGATTTTTCAGGATGGCGCGGGCGATGCTGATGCGTTGGCGCTGTCCTCCCGACAGTTTGCAGCCGCGGTCGCCGATGTTGGTGTCAAAGCCCTGTTCGCTGGCCATGATGAAGTCGTAGGCGTTGGCGATCCTGGCCGCTTCCTCGACCTGCTCGCGTGTGGCGTTCTCCACGCCGAAGGTTATGTTGTTATAGAAGGTGTCGTTGAACAGGATGGCTTCTTGGTTGACGTTGCCCATCAGGCCGCGCAGGTCGGTCACATTGAACTGGCGGATGTCGGTGCCGTCGATGCAGATGCTGCCCTCCTGCACGTCATAGAAACGCGGCAACAGGTCGGCCATCGTCGTCTTGCCGCTGCCGCTCTGTCCCACCAGGGCGACCGTCTGTCCCCGCTTGATGTCGAGCGTGACGCCGTCGATGACCCAAGCGTCACCGTAGCGGAAGCGCACATTATTATATTGGATGCCTTGCTCCATGCTCTTCAGGGGCACGGGATGCTCGGGGCTCTTGATAGGATTGTCGGCGGCGAGGATCTTGTCGATGCGCTCCATCGACGCCAGACCGCGCTGGATCGAGTATGCTGCTTTGGACAGGTCTTTGGCGGGGTTGATGATGTTGTAGAAAATCACCATGTAGTAGATGAACTTGGGCGCGGTGATGCTGCTGTGGCCGCCCAGGATGAGTGAGCCGCCGAACCACAGCACGATGGCGATGGTCAATGTGCCCAGAAACTCGCTCATGGGGTGGGCGAGGACATAGCGGCGGTTCATGCGCGTCTGGATGGCGCGGAATTTCTCGTTTTCGCCCTCAAAGCGGCGGCGCACCTTGCCCTCGGCATTGAAGGCCTTGACGATGCGCAGTCCGCCGATGGTCTCCTCGATATTGCTCAGCAGCACGCCCCACTGGTTCTGACCCTCCAGCGACACGCGTTTCAGGCGCTTGCCCACGGTGCCCATCACCCATCCGGCGACGGGCAGCAGCACGAGCACAAACAATGTCAACTGCCAGCTGATGACAATCATCATCACCAGGCAGGCGATGATCATAATGGGGTTCTTGAACAGCATGTCGAGCGAGGTCATGATGGAGTTCTCAACCTCGGTGACGTCACCGCTCATGCGCGCCATCACGTCGCCCTTGCGCTCGTTGGAGAAGAAGCCGATGGGCAGCGATGTCATCTTGTGGTAAATCTGGTTGCGGATGTCACGCACGACGCCGGTGCGTATCGGAATCATGTAGTAGAAGCTCAGGTAGGAGCTGCCCGTCTTCAGTCCCGTCATGAACACCAGTGCGGCGGCGATGCACGCCAAGGCCGTCGATTGGCCATAGCGCTCAATGATGCACTGCACATAGTAATAGAAATCGTTGACGATCACGTCCTGCAGGCTGGCAGAGCCCAATGCCATGAAATCATAGTGATTGGTGTTCAGCCCGAAGAGCATCTCCAGGATGGGGATGATGAGGGCAAACGAGAACAACGTCAGGAACGCAGCCAGCAGGTTGAACACGATGTTCAACGCGATATATTTCTTGTAAGGCGGTACAAACCGCTTCAACAGTTGCCAAAAACCTTTCATGGCCGCAAAGATAGTGTTTTTTTAGTTAATAGTTGATAGTGAAAGGTTAATAGTTGGAGTAATAGACATGGGACAAAGAAGGGACGGCCGCAGGTGAATGCACCTGCGGCCGTCAACATGAGGTTTTTTCTGGGTGTTATAATGATTGCCTCATTATATTCTAGTTGTTAGTTGTAAGTTTTTAGTTTTTAGTCGGCATCCGCCATACCTAAAACCTAAAGCCTAAAACCTAAAGCCTAAAGCCTTATTATATTATCCCCATCTGCTTGCCGATCTTGATGAAGGCGTTGATGCACTTGTCGAGGTGCTCACGCTCGTGACCGGCCGAAACCTGCACGCGGATGCGGGCCTGGCCCTTGGGCACAACGGGATAGTAGAAACCGGTAACGTAGATGCCTTCCTTCTGCAGCTCGGCAGCGAAATCCTGAGACAGCTTGGCATCATAGAGCATCACGGCGCAGATGGCGCTCTGGGTGGGCTTGATGTCGAAGCCTGCAGCAATCATCTTGTCGCGGAAGTAGTTCACGTTGTCCACTAGCTTGTCGTGCAGGGCGTTGCTCTCCTTCAACATCTTGAACATCTCGATGCTGGCACCCACGATGCCGGGAGCGATGCTGTTGCTGAACAGGTAGGGACGTGAGCGCTGGCGCAGCATGTCGATGATCTCCTTTCGGCCGGTGGTGAAACCGCCCATAGCACCGCCGAAGGCCTTGCCCAGCGTGCCGGTGAAGACGTCGATGCGGCCATAGATGTCGAACTGCTCGGCTACACCGTGGCCGGTCGGTCCAACGACACCTGCCGAGTGCGACTCATCGACCATGACCATGGCGTCATACTTCTCGGCCAGGTCACAGATCTTATCCATGGGAGCCACGTTGCCGTCCATCGAGAAGACACCGTCCGTTGCGATGATGCGGAAGCGCTGCTCCTGGGCCTGCTTCAGGCACTCCTCGAGCTCGCCCATGTCGGCGTTGGCATAGCGATAGCGTTTTGCCTTGCACAGGCGCACGCCGTCGATGATCGAGGCGTGGTTGAGCGAGTCGCTGATGATGGCGTCCTCCTCGGTCAACAGGGCCTCGAACAGACCGCCGTTGGCGTCAAAGCAGGAGCCGTAGAGGATAGCATCCTCGGTGTGGAAGTAGTCGGCAATGGCAGCCTCCAGTTCCTTGTGGATATCGCTGGTACCGCAGATGAAACGTACCGACGACATGCCGTAGCCATGGTGTGACATGGTCTCGGTAGCAGCCTTGATCAGGCGGCTGTTATCGCTAAGGCCCAGATAGTTGTTGGCGCAGAAGTTCAGCACCTCGTCGTCGGGCTTCACCTTGATGTCGGCGCGCTGAGGCGTGGTGATGATACGCTCGTTCTTGTAAAGGCCGGCAGCCTGGATGTCGGCAAGCTCCTTCTGGAGATGTTCTTGGAATTTTCCGAACATGATAATTACTATTTTAAAAGGTTATTAATATGTTAGGTCGATTAGATGCCCACAAAGATAATACTTTTTTTCTAAAGTGTATGAGTTGTGTATGTTTTAATGTCATTAAAACCTAAAGCCTAAATAAAACCTAAAGCCTAACACCTCAATCATTATCGGCGCTGGACCCCACACGGCCTTGGCGCATGGGCGTGAACGTCGGCTGGTTTTCCTGGCTCTGCTCCTGCTGCACCTGGTTTTGGTCGGTGGTGCGGTTGCGGCGCTTGCGGTGGTGCCAGCGGTCATTGTTAGGCTGTTCTTCGGCTTCGTCCTGCTGGATGACGCGGTCACCGTTCAGGCGCTTGCCGCCGTCGAGGGCGTACAGCTCATATTGCTCAATGATATTGATGAGCTTGGCGGGATAATTGGCATCCTCGGCATAGCCGCAGTCGCGCAGGCCCTGCGCCCAGCTGCGGTAGTCGGTGATGTCAAACTGGTACAGGATGCTGTAGCGCGGCCCTTTGAGGAATTGGGCATGGTCCAGGAAAGAGTCCTCGGGAGTGCCGTACTTGCGGTAGCCCACCTGCTTCAGGGAGTCACAACGGCCGTACACCTCGCCTTGCCAGTGATAGGCCTTGATGCCGAAGTGGTTGTTGGCCTCCACGGCCATCTTGCTCTTGCCCACGTAGCTCTCCAGCAGGCCCTGGGCCAGGGTGATGCTGGCGGGCACGCCATACTCGCGCGCCGATTGCAGCGCTACCTGCTTGTAGCGCTCGATATAGTCCAAATATTGCTGATGTTTAGTCTGCGCTGGCGCCGAAACGGAACAAAACAGCGCAAAAATCAAGCAAAAATGGGATATTTGCTTGCTTATCGGAAAAATTTCTATAATTTTGCGTTCAAAGTTCAAACTCATAATTTCGTTATGACCGAAAAGAAAATCACCACAAAGGTAAGGGTTTATTCTTATAATGAACTCACCGAGGAGCAAAAAAAATTAGTTGACCTTGCCCGAGAGGCCACCATGAACTCCTATTCACCTTACAGTAATTTCAAGGTAGGCGCCGCTTTGATGCTCGATAACGGAGAGGTGTTTATCGGTGCAAATCAGGAGAATGCGGCATTTGCAGGCATCTGTGGAGAACGCGCCGCACTCTATTCGGCCGGTGCCAATTTCCCCGGCGTTCCGGTGAAAGCCGTGGCCATCACTTCTTTCACACGGGGCGACTTCGTCGAGGAGCCCACGGCCCCCTGCGGCGTGTGTCGCCAGGCCTTCCTCGAGTTTGAGAAGAACGGGCATCCCATCGAACTCATTCTCGCCGGCAAGGAGAAAATCTACATCCTCGACAGCTTCCGCGACACGATGCCCCTCTCGTTTACTGAATTCTAAGGGTTCAGATAACACGGCCCGCATCTGAAAAGGCATGCTCGACAATCAGATTTATGGTTGTTCTGAGTTTGTCTTTTATTTTTTTGCGTATTTTTTTGGAGTTTATGAATTTTTGATTATCTTTGCGGATGTTCGAGTTGTTTCACTAAATTATTAACCATTAATTCTATTTATTATGATGAATTATTACAAGTCATGGCTCTTTGCAGCCTTGTTCGTGCTTATCGGGGCGTTTAGCACCCAGGCACAAGAAGAACCCTTCTGTATGAATTTGGCACTTCAGCACATCGAGTCCGATTTCGTGCCCGCTGTTGAAAGTAACTACTACCGCCATTTCATCACAATTAAAAATGCTGATCCCACTTTAATGTCCCTTACGCTGACTCCCGATCAGATTTATGAAGGTTATAACAGCTTCATTCTCTATCGCTTTCCTTTAATAGATGGAGCCGAGAAAACCCCTGTTGCCAAACTGACCTTAACCAATAACGAAGCCGAGGTGAAGTATGAAATCACCTACATGAATCAGGAACCGCTACCCGGCTATGATCTCCCATTGGTTACACAGGGCGATCTATATGTAATAGAGGGCTTAGTCGACATGCAATTTATTGTTTTTGTTGACCAATTGCGTGTGGCTCTTGTTGACGATGGTTCGTTTGATAACTATTACTATGATGATGAGGGGGAATTTGATCCCAGCAAAATCTATTTTTGGACATGCTGTGGTTATGTGTTGGAACTTGAGGATGATGATGCCGTAAGTACCAACACTTGTGAGTTGCCTTATGCTCACAGAACCAATTTGTTCGCCTTGGGTAATTATTTTGAAGACGAACTGGATCAGGATTATTGGAAACCTACGCTCCAGGCAGGCATGAAGAATGCCTATTTTGAATGCTTCAGCCTCGAAGAAGACCCCGAAGTTACTGGATACATGATTTTGCGTGGTGACAATACTTATCCCACAGACACCATCTCCTATCTGGTGCGTCCCAATTCAGAAGAACGTTTATACATTGAAGAATGCAACGCGCTGCCCGAATATTTTATGGAACAGACGTCTTGGATAATTGCGCGATATGATACAACTTTAAAGGTTCTGGGTGACTACGGTGACTTTATGACCTATGTACCTGTGACCATAGTTAACGGCGAAGACCGCGTGATGCAAGATGGCGATAACACTTATGGAGGCTTATCCCAGATGACCGGTGTCGCTGGCATTGAGGCCTATGTCGATGGTTTCGCACATGATCAGAATTCTGAGGAGCCCTTGATGTTTAAGGACGATGATGGCGTGGACTGCGTTATATTCGATAACCACTTTGACATCACCCTTAAATTGCCCGACTATGTAACATATGGGTACAGGCCTATAGGGCTTACCATCTGGGTAAAGAGTGACAAACTCCGCGACTTCGAGTTTGATGACGATGACAACCTCGTATATGTGCCCAAGGATGAGGACGATGAGCGCGGTGACTATCAGTGTATATGGGATGAATATTTAGGCGGAGAGGTTTGGGACGAGGACCTCGGAGAGTGGGTGAGCGCTTTCACGGGAGAGCTTTCCATTGGTGATTACGGAGATAACCCCTGCGGTTTCGGCGCTACCTGCTCCGCCGGTGAGGAAGGTGTCACCTTCGTCATCCGTTTCTATTATGAGGCTCAAGTTCCGATGCCTGGCAAGGCTAACGACTATCCCTGGTACTGTGTGGTTGAGAAACAGCTTCCCTGGAAAATCCAGTCTATTGTAACTGGCGTGAAAGAGATTGGCTCCGAGAACGAGGTGGCTAAGACCTACTACAACCTGCAGGGTCTTGCCAGTGACACCCCCTACGAGGGCTTTAACATCGAGGTGACCCGCTACAGCGATGGCAGCACCAAGTCCAAGAAGGTAATTCTCTAACATACATTTTAATTAAGATTTTCCTGTCAGAGGAGGACTCCGGTTCTCCTCTGGCTTTTTCATTCATGTTTAGACAGGGCAACCGCACTAAAATTTCAGATTGACTTGATTACCGTGTGTTGTGATAGACGCCCGGAGGGCGGCCATTTGAGTAACCCCCAATAAATCAGGGGCTCGAGCGCAGCGAGGGCTTCTGATTCACTGGGGGTGGTGCAGTCTCATCTCATCGTCGCCTGAAGGGCGACACCCTTCTCGTGGGCGGGTAGGGGTCGCCTCCAGCGACACCAGTTTAGATGGAGCCAGCCCTGGGTGATGCGCCCCACTTCGCTATCGTTCAGTGGGTTACATTACCCAGGGTTATTAAGAGGCCACCCTTTGGGTGGTTTTCGACGATTTTGATGCGGTTACCCTGATGTTTAGAGACGTCAATAGGGTGATTTAAAAACTTTTTAGTACTTTTGTGGGCTGTATTCTGGAAAATCACATAACAGACAAAGATATAATGAAAAGGAACTTAGACAAGAAACTGATTGGGTCGCTGTCGCTTGCCGATGTGATCCACTTCGCGATTGCGGTGATTGCCTTTGCCGCCATCTCGTGGATTTATTTCTATCCTAACGACGTCAATGGCGATGTCCTGCAGCAGAACGATATCATGCAGGGCCTTGCCAACGGCCAGGAAGTCAACTCCTATGAGCAGCAGACGGGTGAAAAGTCGTGGTGGACCGACGCCCTGTTTGGCGGCATGCCCACCTTCCAGATCGCGCCGTCCTACCAGGGAACGACGATGCTCAGTCCCGCTTCGGCGCTCTACCGCCTGTATTTCCCGACTCCCGTGAGCTGGATTTTCCTGCTGATGCTTGGCTTCTTCCTGCTGATGCTTGCCTTCAAGGTCAAGTGGTACTATGCCGTATTGGGCGCCATCGGCTACGCGTTCTCGAGTTACTTCTTTATCCTCATGGGTGCTGGCCACATCTGGAAACTGATGGTGCTGGCCTATATCCCGCCCACGCTGGCAGGTATCGTGTGGTGCTACCGTGGCAAGTATCTGGGCGGTATGGCTCTGGCGGCCTTCTTTGCCGCGCTGCAGCTGGCAAGCAACCATGTGCAGATGACCTATTACTCGATGTTCATCATCGTGGCGCTGGTCATCGCTTTCCTGGTCAAGGCCATTATGGACAAGCAGGTTAAGCGCTGGTGCATCGCTACCGTGGCACTCGCTATTGCCGCAGTGCTGGCCTTGGCGGCCAACTCGCCCAACCTGTTCATGACTTACAAGTACTCGCAGGAGACCATCCGTGGAGGACACAGCGAACTCACGCCCAAGGGTGAAGATGCTCTCAATGCCAAGCCCACTAAGGGCGGCTTGGACAAGGACTACATCACCCAGTGGAGCTATGGCAAGGGCGAGACCTTTACTTTGCTCATCCCTAACGTGAAGGGTGGTGCGACCATTAAGCCCGAGAAGGGGAATAACCGCATGCTCTCGCTGGGTGAGACCCCGAAGGCCGAGAAGATGGTCAACACAGGCCAGATGAACCAGCAGGATTATCAGATCCTGAGCCAGTTCCCGCAGTACTTCGGCGACCAGCCCATGACCAATGGTCCCGTGTATGTCGGAGCCTTGATCTGCGCCTTGTTCCTGCTGGGCTGCCTCATCGTCAAGGGTCCCGTGAAATGGGCCTTGCTCATCGTGACCATCATCAGCATCCTGCTCTCGTGGGGACACAACATGATGTGGCTCACCGATTGGATGATTGACCACTTCCCGATGTACAACAAGTTCCGCACCGTAGCGTCGATACTGGTTATTGCCGAGATTGCCATGCCCCTATTGGCCGTATTGGGCCTACGAGAACTCTTCAAGGAGCCCGACGGCTGGCGCAAGCACAAGGTAGCTTTGCTGACGTCGTTTGGCCTGTGTGCCGCGATTTGCCTGCTCGCAGCGGTTGCCCCCGGCATCTTCGGTCACTTCTCGGCCGAAGAGCACGAGCAGCTGGTGGCATCAGGACAGATTCAGCAATACCCCAGCGTGGATGCCGCCATCGCTGCCGTTCGCGGCGCTCTGGTCAGTGGCGACGCATGGCGCAGCCTGCTCATTATCCTGATTGGCTTTGGTGTCATTTTCGCCTGCCTCAAGGGAAAGATCAATGAGATGGTTGCCACGCTTATCGTTGCAGGTATCGTGCTGGTGGACATGTTTGCCGTGAATAAGCGTTATATCGATTCCGAATCGTTCACTTCACACTATGACCTGCCCGAGCAACAGTTTGTTCAGCGTCCTGCCGATGCCCGCATCCTTCAGGACAAGGACATGAACTACCGCGTGATGGACATTCAGCACTTTGGCGAGGCGATGCCCAGCTACTTCCACAAGACCGTGGGCGGATACCATGCTGCCAAGTTGTCGCGTTACAACGACCTTATCAACAACCAGATTGCCAAGAACAATATCCAGGTGCTCAATATGCTCAACACCCGCTATGTCATCGTTGATGACCAGACGGTACAGGGCAACCCTGACGCATTGGGCAACGCCTGGTTTGTCGATTCGCTCACCTATGTAAACAATGCCGACGAGGAAATGGCCTTCCTGGACAACTTCAACGCCGCCCGCAGTGCCGTGGCCGATGCCAAGTTCCGTGAGCAGTTGGGCGAGGCCAGTGCCGTGCAGCCGGGCGACACCATCTATGAGACCTCCTACGCCCCCAACCACCTGACCTATAAGAGCCACAGCGCCAACGGCGGACTGGCGGTCTTCAGCGAGATCTATTTCCCCTGGGGATGGAAGGTGAACGTGGACGGCAAGCCCGTGGAGATGGGACGTGTCAATTATGTGCTGCGTGCCCTGCAACTGCCGGCCGGTGACCATGAGATAGACTTCAAATTTACTCCCGACGAGGTCAACAAGACCCAAACCTGGGCCAAGGTGGCCGTGGTAGTCATCTACCTGTTGCTCCTGCTGGCATTGAATTATGCCCTCTTCGGCGACAAACTCCGCAAGAAAGAGGTGAAAGCCCCTGAAGCCTAAAACCTGTAGCCTTCATGGCCTTTAAGAGATATCTGAGCGCCTGGAGCCGTCACCATCGCAGTGGCGGCTTCGGCATACATTCACCCTACGCCTATCGGTTTGTACGTGACGTCTGGCGTCAGCGCACACCCTATTATGCCTACGAAGGTATCGATGAACTGGTAGATACCATCAAAGACAGCACGACCCGTGTTCAACGGAGCGGGATGGACCTCATCAGCGACCGTGAGGCGAAACTGTTGTTCAGGGTGACAAATTTCTTCAATCCTGGCCGCATTTTACAAATAGGGGCAGCCACGGGTATTGAGAGCGTCGCCATGATGGCAGTGAACAGCAACAGCCGCCTCCACTTGTATGACACGCAACTGGAACAGAACCCGCTCGCCGTGCGCGTGCTGCAAAGCCAGCAGGGTCGGGTAGAGTGCTACGATGACATCGCCATGGCTCTTGATGAGGCATTGGCTGATGAAGGGGCCTCCACGATGGCGCTTGTCAACGTTCCTGTCGATGAAGCTGTGCTCAAGCGTCTGCTGGATAACCGTTGTGTCGTTGTGCTGCGCAATGTGAACCGCGACAAGACGATGCATGAGCTGTTTGACGCCTGCTGCGACAGCATGCCCATGGGACAGACTTATACCAACGGCAAAATCGCCATCCTCAACCCCAATCCCAAATTGCAGCGCGAGGATTTCCTCCTGTGGCTGTAATGTGATCAAGGATGTCAGTGATAAAACAAAACCGCCTGAGGCCTTTTGGCCTCAGGCGATTTGTTTGTAGTCGTTCCCGTTAGATTATTTCTTCTTCGGAATGATGGGACGGGGAGCTGTGGTCTTAGGGGTGTCGTCCAGACCAACGGTCTCGATGTCGAAAATCAGAGTCTCGTTGGGCTCGATGCCGCGGTTACCCTGGGGACCGTAAGCGAGTTCACCGGGGATGACAACGGTTACCTTGCTGCCGGGCTTCATGAGCTGGATCATCTCGGCGAAGCCGGGGATGACTTGCTTCAGGTTGAAGGGCACGGGGTTTTCACCGCTCTTGTCAAACTCGGTGCCGTCAACGTGGCGGCCTACGTAGTTCACCTTAACGACGTCGCTGTCGCTGAAGTTCTTGCCTTCGCCAGCGTTGATCACCTTGTAAGCGATACCGCTCTTGGTGAAGGTGTAGCTCTTGTCGTTTTTCAGCTTAGCCATGTACTCCTCGCCTTTCTTCTTGTTGGCGATAGCCTTGGGAGACTGCTCCATAGCCTTGTTCAGCAAGGGCTCAATCTTGCTCTGCAGAGCCATCATCTCTTCCTGACCCATGGGGGTGGTGCTCATGATAGCCTCACGCAGGTGCTTCATGAACAAGCTCTTGTTGATGGACATACCGCACTGCTGCTCGATGCCTGAATAGAGCTGGGCAATCTGCATACCCATCTGCAGACCTGCCATGAAGTTCTTGCTGGTGTCGGCGTTGGCGATGTACTCCATGCCCTTGAGGGCCTGCTCCATGTTAACGGTGGAATCCATGCCGCGCAGCTGCTGGCCCATACCGGCGCCGTAGAGGTCACCAAATGCCATGCTCAGCGAGTCCATAGCCTCACTGCTGCCGCCTGCCTTGCTGTTGCAGCCTACAAAACCAACGGTCATCAGACCGGCTGCTACAATTGCTAAAATCTTCTTCATAATAAATAAAACGAGTTTTTAATGAATTGAATGTTGTTATTAAAAATGTTGTTTAGTTCTTTTTCTCGACCTTAATCAGCTCAACGTCGAAGATGAGTGTGGAGTTGGGCAGGATTTGTTGACCTGCACCTTTCTCGCCGTAAGCCAGCTCGCTGGGGATGAACAGCCTGTACTTGGCGCCCTCGCTCATGAGCTGCAGACCTTCGGTCCAGCCAGGAATGACTTTGTTCAGAGGGAATGTGGCGGGCTCACCGCGCTCAACGCTGCTGTCAAACACAGTGCCGTTGATCAGCTTGCCGGTATAGTGTACGGTCACCTCGTCGGTGGGACCGGGCTTGGCGCCGGTGCCCTCTTTTAATACCATGTACTGGAGGCCGCTCTCGGTCTGAATGACGCTGTCGTTCTTGGCGTTCTCTTCCAGGAACTCACGGCCAATGGTCTTGTTGTCCTTGATCTCAGTGCCGTAATCGGCAACGGTATCGGTGGTGTTCTCGGTATCCGAAGCGTTACCGCCGCCGCAACTTGACATAGCAGTCATCAGTATGGCGGCCATAGCTATAGCTAAAAACTTTTTCATTGTCATCAATTTTAAAATAATTAAATGCTTTGTTACTTCTTCTCGACCTTAATCAGCTGCACGTCAAAGATGAGCGTGGAGTTGGGCTGGATGGGGCCGGTGCCGTGGGGGCCGTAGGCGAGGTTCGACGGGATGAACAGCCTGTAGGCTGCGCCCTCGCGCATCAGCTGCAGACCCTCGACCCAACCGGGGATGACCTGGCCGACGGCGAAGGTGGCGGGCTCGCCACGCTCGACGCTGCTGTCAAACACGGTGCCGTCAATCAGCTTGCCGGTGTAGTGGACGGTAACCACGTCGTTGGGGCCGGGTTGCTGACCGTTGCCTTCCTTGATGACTTGATATTGCAGACCGCTGGCGGTAACTTTCACGCCTTCGGTGTCTTTGTTCTTTTCCAGATACTCGCGGCCCAGACGCTCGTTCATCTCGGCACCTTCTTTCTCCAGATTGGTGAAATAGTCGGTAACAATCTGCTTGGCCTCGTCAAAGGTCATTTTTTGCTCCGCACCCTCAAAGATGGCTCTCAGGCCATCAGCAAAGTCATTGATATCCAGCTTCTTGATACCTGAGCCAATGAAGTTTCCACCCATGCTCAAGCCTAAAGCGTAACTCAGTTTATCCATTGAAAAATCTACTTTTTTTGTATAAATTTGGCTTCACCTCAACCATCGAAGCGTTGCTTCATGGTGTTCGGTTTGCGTAAATTTTGTAAAAAACGGTGCAAAGATAGTGATTTATGTGATTGGCTGTACTTTTTTAGAAAAAATTTACTATTTTTGCTATCACAAAATGAGTATTCAGTGATACAACCAAAATTGACAAATGACTATGAATAAGAAGAAATTAGTAATCTCATCGGGCGCAGGCATCAGCGCCGAGAGCGGTATCAAGACCTTTCGTGATGCCGACGGGTTGTGGGAGAATTATCCCGTAATGGACGTGGCCAGCCATGAGGGCTTCCTGCGTAATCCCGCGCTCATCCACAAATTCTATAACGAACGCCGCGAGCAATTGATTAACGCCCAGCCAAATGCCGCCCACCTGGGACTGGTCGAGCTGGAAAAGGACTTTGACGTGCGTGTGATTACCCAGAATGTCGATGACCTGCATGAGCGCGCCGGCAGCAGCAATGTGCTGCACCTCCACGGCGAGCTGATGAAGGTGCGTTCGCTCAGGCGCGAGGAACGTGAATACGTTCTGCCCTGTGACCAGTTGACCGACAAGGGCCTGGTGACCAGTGTGGACACGCGTGACCCCTACGGCGACCCGGTAAGACCCCACATCGTGTTCTTTGGCGAGGCGGTTCCCAACATGGAAGCCGCGGCCCAGTTGGCCCATGATGCCGACATTTTTGTGGTCATCGGCACCTCGCTGGTGGTCTATCCTGCTGCGGCCCTCATCCAGTATGTGAAACGCGGTGTGCCCATCTACTACATCGACCCCAAGCCCGCCGCAGTGCCCGGCTGGGTAACCGTCATCCAAAAGCCTGCCACCCAAGGTGTCGCCGACCTCATCGACATCCTGCGAAAGTAGTTGGTATCTCTAACCTTTACCCTTTAAACTTCGAGGGAGCAAGAATTTTCTTGCTCCCTCGAATGATATCAATCCTTGAACTTGATGATGGTGTCCTCGCCGGCGCGAATCGTGATAATATCCTGATAGAGCAGCCGTTCGTTCTTTTGTCGTATCATGACTTGGCGGGTTCCTTGCTGGGCACCGTAGCGCATTCCCTTGACCTGGCCGTCAACAATCTGTGCCGTCGAGGCGAGGAAAGTCTTGTCTAGGCCCGAGATGTTGACCCACAGGTCGTCATATTGCTTGCCCGACTCGCTCACGAAAACCAGGAAGCCGAAGGTGTCACGTGTCTGATACTCCTTGGCCAGCTTATAGCTGTTGTCGGAACATCCGCTCAGCAACAGACAGGTAAGGCCGAGCAGAACAAGGAGAGAGCGTCTCATCGTGTTTACTGCTTGATGCCGAACTTGATGCGCAGCTTCTCGATCATGTCCTTGGTCATGGCGTCGAGGTCATACTCGGGTCTCCAGTCCCACTCGACACGGGCGCAGGTGTCGTCCAGCTTGTTGGGCCAGCTGTCGGCGATGCCTTGGCGCAAGGGGTCAACGTCATATTCCATCTCAAACTCGGGGATGTACTCCTTGATCTTGTGGTAGATGACCTCGGGGTCGAAGCTCATCGACGCGATGTTGAACGAGTTGCGGTGAACAAGACGTGTCGGGTCGGCCTCCATGATCTCGATGGCGGCGCGCAGGGCGTCGGGCATGTACATCATGTCCATCAAGGTGCCGGCGGCGATGGGGCACACGAATTTCTTACCCTGAACAGCGCTATAATAAATATCCACGGCATAGTCGGTCGTGCCGCCGCCCGGAGGAGTGACATAGCTGATCAAGCCGGGGAAGCGCACCGAACGGGTATCGACGCCGAACTTGAGGGCATAATAGTTGCTCAACAGCTCACCCGCCACCTTGGTCACGCCGTACATCGTGCGCGGCTGCTGGATGGTGTCCTGGGGCGTGCCGTCCTTGGGCGCGTTGGGGCCGAACGAACCAATGCTGCTGGGGGTGAAAACGGCGCATTTCTTTTCACGCGATACCTCTAGCACGTTCATCAGGCCGTCGATGCCGATGTGCCAAGCCAGTTGGGGCTTGTTCTCGGCAACGGCGCTCAACAGCGCTGCCAGATTGTAGATGGTGTCGATATTGTACTTGTCAACCACATCGCCTATTTGTTGGGCGTTGGTGATGTCAACGATTTCCGAAGGGCCACTCTCAGCGAGTTCTCCCTTGGGCTCAGCTCCCGGGATGTAACCGGCGACGACATTTCCGCTGTAAATGCCTCTCAACTTCATTGTCAGCTCGGAACCGATTTGTCCCGTCGAGCCGATAATCAGGATATTCTTCATTGCAGTAAAAGTTTATGTTCAGGTCTATGTTTTCTTACCAAGCCACAAAAATACACCAATTATCAAAAATATGCAATAATGACCCGATATTTTTTAAATCTTTAAACTGCGGGCAAAGCAAGCCTATGTATCAAATAATCCCCCTTCCCCCTTGACAACCGCCCTTAAATGTATTACCTTTGCACCATCGCCACCATCAGGCGGTCGATGTATTGCAAGCTGCCAGCTTGCACAATAACCACCAAATTAAACACATTAAATCAAAAACACCATGGAAATCAATTATTATCGTTATCCCAACGCCCAAGGCGAAGACGAGTCCTGGCAGAACTGCCAATTCACCCACGAGACCGACCTCAGTCCCTTCTCTTCAATCAAGCCGTTGGTCACACTCAACGGCCAGCCCGTCATCCGCCAGCACCACAGCACCTACCTCACCGGCAAGGAAACCTGTCGCGCCCACCACTTCGCCAAGTTCCTCGCCATCAAAGTCTTGACAGGAGAGTCCGTTCCCACCAGCCTGGTTCCCTGTGCCGTGGCACCCTCCACGGCCCCCGTTAGCAATGCCCCCGCCTGCAAGGTCCTCTGGATTGACACCCTCCACGGCCCTCACATCTGCACCCGGATCTACCGTGAGCTCGTCGCCCACGCCCCCGCCAAGGAAAACCTCCATTTCGTCTGCCTCGACGTCCTCGGCTCCCAGCGCGAGAACGTCTACGCCATCAACCGCAACATCGAAGCCCTCATCCGCCAGTTCAAGCCCCAGCTCGTCGTCATCGACGACATCGACCACTTCATGCCCTTCTGCGGCGTACACGTGGCCACAGAGTTCTGCCGCATCGTACGCGACGTCACCAATCACACCGAGACCGCCTTCCTCTTCATCGGCTACAACCACCTCGGCAAGAAAGCCAGCACCACAGGCAACCTCGGCAAGTACCTTTTCCTCGACGCCTCCGACGTCTTCTCCCTCTCCACGCAGCGTGAAGTCACCACAGTCCGCCTCGTCAGGAGCTACGACCTCAGCCGTTCCCCCGACGACACCGAGTACCGCTTCACCATCGGCGACGACAACCTCCCCCACGAAGCCCAACGCGACCCCAAGCCCAACCCCGAGGGCTGCGACTGTAACCACAAGGAACCCAGCGACAACCGCGAGGCTGTTAACAATTCATTAACACTTCCGACCCAACTGCCAAACGAAGCGCCGTCCCGTATTACGCGTTGTCAACGCGTAAAAACCACTCCACCCCAGAGCCGTCAAAGTATTGCAAGCTGCCAGCTTGCACCTGTCCCGTAACCCAAGCGGCAGCCGTGTCCAGTAATGCAAGCGACAGCTTGTAAAGTTACCGCGCCAGGGCCCTTCTCTGCCCGGCTTTACCCCAGCTTATCCAAGTGTTAACAAAATGTTAAAATGGGGGGGGGTAAAAGGAATTTCACAAAAAAGTAGTAACTTTGCGGAAAACAATAATATTAACCCAAAACACAATGCTTATGAAAAAGACATTACTTTTAACTATTCTCGCCCTGCTGGGCATGTCCCAAGCAATAGCACAGGAATACGAGTACGTTCCGTTCGTTCGCGAGGGTGTCAAGTGGGTTTGTGATGCACCTTACCGCGACTACTTGGGGATAATCTATCACCGCTATTACAACCTTGAGCTCAAAGGCGACACTGTCATTGACGGCAAGTGCTATAAAGCTATGCACAAATAT